>NZ_JACCBG010000001.1:2230000-3430000 GCF_013409645.1 Nocardioides panaciterrulae | reverse complement strand
GGCGTGGACCTGCGCGAGTGCCCGCTGCACACGCCGGGGATCGCGGCGGCCCTCCCGGTGCTGGCCGAGTTCGTGACCCGGGCCCGGCTCACGCCGTACGACGTGGCCTCGCGCGCCGGCGAGCTCAAGCACCTGCTGGTGACCGAGTCGCCGGACGGGGAGCTGATGGTGCGGTTCGTGCTCCGCTCGACCGAGGCCGAGGCGCGGATCCGCAAGCACCTCCCCGCCCTGCGGGACCGCCTGCCGACGCTCCGGGTCGCCTCGCTGAACATCCAGCCGGCGCCCAAGGCGGTCCTCGAGGGCGAGCGGGAGATCCTGTTGACGGAGGAGCAGACGCTGCGGATGCGGGTCAACGGCCTCGACCTGCACCTGCGCCCGCAGAGCTTCTTCCAGACCAACACCGCGATGGCCGCGACGCTCTACCGCGACGCGCGCGCGTGGGTCGCCGAGCTCGACCCGGGCACCGTGTGGGACCTCTACTGCGGCGTGGGCGGGTTCGCGCTGCACCTGGCCGGGCCGGGCCGGCGGGTCACCGGCGTCGAGGTCAGCGCGGAGGCGGTCGCCAGCGCCGAGACCACCCGCAGGGAGGCCGGTCTGGAGCGGGTCGAGCTGCTCGCCGGCGACGCCACGGCGTACGCCCTCGGCGCCGGGACCGCGCCGGACCTGGTCGTGGTGAACCCGCCGCGCCGCGGGATCGGACCCGAGCTCGCCGGCTGGCTCGAGGAGTCCGCCGCGACCACGCACGTCGTCTACTCCAGCTGCAACGCCCAGTCGCTGGCCCGCGACCTCGCCGCGATGCCCTCGCTGGTGCCGGTGCGGGCCCGGCTGCTGGACATGTTCCCCAACACCGGGCACTACGAGGTGCTCACGCTGCTCGAGCGCCGCTGACCCGCCGCCCCGTGCGGCGCGGGTGGATTGAGATCCGCGGCCGCGGGTAGCCTCCGGCCAGCCGACCCAGGGGGAGACGACGTGCCCGGCCCTACCCACCCGCATGCTCACCGTGCCGCCACCAGGGCCGCCACTCGCCCAGGCGCCCGCCCCGCTGCCCGCCCCGCCCTGCTCGCGGCGCTGACGCTCGCGCTGGGGCTGACGGTGCTCCTGCCCCTGGCCGGCACCCGGTTGGCGATCGCCCCCGCCCGGGCGGCGGACGGCGAGGTCCCGAGCGCCTACGGCCGGATGCTCCTGGTCCTGGACTCGTCCGGCTCGATGGCCGAGCCGTCGGGCGGGGGGACGACGCGCATCGCCGCGGCCAAGCGGGCGCTGACCCAGGTCGTGCGTCAGCTTCCCGAGCAGTCGGAGGTGGGCCTGCGCGTCTACGGCGCCACCGTCTTCGACAAGGACCACGAGGACGCCTGCACCGACAGCCAGCTCGCCGTGCCACCCGGCACCGGGAACCGTGGCGACCTGCTCGACGCGATCGGTGCGGTGAAGCCGTACGGCGAGACCCCGATCGCCTACGCGCTCCGCCGGGCCGCCGACGACGTCGGCGACGGGGGCATGCGGTCGGTGGTGCTCGTGTCCGACGGCATCGCCACCTGCGCCCCCGACCCCTGCAAGGTGGCCGCCGAGCTGGCCTCCTCCGGCGTCGACCTGCACATCGACGTGGTGGGGCTGAGCGTCTCCGGGGGCGCGCGGCAGCAGCTGCAGTGCATCGCCGAGCAGGGCAAGGGCACCTACTACAACGCCGACTCGGCGGCCGACATCGTGAAGACGCTCACGCGAGTGTCCCAACGGGCGGTGCGCCCGTTCAGGCTGGCCGGCACCCCCGTCGAGGGCAGCCGCACCGCCGCGGACGCGCCCACGATCACCGCGGGCCAGTGGACCGACGTGGTCGGCGGCAAGGGCAGCCCCGACGCGACGCGGCACTTCCGCGTCCGGCGCACCATGCCGGGCTCGACGATCCACGTCACCGCCACCACCCGCGGCACGGTCGGCAAGTGGGACCAGATCGGCGTGACGTTGACCGGCCCGGACGGTTCGGAGTGCGACAAGGAGGACGACTACCGCGACATCGACCAGTACTCGATCCTCTCGACCGAGGTCGTGAGCGGCCGGGACGTCCCCTACATCGAGGACGACTGCTGGCAGGGCGACTCGCTCGAGATCGCCGTCGAGCGGGGCAACTTCGAGGACACCCGGAGCGCGCCGTTCTCGCTCACGGTGTTCGAGGAGCCGCCCGCCACCGGCGTCGAGCAGCTGCCGGAGTGGCAGGAGACCGGCGCGTACGTCGCGCCCTCGGTCCCGGGCCGGGCCCACCGGCTGGTGGCCGGCAGCGGCTTCGCCGACGCCCCGCGGATCGGGACCGGCCGGTACGCGCTCGACATCGTGCCGGGCGAGTCCCAGATCGTCCGGGTCCCGCTGGACTGGGGCCAGCAGCTCACGGTCCGGGCGAGGTTCCCGGCGGGCACCCCCGGGGTGGAGGACCTGACCGGCATCCAGGGCCCCTTCGGCGACCTGAAGCTCTACACCAGCCTGCTCGGAACCATGTCGGCCTACGCCAGCGGCACCGACAACACCTCGATCATGCCGGGCCTGCGCGCCGGGGAGCTGACCGCGATGTCCCCGACGGTGCGCTACCGGAACCGCGAGGCCTACGGGGACGGTCAGCCGGTGCTCCCGGGCGACCACTACGTGGTGGTCTCGATGAACGCGGACTCCGACGGGGACACCTGGGTGCAGCCCTACACGCTGGAGGTCGAGGTGCTCGGCGAGCCCGCTGGGGCTCCGGCGTACGAGGGCGACGCGGAGGTGACCCAGCCCCTGGACGCGCTGGCGGTCGCCCAGGCCCGGGAAGCGCCCACGTCCGCGCCGACGGGGCCGACGGCGGCGGGTGGGCCGGCCGGATCGGCGGCCGAGGCCGATCGGCCGGCCGACGACGGGCTGAGCGCCGGACTCGTCGGGGCCGTGAGCCTCGGGCTCGTGGTGCTGCTCCTGGTCCTGCTGCTGCTGGTCCGCCGCCGCCGGGCCTGAGCCGCCCGGCCGGCACCGGGGCGTTTGCCTGAGCCCGCGCCGGGGCGCGGTCCCGAGGCACACGACCGCCGGGCGCGGTCAGGGCAGCGGGTCGACCTCGCCGTGCTCCCCGACGGTCGAGGCGAGCCGCCGCAAGTGGTGGTCGCCGTCGCCGAGCAGGTGGTCGAGCGCGGTGAGCCGACTGGTGTAGCTGCCGACGGCGTACTCCGCGGTCATGCCGATGCCGCCGTGCAGCTGGATCGCCTCCTGGCCCAGGTGCCGGCCGGCGCGGGAGGTCTGCAGCGCGGCCCGCGCCGCGGCGTCGGCGACCTGCTCGGGCCGGCCCGCCGCCACCACCATCGTGGCCCACGTCGTGACGCTGCGGGCCAGCTCCAGCGAGACGTACATGTCCGCGGCCCGGAAGGTCAGCGCCTGGAAGGTGCTCAGCGGCACGCCGAACTGCTTGCGGTTGCGGAGGTAGTCGGTGGTCGAGGCCAGCGCGACGTCCATCGCGCCGAGCGCCTCGGCGCAGGCCATCACCCGGCCGATGTCGAGCACCACCGCGATCGTCGCGGTCAGGTCGGCGCCGGGCTCGCCGAGGGGTACGGCGGGGGCCTCGTCGAGGCCGACCCGGGCCGCGCGCCCACCGTCGTGGGTGGGGTAGCCCGCGCGGGTCACGCTCGGTCCGGCCGGGTCGACCAGGAACAGCCCGGTGCCGCCGTCCGGCAGCGCCGCGGAGACCACCAGCCGGTCGGCGCGGGCGCCGGCGACCACCGGCTCCTTGACCCCGGAGAGCGTCCACTCGGTGCCGGAGCCGGACGCGGTCACCGCGGCGGCGGTGGCCGACCAGCGCGCCGCGCCGGACGCGCCCGGCTCGGCGTGCGCCCAGCCGAGCACGCACTCGCCCGCCGACAGCGCCCCGAGCACCTCGGCGCGCTGCTCGGCGGTGCCGGCCGCGGCGACCATGCCCCCGGCGAGCACCACCGAGGCGAGGTACGGCTCGGGCGCGATCACCCGGCCGAGCTCCTCGGCCACGATCGCGACCTCGACCGGGCCGGCGCCGGATCCGCCGTCCTCCTCGCGGAACGGCAGCCCGAGGATGCCCATCTCGGCCAGCCGGCCCCACAGCTGCTCGTCGAAGCCGGGGTCCTCGGCGACCGCCCGGCGCCGGTTCTCGAAGTCGGAGTAGGCCTTGCCGACCAGCCCGCGCACGGCCTCGCGCAGCGCCTGCTGCTCCTCGTCGTAGGTGAAGTCCATGTCAGCCGCCTCTCAGAGCCCGAGGATCGTCTTCGCGATGATCTGCCGCTGGATCTCGTTGGACCCGCCGTAGATCGACGCCTTGCGGAGGTTGAGGTACGCCGGGGTGGCGCGCCGCGACCACCAGGGGATGGCGGAGTCCTCACCCGCCCCGGACGCCAGCGAGTCCGGGCCGGCCAGGTCCACGACCAGCTCGCTGACGGCCTGCTGCAGCTCGGTGCCCTTCAGCTTCAGCACCGACGAGGCCGGGTGCGGCTTGCCGTCGGAGGAGTTCGCGGCGACCCGCAGCGCGGTGAGCTCCAGGGCGAGCAGCTCGTTCTCGAGCTCGGCGAACCGGGCGGCGGTCAGCGGATCGGCCAGCTGCTCCCCGGCGTACTGCTTGGCGGCGGCGAGCACCCGCTTGGTGGCGCCGACCGGCGCGACCCCGACCCGCTCGTTGCCGAGCAGGAACTTCGCGTAGTCCCAGCCGTGGTTGAGCTCGCCGACGAGCTGGTCGGCCGGGACCCGCACGTCCTCGAACCACACCTCGTTGACCTCGTGGCCGCCGTCGATCAGCTCGATCGGCCGCACGGTGACGCCGGGGCTGGTCATGTCGATGAGCAGGAACGAGATGCCGCGCTGCTTCTTGGCCTCGGGGTCGGTGCGGACCAGGCAGAAGATCCAGTCGCCGTACTGGCCCAGCGTGGTCCAGGTCTTCTGCCCGTTGACCACGAACTCGTCGCCGTCGCGCACCGCGGTGGTGCGCAGCGAGGCGAGGTCGGAGCCGGCGTCGGGCTCGGAGAAGCCCTGCGACCACCAGATGTCGAGGTTCGCGGTCGCCGGCAGGAACCGCTCCTTGAGCTCCTGGGAGCCGAAGGTCGCGATCACCGGGCCGACCATCGAGGCGTTGAACGCCAGCGGCGGGGGGACGGCGGCGCGCTGCATCTCCTCGTGCCAGATGTGCCGGCGCAGCTGGGACCAGTCCTGGCCGCCCCACTCGACCGGCCAGTGCGGCACGGCCAGACCGTGCTGGTTCATGAGCCGCTGGCTCTCCACGATCTGCTCCTTGGTGAGCTCGCGGCGCTCGGCCACGGTGTCGCGGATCTCCTGGGGGATCTCGGTGGTGAAGAACGTCCGCATCTCGTCACGGAAGGCGGCGTCCTCCGGGGACAGCTCCAGCTGCATCGGCGTCTCTCCTGGGGTCGGTGGCGGCCGGGTGGGCCCGCGTCCGCGAGGTTACCCGCCCGTAGGAAGTGCCGGCCCGGCCGGTGTTCCCGCGGGGTTCCCGGATGCCGGGAGTGGACCCCGGCTTGCGGGGCCCGGGACGGCAGCGGCAAGGTGGAGGGCGATGACATCCTCCGAGGACTACTGCGAGCTGTGCGACCTGCCCCTGAGCCAGTGCGTGCACGGCCGCCCGCCGACCCCGCCGGCGGAGAAGCCGGCCCCCGCCGCCGCCCGGACGACCACCCGGACCAGCCGCACCACCAGCCGGACGACCACCCGGGCCGCGAGTCCGACCGCCACCGGCCGCGCCACCGTGAGCAGCCGACCGCCCCGGCGGACCCCCCAGCGGGAGTTCCGGCGCCACATCCTCGGCGCCCTGCAGGACTCCGGCGGCCGGGCCGACGTCGAGGACCTGATGGCCGAGGTCGCGCGCCGGATGGAGGAGGTGCTGCGGCCCGCCGACCACGAGACGGTCAACCAGGGCGAGCTGCGGTGGCGGTACGCCGCCCGCCTCGAGCGCCGCGCCATGCAGGACGAGGGCCTGATGGTGCCGCCGAGCCGGCCGGGCCTGTGGGAGCTCAGCGACGCCGGGCTGACCGCGACCGACTAGCCCGAGCCGCGCGCCGGGTCAGTCCCCGGCCGAGCTGACCGCCGCCGGGCGCTCGTCCTCGGCGCCCGGGCCGCCGCTCCGCAGCCCCGCACGGGTGGGCCGCCGCGCGAGCGGCTGGTCGGGTGCGGCGGGGTGCGGGAGCTCGCGGGTGAGGCCGCGGAGCGCCCCGTCGATCGCCCGCAGGTGCCGCAGCACCGACCGGAGCAGCTCCCCGGCGCGGCCCTCGGCGTCCTCGGCCAGGCGACGCAGCGCCTCGAGCTGGTCGTCGACCGAGGGCGGGGTGGGCGCGGTCCCCGGCCCGCCGGCCTCGAACACCGGCCGGACCGTCGCGACCGTCCCGGCGACCGCCTCGACCGCGTCGCGCACGACCTGGCGCCGGCCGGGGGAGGAGACCAGGCCGGGCTCCTCGGCCGCGCCGCGGGCGAGCGCCCGCGCGTGGTGCTCGCACGCGCCGGTCACCACCACCAGGTGCCGCAGGCCGGTGCGGCGGGTGAGGCCGGCGACCTGGCCGGTCAGCGGCCGCGCGGTGGTGCGCAGCGTGGTCATCGCGTCCCGCAGCGTGCGCGCCTGCTCCAGCACCGCCAGCTCGCGGTGCAGGTCGGCCGGCTCGGTGACCACCGTCGCGACCCGGGCGAGCAGCTCGCTGAGTCCGTCGAGCACGTCGGCGATGTCGTCGGTCGCGGCGCGCCGGCCCCGGGCCGGCAGCACGACGTACGCCGCCAGCACCCCCGCCGCGGCCCCCGCGACCGTCTCCTCCAGCCGCAGCACCAGCAACCCCACGCTGAACTGGCCGAGCAGGCCGTAGAGCAGGCCGAGCATGGTGGTGATGAAGAAGATCATCCAGGCCAGCGAGACCTGCACCAGGTAGACGCCGAGGAAGACGCACAGGGCGATGGCCACCAGCGAGAGCACCGTGTCGCCCCCGATGAGCGCCGCGACCACGACGCCGGCGCCGACCCCGAACAGGGTGCCGACCACCCGCAGCCAGCCCTTGGTGAGGATCTCCTCGCGGGTGGAGGCGCCCGTGAACACCACGAACGCGGCGATCACCGCCCAGAACCAGCGGACGGGGGAGAGCAGCTCGCCCAGCACGATCGCGAGCACCCCGGCCACCGCCACCTGGGCGGCGGTCCGGGACAGCTCGCGCCACGGCGGCGCCCCGCCGCCGGAGTCGTCGCCCTCGCCCTCGTCGTCGCCCTCGTCGTCGGCGTCGTCCTTCTCCTCGTCGGCGTCGGCGCGGCCGGCGTGGTCGGGCCCGTCCTCGGCCGAGGCCGCCTCGGCGACGTCGTGGGCCAGGCCCTCGCCGTCGGGCTCGGGCGACCAGCTGCGCTGCCAGGCCTCGGCGCAGCGGTCCAGCGCCGCGACCAGCACCGGGGCCAGCTCGGGGCGCTCCGAGGCCGGGCGGCGGCTGGCGACGGCGGTGCCCAGCCGGGCCCGAAGGTCGCCCAGGGCGGCGCGCAACGCCCTGCGCTGCGCCGTGTCGTGGGGGTCAGGGGCGTCGGGCTCGACGGCGTCGACGGGGTGGACGGGGTCGCTCGGCTCGTCGGGCGCGGGCGCCACCAGGTCGGCGGACAGCGCCACCACCCGCTCGAGCGTCAGCTGGGCGTCGAAGACCCGGACCGCGAGCTCGTCGTTGGCGATGCCGCTCCACAGCGGGTCGTCGGCACCCTGCAGTCGTGACTCGGCGGCGTGGGCGGCCTCCTCACAGGCCCGCACCCGGTCGCGCACGCGCGCGGCGGTGCGGCCCGACCACCGGCCCTCGGCGACCGCGTCCCCCAGGGTGTCCAGCAGCCGCCCCGCTCGCACCGACCAGGCGGCCAGCTCGCGGCGCAGGTCGCGGTCCGGGCGGCGGGGGCGCAGCAGGTGGCGCACGGTGAAGCTCATCGCCGCGCCCACGGCCGCACCGGCGACCATCACCGGCAGCTGCGAGGGGGTGACCTGCAAGAACAGCGCCAGGAAGTAGCTGACGAAGCCGATCATCCCGACCGCCAGCCCCCGCGGTCCCCACCGGCGCAGGTAGACCGCCGCCACCATCACCAGCACGAAGACCGCGTCGCTGAGGACCTGGTGGCCGTGGTCGAAGGCGGCCAGGCCGGCCGAGACCGCCGCGCTCGGCACCATCAGCGCGGTGCTGATCGCCCGGTCGCGGGGCCGCGGGTCGTTGACCGTGAGCGAGGAGATCATCGCCACGACCACCCCGAGGATCGCCGGCACCACCGGCTGTCCCCAGGCCGTCGCCATCCCGACCACCGCGACGACGGTCAGCACGATCGCGGCCACGGTGGTGGCCGCCATCCGGAGCCGCACGAACGCCGGGTCGGAGACGGTCAGCAGGATCCAGCCACGTCGCAGCACCCGCCCACCTCCCACCCTTCCTTGGCCACCCTTCCCTGGACCGACGACCCAGGTTAGGAGGCCGGTCCAACCGGCGCCGGCGGCCGGTTCACCGGGCCGCGGTTCAGGTGAGGACCCGGATCTCCGCGCCCAGCCGGGCGTCGCGCTCGAGGCGCAGGTCGTCGCCGGACCAGAACATGCCCGGGTCGTAGTAGTTGGTGGGGAGCCGGTGGTCGAGCAGGCCCATCGCGGCGTACGTCGCCGCGACGACCTCGGCGCAGTAGGTCATCTCCGCCGCCGCCCGCCGGCGTACCCGCCCCCGGGCCCAGCGGCCGACGAGCGCGGCGGTGGACGGGAACGGCGTGCCGTCGAGCCGGGCGATCGTGGTCAGCACCGCGTCCTCCATCACCGGCGTGACCTCGCCCTGCAGCTGGCGCAGCCAGGCCCGCTGCCCGTAGCGGCCGGTCCACTGGCCGACCGCGTCGCGCAGGTCGTGCAGCTGGACGCCGCGGTGGTGGCTCCCGGTCCACACGTCGAGGAGTCCCTTGCCGAGCTCGGCGTGCCACATCAGCGGCGGCAGGTCCTCGAGGACCACCGCCATGCCGACGTGGTTGACCGGCGCGTTGGTCATCATCCGGATAGCGTGGTCGGCAGCCGAGCGGCCGCGGAACAGCCACAGGTCGCCGGTGCGCGTGAGCTCGACGGCCTCGTCCAGGGGTAGGTCGGTCATCGGGAGGAGTCCGTTCGTGAAGCTGTGGAGGGTGCTCGGGGTCGCGGGTCTGGCGGGCGTGGCCGCCACCGGCGCCATCATCGCGCGCGACCAGCGCCGGCGCGCGCAGCTCACGCCGGAACAGGTGCGCGCCCGGCTGCTGGAACGGGCCGAGCAGGCGCGGGGCAACCAGGACGGCCAGGACGGCCGGGCCGGCTGACCGGCGCTCGGTGTCCGACGCCCGCCCTCACCGCGCCACTCAGTGCTTGCCCGGTTTGGGCCCGTGCTTGGGCCCGTGCTTCGGCGCGTGCTTCGGTCCGGGACCGTGACCCTTGGGCTCCTTCGGCGGCTTGGCGTGCCCGGGCGGCTTCCCGGTCTCGTGCCCGGGGGGCTCCGGTGAGTCCGGGGTGTCCTGCTCCGGACTCGGGTCGAGGGTGGGTGACGCGGAGCCCGTCGAGGAGGAGTCCGCGGACGGCTCCGGTCGCGCGGGCAGCGCCGTGAGCAACCGGTCGGCCGCCGAGACGATCGCGGCACTCACGGCGCTGTCGAGGGTGCCGCTGCGCTCGGCGCGGTCCGCCGCCTGCTCGAGCCGGTCCAGCGCGGTCCGGGCTGAGTCGTAGTCCCGCGCCGTCACGGCCCGGTCCACCGCGTCCAGACGGGACTGCAGGGTCGGCACCCGGTCCGCGGGCGAAGCCGCGGAGCCGCCCCCGCAGCCGGCCCCGGCCAGCACCAGCGCCAGGACGGGCAGCACCCGCAGCAGGGCCGGGCGTCGGGTCATGACGCACCCCCGTGCACGGCGTCGTGGAGGTCCTGCAGGGGTTGGCGCAGCCGGGCGGGGGTGTTCGACGGGAGGTCGTCGCGGCCGGAGCTCGAGCCGCCCGTCGCGGCCAGCGCCACGACGACCAGCACGACCAGGATCGCGGCGACCGCGCCGAGGACGCCCCACAGGTGGCGGGGGACCCGGCCGGCGGCGGCCCGGGCGCGCGCCGGGAGCGGTGCCCGATCGGGACCGGAGTGAGCCGGTCCGGTCGTGGCTGTCGGGGCCGCTGCGGGCCTCGGAGCTGCCAGGACCGTCCGACCCGGCGGGGCCGGGGGCGGCCCGGGCAGGACCCGGGTCGGGTCCGCGGGCGCCGGCGCGGTGCGGGTCCCGGTCGAGCCGGCGGCGAGCGCGGCCAGTTCGTCGGCCACCTGGCGCGCGGTGGGCCGGGCGGCCGGGTCCAGCGCCGAGGTGGCCTGCAGCAGCTCGCGCCACCCCGGCGGCAGCCAGGCGGGCACCTCGGGGGCCCGCTGCAGCCGGGCCAGCGCGGACTCGGTCGGGGTGCCCGGGAAGGACCGCTCCCCGGTGAGCGCCTCCAGCAGCACCAGCCCGAGCGAGTAGACGTCGACCGCCGGCGTGATCTCCCCGCCCTGCACCTGCTCAGGCGCGAGGTAGGCGGCGGTGCCGATGGCGTGGCCGGTCCGGGTGTGGCGGACCGCGTCGCCCAGCAACCGGGCGATGCCGAAGTCGGCGAGCTTGACCCGGTCGGCGCGGCCGATGAGCACGTTGCCGGGCTTCACGTCGCGGTGCACCACGCCCTGGCCGTGGGCGTAGGCGAGCGCGTCGGCCAGCTGCGCGCCCAGGGCGGCGACCCGGTCCGGCGGCAGCGAGCCGCCCGAGCAGCACTGGGCGAGCGTCTGGCCCTCGACCAGCTCCATGACCAGGTAGGGACGCTCGGCGGTGGTGCCCGCGTCGAGCACCATCACCAGCCCGGGGTGGCTCAACCGGGCCAGCGTGCGCGCCTCGGCGGTGAACCGGAGCCGGTCCGACTCCTCGTCGGCGGTCTCGCGCAGCACCTTCACCGCGACCGGGCGCTGCAGCACCCGGTCGGTCGCGCGGTGCACGTCGGCCATGCCGCCGCGACCCAATAGCTCGCCGAGCTCGTAGCGGTCGGCGACCACCCCGGTCTCGCTCGTCACGTCCACTCCTGTCCACGCCGGTCGGCCCGCCGGCCCGGGACTCAGGTGAACCAGACCGCGTCGCACCCGTCGCACTCGTAGCGGTTGCTGACCACGCCGTCGTCGTACTCCACGGCGCGCAGCTGCCATCCGTGCGCGTGTCCGGCGAGCTCGGCCGCGGTGGCGCCGGAGGGTTCGACCAGCGTGGTCACTGTCCCACCTCCCCCGTGGTCCGCCGCGGTCGACGCCGGACGGGCGGGACCGAGGAGGGTCGTGCCCATCCCGACCGGGTCCAAACCCCGGGACCGGAGCGGCGGGTGTGGTCTGGACCACCCGGAGGACCCCGGCCGGCGCCGCGCGGCGCCGGTCTGACCCCGCCGCTCCAGGACCGCCCCGCGGACCGGCCCGGACGGCGTAGCGTGTCAGGCGCAAGTGCCACCGCCGATCCCGTGACCCTGCTGGAAGGGGCGAGTGCGTGGAGATGGCCCCGCCCGACCGCGGTTCCCCGGCCTGGAGCCGGCGGCCCGTCTGGTCGCTGCGCCTGTGGCTGCTCGCGGCGGCCGTGCTCGCGCTGCTCGCCGTCGGCACCGGCGCCGGCGCCACCTTCGCCACCCGCGGCGTGGTGTCCGACGCCTCGGGGGACCTGACCCGCCGGCTGCGTCCGGCGCAGGGCGCCACGCAGGCCCTGCTCACCGCCTACGTCGACCAGGAGACCGGGCAGCGCGGGTTCGTGCTCACCGGGGACGAGGGGTTCCTCCAGCCGTACCGGGCCGGCGGCGAGGAAGTGCGGCGGCTCGAGCTGCGCCTGGGTCCGTTGCTGGCCCCGAATCGGGAGGCGACCGCGCTGCTGCGGGAGGTCAAGGCGGCCGGCGACACCTGGAACACCCACGTCGCCGCCCAGATCGACGCGGTGCGCGACGGTGGGCCGGCGGCGGTGCGGCACGTGCGGGTCCAGCGGGAGGAGAAGCAGATCTTCGACCGGCTCCGCTCACGGCTCGACGAGCTGCGCATCAACGTGAACGGGCTGGTCGACGCCGAGGTCCACCGGCTCGCGACCGCCCAGCAGCACGTCGACGTCGCGATGGTGATCGCGCTGGCCCTCGCCGTCCTGGCGCTGGCCGGCACCGTGGCGCTGCTGTGGTTCGCGCTCACCCGGCCGCTGACCCGGCTGCTCGACCAGCTGGCGTCGGTGGCCCGCGGCGACTACCGGCGCCACATCGACGTGTCCGGGCCGGAGGAGATCCAACGGATCGGGCAGGCGGCCGAGACGATGCGGGTCAGCATCGTGAACCGGTCCGCCGAGCTGGCGGACGCCCAGCACGAGCTCGGCGTCCAGAACGAGCGCCAGCGACTGGCCGCCGACCTGCACGACACCACCATCCAGCGCCTGTTCGCGCTGGGGCTCAAGCTCAGCGCCCTCGCCTCCCAGCGAGCCGAGCTGGCGAGCACCCTCAACACCCTGATCGAGGAGGCCGACGAGATCATCCGCGAGCTGCGGCGGATGATCTTCGAGCTCGACGACAGCCGGGCGGGTGCGGCCTCCGCGCCGGCGGCGCGGGACCGCTCCTCGGGATGATCCGCGCGGCCCCCGGTGGCCGCCCGGCCCGAGGAGGAGGACGCACGAGGGCCCGGCACCTCGGGAGTGCCGGGCCCTGGTGGCCACTGGACTGGATCAGCGGCAGCGACGCGACCCGAGGCGGGAATGGCGATTCCGTGACCGCCCCGTGTCTGGCACCAGCCAAGCGCGTCCGCTCAGCGCGGCGCATCCCCCATCCGGGCCATCCCCGGACCGTCCTGGGGTCCCGAGGACGGCGGACGGCGTCGCAGCGCGAGGACCAGGACCACGGCCGCCACGATGGCGCCGACCAGCCCGGTGACGAGCAGCCCCCAGGCCAGGTTGTCCAGCGCCGGGACGGTGGCGCCCACCGCCACGTCGGCGGCCACCGGGGTGGTGCCGGCCCCGTTCATCACCACCAGCGTCCAGTGCCCCGCCTCCGCCGGCCAGGTGACGGTCTGGCGGCCGGGACCGTGGGACGAGGCGGCCCAAAAGCCGAGGTCCTGCGGGGCCCGCGGCGGTGAGCCGCCGTCGGTGAAGTCCGTGCGTGCGCTGCCGCCGTCGGCGTACGGCTCGCGCACCACCGAATGCGCGACGCCGGCCAGGTAGGTGTCGACGTCGTTGGTCCGGGCGATGCCCACGAACACGCCGTTGCCGGTCCGACCGTCGGCCTCGACCCGCACCGTGCCGAGCCAGTCGTCGGGCACCCCGAAGAGCGGCGTGCCCGAGCGCAGCTCGACGTCGGGGCTGGTCACCGCGTAGCCCGGGGACGTGAACGCCACAGCCGAGCTCATCAGGTAGCCACGGTCGTCGCGCAGGCCGTCGTCGGCCACACGCAGCACCCCGCCGGCCGCCACCAGCCCCAGGGAGACCAGCGCCAGCACCGAGCCGACCACCACCGCCAGGATCCGGCCGGGACCCCAGCGCGAGGGGGCCGCCACCGGCGGGGGAGGCGGGGTGGGCGGGCCGCCGAGCACCTGGCCCCAGCCGACGGTCGGCGGGGGTGCGGCGGCGCCGACCTGCGGGTGGACGACCGGTCCGGGGCCGGCGCCCGGCGGCGGCGTGCCCAGGCGCGCCGCGCCCGGCCCGGCCGGTGGCCCGGCCGGTGGCCACGTCGTCGGGGGAGTCGCCTGGGTGGGCGCCTGGGTGGGTGCCTGGGGCGGCGTCTGGGTGGGCGGCTGGCTCGGCGGCCGCCCGGCGCCCCCGACGGTGAGCACCCCGGTCGCCGGGTCCGTGCCCCCGAGGTCCAGCCGGAACGGCGGGTAGTCGTCGGTCATCAGCGAGGCGTACGCCGCGACCCGCAGCACCCACCGGTTCAGCCCCAGCACCAGATCGAAGATCCCGCCCGGGTAGCGGCCGGTGAACAGCAGCACGACCGCGGCCACCAACACCAGCAGCCCGATCAGCCCGCTGCCCCAGGCCCGGTTGTCACCGCCGCTCGCGGCATACCAGCCGGCGCCGAGGAAGACCCCGACGACCAGGTAGTGCGGGATCGCCAGCAGCCACCACTTGACCAGCGCCAGGCCGCGGGAGAGGTGGTCGGGGTACTCGACCTCGAGGTGGGCGGGGTAGTCGGGTCGCTCCTCCAGGCTGAACGGCGGGTAGCGGTCGGTGCCGAGGCCGCCGTACGCGTAGAAGGCCACCCGCCAGCTCCAGCGCAGCACCCCGACGTTGAAGTCGAAGATCCCGCGGGGGTAGCGGCCGGTGACCAGGATCGCCACCCAGGCCACCACGCTGAGCACCACGAACGCGGCCCACAGGAACGCCAGCACCACGTAGTGCGGGATCGCCAGCAGCCACTTGACCAGCCACAGCCAGCGGCTCAGGCCCGGGTCGAGCGCGGCGTCGACCCGGACCGGGTAGACGTGCCCGTTCAAGGTCCTGTCCCGATGCCCGCGGCGGCCACTGCCGGCGCCGTCACTCGCCGTCGCGCTTGATCGGGATCGACGTCGGCTCCGCGGTGGCGACGGCCGTCGGGAAGGTGACCTCGAGGATCCCGTCGCGGTAGGTCGCGTGCACCTGCGAGGGGTCCGTGCCCTGGGGCAGCCGGACGCTGCGCGAGAACGCTCCGTAGTGGAACTCGCTGTGCTGGGTGTCGCGCTTCTCCTCGCGGCGCTCGCCGTGGATGGTGAGGAAGTCGTTCTGCACCGACAGGTGGATGTCCTTGTTCGGGTCCACGCCGGGCAGCTCGGCGCGGATGACCGCGTGGTCGTCCTCGGTGCAGCTCTCCACCCGGATGAAGTGGCCCTCGCGCGGGGACAGCCCGGCGCCGGACTCCAGCCAGTCGAGCATGTCGGCGAGGCGGTTGGAGGCGCGGACGGCAACGGTGGACATGGTCGATCTCCTTTCGACGGCGGCTCCCCACCAGCGTCTGTCCGGGCTCAGAGGGGCCGCAGAGGACAAGGTCCCGCGGGCCGCGGGCCGTTGTGCTGGCGCCGGTCCGCTGCCGGTCCGCCCCCGGCCCGGCGACGTCCGGCGGCCGGCGTTGGACCCGCCCGAGAGACTGGAGGGGTGCCCGTCGAATCCCACCCGCCCGTCGCGCCCCGGCTGCTTCCCACCCACCTGCCGCGCCGCCCGCAGGGCGCGGTGCTCGTGCTGCACGGCGGGGCGTCCCGGCCGGGCCGGCCGCCGGTGAGCCCGGCCCAGCTGTCGGTGCTGCGGATGGTGCCGGTGGCCCGCCGGGTCGCCCGGGCCGCGCGCGGCCGGCTGGCGGTGTTCCGGCTGCTCAACTCCTACCGCGGCTGGGACACCACGCACACCCCGCTCGACGACGTGGCCTGGGCGCTGGGCGAGGTCCGGCAGCGGTACGGCGAGCTGCCGGTCGGGCTGGTCGGCCACTCGCTGGGCGGTCGTGCGGCGCTGCTGGCCGGCGCCCGGGACGGCGTGCGCAGCGTGGTCGCACTGAACCCCTGGGTCTACCCCTCCGACCACGCCGACCTGGCCGGCCGGCGGGTGCTGTTCGTGCACGGCACCGAGGACCGGGTCGCGGACCCGGCCCGCGCCGCGGCGGTGGCCCGCCGCCTCGCCGCCACCACCGACGTCGGCTTCGTCTCGGTCCCGGGCGGGCGGCACGCGATGCTGCGGCACGGCGGCCTGTTCGAGCGGGCTGCGGCGGACTTCTGCCTGGCCACGCTGCTGGAGCCGCCCCCGGGCCGACCCGCCGGCGTGGTCGGCCGGGTGCTGGACGGCGAGCAGTGGGTCAGTGCCGGGTGAGCGCCGGGTCGTCGAAGTGAGGTTCCCGGGCCGTTGGGGAATGCCGGGGCCGATGGGGCAGACGTGGCCCCGGGTGACCACGTAGGGTGCCGGTCAGGACATGGGGTCGACACCTAGTGGTGGTTGAGGCGTCGTGGTTGAGGTGTCGTGGTTGATCGGGGAGGCTCGTTGCGCCGGGCAGTGTTCAGGGTCACCAGCGCCGTCACCACCGTGGTCGCCGGCGCGGTCGCCGGCGCCGTGCTCCCGCTCGCGGCCGCCCACGCCGACAGCACCGTGGTGGTCCGCGGGCTCGGATTCGCGCCCGAGAGCAGCACCAACCTCGCGCTGGTCGGCTGCACCGGGCTGTACGACGTGGCGCCGGGCGGCGTCACGACGTACCTCTCGCCGAGCCCGGACGGCCCGGCCGGCACCCGCGCGCTCAAGTACGACCTCCCCGGCGGCTCCGCGGTGGGCTCCCAGCACCACGTGGCGTCGATGGCGGCCACCACCGTCGCCGGCCTGTCGGTGCAGGCACCGCACGGCACCAGCGGGGTGGCGTACGCCGCCCTCCAGTCGGCCCAGGACGCCGGCACCGACCTGGTCTGGGTGGGCCGCGCCCCGCTCACCGTCGCCGCGGGGGCCTGGCAGCGCCTCGACGCCACCGGGCTGACCTACACCTGGAGCCACCTCGACCTGGCCACCGGCCAGCCCGCCGCCAGTGCCGCCAGCGCCAGCGCGGCCGCCGACCCGGCCGACCCTGCGGACCCCGCCTCGCCCGCCGACCCGGCCGCGCCGGCGGACCCGGCCGCGCCGGCCACGGTGGCGGAGCTCCTGGCGGCCCACGGCGGCGACGTGCCCGGCTTCTACGCGGTCGGCCTGGGCTGCGACGGGAACCCGTTCAAGATCGACGCACTGCGGACCGGGACGCCCGGCGACGTGACCACCTACGACCTGGAGGGCTACACCACCACCACCGGGATCACCGGCTCGGCGACCCGGATCGCGGCCGGCGACCAGGTCACCCTGCACGGCTCCGTGTCCAGCGACCTGGTCGGCCCGCTGGCCCAGGGGCTGCTGGTGCTGGAGGCGCAGCAGCCCGGGAAGGGCGGGTTCGCACCCGTCGACGGCGCCGCGCTGCAGGTGGACGGCGGCGGGGTCAGCGCGACGGTCGAGCCGACCGCGCACACGGTCTACCGATGGCGGTTCGGGGGCTCCTCCTCCGCCGCCGGCAGCGTGTCCGCGCCGTTCGTGGTCGACGTCGCCTCGGTGGTCACCGCGGCGCCCGCGGCCGGTCACGGTGGCGCCGACGGCACCCCCGCGATCGCCGGCCGCACGCTCCCCGCCCGTCCGGGCGTGACGGCGACGCTGTGGCGGGTCGGCCGCGGCGGCCCGACCGCGGTCGGCTCCGCGCGCACCGCCGCGGACGGCAGCTACGCCATCGACGTGCCCGCCGGCCGGACCGGACCCTGGCGCTACTACGTCACCGTGCCGGCGGGTGGGGGCAACCTCGCCGGGCAGTCCCCGATCCAGACCTTCAGCCCGACGCCCTGAGCTCGACGCCCTGAGCCCGACGCCTTCAGCCCGACGTCCTGAGCCCGACGCCCTGAGCCCGGGGCGGCCCGGCTTGCCCGGGCAGGCAGGCTGGGGGCATGCGCGCCTCCGTCCTGACGCCCGTGATGACCGCGGCCGCTGCCGTGCTCGGCAGCCTCGGCACCAAGCCGCAGAGCGAGTGGTACCGCTCGCTCGACAAGCCCGCCTGGCAGCCCCCGGGTGCGGCGTTCCCGCTGGTGTGGACGCCGCTCTACGGGTTGATCGCCTGGGGCACCGGCCGGGCCGCCGACGCGGCCCGCGGTGACGGCCGCCGCCGGGTGCTGGCGCTGACCGGCGCGGACCTCGCGGTCAACGCCGGCTGGTGCTGGGCGTTCTTCGACCGGCAGTCGCCCCGCGGCGGCCTGGCCGCGATCGCGGTGCTCAACGGGCTCAACCTCGCGCTGGTGCGGGAGGCCGCCCGGCACGACCGGGTCGGGGCGGCCGCGCTGGTGCCGTACGTCGCCTGGACCGGCTTCGCGACCGCGCTGAACGCATCGATCTGGCGGCGCAACCGATGAGCGACCCCGGCGCCGTGCCGCCGGGGGCCGCCGCCCGGCTGGCCGCGGAGCGGACCCGCACGACCCAGCGCCTCGACCGGCTGCGGCACGACTTCCTCGGCGTGGTCGACGCCTCGCGCGACTCCAACGCCGACGACGAGCACGACCCCGAGGGCGCGACGATCGCGTTCGAGCGCTCGCAGGTCGACGCGCTGCTGCGGCAGGCCGAGGAGCACCTGGCGGAGGTGGACGCGGCCTACGAGCGGCTCGCCCACGGCGGCTACGGCCGCTGCGAGGTGTGCGGCCGGCCGATCGCCGCCGAGCGGCTCGAGGCCCGGCCGACCGCGCGGACCTGCATCTCGTGTGCCTGAGCCGGCGCCGCCCGGGCCGGGGGAGCGGCGGCGCGTGCCGGCGTACGCCGTGGCGCGCCGCTCCCGGTGAGCGCGGGGCCGCGGAACACCCGGCGCCCCGCCGTTGTTGACCCGGGGTCCGTGCACATCCTTCATCGTCAGGAGCCCCGACCCGTGAGCCAGTTGTTCAGCCCCATCACCCTGCGTTCGGTCACCGCCCGCAACCGCGTCTGGGTCTCCCCGATGTGCCAGTACTCCGCGGTCGACGGCGTCCCGAACGACTGGCACCTGGTGCACCTCGGCTCGTTCGCGCGTGGCGGTGCCGGGCTGGTGTTCACCGAGGCGACCGCGGTCAGCCCGGAGGGCCGGATCTCGCCGGCTGACGCCGGCCTGTGGAACGACGAGCAGCAGCAGGAGTGGGCGCGGATCGTGGCGTTCGTGCACGACCAGGGAGCCAGCGCCGGCATCCAGCTCGCGCACGCCGGCCGCAAGGCGTCCTCGAAGGCGCCGTGGGACGGCCGCGGCTTCGTCGCCGACGAGGACGGCGGCTGGGAGCCGGTCGGGCCGTCGGCGATCGCGTTCCCGGCCCTGCGGGAGCCGCGGGAGCTGACCACCGAGGAGATCGCCGGCGTGGTGAGCGACTTCGGTGCGACGGCGACCCGCGCGATCGCGGCCGGCTTCGACGTGCTCGAGGTCCACGCCGCCCACGGCTATCTGCTCCACGAGTTCCTGTCGCCGCTGTCGAACCAGCGCATCGACGAGTACGGCGGCTCTTTCGACAACCGGGTCCGGCTGCTGCTGGACGTCGTCGCCGAGGTCCGTGACCGGGTGTCGGCCGAGGTGCCGGTCGTGGTCCGGATCTCCGCCACCGACTGGGTCGAGGGCGGCTGGACCGCCGAGGACTCGGTGCGGCTCGCGGCGCTGCTGCGCGAGGCCGGCGTGGACCTCGTCGATGTCTCGACCGGGGGGAACGCGCTGGCCGACATCCCGGTCGAGCCGGGCTACCAGGTGCGCTTCGCCCGCCAGGTCCGGGCCGAGGCGTCGATCCCGACCGGCGCGGTCGGCCTGATCACCGAGCCCAAGCAGGCCGAGGAGATCGTCGCCGACGGGTCGGCCGACGTCGTGCTGCTCGCCCGGGCGCTCCTCCGCGACCCGCACTGGGCGCTGCGCGCGGCCCACGAGCTCGGCGTCGAGGTGGGCGAGGGCATCGACTGGCCGAAGCAGTACCAGCGCGCCGCGCTCTGATCCTCTGATCTGAGGTTCGCCGAGTCGGCGCTCGTTGACCTCCGGGCTGCCGGCCTCCGGTCGAAGCGCGCCGCCTCGGCCGCGCCCGCCCGGCCGCTCCAACGTGATCGCGGAGTCCCCGACGCACCTGCTGCGTCGGGGACTCCGCGATCCTCGGGTCGGGGTCACACCAGCTGGTCCCACATCGCGACGTTGGCGGCGACCGCCGCGGCGTAGCCCTGGTGGGCGCGGCCGCCCGCGGCGCGCATCCGGAGCAGCCCGGCGTGCATCTCCCGGAAGCCGGCCTCCCACCGGTGCTGGGCGTCCAGCTGGGCCGCGGCCGCCGCGCCGTCCCAGCTCGCGTGCAGCACCCGCACCCGGGCGCCGAGGTCGGCCAGCAGGGACTCCAGCTCCGACGCACCGGCCGCCATCCGGTCCACCACCTGCTCGAGCCGGTCGAGGTCGACCGTGAACCGGTCGGGCGCGGCGGTCACCGGCCCAGCCGGCCGGCCACGCCGGCCAGTCCGCCGGCGGCGGCGAGGTCCCGCGCGGTGAGGTCGCGGTGCACCCGGTCGACCAGGTCGCGCATCGCCAGCAGCCCCGCCAGCACCTCCCCGGCGCCGGCCCGCCACTCCTCCCAGCCGGAGGCGAACGCCTCGGCCGCCACGCCCGACCAGCCGCCGTCCAGGAGCGCGCCCACCTCGCCCGCCATGCGGTCGCGGCAGCCGCCGAGCCGGTCGGCGGCCGCGGCGAGGTCGCCGAGCGCGGCGCGGAAGGCCGGGTGGCTGGCCTCGATGGTCATGGGTCCTCCCGAGGGTCGTCGTACCCCCGACCCTCCCGGTCGCGCCGTCTCGTGCCAACCCCGGATCCGCGCGCCTGTGGACAACCGCCCTCGGACCGGACCCCGGAGCTCGCCGAGTCGGCGCTCGTTGACGCGTCGGGCACGCCGAGTCGGCGCTCGTTGACGCGCCGGGCACGCCGAGTCGGCGCCGGTTGACGCGGGTACGCCGGTCCGGGGCGGCAGGTGGGTCAGGAGTCCTGTTCGTCCTGGAGGGCGGTCGCGGCCTCCTCGATGATCGCGCGCATGGCGCGTTCGGCGGCGGGGGCGTCGCCGAGCCGGACGGCGCGGGCGACCTCGTCGTGCAGCGCGATCGCCTCCGGGTTCGGGCGCGAGGGCATCATCCCGTGGTGGGTGCGGCCGCTGAGCACCTCGCCGACGACCCCGTCCAGCGCGCTGAGCATCTCGTTGCCGCTGGCCGCGAGCAGGGTGCGGTGGAAGATCGTGTCCGCGACCAGGTAGGCGGCCAGGTCGCCGCTGCGCCCGTGCACGGCCATGTCCGAGGCCGCCGCGGCCAGCACCCGGCACTGGGTCAGGTCGGCCCGCTGGGCCGCCAGGGACGCCGCGACCGGCTCGACGCCGCGGCGCAGCTCCGAGAGCGAGAGCAGCTGCGCGGCGCGGTCGCCCTCGTCGAGGCGCCAGCGGATGATGCGCGGGTCGAAGACGTTCCAGCGCGATCGGCGCTGGACGGTGATCCCCACCCGTCGGCGCGAGGTGACCAGTCCCATCGACTCCAGCACCCGGATCGCCTCGCGGGCCACGCTGCGGGACACGGCGTACTCCCCGCAGATGCCCTCCAGCGTGAGCACGCTGCCGGCCTCGAGTCGTCCCGACGCGATCCGCCCGCCCAGGGCATCCAGGACGCTCGCGTGCTGGCCGGTGGCGGGGGGCGTCGTCACGGGAACATCATCTCATCCCCACCCATCCGCATCAATGAACGGGTGAAATCGGGATAAGGGTTGCAAAAGTATGACCTATTGGGTCACCATTCGTGACGACAGCCACAACCCACGTACCCGGGAGTGCGAATGCCAACCTCGTCGCTCGTCGTCGTCATGGGCGTCTCCGGCTCCGGCAAGTCCACGATCGGAGCCGCGCTCGCCCAGCGGCTCGGCGTGCCGTTCGTCGACGCCGACGACCTGCACCCCGAGGCCAACATCGACAAGATGTCGCGCGGCGAGCCGCTCGACGACCACGACCGGCACCCGTGGCTGGAGACCATCGGCCGCTGGCTGGCCGACCACGACGCCCGCGGTGGCGTGGTCAGCTGCTCGGCGCTGAAGCGCAAGTACCGTGACCAGCTGCGCCACCAGGCGCACCGGGTCGAGTTCCTGCACCTGCAGGGCACCCGAGAGGTGATCGCCCGCCGGCAGGCCAGCCGCCCGGGCCACTTCATGCCGCCGTCGCTGCTCACCTCGCAGTTCGCCACGCTCGAGGGCCTCGAGCCCGACGAGCGCGGCGTCGTCATCGACGTCGACCAGCCGGTCGACCGCATCATCCAGGAGTACGTCGACCGGCACGCCGCAGGCGCGACCGCGTCCGGCGCCACCGAGAAGGAGAACTGATGTACGCCCTGTCCGCTCTGCTGCCGATGGCCGGCACAGACCTGGCCCAGCCGGTCGCGCCCGGTGGCCAGCTGATCTTCGCCGCGCTGCTCGGCATCGCGCTCATCGTCGTGCTGATCACGCTGCTGAAGGTCCACCCCTTCCTGGCGCTGACCCTGGGCGCGATGACGGTCGGTGCCGTGGCCGGCCAGAACATCTTGAAGAACGCCGACGGCACCGGCGTGCTGCCGTCGTACCTCGCCGGCTTCGGCAGCACCGCGGCCGGCGTCGGCACCCTGATCGCCCTCGGCGCGATGTTCGGCAAGCTGCTCGCCGACTCCGGCGGCGCGGACCAGATCGTCGACACGATCGTCGGGAAGTCCTCGAAGCGGACCCTCCCGTGGGCGATGGCGCTGGTCGGCGCGATCATCGGGCTGCCGATGTTCTTCGAGATCGGCCTGGTCATGCTGATGCCGGTCATCTACCTCGTCGCGCGCCGCGCCCAGGTCTCGCTGATCACCGTGGGCATCCCGGCGCTCGCCGGCCTCTCGGCGATGCACGGCTTCATCCCGCCGCACCCCGGCCCGGTCACCGCGATCGGCTACCTCGGCGCCAACCTCGGCCTCACCCTGGCCCTCGGCATCCTGGTGGCGATCCCGACCATCATCGTGGCCGGCCCGCTGTTCGGCAGCCTCGCCGGCCGCTGGGTCGACATCCCGGCCCCGGCGATCTACGACCACGAGGAAGCGGAGCACGCCGTGCGCCGCGAGGGCCCCGGCGCGACCACCGCCGTGCGCCGGACGTCGTTCGGGCTGACCATGTTCAGCGTGCTGCTGCCGGTCGTGCTGATGCTGGGCAAGGCGCTCGTCGACCTGCTCGTCGACGACCCCACCCAGCCGCTGCAGCGGTTCTTCGACCTGGTCGGTGAGCCGTTCTTCGCGCTGCTGATCGCGCTTATCGTCGCGATGTTCACCCTCGGCCGGGCCTCCGGCATGGACCGCAAGCGGATCTCGACCACGCTCACCGAGTCGCTGCCGCCCATCGCCGGCATCATCTTGATCGTGGCCGCCGGCGGCGGCTTCAAGACCGTGCTCGTCGACACCGGGGTCGGCACCGTGCTGGGCGACTGGGCCCGGGACGCCAACATCTCGGTGCTGCTGCTGGCCTGGGTGCTCGCGGTGCTGATCCGCCTGGCCACCGGCTCGGCGACGATCGCCACGATCACCGCCTCGACGCTGATCATCCCGCTGGTCGCCGGCATGTCGTCGACCGAGACCTCGCTGGTGGTGCTCGCCGTGGGCGCCGGCTCGGTGTTCTTCTCCCACGTCAACGACGCCGGCTTCTGGCTGGTCAAGGAGTACTTCGACATGGACGTCGTGCAGACGATCAAGTCGTGGTCGCTCATGGAGACCGTGCTCTCGGTCAGCGGCCTGGTGTTCACGCTGATCCTCAGCGTGATCGTCTAGCTGCTGCCGGGCCCGGTCGGCCCCGGCACCCCACACGCGAGGCCCGCCCGGAGCGATCCGGGCGGGCCTCGCGTGCTGCCGGCGTGCGCCGGCCCCTGCGGTCAGCTCAGCGTGACGAAGTGCCACATGCCCATGTACGCGTGCGGCATCCCGGTCTCGTCGTCCGGCCAGAAGCACATGATCAGGTACCGGCCGGCGGGCAGGTCGTAGTGGAAGGTCTGGGTCCGGTACGGCGAGATCACTCCGGTGTCGGTGCTGGCGCGCAACGCCCACGGCGGCTGCTTCTGCGAGCCGGAGTTGAAGTAGTCCCGGACCATCTTGCGGGTGGTGCCCGGCTTGACCCGGTTCATCACCACGAAGTGCGGTTGGTCGCTGTGGTTGCTCACCAGCGTCCAGCCGGCCGCCGGGATCGTGGCCGACGACAGGTCGAAGCCGTAGCTGAGCGCGGTGATGCGGCTGTCGTGAGGCACCGTGGGCCGCGACGCGGGCTTTCCGTGGACCCTCAGGACGGTCGCGGCCGGACCGTTCTGGTCCACCACCATCAACCTGTTGGCGTGGAGGTTCACCGAGAACCAGCCGGGCTGGCCCGGCCTAGCGGGTGCCCCGCCGAGGAAGGTGATGTGGTCGTCGACGCGGTTGACCGCCGCGACGTTGCCGCGGAAGGCCTTCCCGAAGTCGGCCTGCGCCTGGCGGGCGGTGTACCCGTGGTGCAGGCGCAGCAGCTGGAGCTCGTGGCCGTGATGGTCGCCGGCCACGACCTTGAACATCACCCGCCCGGCGCGCATGTGGTTCCCGACGCTGAGACGGATGTGCTTCTTGGTCATGGTGGCGACGACCGTGGGAACACCGTGCACGCTGAGGTCGGCGGCGGCCCCGGGGGCCGCCGTCGCCGACGCAGGAGCGGTCAGCAGGCCGCTGGTCGCCAGGCCGAGGACCGTCAGCGCGGCAACGATCCGAGGTGAGCGGGCAATGGACATGGTCATCAAACCTTCCCGGTGGCTGATCGGGGATCCCATCAGGTCCCGGCCGCCGTGGGGAGGAACCCGCCGCACAGATGCCCAGATCTGGGTACGCCGGAGATCCTGTCGCCGGAAGGCGAGCGAGGTGTCCGGCCCGCTCACGCGGTGCGGGCCATCACCTCGTCCATCGGCAGCGGCACCAGCATGTCGTCGGTGGCGAGGTGCACCACGTCGGTCTCGACCTCGGCCCGGCGGCAGGCGTCGTAGAGGCTGCGCGCCCAGGCCAGGTCGTCCGGCGTCGGGCCGCCGCGGCCGGGCCGGGACCGCAGGAAGACGATTCGCTCGCCCGCGCACATCTCCGAGCCGAGGGACCTGAGCAGCGCGACGAAGCTGTTCAGCTCCGGGGGCGTCGGCGGCCGCACGCACTCCTCGATCTGGGTCAGGTGCGGGAGCGGGGTGCCGTCGGGCTGGACGAACATCAGCCACAGGCTGTGCCCGCCGAAGCCCAGCGGCTCCATGAGGTGGCGCCAGGCGTCCTCGAGGTCGGCCTGGCTGCGGATCACGGGTGCGTAGGGTGTCTCGCTCATGCCCGTCAGCCTCGTCCGATCCGCCGCGCGGCGCGACCGCTCCTCCACAGGGGCCCTCGGCAGGGCCGACCGGCGGCCGGCCGGTCCGGCGGTTCAGGCCGTCTGGTCGTTGAGCCGCCGGATCTGCAGCCGCTCCTCCGCGGTCAGGTCCGCGACCGCGAGCACCCGCTGCAGCACCGTCGACTTGCCGGCGAGGTAGGTGTCGATGTCCATGTCGGGGTCGGCGGCCAGGGCCAGCTTCACGGCGGCGTACTCCTCCCGCAGGTCCGCCCGCGCGCGCAGCACCTCGCGCACGGCGAGGTGGTTGCGCAGGTGCAGGGTGCCGGCCACGCACACGTAGATGTTGCGGCGCGGCTGGTCGTCCGGCGCGTGGAACGCCTCCCGGTCGGTGACGCCGAGGTCCCCGCGGTGCGCGTAGCCGGCGCCCTCGAGGGCGGCCACGGCCGCGGGCACCTGGCGGCGGGCCACGACCACGTCGACGTCGATGACCGGCTTGGCCGCGAGCCCGGGGACCGAGGTGGAGCCCACGTGCTCCACCGCCGCGCCGGGGACGCCGCGCAGCGCCGGCTCGAGGTCCCTCGCGACGTGCGCGAACCAGCGCGGCCACTCCGGGGAGTACGGCACCACCTCGATCGCCACGCGGGGATGGTCGCACACCGACGGCCGCGGCCGTGGGTACCCGTGGGTGCCCGCCGGTGCCCGCGGGGGCGCCGACCGGGAGCGGGCCGCCGGTCAGAGCACCGAGCGGTAGACCTCGACGGTGCGCTCGGCGATCGCCCCCCAGCTGAACGCCTCGATCGCCCGGCGCCGGCCGGCGCGACCCATCCGCGCCGCGCGGTCCGGGTCGCCGACCACGTCGTTGAGCGCGGCCGCGAAGTCCGCGACGTAGCGGTCCGGGTCCAGCGGTGTGCCGGTGCCGTCGGTTGCCTGCTCGATCGGCACCAGCCGGCCGGTCGCCCGCTCGTCGTCGCTGTCCACGACGACCTCGGGGATGCCGCCGGTGGCGGTGGCGACCACCGCGGTCTCGCAGGCCATCGCCTCGAGGTTGACGATGCCGAGCGGCTCGTAGATCGATGGGCACACGAACGCGGTCGCGCCGGTGAGCAGCGCGACGACGTCACGGCGCGGCAGCATCTCGGCGATCCACACGATGCCGTCGCGCTGCCGTCGCAGGTCCGCGACCAGCCCCTCGACCTCGGCCAGGATCTCCGGGGTGTCGGGCGCCCCGGCGCACAGCACCACCTGGCAGTCCGGGGGCAGCTCGGCGACCGCGCGCAGGAACAGCGGCAGCCCCTTCTGCCGGGTGATCCGCCCGACGAACACCACCGAGGGCCGGTCCGGGTCGACGCCCAGCTCGCGCACCCGGTCGGGGTCGGCGCGCGGCGCCCAGTCGTCGGTGTCGATGCCGTTGTGCACCACGTGGACCCGGTCCGGATCGATCGCCGGGTAGCAGCGCAGCACGTCCTCGCGCATCGCCGAGGACACCGCGATCACCGCCGCGGCCGCGTCGTACGACGTCCGCTCGACCCAGGAGGAGATCGCGTAGCCGCCGCCGAGCTGCTCGGCCTTCCACGGCCGCAGCGGCTCCAGCGAGTGCGCGCTGACCACGTGCGGGACGCCGTAGAGCAGCGAGGCGAGGTGCCCGGCGAAGTTGGCGTACCAGGTGTGGGAGTGGACCAGGTCGGCGCCGGCACAGCCGTCGGCGATGGACAGGTCGACGCCGAGGGTCCGCAGCGCCGCGTTGGCGTGGGCGAGCTCGCCGTGGTCGGCGTACGACGCGGTCAGCGGCTCCTCGCGCGGCGCACCGAAGGCGTGCACCCGGGCCTCGAGGTCGGGCAGCCGGCGCAGCGCGCGGACCAGCTCGGCGACGTGCACCCCCGCGCCGCCGTAGATCTCCGGGGGGTACTCCTTGGTCAGGACGTCGACGCGCATGGCGCGAAACTACTCCGTCGCCCCTCGGACAGGCATCGCGTGGTTCGGTCCCCGAACTCGCACTGCCCGTGGCGGCCGGCTCCCGCTAGCGTGACCGCATGAGCCCCAGCAGCCGCAAGAAGGTCCTGGCCATCGTCCTCGCCGGCGGGGAAGGCAAGCGGCTGATGCCGCTGACCGCGGACCGGGCGAAACCGGCGGTGCCGTTCGGCGGCATCTACCGGCTGATCGACTTCGCGCTGTCGAACGTCGTGAACTCCGGCTACCTGCAGATCGTGGTGCTCACCCAGTACAAGTCGCACAGCCTGGACCGGCACGTCAGCCAGACCTGGCGGATGTCGACGATGCTCGGCAACTACGTCACCCCGGTGCCGGCGCAGCAGCGGGTCGGCAAGCACTGGTACCTCGGCAGCGGCGACGCGATCTACCAGTCGCTGAACCTGATCCGCGACGAGCAGCCCGACATCGTCGTGGTCGTCGGCGCCGACCACGTCTACCGGATGGACTTCTCCCAGATGGTCGACCAGCACGTGGCGAGCGGCGCGGCCTGCACGGTGGCCGCGATCCGCCAGCCGATCTCGATGGCCGACCAGTTCGGGGTCATCGACGTGGCGCCCGAGGACCCCTCGCGGATCCGGGACTTCCTGGAGAAGCCGACCGACCCGGTCGGCCTGCCGGACAGCCCGGGGGAGGTGCTGGCCTCGATGGGCAACTACGTCTTCGACGCCGACGCGCTGGTCGAGGCGGTCAGCCGGGACTCGATGATGACCGGCTCCAAGCACGACATGGGCGGCGACATCGTGCCGGCGTTCGTACGTCGCCAGCAGGCCGGCGTCTACGACTTCAAGGACAACGACGTCCCGGGCGCGACCGACCGCGACCGCGGCTACTGGCGCGACGTCGGGACGATCGGCTCCTACTACGCCGCGCACATGGACCTGGTCTCGCCGCTGCCGGTGTTCAACCTCTACAACTTCGACTGGCCGATCTTCACCTCCTACGGCCCGCAGCCACCGGTGAAGATCACCCCCGGCGAGGACGGTCACGCCTCGCTGACGCTGGAGTCGCTGCTCTCGCCGGGCACCGTGGTCAGCGGCGGCGAGATCGCCCGCTCGGTGCTCTCGCCCGCGGCGTTCGTCGGCGCCGGGGCCCAGGTGTCGGACTCGGTGCTGATGAACGGCGTGCGGATCGGCGCGGGGGCGGTCGTGAGCAACGCGATCCTCGACAAGCACGTCGTGGTCCCGCCCGGCGCCCGGATCGGCGTCGACCCGGGCGAGGACGAGGCGCGCGGCTTCGTCGTGCAGGACGGGCTGACCGTGCTCGGCAAGGACCAGGTCTTGCCCGGCTGAGGGGGCCTGGCTCGGGTGGGCCGGGAGCGGCCCGGCGGTCAGAGGATGCCGGCGGCGCGGGCGGGTTCGGCGTACGCCGCGGCCAGCGACTCGACGGTCTCGTGGGCGTTGAGGCCGCTGGGGTTCGGGACGACCCACAGCTCGGCGCCGGCGAACGGCTCGGGCTGGTGGCCGAGGGCGGCCCCGCGGTGGCCGAAGGCGTGGCGGTACGCCGTGATGCCGGCGACCGCGACGACCCGCGGCGCAACCCGGTGGACCAGCTCCTCGAGCTGCCGGCCGCCCTCGCGCAGCTCGTCGCGGGACAGCTCGTCGGCGCGGGCGGTGGCCCGGCGGACCAGGTTGGTGATGCCGATGCCGCGCCCGCGCAGCAGGTCGCGGTCCTCGTCGGTCATCCCGGCCGAGGGGTCGATCGGGTGCCCGATGATCCCGGCGCGCAGCAGCGCGGGGTAGAAGCGGTTGACCGGGTGGGCGAAGTGGGTCTGCGTGGCCGCGGTCCACAGCCCGGGGTTGATGCCGACGAACAGCAGCCGGACGTCGGTGCCCAGCAGGTCGGGCACCTCGGTGCCGCGGAACGACTGCAGCTCGGCACGGGTGAAGCGGGGCACGGACGCATGCTGCCACGCGGCCGGGCCTCCGCCCCGACCGCCCGCCCCGACCGCCCGCCCCGACCGCCCGCCCCGACCGCCCGCCCGGATCGTCGGGGGCGGGAACCGGTGGCGGCGGGCTACCGTCCCATCATCATGCGACGCACTCTCGGACCCCTGCCGCTGCCCGCCCTTCGACCCGCTCTCAAACCCGCCCTCCGGCCCGCCCTGCTGCCCCTCCTGATGACCGTGCTGCTGACCGCGGGGCTAGTCGCCGGCTGCGGCGCGGACACCGCCTCCGACCCCGGCGCGTCGGCCGGCAGCACGTCGACCGGCAGCGCGTCGCCCTCACCGAGCACCGGCCCCGTGGACAGCACCGTGCTCGCGCTGATCAGCCAGACCGCGGTGGGCGGCCGCGTCGACCCGCACCCCACGGTGCTGGACAGCCGGGCCGCCGTCGAGCAGTTCGCCGGCCGGTTCCGTGGCGGGCTGCTCCAGGGCCGGCTCCAGCAGGTGCTCGCGAAGGCCGACCTCGGCGACGGCCGGGTGCCGGTCGCGGCCGTGGTCGCGGTCGGCTGCGACGTGCCGAAGGCGGTCGACGTGCAGCGCACGCCCGACGGGCTCCAGGTCACCGCGCAGCCGGTGAGGAGTCCGCTGCCGGAGTGCCTGGCCCCGGTCACCACCGTCGCGGTCGTGGCGGTCCCGTCCGGCGCGGTGTGACGTCGGCCGCCGCCCCTCGGGTCACCGCGGGGCGGCGTACCGGACCTCGAGCGCGTTGGCGACCCGGCGCTGGAAGCCGTCCGACGGGCTGTTGACCACCCGGCTGCGGGCGCCGGGGCGACGCACGACCATCGTGGTCGAGCCGCCGCCGTCGAGGTTGAGCGCGTCGTCGGCCCCGAGGTCGACCATCAGGTTCGCGAGCTCGACCATGGTGAGGCCACGGCTGTCGCGCTGCCGGCCATCGACCGCGAGGATCAGCACCTCGCCGGTGTCGCGGTCGATGCCGACGGCCGTGCGCGGGGCCATCATCCGGTCGTCGACCACGTTGACCAGCCCGTCCTTCACCAGGAACCGGCTGCCGCTCAGCGCCATCGCCGGGTGCTGCGGCAGGCTCCACCCGAGCGTGGCCCGGGAGCCGACGGTCAGCGCCCGCAGCGCCCGCGCGCCGGCGCCGCGGCCGATGAGCACGGTGCCGTCGATGGGCCGGTCCCGGGTCAGCCGGGTCTGCGAGGCCCGCACCCGGCCGCCGCGGACGACGACCATGCGGACGTGTCGCCGCTGGCCGTCGGTGACCCGGTAGCCCGCCGTACGCCCCCAGCGCGGGGTGTAGACGCCGATGCCGCCGGGCTGGACGAACGCCGAGTTGAGGTTGGTGATGGTCAGGTCCGGGTGCTGGGCGACGTGCGCCCGCAGCGCCAGCGTGCCCATCTCGGGCTGGCCGTCGCGGGTGAGGTAGAACGCGGAGTTCCAGCCGCTCCTGCGGGCGTTGAGCAGCCCGCTGCTCCGGTCGCGGGCGACACCGAGCGGCGCGCCGGTGTCGCCGATGTCGTAGAAGTCGCCGTTCACCCCGGCCACCGCGTGCGTGCGGTCCACCAGGTCCTTGACGGTGGCGGTCTCGCGGACCCGGCCGCTGGTGGCGACGTCGAGCGAGACCCCGGGGCGGCGGGTGTCGACGGTCAGCAGGTACGCCCGGTTCGGGCCGCGCGCGTCGAGCCGGTCCCACCGGGTCCAGGTCACGCCCGGCGCGAGCTCACGCCGGACCAGGTCCGCGGTGGTCGGGGACTCCCGGGCGTACGACGGGACCGCCGGCGCGAGCACGCCCCGCTCGCCGTCGCTGCTGGTGACCGGGTGGTGCCGGGCGTCGACCGCGCGCGGCACCCGGTGGCCGTGCCCAGAAGCGAGGGGAGTGGCGAGGGGAGTGGCGAGGGGAGTGGCGAGGGGAGTGGCGAGGGGAGTGGCGGGTGGCGGTGCGGTGCCGGCCAGGGCGGGGGCGGCCGCCGCGAGGCAGCTCGCGAGGACGGCAGCCGACAGCGGGGCCCGAGCACGCATGCCCGACAGGCTAGGTGGCGATCCCCCCGGCGGCGCGTAGGCCCGCGACCGTGTCGCCGGCCGCCGCCCCGCCCGGCCCACTAGGGTGCGCACGTGGGTCGACGGGCTGGGCACCCCTGGAACGCCTTCATCGAGGGCGACAACCTCGAGGTGCTGGCGCGGGTGACCGCGCCGGTCGACCTGGTCTACATCGACCCGCCGTACAACACCGGCAACGACTTCGCCTACCGCGACGACTTCCGGCACGGCGAGGCGCGCAGCACCCGCCACCAGGCCTGGGTGGCGATGATGCGGCCCCGGCTCGAGGCGGCGCGGGGGCTGATGAGCGAGCGGGCGGCGATCTTCGTCAGCATCGACGACAACGAGGCGGCGCACCTGCGGCTGCTGATGGACGAGGTGTTCGGGGAGCCGGGCTTCGTCGCCCAGGTGGTGGTCAACCTCAACGCCAAGGGCCGCCAGCTCGGCCGCGGGTTCGCGACCAGCCACGAGTACCTGCTGGTCTACGTCAAGGACCCCCGGCGCACCGCCCTGGACGCCAGCAGCCCCGACGCGGTCGACGAGCGCGACTTCCCGCTGACCGACCCGGCGACCGGCCGCCGCTACCGGCGGCTGCCGCTGCGCAACACCAACAAGAAGTTCAACCCCACCACCGCGCGCACCCTGCACTTCACGCTCTGGGGCGATCCGGTCACCGGCCGGGTCGGCACCAGCCCGTTCGCGGGGGCGCAGGAGATCGGGCCGGTCTTCGGCGACGGCCGGCCCGCGGTCTGGCGCTGGTCGCGCCCGCTCATCGAGCAGCGCCCCGAGGATCTGGTCTGCCGCACCGTCAACGGCCGGGCCGGCCCCCGGGTCGACGTGTTCCAGAAGGACTGGCTGGTCCGGGACACCCCCGGTGGCCGCCGCAAGAAGCTGCGCACGATCTGGCTCGCCGAGGAGATCGGCACCACCGACACCGCGGTCGCGGAGCTCAAGGCGACCGTGGGCCACGTCTTCGAGTCGCCCAAGCCGACCGGGCTGGTCCGCAGGATCCTCGCGACCATGCCCGACGACGTGCGCGTGCTCGACTTCTTCGCCGGCAGCGGCACCACCGGGCACGCGGTCGCCCTGCAGAACGCCGAGGACGGCGGCAGCCGCCGGTGCCTGAGCGTCAACTCCGGGGAGCCGACCCGGGAGGGCTCCAACGCCCGCGCCGCCGGGCTGCTGAGCGTCGCCGACATCACCCGGGCGCGGCTGCGCGCGGTCGCCGAGACGGTCGGCGGCGGGCTGCTCGAGGACCCGCCGCAGTGGCCGGGATGAGCGCGCAGCAGCGGTCCCGGGCCGGGTGGCTCGACCGGCGCCGAGGACCGCGGCCGCTCAGGCCCCGACCGCCTTCTCCAGCGCGGCCACCTCGGTGTCGAGGTGGCCGAGCAGCCGCTGCAGGTGCGGGACGGTGCGCCGGCAGCCGGTCAGCCCGAACCCCATGTTGCCGTCGTAGGACGTGCAGGTGATGTTGAGCGCCATGCCGTTGATCGGGATCGAGAGCGGGTACTGGCCGAGCAGCCGGGCGCCGTTCCAGTAGTGCGTGGTCCGGGGGCCGGGCACGTTGCTGATGATCAGGTTGTACGGCGGCTTGACGATGCCCTGCATCCGCAGCAGCGGCGGCAGGATCGCCGGCGCCTGCCCGAGCGCACTCATCGCCATGATCTGCACCGGGGTCATGCTGGACAGCGCCTCCTTGCCGTCCTTCATCGACCGGTGCACCGCGGCCAGCCGCTCGGCCGGGTCGGCGAGGTCGGTGCCGAGCTTGCACATCACCGCGCCGACCGCGTTGCCGCCGTCGGCCGAGGCGACGTGGGACTGGCGGGCGTGGAGGCCGACCGGCACCATCGCCACCAGCGGGGCGTCCGGCAGCGCGTCGAGCTCGGTGAGGTAGGTGCGGACCGCGCCGCTGCACATCGCCAGCACCACGTCGTTGAGGGTGGCGCCGGACGCCTTGCCGATCGCCCGCAGCCGCTCGATCGGCCAGTCCTGGGCGGCGAAGCGGCGGGACCCGGTGATCGAGCGGTTGAACATCGTGCGCGGGGCGTAGAGCGAGAGCGCGGAGGTCTCGTTGCGCACGCTCCTGTTGAGCGTCCGGATCAGCGCCCCCGGCAGGCCGGCCGCCTCGGCGGCGATCCCGAGCGCGGTCTGCAGCGCGTGCACCGACACCTCGGCGAGGTCCCGTTCGGTGACCGCCGGCGACCGCTCGCGGCTGCGGGCCGCGCTCGCGCGCATGCCCCACGGCGCCGGCATCCCCCGCTTGTCCGGGTCGGTGCTCAGCACGCTCTGGATCAGCCGCATCGCGGAGATGCCGTCGACCAGCGCGTGGTGGGTCTTGGTGTACATCGCCACCCGGCCGTCGCGCAGGCCCTCGATGACGTGGGCCTCCCACAGCGGGCGCTCCCAGGCGAGCCGGGTGCTGTGCAGCCGGCCGCAGAGCTCGAGCAGCTCGCGGATCCGGCCCGGACGGGGCAGTGCGCTGTGCCGGACGTGGTGCTCGATGTCGAACTGGTCGTCGTCCTCCCACACCAGCTGGCCGGCCGTCCGCAGCGACCGCTTGGGGTGCTTGAGGAACAGCGGGGCGACGGCCTCGACGTCGCGCATCTGCTCGAACATCTGGCGCACGTAGTCCCGGCCGGCCCCCTCGGGCGGCTGGAACAGCTGCAGCCCGCCCACGTGCATGGGCTGGCTGCGGTTCTCGGCCAGCAGGAACGCCGCCGACGTCGGATCGATCGGTGTGACCACGGGTACCCCGCTCTCGTCGTTGACCGATCCTCGCCCTCGGCCGCCCGTTTCACAACGATCCTCCCCAGCCGGCGGCGGTCCATGCCGCCGGTCCTCGGATGTGTGCCACCGGGCCGCGCCCCAGGTGCGCCGGGGCGGCGATCCGGAGGGCCGGCGTGCTCAGCGGCGCAGCGGGTCGAGCGAGGGGGTGTGCCGCAGGACGCCGGCCAGCGCGGCGGCCAGCACGACCAGCACGACCGACAGGGTGACGACCGCGGGCCAGGCGCCCGCGGACCACGCCGTACCGGCAAGGCTGCCGAAGACCGAGGAGCCGAGGTAGAAGCCGAACAGGTAGAGCGAGGCGGCCTGCCCCGACGCGATGCCGCCGGCCCGGGCCCGGGCCGGGACCCAGCCGCTGGCCACGCCGTGCACGACGAAGAACCCGGCGGTCATCACCGCCAGGCCCAGCACGATCACCGGGAGCGGGCGGGCCAGCGTGAGCAGGATCCCGGCGAGCGTGATCGCGCAGCCCGCGGGGACGACGGTCCGGCGGGACCAGCGCTCGGCGAGCCGGCCGGCGACGACCGAGCTGATCGAGCCGATCGGGTAGACGAGGAAGACCAGCCCGGCCGCCCCCAGGCTCAGCCCGACCTCGGGGGAGGTGAGCCGGAAGCCGATCGCGTTGCTGACCGCCACGAACGACCCCGTCGTGCAGGCGCCGATCGCGTAGAGCGCCAGCAGCCCCCGGTCGGTGAGCGCCCGCCGGGTCATCGTCACGAGGTGGTCGAGCCGGGCCGGGGCCGCGACGAAGTTGCGGGACGGCGGCAGCAGCAGCCGGACCGCGACCGCGCAGCCCACGCCGACCAGGCCGAGCGCCGCCAGCGCCCAGCGCCAGCCGGCCAGGTCGCCGACGACGCCGGCGGCCAGGCGCCCGGTCATCCCGCCCAGCGCCGTGCCCCCGATGTAGAGACCCGCGGCCCGGGCGTGCAGGTCGGGGTGCAGCTCCTCGTGGAGGTACGCCGTCGCGACCGCCGGCAGGCCCGCGAGCGTGACGCCCTGGAGCAGCCGCAGCCCGAGCAGCACGTGCCAGCCCGGCGCCGCGGCGCAGGCCAGGGCGACGACCGCCGAGAGCGCCAGCGACAGGTGGATCAGCCGGGTGCGGCCCAGCACCTCCGAGAGCGGTCCGGCGACCAGCAGCGCGAGGCCGAGCCCGACGGTGGTCAGCGAGAGGGACAGCGTGCTCGCGGCCGCGGTCACCTGGAAGGAGTCGGCGAGCTCGGGCAGCAGCGCCTGGGTGCTGTAGAGCAGCGCGAAGGTGGCGACCCCGGCCGCGAACAGCGCGGTCGCGATCTGGCGGTAGCCGGCCTCCCCGGCGCGGTAGCCGTCGTGGCGGGTGGCGGCGGCGATGGACACCCGGCCACTGTCCCGCATCCGCGGGCATGCTTCCAATGCATGGTTTCACGCCAACTGCATACGCCACGCGTATGTTGTCGCCATGCAGCTGGAGGACCTCCGCAAGCTGCTCGTGCTCGCCGAGCACGAGCAGGTGACCGACGCCGCCGCGGTGCTCGAGGTGCCGCAGCCGACCCTGTCCCGGCTGTTGGCGCGGGTGGAGCGCGAGCTCGGCGTACGCCTCTTCGAGCGCGACGCCAGGGGGGTGCACCCCAACCCGTACGGCGAGCTGGTGCTCGCCGCCGCGCGCGACCTCACCGGCCGGCACGACCAGCTGGTGCGCGACCTCGCCGACCTGCTCGACCCGGACTCCGGCACCGTGCGGCTGGCGTTCCTGGACTCGATGGCGACCTCGCTGGTGCCCCGGCTGCTGCACGAATTCCGGGCGGTGGCGCCGCGGGTGCGCGTGGTGCTGACCCAGGAGCCGAACCACGAGATCCTCCGCGACCTCGCCGCCGGCACCGCCGAGCTGGCGGTCACCTCGCCCCGGCCGAGCGGGCCGCACGGCTGGCTGCCGCTGCAGCGGCAGCGGCTCGCCGTCGCGGTGCCGGCCGGGCACCGGCTCGCCGGGCGGACCCGGGTCCGGCTGCGCGACCTCGAGGGCGAGGAGTTCGTCACGGTGCCCCCGGGGTTCGGCTTCCGGGCGCTGGTCGACGAGCTGTTCGCCGGGGCCGGCGTGGTCCCGCGGGTCGCCTTCGAGAGCGTCGACCTGGCCACGATCGAGGGGCTGGTCGGCTCCGGGCTCGGCGTGGCGCTGCTGCCCGAGCAGCTGATCGGGCAGCTGATCGGGGGGCGGGCCGTCGGGGTGCCGCTCTCCGCGGCGGGCGCCGAGCGGATGGTCGGGCTCACCTGGCGCACCGACCGACGCCCGGCCCCGGCGGCCGCCCGGTTCCTCGCCTTCCTGGCGGAGCAGGCGGCCGCGGACCGGGCCGAGCCGGCCCGGCCCACTTCTCCTCCACAGGCGGCCCTCCCGCGGGGTCGTCCCCAGCCCGGCCGACGCTCGCCGCGGCGGACCCCACCGGTCTCCTAGCGTCCGAGCTGCGCCGGAACTCGCCGGCGCCCCGACCTCGGGAGACCACAGATGAAGCACACCCTCGGGCTGATCGCCGCCGCCACCGTCCTCGCCGTCGGGGGAGGGACGGCCGCCTGGGCGAGCGGGGACGACCCGCCGCCGGGCGACACGATCACCGACGTGAGCGGCGACTGGCGGCACGGCTGGACGATCGAGCACTACGACGGCACGGTGACCTACCCGCCCACGATCGCGGAGGCCCGCGCCGGGTGCGCGGCCCTGCACCACCGGGTCGGCCGGGTGCGCTGCCGCACCCGGACCCGGATCTGGTACCGCGACCTCGCGGCGACGAAGCTGGCGCTGGACTTCGCCCGGTCCCGGTAGCGGTCGGCGGGCCGGCCGTCGCGCCGGTGCATGGCAGGATCTCCGCCATGGAGGCCGCCGCCGGACCCCTCGACCGCGCCTGGGACCGTGGCCGGCTCTCGCTGCGGGCCCGGATCCGGCGCTGGGAGTCCAAGCGCTGGGCGATCGCCCAATGCGCGACGGCGGCCGGGGTCGCCTGGCTGCTGGCCAGCGACGTGCTCGGGCACCAGGCCCCGTTCTTCGCGCCGATCGCCGCCGTGGTCAGCCTCGGCACGACCTACGGTCAGCGGCTGCGCCGGGTGGCCGAGGTGACGATCGGGGTGGCCCTCGGGGTGTTGCTCGGCGACCTGGTGGTCACCTGGATCGGCACCGGCGCCTGGCAGCTGACCCTGATCGTCGGGCTGGCGATGTCGCTGGCGTTCCTCCTCGACGCGAGCCAGCTGCTGGTCAACCAGGCCGCGGTGCAGTCGATCGTGGTCAGCACCCTGCTGCCCGACCCGGGGGCGGGGCTGACCCGGTGGAGCGACGCGCTGGTCGGTGGCGCGGTGGCGCTGGTGGCCGCGACCGTCGTGCCGGCCGCACCGCTGCGCCGGCCCCGACAGCAGGCCGCGATCGTGATGCGCAAGATCGCGATGCTGCTCCGCGCGGCCGGGGAGGTGATGACCGACGGCGAGATCGACCGGGCGACGGCGCTGCTCGCCGACGCCCGCGCCACCGACCACCTGATCCGCGAGCTGCAGGCGGCCGCCGACGAGGGCCTGGCGGTGGTGGCGTCCTCGCCGTTCCGCATCCGTCACCGGGGCAACCTGCGGCTGATGGCCGAGCTGGTCGAACCGCTGGACCGGGCCCTGCGCAGCACCCGGGTGCTGGTGCGACAGACCGCGGTCGCGGCCTACCACCAACGCCCGGTGCCGAAGTCCTACGCGCTGGTCGCGCTCGACCTCGCCGACGCCGCGGACGCGGTGGCGGACGAGCTGGCCGACCGACGGATCGCGGTGGCCGCCCGGCCCGCGGTGCTGGCGGTCGGCAACGCCACCGGCCTGGTCGAGCGCAGCGACGTGCTCACCGCCGAGGTGGTGCTCGGCCAGCTGCGCTCGGTCGTGGTGGACCTGCTCATGGTCACCGGCCTCGACCAGCTGCAGGCCACCGACACGCTGCCGCCCCCGCCGCGATGACCGGCCGGCCCGACCCCGAGCCCCGGCCCGAGCCCCGGCCCGAGCAGCCGCCCGGCCGCCGACCCGGGCGGCGGTGGGTGCTGCACGTCGACCTGGACCAGTTCATCGCCGCGGTCGAGGTGCAGCGGCATCCGGAGCTGGCCGGCCGCCCGGTGGTCGTCGGCGGCCGCGGCGACCCCACCGAGCGGGGCGTGGTGGCGACCGCGTCGTACGAGGCCCGGGAGTTCGGCGTCGGCTCGGGGATGCCGCTGCGGGTGGCCGCCCGCAAGTGCCCGGACGCGGTCTTCCTGCCGGCCGACCACGCCGCCTACGAGGCCGCGTCGGTGCGGGTGATGGAGACGCTGCGCTCGCTGACCTGGGGTGGCGCGCCGGTGGTGGTCGAGGTGCTCGGCTGGGACGAGGCGTTCCTCGCCGCCGGCCCGGGCGCGGACCCCGCCGAGGTGTCGGCGGACGTGACGGCGGGAGCGGTGGCCGAGCCCACGACCGGGCCGCGCGGGGAGGGGGTGGGGGGAGGGACCCCCGAGCAGCCTCCCGGGCCGGTCGGCCCCCGGGCGTTCGCGGCGCTGGTCCGGCAGCGGGTGCTGGAAGAGACCGGGCTGCACTGCTCGGTGGGCATCGGCGACAACAAGCTGCGGGCCAAGATCGCCACCGAGTTCGGCAAGCCCCGCGGGGTGGCCGAGCTGACCGCGGACACCTGGGCCGAGGTGATGGGCGAGCGGCCGACGGACGCGCTGTGGGGGATCGGCCGCAAGACCGCGAAGAAGCTGTCCGCGCTCGGCATCGACACCGTCGCCCAGCTCGCCGGCTCGGACGCGCGGGTGCTGGCCGCCGAGCTCGGCCCCACGATGGGGCCGTGGTACCACCGGCTCGGCCGGGGCGAGGACTCCAGCCCGGTCGACGCCACCCCCTGGGTGCCGCGGGCGCACGGCCGGGAGGAGACCTACCAGGTGGACCTCGAGGACTGGGAGCGGATCGCCGAGGAGGTCCGGGTGCTGACCCGGCGGACGGTGGCCGACATCGACCGGGAGGGCCGCCCGGCGGCGCGGGTCGCGATCAAGGTGCGGTTCAAGCCGTTCCTCACCGTGACCCGCAGCCTCACCATGCCGGCGCCGACCAACGACCCCGTCGTGCTCGCGGAGGCGGCGGTCTCGCTCCTGGACCGGGTCGAGCACGACCGCCCGGTGCGGCTGCTCGGCGTCCGCCTGGAGATGACCGAGCCGACCGGCGGCTACTGAGCCCCCCTCCCGCGGCCACCCCGCCGCCGCGCTACCCCAGGCCGGCGCGCAGCTCGCGCACGACCGAGTCGACGACCGCAACCAGGTCGCCGCCGGTGCGCTCGGCCACCGCGCGCTGCCGCTGGTAGGACGCGCCGCGCCGCGGGATGTCGGCGACCGCGGCCAGCTCGGCGGAGCAGCCGAGCCGCTCCGCGACCGGCTCGAGCCGGACCAGCAGCTCGGCGAGGTCGTCGGTGACCAGCCGCTCGTGGCAGTCGGCGTCGAGCACCACGATCGCGTCGAGTCCGTAGCGGGCGGCGCGCCACTTGTTCTCCTGCACGTGCCACGGCGGCATCGTGGGCAGCGCCTCGCCGCGGGCGGCCCGGGTGTCGAGGTCGACGACCAGGCAGTGCATCAGCGCCACCAGCGAGGCCAGGTCGTCGAGGTCGGAGACGCCGTCGCAGATCCGGTTCTCCAGGGTGCCGTTGCGGGTCGAGGGCCGCAGGTCCCAGCGGATCTCGGAGAGCTCGTCGACCACGCCGGTGGCCAGCTGGTCGGAGGCGAACGCCTCGAACTCCTCCCACCGCTGGAACTGGAACGGCAGGCCCGCGGTCGGCAGCTGCTGGAACATCAGCGCCCGGTTGGAGGCGTAGCCGGTGTCCACGCCGGACCAGATCGGCGAGGACGCCGAGAGCGCCAGCAGGTGCGGATAGTGGTTCAGCAGCGCCGAGAGCACCGTCATCACCCGCTCCCGCACGGGCAGGCCGACGTGCAGGTGCACGCCCCAGATCAGCATCTGCCGGCCCCACCACTGGGTGCGGTTGATCAGCTCCTCGTAGCGGTGCCCCTCGGTGAGCTGCTGCCGGGTCCAGGACGCGAACGGGTGGGTGCCACCGCCGTACAGGTCGACGCCCATCGCGTCGGCCACCGGCACCACCTCGGCCAGGGTGCGCCGCAGGTCGGCGACCGCCTCCCCGACGGTGTGGCACACGCCGGTGACCACCTCGACGGTGTTGCGCAGCAGCTCCTTGTGCAGCCGCCCGGGGTCCGGCAGCCGGGGGCCGGCGGCGGCGAACAGGTCGGCCGCGCAGTTGGCCAGGTCGCGGCTGGACCGGTCGACGAGCGCGAGCTCCCACTCGACGCCGATCGTCGGCTCGGGGGAGCCCCGGAAGTCGATGCGCACCCGACCAGCGAAGCACATCGCGGGCCTGTCAGCATGGGGCGCGTGCTGGAGTCTCGCGCGCTGAACCTGACTCTCGACTTCTGCCTGCGGGTCGGCGAGATGCTGCTCGCCTCGGGCGGGGGCGCCGCCGACGTGACCGCGACCATGCGGACGCTGTCCTACCACCTCGGCGTCCGGCACCCCGACATCGACGTCACGTTCACCTCGCTGTCGATGACCTTCCAGCCGAGCCCGGAGGACCCGCCGCTCATCCAGATCCGGCAGGTCAAGCAGCGCGAGATCGACTACGAGGACCTCACGCTGGTCGACCACCTGGTGCGCGACGTGCTGGCCGACCGGGTGGACCTGATGGAGGCGCGGGCCAAGCTCGCCCGGATCGTCTCCTCCGGGCACAAGCAGCCGCGCTGGGCGGTCACCCTGGGCTGGGGCGTGATGTGCGCCGGCGTCGGCCTCCAGCTCGGCGGTACGCCGACCGTGATCGCGATCGCGTTCGTGGCGGCCGTCTGCATCGACCGGGCCCAGGTGCTGATGTCGCGCCGCCGGCTGCCGTTCTTCTACCAGCAGGTGGCCGGCGGGGCGATCGCCACGATCCTCGGCGCCGGCGCGGCCGGCCTCGGCCTGGTCGGCAACCCGTCCCTGGTCGTCAGCGCGAACATCATCATGCTGCTCGCCGGCATCGGGTTCATGGGGGCGCTGCAGGACGCGCTGTCCGGGTTCTACATCACCGGCGGCGCCCGGCTGACCGAGGCGATGCTGTCCACCGCCGGGATCATCGCCGGGGTCAGCGGCGGCCTCACGCTCGCGCAGATGGCGGGGATCCAGGTGCACCGGCTCAACCCCGGCGCCTACGGCAGCGTCAAGGCGGTCTCGATGATGGCGCTCGGGGCCGCGATCTGTGCCGCGGCGTTCGCGTTCGCCTCCTACGCGCCGCGCCGGATCATCGCGCCGATCGCGGTGATCGCGGCCGCCGCGATGGTGATCTCGCAGACGCTGTCGCTCTCCGAGGCGGGCAGCACCTGGCCGACCGGGCTGGCGGCGTTCTTCGTCGGCCTGGTCAGCTACACGGTGGCGGGCCGGATGCGGGTGCCACCGCTGGTCGTCGTGGTCTCCGCCGTGGTGCCGATGCTGCCGGGCCTGTCGATCTACCGCGGGCTCTCGCTGCTCGCCGAGGGGCAGCACGCGACCTCCCAGGGCCTGCTGGCGATCATCACGGCCGCCTCGATCGCGATCGCGGTGTCCTCGGGGGTGATCCTGGGGGAGTACGTCGCCCAGCCGGTGCGCCGCGAGGCCCAGAAGCTCGAGAGCCGGCTCGCCGGCCCGCGCCTGGTCGGTCCGCTGCGGGTGCGCACCGGGCGCAAGGCCCGCCGCGAGCAGCAGCGCCGGACCCGGGAGCCCGCCGCCGCGACCGAGCGCGCCGCGGAGCCGGCCGCCTCGGACCGCCGGCAGGGGTCGGTCGGCCGGGACCGTGCGCACGGCGAGCCCCAGCCGGCCAATTCCGAGGACTGAGCGGCGTGACCGCGGCCGCTCAGCGGGCCGCGAGCCGGTCGAACCAGGCCGCGCTGGTCCCGTCGTACGGCGGGCAGCCGGCCTCGACCGCGGCCCGGACCCGGTCGCAGGAGCGCATCGCCAGCCGCGAGACCTCCTCGGGGTAGGCGTAGCGGACCCGGTGCTCGGCGAACTCGTCCTCGTCGTCGACCCAGACCCGGCCGGTCGGCCCCTGCACCACGTCGAGGTCGAGGTCGACCGCGCGCACCACGGCGCCGTCCCAGACCGGCGGGGTGGTCATGTCGACGTAGACCCGCACCGGCCCGCCGTGCGCGTGGAACGTGGCGAACCAGCCCCGCTCGGCGTCCGGGCCGGGGCCCGGGACCAGGCAGACCTGGGCGACCGGCGCGACGTACTCCGCGCCCGGCCGGGCGAAGAACGTCCCGCCGGGCAGCCCGATCCAGTCGCCGTGCGCGTCCGCACCGAGGTGGACCGCGTCGTACTCCCAGTGCGGCCGGCCGCCCCACTTGGTCATCACCACGTGGACCGGGTCGCCCGGCCGGGGCCGGCCCGGGGTGGGGAGTGTGCTCACCCTGCGTTTGTAGCAGTCAGACGACCGTGGCCTTCGGCGGCACGACCTTGCGGCTCGCCATCGCCACGACGTCCTGGTAGCGCGAGCCGGTGAGCCGGGCGAAGTGGTGCAGCGCGTGGGCGTCGAGACCGACCAGCACCCGCGCCTTGTTGCCCACGATGCCCTTGACGATGATCTCGGCGGCCTTCTCCGGGGTCATCCGGGCCAGCTTCTCGTCGAAGAGCCGGGCGGTGGCCTCCTTGTCCTCGCGGTCGGAGACCCGGGCGTTGCGGGCGATCGCGGTCTTGATGCCGCCGGGGTGCACCGCCGTGACGCCGACCCGGTGGCCGGCGATCAGCATCTCCTCGCGCAGCGCCTCGGTGAGCCCGCGGACGGCGTACTTGGTGGCGTTGTAGGCGCTCTGGCCGGGCATCGAGATCAGCCCGAACAGCGAGGACAGGTTGACCACGTGGCCGTCGCCGGAGGCGATCAGGTGCGGCAGGAACTCCTTGGTCCCGTGCACGACGCCCCAGAAGTTCACCCCCACGATCCAGTCCATGTCCTCGTAGGTGAGGTCGACCAGGTCGCCGGCGAGCGCCACGCCGGCGTTGTTGATGACGACGTTGACCCGGCCGAAGTGCTCGGCCACGGCCGCGGCGTACGCGGCGAACGCCGCCCGGTCGGCGACGTCGAGCCGGTCGCTGCGGACCTCGGGGGCGCCGGCGACGGTGGCCAGCTCCACGGTCTGGGCCAGGCCGACCTCGTCGACGTCGGAGAGCGCCAGCAGCGCGCCGCGCCGGGCCAGGTTCACCGCCAGCGCGCGGCCGATGCCGCTGCCGGCGCCGGTGATCACGACGACCTTGTCCTCGAGCGTCTTCATGCGGTCACGTCCTCGGTCTCTCGGTGGGCGGCGGTGGGGGAGGGCTCGGCCGTCGGGCCGGGGTGCGGCGCGCGCACGGCGTAGGCGGCGACGTCGAACTCGGCCAGCAGCCGGCGGAAGGTGAAGGTGGCGCGCGGCCACAGCGTGGTGTTGCGGCCGTGCGCGTCGAGGTACCAGCTCGAGCAGCCTCCGGTGCTCCAGACGGTACGCCGCATCCGGTGCTGCAGGTCGGCGTTCCAGGTCCGGGTGGCCGCGGGGGTGGGCTCGACCGCGGCGTACCGGTGCTGGCGCATGGTGCGGACCGCGGCGCGCAGGTAGGCGACCTGGGACTCGATGATGAAGACCATGCTCGAGTGGCCCAGCCCGGTGTTGGGGCCGACCAGCATGAACAGGTTCGGGAAGCCCGGGACCGTGGTGCCCTTGTAGGCCTCCATGCCGCCGGTGCGCCACTGCTCGGCGAGGGTGCGGCCGTCGCGGCCGGTGAGCCGCTCGGTGATCGGCAGCTCGGTGGTGAAGAAGCCGGTCGCCACGACCAGCACGTCGACCGGTCGCTCGGTGCCGTCCTCGGAGACCACCGCGTCCGGCGTCACCCGCGCGATCGGGTCGGTGACGACCTCGACGTTCTCGGCGTCCAGTGCGGGGTAGTAGCTGTTGGAGATCAGGATCCGCTTGCAGCCGATCTCGAAGGTGGGGGTCAGCCGCGCCCGCAGCTCGGGGTCGGACACGCCCCGCTCGAGGTTGGCCAGCGCGAGCCTCTTGGCCGGCAGCGCCAGCCGCGGCTGCCGCGTGAAGCCGGGCACGTAGCTCTCGCGGCCCCAGTAGATCGCGGTGCGGTAGAGCCTCTGCAGCCCCGGCAGGTGGCGCAGGGCCAGCCTCTCCAGCCGCCCGTAGCGGCGGTCGCGGCGGGGCAGGACGTACGGCGCGGTGCGCTGGTAGACGTCGAGGTGGCCGGCCCGCCGCTGGATCTCGGGGATGATCTGGATCGCCGAGGCGCCGGTGCCGATCACCGCGACCCGCTTGCCGGTGAGGTCGACGTCGTGGCGCCAGCGGGCGGAGTGGAACAGCTCGCCGCCGAAGTCCTCGATCCCGTCGATGTCGGGCAGCCGCGGCTCGGAGAGCCCGCCGGCGGCGACCACCAGGGTCTGGGCGGTCAGCGTGTGTCGGCCGGACCCGTCCTCGACCTCGACGCGCCACCGCTGGGCGTCCTCGTCCCAGCCGGCGGAGACCAGGGCCGTGCGGAACCGGAAACGGTCCAGCGTCCCGGACTCGCGGGCGACCCGGCGCAGGTAGGCCTGGATCTCCGGCTGGGGGGAGAACGACATCGACCAGTCGGGGTTCGGTGCGAACGAGAACGAGTAGAGCTGGCTCGGCACGTCGCAGGCGGCCCCCGGGTAGGTGTTGTCGCGCCAGGTGCCGCCGACGTCGTCGCCCTTCTCGATCACCAGGAGGTCGTGCTCCCCGTCCTGGGCGAGCTGGATCGCCGCGCACAGGCCGGCGAAGCCGGCGCCGACCACCAGGTGGCGGACGTGGTCCGGCAGGCTGTGGGGGCGGTCGTGGCCAGGGCGTGTGGTGGTCCCCGTCGTGGTCCCCGTTGCTGTCATGGCCTCGACGGTATTGGCGTTATTGAACAAGTGTCAATAGAATCCGGCGCGTGACGGCGAACACAGAGAACGACGCCCGCGGCGACGGATCCGCCGGTGGGGCGCGCACCCGGCTCAGCCCCGAGCAGCGGCGCTCGCAGCTGCTCGACCTCGGAGTGCGGCTGCTGGCGCACCGCTCCCTCGACGAGCTCTCGATCGACCTGCTGGCCGAGGAGGCGGGCATCTCCCGCGGCCTGCTATACCACTACTTCGGCAACAAGCACGCCTTCCACGAGGCGGTGGTACGCCGGGCCGCGGACGACCTGATCGCGCAGACCGCGCCCCCGGTCGAGGGGGAGCCGCTGGAGCGGCTGCTGGTCTCGACCACGGCGTACCTGGACTACGTCGAGGCCAACTTCGAGGGCTACCTGTCCCTGGTGAAGGGGGCCGCCGGCGGCAACGACACGCTGCGCGAGATCTACGAGGAGGCGCGCTCGGCGCTGACCGACCGGATCTTCCGCGAGGACGCGCAGGGCGGGATTCTCCCCGACACCGCCGCGTCCCGGCTGGTCGTGCGCGGCTGGGCGGCGATGACCGAGGAGCTGGTCCTCACCTGGGTCCAGGACCCCGGCGGGGTGTCGCGCGAGGAGCTGGTCGCGATGATCGCCGGCGCGCTGCCCGCGCTGGTCGCCACGCTGCCGGGGTCGGCCGGGGAGCGGTGAGCTGTCCACCGGATCCCCGCCGGAACCGGTGGAGGAGTCACCGGCCCGGCCGGGGAGCGGTGAGCTGTCCACCGGGTCACCGCCGGGACCGGTGGAGGAGTCACCGCCGGCTGGGCGGCGATGACCGAGGAGCTGGTCCTCACCTGGGTCCAGGACCCCGGCGGGTGACGCGCGAGGAGCTGGTCGCGATGACCGCCGGCGCGGTGGCCGTCCTCGTCGCCACGCTGCCGGGGTCGGCCGGGGAGCGGTGAGCTGTCCACCGGATCCCTGCCGGAACCGGTGGAGGAGCCACCGCCCGGCCGGGGAGCGGTGAGCCGTCCACCGGGTCCCACGCCGGAACGGTGGAGGAGTCACCGCCGGCAGCCCGGCCAGCCCGCCTGGGCGGTCAGCCCGGCAGGTCGACGGTGATCGTCGTGTCGCCCGGGCGGGAGTCGAGCCGGACGGTGCCGCCGTGGGCGTGCACGATCGCCTCGACGAGGGAGAGGCCGAGACCGTGGCCGCCGACGACCGCGTCGGCGCCCTCCCCGTCGAGCGAGCGGGTCCGGGCGGTGTCGCCGCGGGCGAACCGCTCGAAGGCGTGCTCGACCAGCTCGGGCGGGAAGCCCGGGCCGGTGTCGTGGACGCAGAACCGGCCGCCCGAGGGGGTGGCCCTCGCGGAGACGGTGACCACGGTGCCCGGCGGGGTGTACTTGCGGGCGTTGGTGAGCAGGTTGGTCACGACCTGGTGCAGCCCGTGAGTGTCGCCGGTGACCTGCACGGTGCCGTCGGTCCCGCCCGCGCTGCCCGCGCTGCCCGCCCCGACCGCGCTGTCGGCGCTGTCCGCGTCGCCGGGCAGGTCGAGTCGCCAGCGGTGGTCGGGGGAGACCACCCGCGCGTCGGACACCGCCTCGACGAGGAGCCGGGAGAGGTCCACCGGCTCGCGCTCGAGCGGCCGCCCGGCGTCGAGCCGGGCGAGCAGCAGCAGGTCCTCGACCAGGGCGGTCATCCGGCCCGACTCCTCCTGCACCTTGCCCAGCGCGGTGCGCACCGCGGACGGGTCGTCGGGGCGCCGCCGCGCCAGCTCGGTGTAGCCCGCGATCGTGGTCAGCGGCGTGCGCAGCTCGTGGGAGGCGTCGGCGACGAACTGCCGCACCTGCTGCTCGCTGCGGTGCCGCGCCTCCAGCGACGACTCCACGTGCACGAGCAGCTTGTTCAGGGCGGCGCCGACCTGGCCGACCTCGGTGCGCTCGTCGGTCAGGTGGTCCGGCACCCGCTCGGTCAGGTCGATCTCGCCCGAGGCCAGGGGCAGCTCGGCGACGACGTGGGCGGTGTCGGCGACCTCGCGCAGCGGCCGCAGCTGCCGGCGTACGACGAAGAGCCCGGCGCCGGCGGCGGCGACGACGCCGAGCAGGGTCAGCAGCACCTCCCACCAGATCAGCTGGGCCACCGTCGCGTCGACCTCGCTGAGCGGCCGCCCGCTGGCGATCAGCGCGCCGCCCTCCTGCCTCAGCACGACGCGGTAGGACCCCAGCCCGGGCAGCGTGACGCCGTGCACGCGGCCGTCGGCGGGGAGCGCGGCGAGGTCCGTCAGCGCGGTGGTGGACAGCGTGCGGCAGGCTGCGTGCTCCTCGCTGACCACGCAGCCGCTGGGCGCCGGGCGGAGCCGCGCGACCAGGGTGCCCGGCCCCTGGAAGCCCGCGTCCGGGGGCCGCGGGCCGGGCACACCGCCGTTGTCGCGGTCGTGGTCGTTGTCGCTGAACCGGCCCAGCGAGGACTGCACGTCGTGGTCGAGGCGGTCCAGCAGGCTCGCCCGCAGCGCGAGCGTGGTGACGGTCGCGATGAGCACCGAGACCAGCGCCACCAGCACGACCGCGGTGACGACCAGCCGCGAGGTGAGCGAGGCCAGCAGGTTGCTCACGTGGCCGGCTTCAGCACGTAGCCGGCGCCGCGCATCGTGTGGATCATCGGCTCGCGGCCGGCGTCGACCTTCTTGCGCAGATAGGAGATGTAGAGCTCGACGACGTTGGCCTGGCCGCCGAAGTCGTAGTTCCAGACCCGGTCGAGGATCTGCGCCTTCGACAGCACCCGGCGCGGGTTGCGCATCAGGTAGCGCAGCAGCTCGAACTCGGTCGCGGTCAGGCTGATCTCCTCACCGGCGCGGAACACCTCGTGGCTGTCCTCGTCGAGCGTGAGGTCCCCGACGCTCAGCACCGATGAGGTCGCGGCCTGCTGGGCCCCGGCGCGGCGCATCAGCCCCCGCAGCCGCGCCACCACCTCCTCCAGCGAGAACGGCTTGGTCACGTAGTCGTCGCCGCCCGCGGTCAGGCCGGCGATCCGGTCCTCGACCGCGTCCTTGGCGGTGAGGAACACCACCGGTACGTCGGGGTCCGAGGTCCGCAGCCGGCGCAGCACCTCGAGGCCGTCGAAGTCGGGCAGCATCATGTCCAGCACCACCGCGTCGGGGCGGAACTCCTTGGACGTGCTGACGGCCCGGGAGCCGGAGTGGGCCGTGGCCACCTCCCAGCCCTCGTAGCGCAGCGCCATCGAGATCAGCTCGGCGATGTTCACCTCGTCGTCCACCACGAGCACGCGCAGCGGGGAGCCGTCCGGCCTGGTCAGGTCCATGCGCTGCACCCCATGGGGTCCACCTTGCCTGCTCCCGGCCCGGGCGCAACTGTGGACTTGCTGTGAGTCGCCTGTGCGTCCCGCGGACTTTTCCGGTTCGCGGGCGCAGCCACCCCGCAGGCACAATGGCCGGCATCATGTCCGGCCCCGCCCACTCCCGCGAGAGCACCCCCGACCCCGCGAAGCGGGAGCAGCGCCCGGACCCGGCCCCGCTGAGGATCAGCTACCCGCCGGAGCTGCCGGTCACCCAGCGCCGCGAGGACATCGCGGCCGCGATCCGCGACCACCAGGTGGTGATCGTCGCCGGCGAGACCGGCTCGGGCAAGACCACCCAGCTGCCGAAGATCTGCCTGGAGCTCGGCCGCGGCACCCGCGTCCGCACCGGCAAGGGCCGGGACGGCCGGCCCCGTTACAGCGGCGGCCTGATCGGGCACACCCAGCCCCGGCGGATCGCCGCCCGCTCGGTCGCGGAGCGCATCGCCGAGGAGCTCGGCACCGAGCTCGGTGACCTGGTCGGCTACCAGGTGCGGTTCACCGACCGCACCTCCCGCTCGAGCCGGGTGAAGCTGATGACCGACGGCATCCTGCTCGCCGAGCTGCAGCGCGACCGGATGCTGCGCCGCTACGACACGATCATCATCGACGAGGCCCACGAGCGCAGCCTGAACATCGACTTCCTGCTCGGCTACCTCCGGCAGCTGCTGCCGCGCCGGCCGGACCTGAAGCTGATCATCACCTCGGCGACCATCGACCCCGAGCGGTTCGCCCGGCACTTCGCCGACCGCGACGGCAAGCCCGCCCCGATCGTGGAGGTCTCCGGGCGCACCTACCCCGTCGAGGTCCGCTACCGGCCGCTCCTCGAGCTCCCGGAGGAGGACGAGGAGGGCGAGCCGGTCGTCCGCGACCAGACCGAGGCGATCGTCGACGCGGTCAAGGAGCTCTCCGCCGAGGGCCCCGGCGACGTCCTGGTCTTCCTGCCCGGCGAGCGCGAGATCCGCGACACCGCCGACGCCCTGTCCGACCTCACCTCCTCGACCCGTGGAGGCGGTCTCGAGGTCGTGCCGCTCTACTCCCGGCTCTCGGCCGCCGAGCAGCACAAGGTCTTCCAGCGCCACACCGGCCGCCGCGTCGTGCTCGCGACCAACGTCGCCGAGACCTCGCTGACCGTGCCGGGCATCCGCTACGTCGTGGACAGCGGGGTGGCCCGGATCAGCCGCTACTCCGCGCGCACCAAGGTGCAGCGGCTGCCGATCGAGCCGATCAGCCAGGCCTCGGCCAACCAGCGGTCGGGCCGCTGCGGCCGGGTCGAGGCCGGCATCGCGATCCGGCTCTACTCCGAGGAGGACTTCGAGTCCCGCCCGGAGTTCACCGACCCCGAGATCCTGCGCACCAACCTGGCCTCGGTGATCCTCCAGATGGCCTCGCTCGGGCTCGGCGAGATCGCCCGGTTCCCGTTCGTCGAGCCGCCGGACCGGCGCAACGTGACCGCCGGCGTGCAGCTGCTCGAGGAGCTCGGTGCGGTCTCGGCAGGGGACCTGACCAAGGTGGGCCGCCGGCTGGCGCGGCTGCCGATCGACCCGCGGCTGGCACGGATGATCCTCGAGGCCGAGCGGCTCGGCTGCCTGCGCGAGGTGGTCGTGATCGCCGCGGCCCTGTCGCTGCAGGACCCGCGCGAGCGCCCGGGGGCCGAGCACCCCAGGGAGCAGGCGCAGGCCGACCAGCTGCACGCCCGGTTCAAGGCGGAGGGCTCGGACTTCCTCACCTGGCTCAACCTGTGGCGCTACCTCAAGCAGCAGCAGAAGGAGCTCTCCTCCTCGGCGTTCCGGCGGATGTGCCGCCGGGAGTTCCTCAACTACCTGCGGGTGCGCGAGTGGCAGGACTTCGAGTCCCAGCTGCGGCAGGTCTGCAAGGAGATGGACCTCGACGTCGGGGTCTCGGCACGCTCGACCAGCGAGGGCGCGGCGTACGACGCCGACGGGATCCACCAGGCGCTGCTGTCCGGGCTGCTCTCCCACATCGGGGCCCTGGAGGAGCGCGACAAGAACGAGCCGGGCGGCAAGGGCCGCCGCGGCCCGCGGGAGTACCTCGGCGCCCGCGGCACCCGGTTCGCGATCTTCCCGGGCAGCGGGCTGCACCGGAAGAACCCGCCGTTCCTGATGGCCGGTGAGCTCGTCGAGACCAGCCGGCTGTGGGCGCGGCAGAACGCCGCGATCGACCCGGAGTGGGCCGAGCGGCTGGGCGGGCACCTGGTCAAGCGGACCTACTCCGAGCCGCACTGGAGCAGGAAGCGGGCCGCGGTGATGGCCCACGAGCGGGTCACGCTGTACGGCGTCCCGCTGGTCGCCGACCGGCTCGTCAGCTACGGCAAGGTCGACCCCGAGCTCGCCCGCGAGCTGTTCATCCGGCACGCGCTCGTCTACGGCGAGTGGCAGACCCGGCACAAGTTCTACGCGAAGAACCTCGCGCTGCTCGAGCAGGCCGAGGAGCTCGAGCACCGCGCCCGGCGCCGCGACATCGTGGTCGACGAGCACACGCTCTTCGACTTCTACGACCGCCGGGTCGGCGAGGAGGTCGTCAGCGGTGCGCACTTCGACCAGTGGTGGAAACGGGCCCGGCAGCGGCAGCCCGAGCTGCTCACCTTCGACCTCGAGATGCTCACCCACGACACCGCCGAGGAGGTCCGCGCGGCGGACTACCCCGAGACCTGGGTGGGCGAGGGGCTGACCTTCCCGATCAGCTACCACTTCGAGCCCGGCGCGGCCGACGACGGCCTGACCATCGACGTGCCGGTGGCGACGCTGAACCGGGTCGGCGCCGAGGACTTCTCCTGGAATGTGCCGGGGCTGCGCGAGGAGCTGGTCACCAGCCTGATCCGCAGCCTGCCGAAGGGCCTGCGGGTGAGCTTCGTGCCGGCGCCCAACAAGGCGCGGGAGTTCCTGGCGGCGGTGCCGCCGGGGGAGGAGCCGCTGCTCGACGCGCTCGAGCGCTGGTGCCGCAGCACCACCGGCGTGGTGGTGCCGCGCGAGGCCTGGGACTGGTCCAAGGTGCCCGAGCACCTGCGGCCGACGTACCGCATCGTCGACGACGGCGGCCGCGAGCAGGCGCGGGGCAAGGACCTGGAGGCGCTCAAGGAGCCGCTGCGGCCCACGTTCGCCAGGGCGATGGCCGAGGTGGCCGCCGACAGCGGGATCACCCGCACCGGCGAGACCGACTGGGTCTTCGGCACCATCGAGCCGTCGTTCACCCGGACCCGCGCCGGGCACGAGGTGCGCGGCTTCCCCGGCCTGGTCGACGAGGGCGGCGCCGTCGGGCTGCGGGTCTTCGGGTCCGCGGTCGAGCAGGAGGCCCAGCACCGGCTGGGGGTGCGCCGGCTGCTGCTGCTCGGCCTCGACCGGCTCGACGGCCGCGGCGGCGGTCCGGTCCGGCGGGTGCTGGACGGGCTCGACAACGCCCGAAAGCTGGGCCTGGCCGGCTCGCCGTACCCCTCGGTCGGCGAGCTGCTCGAGGACTGCCGGGCCGCGGTGGTCGCCGACCTCGTGGACGCCCGGCCGGCGATCCGCGACGAGGCGGCGTTCCGGGCGCTGCTGGCCGAGGCCGGCGCGGAGCAGGAGGCGCGGCTGCGCGCCGTGCTCGACGACGTGATCCGGGTGCTCGAGGCGTGGCGCCAGGCCGAGAAGGCGCTCAGCGGGCGCACCGAGATGGCCGAGCTGCCGGCGATGTCGGACATGAAGGCCCAGCTCGCGCGGCTGGTGCACCGGGGGTTCGTCGCCGAGGCCGGGGCCGGGCAGCTGCGGCGCTACCCGACCTACCTCGCCGCGCTGCGCCACCGCCGCGAGCGGCTGGCCGAGCAGGTCGGCCGGGACCGGCAGCTGATGGACCAGATCTCCGACGTCCAGGACGCGTGGCTGCACCAGGTCGCGGCGCTGCCCGAGGGGCGGCCGCCCGGCGCCCACCTGCGGCAGGTGCGGTGGCTGCTCGAGGAGTACCGCGTCTCGCTGTGGGCCCAGCACCTCGGCACCCCGGTCCCGGTCAGCGACCAGCGGATCCGCAAGGCGCTGAACGCCGCCTCCTGAGGGTGGGGGCCGGTCGTAGGGTGGCGCGGTGAGCGAGCGTCCCCACCACCGGCCGATGAAGCCCGGGTCCGACTTCTTCGAGGAGCTGACCGGCGGCGTGGACCCCGCGGCCGTCAGCGAGGCCGCCGACCGGGCGGCCACGCTGCTGGTGCGCGGGGCGCGGGAGTCCGGGGACGACGCGGTCGCCGACCGGCTGCTGCACCTCGCCGAGAGCGAGGGCATCGAGACCATCGCGGAGGTGTGGGCCGGGTCGCCCGCCGACTCGCTGGCCGGCTGCCTGTGGCGGCTCTACCTGCTCCGGTCCTGGGTGTACGCCGACCCGGTCGGGGTGGCCCGGGAGTACGAGGCCGGGCGGGCCCGCGCCCAGGTGGCCCGGGTCGTCGCCGGGGTGGCCGACCCGCCGGGACCCGACGAGCTCAAGGCGATGATCGACCAGGTGCTGCGCGGCATCGTCGGCAGCGACTTCGCCGACGTGTTGCTGCGCGCGGCCGCCTTCGCCCGGGTGGTGGCGACCGGCCGGGCCTCGCTCACCGGCCCCACGAACGACGAGGTGCGCCGGATGCTCGGCCTGGCCGAGCAGCTCGAGGCCGCCGGCCACGCCGAGCTCGACGAGGGACTGAGCTGAGGGCCGGACCGCCGACGCCGAATGTGTGCGACTCATCTCAGCGGTATCGCCTTGAGCCCACCCGATGAGGTCGTAAGGTTGGTCCCCGGAGCACGTCGGACCGCGGCAGCCCCGGGTCCCAAAATAAGCCGCTACGAGCGGCCACGCGCCGTGAGGCGCTCCCGGTCCGGCGTGCTCCCTCAGTTATCGGCTCAGTTCTCGGCTGAGGTCCCGGCTCAGGTCACGGCAGGGCGTGGTGCCGGCGCGCGGCGGCCAGCACCCGGTCGTACGTCGCCCGGTCCAGCGCCGCGCCCTCCCGGCGGATGCCGGCCGGCTCGAGCTCGAGCAGCCGGTCCAGCCGCACCTCGCTGGGCCGCCTCTCCCGGTCCCAGCCGCCGGTCCCGACATCCATCCAGTACCGCCCCTGGCGCGCCTCCTGGGCGGCGTCGCGGTCGTGGTCCTTGCTGGTCAGCATCAGGCCGAGCCAGCGCTCGCCGCCGCCGGCCCGCCGGCTGCCCACCAGCAGCACCGGGCGGTCCTTGCCGCGACCGTCGTCCTCCTCGAAGGGCACCCAGGCCCACACCACCTCGCCGGGGTCCGGCCGTCCGTCCGCCCGGGGCGCGTAGCCGAAGACGTCCGGCTCGCGACGCGGGCGGCGAGGTCGGGCGGCCCTGGTCACCAGGTCGCGGATCCGGCGGCTGAGTCGAGGCACGGGGGGAGCCTACGGCCGGCGGCCCGGCGGCCGACCGGGCCCGCACCGGGACGCACCGGGTCGCGCGCAGGGTCGCGCAGGGTCGTCCCCGGCGCGAGGCGCCTCCGGGCCCGTGCCGCCGGTCGGTAGGGTGGGGCGCCGGCGGCCCGGGTCCGGGCCGGCCGCAGCAGGAGCGGTCAGAGCCCGGCGTACGCCGGGGAGAGGGGTGCAGGTGAGGATTCGTCGCTGGTCTCGTGGGCGCGGCCGGTCGGCGGTGCTCACCGGAGCGCTGGCCGGGGTGCTCTGCCTCGGGCTGGCCGGCTGCGACGGCGGCACGGGGGCACAGCCCGGCCCGATCCTGCACAGCAGCAGCGCGAGCTCGCCGACGCCCCAGCCCACCTCGCTGACGTTCGGGGTCTACGGACCCAAGGACGAGCAGACGGCCTTCGAGCGCGTGGTGAACGCCTTCAACGCCACCAGTCAGGACAGCCAGGTCCAGCTGCACAGCTGGCCCACCCACGACGCGATGATCTCCGAGCTGCGCAAGGCCTCCGCCGGCGGGCAGGAGCTCCCGGACGTGTTCATGGTCTCCCGCAGCGACCTGGCGTGGCTCCAGCAGCAGCAGCTCACCCAGCCGGTCGACGAGCTGCTCGACGAGCGCGGCGTGGACTTCGGTGACGGCTACGCGCGGTCCGCGCTGGAGGCGTTCAGCGCCGACAACCGGCTGCAGTGCATGCCGTACTCCATCTCGCCGATGGTCATCTACTACAACAAGGATCTCATCGACTTCGCACGGATGGCCGAGCGCGGCCTCGACGCCCCCGACCCGGAGAGCGACAACCCGCGCTGGACCTTCGAGCAGTTCACCGCCGCGGCCAAGTTCGCGACCCATCCCCGCAAGGGCACCCGCGGCGTCTATGTCAGTCCCTCGCTGAACGGGCTCGCCCCGTTCATCTACTCCGGTGGCGGGTCGCTCTTCGACGACGAGCAGAACCCCACCTCGCTGGCCTTCTCCGCCAGCGGCACCCAGGACGCGCTGAACCGGGTGCTGCCCCTGCTGCGCAACCCCCACCTCACGCTGACCCAGCGACAGCTCGCCACCGCCTCGCCGCTGCAGTGGTTCGAGCGGGGCAAGCTGGGCATGATCGCCGGCTACCGCTCGCTGGTGCCGCGGTTGCGGCGGGTGCCCGGCCTCGACTTCGACGTGATGCCGATGCCGATCCTGGACAGCTCCGCCACCGTCGGGAACGTGACCGGCCTGTGCTTGTCCGCCGACGCGGCGAGCACCCCGGAGGCCGCCGACTTCCTGGTGCACGTGCTCTCCACCGAGCAGGTCGCCCAGGTCGCCCACACCGGCTACCTGGTCCCGACCAATCTCGAGGCGGCCGCCGGCGAGGACTTCCTGCAGCCGGGCCGCCAGCCCGAGGACGCCCGGGTCTTCACCAGCAGCGAGCGCTACGTCCACTTCATGCCGCTGATCGACACGATGACGCGGCTGGAGCAGGTGGTCGGGGGAGAGCTCAACGAACTGGTCACCGTGCCGGTGCTCGACCTGGCCCAGCTCGGCGCGCAGATCGACGCCCAGTCCCGCAGCGTGCTGGCCCCGGCCAGCCCCAGCCCCAGCCCGAGCGACAGCTCGAGCCCGAGCCCGAGCCCCAGCTCGACTGACAGCCCGAGCGCCGGCTAGCTCGAGCGCCGGTCGGCTCGAGCGCCGGTCGGCTCGAGCGCCGGCCGAGGGCGGGCCGGCCGGCCCGGGGCGCGGAGGCACCCGACGTCAGTCCGTGGCGGCCTCGGCGTCGGCCTGCAGCACCGCGGTGGTCAGCAGCGGCGCGGTGAGCGCGATCTGCCAGCTGCGGGCGCCGTACGCCGCGAGCTGGGCGGCGACCTCGTCGAGCAGCTGGCCCGGGTCGCGGGTCGCGGGCGGCGTCCACAGCGTGCGCCGCAGGTAGTCGGGCGTCAGCAGGTTCTCCACCGGGATCGAGTGCTGCTCGGCCAGGTCGGCCATGGCGCTGCGGGCGAGCGCGAGCCGGCTGGCCGCGACCGGGTCCTTCTCCGCCCATGCCCGGGGCAGCGGCGGACCGTCGCTGCGCGGCGAGCGGGCCGGCAGCTGGTCCTCGGGCATCTCGGTGGCCTCGCGCAGCGCCGCCAGCCAGCGGCCGGCGTACCGCTCGGCGCCCCGGCCGTGGAAGCCGCGGGTGCGCAGCAGGGACGGCTTGTCGGCGGGCATCGCCTGCGCGGCGGCGACGATCGCGCTGTCGGGGATGATCCGCCCCGGGGTGACGTCGCGCTGGGCGGCGATCTCGTCGCGGGTCTCCCACAGCGCGCGCACCGCGCCCAGGCCGCGGCGGCCGCGGACCCGGTGCATCCCGGAGGTGCGCCGCCAGGCGTCGACCCGGGGGGTCGGCTGGAAGGTGCGCAGGTGGTCGAACTCCTGGCGGGCCCAGTCGTCCTTGCCGGCGGCGGCCAGCTCCTCGGCCAGCGCCGCGCGCAGCTCCACGAGGACCTCGACGTCCAGCGCGGCGTACTCCAGCCACGGCTCCGGGAGCGGGCGGGTCGACCAGTCGACCGCGGAGTGCTCCTTGGCGAGCCGGTGGCCGAGCAGGGTCTCGACCAGGGTGGCCAGGCCGACCCGGGGATAGCCCAGCAGCCGGCCCGCGAGCTCGGTGTCGAAGAGCGCGTCGGGGTGCAGCCCCAGCTCGGCCAGGCAGGGCAGGTCCTGGCTGGCGGCGTGCAGGATCCACTCGGTGCCGGCCAGGGCCTCGGCCAGCGGGTCGAGGGTGTCCAGCGCGATCGGGTCGACCAGCGCGGTGCCGGCGCCCTCCCGGCGCAGCTGGATCAGGTAGGCGCGGGAGGAGTAGCGGTAGCCCGAGGCCCGCTCGGCGTCGATCGCGACCGGGCCGGTGCCGCCGGCGATGGCCGCGGCGACCTCGCGCAGCCGCTCCGCGTCCTGCACCACCGAAGGCAGGCCGTCGCGCAGCGTGAGCAGCGGGCGCTCCTCGACCGGCGGCTCGGGGACGGTGTCGCCGGCCGGCACCCCCTCGGGATCCGCGGCCGGGATGTCGGCGAGCTCGGGTTCGGAGGGGTCGGCGAGCGGGGGCATAGGACTCAGTGTCCCGGACCGCGCTGGCCGCGCCGGCTCGGGATCACCGCAACCCCCTCCGGCACCGGCGGCAGCCCCGCCGCGGTGCACAGCAGCTCGCCCCACGCCTCGATGTGCGGGGCGAGGTCGAGCGGGGCGCCGGGGACCGCTCCCGGCTCCGGGGCGGGGGACCACGAGGCGCGGATCTCCAGCTGGGCGGTGCCGCCCTCGTCGGCCATGCCGCCGAAGCTCTCGGTGGCCACCCGGGTGACGGTGCCGGAGGCGGCGGCGTACGTCGCGCCGTGGGCGTCGAGCGCCTCGGTCAGCCACGACCAGCCGACGCTGGCCAGCAGCGGGTCGGTCACCAGGTCCAGGTCGATCTCGGCGCGGGTGTAGGCCACCAGCCGGAAGGTGCCCTCCCAGGCGTCGTTGCCGGCGGGGTCGTGCAGGAGGATGATCCGGCCGGTGCCGACGTCGGTGTCGTCGACGGTCACGTCCGCGGACAGCGCCGCGGCGTACGGCGCGATCCGCTGCGGCGCCGGCATCTCCTCACAGAAGACCTCCGGGCGCAGCCGGGCGGCCTGCATGCTGCTCACCGCGTCCCGGAACTCCGGGGGCACCCCCGCACCCGCTCCGGGGTGCGTCTCCTGACTGGCCACCATGGGTTCACAGTAGGTCGGCGGGCCCGTCTCGATGTGCGAACACGCCGACCGACCTGCGAGGCTTCACCCCGTGAGCACCCGTCCAGACGTCTCCGAGAGCGCCTTCTTGAAGGCCGCGCGCGGCGAGCCCGTGCCGCACACCCCGGTCTGGTACATGCGCCAGGCCGGTCGGTCGCTGCCGGAGTACCTGCGGGTCCGGGAGGGCGTCGCGATGCTCGACGCGTGCGTGGATCCCGACCTGGTCGTCGAGATCACCATGCAGCCGGTGCGGCGCTACGGCGTGGACGCGGCCATCCTCTTCTCCGACATCGTGCTGCCGCTCAAGGCGGTCGGGGTGGACCTCGACATCACCCCCGGCGTGGGGCCGGTCGTCGCCCATCCGGTGCGCACGCTCGCCGACGTCGAGGCGATCCCCGAGCTGACGCCCGAGCACGTCCCGTTCATCACCGAGGCGGTGCGCGGGCTCGTCGGCGAGCTCGGCGGCACCCCCCTCATCGGCTTCGCCGGCGCGCCGTTCACGGTCGCGTCGTACCTCGTCGAGGGCGGCCCGTCCAAGGAGCACGCCCGCACCAAGGCGATGATGTTCGGCGCCCCCGAGGTCTGGGAGGCGCTGATGGCCAAGATCGCGCGGATCGCCGCGGCCTACCTCGAGGTGCAGGTCGCCGCCGGTGCCAGCGCGGTGCAGCTGTTCGACTCGTGGGCGGGTGCGCTGACCCCGGCCGACTACCGGGCGCAGGTGGGGCCGCACTCGGCGTACGTGCTGGAGCGGGTCGGTGCGCTCGGGGTGCCGCGGATCCACTTCGGGGTCGGCACCTCCAACCTGCTCACGCTGATGGGTGAGGCGGGCGCCGACGTGGTCGGCGTCGACTGGCGGATGCCGCTGGGCTCGGCGATCCCGCTGGTGGGAGACCGGGCCGTCCAGGGCAACCTCGATCCCACCCTGGTCTTCGCCCCGACCGAGCTGATGACCGCCCGGGCCGCCGAGGTGATCGAGGCCGGCCGCGCCGCGCGCGGGCACATCTTCAACCTCGGCCACGGCGTCATCCCCTCCACCGACCCCGACCAGCTCAAGCGGCTGACCGAGTTCGTGCAGTCCTATCCGGTGGCCTGATCTGGCGTGAGGGGTGCCGAGCCGGCCCTCCGAGCCGGCACGGAGCCCGTGAGGTGTGCGTTGGCCGGCGTGAATGTCTCTCGCGGCCCCGCCGCCACTGACGTGCGGGCGGTGTTCCGGCCGGTCGAGGGCCGATTTCCTTTGCGGCGGATCCCACCCCTCTGGTGCTTGCGATCCGCCGCAAACCGCTACTGGTAGGAGACCAGCACCGGCCGCGCCGTCCGCACCTGCAGCCGCACCGGGCTTCCGGGGATCGTCACCGTGCCGTCGACGTCTCGCCACGCTCCGCCATCCACGCGGAACTGCGCCGCGTAGGTCGTGTCCACGCTCGGACTCACACCACCCTTGGACTCGTAGGCGTGGGTGATCTGCAGGTCCGGGTAGGGCGCACCCGCGTCCGAGGTGGCCAGGTCCGCGCCGTCCCCGAACCGCCAGTGGAACTGACTCGGCCAGATCCGCAGATCGACCCTGCGACCCAGCAACTGCACCGTCCTGGTGAACGGCTCCTGCTCGGTGTAGAAGTTGGTCCGGAAGTTGACCAGCGTCTCCCCACCCGGCGGCTGCACCTCCAGCTGCGACCCCGGAAGGCCAACCCTCCGCAGTGCCTGGAGCACCAACGCCTGCGTGATCTGCGGCTGAGGTGCAGGAGCGCCGGGGCCGTTACCCTGCGCTGCACAGAAACGGTCAGGCGGGAGGCCGACCGTTATGGCCATCCGAACACAGGCGGCGTCCCAGCCCGAATCCCTCGGCGGGGTGGCGTGGGACGCCACCCCTGCAGGAGCGGGCGGTTGAGTGGTCGAAGTGCAGGTCTGATGCGCCACCAACTGGACCGCACCGTCCACGAACTGCTCTGCCTGCGTCCAATGACACTCACCCGTCGCGTGAGCGGCCGGAGTGCAGAAGACGAGCGAGCTCGCGAGCAGGGCGAGAGCCAAGGTCAAGGAGGCCCTCATGACAAGAAGCCCAAGAAACTGACCAGCCAGCCCTTCTCGGATGGCTGCAACTTGAAGACCGCCATATGCCGCTCGGGCGGATACTCATTCGGCGTAGCGCCCGCCTCAGACACCGTCGTTCCACCAGCCATCACCACGCCCGCATCGACGACCGCCCGCGACGAGCCCGTAGAACGGAGCCTTGCCTTGGCGATTCGCCACCCAGCCGTGTCGAAGTGACCGCCACTGGAATAGATCTCCTCGATCGGCTCGATGAGCCCATCACAGGTCCTGCAACTCGGCGCACTCAGTTCACGGACATCATCGACACCTTCGCCCCGTAACGCCTTGTTACGCGCTGCTACCCAGGAGCGAACTACAGCGACCGGCCGGGCCTTCTTCGACGGCGTCGCAGTTGCACTCTCCGAGGCCGGGTCGGACGCTGACGGCGAGACGGACTCCGACATCCCCGACGCAGGCGCGACCTTCGGCACCGGATCCTGCGACGAGCACCCGGCGAGCGCGCAGGCGAGGAGGAGGCCAAGAGCGGCGAACGCCGACCGAGAGCGCTCCATCCACGGATCCTTCCCCCGAAGCCGCGGCCCGGCGAGGGGCCGCGGAAATGCACATTACGGAAGGACCCACGGCCTGGGAAGGCCCCGCCAGACCGCCTGTGGACAGTCCCGGATGGCCGGCCCCGCCGGTCAGGGCGCGCCGCGTCAGGACTTCTTCGCGGCCGTCTTGCGGGGTGCGCGCTTGCGCGCGGTGCGGGTCGGCCGCAGCCGCACCCGCACCTGCTGGTCGGGCTCCTGCTCGACGTCGACGTAGTCCTGCGCCCGGGCGAGCTCGACGAGCTTGGGGTAGCCGTAGTTGCGGGAGTCGAACGAGGGGTTGTTGGCGCTGATGTGGCTGCCGACCACCGACAGCGCCGCCCAGCCGTCGTCGTGCGAGGTGGAGTCGATCGCGGCGACCAGGATCTTGCGCAGCTCCGGCAGGGGAGCCGCCTCCTCGTCGGGCTGCTGGGTCGCCTTGGCCGCGTCGACCGGCTCCCGGCCCAGCACCTCGAGGTAGATGAACCGGTCACAGGCGGCCACCAGCGAGCGAGGGGTACGCCGCCGGCCGAGCCCGATGACGGTCTTGCCCGACTCGCGCAGCCGGGTCGCGAGGCGGGTGAAGTCGCTGTCGCTGGACACGATCGCGAACCCGTCGAGGTTGCCCGAGTAGAGCAGGTCCATCGCGTCGATGATCAGCGCGGAGTCGGTGGAGTTCTTGCCGCTCGTGTAGGCGAACTGCTGGACCGGCTGGATCGCGTGCCGGTGCAGCTCGTCCTTCCAGGGGGAGAGCTGCGGGGTGGTCCAGTCGCCGTAGGCGCGCTTGACCGTCGGTACGCCGTACCGCGTCAGCTCCTCGAGCAGGGCGCTGACGGAGGCGGCGGAGGTGTTGTCGGCATCGATGAGGACGGCGAGGCGGCTGTCGGCTGGCACGGGACCAGCCTCGCAGACCGGCCCGGCCGGCGTACCCCTTCGGGGTCGATCTCGCGGCGCGGCCTACCCTGACCGGGTGGATGGCCGGGTGGATCGTGCGCAACGCCGGGTGGTCGTCGTCGGGGGCGGGATCGCCGGGCTCACCGCGGCCCGCGACCTCGCCGCGGCCGGCCACGACGTGCTGCTGCTCGAGGCGACCGACCGGGTCGGCGGCAAGCTGCGCCGGCACGAGGTGGCGGGCGTCGCGGTGGACGTCGGCGCGGAGGCGATGCTCAACCGGCGCCCCGAGGGGGTCACGCTGGCGGCGGCCGCGGGGCTCGAGGTCATCCATCCGGCGGTGGTGTCCTCCCGCCTGTGGGTGCGCGACGCGCTCCGCCCGCTGCCGCGCTCGCTGATGGGCGTGCCGCTCGACCTGGACCAGCTCGCCTCCTCCGGCGTGCTGTCGGCCGACGGGCTCGCGCGGGCCCGTCGGGAGCCCGAGCTGGCCGCGGAGGTCCTCGACGGCGACGTGTCGGTGGGGGACCTGGTGGCCCGCCGGTTCGGCGACGAGGTGACCGACAGCCTGGTCGAGCCGCTGCTCGGCGGCGTGTACGCCGGCCGCTCCCGGGAGATCTCCGCCCGCGCCGCGGTGCCGCAGCTGGTGGCGTACGCCGAGCGCGGGTCGCTGCTCGAGCAGGCCGGCGCGATCCCGCCCAGCTACGACCGGCCGGTGTTCGCCGGCGTCCCCGGCGGCATGGGCCGGCTCCCCGAGGCGTTGGCCTCCGGCTCGTTCGTCGTGCGCACCGGCGCGACCGTGCGCGGGCTCCGCCCCGGCCCGGACGGTGCCGGCTTCGTGCTGGCGGTCGGGCCGACCACCGCCCCCGAGCAGCTCCGCGCGGACGCGGTCGTGCTGGCCACCCCGGCCGCGCCGACGGCCCGGCTGCTCGGCGAGGTCGCGCCGGCGGCGGCCGCCGAGCTCGCGGGCGTCGAGTCCGCCTCGGTGGCGGTGGTGACGCTGGCGTTCCGGGCCGCCGAGGTGCTGCCGCTGCTCGAGGAACGGCTCGGCGGCCAGGGCTCGGGGTTCCTGGTCCCGCCGACCGCCGGACGCCGGATCAAGGCCGCGACGTTCTCGTTCGCCAAGTGGGCCTGGGTCCGCGACGCCGGTCGCCGGACGCTCGACGGCGAGGACCTGGTGCACCTGCGCACCTCTCTGGGCCGGCACCGCGAGGCGGTCGCGCTGCAGGCCGCCGACGAGGAGCTGGTCGGCTGGTCGCTGGCCGACCTGGCGGACGCGGTCGGCCTGTCGGCGACCCCGGTCGACACGCACGTCCAGCGGTGGGGCGGCGGGCTGCCGCAGTACGCCCTCGGACACCTCGACCGGGTCGCCCGGGTCCGCGCCGCGATCGCCCGGGTGCCGGGGCTCGCGGTCTGCGGCGCGGCGTACGACGGGGTCGGCATCCCGGCCGTGGTCGCCTCCGCGCACCGCGCCGCCCGCGAGGCGCTGGACGCGCCGCCCGCCGGCTGAGCCCGCCGGCTAACCCCGCCGGCCGGCTCGTCGCACCCGCGCCGGTGGGCGGTGGGTGAGCCCAGTCGCTCTCTGCTTCCGGCCTGGGGTGGTGGCCTGGGGTCCTGAGCCCCGCCCCCCGGTGAAACTCGGTCCGGCCCACTCTTGCCTGCGACTCGGCCGCACCGGCGCGTCCTGCTCCCAGCATCCGCAGGGGCCCGGGCCGGCGCATCCCCCGCCCGGGTCATGTGGGCCGGTCCCCGGGGCCGCGGATCCGGTTGCGGAATGGCGACCAACCGCAGATCCCCGCACTACCCGGCTGCGGTCTGTCACCATTCCGCACGCGGAGGCCCGGCGGCGCATGGCTGAGAAGGGTCATTGGTCACTGGTCATGCTGGGTGGTCTGGGTCATGGTCTCGAGCGTGAGTGCTGAGCGCTTGCGCGTGATCGAATGCGGTGCGCGCGACGGACGCCCGGTGATCCGGCGCCACGACGAGCGGCAGGTCGGGCCGCTCTTCTTCGGCCCCGGTGACGCCAACCTGCTCTGCGGCGCGTGCACGTTCCTGCTGATCCGTGGCGCGAACGGCGCGCACTCCATCCGCGACGCGGTCGTGGAGTGCCCCAACTGCGGGTCCTGCAACCAGGCGTCCCGCCCGGCGCCGGACCCGGGTAGCCCGGCGCCCCCGGCTCCCCGGCCCGCTTCGCCCTAGCCCGGCCCGGGCGCCCGGCAGGTCTGCCTCGTTGTCCCTGTCGGTCGGGACACCGGGCCCGGCACCGTCGGGCCATCGACGGCGACCGCCGTCCCGACCCGAAGGAAGAGCCGCATGAGCACCCACGTCTCCACCTCCAACCCGGTCCGTTCCGACGTGCTGGACCCCGGGCCGTACGCCGGGACCCCGGCCCCCGCCGCCTCGCGTCCGACCGGCCACCCCGCCCACCCCGGCCACCCCGGTCGCGCCTGGACGCTCGCCGGCATCGCGGCGGGGCTGGCGGGGATCGGCACGCTGGTGACCTCCAGCCTGGTGGACGTCGTCTACGCGGACCGGTTCGCCGGGACCACCGACGGCGTCGCGACGGCGCTGCAGGACAAGGCCGGCGTGATGTTCGCGTTCCACACCGTCACCGCGCTGGGCGCGGTGCTCACCGTGCTGTTCGCGGCCGGGCTGTACCGCCGGCTGCGGGCCGCGCTTCCGGACAGCACGATCCCGCTGGTCGCGTTCGCCGGCCTGTTCGGCACCGCGGTGGTGTCGATCCTGGGCAGCGGCCTGGACACCGAGTACATGATGTCGCTCGCGGCCCGCGACGGGTACGTCGACGACGCGACCAGCGCGATGTACAACCACTGGATCGGCACCGTCCCGTGGCTGTGGACGCTGGCCGGCCTCACCGGGCTGGCGGTGTTCGTCGCCGCGCGCCGGGGCGCGGTGCCGCGCTGGACCGGCCGGGTGGGCCTGGTCCTGGGCGGTCTCACCCTGCTGCTCGGCATCTCCCCGCTGGAGTACATGGCCGGTGTCACCGGCTCGGTGTGGCTGGTGGTGACCGCCGCCGGGTTCGCGCTCGGCGACCGGGCGCACCGCGCGGCGGCCCGCTGACCGGCGTACGCCGTGCCGCTCCCGTCCCGGGACCCCACATCCCGGGCAAACCCGGCCGGTCCGGCCCCCTCGGGGTCGGGCCGGCCGCACAATGTGCCGGTGGACCCCAGGCAGGCGACCCGACGGCACCTCGCGGTGCTGGCGCTGCCCGTGCTCACCACCGCCGCGTTCGCGCTCACCGTCGCCCTCGACCTGGCCACGCCTCCCTCCGGTCCCGGTCGCGAGCTCGCCCCCGGCTACGGCTGGAGCTACGCGCTGCTGGGGCCGCTGCTCGGCGGACTGGCCACGGTGATCCTGGTGCGCGACGTGCGCCAGGGCTGGGGCTGGGCGCTGGCCTGGCTGGGGGTGTTCTGGGCCCTGGACGGGCTCACCCAGTCCTACGTCCGGTTCGGGATCCGGCCGGACGACGCGCTGCCCGGCGAGAACCTCGCCCTGTGGTTCCTCAACCGGTTCGGGGCGTTCCTGCCGGTGACCGTGGCGGTGCTGCTGATGATCTTCCCGACCGGGCGCTTCCTGGAGGGCCGCTGGGGCCGGGCGTGCCAGGCGGCCCTGGCGCTGATGGTCGTGTCGGTCGCCGCGGCGATCCTCGCGCCCACCGGCCCGCAGGCCAGCGGCATCGACCCACCCCCGGGCGTGGACGTCGACGCGTTCACGGTGCCGGCCCTGGGCGGGCTGGCCGACCGGGCCATCCCGCTGGCCGTGGCCCTCTCGATCGCCGGCCTGGGCGTCGCCATGGCCTCGGTGGTGGCCCGCCACCGGGTCGCCCGCGGCCTCGAGCGCGAGCGGATGCGCTGGCTGCTGTGGTCGGTCGTCGCGATGGCCCTGGTCATCGTGCTCGGCTTCGTCGTCCACGTCCGCCAGGTCCAGGACCTGGTGATCTTCTGCGTGGCGCTGCTGCCCGCCGCGGCGATGACCGTCGGCATCGTCGATCCCCGGCTGGTCTCGATCGAGGACCTGCTCGGCCGCACGCTGGTGCTCGGCGCCCTGGCCGTCGTGCTGCTCGGCGTGGACCTGCTGGCGGTCGCGGCGCTGGCCGGCGCGCTGGGCGACTCGCTCACGCAGGGCCAGGTGGTGACGACCGTGCTGCTGGTCTCGGCGGTGCTCTACGCGCCGCTGCGGTCCCGGCTGGCCGCCTGGGTGCGGCGGCTGCTGCTCGGCGGCCGCGACAACCCCTACGACGTCGTCGCCGGGTTGGCCGCCAGCCTGGAGACCGCCGACGAGGGCCCCGCCCAGCTCGCGGCGGTCGCCCGGGCGGTGGCGACGGCCTTCGGCGTGGGCTTCGTCAGCGTCGAGGTCGACCGGGCCGCGGGCGAGCGGCTGGTCGCGACGTACGGCGAGCCGCCGCGGGAGACCCGCAGCCTACCGATCGCCTACCGCGGCGTCGAGGTGGGCCGGCTGGTGCTCCCGGCCCGGGGGCTGCGCAGCCGGCTCGGCCGGCGCGACGAGCAATTGCTCGGCGACCTGGTCCGCCAGGCGGCCACCGCCGCCCGTACCAGCCGACTCGCCGAGGAGCTCCAGGACAGTCGCGAACGGCTGGTCGCCGCGCGCGAGGAGGAGCGCCGACGGATCCGCCGGGACCTGCACGACGGGCTGGGCCCGGCGCTGAGCGGGGTCGTGTTCCGGCTGGAGTCGGCCCGGCTGCGGCTCGACCGCGACCCCGAGGCAGCCCGGGCCGACCTCGCGGCCACCCGCGAGCAGGTGCAGGAGGTGGTGGCCGACGTACGCCGGCTGGTGCACGAGCTGCGCCCGCCGGCCCTCGACGACCTGGGCCTGGCCGGGGCGCTGCGGCAGCAGGCCGACCGGCTCACCCGGGACGGGCTCGTGGTGCGGGTCGAGGCCGACGACCTCGGCGCGCTGCCGGCGGCGGCCGAGGTGGCGGCGTACCGCATCGCCGCCGAGGCGCTGACCAACGTGGTGCGGCACGCCGCCGCGGCCACCGCGACCGTGCGCGTGCGCCGCCGGCCCGGTGAGCTGGTCGTGGAGGTCCGCGACGACGGCAGCGGCATCGACGAGCGGGCGCAGGCCGGCGTCGGGCTGCTGTCGCTGCGGGAGCGGGCCGCCGAGCTGGGCGGCCGCAGCGAGGTGACCTGCCCACCCGGCGGCGGCACGCTGGTCCGGGCCTGGCTGCCGACCGCGCGGCCGGACGCCGGGTCGGACGCGGGGCAGGACGCCGGGCCGAGCATGGGCCAGGACGCGAGGCAGGAGCCGGTGGTCGTGCCGGCGGGGGAGGGCTGATGGGCGAGCAGGTCATCCGGGTGGTCGTGGTCGACGACCACCAGATCGTGCGCGACGGGCTGGTCTCGCTGCTCGGCGCCCTGGACGGGATGGCGGTCGTCGGCACCGCCGCCGGCGGCCGCGACGCCCTGCGCGTGGTCGCCGAGGCTGCCCCGGACGTCGTGGTCATGGACATCCAGATGCCGCACCTGGACGGGATCGAGGCCACCCGGCGGGTCACCGCGCAGCAGCCCGGCGTGCGGGTGGTGATGCTGACCATGAACGAGGACGACGACACGATCCTCGCCGCGATCCGCGCGGGGGCGTCGGGCTACCTGCTGAAGGGGTCGGGGGCGGAGGAGGTCGCCAACGCCGTGCGCGCCGCGCATGCCGGCGGCATGGTCTTCGGGGCCACCCTGGCCGGCCGGGTCGCCGACCTGTTCGCGGGCCGGGCCACGGTGGCGGTGCCGTTCCCCGAGCTCACCGACCGCGAACGGGCGGTGCTCGACCTGCTCGCGGCCGGACGGTCGAACGACGCGATCGCGCGGGCGCTGTTCGTCTCCTCCAAGACCGTGCGCAACACGGTGTCGGCGATCTACGCCAAGCTGCACGCACCCGACCGCGCGGCCGCGATCATCAAGGCCCGGGAGGCCGGTCTCGGGCGCGCTTGAGCGGGGTCCACAATGGAGGCATGAGCACGACCTCCGACAGCCCCGCCACGAAGACCCGGGCCGCGCGCGCCCGGGAGATCAACGACTCCATCCAGTACACGATGTGGTCGGTCTTCCGGCTCCGCGACGTCCTCGGTGACGACGCCGACCGCGAGGCCGAGGGCGCCGAGGTCGAGAAGCTGTTCGCCGAGCTCGCCGAGTCCGACGTGGTGGTGCGTGGCGTCTACGACGTCAGCGGGCTGCGCGCCGACGCCGACGTGATGGTCTGGTGGCACGCCCCGCGCTCGGAGGACCTGCAGGCGGCCTACCACCGGTTCCGCCGTACGGCGTTCGGCCGGCGGCTCGACCCGGTCTGGTCGCAGCTGGCGCTGCACCGGCCCGCCGAGTTCAACAAGGGCCACATCCCGGCGTTCATGGACGACGAGGAGCCGCGCGCCCACCTGTGCGTCTACCCGTTCGTGCGCTCCTACGAGTGGTACCTCCTCGAGGACGCCGACCGCCGCCGGATGCTGGCCGAGCACGGCATGATGGCCCGCGGCTTCCCCGACGTGCGCGCGAACACCGTCTCCAGCTTCGCCCTCGGCGACTACGAGTGGCTGCTGGCCTTCGAGGCCGACGACCTGCACCGCATCGTCGACCTGATGCGTCACCTGCGCGGGGCCGAGGCCCGCCGCCACGTGCGCGAGGAGGTGCCGTTCTACACCGGCGCCCGCACCCCGATCTCCGAGCTGGTCGCCCGGCTGCCCTGACCACGGGTGGTGGGTCAGCCACCTGTGTCGGCGCGCGGTCGGTGGCCAGCTCACCGCTGCCGGGACCGCCAGCCCCGGGGCCGCGGGCCCCGGGCGGGCGAGCTCAGGAGTCGGCGGGCTCGAGGGTCAGGCTGATCGAGTTGATGCAGTAGCGGTCGCCGGTGGGGGTGCCGTACCCGTCGGGGAAGACGTGCCCGAGGTGCGAGCCGCAGCCGGCGCAGCGGACCTCGACCCGCTTCATCCCGTGCGAGGTGTCCTCGAGGTACTCGACGGTGTCGGTCAGCGGCTGGTAGAAGCTGGGCCAGCCGCAGCCGGAGTGGAACTTGGTGTCGGACTCGAACAGCTTGGCCCGGCAGGCCTTGCAGCGGTAGACGCCGGTGGTCTCGGTGTCGGTGTACTCACCGACGAACGGCGCCTCGGTGCCGGCCCGACGCAGCACGGCGTACTCCTCCGCCGAGAGCTCGGCCCGCCACTCCTCGTCGGTCTTCTCCACGTCGTAACCCATGCCCCCACGGTAGGCGAGGGAGCAAAGTGGCGCGCGCCGGGCGCTGGGACGCAGTTCACCCTCTCGGGGCGTTGACCATTCCAGTAAACACCTGTTCACTGAGTTCCCAGACCAGTCGAACGGAGGCGGGCATGGCCGTGACGAACCCCTGGGAGTCCATCCCCTGGGACCGGGTGCGCAGGGCGGGCTCCAAGCTGACCACCCCGCTGCACCCCGACGACTACCTGCGGTTGCTCAACCCGCTGTGGAGCGAGCGTGAGCTGCGCGGGCGGATCGAGGAGGTGGTCCCGGAGACCGAGGACGCCGCGACCCTGGTGATCCGTCCGGGCTGGGGCTGGCGCTACGACCACCGCCCCGGCCAGTACGTCGGGATCGGCGTGCAGGTCGACGGGAAGTTCCAGTGGCGGTCCTACTCGGTGAGCTCGCCCCCGCAGCGTCGGGGCCGGACGATCTCGATCACGGTGCGCGCGATGCCCGAGGGCCTGCTGTCCTCGCACCTGGTCAGGGGGCTCGCCCCCGGCACCATCGTGCGGCTGGCGCTGCCCGAGGGCGACTTCGTGCTGCCGGACCCGCCGCCGGCGCGGATGCTGTTCCTGGTCGGCGGCAGCGGCATCACCCCGGTGATGGCGATGCTGCGCACGCTGGACCGCCGCTCCCGGGGGACCGGCCGGGCGATGCCCGACGTGGTCATGCACTACTCCTCGCCGACCCCGGAGCGGATGATCTTCCGCGACGAGCTGGCCGACCTCGAGGCGCGGCACGAGTCCCTGACCGTGCACCGGCTGCACACCGACCTCGACGGCATGCTCGCGCTGGCCGACCCCGAGCGCGGGCTCGACCGGATCTGTCCGGACTGGCGCGAGCGGGAGACCTGGGCCTGCGGCCCGGGGCCGATGCTCGACGCGATCCGCGCGCACTTCGAGGACCAGGCGGCCGAGGACCGGCTGCACCTCGAGCGGTTCTCCCTCGAGCTCGGCGGCGACGGCGGCGAGGGCGGCACGATCACGTTCCGCAACTCCAACAAGCAGATCGACGCCGACGGCGCCACCACCGTCCTCGAGGCGGGCGAGGAGGCCGGCGTCGGGATGCCGTACGGCTGCCGGATGGGCATCTGCCACACCTGCACGCTGACCCTCGTCTCCGGCACCGTGCGCGACCTGCGCAACGGCAACGAGTTCGGACAGCCCAACGAGCCCGTGCAGACCTGCGTCACCGCCGCGGTCGGCGACTGCGTGCTCGACATCTGACCACCACCCCGCAACGAACAGGAGACCCGACATGGCGATCTCGGACGTCAAGGAGTACACCCACCTCACGGCCGACGAGGTGGAGCAGATCGGGCGCGAGCTCGACCAGATCCGCCGGGACGTCGAGGAGTCCCGCTGTGCCGCGGACGCGGCGTACATCAACCGGATGATCAGGGTGCAGCGCGGCCTCGCGGCCGCCGGGCGGCTCACGCTGCTCGCCGGCTCCCGGAGCAGGCGGGCGCGCACCCCCGCCTGGGTCGCCGGCGCGACGTTCCTCGGGCTGGCCAAGGTCCTCGAGAACATGGAGATCGGCCACAACGTCATGCACGGCCAGTGGGACTGGATGAACGACCCCGAGATCCACTCCAGCAACTGGGAGTGGGACACCGCCCAGCCGGCCGAGCAGTGGAAGCACAGCCACAACTACATCCACCACCAGTTCACCAACGTGCTCGGCTACGACAACGACATCGGGTACGGCATCCTGCGGATGGCCCGCGAGCAGAAGTGGCACCCGGCCAACCTCGGCCAGCCGGTCTACAACGCGGCGCTCGCGACGCTGTTCCAGTGGGGCGTGGCCCTGCACGACCTGGACCTCGAGCGGATCCGCAAGGGCGAGAAGGACCCGAAGGAGATGAAGCGGCAGCTGCGCCAGATCGCGCGCAAGGGCCGCAACCAGATCCTCAAGGACTACGTCGTCTACCCGGCGCTCTCGGGCCGGGGGTGGAAGACCACGCTCACCGCGAACATGACCGCGAACCTGGCGCGCAACCTGTGGTCCTACGTGATCATCTTCTGCGGGCACTTCCCCGACGGGGCGCTGCACTTCACCGAGGAGGAGCTCGAGGACGAGACCCGCGCGGAGTGGTACCTGCGCCAGGTCCTCGGCGCCGCGAACTTCGACGGCGGGCCGCTGCTGCACATCCTCAGCGGCAACCTGGGGTTCCAGATCGAGCACCACCTGTTCCCCGACCTGCCGAGCAACCGGTACGCCGAGATCGCGGTGAAGGTCCGCGCGCTGTGCGAGAAGTACGACATCCCGTACACGACCGGTCCGCTGCACCGCCAGTACGGCCAGGCGCTGCGCACGATCATCAAGCTCTCGGTGCCGAACAGCTGGACCTCGAGCGACCAGCCGGAGCCGCCGAGCCCGGTGCGCGACCGCAAGCGGCGCACCGACGCCGAGCGGCCGGCCCGGATCAGGCAGCTCGGCTCCTGGACCCGCAGCCCGCAGGAGAGGAGCCACGACTGATGGACCCCGCTCCCCGCCCCTTCAGCGAGCTGCCGGCCGACCCGGAGCTCGGCGTACCCGTGCCGTTCGCGTGCGGGACCGCCGGGTTCGGCGGCCCGCGGGACGGCTCGGCGCCCAGCGTGCGGAGCCTCGACGGCCGGCGCGTCACGCAGTGCGCGCTGTCGCGGGTCTGCGGCGTGTGCGGCGCCGGGCTGGGCCGGCCGATCGCGTTCCTCGGCAGCCGGCTCGAGGCCGACCGCAACGCCTTCCACTTCCCGCCGGCGCACCTGTCCTGCGCGGAGTCGCTGCTCGACGCCGTGCGCGGGCTGACCGGCGGGGTGCTCGGCCAGGAGGAGGACGTGCGCAGCTGGACGATCGTCACCACGGCCGGGTTCGAGTACGTCCGCCCCGGCAAGGAGGACCTCGACCGGCGCCCGACGTTCCAGCCCAACTCGGTCCTCACCGGCTGACCCCGGATCGGGTCGTGTGCCCGAGGACGCGCCGGGGCGCTCTCGGGCCCACGACCCCGCTAGCGTGAGCCCATGGCGAAGACAGCCGCCGCGGAGGTGGAGGCCGGGGGACGCTCGGTGCGGGTCTCGAGCCCGGACCGGGTGATCTACGAGGCGACCGAGGACACCCCCGAGGTCACCAAGCTGGGGGTGGCGCGCTACGTCGCGTCGGTCGAGGACGGCCTGATGCGGGCGCTGCGCGACCGGCCGACCGCGCTCGAGCGCTGGACCTCGGGGGTGCGACCCGGCATGAGGCTGGCCACCGGCCCCCAGGACCGGGGCGCCGACGCGTTCTACCAGAAGCGGGTGCCCAAGGGGGCGCCGGACTACCTCGAGAGCGTCGAGGTCACCTTCCCGTCCGGCCGGACGGCCGAGGAGATCTGCCCGACCGAGATCGCGGTGCCGGTCTGGTGCGCGCACATGGGGACGATCACCTTCCACCCCTGGCCGGTGCGCCGCGACCCTGCCTCGGATTCCTGGCAGGACCGGCCCGACGAGCTGCGCATCGACCTCGACCCGCAGCCCGGCACCGACTTCCGCGACGCGGTCCGGGTGGCCGGCGTGGCCCGCGAGCTGCTGGAGGAGCTCGGGATGCGGGGCTACGTCAAGACCTCGGGCAACCGGGGCGTGCACATCTACGTCCGGATCGCGCCGCGCTGGGAGTTCCTCGACGTGCGGCACGCCGCGATCGGGTTCGGGCGGGAGCTGGAGAAGCGCGACGGCGGCGTCACCACCGCCTGGTGGAAGGAGCAGCGGGGCGAGCGGGTCTTCGTCGACTTCAACCAGAACTGCCGCGACCGCACGATCGCCTCGGCGTACTCGCTGCGCCCGCTGCCCGGCGCGCCCGTCTCGACGCCGCTGAGCTGGGAGGAGCTCGCCGAGGTCCGGCACCCGCGCGAGCTCAACCTGTTCACGGTGCCCGAGCGGCTCGCCTCGCAGGGGGACGCCTGGGCGTCGATCGACGAGGTGCACCACGACCTGACGCCGCTGCTGGAGCTGTGGGAGGCCAGCGAGGGCGGGGAGATGCCGTTCCCGCCGGACTACCCGAAGATGCCGGGCGAGCCGCCCCGGGTGCAGCCGAGCAAGAAGGTCGCCGCGCACTGGGACGCCGACGGCAACCGGGTCGAGGGCTGAGGGACCGCACGCGCCGGTGGGCCGGGCCGTACGGCGTCCCGCGCGCCTCGCGCGTCCCGCAGCGACCCCGGCGCCGGTCAGAAGCCGGTGACGCCCTCGCTGCCGTAGCCCTCGGCCTGCTCGTCGAAGTTCTCGTGCTCGAGCAGGTGCAGGACCGGCACGCCGATCTTGCGGCGGGCCTTGGAGGTCCAGTCGACGTGGAAGAACTCCGCGACCACGTGCGAGCGGGTCAGGATGATCGCCTCGCGGGCGTCGACCCGGGCGACCTCCGCGGCCAGCGCGTCGATCGGTGGCTCGCCGCAGACCCGGCCCTCGGCGGTGGCGCCGGTGGCGCGCAGCGCCTCGAGCGTCGCCTGCAGGTCGGCGGCGGACCGCTCCTGGCAGTCCTTGCGCACCGCCTCGAGGTCGACGTCGTTCATCGCGATCGTCGGGGAGGTCAGCACCTCGCCGGCGGACAGCGAGCCCATCGCGGACTCGATCCGCGCCGCGGCGTCCTCCAGCGGCATCAGCACGTGGTAGGCCACCGGCTCGTCGAGACCCTCGTGCAGGGACCGGACCTGCGCGGCGTCGGCCGCGGTCAGCTCCTGCTCGACGAGCAGCACGACGTGGTAGGTCTCGCCGTTGGGGGTGGGGCTGGTCTCACTCATCGCGATCGCCTCCCGGCAGGTCGTGGACACCCAGGATCCTAGCGAGGTCGTAGCTCACCGGCTCCTCCAGCTGGCCGTAGCCGCACGACTCGGGGTCGCGGTCGGGCCGCCACCGCTTGAACTGCGCGGTGTGCCGGAACCGGCGACCCTCCATGTGGTCGTACTTCACCTCGAGCACCAGGGCCGGCCGCAGCGGCGTGAAGGACAGGTCCTTGCCCGCGCTCCACCGGCTCTGCGTGCCGGGGACGCGGTCGGGGTTGGCGATCGCCCAGTCGGCCCACTCGCCCCAGGGGTGTTCCTCGACCGGCACGACCAGCGGCTGCAGCTCCTGCCACAGCTCGGCGCGCCGCTTCTCGGTGAAGCTCGCACTCACGCCGACGTGCTGGAGCCGGCCCTCGTCGTACAAGCCGAGCAGCAGGCTGCCGAGCAGCGGGCGCTCGGGGGTGCTGGTCTTGTGCTCGCGGTAGCCCGCGACCACGACGTCGGCGGTGCGCTCGTGCTTGATCTTGAGCATCGTGCGCGCGTTCGGTTGGTACCTCGCGTCGAGCGGCTTCGCGACCACGCCGTCGAGCCCGGCGCCCTCGAACTGGTGGAACCACTCCTCGGCCACGGCCGCGTCGGTCGTCGTGCGGGTCAGGTAGCAGGGCCCGGCCAGGTCTGCGAGCGCCTCCTCCATCGCCGCGCGGCGCTCGCGGAAGGGACGGTCGACGTACGACGTGTCGCCGAGCGCGAGCAGGTCGAAGGCGACGAACCCGGCTGGCGTCTGCTCCGCGAGCAGCTCGATGCGGGACTTCGCGGGATGGATGCGCTCCTGCAGCACCTCGAACTCCAGCCGCTCCTCACCGTCGCCGGCGGAGCGTGCCACGAACAGCTCGCCGTCGAGCACGCACCGCTCCGGCAGCTGCGCGCGGGCGGCCGCCACGACCTCCGGGAAGTAGCGGGTCAGCGGCTTGGTGTTGCGGCTGGTGAGCTCGACCTCGTCGCCGTCCTTGAACACCAGGCACCGGAAGCCGTCCCACTTGGGCTCGAAGCTCAGCCCGCCGACCGACGCCGGGTCGGGGATCCCCTTCACGGCCTTGGCGAGCATCGGCTGGAGGGGCGGCATCACGGGCAGGTCCACGACGCGACCCTAGCGCCGCCGGGGCCCTCGGGTCGGGGGTCATTCCTCGGTCTGCCGGTGGGTCTGCCGGTTGGTCTGCCGGTTGGTCTGCCGGGTCCGGGTGCTGCCCCGCCGGGCGGGCCCTAGGGTTAGAGGCCATTCCCCGGTTGGTCTGCCGGCAGGGCCCGCCTGACTTTGAATCAGGACTAGCGACGTAGGTTCGACTCCTACCCGGGGAGCCACCACCACGGCGGGCTCGCGATCCGGCCCCCCGTCGGCGAGAATGCCGCGCACGACCTCGATCCCCACCCCAGGACAGGGAGCATGGCCACCAATCTCACCGTCATCGTGCTCGCGGCCGGCGGCGGCACCCGCATGAAGTCCAAGACCGCCAAGGTGCTGCACCCGATCGGCGGGCGCAGCATGGTCGGCCACGTGCTGGCCGCGGTCCGCGAGGTCGAGCCCCAGCGGATCGTCGCGGTCGTGGGCCACCAGCGCGAGCAGGTCGCCCCGCACATCCAGCAGCTGGCACCCGAGGCGGTGCTGGCGGTCCAGGAGACCCAGGACGGCACCGGCCACGCCGTACGCATCGCCGTCGAGGCGGTGCAACGTGAGCACGGCGAGGTCAGCGGCACCGTCGTGGTGGCCTACGGCGACACGCCGCTGCTCACCGGCGCGAGCCTGCGCGCCTTCGCCGAGGAGCACGAGGCGGCCCAGCGGGCGGTCAGCATCCTCAGCGGGGTGGTGCCCGAGCCGTTCGGCTACGGCCGGATCCTGCGCAACCACGAGGGCGACGTCGAGGCGATCGTGGAGGAGAAGGACGCGACCGCGGTACAGCGCGAGATCGCCGAGATCAACTCCGGCATCCTGGCGCTGGACGCGGAGTTCCTGCTCGAGGCGCTGCCGAGGATCGGCAACGACAACGCCAACGGCGAGTACTACCTGACCGACCTGGTCCGGATCGCCCGCGACGCCGGGCTCACGGTCGGCGCGCACCTGCTCGAGGACGTGATGCAGACCGAGGGCGCCAACGACCGCGCCAAGCTCGCCGAGCTCGGCCGCGAGCTGAACCGCCGGATCCTCGACCGGTGGATGCGCGAGGGCGTCACGATCGTGGACCCCGACACCACCTGGGTCGACGCCGACGTGGTGCTCGCGCCCGACGTGACGCTGCTGCCCGGCACCCAGCTGCTGGGCGCGACCGTGGTCGCCGAGGACGCGGTCGTGGGACCCGACTGCACGCTGAAGGACTGCGAGATCGGCGCCGGCGCGAAGGTGGTGCGGGCGCACGGCGAGCTCGCGGTCATCGGCGCGGGCGCGAACGTCGGCCCGTTCACCTACCTGCGCCCCGGGAGCCGGCTCGGCGCCCGCGGCAAGCTCGGCGCCTTCGTGGAGACCAAGAACTCCGTGATCGGCGAGGGCGCGAAGGTACCGCACCTGTCCTACGTCGGCGACGCCGAGATCGGCGAGGGCACCAACATCGGGGCCGGCACGATCTTCGCCAACTACGACGGCGTGCAGAAGCACCGCACGGTCGTGGGCCGGCACGCCAGGACCGGGGCCAACAACACCTTCGTCGCGCCGGTCCGCCTCGGCGACGGCGCCGGTACGGCGGGCGGCACCGTGGTACGGGAGGACGTGCCGCCGGGCGCGCTGGCCGTCTCGGGCGGCCCGCAGCGCAACCTCCAGGGCTGGGCCGAGCGGAGGCGCCCGGGGACCCCCCAGGCAGCCGCCGCCCAGGCAGCCGCCGCCGAGGCCGCCGCAGCGGAGACCCGCTCGACCCGCGACGACGACGAGGCTGCCGGGACGGACTGACCCGCGGGCGCGGCTCAGGCCGTCCAGCGACGGCGCAGGGTGGCGACCACGCTGCGCTCGCCCGAGGCGCGCTCCAGCACAAGGTCGAGCCGGCCGCCGCCGCCGAAGCCGACGCGGGAGGCGTGGAACCGCGCGTGCCCGGCGTCGGGGCGCTCCGGCATCCGGCGGGCCAGCCCCGGTGACGGCCGGCCGGTGCGGGCCTCGCGCTCCTCGTGGTCACCGACCAGCAGCAGCCGCCAGCCGTCCGCGACGCTCGGGGCCAGCAGCAGCCGGCCGCTCAGCCGGGGCTCGTCCCCGGCCGCGTCCCCGGCCGCATCCTCGCGCCGGGGCTGGTCGGGCTGGTTGAGCTCGAGCAGGTCGACGTCCGGGTGTGACCACGTCGTCACCTCGACGAGGGGTGTGGCGGTCCGGCGTACCCAGTCCAGCACCACCCCCTGCAGCACCGGCCCCAGCGAGGTGACGTCGACGCCGTCGGGGTCCGGCGGGGCCAGGGCGGCGTCCACCTGGGCCTCGCTCCAGCCGGTGGCGGCGGCGAGGTCGGCCCGGTAGTCGCGGTCCGCCTCCAGCTGGCCGGGGGCGAACCGCTCGACCGCCTCGGGCAGCTCCAGCCGCACGTGGGACGGGGTGGCGGCGGCGAGGCCGGGCCACGCCGGCTGCAGCTCGGGTGCGACGAGGTTCAGCTGGCGGCAGGCCTCCACCTCGACGGCCGGCAGCCCGGTGTTGGTCCGGTCCGCGGCCGCGACGGCGTCGAGGCCCAGCAGCCGGAAGAAGTGGACCCCGGTGTCCCCGACCTCCTCGTAGCGGAACGCCTGCAGCGTCCCGGGGGCGAGGGCGTCACGCAGCGTGCGCACCGTGTCGAGCGGGTCCAGCGGCCGCTCGTTGGCGGCCACGAACGCGGCCAGCGGCTTGCGGTTGCCCCGCCGCCGGGTCAGCTCGCGGAAGAAGCTGCGCGCGTAGTCGAACCGGTTGCGCAGGTAGACCACGCCGCGGACGTCTTCGACCAGCCCCTGGCCGCGCAGCAGCCCGACCAGCTCGGCCAGCGCCGGGCCGGAGCCGGGCCGGGTCCAGGCCTCGGAGGACATCAGCACCTGGTCGCAGCCCGACGCGGCGATCTCCGCGGCCAGGCCCTCCAGCAGCGACCGGAACTGGCGGGGGTCATAGCGCTGGTAGACGAAGTGGGAGTGCCGCATCCCGACGTCGGGCTCGTCGGTGACCAGCCCGGTCTCCGGGTAGAGCCAGCCGCGGTCGGCCAGCTCGGCGCGCCGGGCCCAGATCTCGTGCTGGATCCGGGAGGAGCCGGCCTTGAACGAGCCGCAGTGCAGCCACAGCGTCCGGGTCACGAGCCCGCCCCCGCGCCCCGTCGGCTGCCGAGGTGGGCGAGGAACCCGGCGAACCGTTCGTGGGCCCGGTCCCAGTCGAAGCGGTACGTCGGGTCCGGCTCCCGCCACCCCGGCCCGTAGTTGGCCTCCAGCAGCAGCTCCGGCCGGCGCGGCAGCAGCACGACCGGCCCCTGGGTCCCGATCCGCCGCTGCTCGGGCGGGAGGACGTCGGCCGCCGCGACCTCGCCGTACGTGTGCGGCCAGACGAACATCCGGTCCCCGCCCTGCCAGGCCGGGAACAGGTCGATCTTCAACCCGTCAGCGGTGACGACCCGGCAGTGGCCGGGGCGGCGCCGCTCGAACTCCCGGTCCAGCAGGCCGGCCTCCGCCGCGTGGGCGCGCAGGTCGCGCCACTCCCGCGCGGCGCCTGCGGCGTCGGGGGAGTCGTCGCGGCCGAGCACGACCATCAGGTCGACGTCGTCGTCGTGCCCGAGGACGGTGCCGTCCCGCACCAGGCCCAGGAGGGTGCCGGAGTTGACCAGCACCGGGTGGCCGAGCTCGCCGAAGTGCGCGGTCAGGTCGGCGACCGCTCGCCACAGCGCGTCGGGGTCGCGGCTGTCCAGCGCGAGGCTGTAGCCGTGCGGGGTGAGGGTGTAGGGCGCGAGCGCCCGCCGGCACTCCTGCCAGAACCGGTCGAACGCGTCCGCCGCGCCATGCTCGACCCGGCGCTCGCGGATCTGGCGCAGCTGCTTGTAGCTGCGGGTCGGCCGCTGGCGGAAGGTCAGGTCGACCAGCACGCTGGCCTCGCGCCAGGCCCGTCCGCGGTCGGCGGCGTCGACGGCGTCGAGGCGGGCGCGGAGCTCCTCCCACTCGGCGTGGTCCCGCTCGGGACGCGTGCCGAGGACGACGAGGCGGCGGCGTACGTCGCGCACGACCGGCCTGCTCGTGGCCGGCGTGGGTCGCTCGGGGGGCACGCCCCGGGAGCCTAGGCCATGCGAGCCCCGTCACGTGCCGGACACCGGAGTTGGTCGCGGGGGCCGGGTGGTGAACAATCCGTGTACGCACATGTTCGGCGAGCCAGGGAGCGGCCCCGTGACCGGAATGAAGCGGACCACCGAGAAGAACCTCATGGTCTTCAGCGGACGGGCTCACCCCGAGCTCGCGCAGGAGGTCGCGTCCCTGCTGGGCACCGAGCTGGTGCCGCAGTCGGCGTACGAGTTCGCGAACTCGGAGATCTACGTCCGCTACGAGGAGTCCGTCCGCGGCTGCGACGCGTTCGTGATCCAGAGCCACACGGCGCCGATCAACGAGTGGATCATGGAGCACCTGATCATGGTCGACGCGCTCAAGCGCGCCTCGGCCAAGCGGATCACGGTGGTGATGCCGTTCTACGGCTACGCGCGCCAGGACAAGAAGCACCGCGGCCGCGAGCCGATCTCCGCGCGGCTGATGGCCGACCTGTTCAGGACCGCGGGTGCCGACCGGCTGATCACCGTCGACCTGCACGCCGACCAGATCCAGGGCTTCTTCGACGGCCCCGTCGACCACCTGATGGCGCTGCCGATCCTCGCCGACTACGTCCGGGAGAAGTACGGCGCGCAGCAGCTCGCCGTGGTCTCCCCGGACGCCGGCCGGATCAAGGTGGCCGAGCGCTGGTCGGCCCGGCTCGGTGGCGCGCCGCTGGCGTTCATCCACAAGACCCGCAACATCGACCGGCCCAACGAGACCGTCGCGAACCGGGTGGTCGGCCAGGTCGAGGGCCGGATCTGCGTGCTCGTCGACGACATGATCGACACCGGCGGCACGATCGTGAAGGCCGCCGAGGCGCTGATGGCCGACGGTGCGGCCGGCGTGGTCATCGCCGCGACCCACGCGATCCTGTCCGACCCGGCCGTGGACCGGCTGAAGAACAGCCCGGCCGCCGAGGTGATCGTCACCAACACGCTGCCGATCCCCGTCGACCGCCAGTTCGACAAGCTGACCATCCTGTCGATCGCGCCGCTGGTCTCCCGCGCGATCCGCGAGGTCTTCGAGGACGGCTCGGTCACCTCGATGTTCGACGGGCACGCCTGACCGAGTCGGCGATCGCCGGTGGGCGGTGACGTGGCCGCCGGCGGTGACCACCCCCGCCGTACGCCGAGTCGCCGTCAATTGACGCCGACTCGGCGCTCCGAGTGGGCTCGAGGTGCCAACGAGCGCCGACTCGGCGTGATCCGGGTGTCAACGAGCGCCGACTCGGCGGATCAGTCCAGGTCGTCGAGGTGGTCGTTCCAGAGCCGGGCGAGCACGGTCGGCACCGAGCCGGACGCGAGCAGTGCGGCCAGCCGGTCGCGCTGGGCGGGGGAGACCTCCAGGGCCGGGAACGCCCGGCCGACGACCAGTGAGAACCCCTGGCCCCGGCGGGCGGCAACGGCGGGTGCCTGCTCGAGGTAGGCGTCGACGTACGACGTGCACAGGTCGACCCGCTCGGGGTCCCACAGCCCGGCCGCGCAGGCCTCGAACACCCGGTTGGACACCTCCGGCTCGAGCATCCTCGCCCAGGCCGTCGCCTTGGCCTCGGCGGTGGGCCGGGCCGCCAGCGCCCGGGCGGCGCCGAGGTCGCCGGCCAGCGAGCCGTCACGCACCCGTTCGGCCTCGACGCCGTCGGCGTCCAGGGCGCCGAGCGCGCACAGCCGGGTCACCACGTGCCAGCGCAGCGCCGGGTCGAGGTCGACGCCGGTGTCGCTACGGCCGGCCGCGAGCCAGGAGCCCAACAGGCCCGCGTCGCGCGAGGTCGCGGCCAGGCCGCGGGTGAGGGCGATCGCCCGCTGCTCGTCGGGGCGGCAGGCCAGGCCGGCGGCGCAGGCGGCCGCCACCGCGTCGACCAGCCCGGGCACCTGGGCCGCGGAGGCGGTGCGTGCCCGGACCGGGCCCAGGGTCCGGTCGAGGATGGAGGCGACCAGGGTCGGGTGCGGCTCGGCGCCGAGGTGACGCGAGACGAGCTCGACGTACGACGCCAGCGGCAGCGCGCCGGTGCGGACCTCGTCGAACGCGTGGGCCCACAGCACCGTGCGCACCAGGTCGTCGTCGAGGGACGAGAGGTGCTCGCGCACGAAGGCCGTCGTGCCCGGGTCCAGGCGAAGCCGGGCGAAGGTCTCGCCGTGACTGTTCGGGACCACGGCCAGCCCGGCCCACTCGGGCAGCCGCACCGGCCGGTCCTCGAGGTCGACCAGGCGGCTGCCCGCCTCGCGGCCGTCCTCGTGGAAGGCGGTCACCCGGAACCGGTGCGGCCGCACCCCGTCCCGGACCAGCACCGGCACCCCGTCCTCGCCGCACTCGACCGCGATCGTGTCGAAGCCCGAGCGCCGCAGCCACAGCTCCGCCCACTCCCGGACGTCGCGCGGCGAGGCGGCGTCCAGCGCGCCGACCAGGTCGTCGAGGGTGGCGTTGCCGAACCGGTGCGCGGTCAGGTGGGTGTTCACGCCGGCGAGGAAGTCCTCGTCGCCGAGCCAGGTGACGAGCTGGCGCAGGCACGAGTTGCCCTTGGCGTAGGAGATCGCGTCGAAGTTCGTGAACGCGCTGTCCACGTCGGGCACGTCCTCGGGGAACGGCGCCACCGGGTGGGTGGAGCGGCGCTCGTCGGCGACGTACGCCCCCGGCTTGCGGCTCGCCTCGTGGGCGACCAGCGTCCCGGCGAAGCCGGCGCCGGCCTCGGCGACCCGGTAGCCCATGTAGTCGGCGAAGCTCTCGTTGAGCCAGGTGTCCTCCCACCAGCGCATGGTCACGAGGTTGCCGAACCACATGTGCGCCATCTCGTGGGCGATCACGGTCGCCCGTCGGCTGCGCTGGTCGTCGGTGACCCGGCCGCGCGGCAGCATCTCGTCGCGGTAGGTCACGCAGCCCGGCGTCTCCATCGCGCCCCAGTTGTGACCCGGTCCGAACAGCTGGTCGTAGGAGTCGAACGGGTAGGGCTCGTCGAACAGCTCCGCGTAGTGGTCGAAGCAGTCGGTCGTCGTGCGCTTCAGCTCCTCGGCGTCGCGGTCCAGCTCGGCCGCCAGGGACTTGCGGGCGTGCCAGCCGAACGGAAGTCCGGCGTGCTCCCAGGTCACCGAGTGCCACGGGCCGGCGCAGACCACGAACAGCGACGGGCAGATGCGCGGGGTGGTGGCGAAGCTCCAGCGGCCGCCGTCGCGCGAGGCGACCCGCCCGTTGGCGATCACCGTCCAGCGCGGGTCGGCGGTGACCGCGAGCGTGATCGGGCCCTTGAGGTCGACCTGGTCGAAGCAGGGGAAGACCCGCTGCGCGATGTCGAGGGAGAGGTACGCCGAGACGTACCGCTCGCCGTCCGCGGGGTCGGTCGTGGTGTGCATGCCGTCGCCGTCGGTGACGTAGGGGACCCGGGCCTCGACGACCACCTCGGTGTCGCCGGCCAGCCCCGTGAGCAGGATCCGGCGCCCGTCGTACGACGGGGACTCGACCGGCCGTCCGTCCACGACCAGACGCAGGTCGCTGGCGTCGGTCAGCTCCAGGAACGTCTCGGCCGCGGCCGCGCGGAAGCGGATCGTGGTCCGGCAGCCGTACGTCGGGCCGCCGCCGGTGAGGTCCAGGTCGATCTCGTAGGAGACGTCGGAGACGACGTCGGCGCGGGCACGGGCTTCGTCGAGGGTGAGGCTCACGGGACCACCCTGCCAGCCGCGTCAACGGGGATCGCGACGGGTGTTTGAGGCCGGGGGGCGTGGGTAGGAGCCGTGGCACCGCACATCCTCGGGAGGCAAGCGTGGACGACCTGGCGCTCGAGCACGCCACCCTGGACCGCGCCGTCTCGGCCGTCTCGACGGTCTTCGACGAGCTGACCGTGGCGGGACGCAGGCTGGACGCCCGGGCCCGCGGGTTCCTCGGCACCGGGTGGCAGGGCGAGGCCGCCGCGGCCTTCGCCGACGGCTACGAGGAGTGGGCGGCGGGTGCGCAGGAGGTGCTTGGGTCCGTCGCGTCCATGGCCGCGCTGATCGCGCAGGCCAACCAGCGGTTCGCGGACTCCGACGCCGCCGTGGGGGGGTCGATGCAGGCGATCGCCTCCCGGCTGGGCGGCCGCGGCTGATGAGCTTCCTGGTCGACCTGGGCGGGCTGGCTGACCTCGTGGGCGACATCGGGGCCTTCGACGCCGCCCTCGCCCGGCAGATCGCCAACCTGGAGCGGGAGATCGCGACCCTGCGCACCGTGTGGACCGGCGAAGCCGCGACCGCCCAGCTCGCAGCGCACCACCGGCTGCGCGAGGGGCTGGCGTGGATGCGCGCCGGGCTCGCGGAGATGCAGGCCGCCGGGCGGACGGCGCACGCGAACTACTCCGCGGCCGTCGCGTGCAACCTGCGCATGCTGGACGGGTTGGTCTGATGCGGCTCGAGGTCGAGCCGGCGGGCTACACCCGTGCGGCCGACCCGCTGCGCGACGCCGGTCAGTGGGTGGAGCAGACCCTGGACAACCTGCGCGCGGCGCTGGCGTCGTCGGCCGCGATGGCCGGCACCGACTCGGGTGGCCAGGGCTTCGCGACGTCGTACGACGTCGCGGCGGGGTCCGCGGCCGGTGCCGGCGCCGGCCTGGCCACGTCGTTCCACCGTCTGTCCGCGCTGGTGGCCACCGCGGCCCACAACCACGGGGCGGCGGAGGCGGCCTCCCGGCGCGGGGGCGGGACCGCGCCGCCGCCCCCGAGTGGCGCCGGAGCACGGGTTACGGCCTTCTCGCCCCCGTCGGCCATGGGCGGCAGCGGTGAGAGCCCGGACTGGTGGCACTACGTGCTGGACCACGCGGAGGGCCTGGTCTGGCCGAACGCCGACACCGGAGAGCTCAGGTCGGCCGGGCAGGCGTGGCAGGACGCGGCGCGCAGCCTGATGACGGTCACGGGCCAGTGCGACGAGGCGGTGGCGCTGCTGGGGGCGCAGCGCACGCCCGAGGCGCCGCACGCCCAGGCCGCGGTCCGTCGGCTCGGCGATCTCGTGGGTCAGCTGTCCCGCCAGTACTCCTCGCTCGGCCAGGCGTGCGCGCGGTACGCCGACCACGTCGACAGCGCCCGCGAGCAGAGCACCCACATCATGGAGGGTGTGCTGGCCGGGCTGGCGATCACCGCCGTGGTGGGAATCGGGCTGACGCTCGTGACCTTCGGCGGCTCGGATGCCGCCGCGGCGGCCGCGGCCTCGGCGGAGGTGGCCGCCGGCGCCGAGGAGGTGGCCGGCGTGCTGACGGTGTGCGCCGAGGCCGCCGGGGAGGGGGCTGCGGTGGCCGGTGATGTGGCCACCACCGCGGTCGACATCAAGTCCGGCCTGGCACCCTTCGAGGCCGCCGAGCCCGAGCTGGCCGAGGTCACGGCCGTCGAGGGGACCGAGGGCGGCGCCGATGGCGCGACCACGGGGCCGCGGCAGGTCTTCCGCGCCGACACCCGTGACCCGGAGACGATCTTCCGCGACGGCTTCCAGCCCAAGGGCAGCAACACCGACCTCACCGAGCACGTCACGATGAACCCGGCCAACTCCAACTTCGTGTCGACGACGCACAGCATGGAGTCCGCCGAGAACTTCGCCGGCCAGATCAGGTCCGACTACATCTACCAGGCGCAGGCCGAGGGGATCGACGTCAACGCGACCCTCGGCGAGAGCTCTCCCTTCCCGTGGGAGAATGAGATCGCCGTTCCGGGGGGCATCCCCGGCGAGGCCGTCGAGGGCGTGTGGGGCCCCGAGGGCTGGATCCCGAACCCGGCGTACCTCCCCTGAGGATGAGGAACATGACGACCGAGAGCCTCACCGTCCCCGTTCGCGTGGGCGACCAGTTCGCCGTCGGCCGGCTCGGCGTGGAGGTCGGCGACCGCGTGCGCCTCTCGCTGGACCTCGAGGGTCATGACCCGGTCGGGGCGGAGGGAGCCGACGTCCTCGACGCGCTGACCGGGCTGCGCCGGCAGGTTGAGGACGCCGGCGGCCTGCTGTGGGTCAACGGCGCGCGGCGCAACGTGCATGCGTCGGGCATGCTGCGCGAGGCGCGCGGCGGGCGGCTCGCCTACGTGCTTCCCGAGCGTCCGACCCCCGAGCAGCCCGAGACCACCGACGTGCTGGTCGGCGCCGCGCCGGACGCCGACGTCGTGAGCTGCGCCGAGCAGCAGCGGTGGTTCGATGCTTACCGGGGCGTCCCCGAGCAGGCGCGAAGCGGCCGTCGGCCGACCCCGAGGGAGGTCGCCGAGGCCCGCGACAACCCGGGAGCCTGGGTGTACGTCATCGCGGGCGGCCGCGACCCCGACGGCGAGGTCCCCCCGGAGGCGATCGAGGGCGCCTGGAAGGTGGGGCCGGACGGGGTGATCCTCGGTGACTTCGTCGAGAACCCGCACTACCGGCCCTCGGAGCAGGCGGGCTCCTGAACGCCCCGCCGGGACGATTCGCGTGCTGGCGTGCGCGCGGCTAGACTGCTGCGGTTGCCTCGGCGAGGGAGTCCCGGACTCGGGAGCTCCGTGATCGACAGGGCTGGCAGGACCACTGGTGCGCCGCGCTGCTCGAGACGAGTGCGCGGCCCTTTTCATGTGCGCAGTGCACGTGTGGACCGCCGCCGGCCGGGGCCACCGCACCGCTTCCAGGAGAACCGAAGGTCACGAGGAGAAGTCGCATGTCCGCCGAGAAGATCACCGCCGAGGCCCGCACGGAGTTCGGCAAGGGCGCGGCCCGCCGCATCCGCCGCGAGGACAAGATCCCCGCCGTCGTCTACGGCCACGGCAACGAGCCGACCCACATCACGCTCCCGGGCCACGCCACGATGCTGGCGCTCAAGCACGGCGGCACCAACGCGCTGCTCGAGGTCGAGATCGACGGCAACACCCACCTCGCGCTGACCAAGCAGGTCCAGATCGACCCGATCACCCGCCACATCGAGCACGTCGACTTCGTCGCCGTGAAGCGCGGCGAGAAGGTCCACGTCGAGGTCGGCATCCACCTCGTCGGCGACGCCGCCCGGCAGACCCTGGTCACCGTCGAGCAGCAGACCGTCGAGGTCGAGGCCGAGGCCACCCACATCCCCGAGTGGATCGAGGTCTCGATCGAGGGCGCCGAGGCCGGCACCCAGATCCACGCCTCCGACCTGAGCCTGCCCTCCGGCTCCACCCTGCTGACCGACCCCGAGGCGCTGGTCGTCCACATCAGCAACGCGCCGACCACCGAGCAGGTCGAGGCCGAGCTGGAGGAGGCCGAGGCCGAGGCCGGCATCGAGCGCGAGGAGTCCGACGCCGAGGCTGCGGCCGAGGCGAGCGAGGGCGACGGCTCCTCCGAGGAGTGATCCTGCGCCTGCTCGCCCGTCGAGCAGCGCGAGGACCCCGAGAACGCAGAGAGGGCCGGGATTCCGCAGCCATGACAGACACCGACGTGTGGCTCGTCGTGGGGCTGGGGAATCCCGGCCCTGCCTATGCCGGGCACCGGCACAACATCGGCTACCTCGTGGTCGACGAGCTGGCCCGGCGGATGGGCTCGTCCCTGCGCGCGCACAAGTCCGGGCGCGCCGACGTCGTCGAGGGCCGCCTGGGCGCCCCCGGTACGCCGGGTCCCCGGGTGGTGCTGGCCCGGCCCCGGTCCTACATGAACGAGGTCGGCGGACCGGTCAAGGCGCTGACCACCTTCTACAAGATCCCGCCCGAGCGCGTCATCGCGATCCACGACGAGCTCGACATCGCCTTCGGCACGCTGCGCTGCAAGCTCGGCGGGGGCGACAACGGCCACAACGGGCTGCGCTCGATGCGCTCCTCGCTGGGCACCGGGGACTTCCACCGGGTGCGCGCCGGCATCGGCCGGCCCCCGGGACGCCAGGACGTGGCGGACTTCGTGCTGTCGAACTACTCCAGCGTGGAGCGCAAGGAGCTGCCGTTCCAGGTCGACCACGCCGCCGACGCCGTGGAGACCCTCATCACCGAGGGCCTCGAGCGCGCCCAGCAGCGTTTCAACAGCTGAGCCGAGTCTCGCTAGGGTGGCGGGCGTGACTTTCGAACCCGGCACCCCGCCCGCCGAGGCGGCCACCGACGACCACGTCCTCGCCACCTGGCTCGCCACTGTCGCCGGGGAGCGACTGCTCGAGGTCCGCGCCGAGGGCCTGGAGGGCAAGGAGCTCAAGGACGCCGGCGACCGCGCCGCCCACGAGCTCCTGATGGGGCTGCTCGCCGAGCACCGGCCCGACGACGCCGTCCTCTCCGAGGAGGGCAAGGACGACAAGGTCCGGCTGGGGAAGAGCCGGGTGTGGATCGTCGACCCGCTCGACGGCACCCGGGAGTTCTCGGAGCCGCCGCGGGAGGACTGGGCGGTCCACGTCGCCCTGTGGCAGGACGGCGACCTCGTCGCCGGGGCGGTCGCCCAGCCGGCGCTGGGGGAGACCTTCAACACCGGCCGGCCGCCCGTCGTACCTCCGCGCAGCTCCGAGCGTCCCCGGATCGCCGTGTCGCGCACCCGCCCGCCGGCGTTCGTGCAGGCGCTGGCCGACGAGATCGGTGCCGAGCTGGTGCCGATGGGCTCGGCCGGGGTCAAGGTCATCTCGGTGACCCGCGACGTGACCGACGCCTACGTGCACGCCGGGGGCCAGTACGAGTGGGACTCCGCGGCGCCGGTGGCCGTGGCCCGGGCGGCGGGGCTGTTCACCTCGCGCGTGGACGGCAGCCCGCTGGAGTACAACCGCGAGAACGTCTCGCTGCCCGACCTGATCGTGTGCCGGCCCGAGCTCGGCGACCAGATCGTCGCGTTCGTCCGCAAGCACGGCACCGACTGAGCCCTGGTGCGAGCCGGCCGGGGACCGGTGGGGTCGGTGGCGTGCCGCAGGCCGGTGAAGCGCCGGCCGGAATCGACCACCGTCCGCCCGGCGGGGGCTAGGCTGCGCCGATGATCAAGCACGTGCTGCTCGACGCCGACGGTGTCATGCAGCGCGTGCCCGGGGGGTGGGTCGCCGCGCTCGAGCCGCACCTGGGCCTCCGCGCCCAGGAGTTCCTCGTCGCGGTGGCCGAGGACGAGCAGCCGTGCCTGCGGGGTGGCGGCGACTTCCTCGAGGCGATGGGCGGCCGGCTGGCCGACTTCGGCCTGTCCGGCACCGCGCGCGAGCTGCACCGCGCGGTGTGGTGCTCGGTCCAGGTCGAACCGACCTCGGTGGCCCTGGTGCACGCGCTGCGCGACGCCGGCTGCGCGGTCCACCTCGGCACCAACCAGGAGGCGCACCGGGCGGCGTACATGCGCGACGAGCTCGGGTACGCCGACCTCTTCGACGCCTGCTTCTTCTCCTGCGAGCTCGGGGCGGCCAAGCCCGAGCCCGACTTCTTCTGCCGGGTGCTCGACCGGCTCGGCTGCTCGGCGCCGGAGGTGCTGTTCGTGGACGACCACGAGCCGAACGTCGTGGCCGCCCTCGAGTGCGGTCTCGCCGCCGAGCACTGGCGGCTCGACGACGGCCCGGAGCTGCTGCGGCGCCGGCTGTCCACCTACGGGCTGACCCTGGCCTGACTCTTGGGCCGACTCCGGGGCCGGCTCCTCGGCGTACGGGCGTGACCGCTGGCCGGTCCGGCGCCGAATCTGCGACGTTCGGCCCTGCCGCCGCGCCAGACGGCCCGCGCAGGCTGGACCCCGCACGGCCGGGAGCGGGTGCCCGGCCCCGACGGGGAGGAACGATGCGCCGCCGTACAGACGTCTGGCAGTACCTGGAGATCGAGCTCGAGGACGCGGGGGACCAGTCCTGGTGGGCCGGCCTGATGGCCCCGGTCGCCACCGGCTCGGACAACGCCTACCTGCGCTTCGTGGGACGGGTCTGGGCCCCTGACGGCCGCCCGACCCGGCAGGTGGTCCACGGGGAGACCTTCCCCCGGTTCGTCGACCCCGACGAGCTGGATCCCGAGGATGCGTTCACCCCGGGGTGGGAACGGGCCCTGGAGCACCTCAGACGCTGGCTCGAGGCGGACGGCTGGGTGCCGGCCGGCCGCGGCGCCGAGACGTGGGCCTACCGCTACGTCCGCCCCGTCGTCCGGGCCCAGCGTCTGCCGCGAGGCGCCTGACCACCGGGCCGGTCCGGTGGACGGCCGGTCCCGCTGCCCGGTCGGCCGGCCGCCACGCCGCGCGTCCACGCCCCGGCGGTGAGTGAGCCACCGAACCCGCCCCGGAACGGGGGATGATCCACCGCCGGCCCTCGGGCTGGGTGGGGCCCGGAAGCCCGACCGGGACACCGGCCGGAGATACTCGATCCATGCTCCCGGCCCCGCTCCCCATCGCGTGAGCGGGCGGTTCGTCGCCGGGTTGGCCGTCTCGCTGGCCGTCGTGACCGGGGCCGGCTTCGCGATGTCCGCGCACGACCGTGGGGCGACCGCTCGGGGGTTGCACGCGTCCTCACGGCGTCACGTCGACGAGCTGCGGGTCCCGCCTCCGGCCGGGCGCCGGGTGGCGGTGCTGGCGCGGCGTACCGGGATCCCCGCGCCGGCGGTCCGCGCCTACGCGCGGGGCCAGCGCGGCGCCCCACCAGGCTGCCACGTCGGCTGGACCACGCTCGCCGGCATCGGCTGGGTCGAGTCGCGGCACGGCACCCTGGGCGGCCGGACCCTGCATGCCGACGGTCGGTCGAGCTCCCCGATCCTCGGGCCGGCCCTGGACGGGCACGGCCGGTTCGCCGCGATCCGGGCCACCCCCGGCTCCGCGGCGCTGCACGGCGACACCGTGTGGGAGCACGCGGTGGGGCCGATGCAGTTCCTGCCGTCGACCTGGGCCCGCTGGGCCAGCGACGGTGACGGCGACGGGCGCGCCGACGTGCTCGACCTCGACGACGCGGCCGCCGGGACCGCGCGCTACCTGTGCGCGAGTGGCGGCGACCTGGGCACCACGGTCGGCTGGGAGAAGGCCGTGCTGGCCTACAACCACAGCGACGCCTACGTCGACGAGGTGTACGCCGCGGCCTCGGCGTACGCCGCCGCGGTCAGTTGACCACCGGCGGTGTCTCCAGGGCGGGGTGCCGGTCGACCCACGGGGCGACCCGGTCGTCGCGGACGGCGGCCCACAGCCGGGCGTTCCCGCGGTGGTCGAGCCGGACGATGCTCTGGTCGCCGGCCCAGCCGAGCCCGGCCACCGGCGCGGTGAGGTAGCGGATGTCGGCACTGCGCAGGCTGTGCATCGACAGCGCCAGCTTGGCCATGTCGTCCGTGGACCAGCCCGAGTCGACGGTGAGGTGCCTGGTGACGGTGTCGAGGAAGTCGTAGAGCATCTTCGGGTCCACCTGCATCTCCTGGTGCAGGCTGCTCTCCATCAGCAGGCGGAGGAAGTTCTGCTGGCGGCGCACCCGGTCCAGGTCCCCACCCGGCAGGCCGTAGCGCTCGCCGACGTACGCGAGCGCCTGCTCGCCGTCCAGCGTGTGCGTTCCCTCCGTCCAGGTGATGCCGCGGGCCGAGTCGGTGACCGTGCTCGGCACAGTGACCGTCACGCCGCCGACCGCATCGGTGAGATCCGCGAAACCCGACCAGTCCACGATGGCGAGGTGGTCGATGCGCAGGCCGGTGAGCTGTTCGACGGTCGCCACCGCGAGGCTGGGGCCGGCGAACGAGAAGGCGGCGTTGATCTTCGCCGACCCGTAGCCGGGCACCTGGACCCAGCTGTCGCGCGGGATCGAGATGACGGAGGCACCCCGGCGGTCGGCGTCGATGTGGACCACCATGATCGTGTCGCTGCGCTGCTCGCCCGGTAGCCAGGCGGGTGCGCGCGCCAGGCTACCCGTGGTGGGCACCTCCGAGCGTCGGTCCGTTCCGAGGAGCAGGATGTTCACGGCTCGGCGCGCCGGGCCAGCGGGTCGTGAGGGCCGGTGCTGCAGCCCGGTGAAGACGGCGTCGACCCGGTCGATGTTGCCGGTCAAGCGGTGCTGCAGCCACAGCACACCGGCGCCGGCGGCCGCCCCCAGCAGCGCCGCACAGACGAGTAGGCCGACGAGCGCCCGTCGTACTCCTCGTCGCGCCGCCATGCGTCGACTCTCATCGGAGGGTGTGGTCCGCGAGGGGCACCGGACGGGCAGATCCCCACAACTGGGCACCGTGGCCTGGTCGTGAGCCTGCGACCGGGACCGGCGGTGGCCGGCGCGCCTCGCAGTGGTGCCCCGATTTGGGGTATGTGTCACGAGAAGACCGCAGCCGCGAGGCGGCGTCGGGGAATGATCCGCAGCGATGGATGCACTTCGACTGCCCGACGGCCCCCTGCACGTGCTGTGCGTGGGCGCCCATCCGGATGACATCGAGATCGGCTGCGGCGGGACCCTGCTGCGGCTGACAGAACGAGCGGAGCTCGAGCTGACCGTGGCCGTCCTCACCGGTACGCCGGACCGGGTCGCGGAGTCGACCGGCGCGCTCGAGGAGATCTGCCCCGAGGTGACGACGCACTTCGCCGCCCTCCCCGACGGCCGCCTGCCCACCCACTGGGAGGCCGCGAAGGAGCACCTGGAGGACATCGCCCGCCGGTGCCGGCCGCAGCTGGTGCTCACGCACCGCGTCGACGACGCCCACCAGGATCACCGCACCCTGGGCGTCATGGTGACTACGGTGTGGCGCGACGCCCTGGTGCTGCACTTCGAGATCCCCAAGTGGGACGGCGACATGGGGACGCCGTCCCACTACGTCGGGCTCACCCGGGAGCAGGCGCAGCGCAAGGTGTCCCTGCTCAAGCGCCACTTCCCCAGTCAGCACCCCCATGACTGGTGGGACGAGGAGGTCTTCCTCGGCCTGATGCGGTTGCGCGGCATGGAGTGCCGCCGGCCCTATGCCGAGGCCTTCCACGTGGCCAAGGCCCTGGTGGAGGTGTGACGATGCGCGTCGAGCACACGAGCCTCGCCGATGTGCTGCTGTTCCGGCCCTCTCCGCACCGGGACGAGCGTGGTTTCTTCACCCGTACCTTCGACGCGGAGGTGGTGGCGTCGGCGGGGCTGGACCCGGCAGCGTTCGTGCAGGACTCGCAGTCGCGGTCGGCGCACGGGACTCTGCGGGGCCTGCACGGCCGTAATGGGGCTGGCGAGGCCAAGCTGGTCCGGTGTGCGCACGGCGCGATCCTCGACGTGATCGTGGACGCCCGGCCCGACTCGCCGACGTTCGGGCAGCACCAGGCCTTCCGGCTCGACGACGAGGACTTCTGCCTGCTCTACGTCCCGCGCGGCTTCCTCCACGGGTTCCAGGTGCTCAGCGGGGTCGCCGACATCTGCTACCGCATCGACCGGCCGCACGACCCGGCCGAGGACCTCTCGGTCCGGCACGACGACGCAGACCTCGCCATCGGTTGGCCACTGCCGGCGGGGATCCTCAGCCCCCGGGACCGGTCGGCCGGCTCCTGGCGCGATCTCCTCGCCGGCGATGTCCGCGGCTGAGGCCCCGCGCTGCCGGGGCTGCCGGTCGGCCAGCGGCGAGGTCGTCCTGGACCTCGGCGATCAACCGGCCGCCGACCACTTCCCGCTCGCCTCGGACCCTGGGCCGGACCCGCGTCACCCGCTCGTCATGTGGTGGTGCGCGGACTGCGGCCTGGCGCAGCTGCTCGACGACACCACGGTTCCCGACGAGCCTCGAGCGATCGAGCCGCGCGCGGCGGTCAGCCAGGCTCACGACGCCGTGGGAGAGCTCGTCCGCAGCGGCCTGCTGCGCCCGGCCGAGTTCATTGAGTTCGCGAGCCCGCATGGCGGCTCGTGGGGGGATGCCCTGCGCGAGGCCGGCTTCCGGCCGGCGACGGGGACCCGGGCAGAGGTGGTCGTCGACGTCTACGGGCTGATGCACGATCGCGACCAGGCCGCCGCTCTGCGGGCGCGCGCCGAGGCGCTCTCCGAGGACGGGACGCTGCTGCTGCAGTTCCCGAGCTACGCGTGCACGCTTCGCCGTCGAGAGTGGAACGCGCTGCGACACGGCCACTTCGCCTACCACAGCGTGCCCGCCGCGCGGCGCCTGCTGGCCGACGCAGGGTTGTCGGTGTTCGCGGCCCGCAGCTACTCCCTGTACAGCGGTTCGGTCCTGCTCCTGGCCTCGCGCAGCGGTGCCGGTCCCGTCGCCGAGGCGACGGCGGTCGAGGACCTGGAGCGCGCCGAGTGCGCCGCCGGCGTCCTGGATCCCACGGCGATGGCGCTGCTGGCAGCCGCACTGGATCGCGACGTCGCCTGGCTCCGGTCGTGGGTGGCCGATCAGCGCGGAGGTGCCTGGCTGTACGGGGCCGGGTCCAGGGCCGTCGCGGTGCTCGCCGCCGCCGACCTGCCACCGGGCGCGGTCAGCGGCATCGTGGACGGGGCGCCGGCCAAGCAGGGCCGCAGGATGCCCGGCACGCGGATCCCGATCGTGGCGCCCGAGGCGCTGATGGCCGCGGACCCGGACCGCATCCTGCTGATGCTCCCCGATCTCGAGGAGGAGCTGCGGGACACCTGGCCGCGGTTGGCCGACCGCTGGGTGGTCTACGGCGCCCGGTGAGCGCGCCCGGTGAGCGTCGCCTGATGTGCCCAGCGGCTCAGAAGACCTCGAGTCGCGGGAGCGGCACCACCAGTCGAGCGCCCCACTCCCGGGTGTACTCCAGCTGGGCAGTGATCTCTTCGCGAAGGTTCCACGGGAGGATGAGGATGTAGTCGGGCCGCGTCTCGGCCAGCTTCTCCGGCGGGTGGATCGGGATGTGTGTCCCGGGGAGGAACATCCCCTGCTTGAACGTGCTGCGGTCGACGGTGTAGTCGAGCAGGTCCTCGCGGACACCAGCGTGGTTGAGCAGCGTGTTGCCCTTGCCTGGCGCGCCGTAGCCGGCCACGGTGCGTCCGTCGCGTCGGGCGGCGATCAGGAACTCCACGAGGTCGTCGCGGGCGGCGCTGACCACGTCGGCGAAGCCGGCGTGACCCGCCACGGTGTCGAGCCCGGCCTCCCGCTCGTCACGCAGGACCTGCGCGACCCGGTCGCTCTGCGGCGTCGCGTGCTCGGTCGGCATCGACCAGGTCCGCAGCGACCCGCCGTGCGTGGAGAGCTCCTGCACGTCGACGACCGTGAGACCGGCCTCGGCGAGCACCCGCTGCGTCGTGATCAGCGACAGGTAGGAGTAGTGCTCGTGGTAGATCGTGTCGTAGAGACGGTCGTCGATCAGCCGCAGCAGGTGCGGGATCTCGATCGTCGCGGTTCCGTCGTCCTTGAGCAGCGCGCGCAGCCCCTTGGCGAAGTCGACGATGTCCGGCACGTGCGCGAAGACGTTGTTGGCCGCCACCAGGTCGGCCTTGCCGTGCGTGGCGGCGACCTCGGTGCCCGTGACCTCCCCGAGGAACTCGCAGACGGTGTCGATGCCCTTGGCCCGGGCCACCTCGGCGATGTTCGCCGCCGGCTCGATGCCCAGGCAGCGAATCCCCCGGTCGCGCACGTGCTGCAGGAGGTAGCCGTCGTTGCTGGCCACCTCGACCACGAAGGAGTCCCCGTCGAGCCCGAGGCGCTCGACCGCGGCCTCGACGTAGCGCTTGGCGTGGGCCACCCAGGAGTCGGAGTAGGAGGAGAAGTAGGCGTAGTGGCTGAAGATGTCCTCGCCCGCGAGGTACGCCGGCAGCTGCACCAGCAGGCACGAGGAGCAGATCCGGACGTGGAGCGGGTAGAACGTCTCGCCCCGGTCGAGCTGGTCGGCCTCCAGGTAGCTCTCGCACGGCGGCGACATGCCGAGGTCGACGAAGGTCTGCGTCAGGTCGCTGCCGCACAGGCGGCACTTGGCGGCGGTCATCGCCGACCCCTCTCGGTCAGGTGGCCGTGTCAACGGAAGTTGGGTGGCCCAAGGACGGGGTCGACGCTAGGGGGGCCGGCAGCGCCGGGTCCCGGTCGTGGGGTGACATACCCCGAATGCGGGAGCGGCCCGGTCAGCCCGAGGATGTCGGACAGGTCGCGCTCGCCGCTCTCGCGCTGCCGCAAACCGCCGAGGGGACGAGCGTCTCGATCCGGCCGCTGGGGAGGGGCCGGGGGCTGCTCCCCAAAGTCAGGTAACCCGCCGGCCATCCGGCTCTCATCGGCCGTGACTCGGGTGTGATCCGACGAGTGAACAAGTTCCCGGTCCTCAGCCCTTGGAGTCTTTCGTGACCAGTGTCATCGTCGATCCGACGTGCACCGACGACGAGCGTCGCCACGCCCTCTACTCCGGCGACATCGTGGTGCACACCCACTCGCCGGCCATCGAGGCCTTCGTCTCCTTCACCCGCGGGATGATCGAGGAGGCGTTCAACGGTCGCGACCCCGAGACCGCGCAGTACGACTTGGACGTCAACGAGTACGCCGCGGTGTTGTCCCGGCTCAAGCCGACGTTCATCCACCACCCGGAGTCGAAGAGGCACCTGCGGGCCATCCTCGTCGAGCACGGCGCCGACCCGGAGCTGACCTACTTCGACGTGCCGCGGCTGCGCACGTCGACGTCCGACGACTACCTGACCACCGGCATCGCCTACGCCTTCCACCCGCACCGGGACACCTGGTACTCCGCGCCCATGATGCAGCTGAACTGGTGGCTCCCCATCTACGACGTGTCTCCGGACAACGTGGTCGCCTTCCACCCGCAGTACTTCGACCGAGGCATCGCCAACGGCAGCGACCGCTACAACTACTACGCCTGGAACCGCGACAGCCGCGCCATCGCCGCGTCTCAGATCGGTGTCGACAGCCGCGACCAGCCGAAGCCGGAGGAGCAGATCGACCTCGACCCGCAGATCCGGCCGGTGCCGCCGGTGGGAGGGGTGATGGTCTTCTCCGGGGCACAGCTGCACTCCTCGGTGCCCAACACGTCGGGGCGCACCAGGATCAGCGTCGACTTCCGCGTCGTCCACCGGGCCGATGTCGAGGCCGGCCGTGGCGCCGCGAACGTCGACTCGCGCTGCACCGGTACGACCATGCGCGACTACCTGCGGGTCTCCGATCTCGAGCGACTGCCCGCTGAGGTCATCGCGCCGTACGACGCGGGCGTGCCCGACGAGCTGCTCGAGTACGCCATCTACAACAGCTGAGCCACCTCGGCTCGGCCCACACGAACGGAAGAACGGGGTCATCGATGCGTGTTCTCGTCGCGGGGGACCGTGGCTACATCGGAGCAGTGCTGGTGCCGATGCTGATCGGGGCAGGTCACGACGTCGTCGGCCTCGACGCCGGCTGGTACGACGGCTGCGACTTCGGTCCGCAGCCGGCCGGCTACCAGTCGAGGACCGGCGACATCCGTGATCAGCGGCCGGAGGACCTCGACGGCTTCGAGGCGGTGGTGAACCTCGCGGCGATCTCCAACGACCCGGTCGGACACCTCAACCCGAAGGCGACGTACTCCGTCAACGCGCACGGCGCGGCGCACCTGGCCCAGGTCGCCCGCGAGGCCGGGGTGGCCCGCTACGTCTTCTCCTCGTCGTGCAGCCTGTACGGCGCCGCGGGAGACGCCGCGGTCACCGAGCAGAGCGAGTTCAACCCGGTCACGCCGTACGGCGAGAGCAAGGTGATGGCCGAGCAGCTCATCGGCAAGTTCGCCGACGACTCCTTCAGCCCGACCTACCTGCGCAACGCGACTGCCTACGGCTCGAGCCCGCGACTCCGGGCCGATATCGTCGTGAACAACCTGACCGGTGCTGCGCTCACCCGGGGCGAGGTCCGGCTGGAGAGCGACGGGTCGCCCTGGCGGCCGCTGGTCCACGCCGAGGACATCTCGCGGGCGTTCCTCGCCGTGCTCGCGGCCGATCGCGAGGTGGTGCACAACGAGGCCTTCAACGTCGGTCGCGACGAGGACGTCGTGCAGATCCGCACCATCGCGACCGCGGTCGCGGAGCGCACGGGAGCGCCCGTGACCTTCGCGGAGGGCGCCTCCGCCGACAAGAGGGACTACCGCGTCGACTTCAGCAAGATCAGCGAGCGCCTTCCGGACTTCAGGCCGCTGTGGACGGTGGCGGCCGGGATCGACGAGCTCGCCGCCGACATGAACCGCCACGGCTTGACGACCGCGCAGTTCGAGCACACCTTCGTGCGCCTCGCTCGGATCAACCGGCTCAAGGGCGAGGGCCTGCTGGACGAGCAGCTGCGCCGCACCCAGGACGAGGCCGGCCTCCGCGGCCCGGCGGGCGCGGACCGGGGGAGCCAGTGAGGACTCCCGGTCTTCTCCTCGTCGTGGCCCGCCCCGACAGCCGCCGGCATCCGGGCCCAAGGGGGGTATGAGGAGATGTGCGGCATCGCGGGTGCCTACCAGCAGCCCGAGGGCAAGTTGTTGACCTCGGTCATGGTGGAGCGCCAGGCACATCGCGGCCCCGACGCGTCCGCGGTCCTGGAGAGCGTCAATCCCCGCGCGAGCGTCGTGCTGGGCCACCTCCGGCTCTCGATCATCGACCTGTCCTCGGCGGCGGACGGGCCGTTCACCAAGAACGGTCTGACCATCTCCTACAACGGCGAGCTCTACAACTACCGCCAGCTGCGCGCCGAGCTCGAGCGATCCGGAGTCGCGTTCGCGACCAGCTCGGACACCGAGGTGGTGCTCGAGGCCTGGCGCGCATGGGGCCCTTCCGGGCTACGGCGATTCCGGGGGATGTTCGCGTTCGCCATTCACGACGCTGCCACCGACGAGCTGGCCCTGGCTCGAGATCCCCTCGGGATCAAACCGTTGTACGTGATGCGCAGAGGCGCCGGGATACTGTTCGCCTCCGAGCTGAAGGCGATCGTTGCCGCGGTCGGACCGGAGCTGTCGGTCGACCCTCTGGCGCTGGCCGCCTCGGCGCTCTACTACTGGCTGCCAGACCAGATCACCTCGGTGCAGGAGGTGTCCAAACACCCCCCGGGGTCGTGGACCGTCTATCGCCCCGACGGCACGAGCGAGAGCGGCCGATACTGGGATCCGGCAGAGATCTCGGCACGCGCGGCCCGAGGAGGCGCGCGCGACCTCCGAGCGGTCGTCGAAGCCTCGGTCGAGGCGCACCTCGTGTCGGACGTGCCCGTGGCGTCATTCCTCAGCGGCGGCCTCGACTCGAGCCTGATCACCGCCATCGCGCACCAGCACCACCCGGGCATCGAGGCCTACTCCATAGCGTTCCGGGGTGCGGATCAGCGCCTGGAAGCGATGCCGGACGACGCTCGGTACGCCCGCCGGATGGCCCAACACCTGGGAATCCGCCTGCATGAGATCGAGATCACGCCCGACGTCGTGGACGTGCTGCCGCGAGTGGTCGACATCCTCGACGAGCCGATCGGTGACCCTGCGGCCATCAACACCCTGCTCATGTGCGAGAGCGCCCGCGAGGCGGGAGTGAAGGTGCTGCTCTCCGGGATGGGGGCGGACGAACTGTTCGGGGGATACCGCAAGCACCTGGCCTGTCTGCTCGCCCTGCGCTACCAGCGAGCTCCCGGGCTGGCTCGACGAGGCGTCGCGGACCTGACGAACCGGCTTCCGGTGATCGCGGGGCGTCGTGGCCTTCGGACCGTCCGGTGGGCCCAGCGGTTCCTCTCGTTCGCCGAGCTCGGCGAGGAAGAGGCATTCCGCCGCAGCTACACGATGTTCGCCCCCGACGAGCTCGCTGGGCTTTTGCACCCCTCGTGGGGCCCCCAGGTCGACCAGCTGGTGGCGGGGCACCGGGAAATCTACGAAGACAACGATCTGGACGGCCCGGTGGCGCGGATGTGCCTGGCCGACAGCCGGCTCTTCCTGCCCGGTCTCAACCTCGCCTACACCGACCGCTCCAGCATGGCGGCCTCGTGCGAGGTCCGGGTGCCCTTCGTCGACCCCCACGTCTTCGAGGCCGCGTTCTCGCTCGGAGAGTCCGACCGCATCCGTGGGCGGCGCCAGAAGGCGGCGTTGCGCGATGTGGCGCGGCACTGGCTCCCGGACGAGATCATCGACCGGCCCAAGGCGTCGTTCGGAGTCCCGTTGCGCGCGTGGGTGAACAACGACCTGTCCGAGATCGTCGACGACGTCCTTCTCCACGGGGAGCTGGTCGCCACGGGGGTGCTTCGACGAGAGCCGCTGGCGCGGCTGGTGGCGGACCAACGATCGGGACGACGGGACTTCTCCAAACAGGTATGGCAGCTGCTGAGCCTGGAGATCTGGTACGAGCAGGCCCGGGCCGCCGGAGTACGAGCGGTCTAGGGGCGGGTGTGGGGGGAACGATGAAGCAGGTCGCACAGAACTACAAGTCCGGTGAGCTGGTCGTGCTCGACGCGCCGGCACCCACCTGCCGCCCGGGGGGCGTGCTGGTGCGCACGATGTACTCATTGATCTCGACCGGCACCGAGCTGATGAAGGTCTCCGAGGCCCGGCTCTCGCTGATCGGCAAGGCACGGGCGCGACCGGACCAGGTCAAGAAGGTGCTCGACTCCGTGGCGCAGCAGGGCCCGCTGGCCGCCTACCAGAAGGCGATGAGCAAGCTCGACAGCTACACCCCGCTCGGCTACTCGCTGTGCGGCGTGGTGGTCGAGGTCGGTGAGGGTGTCCTCGACCTCAGCGTCGGCGACATCGTCGCCGCCGCCGGCAACGAGTTCGCGCTGCACTCCGAGCTCAACTGGGTGCCGGTGAACCTCTGCGTGCGGGTCCCGGACGGTGTCCCGCCGGAGCAGGCCGCCTTCTCGACCGTGGGCGCGATCGCCATGCAGGGCGTGCGTCGCGCGGAGCCGCAGTTGGGGGAGGTCGCCTGTGTGATCGGACTCGGCCTGATCGGGCAGCTCGTCGTGCGTCTGCTGGTGGCGGCCGGGGTCAAGGTCGTGGGCCTCGACACGGTCGCCGCGCGTTGTCGCATGGCCGAGAAGGCAGGGGCGCTCGCCTGCGCCAGTCCCACCGCAGAAGGTGTCCGGCTGGTGGAGGAGGTCGCCCGGGACAACAGCCAAGGGCTCGGGTGCGACCACGTGTTCCTGGCTGCCGGCGGGCCCTCCAACGAGCCGGTCGAAGTCGCCGTGCGACTGGCGCGAGACCGCGGGCGGGTCATCGACATCGGCAAGACCCGGCTCGATCTGCCCTGGAACGACTACTACGAGAAGGAGCTCGACGTCCGCTTCTCGAGATCCTACGGACCCGGCCGCTACGACGATCGCTACGAGCTAGAGGGGATCGACTACCCCGGTGGCTACGTCCGATGGACCGAGCGTAGGAACCTCGCGTCGTTCCTGGACCTGGTCGCCGGTGGACAGCTGGACCTGTCCGCCCTGGTCTCGAGTGTTCACGACGTCGACGAGGCCACCCAGGTCTACGCCAGGCTCGGCGACGGCACGCTCGAGGGGATCGGACACCTCCTGCATTATCCCGAAGGCGATCGAGCGGCTGCCGTGGACGCCCGGCCCAGCCCCTCCGCGCTACCGCGCGCGACGCACACCGTGGCCGCGCGCCGACGCGCGACCGGTGACAGGCTCCGCGTCGGGTTCATCGGTGCGGGCAGCTATGCCACCTCCATGCTGCTGCCCCACCTGGCCGCCCAGGAGGGTGTCGAGCTGGCCTCGGTCGCCACGACCCGCTCGCTCTCAGCGATCAACGCCCAACGCAAGTTCGGCTTCGAACGGGTGAGCACCCGGGCCGACGACGTCCTCTCGGATCCCGCGGTGGACGCGGTGTTCGTCGTCACCAGGCACCACTCCCACGCCGAGTTCGTGTGCCGCGCGCTCGAGACCGGCAAGGCCGTCTTCGTGGAGAAGCCACTGGCGCTGGATGCGACCCAGCTCCAGCGGGTCGTCGACACGGTCGAGCGCACCGGGAACGACCGGCTCATGGTCGGGTTCAACCGGCGGTTCGCGCCGCTGGTCGCCGAGCTGACCGGTCACCTGCGCGGTTCGCGCGGGCCGCTCTCGATGCGATACCTCGTCAACGCAGGTGGAATGGATCCGAAGAACTGGTATCTCGACCCGGCCGAAGGCTCCCGCTTCGTCGGTGAAGGAGGGCATTTCGTCGACACGCTGTCGGCGGTCGTCGGACAGGACCCGGTCGCAGTCCACTCCTCCGTGCATGGGGACGACGTCCACTCACTCCTCGTCTACCCCGACGGCTCCACCGGGTCGATCGCCTACGTCACCACGGGGAGTCCCCGGTTCCCGAAGGAGACCCTCGATGTCTCCGGGGCCGGTGCCAACGCCCGGTTGGACAACTTCCGGAAGCTGTCCGTCTGGGGGACGGGCCGCGAGACGACCAGGCGCGCGTGGACGGCGGACAAGGGACAACGCCGGGAGATCGCGGCGTTCGTCGACGCGGTGACCGGTGGGGGGGACATGCCGATCAGCATCGAGTCCCTTCTCGCGACCACCCGGGCCACCCTGGCGATCGGTGGCGGTACCTCCGGGGAGGTCCTCTCGCCATGAGCTTCGACCTGCGGTGGTACGCCAGGCGCCTGCGACGGATGTCTGCGACCGAGATGGCGAGCAGGACCCGCGATCTCGTGCTGCGACGCGTGTGGACATCCCGACGCGTGCGGGTCGGCCACGACGCCGGGACGGTCCCCGGCCTGCGGGCGGATCGCCCGGGTCCGGTGCCCGTTCCGCTGGAGAGCGGCACGACACTGCCCGTCCAGGCGCGCCTCGAGGTCATCGATGCCGCGAACAGGTTGCTTGCCGGCGACTGGAGCGTGCTCGGGGTCGCGCGCCTCGACATCGTCTCCCCGGACTGGTTCCTCGACCCGGTGACGGGCAGGCGTGCCCCGCACGACACGTCGGCCTTCCGCATCGACCATCGAGACGAGACCGAGACCGGCAACGTCAAGGCCGTGTGGGAGCTCTCGCGACACCACCACCTCACCGTGCTCGCCGCGGCGTACTGGCTGACCGAGGACGAGCGGTATGCCGAGCTCGTCGACCGTCAGCTGCGTTCCTGGTGGGCATCGAACCCCTTCCTGACCGGTGTGCACTGGACCAGTGGGATCGAGCTCGGCGTCCGGCTCATCTCGTGGGCCTGGGTGCGGCGCCTCCTGGACAGCTGGCCGAAGGTCGGCGACCTGTTCGAGTCGAACCAGGACGCGCTCCTCCAGATCTGGTGGCACCAGCAGTACCTCGCCAGGTTCCCCAGCCGCGGATCCTCGGCCAACAACCACGCGGTCGCCGAGCAGGCCGGCCGCCTGGTCGCGGCGTGCGCGTTCCCCTGGTACGCCGAGTCGGACCGATGGCGCCGCGACGCCGGCGCGCGGCTCACCGGTCACTTCCTCGACAACACGTGGGAGGACGGGCTGAACCGCGAGCTGGCCACCGACTACCACCGCTTCGTCACCGAGCTGGTGACGGTCGCGGCGGTGGAGGCGTCGACCCATGGCGACGACCTGCCCGCGGAGGTCTGGGAGAGGTTGGCGAAGAGCTTCGATGCTGCGGCCGCGATCCTCGACGCGGCGGGGAGACCACCGCGGCAGGGCGACGCGGACGAAGGCCGCGCACTCGTCGTAGACGAACCCGACCAGGCCTCCTGGACCGGTCTCCTCGGCTGGGGCGCCTCGGTCGTCGGTCCCCGGCCGTGGTGGCCGGAACCCCGACCCACGGTGCTCGGTGCCGTGCTCGGGAGCCTCCTCGGCAACCCCCGGGAAGCTCCGGGCCGGGCACCGGTCCGTCCGCGCTCGTTCGCCGGCGCCGGCCTGACGATCCTCTCCACTGACCCTGACCGAGGTCCCGAGATCTGGTGCCGTTGCGACGGCGGCCCACTCGGCTTCCTGTCCATCGCGGCGCACGGTCACGCCGACGCACTCTCCGTCGAGGTGCGGCACGACGGGGTGGAGGTCTTGGTCGATCCGGGCACGTACTGCTATCACGGTGAACCGGCGTGGCGGAGCTACTTCCGGTCCACTCGAGCGCACAACACCGTCGAGCTGGACCGGACGTCACAGGCTCGTGAGGGGGGACCGTTCCTCTGGAGCACGGCGGTGCCGGTAGACCACGTGGTCGAGAGCGGTCTCGACGCGGAGGTGTCGACCTGGCAGGCGCGCCACCACGGCTACGGTCGCCTGGCAGGATCGCCCGTGCACGAGCGCACGGTCGGTCTGGACAAGTCCGCACGCCGACTCACGATCGCGGACCGGATCGGGTCGGGCGAGGGGCACGAGGTGCGTCTGCACCTCCACCTGGGCCCCGCCGTGACGGTGAGCCTAGACGGGTGCCGGGCCGAGCTGACCTGGACCGGCAGGGGCGGCGTGCAGGGCGGGGCGGCACTGTCCCTGCCCACTGAGCTGGCCTGGTCGGCGCACCGCGGAGAGATCGCCCCGATCCTCGGTTGGTACTCCCCGCGCTTCGGTGTCCGGCAACCGATCACGACCTTGGAGGGCGTCGGCACCTGGTCCGGTCAAGTGCTCGAGACGACCGTCCAGTTCGACGCGGTCAGGAGGGCCTGATGCCAGAGCAGATGGACGTGAGATCCGCGTTCTCCCTCATCCGTCGGCGACGGCGCTGGCTCGCAGCCATCGCGATCTTGGGCGCACTGCTGGGCGTCGCATTCGTGACCTGGAAGCCACCGCTCTACACGAGCACCAGCAAGGTGCTGCTCCCGGTGCGCCAGATCCAGGCGAACGGTGAGCAGACGGCCTGGGAGGCGAGCACACAGGTGAGCATCGCCGAGAGCGACGCGGTGCTCGGACCGGCGGCCAGCGCTGTGTCGCCCGCGCTCTCGCGGCGCGAGGTCCACAGCCTGGTGTCGGTGAGTGCACCGACTCCGGACGTGCTCGACATCACCGCACACGGCACGTCGGGTGCGGCGGCGACGGCGCTTGCGCGAGCCGTGGCCCAGGCGGAGATCGCCTACCAGCAAGAAGCGCCGAGCTCACTGTCCAGCGCCGAGCTGGTCGGGCTGCGGAACCGCCGCGACGCACTGCAGAAGACGCTGCACGACGTCGAGATCCAGGTCGCACGAGCACAGAGACGACTCGAGTCCGAGCGCGCGGACTCGACCGTCGCCCGGCGGGACGCGAGTGCGCTGGCGCAGCTGACGGCCCAGCAGACCGCCCTGGTGCTGGAGATCAACTCGCTGGAGACGAAGATGGCGGACGCGTCGGGGGGCGCCGGTGGACACATCCTCGACAACGGCAGCTCGGCCAAGCGACCGCGGCTGGTCCTCTGGTACCTCATGGCAGGGGTGGGAGGTGCGGCACTCGCGGTCGCCCTCTCCATCGTGGTGATGGTCGGCCTGGGTCGGCGCGATGCCAAGCTCGGCACCCGTGACGAGATCGCCGACGCGATCGGCAGCGAGGTGATCGCCTCTCTCAGAAGCCAGGTCCCGCGCAGCGTGGCCGCCTGGAGCTCTCTCCTCGAGCGCTACACCCCGAGCGTGGCGGAGGGATGGACCGTCAGGCTGGCGCTCGCGGGTCTGGGGCTCGACGACCTGGCGATGCGCAACTCCGAGACCCACGCCGGCGAGGTGTCGACTGCCGGGCACCGGCTGTGCGTCCTGAGTCTGGAGGACGACCCCCGGGCCCTGTCCCTGGGTCCGCAGGTCGCGTCGTACGCCGCCTCGATCGGCATCTCGACGAGGTTGGTCCCCGAGCAGGGGGACGCGACGGCGGCGCTGTGGGCCGCCTGTTCCTCCGCCGGCAACGAGGAGATCCGTCCGCACCTGAGGGTCTCGTCCCGGCGTCAGACCACTCATCCGGCGGAGCTGACGGTGCTCGTGTCCGTGCTCGACCGGCGCTCTCCCCAGATGCCTCCCCTGCATCGCTCGGCCATCGTCGTGCTGGCCGTCTCCTCCCGGGCGGCCTCCTCCGAAGACCTCGCGCGGGCGGCCGTGGTCGCCTACGAGGCCGGCTTCCGCATCTCCGGGGTGCTGGTCGCCGATCCGGACCCCCTCGACAAGACGACGGGGAGGCAGCTGCCCCACGAGCGACTGCAGCAGCAGCCCCTGCCGTCCCGGGGGAGCGGACCGCGTCCGGTCTCTCTGCGTGACTCGTCGTGGAAAGGGGGGGCGTCATGACCTCGACCTGGCACATCGAGGACGAGACCGTCGGGCGTCGTGACCCCGAGGTGGCGCCGGCCGGTGGCACGATGAGCCTCGCGTTCGTCCGGGCCACGCTGCGCAGGCTTTGGTACGTCTGGGTCGGGAGCACCGTTCTCGGGTCCGCCCTCGCACTGTGCTGGCTCGTCCTGATCCCTCCACAGAGCATCGGCACCGTGACCCTGTTGCTCGCGCACGACCCCACGACGCAGCCCGACACCGCCATGGCGACCGACGTCAGGCTGCTCCACACCCGAGCCGTGGCCCAGAGGCTGGCCGACGAGCTGGGTTCCGACGAGTCCCCTGACCACCTGCTCAGCAGCATCCTCACCGAGCCGGCGACCTCCAGCGTGCTGCAGGTTGACATCAACGGATCGAACCCGGAGGACGCCGTACGCCGGGCGCGCCTGCTCGGCCAGACGTACCTGGGCTACCGGCAGGAGCAGCTCACCCAGCAGTCCAGGGCCGCCACCGAGGGCTACCGCAAGCGCATCGCTGCGCTGCAGACCCAGGCCGACGCCCTCACGCACCAGTACGACCTGATCACGTCGAGGGGCGAGGACAGCCAACAAGCGGCGGACGTGCTCGCCCGACGGGGCCAGATGATCGGCCAGATCACCCAGCTGCAGGACCAGATCGAGAACGACACGCTCGAGGCCGACGCAGTCGTCACGGCCAGTCGGGTGCTGGACCAGGCCGCCCTCGTGCCGCAGTCGCCGCTCCGGCGCGCCGTCCTGGTCCTGGGGTCCGGGCTGATCGGTGGTCTGATGGTGGGGCTCGGGGCGGTCATGGTGTACGCCGTCACGACCGGTCGCCTGCGAAGTCGTGCCGACGTCGCGTTGGCCATGGGTGTCCCCGTGAAGTTCAGCGCCGGCCCGGTGGCGCCCAGGAGGCGCCGCGGGGAGCGTGATGCCGCTGCACTCGACCTGCTCGTCGACGGCCTGGAGACGGCGTTGCCGGCCGGCGGAAAGCCACCCCGGAGGCTCGGCTTGATCAGCGTCGACTGCGAGCGGGAGGGCGCGAAGGTGCTCGCCGGACTGGCGCGGCGTCTCGGCACGGAGACGTCGGTGCTCGCGGTCGACCTCGCCCGAACCGGTCTGCTCGCGCAGGAGCTGGGATCGCCGGCCTCGGCTGAGGCCGATGCTGAGGCTGAGGAGACGGCGGGCTGGATCGCCGTGGTGACCGGTCCGACCGTCGATGCGGTCGCGGACGTGATGCTCAGCCTCACGCCCTTCGAGATCGGTCGAGGACTGGGGCACGTGAAGTCCACGTCGTCGCGTTGCGTGGTGCTCGTCAAAGCGGGCCGGTCCACGACGGAGCGCCTGAACACCGTCGCGAGGGCCGCGCGAGCGGCCGGCCTGACCGTCGAGTTCGTGATGGTCGTGGGTGCCGACAAGTCCGACCAGAGCTTCGGCGGCGACATACCCATGGCCAAGGCACAGCCGGCGACATGACCGTCGTGATGCTCGGACGAGGAGACACACGACGGGCCGCCTCGGCCCCGCACCTCGACCGGTGGCTCCTGCTGGCGTGGGCAGCGCTGTTCCTCAACGTGATGCCGTTCTCGAGCGCACTGGCCCTCATCCCGTTTCCAGACCTGATGGGGAAGCTCATCTCGCAGGGCGCCCTGCCGCTCGCGCTGCTGTTCGCTCTCCTCGCCAACCCCAGGGGACTGCTGCGGCCCAACGTCTACGTGGTGCTGTTCGCCGTGCTCTGCACGCTGGCGTTGATGGTCAGTCCACACAACACGTTCATGCTGAGCTCCACGTTCCGCGCGGCCAGGTTCGCCGGGTTCATGCTCGTGCTGTGGCTGCTCAGCCCGTTCTGGGGACGCCGTGACCTGGCGCTGTTGCGTTGTCACCGGAACTGCCTCGCGGTCATCATCGCCTCGGTCTTCGTCGGTGCCGTCGTCTCACCTGGACGGGCCTTCTCCTTCGAGGGCCGACTGGCGGGCGTGATCTGGCCGATCTTCCCCACCGAGGTCGCGCACTACGCGTCGGTGCTGATGGGAATCACGGTCCTGCTCTGGATGTGCCGGGTGGTGCCTGGCCGCCATGCCGCGCCGATTCTCGCCCTGACCGTTCCTGTGCTGGTCGCGACCCACACGCGGACGGCGCTCGTGGGCGGCGCCGTGGCACTCGTCCTGGCCTCGGCCAGCCTGCTGCTCGCACGCTCCCGCGCACGCCGGACGTGGATGTGGGGCGTGCTGGTCGCGCCGACCGTTCTGGCCGTCTTCACCTCCGAGCTGGTGAGCTGGTTCCTGCGTGGACAGACCTCCAACGAGGCGGCGGGACTGACCGGACGCACCAGCGTCTGGTCGGCTGTATTGTCGCAACCGCGGCCGACCACCCAGGAGGTCTTCGGATCGGGGATGTCCAACCTGTCCTACAACGGGCTCCCTATCGACAGCAACTGGGTCGGCACGTACCTCGATCTCGGACTGGTCGGTGTCGCCATCGAGGCGGTGCTGCTCATCATCCTGCTCGTGACCGCACTCCTGAGGCCGTCGGGACCCGGCCCCGCCGTCGCGATCTTCCTCGTCGTCTACACGATCTTCAGCTCGATCACCCAGACAGGCATGAGTGGTCCTACGGGGACGCTCCTCGACCTGGCCGTCGCGTCCGCTGCGCTGACCCGATCACGGGGCAGCGAGATCTGAACCGGCGGACGAAGCCGGAGCCGGGCTCCGTGAGTCAGCGTCGGGTGGTCAGCGAGAAGTCGTTGACCTTGAACCTGGCGGGGCTGCCCCCGGTGGAGACGATCTCGAAGCCGAAGTCGATCGCGCCCAGCGTGACATCGTGCGGCAGGTGACCGCGTGCCACCAGCCAGTCGAGCATCTTCTTGAGGGCGAGCTTGCCGTGGGTCAGGCGGTGAGCGGGCACGAACGCGATGTAGCCGTTGTCGTCGGTGGCCCAGACCTTCCAGCGATGACCCCCGAAGCGCCGGGTCGCGACGTGGGAGGCGCCTGAGCCGGAAGGCACCTGGTGGAAGTTCTCCGTCCAGATCATGACCTCGTGCTCGCCGGGCACACCGTTGAGCCAGATGTCGTAGGCGGCGTCGTAGACGCCGACGTGCGGCGTCCGTGCTGCCCAGGTGCTGCTGATGTGGGAGAAGGAGCGCAGACGCGGCTCGTGGCCGGTGGACCAGTTGTGGAAGTCCTTGTGCACGTTGGGGTAGGTCTTGACCGCGCCGTCTCCGCTGGAGTTGTCAGCGGTCGCGGTGACCTTCCAGTTGCGGAACGAGCACGCGGAGAGGGTCTGGGACACGTGGTAGGACGAGGCGTTCCACATGTCGTTGTGCACCCAGTACCCCCGGTTGCCCCACATCCCGTCGGGGCTCGACGTGACGTACTCCGGATGTGTGCACGCGGCCGCCGTGGCGGTGTCAGCGGCCCCGAGTGGGAGCAGAAGACCTGCGACCAGTGCCAACACGACAGATAGGCGTTTCACTCCGGGACCCTCCACGGCTGATGTGCTCGTCGTCCGCCCGGTCGGCACGTCGGCTCGCCGGGGCGGGAAGGCGCCCCATGCTGCCACGTCGTCGACGGAATCGCGAGACCCCCGGACGTGCGCACGACAGCTCGGCTGCGCGGACCGACGTCTGCCCTCCGCAGTGGCAGGTATCGGCGGCCTGGGAGTCGGCGAGCGAGCCCGTCCCCTTCATTGATGACTGATCTGGACACGGCTACGGGTGGGCCACACGATGTTGCGCATGAGCGGAAGGGGCGGCAGGTGCGGCCCCGGTCGACATGTCGTCGTGGCGAGAAGACAGGTGCGTGCGGGGCTCGTCGCAGCGGGGACCTTCGTCGTCGTCCTGGTCGCGGTGAAGTCCGGCTTGACCCAGTCGTGGGACCGGCGGGCAGCCGACTGGTTCCGGCCCCACGACGAGTGGGGTGCGACTCAGGTGCTTCTCGGGCCTGTCATCGACGGGCTCGAGCCGCGTCGCTCCTACGTGCTTCTGGGCCTCGTGGCAGTCGTCCTCTGCCTGCGGCGCCGCAGCTGGCGGCCGGCTTGGTACGCCGCGCTCGTGGCGACCGCGAGCATGGGTGCCACGATTGCGGTCAAGGTGTTGACGCATCGTCCTGACCCGACCGGCGACGTACCCTCCACAGGAGGTAGCTTCCCGTCCGGGCACGTCGTGGCTCTGTCCGTCTGCCTGGCCTTTGTCGCGTTGATGTGCTGGAGGCGCACCCGGTGGTGGCACTGGGTCATCGTCTCCATCCCCCCGGCAGTGATGGCCGCCGCGCTCCTGTACTCGAACGCGCACTGGCTGACCGACGTGTTGGGTGGAGCCCTGCTCGCCGTCGCGCTTATCTGCTGGGCGGCTTCGCTGCCGCTCCGCACCCTCGTCACGGAGCCACGCGTCGCCGGGGATGAGGAGAACGGCCGGCCTCGGTCCGTCGTGGCCGAGAAGCCCTGACAGATCGACCCGTACCCAACTTAGGGGTCTGCGGCGCCCGTTGGCCGCGAAGTGGTGGAAGCGCCACAACAGTTGCATCCGGAGCCTTTCGTTCACGTGGTCCAGGGGGGAAGCTCGATGCAGATGGCTGTTCGCGGGTCAAGGGTGGTCTCGCCGCCCGACCTCGCGCGTGAGGCCGAGGTCGTCCCTGCCGCCGATGAGGTGCCCCGGTCCGACCGGGTGGTCCTCCGAGGCGGGGGCCTTCTTGCACCGAGACGTGCGGGCCCGAGGAGCTTGCCTTGATGTCCGTTGCAGTGCGGTACCGCGCCTCGCGGTTGGGACGGGCCCGCTGGGGACGGCACGGCACGACGCATCGGCTGGGCTGGGGCCTGGCCGATCAGGCGGTCTCCAGCCTGACCAACTTCCTCCTGGTGATCTTCGTGGCGCGGTCGCTCGGGCCCCGAGACTTCGGCATCTTCAGCCTGGCCTACGCCACCTACGGTTTCTCCCTCAGCGTCTCCCGCGGCGTCGCCACCGAGCCCCTCGTGGTGCGCTTCAGCGGGGTGGCGCGCGAGTCGTGGCGGGGCGCTGTCCGGGTGGCCTCCGGCACTGCCGCGACGGTGGGGTGTGTGATCGGGGCGACCTGCGGACTTGTGGGACTCGCGACGTCCGGTGCGGTGGGCGGCGCGCTGATCGCGCTCGGGATCGTGCTGCCTGGCTTGCTGCTCCAGGACAGCTGGCGCTACGCGTTCTTCGCCGCCGGCGAAGGCCGGAAGTCGTTCCTGAACGACCTGGCCTGGGGGTTGGCCCTCGTCCTGCTGCTGTCCTTCGCCGCCCACAGGGGTGGCGTCGCGTGGTTCGTGTTCGCCTGGGGTGGTGCCGGCGGCCTGGCTGCGCTGCTCGGGGCATTCCAAGCCAGGATCCGGCCGCGGCCGTTCGGCACCCGGGCCTGGCTGTCGCAGCAACGGGAGCTCGGCGCACGGTACTTGGCCGAGAACCTCAGCATGAGCGCGGTGACCCAGCTGCGCGTCACCTTCCTGGGGCTCATCGCCGGATTGTCGGCGGTCGGTCAGGTGCGCGCCGCTGAAGTGCTGCTCGGGCCGTGGCTCGCCGTCGTGATGGGTCTGAGCATGGTCGCCGTGCCCGAGGCAGCCCGGGCGCTACGTCGATCGGTGCGCGCCCTGGTGGCCTTCTGCATCGCCTTGGCGATCACCCAGGCTGTCGGCGTCGTCGCGTGGGGCCTCGCGATCATGCTCCTGCTGCCTGACCAGCTCGGGGTGCGCCTCCTCGGGGCGCTGTGGGTGCCGGCCTCAGCGCTGATCCTCCCGACCACCCTCGCGTTCGCGGGCATCGGCTTGATGAACGGCGCCAATGCAGGCCTGCGGGCGCTGGCGGCCGCACGCAGGAGCCTGCGGGCGACGCTCGTGTGCGCGTGCGCCTACCTGACCGGAGGTGTCGGCGGCGCTGCCGTCGGCGGCGCCGCAGGTTCGGCGTGGGGCATCGCAGCAGCCACGGGGACCGGTGCGGTCGTGTGGTGGTGGCAGCTCCGCGCCGGCCTGCGAGACCTGCACCGCTCGCCCGCACCCCCCGACCTGTCCGAGACCGTGCAACCTGACATGAAGGCGACCCTGTTGTGAATGCTCTGCCACGGCTCACTGTCGGTCTTCCCGTCTACAACGGGGAGAACTTCGTAGTGGAAGCGCTGGACTCCTTGCTGGGCCAGACCTTCACCGACTTCGAGCTGGTCATCTCTGACAACCACTCCACCGACCGCACCGAGGAGATCTGCCGCGAGTACGCCGCTCGGGACCAGCGGATCCGCTACCTGCGGCAGCCACGCAACATCGGGTGCAACCCGAACCACAACTTCCTGCTCGGTGAGGCGAGGACGCCGTACTTCAAGTGGGCCGCGCACGACGACCTCTACGGCCCCGAGCTGCTGGCCCTGTGCGTGGCGGTGCTCGACGAGCAACCGGATGTCGTGCTGAGCCACGTCGACAAGGCGATCATCGACGAGGAGGGGAAGGTGGTCCACAAGTTCGACTATCTCCTCGACACGGGCTCGCCCGACCCCGTCGCACGCTTCCGCAGCCTGCTGATCGCCGACGGTCCCGACGACGAGTATGGCGTGATGCGAACCCAGGTGCTGCGCAGCATCCGGCCCAAGGGCAGCTACCACCACGCCGCCCGGCCGTTCATGTCCGAGATCGCGTTCCGTGGACGGTTCCACCAGGTGCGCGAGCTGCTGTACTTCCGACGCGACCACGCCGGCCGAGGCGACCGGAGGGCGACCATCCCTGCGCTCAGCACGAACCTCGACCCGAACCGGGCGGGTCAAGGCACCCCCCGGTTGGTGGCCGAGTACGTCTACCGCTACTTCGAGGCCGTGGCCCGGGCGCCGATCTCCCGGTCCCAGAAGCTCGCCTGCTACCGCCTCCTCGTGGGCCGGCTGTCCGGAAGCGGGTTCCACCGGGCGAGGAGCCGCAACAGCGATCCGAACTGGTCGGCGGGCCAGCTCGCGACGACCGACTTGCCGGTGTCCGCCGGCACGACCAGGGGAGACACGACCTCATGACCACCACACAGACGCCTGGCACCTCGACTGCCCCGCCGCGTGCCGGCGACGTCGTCCGGGTTCGCAGCAGGGAGGAGATCCTGGCGACCCTGGACGCGAACGGGCGCCTCGACGGGCAGCCCTTCATGCCCGAGATGCTCGCGTTCGCGGGCCGTGACCTCCCCATCAGCGCGATCGCCCACAAGACCTGCGACACGATCAGCCGCCCGTCGACGGGCCTCCGGCAGCTCGAGCACACCGTGCACCTGGCCGGTGCCCGCTGCGACGGCAGTGCCCATGGCGGCTGTCAGGCCGGCTGTCTGCTGTTCTGGCGGGAGGAGTGGCTGGAGGACTCCGACGGCCGCCCGCTGCGCGCGCAGCCGCGGGCGGCGTCGAGCCCGGTCGCCACCGAGGAGACGCTGCACGCCGACACGGTCGCCGGCGCCGATGAAGACGGAGCCACCGTCTACCGCTGTGCCGCGACCGAGGTGCTGCGAGTCACCAGGCCGCTGCCTCCGCTCGAGCCCGCCCAGTACGTCGCGGACGTGCGCTCGGGCAACTTCGCGGCGGCGTACGTGCTCCGTGGCCTGCTCGTGCTGGCGTTCAACCAGTTCCAGAAGCTGAGCCGCAAGCTGCTGCCGCGGCAGGCGCGCATCGCGGACGGCCGGCCCTTTCCGTTCTTCCGTGGCACCGGACCGGGAACTGCGCCCGAACCCCTCCGGCTACAACCCGGCGAGCTCGTCGAGGTGAAGAGCAAGGACGAGATCATGGCCGCGCTGGGGCCCAACAGCAAGAACCGAGGGCTCATCTTCGACGGCGAGATGCTCCCCTTCTGCGGGCGTCGCGCCCGGGTGCTGAGATCCGTCGATCACATCATCGACGAGCAGACCGGCCGGATGATCCACCTACGTGACTGCGTGATCCTCGACGAGGTCACCTGCATGGGCAGATACCACCGATTCTGTCCCCGGGCGATCTACCCCTACTGGCGCGAAGCCTGGCTGCGGAGAGTGAACGAAGGAGTGAATGGACAATGACGACGATTCGGAGCCGGCTGGCCACCTCGCCGGTCGCGCGGGCGGCCGCACTTCCGCTGCGGACAGGCATGATCGCGCGGCATGATGCCCGTGTCGTCGGGCGGTCTGTCGACTGGCTGGTGCGCGGTCGCGAGACCACCAACCTCACCTATGACCTGGACCCGCTCAACCGGGAGCAGCTCTGCTGGTTCGTCTCCGCCGTGTCCGGCGCGGAGGTCGGACAGGCGCGGGAGTGGGTCACCGAGCTCGAGGACGACCAGGAGCTCTTCGATCATGTCGTGGCGAGTCTGTCGACCCACCCACGCCGGGGGATCGGTGCACGAGAGCCACACTGGGCGCGGCGGCTGGGGTGGTACGCCCTGGTCCGCGCGCTCGAGCCCGAGCACGTCGTGGAGACCGGGACCCACTTCGGTCTCGGCTCCTGTGCGATCGCGGCCGCACTGCTCCGCAACGGGCACGGGCGGCTGACGACGATCGACATCGACCCGCAGGCCGGCTACGTCATCGGGGGTCCATGGGCTGATGTCATCGACCAGCGGACGGGGAGCTCCGTCGAGCTGCTCGCAGGGCTGGACGACGTCGACATCTTCCTCCATGACAGCCTGCACACCTACGACTACGAGACCGCGGAGCTCGGTGCCGTCGAGCCGCGGCTGAGTCCGGGCGCAGTGGTGCTGTCCGACAACGCCCATGACTCGGCGGCCCTGTCGCACTGGGCGGAACGAACCGGCCGCCAGTACCTGTTCTTCAAGGAGCAGCCCGCGCGGCACTGGTGGCCCGGGGACGGTCTCGGCGTGGCCTGGAACGGCAAGGAGCCTGCCTGAGGGGGGTGAGACCTCACTTGCGGACGCTGCCGGCGTCCTGGTGCCACCGCGCCGACCGCCACGTGGACCAGGACACCCGCCCCGAGCCCAGGATCTCGATCATGAAGCGCCACGGCCCCTCGTAGACGTTGTTGCGCCAGATGTTGTCCTGGTGCAGGGAGACGGCCTTGGCGACCCCTCGGCCCACGAATGGTGACCAGCCAGGGACCGTGCCGACGTTGCCCACCAGTCCCATGAACCCGCAGCCTCGGGCGGCCGTGCACCCTCCGGGGATCTGTGCGGGGTCGAACATGAACGTGTTGTGCTCCACCCGGAGGTGCTGGGTCTTCCAGCGACAGTCGTCGATGTAGGGGGGTCGGGAGAGGAGGTGGGGATTGCGGCAGCTGGCGACGGTGGCGACCCCGGGGTTGACGAGCGTGGTGAAGTCCGTGCTCGGGTTGTAGGGCGATCCCGCGAACCGCGCAGGGTTCTCCCAGGCCATGATGCCCGACCAGTTGTTCACGAAGAGATTGCCCGAGATCCTGAAGTGGCGGTTGTAGAGGTTGCCCGCGCGCACGTCGCTGCCGGCCTCGGAGAGGTAGATGGCGCCGGTGGGGAAGTCGCTGCCCTCTTCGCGCCCGATCGTCCAGCCGTTGCGCGCGAAGGTGTTGTCGCGGATCAGCGCGTTGTAGCTGATCTCGTAGAACAGGCCTTCGCCGTCGTTGTCGCTGATGTAGTTGTGCCTGAACAGGAAGCCCACGTCGTCGGTGTCGGCCCACAGGCCCGGTCCGTAGTTGTGGTGGACGTAGTTGCCCACGACACGAGCGTTGCGGGTCTCCCAGAACTTGCCACCGCCCGAGCATCCGCAACCCGGCTGGATCGACTCCCAGTCGGCCGTGTTGTTGCGCACGATCTCGTTGCCGCGGAGCACGATGTCGTGGACGCCGTCGAACTCGAAGGAGTCGAAGCCGTACTCGCCGTTCTCGCGAAGGCAGTTCTTGACCACCCGGGATTCGTTTCCGAGGAAGACGCCGGCCCCGGCGTTGCGCTGGATGGTGTTGTGATGGACGTACCAGTTGTCTCCCGACGCCTGGTTGACCACGCCCTCACCGGGGTTGTCGTCGATGCCCTGGCCGAAGTCCTGGATCGTCAGGTAGGAGATCGTCACGTGCTCGGCGTAACCGCCGAACGCGTACCTGTTCACCTCTCGTCCTTCGATCACGGCGCCGGGCGCCCCGATGAAGGTGTCGCCGTCCTTCGGCCCGACCTGGTCGTAGAGGTAGTCCCCGAAGGTGTGGACGCCGGGTTCCAGCCAGAAGGTGGTCCCTGGCGCTGATCGGTCGACGAGGCTTGGCAGGTCCTGTGACGTGCGTACCGCCTTGGCGCCGGGCGGTGGGCTGGCCGGTCCGTCGAGCTGCCGAGTGCCGCAGACCTTGTTCGGGTCGCCCGCACCGGCGGAACGCTGGGCGGAGGACCGTTCCGCACCCGTCGCTGTCGCGGCCTCAGTCGCGACCCGCTTCGAAGGGGCGGGGACCGTCGGTACCGCACCGACCAGGGCTGCCAGGAGAACGATCACCACCACCGGTCGCAGGCGCCGCGAGGGTGGGGTGAGGCCGGGCTGGGTCATGGGGAACCTCCACCGAGAAGGGAACCTGGCGCCGGGACCGCTCTGCCTGCACCGGTGGACCCGACCAGGGGATGACGGCTGACCCCCGGTGGGTCACGGCGTGAACAGAAGGGGCACCTCCAGGGGAGGGCTGCTCGCGATGCCGGCGGTGCTCCCGCCCCGCCACAGTGCCCACGGGCTGCAGCCGCGGCGGTACAGGTCCTCCAGGTGGGTCCGCTCCTTGAGCGTGTCCATGGGTGCCCAGAAGCCGTCGTACGGGACGGCGCGTGTCCGACCGACCCTGGCCGCCTTGACGCAGCCGTTCATGACGAGGTCGTCGCCCTCCTCGAGGAAGTCGAAGATCCCCTGTCGCAGCACGAAGTAGCCACCGTTGATGCGGAACGGCAGTGCGCTGGCGGGCACCAGCTCCGTCACCCTGCCGTCGTCGTCGCTCTGGACGACGTGGAAGGAGTCCCCGGGCTTGACGGTGAGGAACTGAGCGACCGCATCCGTCTCGCAGAACTGGTCGATGAGCTCGTTCATCGGGGCGTCGGTCAGGACATCGCCGTAGTTGGCGAGGAAGTACTCGTCGCCCTCGAGGTAGGGACGCACGCGGCGCAGCCGCTCGCCGATGGGCGTGTCCATGCCGGTGTCGATGAACGTGATCGTCCAGTCGCTGATGTCGGTGCCGAGCATGTCGACGTGCTGACCGCCCTTGGTGAGGACGAAGTCGTTCGACGCCGTCTCGCGGTAGTCGAGGAAGTAGTCCTTGACCGCGTTGGCGCCGTGCCCGAGGCAGAGGATGAACTCGTTGTGACCGAAGTGCGCGAAGTACCGCATGATGTGCCACAGCACCGGCCGGCTGCCGATCGGCATCATCGGCTTGGGCAGGGACTGGTTGTCGGTCCGCATCCGCATGCCGAGGCCGCCACAGAAGAGAACGACCTTCATCGTGCGTCCTTTCGTCGAAGGTCCGAGGATCCCGAGCCGCCTGTCAGCTCGTCGAAGACTGCGAGGTACGACGGCGCCTGGTGCTCCCAGGCGAGCTGCGCCTCGATCCGCTCACGGCCGTGCTTGCCCATGAGACCGCGTGCCTCCGGGTCGTCGATCAGGTCCACGAGCGCCTCGGCGTACCCCTGCGGGCCGGACGCCGGGTCGGCATAGACCGCCGCCTCGCCGGCCGAGACTCGGGTCTCCTTCAGGTCGAAGGCGACGACCGGCAGCCCGAAGGACATGTACTCCATCGTCTTGTTCATCGTGGACACGTCGTTGAGCGGGTTTCGCGGATCGGGGGAGAGACCGACGTCAGCTGTCGACAGCACCTCGGCGACGTACGCGTCGGGAACCCTCCCCGGGAGATCGACGTAGTCGCGAAGGCCGAGCCGGTCCCGCTCGGCGACCAGCTCGGCGTGGCAGTCGCCGCCGCCCATCAGCGTGAAGGAGATGTCGGTGCGTCCGAGACCGTGCACGATGTGGTCGACCGCCGCGAGGGCGACGTCGACGCCGTCCTGCGGACCCATCACGCCCAGGTAGGCGACGAGATGGTCGCGTCCGCGCCGTTCCGACGGCACCGGTGCGACGGGCTTCATGACCTGGGGGTCCGGACCTGTCCGGACCACGGAGACGTCCTCCGGCGTCTTGGCGCCACGCTCGATCGCGATCCGCCGGTAGGACTCGTTGGTCGAGGTGACCCGGTCCGCGGTGCGGAAGGTCGCGCGCTCCAGCAGTTCCAGCCCCTTCAGCGCGAGCCTCGAGCCGCCGGGGAACCGCGACTCGAACAGCTCGGGGCACAGGTCGTGGTGGTCGAACACGAAGCGCGACCCGTCCCGCATCCGCAGCCAGCGCGCCAGCGGCCAGAAGATGTCGGGCGGGTTGCAGGCCTGGACGACGTCGAACCGGCCGCGACGGCGTGCCTTCAACGCCAGTCGCGCGGTCGCGAGGAAGGAGTACGCGTACTCCAGCACGTAGCCCAGCGCGCTGCCGCCGGGCGCGTAGGGGCGGTAGCCGTGGATGGTCACCCCGTCGACCACCTGGTAGGCGCCGGTGTTCTTGCCCCGCGGGCAGACCACGGTGACGTCGTAGCCGGCGTCGCGCAGGGTCTGGCACTCGAGCCAGACTCGCCGGTCGAAGGGGACGGGCAGGTTCTGGACGATGATCAGGACTCGCGGGGAGGCTGTCACCAGCCCACCCCGCTGTAGCCGGGCAGCTCCTCCACGCTGCGCCCCAGGCGGCCGGAGAGGTCGAAGATGTGGGGCGTAGTCGCCTCCCGCAGTGCGGCGGTCACCACCGGGCCGGTGGCGGAGACGAGGGCGACCTCAGCACCGGAGAGCGCCGCCTCGGGGCTGCCGGCCAGCAGCCGGCTGAGGTGGGGCAGCCGCTCCTCGACGTGGCGCCGGTTCGCGCCGACGAGCCTGTCCGGATTGATGATCGGGTCGTAGATGCGGACGTCGAAGCCCTTCCCGAGGAGTCGTTCGGCGAGCTCGACGTTCGGACTCTCCCGCAGGTCGTCGGTGTTTGCCTTGAAGCTGAGTCCGAGGAGCGCAACCCGTCGCCTCCCCGTGGCAACCACGCGCTCCACGATGTCGCGCACCACCAGCTCGTTCGTCAAGGTGGTGCCGGAGAGCAGAGGCGCATCGACACCGTTCATGCGGGCCATGTGCAGCAGGGCTCGTAGATCCTTCGGCAGGCAGCTTCCCCCGTAGGCGAAACCGGGCCGCAGGTACGTCGAGGCGATGTTCAGCTTGGTGTCCTCGCAGAAGATCTCCATCACCTCCCGCGAGTCGACACCGAACCCGCGGAACACTCGAGCGAGCTCGTTGGCGAACGAGACCTTTGTCGCATGGAAGGCGTTGCAGGCGTACTTCAACGACTCGGCGGTCGTGGTCGCGACGTGTCGGGTCTCGAGGTCCAGGAACGAGAACAGCTTCGCCACGGTGGCCGCGGCCTTCTCATCCGCCGTCCCCACCACGACGAAGGGGGGCGCGAAGAAGTCCTTCACACTGACGCCCTCGCGCAGGAACTCCGGGCACATCGCCGTGGCGACCTCCCAGCCCGGCACCGGTTCGGCGAACACTGGGGCGACCAGGCGGTCGACCGTGCCCGGGGGGACCGTGCTCCGGACGACGACGGCGTGGAATCCGCTGACCGGCGGTTCGACGAGAGTCATCGCGTTCCGGATCTCCGCGGCCACCTTCTCGACGTAGGACAGGTCGGTGCTGCCCAGGTTGCCGGACGGAGTGCCGACGCAGACCAGCGAGAGGTCGGAGTGCTTGATCGCGTCCGGGACCGAGGTGGTTGCGCGGAGTCGTCCGCTGCGTGCCCCGGAGGCGATGAGCTCGACGATGCCGGGCTCGACGACGGGACTCTCGCCGGCGTTGATGGCCGCGACCTTGGCGGTGTCGACATCGACGCCGACCACGGTGTGCCCGCTGTCGGCAAGGCCCGCCGCGGTGACCGTGCCGACGTAACCGAGGCCGAAGACAGTGACCTTCATTGAGCCCCCCACAACGATCCGAATGTCCCTTGGATGGGCCCTTTCGGACCCGATTGCCTCACTCTGGATCGGCCCGGGCGGTGGGCTGGCGGTAGCGGCCCCCAGTTACTCAACGTTAGGGAGCGGGACCGCCGGCGTGGCTGGCCGACCCCGCCGCCGCGGTGGGCCGCGCATCTGCCTGGTCTCATCACGAGGACGCCGAGGGGTGTCCGGCACTCGAGTACTCGCACCTTCTTGCGGGCCGTCGACGATCCCGCGAGGTTCGGAGCGCTCCAGGAACGACTCGCTCAGGGGAGCGCGACGCCTACTGGTCGTTCCGTGGTCAGCCCCAGATGTCCCGGTGTGCGTTGAGAACGACCCGGGAGCCCTGCGGGTCGATCCGGATGGGCAGCTCCTTGAGGTCGCCGAGCGCGGCCCGGACGGCGCCCTGGTGCTCGAGGGGACAGCTGACCAGGACGAACCCGCCACCACCGGCGCCGGCGATCTTCGCGCCCGTCGCGCCGGCCAGGAGGGCGGCCTCCACGGACTCGTCCAGGGCGGCGTTGGAGACCCCGGTGGCAAGCTCCCGCTTCGCCCGCCAGCTCTTCCCGAGCGCGACACCTACGCAGCCGGTGTCGCCGGCCCGCAGTCCGTCAGCCGCCTCGGCGGCGAGGTCGCGCAGCAGGTGCAGCTGGTGGAGCCGGTCGACGATGTTGTCGCGCTGCTCCGTGAGGATCGTGTCGGCGCTGCGGGTGATGCCGGTGTAGAACAGCAGCAGCTGGGACTGGAGCTCCCGGTGGGCGAGCGGGTCGAGCCCGATCTTGTCGACCGCCACCCGGTCGCCCGGTCCGAACCGGATGTCGCAGATCCCGCCGTACGCCGCGGCGTACTGGTCCTGCTTGCCGATCGGCTTGCCGCACCGCTCGATCTCGATGGTGCAGGCCCGCTCCGCGAGCTCCTCGGCCGACACCTGCCGCCCCTGGTAGGTGAAGAGCGCGTGCAGCAGGCCGACGGTGACGGACGACGAAGATCCCAGTCCCGAGCCCGTGGACGGGATGTCAGCCAGCGTGGTGATCTCCACGCCGCGGCGCACGCCGGTCATGTGCATGGCCTCGCGCACCAGGTCGTGCTGGAGGTCCTCGACGCGGCCGACGATCTCCTTGCTCGAGTAGTTCACGTAGATGTCGTCGTCGAACCGCTGCTTGACCACGACGTAGACATACTTGTCGATCGCCGCGTTGAGCACCCGGCCACCGTGCTCCCGGTAGTAGTGCGGCAGGTCGGTGCCGCCACCGACCAGCCCGATCCGCAGTGGCGTCTGGGTGATGATCATGCTCGGTGACCGCCTTCCCAGTCGGCCCACTCGACCCGGGCGCGTTCGAGCGCCTCGGGGCTGCCGATGTCGCGGAGGTAGGCCTCACCGAGGTCGACCACTCGGGCCCGGCCCACCAGCCGGGGGAGCAGGTGGTGCCCGAGGTCACGGGGCGTCGGACCCTCGACGAGGCCGAGGACGTCGGGGTGGAACGCGTAGATGCCGGCGTTGGCGAGGTGCCCGCGTGGGCGCTGCGGCTTCTCCTGGAACCCGACCAGCACTCCGTCGCGGACCTCGAGCACCCCGCACCGGGTCGGGTCGTCGGCGTGGAAGGCGGTCACGGTGGCCGGGGCGCCGCCCTCGCGGTGGGCCTTGACCAGGCGTTGCACGTCGAAGTCGGTGAGGTTGTCGGCGTTGACGGCCAGGAACATCTCCTCACCGTCGACGAAGTCGTGGTTGGCCCGCAGGGTCCCGGCGCTGCCGAGGAGGACCGGCTCGTGGACGATCCGCACCCGCGGCCGATCACCACGCCGGGCGACGTGGGAGACGACCTGGTCGGCGAGGTGGTGCACGTTCACGAGCACCTCGTCGACGCCGCCGTCGGCGAGGGTGTCCAGCCACCGGTCGAGCAACGTGGTGCCGCCGACCTCGACCAGGCACTTGGGCGTGTGGTCGGTCAGCGGGCGCAGCCGGGTGCCGAGCCCGGCGGCCAGCAGCACCGCCTTCACACCTCGGCCCTCCGGACCACGCCGAGCGCTCGCATCTTCGCGTCCGCCTCGGCGAGCACGCGCTCGAGGTCGGGCATGGTCTCCAACCACGCGGCGTACTCCGCCACCGAGTCCGCGGGCGTCCGCTTCGGCGACCAGCCGAGGGCGGTGAGCGCCTCGATGTCGGAGAAGATGTGGCGGGTGTCGCCGAAGCGGTACTCCCCACTGACGCGTCCGGGCCGGTCCGAGCCGTAGTGCGCGCGGACCACCTCGGCGAACTCGGCGGTCGTGTACGCCGCGCCTCCACCGACGTTCAAGGCACGGCCGACGGCTTGGGGGTGGGTCAGCGCCAGCTCGTTGGCGGCGACCACGTCGTGGATGTTGACGTAGTCGCGGACCGCCCGGCCGTCCTCGTAGAGGACCGGTGCGCCACCGAGGAGGTAGTGCAGGCAGAAGATCCGGCACGCGCCCGAGTAGGCGTTGTAGACCGACTGGCGGGGGCCCTGGACGATGCTGTAGCGCAGCGCGACGGTCGGGATCCCGTACCGCTTGCCGAGGTTGAGGGCAACCATCTCCTCGCCGTACTTCGACATCCCGTAGGCGTTCTGCGGGTTCGACACGCGCTCGGGCGTGCGCGTGAGCTCCAGTGCGCCGCCGCACGTCGGGCACGGGAGCTCCCACCGGCCGCGGCGGAGGGCCTCCTCCGGGCGCATGTCGGGCGTCTGCTCACCGTCCTGCGGGCACAGGTAGAGCCCCTCGCCCATCGCGGCCTGGGACGAGGCCACGACCACCCGCTCCAGGTCGAGCCCCTCGGCGACCGCGACCTCGAAGAGCAGCGCGGTCGAGCCCACGTTGACGTCGGTGAACCGGGCGAAGTCGGTGAGGTAGTCCTGGTAGGCGGCGAAGTGGTAGACGGCGTCGACGCGGCGGAGCAGGTTCGCCAGCAGGTCCCGGTTGCGCACGTCGCCGACGAAGAGGTCCACCCCCGGGGTCAGGTACTGGGGGCGGCCGCCGCGGTGCACGGGCTCGGTGAGGGCGTCCAGGACCAGCACCTCGTGGCCGAGGTCCACCAGCCGGTCGCAGGTGTGCGAGCCGATGAAGCCGGCCCCGCCGGTGACCAGGATCCTCACGAGGCACCGCCCGTCCGGCGATGGACCTCCCGGTACACCTCGAGGGTCTGGGCGCCGGTCCGTGCCCAGGTGAACTCGCCGGCCCGCTCCGGACCGAGCTTGCGCAGCCCGTCGGCGCTGTCCAGGCATGCCTCGACGATCGCCGTCGCCAGGGACGACGGGTCGTGAGGGTCGGCGAGCAGCGCGGCTCCTCCGGCGGTCTCCGGCATCGCGCTCCGGTCGGAGGTGACCACCGGGCACGCGCACGCCATCGCCTCCAGGATGGGCAGCCCGAAGGTCTCGTTGAACGAGGGGTACACGAAGACGTCGGCCGCGCGGTAGAACGGCACGGTGTCGGTGAGCGGCACGCCGCCCACCCAGCTGACCAGGTCGGCGAGACCCAGGTCCTCGGCGAGGCGACGCAGGCGTCCGGCGTACTCGGTGTCGCGGGCGGAGCCGACCACCACCAGCCGGTGGCCGGGGAGGGCCTCCCGGGCGAGCGCGAAGGCACGCAGGAGGCCCTCGCAGTTCTTGTAGGGCCACAGCGAGGACACGAACAGGACGAAGGGGCCGGTCACGCCGTACCGCTCGCGGAGGACGGCAGCGGCCGCCTCGCGGTCCCCCGGCCGGAAGACCTCGTGGTCCACGGCCTCGGGGATCAAGCACAGCTTCGCGGGGTCGACGTCGAGGTGGCGTTGCACCTCGGCGCGCAGGCTCTCGGAGTTGATGATGATCGCGTCGGCGACCTCGGCCGTCCGGGGATAGCTGCGCCGGCGGTACCAGCGGACCAGCGGCGGGATCGCGGCCGGGTCGGTGTAGGCGTGCATCGTCTTGAAGTGCGCGACCAGCCCCGGGGTCGGCTTCACCACCGGGGCGATGAGCGTGCTCAGCACGTCAATCCGGTGCCGCCGCAGCGCCACCGGCGAGTAGAGGTGCTCGCTGAGGGTGCGCAACCGGGGGTGTTCGTTGGACCACGGGAAGGTCAGGTGGCTCACCCCCCGTCCGGCGGTCAGGTGGCCCGACCTGGACCGGGGGCTGGTCATCAGGCAGATCTCCTCGTCGGCGGTCAGCCGCGCGGCCATCTCGGGGAGGACGCGGGTCCAGAACCAGTGCGCCCCCGAGGGATGGTCCGGGTGGTCGGTGAGCAGGTTGACGGCAACGCGCATGGCTGCTCAGAAGACCGTCGAGGCGACCAGGTCCGGAGCGATCCTGGACTGGCGGACGTACTGCGCGAGCAGGTGCATGCACACCTGGTGGGCGTCTTCGACCACGCCGTAGTTGTCCGACCGGACGTGGATCGAGGCGCTCGCCAGCTCCCGCGCCGGTCCGCCCTCGAATCCCGTGAGCGCGATGGTCTGCAACCCGAGGGCGTGTGCACACTCCATCGCCTCGACGATGTTGGGGGAGCGGCCCGAGGACGAGATCACCACCAGGACGTCGCCCGGACGTGCGAGCGACTCCAGCTGGAACCTGAACACCGACTCGTAGCCCATGTCGTTGGCGATGGCGCTGATCACCTCGATGTTGGTGCTGAGGCTGATCACCCGGGTTCGCAGGTCGGTGCCGGTCCGCACCCCCTTGCCGTGGTCGCACTGGAGGTGGTTGGCGATCGAGGCTGATCCGCCGTTGCCGCAGGCGAACACCGCCGCGTCCCGCTCGTACGCCGTGAGCAGCGTCTTCGCCGCGCGCTCGAGCTCCCCCAGGTCGACGGTCGCCAGCGCCCGCGCGAGCTCCTCGGAGTAGTCGTGGGCGAAGAAGCCGGCGGACTCGTAACGCGCGCGGGGGAAGCCGCTCGTGGGCAGCCGGTCGGGCCGCGCACCGGTGTCGCTCAGAACGAGCGCGACTGCTGTGGCCAGGTCGGGCACGGTGGTCACGCCCGGGTCGACCGGGTCGCCCGGTGCGGCGGCGCCGGAGGCGATGTGGATCGGACGGGCGCCCACCGCCCGTGCCAGGCCGATGTCCGAGGGCCGGTCACCCACCACCCAGGAGACGCTCAGGTCCAGGTCCAGCGCCTCGGCGGCCGCGTAGGCCATGCCCGGACCCGGCTTGCGGTCCCAGCTGGCCCGCGCGAAACCGGTGACGATGCCCTCGGGGTGGTACGGGCAGAACAGCCACAGGTCGACCCACGCACCGGCCCGGGCCAGCTCGGCGTCGATGTGGGCGTGCACCGCCTCGACGTCCGTCATGCCGAAGTGCCCGCGGGCCACGCCGGCCTGGTTGGTGACGACCGCGACCGGTACGCCGGCGGCGTTGAGCGCGGCGATCGCCTCGACCGCGCCGTCCAGGAAGCGCACCCGCTCGACCGAGCCGACGTACCCGTCGTCGGCGATGATCGTGCCGTCCCGGTCGAGCAGGACGCCCGGGCGGCTCATCGAGCCGTGCCCGTTCGCCGAATGCTCCGTGCTCCGTGCCTGTCCACGGCAACCCCCTCGTGGTGTTCGAGACGCCGGCGCGCGGGACGGGCCCTGCGCGGTGACGCGAGCGTACGAACGAGACGCGCTCGGCCGGGGGAGTTGCTCGGGCCGGTACCCAACTGTAGGGAGGGACCTGCCAGGCGACCCGCGGCTCCCCGCCGCTGTTCCAGTTGTGACGGTCGCGAGGGACTGGAAGACCCGGACCTCTCGGCCCTCCGCACAGGCGCGGGCACGTGCAACTGGTCGCCGTACACTCGAAGTCCCCCCCGGCCGCGCTTGGCAGGGGGCTGTCGTGCTGTCTCCACCGCACCCCCAAGGAGCCCCTCGGTGCCGATCTCCGGCCTCGCCGACGCAGTCCTCGCCGAGCCCGTCCTGGCCGAGGCCATGGCCGACGCCCGCGACGGGCTGCGCCCCGCCCTGGACCTGACCGGACCCGCGGCCCTGCGGCCCTTCGTCATCGCCGGCCTGGTCGGTGCCGGGCGCACCGTGCTGGCCGTGACCGCGACGTCTCGCGAGGCCGAGGACCTGGTCACCGCGCTCGGCGACCTGGTCGACCCCGCCGAGGTGGCCTACTACCCGAGCTGGGAGACGCTGCCGCACGAGCGGCTGAGCCCCCGCAGCGACACCGTCGGGCGGCGGCTGGCGGTGCTGCGCCGCCTGTGCCACCCCGGGGTCTCGTCGGATTCGACCACCGGAACACCGAACGGGCCCCTGAAGGTGGTCGTGGCGCCGGTGCGTTCGGTGCTGCAGCCCCAGGTCAAGGGTCTGGGGGATCTCGAGCCCGTCGAGCTCGCCCCCGGGGACAGCGCGCCGCTCGAGGACGTCGTACGCCGGCTGGCGGACGCGGCCTACTCGCGGGTGGACCTGGTGGAGCGACGCGGCGAGTTCGCGGTGCGCGGCGGGATCGTCGACGTCTTCCCCCCGACCGAGGAGCACCCGCTGCGGGTGGAGTTCTGGGGCGACGACGTCGAGGAGATCCGCAGCTTCTCGGTGGCCGACCAGCGCGCCCTGGACAAGGTCGAGCGGCTCTGGGCGCCGCCGTGCCGCGAGCTGCTGCTCACTGAGCAGGTCCGGGCTCGGGCAGCCGACCTGGGCCGCACCCACCCCCAGCTGGTCGAGCTGACCGACAAGATCGCCGCCGGCATCGCGGTCGAGGGTATGGAGTCGCTGTCACCCGTGCTGGTCGACGACATGGAGCTGCTGGTCGATCTGATGCCGGCCGAGACCCACGTGCTGGTGCTCGACCCCGAGCGCGCCCGCAGCCGTGCCCACGACCTGGTCGCCACCAGCGAGGAGTTCCTCGGTGCGAGCTGGGCGGCCGCCGCCGGCGGCGGGAGCGCGCCCATCGACCTCGGCGCCGCGTCGTACCGGACCCTCGCCGACGTGCGCCAGCAGTCGCTGGAGCAGGCCAAGCCGTGGTGGACCATGAGCCCGTTCGGGATCGCCGACGCCGGCGACGGGCGGCCGCTGCGCGACTCGCTCGGCGAGGTGGTCAGCGTCGACGTCGACGTGCTCGCGGGCGCGGTGCCGAGCCGGGAGCTGCCGGCGACGGCGGTCGACGCCTACCGCGGTGACGTCGAGCGGGCGCTCGCCGACGTGCGTCGCTGGCTGGGGGAGGGCAAGCGGTTGGCGGTCGTCCATCCCGGTCACGGCCCCGCGCAGCGCATGGTGGAGGTGCTCGCCGAGCACGACGTCGCCGCGCGGATGGTCGAGCCCGACGAGGTGGTGCTCGAGCCGAACGTCGTCACCGTGACCTGCGGCGCGCTCACCCAGGGCTTCGTCGACGACGGCGCCGGGGTGGTGCTGCTGACCCACGAGGACCTCTCGGGCCAGAAGTCCTCCACCCGCGACATGCGCAAGATGCCCGCGCGCCGCAAGCGGCAGATCGACCCGCTGGAGCTGAAGGCCGGCGACTACGTCGTGCACGAGCAGCACGGCGTCGGCCGGTTCGTGGAGATGAAGCAGCGTGAGGTCGGGGGCGCGGTGCGCGAGTACCTCGTGCTGGAGTACGGCGCCTCCAAGCGGGGCGCCCCGCCGGACCGGCTCTACGTGCCGGCCGACGCGCTGGACCAGGTGACCCGGTACGTCGGGGGCGAGCAGCCGTCCCTGGACCGGCTCGGCGGCTCCGACTGGGCCAAGCGCAAGGGCCGAGCCCGCAAGGCGGTCCGCGAGATCGCCGCGGAGCTGATCAAGCTCTACGCCGCCCGGCAGGCGACCCAGGGCTTCGCGTTCGGGCCGGACACCCCCTGGCAGCGCGAGCTGGAGGACGCGTTCCCGTTCCAGGAGACCCCCGACCAGCTCAGCACGGTCGACGAGGTCAAGGCCGACATGCGCCGGACCATGCCGATGGACCGCCTGATCTGCGGCGACGTCGGCTACGGCAAGACCGAGATCGCCGTCCGGGCGGCGTTCAAGGCCATCCAGGACGGCAAGCAGGTCGCCGTGCTCGTCCCCACCACGCTGCTGGTCAACCAGCACCTCTCGACGTTCACCGAGCGGATGAGCGGTTTCCCGGTCGTGCTGAAGGGCCTCTCGCGCTTCCAGACCGACAAGGAGGCCCGCGAGGTGATGGCCGGCATGGCCGACGGCAGCATCGACGTGGTTGTCGGCACGCACCGGCTGCTCAACCCCGACGTCCGGTTCAAGGACCTCGGCCTGATCATCGTCGACGAGGAGCAGCGCTTCGGCGTCGAGCACAAGGAGCAGATGAAGCGGCTGCGCACGTCGGTCGACGTGCTCTCGATGTCGGCCACCCCGATCCCGCGGACCCTGGAGATGGCGATCACCGGCATCCGCGAGATGTCGACGATCACCACCCCGCCGGAGGAGCGCCACCCGGTGCTGACGTACGTCGGGGCCTACGAGGACCGCCAGGTGGTCGCGGCGGTCCGGCGCGAGCTGCTGCGCGAGGGACAGGTCTTCTACATCCACAACCGCGTCAACTCCATCGAGAAGGCGGCGGCGCGGATCCGCGAGCTGGTACCCGACGCCCGGGTGGCCACCGCGCACGGCCAGATGAACGAGCGCCAGCTCGAGCAGGTGATGGTCGACTTCTGGGAGAAGCGCTTCGACGTGCTGGTCTGCACGACCCTGGTCGAGTCCGGCCTGGACGTCTCCAACGCCAACACGATGATCATCGAGCGCGCCGACACCCTCGGCCTCTCCCAGCTGCACCAGCTGCGCGGCCGGGTCGGCCGGTCGCGCGAACGGGCCTACGCCTACTTCCTCTACCCGGCCGAGAAGCCGCTGACCGAGACCGCCCACGAGCGGCTGGCCACGCTGGCCCAGCACTCCGACCTCGGCGGTGGCATGGCGATCGCGATGAAGGACCTCGAGATCCGTGGCGCCGGCAACCTGCTCGGCGGCCAGCAGTCCGGCCACATCGCCGACGTCGGCTTCGACCTCTACGTCCGGTTGGTCGGCGAGGCGGTCCAGGACTTCCGAGGCGACAAGGAGCCGGAGCTGGGGGAGGTCCGCATCGAGCTGCCCGTCGACGCGCACCTGCCGCACGGCTACATCCCCAGCGAGCGGCTGCGCCTGGAGATGTACAAGCGGCTGGCCGAGGTCCGCTGCGACGCGGACGTCGACCTGATCAACGAGGAGCTGCTCGACCGGTACGGCGAGCCCCCGCAGGAGGTCTCCTCCCTGCTGCTGGTCGCGCGGTTCCGGGCCCGGGCCCGCCAGGCGGGCGTCGGTGAGGTCACGATCGCCGGCAAGAACGTCCGGTTCGCGCCGGTGTCGCTGCCGGACTCGCGGGTGGTGCGGCTGAACCGGATGTATCCGAGGTCGATCGTGAAGACCCAGCTCGACACGATCCTGGTGCCACGCCCGCAGACCGCCGTGGTCGGGGGTAAGCCGATCTCGGGCATCGCCCTGCTTGAATGGGCCCGCGGTGTGATCGACGCCATCATCGACCCACCGCAGGAGCAAGCCCAGAACAAGCCCGCAACGGGCTCGTGAGCGAGGAGAAGTCGTGAGCATGTCCCGTCCGCTGCTCGGCGTGGTGTCCCTGTCGTTGACCGTCCTGCTGGGCGGGGGACTGTCCGGCTGCGGCGTGGCCGGCACCGCCTTCCACCCCGGCGTGGCCGCGCAGGTCGACGGCGACACGATCACCGTCTCGAAGGTCGACGACGTCGCGCACAGCTACTGCGACGCGATCGTCAAGCAGCTCCAGGCGCAGAACCAGGCGCTGCCCCTGAGCTACCTGCGCGGCGGGGTCGCCGGCGAGCTGACCCTCCGGGCGGCCGCCGAGCAGTTCGCGCACAAGTACGGCGTCGGCCCGGGGGACCAGTACCAGCGCAAGGTGACCCAGCTCCAGACCGCCACCTCCACGCTGCCGCAGGACCAGGTGGACGCCGTGGTCGAGATCGAATCCGCCGGCACCTACATCTCCGGGGTCCAGCAGGCCGTCGGCGAGAAGCTGCTGCAGCAGCAGGGCACCGCCCAGCCGTCGCTGTCCGCGGCGAGCAAGGCCGGCGCGAAGGCGTTCGTCGCGTGGCTCGACCAGCAGGACGTCGACATCAACCCGCAGTTCGGCGTCGAGCTCAAGAACGGGCAGGCGGTGCCGACCGACACCAGCGTGTCCTACCCGCTGAGCGACGCGGCCAAGCAGGGCACCGCCCAGACCCCGGACCAGACCTATGCCGCGGGGCTGCCAGCCTCGCACCGCTGCGGCTGAGGCCGTCGCCGATCCTGTGGCCGATCCCGTGGCCGGTCCCGGCTCCACCTCCGACGAGCCCCTGCTGGAGTTCCGCGAGGTGATGCGCCGGCTGCGCGCCGAGTGCGGGTGGAAGCGGGAGCAGACCCACCGGTCGCTGTCCAGGTACCTCCTCGAGGAGCTCCACGAGACGCTCGAGGCCCTCGACACCTGGGAGCACGCCGCGGATCCCGCCGACCCGGCGGCCGCCGAGCACCTGTGCGAGGAGCTCGGCGACCTGCTGCTGCAGGTCTACTTCCACGCGGTGATCGCCGAGGAGGCCGGCAGCTTCACCCTGGACGACGTCGCGCGCGGCATCGTCGAGAAGATGCGACGTCGCAACCCGCACGTCTTCGCCCCCGAGGGAGAGCCCCGTGCGCCCGCCGGCGACGCGGCGGCGATCAACGAGGCCTGGCAGGAGATCAAGGCGGCGGAGAAGGCCCGCTCCTCGGTCACCGAGGGCCTCCCGCCGACGCTGCCGGCCCTGCTGCACGCCGACAAGGTGCTCGACCGGCTCGCTCGCGAGCGCCGGCGGTCAGCGGTCGAGGAGGTGGCGCAGCGGCCCTCTCGAGGCTCCGACGTCGGGGACCGACTCCTCGCGCTCGTGGCGGAGGCGCACGACGCCGGCGTCGATCCGGAGCAGGCCCTGCGTGACGCGGTCCGCCGCCTCCTCTGACCCGGCTCCTTGTTGAGTTGGGCCCGGTGCCGGTGCGAGTTGGGTCCCGTGCCGGTGCGAGTTGGGCCCGGTGCCGGTGCGAGTTGGGCCCGGTGCCGGTGCGAGTTGGGCCCGGTGCCGGCGGGCGAGGCGTGGACGACGTCGTACGGCGTCAGCCACCGTCGCTCGGACCGACCCGGCCCCACCCGCCTCACCGGGACTAGGCTGGGGCGCGGCCGTCGCCGGTAGGAGGGACGGCCCGACCCACTCGATCCAGACCCAGGAGCGACCCCGTGGCATCCATCGAAGCTGTCGGCGCCCGCGAGATCCTCGACTCGCGCGGCAACCCCACCGTCGAGGTCGAGGTCCTGCTCGACGACGGGTCCTTCGCCCGGGCGGACGTGCCCAGCGGTGCCTCCACCGGCGCCTTCGAGGCGGTCGAGCTGCGCGACGGCGGCGACCGGTACGGCGGCAAGGGCGTGGCCAACGCGGTCGACGGGGTCATCCAGACGATCGGCCCGGCGGTCGAGGGCCTGGACGCCGACGACCAGCGCCTGGTGGACCAGACCATGCTCGAGCTCGACGCCACGCCCAACAAGGCCAAGCTGGGCGCCAACGCGATCCTCGGCGTCTCGCTCGCCGTCGCGCGCGCCGCGGCCGACTCCGCCGGCCTACCGCTCTACCGGTACGTCGGCGGCCCGAACGCGCACGTGCTCCCGGTGCCGATGATGAACATCCTCAACGGGGGCTCGCACGCCGACTCCAACGTCGACATCCAGGAGTTCATGATCGCGCCGATCGGCGCGAGCACCTTCCGCGAGGCGCTCCAGCACGGCGCGGAGGTCTACCACGCGCTGAAGTCGGTGCTGAAGAAGAAGGGCCTCGCGACCGGACTCGGCGACGAGGGCGGCTTCGCGCCCGACCTCGACAGCAACCGCGCGGCCCTCGACCTGATCGCCGAGGCCGTCGCCGCGGCCGGGCTGGACCTCGGCACCGACATCGCGCTGGCGATGGACGTCGCCGCGAGCGAGTTCTTCGCCGCGTCGGATTCCGGGCCGGGTTCCTACGCCTTCGAGGGCGGGACCCGGTCGGCCGCCGAGATGACCTCCTACTACGCCGAGCTGGCCTCGGCGTACCCGATCGTCAGCATCGAGGACCCCCTGCACGAGGACGACTGGGACGGCTGGAAGACGCTCACCGACGAGCTCGGGGGGCGGGTGCAGATCGTCGGTGACGACCTCTTCGTCACCAACGTCGAGCGGCTCCAGCGCGGCATCGACGGCGGCCAGGCCAACGCGCTGCTGGTCAAGGTCAACCAGATCGGCTCGCTGACCGAGACCCTGGACTCGGTGGAGCTCGCGCACCGCAACGGCTACCGCTGCATGATGAGCCACCGCTCGGGCGAGACCGAGGACACCACGATCGCCGACCTGGCGGTGGCCACGAACTGCGGCCAGATCAAGACCGGCGCGCCCGCGCGCTCCGAGCGTGTCGCCAAGTACAACCAGCTGCTGCGCATCGAGGACGAGCTCGGCGAGGCGGCGCGCTATGCCGGTGCGGCCGCGTTCCCCCGATTCCGCGGCTGAGCGGGGGACAATCCTCCCCATGGCCGACAACCGCCGTACGCCGCGCCGGGGCGCTGCCGCCAAGGGCAGCAGCCCCCGGGGGCGCAGCGGTCCCGGGCGGACCTCGTCCGCGGCGCGACCCCGTCCGGCGGTGCCGTCCGGCGCGGCCGGCGACGGCCCGGAGGGGTCCCGCGGCGGCCGCGGCCCCCGGTTCACTAGCCGTGCGGTCATCCTGCTCGTGGTGGTCGCGGTGCTGGCGGTGTCCTATGCCTCGTCGATGCGTGCCTACCTCCAGCAGCGCTCGCACATCACCGATCTCAAGGCCCAGATCGCGCAGCGCCAGGCCGACATCGATCAGCTCGAGCGCGAGAAGCGTCGCTGGCACGACCCCGCCTTCGTCCAGGCGCAGGCGCGGCAGCGGTTCGGCTACCTGATGCCGGGGGAGAAGTCGTACGTCGTGCTCGGCGAGGACGGCCAGCCGCTGCAGAGCGAGAGCTTGACCGACCCCGCGACCGTCGCGCAACGCGCGCCGACGGCGTGGTGGACCGCGGAGTGGAGGTCCGTGGAGCTGGCGGGCAACCCGCCCAAGCCGCAGGCGCCGCCCGCGGCCGAGATCGGAGCCGGGAAGAAGAGCCAGTGAGTGAGAACGTGTCCGCCCGCGACATCGCGGCGGTCGCGGCGCAGCTCGGCCGGGAGCCGCGAGGTCTCCACGAGGTCGGACACCGCTGCCCGTGCGGCAACCCCGACGTCGTGACGACCGAGCCCCGCCTGCCCAACGGCACGCCGTTCCCGACGACGTTCTACCTGACCTGCCCCCGCGCGGCCTCGCGGATCGGGACCCTCGAGGGGTCGGGGCTGATGAAGGAGATGCAGGACCGGCTGGCGACCGACCCCGAGCTCGCGGCGGCGTACGCCCGGGCGCACGAGCGCTACCTCGCGGCCCGCGAGGCGCTGGGCTCGGCGCCCGAGATCGCCGGGATCTCGGCCGGAGGCATGCCCGACCGGGTCAAGTGCCTGCACGTGCTCGCCGGCCAGGCGCTGGCGCAGGGACGAGGCGTGAACCCGCTCGGCGACGAGGTGCTCGACGCGCTGGGGGACTGGTGGTCCTCGGGGCCCTGCGTCGAGGTCGCGGAGAGCGTGCCCGACGCCGGCGCCGACGCCGACACCGGGACCGACGACTCCGGCGAGACCGCCGGCCCCGCGTGAGCGTGGTCGCCGCGGTCGACTGCGGCACCAACACGATCAAGCTGCTGGTCGCCGAGGTCGCCGGGACCGCACAGCGCCCGACCCTGGGCCGCCAGCTGGTCCGGGAGACCCGGATGGTCCGGCTCGGCGAGGGCGTGGACCGCACCGGCCGGCTCGCGGACGCCGCGCTGGGGCGGGCGTTCGCCGCGCTCGACGAGTACGCCGAGCTGATCGGCTGCCACGACGTGGCCCGGATCCGGTTCTGCGCGACCTCGGCGACCCGCGATGCCGCCAACGGCGACGTCTTCGCCTCCGGGGTCCGGCAGCGGCTGGGCGTCGACCCGGAGGTGATCAGCGGCGCCGAGGAGGCCGGGCTTGCCTTCGACGGCGCGATCCGGAACCTGCGCTCGGCCCCGGCCGAACCGGTGCTGGTGATCGACATCGGCGGCGGTTCGACCGAGCTGGTGCTCGGCTCGGGTGGGTCGCCCGACGTTGCCCACTCCATGGACATCGGGTCGGTCCGGCTGCACGAGCGGCACCTGCACTCTGACCCGCCCACCGCGGCCGAGGTCGCGGCCTGTGTCGCCGACATCGACGCCCATCTCGACGCTTGCCCCGTCGACGTGACCCGAGCGGCCACGGTGCTGGGCGTCGCCGGCACGGTGCTCACGGTCGTCGCGAGCGCGCTCGACCTGCCCGAGTACGACGCCGCCGCGATCGACCAGGCCGTCGTACCCGTCCCGCGGGTGGCCGAGGTGGTCGACCGCCTCATCGGTCTGTCCGTGGCGCAGCGCCGCGACCTGCCGTACATGCACCCCGGCCGTGCCGACGTCATCGACGGCGGCGCGCTGATCCTCGCCCGGGTCCTGTCCCGCACCCACGCCGAGTCGCTGGTCGCCTCCGAGGCCGACATCCTCGACGGCATCGCCTGGTCGCTGGTGGGCGAGGCGACCGGGTAGTCCGTGACGTTTCGGCCCGCCAGCTGCCCGATCGAGGGCCGAAACGTCACGGACTACCCCGAGGGACGGGTTACTTCCGCGCGCGGGTGGGCACGGAAGTTTCATGACGCACATGCAGAGTCCGCCACCTGAGGAGCCGATCGGCGCGCTGGTGCACCGCCTGTCGGAGCAGATCCCCGAGCTGGTGCGCAGCGAGCTGCGGCTCGCCCAGGCCGAGCTCACCGAGAAGGGCAAGAAGGCCGGCATCGGCATCGGGATGTTCAGCGTGGCCGGGCTGCTCGCCTTCTTCGGCGTCGCGACGCTGATCACGACCGCGATCCTCGTCCTGGCGCTGTGGCTGCCCGCGTGGGCAGCGGCCCTGATCGTCGCCGGTGTGTTGCTGATCGTCGCCGGCGGCGCCGCCCTGGCCGGCAAGAGGGAGGTCCAGCAGGCAACCCCGCCGGCCCCGGAGAAGACCATCGCCAGCGTCCGCGCGGACGTCGAGGCCGTGAAGGGAGCCCACCGATGAGCAGCAACGGCGCCTCGCCCGAGCAGATCGAGGCCGACATCGCCCGCCAGCGCGAGGAGCTCGCCGCGACCGTCTCCCGGCTCGAGGCCAAGCTCGACGTCAAGACCCGAGCCCGGCACAAGGCCGCGGAGCTCAAGGACCGCGCCACCACCGACACCGGCAAGCCGCGGCCGGAGCTGCTGGCCGGGGCGGGCATCGCGGTGGCCGTGCTGGTGGCGCTCGTGGTCCGGCGACGCCGCCGCTGACCGACCGATCCACCACCCCCCGCAGAACACCGAGGAGCACCCGATGATGAAGAAGCTGACCCTGCTGGCTGCCGGAGCCGCCGGCTACGTGCTGGGCGCCCGCGCCGGTCGCGAGCGCTACGACCAGATCGTCGCCGGCGCGCAGCGGTTCGCCGGCAACCCCAAGGTGCAGGCGGCCGCGCACCGGGCGCAGGACACCGTCGCGCAGCAGGCGCCCGTGGTGGCCGACGCGGTCAAGGAGAAGGCCTCGTCCGCCGCCGGCGCGGTGGCGGACAGGATGCCGGGCGGTGGCTCGTCGGACGCCGGCACGTCCGGCGCCCCCTTCAGCTGACCCGCAGGCGTACGGCGGGGCCCGAGCGGGTGCGGGAGGATGCGGACGTGACCGCCCTCCCGCACCCGATCTCCGGGCAGCCGTTCGAGTCCCCGGTGCCACCCGGCACCGGCTGGCCCGAGGACCCGGGTCGCCCGGACACGCCCGTCGCCCGCACGCCGGCGCAGGTGCGCCGGCTCGCCGGGGCGGACACCCTCGGCGAGCTCGAGGCGCGGGTCTCGGTCTGCCGGGCGTGCCCGCGCCTGGTCGCCTGGCGCGAGGACGTGGCCCGCGACAAGCGCGCGTCGTTCGCCGATCAGCCCTATTGGGGTCGGCCGATCGCCGGCTGGGGCGCTGAGGACCCCCGCGTGCTGATCGTCGGGCTGGCCCCGGCGGCCAACGGCGGCAACCGCACCGGCCGGATCTTCACCGGCGACCGCTCCGGCGACTGGCTGTTCGCGAGCCTGCACCGGGTCGGCCTCGCCACCCAGCCGACCAGCGTGCACGCGGGCGACGGCCAGCGGCTGCTCGACGCTCGGATGGTCGCGGCGGTGCGCTGCGCCCCGCCGCTGAACAAGCCCACGACCGCCGAGCGGGACACCTGCGCGCCGTGGCTGGACGCCGAGCTGGCGCTGGTCGCCGACTCGGTCCGCACGGTGGTGGCGCTCGGCTCGTTCGGCTGGAGCGCCGCGCTGGCCGCCTTCCGCCGGCTCGGCTGGGAGGTGCCCCGTCCCGCGCCCCGCTTCGGCCACGGCGCCGAGGCGGTGATCGGTTCGCCCGGGCACGAGGTGGCGCTGCTCGGCTGCTACCACCCCAGCCAGCAGAACACGTTCACCGGCAAGCTCACCGAGCCGATGATCGACGAGGTGCTCGGTCGCGCCGCCGCTGCTGCGAGAATCCACCGGTGATCACGCGCGCGCCGCGCGGTCGAGGCCCCCGTATCCCAATCGGCAGAGGAAGTCGCCTTAAAAGCGATCGAGTGTGGGTTCGAGTCCCACCGGGGGCACCCGCCGGCCCACCACGCCTGGCAGCCGCAAGTGCCGCAGGTCCCCTCCGGGAACGCCGGGACCTGTGAAAGCGTTGTGAACGGTGAGTCCTCATAGACTCGACTCGCAGGCGGGCCGTCAGGGGACGGCTTCCACCCCCGGCCTCCAAGGAGGAGACCACATGCAGAGCAACAACCCGGTGTTCCGGCGCTCGGAGCAGTTCAACCGTGCGACCCCGAACGCCTACGGCAACCAGACCTACGCCGGCAACGGCGGTGCGTGGTCCGGCTACGGCCAGGCCGGCACCCAGTCCGACCCCGCCACCTGGGGCGTCGGTACGCCGGGGGCGCCCACCACCGTCGCGGCGCCGATGACGATCGACTCGGTCGTCCAGAAGACCGCGATCTCGCTGGGCACCGTGATCGTGTTCGCGCTGGCGACCTGGATCCTGACCCCGGCCCTGAACGTGCCGAACGCGAACCTCGCGGGGCTGTCCACCGCGGTGACCGTCGGCGCGCTGGGCGCGTTCGCGCTGTCGATGGTCAACTCGTTCAAGCGGGTGATCAGCCCGGCGCTGGTGCTGGCGTTCTGCGCGTTCGAGGGCGTCGCGCTGGGTGGCCTGAGCAAGCTGTTCGACGCCTCGTTCGGCGGCAACGTCGTCTCCGGTGCCGTGATCGGCACCTTCGCCGCCTTCGCCGGCACGCTCGCGGCGTACAAGGTCTTCGACATCAAGGTCGGCCACAAGTTCCGCATGTTCGTGATGGCCGCCGTGTTCGGCATGGTCGGCCTGAGCCTGATGGAGATGGTGCTGGGCCTGTTCGGCGCCCAGCTGGGCCTGTTCGGCTTCGGCGGCCTGGGCCTGCTCACCGCGATCGCCGGCCTGGTGCTCGGCGTGTTCATGCTGGTGATGGACTTCGACTTCGTCGAGCAGGGCATCGCCAACCGGCTGCCCGAGGTGGAGTCGTGGCGCGCGGCGTTCGCGATGACCGTCAGCCTGGTCTGGATCTACACCAACCTGCTGCGCCTGCTGGCGATCCTGCAGCAGGACTGATCGAACCCCTGCCATCCGGCAGGGCTCAGCTGGTGGCCGCCGCCTCGGACGAGGCGGCGGCCTCGCTGTTCTCGCTCTCGGACTCGGGCGCCTCGCCGGGGGTCTCCGGGTGGCTGCGGCGGTGCCGCAGCTCGACCCACAGCCCGCGTACGCCGCGGCGCGCGCCGGCGATCTCGGTGCCGTCCAGCTCGGTGCCGGGCCGGTTGACCGCCTGCACCGCCGCGGTGGCGATCGGGAGCACGCCCTCGCCGCGGAACGCCTCGGGCTGCTCCTCGCCCTCCGGGACCAGGCCGAGCGCGGCCAGCGCGGAGGGCAGCAGCACGGTGACCAGCCGGCGGTAGCCGTCGGCCGAGGGGTGGAACTGGTCCGGGCCGAACAGGATCGCCGGCGCGGCCGCGAACTCCGGGCCGAGGATCGAGCCGAGCGAGACCGTCCGGCCGCCCTCCTCGACCACCGCGATCGTCTGGGCGGCCGCCAGCCGGCGCGACCAGGCCCGGGCGACCTGCTTGAGCGGCGGGGCGATCGGCTTGACCGTGCCGAGGTCGGGGCAGGTGCCGACGACGACCCCGACGCCGGCCTCGCGCAGCCGGCGTACCCCCTCGGAGAGCTGGCGCACCGAGTGCGAGGGCAGCACGGTGTGGGTGACGTCATTGGCGCCGATCAGGATCACCGCGACGTCGGGCCCGGTGGGCAGGGCCCGGTCGATCTGGGACCCGAGGTCCGAGCTCTGGGCGCCCACGACCGCCAGCTCCCGCAGGTGCACGCGCCGGTCGGCGCGCACGGCCAGCCCGCTGGCCAGGAGCGCGCCGGGGGTCTCCTCGACCCGGCCCACGCCGTACCCCGCCGCGCTGGAGTCGCCGAGCAGCGCGATCTTGATCGCGGGGCCGGGCCGGCCCCGGCCGTACCAGCCGGTGGCGTCCGGCGGCGGGAGCTCGCGGAGCGTGCCGATGGTCCGGCGGGCCATCCTGGCCTCCAGCGTGAGCACGCCGTACAGCCCCGCTCCCAGCACCGACAGTCCGCCGCCCCCGAAGGCTGCGGCGGACGCGAGCTTGCGCGCGGCGGCTGCTTTCCCCACACCTCAACTCTACGGAGGCGCCCGCAACCCGCTTCCGCAACGGAGGATGCGTGCCGGGTTTTGGGGGCGGAGCGGCGCGGAGCAATACATTGGCGGGATGCAGTACGTGAACTCGCTCCTCGACCTCATCGGCAACACCCCGCTGCTGAGGCTCTCGCGGTCCCTCGCCACCCCCGACGGACCCTCCTTCGACGACGCGGCGCCCGGGCACGGCCCGCTGTTGCTGGCGAAGGTGGAATACCTCAACCCCGGTGGGTCGGTGAAGGACCGCATCGCCACCCGGATGATCGAGGCGGCCGAGGCCTCCGGCGCGCTGCAGCCCGGCGGCACCATCGTCGAGCCGACCTCCGGCAACACCGGTGTCGGGCTGGCGATGGTCGCGCAGGCCAAGGGCTACAAGTGCATCTTCGTCTGCCCCGACAAGGTCAGCGAGGACAAGCGCAACGTGCTGAAGGCCTACGGCGCCGAGGTCGTGGTGTGCCCGACCGCGGTCGCCCCCGAGCACCCGGACTCCTACTACAACGTCTCCGACCGGCTCGCCTCACAGCCGGGCGCCTGGAAGCCCGACCAGTACTCCAACCCCAACAACCCCCGCTCCCACTACGAGACGACGGGCCCGGAGATCTGGGCCCAGACCGAGGGCCGGATCACCCACTTCGTCTGCGGTGTCGGCACCGGCGGCACGATCAGCGGCATCGGCCGCTACCTCAAGGAGCAGAACCCGGACGTCCAGGTGATCGGCGCCGACCCGGCCGGCTCGGTCTACTCCGGCGGCACCGGCCGCCCGTACCTCGTCGAGGGCGTCGGCGAGGACTTCTGGCCCGAGACCTACGACCGCTCGGTCGCCGACCGGATCATCGAGGTCTCCGACGCGGACTCCTTCGCGTTCACCCGGCGGCTCGCCCGCGAGGAGGCGCTGCTCGTCGGCGGCTCCTCCGGCATGGCGGCGTACGCCGCGAAGCAGCTCGCGCTCGAGCTCGCCGGCACCCCCGAGGGGGAGGACGCCGTGATCGTGGTGCTGCTGCCGGACTCCGGCCGGGGCTACCTCACCAAGGTCTTCAACGACGAGTGGCTCGCGCAGTACGGCTTCCCGGTCGAGGGCGCCCAGCAGGAGGCGCAGACGGTCGGCGACGTGCTGCGCGGCAAGGACGGCCGGCTGCCCGACCTGGTGCACACCCACCCGGCCGAGACCATCGCCGAGGCCGTCCACATCCTGCAGGAGTACGGCGTCTCGCAGATGCCGGTCGTCCGCGCCGAGCCGCCGATCGTGGCCGCCGAGGTGGCCGGCTCGGTCTCGGAGCGGACCCTGCTCGACGCGCTGTTCACGGGCACCGCGCGGTTGACTGACCCGGTCGAGCAGCACATGTCGCCGCCCCTGCCGACGATCGGCTCGACCGAGCCGGCGAGCGCCGCGGTGACGCTGCTGGAGAAGGCCGACGCGGTGCTGGTGCACGAGGACGGCAAGCCGGTCGGCGTGCTCACCCGCCAGGACCTGCTGGCGTTCCTCGCGAAGGGCTGACCGGCCCGGGGTAGGGATCTGGGGTCCGACGCACCCGACCGCTCCGGGACCTTGGTCCCGGAGCGGGGGTGCGTCCGGCCGTCCCGCGCCGGACGCGTGGTCTCTTAACGTCGAGACACCATCCCGCGCGCCGTCAGGAGCCCCGTTGGACCCCCTCGAGCTCGCCCGCGGGCAGCTGGGCAGCATCACCACCGTTCACTCCTTCCTGTTCCTGCCGACCACCTCCGGGTTCTCCGCGCTGGTGGCGGGCTACGGGACCACCCGCGTGCGCACCCGCGGCCCGCACCGGCTGCGGCCGTCGAGGTCGGTCTGGACCGGCTGGACCGGCTGGACCGGGTGCAGGACCTCATCGACCCACTGTGGGCGCGGGGCCATAGGCCCTCCCGGGTCAACGCGTAGACAACTGCGGACGAAGGACGAACCATGGGTGTAGACATGGAAGACATGAGCGAGACCACGACACCGATCCGGGTGTACCTGCTCGACGACCACGAGGTCGTCCGGCAGGGCCTGCGCTTCCTGCTGGAGGCCGCCGGGGACATCGAGGTGGTCGGCGAGTCCGGTTCGGCCGAGGACGCCTCCCACCGGATCCCGGCGCTCCGCCCGCACGTCGCGATCCTCGACGCGCGGCTGCCCGACGGCTCCGGCATCGAGGTGTGCCGCACGGTGCGGGCCGTCGACCCGTCGATCAACGCGCTCATCCTGACGTCCTACGACGACGACGAGGCGCTCTTCGCCGCGATCATGGCCGGTGCCGCGGGCTACGTGCTGAAGGAGATCAAGGCCTCCGACCTGATCAGTGCGGTGCGCCACGTCGCCGGCGGCCACTCGCTGATCGATCCGACGCTCACCTCGCGGGTCCTGGAACGGGTCCGCAACGGCCCGGCCACCGCGCCCGAGCTCGCCGAGCTCACCGACCAGGAGCTCAAGCTGCTCGGCTACATCGCCGAGGGCCTGACCAACCGGCAGATCGGCGAGCGGATGTTCCTCGCGGAGAAGACCGTCAAGAACTACGTCTCCTCGATCCTGGCCAAGCTCGGGCTGGAGCGTCGTACCCAGGCCGCCGTACTCGCCTCGAAGCTGCTCGACCCCGCCGACAGCCGCCGCTGAGAGACCGCCGAGTCGGCGCTCGTTGACGCCCAGTGGGTACGCCGTGTGTACCCCGAGTCGGCGCTCGTTGACGCCCGGGGGTACGCCGAGTCGGCGCTGCTTGACGCGCGCTGGGACGTCTGTGTGCAGGACCTGTGGCTGGTGGGGCCATGACCATGCGCCCTGCTGGACGAGGTGATGCGAGCGCGATCCTCAGGTGTCGAACAACCGCAGGAGTGCGCCATGAGCCTCACCCATCCCCGCCAGAACCGGCGACACCGAGACGCTCCCCAGACGACCCAGAAGCCGACGACCCGGGAACGGCCGCCGCTGCGGGTCGCGGAGACGCCCAGCAGGCACCAGGCCGCCGCGGCGCGTCGTGCGGTGGCGACGCTGCGGATCGCGTTCGGCCTGACCTTCCTGTGGGCCTTCTTCGACAAGCTGCTCGCGCTGGGCTACCACACCGGGTACGACGCCAACGGTCACCTGGACCGGTTCGGTGACGCGGCGTGGATCCACGGCGGCAGCCCGACGTACGGCTTCCTCTCCTCAGCCGACGGTCCACTGCAGAGCTTCTGGCACGCGGTCGCCGGCGATGCCTGGGCCGACTGGCTCTTCATGCTGGGGCTGCTGGGCGTGGGGGTGGCGTTCACGCTGGGCGTGGGCATGTGGCTCGGTGCCGCGGCCGGGGCGTTGATGTACCTGATGATGTGGAGCGTCGTGCTTCCCCCGCAGAACAACCCCGTCCTCGACGAGCACCTGCTCGGCGCGCTGACCCTGGTCACGCTCGCCCTGCTCAACGCCGGCGGCAGCTGGGGGCTCGGACGTTGGTGGGCCCGCACCGGACTGGTGCGCCGCTGGCCCGCCCTCCGCTGAGGTCGGCCGCGACCGGGCCCGGTTGGACCAGCGACCCGGACCGCGTCCGGGGCGTCAACGAGCGCCGACTCGGCGGGCCCTGGGGTGTCAACGAGCGCCGACTCGGCGGGCCCTGGGGGTGTCAACGAGCGCCGACTCGGCGTGCCCTGGGGTGTCAACGAGCGCCGACTCGGCGGGCCCTGGGGGTGTCAACGAGCGCCGACTCGGCGTGCCCTGGGGTGTCAACGAGCGCCGACTCGGCGTGGCCTGGGGTGTCAGCCGACCGGTGCGTGCCAGACGACCGAGACCCCCGTCGGCTCGTGGGGCAGGACCTGGAGGTCCCCTCCGAGCGCGAGGGCCTGCCGCCGCGCCTGGCCGAGCTTGGTCTCGAGCAGCTCCACTCGCGCCGCGGCCGGGCCGTCGTGACCGTCGTCGGAGACCGTCAGGCGGACCTCGGAGCCGACCACCGCGAGCTCCACCTCCACCGCCGTCGCGTCGGCACGCTCCACCACGTCGGCGACCGCGTCCCGCAGCACGGCCACGAGCCGGGCGCGCACGGTGGCGGTGATGACGGTGTCGACGGGCCCGGAGGTGCGGACGACGGGGCGGAAGCCCAGGGCCGGGGCGTACTCGTCCACCACCGTGCGGATCTCGGCACGCACGGAGCCGGCGTGCCGGTGCTGCAGCTCGAAGATCGTGCCGCGGATGTCGCGGATGGTCAGGTCGAGGTCGGAGACGGCCTGCTCCAGGCGTTCGGCGACGTCCGGCCGGCTGGTGAGCAGCGCGGTGCCCTGCAGCTGCAGCCCGGTGGCGAAGAGCCGCTGGATCACGGTGTCGTGCAGGTCCCGGGCGATCCGCTCACGGTCGGAGATGACCGCGAGCTCCTCGCGGTCGGCGTACGCCGCGATCCGGTCCAGCGCGAGGGCCGCCTGGTCGGCGAACGAGGTCAGCAGCTCGCGTTCCTCGGCCCGGCCGGGACAGGCGGTCCGGTCACAGACCGAGACCAGCACGCTCGGGGGCGCCAGGTGCGACCGCAGAGGTACGGCGAGCACGCACAGCTCACCGACCTGGAACGAGACCACCTCGCGGCCCGACCCGGCGCGCTCGACCTCGTCGAGCACCGAGTCCACGACGCCCCGGTCGAGCCGATCGCTGGAGATCGTGCGCCCGTCGTCCTGGCCCGGGTGCAGGACAGCGACCGCGAGCACGCCGGAGACGGTCCGGACCGTCCGGACCAGTCGGTGGAGGGCGTCATCGAGCCCGGCGGGGGGCTGCAGCTCGTCGGCGAGGTCGGCCCAGGCCTCGAGCCAACGGCGGCGTCGCTCGCTGGCGGCGTACGCGCGCGCGTTCTCGATGACGAAGCCGGCCGCCGCGGCCAGCCCGTGGACCAGCACCTCGTCCTGCTCGGTGAAGGCGGTGCCCCCGGCCTTCTCCGCGAGGTAGAGGTGGCCGAAGAGCGTGCCCCGGATCCGGATCGGCATGCCCAGGAACGTGCGCACCGCCGGCAGCCCCTCGGGGAAGCCCCGGAACCGGGCATGGGTGGTCAGGTCGTCCAGCCGGAGCACCTCCTCGCTCTGGTCGGTGATCGGGACGATCCCGGTGCCGGAGGACAGGTGGCGCGCGAAGGTGGCCCGGAGGTCCTCGTCGCCCCCCTTGGTCACCAGGTCCACCAGCGTCCTGCCGTCGGGGCCGACGACGGCGAGGGCGCCGTACCGGGCCGCGGTGAGCTCGGTCGCGGACTCGACCAGCCGGCCGAGCACGGCACCGAGGTCGAGGTCGCTGGCGACGCTGAGCACCGCGTCGAGCAGGGCCTGGGCGGCACCGGGCAGCGCCGGTGCGGCGGAGTGCGCCCCCGGCGGCGGGGCGTAGCCGTCGGCCGTCGGGGCGAGGTGGGCGGTCATCGGGGGCTCCTCAGCTGGCGGGGGATCCCCGCGTTGAGTTCGGGGGCCGCGGCCAGCCGGACCTTGACGTCCACCAGCGAGCAGCCCTGGGCCGTCACGACCACGGGGTTCAGGTCGAGCTCGGCGAGCGCGGGCAGGTCGGCGGCCAGGGCGCCCAGTGAGACGACGAGCCCCACCAGTGCGTCGATGTCGCCGCGCGGTGACCCACGATAGCCCTCGACGAGGGGCCAGATCCGCAGCGAGCGCAGCGCCCGCTCCGCATCGGCCCTGCTCACCGGGGGCACGAGGAAGGCCCGGTCGTTCCACAGGTCGGTCGCCACCCCGCCGGCGGCGACCATGACCAGCGGTCCGAACCCGGGGTCGCGTACGACGCCGAGCGCCACCTCGACCCCGCTGATGACGGGCTGGACCAGGATCGGCACCTCGTCGTGCCCGAGCTCGGCCTCGAAGTCGCGGGCGGCGGCGACCACCTCGACCGCGGACTCCAGCCCCACCCGGACCAGGCCGCGGTCGGTCTTGTGCACGACGCGCTGGTCGGCGACCTTGACCGCGACCGGGAAGCCGATCCGGGTCGCGGCTGCCGAGGCGGCCAGCGGGCTGTGCACGAGGGTGCCGGTGGGGAGCAGGCCGTAGGGCTCGAGCAGCCGCGTCACCTGCTCGACCCCCAGCCAGCCGCCGCCCTCCGTCATGCCCTCGAGCAGCTCGTTGGCCAGGCGACGGGTGGCGGCCACGACCTCCTCGTCGGTGGTCGGCGGGTCCTCGTGCGGCACCCGCAGCCAGGCGGCATAGGCGTTGGCGTGGCCGAGCGCGCGCACCGCGGCGCTGCCGGAGCGCAGCACGGTGACGCCGGAGCGGGCGGCGTCCCGCGAGTCCAGGCCGCCCATCGGCACCAGCACCATCGGCTTGTCGGGGTGGGCGGCCCGCGCCCGGCCCAGGGCGGTGACGATGGGACCGGTGTCGGTGACGTTGGTGCGCACCAGCACCACCACGAGCGCGTCGACCTCGTCCGAGCCGAGCAGCGCGCCGGCCATCGCGGCCAGGTCGTCGGCGGTGGCGCCGGCCCCCGCGTCGACCGGGTTGCTGGTGCCGGTGGTGCCGGAGACGTGCTCACCGATGCGGGCCCGCAGCCCGGCCGACAGCTCGGGCACGACCAGCCCGTGGCCGTCGGCCGCGTCGGCCGCGAGCACGCCCAGGCCGCCGGCGTTGCTCAGGATCGCCAGGCGCGGGCCCGCGGGCAGCGGCTGCTCCGCGATCACCAGCGCGGTCTCGGCCATCTCCTCGGCGCTGCGGCAGCCGATCACGCCGGCCTGCGCGAACAGCGCGTCCACGCCCACGCCCGGGGTGGTGGCGGCCGCGGTGTGCGAGGCCCCGGCCCGCCGGCCGCCCGCGGAGCGGCCGCCGACCACCGCGAGCAGCGGCTTGCGCTCGGAGAACCGGCGCGCCACCCGCGAGAACTTCGGGGCGTTGCCGAACGACTCGAGATAGAGCGCCGCGGCGCTCACCCGGTCGTCGTCCCACCAGGCGGCGAGCAGGTCGTTGCCGGACACGTCGGCCTTGTTGCCGAGCGAGACGAACGACCCGATGCCCAGGCCGAGCTCGCGCGCGACGTCGATCAGCGCGATCCCCACGCCCCCGGACTGGGAGGCGATCGCCAGCCCCCCGGGTGGCGGCACCGCCGGGCTGAAGGTGGCGTTCAACCGGATGTCGGGGTGGTTGGCCATCAGCCCGAGGCAGTTGGGCCCGACCAGCCGCATGCTGTGCTCGCGGGCCCGGTGCAGCATCTCCCGCTGGATGGTGGTGCCGGTGCCGCCGAGCTCCTCGAAGCCGGAGGAGATCACCACGGCCGCCGAGACGCCGGCCCGGGCGGCCTCGTCGATCGTGTCCAGCACCCGGGGGGCCGGCACGGCCACCACGAGCAGGTCGACGTGCCAGGGCACCTCGGCCAGGCTGGGGTACGACGGGACGCCGTCACCCGGGCCGGGCCCGCCCGGTTCGCGGCCCGGTTCGCGGCCGGGTCCGCGGCCGGCCTGCGGGTGGATGAGGCAGAGGTCCCCGGCGTACCCGCCGGAGCGGATCGAGCGCAGCACGGCCGCGCCGACCCCGGTGCCGTTCCCGCGCGCCCCGACCACCGCCACCGTGGCGGGGTAGAGCAGCGGGGCCAGCGACCGGGCCTCGGACCGGAACTCGCGCTCGTCGGCGGTGGCGACGGCCCGCGCGGAGGCGGCGGTGCCCATCTCGACGTGGACGGTGCCCTCCTCGGTGCGCCGCGCGACCTCGAAGCCGGCGTCGAGGAACACCCGCAGCATCGGGGTGTTCTCGGCCAGCACCTCCGCGAGGAACCTGCGTACGCCCTGGTCCCGCGCCGCCGCGGCCAGGTGCTCCAGCAGGAGGCTGCCGACGCCACGGCCGCGCAGGGTGTCGGTGACCAGGAAGGCGACCTCGGCGACGTCGGCGTCGACCCGTTCCGCGGTGGCCAGCGCCACGATCCGGCCGTGCACGGTCGCGACCAGGCAGGCGATGGTGTCCGCGCCCCCGCCCTCGAAGAGGTGGGCGACGTACTCCCGCCCGGCCCGCCGGCTGGTGGCGAAGAACCGCAGCCGCAGGCTGGCGTCGGAGACCTCGTCGTGCAGCGCCTCCAGGCCCGGCCGGTCCTCCGGGCGTACCGAGCGCACCGAGGCGACGGTGCCGTCGGCGAGCAGCACGTCCGCCGGGGGCGGGCCCGGGGGAGGCAGCACGAGTCCGCGCGCCGGCGCCTCCGGCGCCGGCGGGTCGAGGCGTCCCCCGGAGCGCGCGCGCCGCTGCCCGGACGCAGGGTGCACGGTCATGCAGCGATCCTCCGGGGCGCGGCCGCCCGGGACACAGGGCCGATGTGCCTCGCGCGCCGTGGCTTCGGCCCCTCCCCGCGGGGTCGGCCGGCGGCTGTGCTGGGAGCAGCCGGGCAGGCCGCAGGGGAGGCCCGGGGAGGGGGAGGCTCCATGCTGGTGCACGAGCTGATGACCAGCCCGGCGGTGACCGTGGCGCCGGAGGTCTCGGCGAAGGCGGCGTTGCGGCTGCTGGCCGAGCACGGGATCACCGCGATGCCCGTCGTCGACGCGGCCGGGGCCCTGGTCGGGGTGGTCAGCGAGGCGGACCTGATCCGCGGGGCGGTGCCACCCGACCCCCGCGCCCACGAGATCCCGGTGCCGGTGACGTCCGGCCCCTCGCCGCACCGGGTCGCGGACCTGATGAGCCACGTCCCGCTCAGCGTGCGCGCCGACGCCGACCTGACCGTGGCCGTCGAGCTGATGTCCGGGACCGCGGTCAAGAGCCTGCCGGTGCTGCGCGACGGCGTGGTGGTCGGGGTGGTCAGCCGCCGGGACGTGGTCGCGGTGCTCGCCCGCAGCGACGCCCGGATCGCCGCCGAGGTCGAGGACCTCGTGCGCGCGGCCGGCCTCGCGTGCGCGGTGCAGGTGGAGGAGGGCGTGGTGGTGCTCGACGGCCTCGACGACGCCCGCGACCAGGACCTGGCCCGGGTGTTGGCCAGCACGGTCCGGGGCGTGCTGGGGGTCCGGTTCGGACGGCCTTCGCCTGCCTGACCCTGCGGCGCCCTCACAGGCTGCGCCGGGCCGGCATCCGGCTCAACGCGTCCCAGCCGGCACCCACCCGCCGCCCGGACAGCTCGGTCCAGCGAAGTCGCAGGTAGAGCGTCCGGGAGCCGCCCACCCAGGGCTGCGGCGCCCACACCTCGCGGATGTGGTCCAGCTCGTCGATGTCGGTGACGAAGTCGCCGCGCCCCCGGGCCACCACGCTCCAGCCGCGCTGCTCGTCGTAGTCGAACTGGTCGACCTCGAAGGCCAGCGTGGTGTCGCGGCCGTAGCTGCCGAGCAGGCTGTACGGCGAGGTCCGGACGACGATCGCGTCGTCGACGACCGAGTAGTTGACCGGGATGATGTGCGGCCCGGTGGGCGTGGCGATCGCGATCCGCCCGGCGACACCGGCGCGCAGGAGGGCCTCGCACTCCTCGCGGTCCAGGTCGATGAGCTCCTGCACGTCCAGCCCCTTCGTCTCGTCCTCCCGGCCCTCATGCTCCCGGCCGGCGCGCGGGAGCGGTCAGGGCCGATGGTCCTGTCGTCCTGCCCGATGCGCCCTGCCCGCTGGGTGGCGCCCGGACCAAGGTGACCACCATGGAGAGCAACAGGCACGACCCGGTGACCCCGGCCGGCACCGTCGTCGTCGGGGTCGACGGCTCCAAGCCGTCCGACCAGGCGCTGGACTGGGCCACCGAGCAGGCCGCGCTGGAGCACCGGACGCTCACGCTGGTCCACGCGCTCGGCCCGATGGGGACCAGCGGGACGGCCTGGCTGGACCAGGCCGGGGTGAACCGGCGCGACATCCTCGAGGCCATGCGGGGCGACGGCCACGACCTGCTCGACCGCGCGCGCGAGCGGGCGCTGCGCCGGCACCCGCACCTGGAGGTGCGCGAGGTGCTGCGCATGGTCGATCCCCGCGAGGCGCTGCTGGAGCTCTCCCAGGACGCCACCATGGTGGTGCTCGGGTCCCGCGGCCGGGGTCCGGTGCGGAGCCTGGTGCTCGGCTCGGTCAGCGCGGGGGTCTCCCGGCACGCCGCCTGCCCGGTGGTGGTGCTGCGGCCGCGCAACGTCGGCGTCGTACGCCGGGGCGTGCTGGTCGGTGCGGACGGCACCCCCCGCTCCCGCGCCTCCCTGGAGTTCGCCTACCGGCAGGCGTCGTTGCGCCGGCTGCCGCTCACGGTCCTGCACTGCTTCTGGGACGCCGCGGGCGTCTCGGCCGCGTCGCGGATCGTGGCGGCGGGGGAGGAGGGCGTGGAGGACGAGCGGCTGCTGCTGGCCGAGTCGGTGAGCGGGATGACCGAGAAGTTCCCCGACGTCAGCGTGCGCCTGGAGCTGGCCCGCGGGCTGGCCGACGACGCCCTGGTCCGGCTCTCCCAGCAGATGGACCTGGTCGTGGTCGGCTACCACCCGATGCGGCCGCTGGCGGGCCTGGTCTACGGCTCGGTCGCCTCGACGGTGCTGGAGCACGCGTCCTGCATCGTCGCGGTGGTGCCCGAGCCCGACGTGGCGGTGCCGGCCGAGGCGACGCCGGACACCGCGGCGGACACGGCCCGGGACACGGCCAGTGACACGGGGGCGGTCGAGGAGCTCAGCGCACCCGACGTGCCGGCGTGACGCGACGCGCCCCCAGGTGGTGACCGGCCACCAGGGCGACGATGTCGGTCCAGGTGACCAGGCCGACCACCCGGCCGTCGTGGTCCACCACCGGCAACGCGTCGACGAGCTCGGCCAGCATCACCTCGGCCGCCTCGCGCACGGTCGCGTCACGCCGGACCCGCGGCGGCCGGCCGCCGACGTGGGCGCCCACGGAGGGCCGGCCGCCGCCGGTGGTCGCGATCGCCGCGAGCACGTGCTCGGCCGAGAGCAGGCCGCGGAACGTGCGGTCGGGGTCGACGACCAGCAGGTGCCGCACGGCGTGGCGCAGGAACACGTCGACCGCCACCATCAGGTCGACGTCGGAGCGCACCGCCACCAGCCGGCGGCTCATGATGTCGGCCACCAGGGGCTCGCCGGCCGCGTCGTCGGGTGGCTCGGGCAGGTCCGGCGGGGCCGCCAGCTCGCGCTCGGGGTCGATCACGACCTCACGGTCGGCCCCCTCCGGCGTGCTCGTCAGAGGAGAAGGTCACTCCTGTCCGCGCGCCCGCTCCAGGGCCCGCTCTGGGACCCGCTCTGGGGCCGGCCGAGGGGCGGCCGCCGGTCAGCCGCGGGACGGGTCGAGGTCGCCGTCGACGTAGACCCAGCGACCGGCGCGACGCTCGAACCGGCTGCGCTCGCGCAGCACGCCCGGCCCGGCCGGTGTCTCGTAGCTGGCCGCGAACTCCACCGTGCCGGTCTCGTCGTCGGGGCCGCCGCCGGTGGTGGCGAGCACCTCGAGCCCGGTCCAGGTCAGCGCCGGGTCCGGTGTCAGGTCCTCGGGCCGGGTGCGCGGGTGCCAGGTGCGGAAGACGTGGCCGAGGTGGCCCACGGCGTACGCCGAGTAGCGCGAGCGCATCAACTCCTCGGCGGTCCCCGCGACGGCCGCGCCGCGGTGCAGCCGGCCGCAGCAGCCGTCGTACGTCGCCGCGCTGCCGCACGGGCAGCGCTGCTGGAGGCTCATCACGGTGGCACCGTAGCGGGAACCGTGACGCGCACCGGCCCGGGGCGCTTGACGGGGCGTCGTAGCGTGAAGTGGTGACCTCTGCTTCCACCAGCACACGTCCGACCATCGCCACCGTCGGGGCGCTCCGGGCCTCCGGCCACGAGCAGAAGGCGCTCCGGACCGAGCTCCGCGACAACCTGCTCGCCGCGCTGCGGGAGGGCCGGGACCCCTGGCCGGGCCTGCACGGGTTCGAGGACACGGTGATCCCGCAGCTGGAGCGGGCGTTGATCGCCGGCCACGACGTCGTCCTGCTCGGGGAGCGCGGCCAGGGCAAGACCCGGCTGCTGCGCACGCTGGTCGGGCTGCTCGACGAGTGGTCGCCGGTGATCGCCGGCAGCGAGCTCGGCGAGCACCCCTACGAGCCGATCACGGTCACCAGCCGCCGGCGGGCGGCCGAGCTCGGCGACGATCTCCCGGTGGACTGGCGGCACCGCGACGAGCGGTACGCCGAGAAGCTCGCCACCCCGGACACCTCGGTGGCCGACCTGATCGGCGACGTCGACCCGATGAAGGTGGCCGAGGGCCGGTCACTGGGCGACCCCGAGACCATCCACTTCGGCCTGATCCCGCGCTCCCACCGCGGGATCGTCGCGATCAACGAGCTGCCGGACCTCGCGGAGCGGATCCAGGTCGCGATGCTCAACGTGATGGAGGAGCGTGACATCCAGATCCGCGGCTACGTGCTGCGGCTGCCGCTGGACGTGCTGGTGGTGGCCAGCGCGAACCCCGAGGACTACACGAACCGCGGCCGGATCATCACGCCGCTCAAGGACCGTTTCGGCGCCGAGATCCGCACGCACTACCCGACCGAGCTCGAGGACGAGGTCGCGGTGATCCGCCAGGAGGCGCACCTGGTCGCCGACGTGCCCGACCACCTGGTCGAGGTGCTCGCCCGGTTCACCCGGGCGCTGCGCTCCTCGAGCTCGGTGGACCAGCGCTCGGGCGTCTCTGCGCGGTTCGCGATCGCCGGTGCGGAGACGATCGCCGCGGCGGCGTTGCACCGCGCCACCTCCCAGGGGGAGGACGAGGCGGTGGCCCGGGTGGTCGACCTGGAGACCGCCGTGGACGTGCTGGGCGGCAAGATCGAGTTCGAGACCGGCGAGGAGGGCCGCGAGACCGAGATCCTCACCCACCTGCTTCGCACCGCGACCGCGGAGACCGTGCGCCAGCACTTCCGCGGCCTCGACTTCGCGGTGCTGGTCGACGCGATCGAGCGTGGCTCGCTCGTCACGACCGGCGAGCAGGTCACCGCGCGCGACTTCCTCACCGGCCTCCCGGTGCTGGGGGAGTCCGAGCTCTACGACGAGGTCTGCGACCGGCTCGACGCCACCACCGACGGCCGGCGCGCGGGGGCGATCGAACTCGCGCTCGAGGGGCTCTACCTGGCCCGCAAGGTCAGCAAGGAGACCGGTGGCGGGGAGACGGTCTATGGCTAGCCGCCGGCCCGGCCACGGGCACAGCTCCCGCTACGGGCGGTACGCCGGCGGCCCGGACCCGCTCGCCCCGCCGGTCGACCTGGCCGAGGCGCTGGACGCGATCGGCGAGGACGTGATGGCCGGCTACTCGCCCGAGCGGGCGATGCAGGAGTTCCTGCGCCGCGGCGGCCGGGACCAGACCGGCCTGGACGACCTGGCCCGGCGGGTGGCCGAGCGGCGGCGCGAGCTGCTGCAGCGGCACCACCTCGACGGCACCATGACCGAGGTGCGCGAGCTGCTGGACCGGGCGGTGCTCGAGGAGCGCAAGCAGCTGGCCCGCGACCCGATGATGGACGAGGGTGATCGCGCCTTCCGGCAGATGCAGCTCGACGGCCTGCCGCCGTCGACGGCCGCCGCGGTCTCCGAGCTGGCCGACTACGACTGGTCCTCGCGGCAGGCCCGGGAGGACTACGAGAGGATCAAGGACCTGCTCGGGCGGGAGCTGCTCGACCAGCGGTTCGCCGGCATGAAGCAGGCCTTGGAGAACGCCACCGACGAGGACCGCGCCGCGGTCAACGAGATGCTGGCCGACCTCAACGGGCTGCTGGAGAAGCACCGGCTGGGCGAGGACACCCAGGCCGACTTCGAGGAGTTCATGGACAAGCACGGGGACTTCTTCCCCGAGCGGCCGGCGAACATCGAGGAGCTGCTCGACTCCCTGGCCCAGCGGGCCGCGGCGGCGCAGCGGATGCTGAACTCGATGTCGCCCGAGCAGCGCGAGGAGCTGATGCAGCTCTCCGCGCAGGCGTTCGGCTCCCCGGAGCTGATGGACGCGCTGGGCCAGCTCGACGCGAACCTCCAGGCGCTGCGCCCCGGCGAGGACTGGGGCGGCGCGGAGCAGATGTCCGGCTCCGAGGGGTTGGGCCTGGGCGACGGCACCGGCGTGTTCCAGGACCTCGCCGACCTCGACGAGCTCTCCGAGCAGCTCTCGCAGTCCTACGAGGGCGCGCGGATGGACGACCTCGACCTCGATAAGCTGGCGCGCCAGCTCGGCGACGAGGCCGCGGTCGACGCGCAGACCCTGCAGCGGCTGGAGAAGGCGCTGCGCGACACCGGCTACATGAAGCGCGGCAGCGACGGCGAGCTCCGGCTCAGCCCGAAGGCGATGCGCCAGCTCGGCAAGGCCCTGCTCCGCGACGTGGCCCAGCGGATGTCGGGACGGCAGGGTCAGCGCGACCTGCGGCAGGCCGGCGCGGCCGGGGAGCTGTCCGGGGCCACCCGCGAGTGGGCCTTCGGCGACACCGAGCCGTGGGACGTGACCCGCACGGTCACCAACGCGGTCGTCCGCACGGTCGCCGAGGGCGGCGACGCCCGCCGCGCCGTAAGCCTGGAGATCGGCGACGTCGAGGTCACCGAGACCGAGGCCCGCACCCAGGCGGCGGTGGCGCTGCTGGTCGACACGTCGTTCTCGATGGCGATGGACGGGCGCTGGGTGCCGATGAAGCGGACCGCGCTCGCGCTGCACACGCTGATCCGCTCGCGGTTCCGCGGCGACCACCTGCAGCTGATCGGCTTCGGCCGGCACGCCGAGGTGATGGAGATCGAGCAGCTCACCGCGCTCGACGCGATGTGGGACAAGGGCACCAACCTGCACCACGCGCTGCTGCTCGCCAACCGGCACTTCCGCAAGCACCCGAACGCCCAGCCGGTGCTGCTCGTCGTGACCGACGGCGAGCCGACGTCGCACCTCGAGCCGGACGGCGAGGTGTTCTTCTCCTACCCGCCGCACCCGCTGACCGTCGCCTACGGCGTGCGCGAGCTCGACAACGCCGGCCGCCTCGGCGCGCAGACCACGTTCTTCCGGCTCGGCGAGGACCCCGGGCTGGCCCGGTTCATCGACTCGATGGCGCGCCGGGTCGACGGCCGGGTCGTCGCCCCCGAGCTCGACGACCTCGGCGCCGCCGTCGTCGGGTCCTACCTCGGCTCCCGCGGCTCCCGCTCCACCTTCGGCGATCCCTACGGAGACTGGTTCGGCGGCCGCGGCTTCTGGGTGGGCGACTGAACGTTGAGTTGGCCCTCCCGCCGGGTTGAGTTGGGCCTCGCGCCGGGTTGAGTTGGGCCTCGCGCCGGGTTGAGTTGGGCTTCCCGCCGGGTTGAGTTGGGCTTCCCGTCGGGTTGAGTTGGGCCTCGCGTCGGGTTGAGCTGGGCTTCCCGCCGGGTCAGCACTGGTGGCGCTCCCAGTTGGCGCACCAGCGCGTGGAGGTACGGCGTACGCCGGCGCAGGCGGGCAGCTCCTCGGGTGGCTCGACCTCGTCGGTGTGCACGTCGCGGACCAGCATCGGCCGAGCGAGCCGGAGGCCGTTGAGGAAGATCTCGCAGTCGCAGAATCCGCCCATGCCGCCGAGCCGTCGCTCCAGCCCGGTGGCCGTGGGGGATCTCAGCTCCCGGAACCGCTGCGACCACCGCAGCGTCGTGTTGCAGCCGAACTCCTCGAGCATCCGCGCCACGTAGCAGGCCAGGCACTCCGACCTGCCCGGGAGCGTCGCTGCGTCGGCCACCACCCGCAGCTCCGCCTCGAGCTGCTCCACCAGCGTCATCTCGTCCATCCCGACCTCCGCTTCCGACGACCTGCCCGGAGGTCTACCGAGGAGCACCGACATCCGGCTGCGGAGGAGGCCGGCGGCAGCGTCATCCCGCTCGGCTGTGGTCGCTCGGCCGAGTTGCCCGGCGGAAGGCCCAACTCAACCCGGTGCGGGGCCCAACTCAACGCGGTGCGGGGCCCAACTCAACGCGGTGCGGGGCCCAACTCAACGCGGTGCGGGGCCCAACTCAACGCGGTGCGGGGCCCAACTCAACCCGGTGCGGGGCCCAACTCAACGATGGGGGTGGAGGATCGCCGCGAGCTCCTCGACGCCGTCGACGAGGCGAGTGCCGGGGCGGGCCCAGGCGGCGTTGGCGTCGACCGGGTGCACCGGTACGCCCGGGGGCAGGACGCCCGAGGCGACGAGGTCGTCGGCGAGCGCGGTCGCGCCGGCGAGGTCATAGCCGCAGGGCGCGACCACGACAACCTCGGGGCGGGCCGCGTGCACCGCCTGCCAGGTCACCCGCTGCGACTTCGCGCCCGGCTCGGCCAGCAGCGGCGTGCCGCCGGCCGCCTCGATCATCTCCGGCACCCAGTGGCCCGGCGCGAACGGCGGGTCGGTCCACTCCAGCAGCATCACCCGGGGCCGCGACCGGCCGGCGACGCGGCGCCGTACGACGTCCAGCCGGCCCCGCAGCGACCCCACCAGCGTCGTGGCCTCGGCCTCGTGACCGGTGGCCCGGCCCAGCGCCTCGATCGAGCCGAACACCTCGTCCATCGTGTGCGGGTCGATCGTGAGCACCTCCGCGGTGCACCCCAGGTGGGCCAGCGCGTCGTCGACCACCGAGACGTCGACGGCGCAGACCGCGCACAGGTCCTGGGTCACCACGAGGTCGGCGTCCAGATCGGCCAGCGCGCCCGCGTCGAGGTGGTAGAGGTCCTCACCCCGCGCCATCGCCCCGCTGACGAACGCGTCGATCTCCGCCGGCGTCAGCCCCGCCGGCATCGCCGAGGTCGACACGATCCGCCGGGTCCGCGCCTCGGCCGGGTGGTCGCACTCGAAGGTCACGCCGATCACGTCCGGGCCGGCCCCGATCGCGAACAGGATCTCGGTGGTCGAGGGCAGCAGGGACACGATCCGCACCGCCCCAGCCTAGGCGCGGCTCGGCAGGGACCCCGGCAGGGGACCGGCTCAGGGCACCGCCACGCCGGTGGTCTGGGTGAGCCGCACGGAGTTGCCCGAGGGGTCGCGGAAGCCCGCGTCGATGCCGTAGGGCCGCACCTCCGGCGGCTGGGTGAAGACCACGCCCCGGGCGGTCAGCTCGTCGTAGCTGCGCTGACAGTCGTCGGTGCCGAGGAACAGCGTGCCGGCGAACCCCTTGGCGACCAGGCTCCGGATCTCCTGGCCGGTCGCCTCGTCGGTCATGGGTGGGCCGGGCACCGACATGAGCACGACCTCCACCTCCTGGTCGGGCGTGCCGACGGTCAGCCAGCGGAAGTCGCCCATCTCCGGCAGGGTGACGTCCTGGCGCAGCTCCATGCCGAGCTTGCGGGTGTAGAAGTCGAGGGCCTCGTCCTGGTCGTGGACCCACATCTGGACGGCGTCGAGCTTGATCATGGTCTTCCTCTCGTTGGCAGGTCTTCGACCTCGACACTAGGCGCGTGAAACGGGCCCGGTCTTCTCCGAACGTGCTGGATCGGAAGCGGGTGGCACGGGCACGTGGCCGGGCCGCCCGTACAGTCGCCGGACGCAGGCGGGGACCACGGCGTACGCCGTCGCCGGGGGGTACGCCGCGCGGTAGGCCGTCGGGCTCATCGCGTAGGTGCGCGAGAAGGTGGTGGTGAACGAGCCCACACTGGTCAGCCCGACGGCCATGCACACCTCGGCGACCGAGCGGTCGGTGTGCCGCAGCAGCGACGCGGCGCGCTCCAGGCGTCGGGTGAGCAGGTAGACGTGCGGCGACTGGCCGAAGGTCCGCTTGAACGCCCGCGAGAAGTGGGCGCGGCTGAGCCCGGCCGCGGCGGCCATCGCCTCGACGTCGACGCCGTCGGCGAAGGCACGGTCGGCGAGGTCCCGGGCGCGTAGCAGGTGGCGTTCGATCGGCAGGCTGGTCATCACCAGCAGTATCCCTCGACCTAGGGTGGCGCGGTGGTCGATCCCTCGCTTCCGACGATGTTGCTGCTGGGTGGGGCGGGGTTGATGGCCGGGTTCGTCGACGCGGTGGTGGGCGGCGGCGGCCTGATCCAGCTCCCGGCGATCCTGCTCGGGCTGCCGGGAGCGAGCCCCGTGCAGGTGCTCGGCACCAACAAGCTCGCCTCGATCTGCGGCACCAGCGTCAGCAGCGCGACCTACTACCGGCGCGTGCGGCCCGACCCGCGCACGTTCGGCCCGCTGATGCTGCTGGCGTTCGCCGGCTCGGCGCTCGGCGCGGTGGTCGCCGCCCACATCCCGGAAGCCGCCTTCGAGCCGCTCGTGCTGGTGGCCCTGGTCCTGGTCGGCGGCTACGTGCTGTTCCGGCCGAGCCTGGGCGGCACCACCGCGCTGCGCTTCTCCGGTCACCGGCACACGATGGCGGCGATGCTGACCGGCCTGGGCATCGGGTTCTACGACGGGGCGCTCGGCCCGGGCACCGGCAGCTTCTTCGTGTTCACGCTCGTCGGCCTGCTCGGCTACTCCTTCCTCGAGGCCTCGGCCAAGGCCCGCCTGGCCAACTGGGCCACGAACCTGGCCGCGCTGTGCATCTTCGTCCCGCAGGGCGGGGTGCTGTGGAAGGTCGGCCTGGTGATGGGGGCCTGCAACCTCGCCGGCGGCTACCTCGGTGCGCGTACGGCGGTCGCCCGCGGCACGCGCTTCGTGCGGATCTTCTTCATCGCGGTCGTCACCGCGTTCATCGTGCGCATCGGCGGGGGCCTCGCGGGGGTGTGGTGACCGACTCCTACCTCACCCTCGCGCGGGACGGCGAGGCCGAGATCGAGGTCAAGCGGTCCCGGTTCCTCTGCACCCTGGTCCGGGTCGAGGACGAGGAGTCCGCGCGGGCCGTGGTGGACCGGCTGCGCCGCACCCACTGGGACGCGCGGCACCACTGCTCGGCGTTCGTGCTCGGCCCGGACGGCGCGGTGGAGCGGTCCAGCGACGACGGCGAGCCGGCCGGCACCGCGGGCGCGCCGATGCTGGAGGTGCTGCGCGGACGCGGGGTCAGCGACGCGGTCGCGGTGGTCACCCGCTGGTTCGGCGGCACGCTGCTCGGCGCCGGCGGGCTGGTGCGGGCGTACGGCGACGCCGTACGCGCCGGTCTCGACGCCACCGGCACGCTGCGCCGCGACCTGCTCCGCGAGCTCGAGCTCGAGGTCGGCCACGCCGACGCCGGCCGGGTCGAGAGCGACCTGCGGGCCCGGGGGATCGCGGTCCTCGACACGACGTACGCCGCGACCGTGGTGCTTCGCCTCGGGGTGCCGGTGGCCGAGGTCGAGCGGCTGCACGCGCTGGTGGCGGAGCTGACCGGTGGGACCGCCACCGCGGTCGAGGCCGGCGCGCGGTGGGTCGACCGGGGCTGAGGGCCGCGGCGTAGCCTCGGGCCATGAGCATCCCCGTCGACGTGGCCGACCTGGCGAGGGCGCTGAGCGACTTCGGCGCCGGCTACCTGCTGACCGTCTCCGACCAGGCGCGGGTCAAGGCCGTGACCGTCGAGCCCTGGGTCCGCGACGGCGCCCTGCTGGTCTCCGGGCCGGGCAAGGGCTCGTGCGCGAACATCGGCTCGAACCCGGACGTCACCGTGCTGTTCCCGCCGCTGGTGCAGCACGGCTTCACGCTGCTCGTCGACGGCACCGCCGAGGTGGACGGCGACGACGTCCGCGTGGTGCCCTCGCACGCGGTCCTGCACCGGCCGGCCGCGCACGCCGACGGGCCGCCCGCGCCCGGCGGCTGCGGCAACGACTGCCACCCGGTCGGCTGACTCCGGGCAGGTCCGGGCGATCGGACGGCTTGCCGGTGACCACTGCCTGTGACGCGTCCACGCCGGTCGGGCCCTTCTGGATCACCGCGTTCCTGGACCTCGCGCCCGAGGAGCACGGGCGGGCGGTGGCGTTCTGGCAGGGCGTGACCGGCTACGACCGGTCGCCGGCGCGCGGCGAGCGCGGTGAGTTCGTCACGCTGCTGCCGGGGGACGGCGACGACTACCTGCGCGTCCAGCGGCTGGGCGGCGGAGCGTCCCGGATCCACCTCGACCTGCACGTCGTCGACCTCGACCGAGCCGTCCGCCGTGCCGGGTCCCTCGGCGCCCGGGTGGTGGGCCGCCCGCCGCAGGGCTACCTCGTCCTGGAGTCCCCAGGCGGGTTCGTCTTCTGCCTGGTCCGGGGACCTGCCTCTCAGCGGCCGCGCCCGGTCCGCTGGCCGGGTGGGCACCACTCGGCGGTCGACCAGGTCTGTCTCGACGTCCCCGCGTCGCCGTACGCCGGGGAGTGCCGCTTCTGGAGCGAGCTGACCGGCTGGGCGCTGACCGGGCGGGACGGGCACGACGAGTTCGCGCGGCTCGGGCGCGACGACCGGCTGCCGATCCGGTTCCTCCTGCGGCGGCTGGAGGAGCCGACCGGCCCGGTGCGGGCGCATCTCGGCCTCGCCACCACCGACCGGGCCGCCGAGACGGCACGCCACGAGGAGCTCGGCGCCACTGTGCTCGACCCGGACCCGCGTGGCTGGACGGTGCTGCATCCACCAGCCGGCCCGGCGTACTGCCTCGCCGAACGCACGCCCTGACCTCGCCGGCTAGACCGGGTCGCACCCGCTGCCGTAGAGCCGGTAGCCGGGCGTCGTCACGTCCACCCGCGCGCTCCAGGTGGCGGTGCCGTCCGACCAGCGGAACACGCCGACCACACCGCCCGGTAGCGCCGCGAAGAGCTTCGCGGCGTCCTCGCCCCTCAGGCACACGGCGAGCTCGCCCGGCGACCCCGCGGGGGCCGGGACGGCCATCTGCTCGATCGGCTCGTCGAAGGGCCACGCGGCCATCGGGTAGGGGTTGGCGGCGTCGGGCCGGCTGAAGAGCAGCCCGATCTCGTCCGGCACCCACGGTTCGGGACCGGACACCAGGTCGTCGGCGTACGACGTGGGGTCGGCCAGCCGGGTGGCGGTCCGCCAGAGCGAGGGGAAGCGGGGCGACTCCTCCGACCCGGAGACCACGCCCCCCGCGCCGAAGAAGAACGCCACCGACCGGCCCGACGGCGTGACCCCGCCCTGGCCGAAGGCCCCCGGCTCCGCGTCGAGGATCCCGAGCCGGGCGAGTTCACCCAGCGCCCGGTCCAGACCCGCGCCGGAGACCCGCCAGGTCACGAACGCGTCCCGGGTGGCGTTCACCGAGGTGTCGCCCACCCGCACGACGCGGCCGTCGCTGGAGAGGCTGAGCATCGCGCTGCCGTACCCGTCGTCGATGGCGATCCGGACCAGGGTGCCGTCGGCGTCCGGCGCGAAGCCGTGCCAGGACTGCGGCGCAGCCGGGGCGACGAGCGGCGGCGCGGACGACGACGTGTGCGCCGGCCCGGGCGCCGGCCCGGGAGACGGCATGGTCGAGGCCTCAGCGGACGAGCCCGAACCCGGACTGGCCGAGTGGGTGTCGGCGGGCGCCACCCATCCACCGAGCAGCACCGCCAGCAGCAGCGTCCAGATCCCCCATCCCACCATGCCCCGATTGTGGGGCCGGGACGCACCGCTGTCCGCGAAACCGCTGGCTCGGTGTCGGGACGCGCCCATAGCGTGGCGCCATGACCACCTCCGAGCGCGTCGACCCGCCCCTGGCCGGTGACGAGAAGGCCACGCTGGTGGGCTTCCTGGACTTCCACCGCGACACCCTGCGGCTGAAGACCGAGGGGCTGACGGCCGAGCAGCTCGCCGCCACGCACGCCCCCTCGACGATGACCCTCGGCGGGATGCTCAAGCACCTCGCCTTCGTGGAGCACTGGTGGTTCGAGTGCGTCTTCCTCGGCCGGGAGTACGCCGAGCCGTGGGCGTCGGTGGACTGGCGGGCCGACGCCGACTGGGACTGGCACAGCGCCGGGGCGGACAGCCCCGAGGACCTGCGGGGGCTGTTCGACCGGGCGTGCACGGCCTCCGACGCCGTGGTCGCCGCGGTCGAGGACTGGGCGACGCTCTCGCAGCGCACCGGCCGGGAGGGGCTGGCGTTCAGCCTGCGCTGGATCATCGTGCACATGGTCGAGGAGTACGCCCGCCACAACGGCCACGCCGACCTGATCCGCGAGTCGATCGACGGGCGGACGGGCGAGTGAGCGGCCGCGTTCCCGACCCGCGGATCCGCCCGGCGACCGACGAGGACTGGCCGCGGATCTGGCCGTTCTTCGACGCGACCGTGCAGGAGGGGGAGACCTACGCGTTCCCCCTCGACCTCACCGCCGAGACCGGTCGGGGCTGGTGGATGGAGCGACCGCCGGGCGAGACCGTGGTGCTCGAGGACGACGGCCGGATCCTCGGCAGCGCCAAGATGGGCCCGAACCGGCCCGGGCACGGCGACCACGTCGGCACCGCGTCGTTCATGGTCGCGCCGGAGGCCCGCGGCCGCGGCGTCGGCCGGGCGCTGGGGGAGCACGCGGTGGCCTGGCACCGCGGGCGCGGCTACCGCGGCATCCAGTTCAACGCGGTGGTCGAGACCAACACCGCCGCGGTCGCGCTGTGGCGCTCGCTGGGGTTCGAGGTGGTCGGCACCGTGCCCGGCGCCTTCCGCTCACCCGCGCACGGGTACGTCGGGCTGCACGTGATGCACCTTCCCCTGGCCTGAGCGCCTCGGAGCCGGCGAGTCGGCCGCGACCGCCGCGCGGACCAGCGTCAGGGCGTCCTCCACGCTGCCGGTCACGTCGCGGATCGGGAACAGCGTGCCGCGCACCACGCGGTCCCGGTCGACGACGAGGGTGATCCGCTTGAGCCGCGGCGTGCCGTGCAGCCGGAAGGTGGGCAGCCGCAGCGCGGTGGCCAGGCCCAGGTCCAGGTCGGAAACCAGCGGGAACTGGATCCGGTTCCGGCGCGCGAACTCCGCCTGCTCCTCGGGGCGCTGGGTGCTCACCCCGAGCACCCGGGCGCCGAGCGCGGCGAAGTCGTCGAGGCGGTCGCGGTAGGTGCAGGACTCCAGCGTGCAGCCGGCCCCACCCGGCACGTCGTCGAGGCCGGCCAGCGCCGAGCCGGGGTAGCAGTAGAGCACGGCGTACGCCGCGCCGGCCGGTCCGAGCGGGTCGGGGTCGAGGGCGGGCACCGTCCGACCGACCAGGGCGGCGACGCGGTGTGCCTCGGCGGTCTCGGCGGAGGCGGTGGCGCTGGTCGACCCGTCGCCGAGCAGCCAGGTGTCGCCCCACTCCTGCAGCGCGGCGAGCACCGGCAGCGCGGCGCGGCCACGCGCGGTCAGGACGTACTCGAAGCGCTCCGGCCGCTCCCGGTAGCGGACCCGGCGCAACACGTCGGCCTCGACCAGCCCGGCCAGCCGCTGGGCCAGCACCTTGCGGGAGATGCCGCTCTCGAGCAATTGCTCGAAGCGCCGGTGGCCCCGCGCGACGTCGCGCAGCACCAGCACCGACCAGGCGTCGCCGAGCACCCCGACGGCGTGCGCGACCCCGCAGTCGTCCTCGGGGGTGCGCCGGGTCATGGCCTCACCCTAGACTGCGTCTCCAAAAGAAACTGACCGCGAGGAGAGTGGCGTGCGGGACGTCCCCCGGGTGGTGTGGGTGCTGGCGGCCGGTCGGTTCGCGAGCTCGGCCAGCTCCTTCCTGATGCTGTTCCTGACGCTCTACCTCTCCGGCCCGCGCGGGCTGGCGGTGCCGGTGGCCGGCGTCGTGGCCGGCGCCTACGGGGTGGGCATGCTGGTCGGGAACTTCACCGGCGGCCGGTGGGGGGACCGGTTCGGGCACCGCCGCACGCTGGTCGGGTGCTCGACCGTCGCCGGCCTGGGCGTGGCCGTGGTCCCGTGGCTGCCGGTCCCGGTGCTGGCCGTCGCGCTGCCGGGGCTGGCCTATCTCTCGGCCACGGCGGCGGTCTCCAACGGCGCGCTGAGCGCGCTGGCCGTCCAGCGGGGCGACCGTCGGACGGCGGTGGCCATCGGCCGGGCCGCCTCCAACGCCGGGTTCGTGCTCGGCCCGCCGCTGGGCGCGCTGCTCGTGGCGCACAGCTGGGAGGCGCTGTTCGTGGTCGACGGGCTGATGACGCTCGCGGTGCGGTTCACGGTCGCGCGGAGCCTGCCGCGCGAGCAGCAGCGGGCCACCGGTCGTGGCGACGGCCCGAGCCTGTGGCGGGCGCTGCGCGCCGACCGGGCCCTGATGGGGCTGCTGCCCGCGGTCGTGCTCGTGGACGTCGTCTATCGCCAGCTCTACACCACGCTGCCGATCCACCTGCGCGACGCCGGGCAGCCGGTGGGGCTCTACACCGCGCTGATCGCGATCGGCTCCGGGCTGATCCTGCTCCTGGAGATCCCCGTGGCGCTCCGGCTGCGGCGGTTCCCGTCGCACCCGATCATCGCGCTGGGGTACGCCCTCGTCGGCGTCGGCTTCGCTCTCTTCGCGCTGCCGGTCTCCGCAGGCACGACCATCCTCGCGATGGTCGTGCTCACCGCGGGCGAGATCCTCTACAAGACGACCGCGACCGCGCACGTGCTCGATGCCGCGCCCGACCACCTGGTCGGCCAGTACCAGGGGCTCTACACCGGTGCCTCCACCAGCGGCACGATGCTCGCGGCTCCGGTCGGCACCGCGGTCTATGCGCTCGCCCCCGGCCTGCTCTGGCCGGCGTGCGGCCTCGCGGCCCTGGTCGCGGCGTACGCCGTCCTCGCCTCCGGCCGGACCCGGCCCCGCAGCGGCCCGGGGGTGGGAGCGTCCCGAGGGATCAGACCGGCTCGGCGAAGCCCGGCAGGTAGTCGGTGAGGATCGCGCGGAACGGCGCCTCGGCCTCGAGCTGGCTGAGCAGGCCGACGCCGCCGAGCCAGGTGCGGTGGATGAGCAGGTACGCCGGGGGCAGGTTCAGCTTCATCGCCACGGTGTACGACGGTGCCCGGGGGTCGTTGATCCGCGCGAACTGGGTGCGCATCCACTCCCGCGAGAACCGGAACCGCTCGACCTGCGTCGGCTCCACGAACGGGCCGAGGTACTCCAGCAGCAGGTGCGGGTCGACCGTGATCCCGTCCTTGATGAAGCCCTCCGCGCGCAGGCCCTCGACCAGCTGGTCCTCGTCCTCGTCCGAGGCGATCCGGATCAGCCGGCCCATCGCCTCGGGCAGGCCGCGCGTGGGGAGCCGGGCGACCGCGCCGAAGTCGAGCACCCCCAGCTGCCCGGGCCGGCCCGCGGCGTCGGGGATGATCCGGAAGTTCCCGGGGTGCGGGTCGGCGTGCAGCATGCCGGTGCGCGCCGGGCCGGAGAACAGGAAGCGGACCAGCAGCTCGCCGTAGTGGTCGCGCTCCTCCTGGGTGCCGTCGGCGATGATCGTGGCCAGCGAGGCGGGGCTCTCCAGCCACTCGGTGACCAGCACCGCCGCGCCCACCTCGACCACGGCCGGCACCACGATGCCGGGGTCGTCGCGGAACGCCTCGTGGAAGGCGGTCTGCGCCGCCGCCTCGAGGTGGTAGTCCAGCTCGTCCTCGGCCCGCGCCTGCAGCTCGGCGATCAGCGGCTTGATGTCGACGCCGGGCACCAGGCTGCCGACGGTGCGCGCCAGCCGGGCGAGCTGGCGCAGGTCGGAGCGCAGCGCGTCGCCGGCGCCCGGGTACTGCACCTTGACCGCGACCTCGCGGCCGTCGTGCCAGCGGCCCTTGTGGACCTGCCCGATCGAGGCGGCCGCGGACGGACCGCCGTCGAGCCAGACCAGGCGCTCGCGCCAGTCCTCGCCGAGGTCGCGGGCCAGCACCTCGCGCACGGTCTGGGTCGGCATCGGCGGCGCGGAGTCCTGCAGCTTGGTGAGCTGGTCGCGGTAAGGCCCGGCGACCTCGTCGGGCAGCGCCGCCTCGAGCACCGAGAGCGCCTGGCCGAACTTCATCGCGCCGCCCTTGAGCTCGCCGAGGGTGCGGAAGAGCTGCTCGGCGGTGCGCTGCTGGATGTCGGTCATCACCGCCTCGGCGGGCTTGCCGCCCAGGCGCTTGCCGAGTCCGAGCGCGCTGCGCCCGGCGTACCCGAGCGGGAGCGCGGCGAGCCGCGCCGTTCGTCGCGCGGCGTTGCGCGGGAGGTCGCTCACGACACCCTCCCGCACGCGTGCCTGAGCCAGGAGTGAGACATCGACTCGATGCTACCGAGCCGATGGTCGCCGGAGGGTCCGACGAGCCTGGCCTAGTGCACGGTGACGGTGATCGTGGTGCTCGAGGTGGCGATGTCGGGGTCGCGCGGGTCGCCGATCACCTTGAGCATCCGCTCGCCGGTCATCTGCAGGGCGATGTGCAGCCGGTAGCGGTTGTTGCGGTTGGTCTGCTGGACCGCGCCGGGCAGCTGCTGCCAGTGGCCCTGCCGGAACGTCTTCACGCGGACCGTCGCGGGCACCCGCTCGCCCTGAGACCACACGGCCCCGAACAGGTGGAAGCGCACGCCCGCGGTCGGCGTGGTGTCGTCGGTGTGCACGGTGGTGCGGCTCGGGATCAGCGTGGGGGCGGCGGCCTGGGCGCCGGCCGGGACAGCCAGGCCGGCGGCGGCGGCGAGTGCGACGAGGGCGCCGGCGGTCCGGCGGGTTCGGATGCGTGTCTCCATGCCTCGACTCTGCGTCGCGGGATCGTCCCGGTGACGGGGAGGGGGTCACGTGCTGGGTGGTCGAAGGACCCGCCCCGGTCCCGGCACGGGCTCAGCTCGTGACGTCCTTGCCGGCGAACCGCGCCCAGGCGGCGAGCAGGAACACCACGGCGTACGCCGCCGCCACGTAGAGGCCGTGGGCGAGGCCGCCCCAGGCGACGGGATCTCGGAACAGGTCGCCGAACGCGGTCCAGTTGTGGGTGATCAGGTAGGGGTGGATCCAGGAGACCTGCGGGATCGTGTCGAGGATGAAGCTGGCGGTGCTGAACACCAGGATCGCGATGGTGGCGCCGATCGGCTGCTCGGTGAGCGTGGAGACGAACAGGCCGACCGCGCCGAGCGAGGCCATGCCGCAGGCGAGGTACGCCGTGGCGAGCGCGACCCGGCCCGCGCCCTCGGCGAAGCCGACCTGGGTGCCCGAGAGCAGCGTCATCGGCCCGCCGCCGAACAGCAGCAGCCCCACCACCATCCCGGTGACCGACACCAGGAAGGTGGCGGTGAACGCGCCGACCACGATCGCGGCGTACTTCACCGCCAGCAGCCGCGGCCGCGAGACCGGCACCGCGAGCAGGTAGCGCAGCGTGCCGAGGTTCGCCTCGCCGGCCACCGAGTCGCCGGCGACCACCGCGACGGCCAGCGGCAGGAACAGGCCCATCTCGATGGTCAGCGCCGCGAGCGCCACGAAGAGGCCGTTGTCGGTGATCGAGCGGAAGAAGTCGGGGGCGTCGCGGCCCGGGCGGGAGGCCTGCAGCCGGACCGCGACCCCGATCAGCACCGGCACGCCGGCCAGCACCAGCAGGCCGGCGAGGTTGCGCCGCCGGCGGAGCATCAGCCGCAGCTCGGAGAGCAGGAAGCGCGGCGAGGGGCCGCGACCGGCCACCGGCCGGGCGGGGGCCGCCTCAGCCGCTGACATCGAAGCCCTCCCCGGTGAGCGAGACGAACACGTCCTCCAGCGTCGGCGCGTCCACGGCGAAGCCGGTGACCGCGAGGCCGCCCTGCACGCAGGCGGACACGACCCTCTCCGGCGCGACCCCGGCCAGCCGGCCGACCGCGCGCCGGCGTACGACGCGCACGTCGGCCAGCCCCAGCTCGCGCAGCACCGCGGCGGCGGTCTCGGGCCGGTCGGTCTCGATGCTCGCCTCGACCTCGCGGTCCCCGCGCAGCTCCGCGGCGGTCCCCTGGGCGACCAGGCGGCCGACGTGCATGACGCCGAGGTGGGTGCAGACCTGCTCGACCTCGGCGAGCAGGTGGCTGGACACCAGCACGGTCGTGCCGTCCTCGGCCAGCGACCCGATCAGGGTGCGCACCTCGCGGGTGCCCTGCGGGTCGAGCCCGTTGGTGGGCTCGTCGAGCACCATCAGGTCCTTCGGGGTCAGCAGGGCGGCCGCGATCGCCAGCCGCTGGCGCATGCCCAGGGAGTAGGCGCGGTAGCGCTTGCCCGCGGCCGGCAGCAGCCCGACCCGGTCCAGCGCCCCGTCGATGCGCCGCGCGGCGGTGCCCCGCTCGGTGGTCCGGTCGGCGGCGTCGAGGCGCACGAGGTTGTCACGCCCCGAGAGGTAGGGGTGGAACGCCGGGCCCTCGACCAGGGCCCCGACCCGCGGGAGCGCCCGCCCGGCCCGCAAGGGCATCGGCTCCCCGAGCAGCTCGACGCTGCCCGCGGTCGGGGTGACGAGCCCCAGCAGCATCCGGATCGTCGTGGTCTTCCCGGAGCCGTTCGGCCCGAGGAACCCGAAGACGGCGCCGGTCGGCACCGTGAGGTCGATGCCGTCCACGGCGGTCTGGTGGCCGAAGCGCTTGGTCAGGCCCCGGGTCCGCACCGCGGCTCCGACGTCGGGCGCAGCCCGAGCGGGCCCCACGGACGGCGCCGACGCGAGCCCGGTCACCGGGCCGCGAGCGCGTCGTACAGCGTGGTCGGGGGCACGGCGCCCACCGCCACCCGCCCGTCGTCGGTCAGCACCGCGGAGAACAGCGTGCCGGCCAGCAGGTGGCCGCTGCCCCACGAGCCCGACACCTGCGGCAGCATCCGCAACAGGCTCGGCAGCGACATGCCGCCGGGGCCGCCGGGACTGCCGGCGTTGCCGCCGCTCGAGTTCGGGGAGTCGGCGGACGGCGAGGGGGAGGGCAGCTGGGCGACCACGACCGTGGACCACCCGGAGCCGACGACCTGCGGACGGGGCGCGCCGTGGCCCGCCGCAGCCCCGGGGCCGGGACGGTGGCCGGCCCCCGGGCCGGTGTGGGAGCCGAGGTCGGCCGGCGAGCGCTCGGTGACCTTCGCGCCGGGCGGCGGGCTGAAGTCGAAGACCGAGGCGGCCGGGGCGGTGGGGTCGAACGAGGTGAAGCCCACCTCGAGCGCGGGCGTGCTCGCACCCCGGGCGAAGACCTGCACCCGCGTCGGCACGTGGGTCGCGCCGTCGATCGCGATCCGGACCGACCCGACCAGGGTGCCGCGGTCGCGGGGCTGGAGCACCAGCTGGTACGCCGGGCGGCCGGCCACCACCGCTGTGGGGTCGGTGCTGACCGCCGTGGTCGGGTCGACCGCCTTGAGCAGCCGGTCGGCGAGCTGCTGGGGGGTCATCGGCTCGCCGGGCGCCGGGGTCGCGGGGCCGGTCCCGCTGCCGGCACCGCTGCCGGGCTGGGCGGCCGCTCCGGTCGGCAGCGTGACGTGGGTGGCCGCGTCCTTGGCGCTGGACCAGGTCCACAGGTCGGCGCCGTTGCGGATCAGGTCGGACTCGCCGAACTGGCCGAGCAGCGCGATCCGCACCTGCTGGGGCCCGGCGGACCAGACCCGCATCGTGTGGGTGCCGGAGACCAGCGAGGAGAACTCCGCGCTGTTGCCGCCGGCGAGGCCGGGCAGGGCGGGCAGGCCGAGGTCGCTGGTCTGCCGGACGGTGCCGGAGAGGCCGTCGAGCCGGGCCTTCTGGACGTCGACGAGCAGCTGGGCGGCCGTGCGGGGCGCCAGGGAGTCTCGGGCGGTCGCCGTCACCGCGGAGACGATCGAGCCCGCGCTGAGCAGCAGCACGGCGGCCACCAGCGGGACGAGCCACCGCAGCGCGGGGCGACGAGTGAGCGTGGTCACCCCTCCATGGTGCCTCGCGGGTGCTGAGAAGCCCCTGAGAATGCGGGAGGAATGCTCGCGGGCGGCGAGGGGTCGCCGGTCGGGGACCGGCCCGGGTCGTCGCCGCCACCCGGCCGTCAGCTGACGCAGAGGCAGAACGGGTGGCCGGCCGGGTCGAGGAAGACCCGGAAGGTGGTGCCCGGCTGGTGCGCGGCCTTGGCGGCGCCGATCTCCAGCACCGCCGCCTCGCCGCGGTCGAGGTCCTCGACCATGACGTCGAGGTGCACCTGCTGCGGGACGTCCTGGCCCGGCCACTCCGGCGCCCGGTAGCCGGCGACCTGCTGGAAGCAGATGCAGCTGCTGCCGTCCTCGGGGCGGATCTCGGCCCAGTCGTCGTCGGCCTTGACCTGCCAGCCGAGCAGGGTGCCGTAGAAGGACGCCAGCGCACCGGCGTCGGGGCAGTCGAGCACGAAGCTCGGGTATCTCGCGATGGCCATGACCGCACGCTAGGACAGTGCGCCGACACCCGCGAGGGGTCCGGCGTCCGGCCCGGCGTCCGGCCCGGCGTACGACCCGTCGTACGACCCGTCGTACGACCCGTCGTACGGCGCGGGCAGGATGGCCCTCCCCGTCCCGAGAGGAGCCGCCGTGCGTGCCGTGGTCTTCGACGCCTACGGGCAGCCGCCCGAGGTCCGCGAGGTCCCCGAGCCCGACTGCCCGCCGGGGGCGGTGGTGGTCGCGGTGCGGGCCACCGGCGTGTGCCGCTCGGACTGGCACGCCTGGCGCGGCCACGACCCGGTCACGCTGCCGCACGTGCCGGGCCACGAGCTCGCAGGCGAGGTCGTCCGGGTCGGCGAGGGTGTCCGGCGGGTGGCGGTGGGCGACCGGGTGACCGTGCCGTTCGTCTGCGGCTGCGGCGCCTGCGAGCTCTGCCTGGCCGGCGACGCGCAGGTCTGTCCGGCGCAGTACCAGCCGGGCTTCACCGGCCCGGGCTCGTTCGCCGAGCAGGTGATGGTCCCGGCCGCGGACACCAACGTGGTGCGGCTGCCCGACGCGCTGGGCTTCGTGGAGGCGGCGGCGCTCGGCTGCCGGTTCGCGACCGCGTTCCGCGCCGTGCAGGCGCACGGCCGGGTCCGGGAGGGCCAGTGGCTGGCGGTGTGGGGGTGCGGCGGCGCCGGGCTCTCCGCGGTGATGGTCGGCCGGGCCCTGGGTGCGCGGATCGTCGCGGTCGACGTCTCCGCGGCCGCGCTGGAGCAGGCGACGCGGCTCGGCGCCGAGCTGGCGGTCGACGCCGGCGACCTGGAGGCCGCCGTGCAGCAGGTCCGTACGGCGACCGGGGGCGGCGTCCACGTCGGCATCGACGCGATCGGCGCACCTGCGGTGGCCGCGGCGTCGGTGCGGTCGCTGCGCCGCCGCGGACGCCACGTCCAGGTCGGGCTGCTGCTCGGCGAGCACGCGCTGACCGCGCTGCCGATGGACCTGGTCGTCGCCCACGAGCTGGAGGTGATCGGCTCCCACGGCATGGCCGCGGCGGACTACCCCGCGATGCTCGACCTCGTGACCGGTGGCCGGCTCGACCCGCGGGCGCTGGTCGCGCGGGTCATCGGGCTCGACGAGGCCGGGGCCGCGCTGGCCGCGATGGACCGCCCGGGTCCGCCGGGGCTCACCGTCGTCGAGGTGTGACCCCACCGGGCCCCGACCTGCCGATCCCGGAGGAGATCTTGGGCCACCCGATGACCCAAGGTCTCCTCCGGGATTTCTCGCCGGGAGCCTTGACCGGGCGGCCCCGCCTGGGTGGCCACCCCTGAGGTGGCCACCCCTAGGGTGGCCCGTGATGGACAGATCGAGGGTCGGCCGCACCGCCGCCACGGGACGGCTGCCGCCGCTCCAGGTCCCGGGCGCGGCGTGGGGAGCGCGAGCACGGTGCTGACCTTCGGGCACGGAACCGCCACCCAGGAGGAGCTGACCGCCCTGCTCCTCGGCGCGGAGGTCGGGCGGGTGGTCGACGTACGTCGCTTCCCCGGCAGCCGGCGGCACCCGCACGTGGCCACCGACCGGCTGGCGCGGTGGCTGCCCGCCGCGGGCATCGACTACCGCTGGGACGTCGACCTCGGCGGACGGCGCCGGCTGCCGGCGGACGAGCCGGACGCGGACCCGTGGTGGCGGGTCGAGGCGTTCCGCGCCTACGCCGCCCACACCCGCACCCCGGACTTCCACGACGCCGTCGGGCGGCTGCTCGAGGACGAGGCGCGGCCGGACGGCGGCCGGGTCGTGGTGATGTGCAGCGAGTCGCTGTGGTGGCGCTGCCACCGGCGGATCCTCAGCGACGTGCTGGTGCTGCTGCACCACGTCGAGGTCGAGCACCTCACGCACGACGGCCGGACCACCCCCCACGTCCCGGCGCCGGGTGCGCGCGTGGCTGCCGACGGCCTGCGCTACGACCTGCCCGCGGACTGAGCACCCAGTGCCCGCGGACTGAGCACCCGCCCGCGGACTGAGCACCCGCGGTGTGCGTGCCGCCGCGGCTCGGACCGGTGGCGCCGGGCGTCGCCGGCGGTTAGGTTGCCGGGATGAGCGACTTCGTCATCCGGGAGTGGCGGCTGCGGCCGTACCCGGGGGACCAGGCGCCCCTGCACGTGCACCACCGCGGCGACGAGGGGTTCATCGTGCTCGACGGGCGGATCGAGGTGCAGGACGGGGCGACCCGCCACCGCCTCGAGCGCGGCCAGCTGCACGTCGTACGGGCAGGCTCGGCGCACACCTTCGCCACCGTCGGCGACGAGGGGGCCCGGGTCCTGTGCGTCATGACCCCGGAGATCGACCGGCTGGTCCAGCGCCTGCACGAGCCCGACGTGGCGGACCTGGCCGCGGTCTGGGCCGAGCACCACTCGGCGCTGGTCTGACTGGCGCGGGGCGCGGGGCCCCGGCCGGAGTCGCGGACGCGTCGGGGTCGCCGGTGAGGACGGTGACGAGCTCCGCGGGGCTCACGAGTCCTGCGGAGTCCGCTGGAACCGGCGGACCTCCTGCGGCCAACCGCAGGCCTCCGCGATCCTGCCCGCCCACATCTTCGCGGTCTCGTCGTCGGCCGCGTCCACCACGGTGAACCCGCCCAGGAACTCCGTGGTCTCGACGAAGGGCCCGTCGGTGACCAGCACGGTGCCGCTGGTCGCGTCCGCGCTGAACACCGGGCCGTCCTCCTCCAGGCCGCCGGCGAAGACGTAGGACCCGGCCTCCTTCATCTCGGCCAGCACCGCCATGACCAGCGGTCCGCGCCCCCGGAACCACTCCTCGGTGTGGTCGCCGACCCACTGCTGGTTGAAGTAGATGAGGTACTCGGCCATGACTGCTCCTCCTTGTTCCGGCGGACCAGGTGTCCGCGCGCTCACCTCGTCGACGAACGGCGAGCGGCGAGTTCGACAGGATCATGCCGGAAACTTGACTGTCGTGTCGGCCTCCGGGTCCGCTCCTCACACTCGCTTGGCGACCAGCTCGACCAAGGTGCCGTCGGGGTCGCGGACGACGGCGTTGCGGTTGTTGTTGCCCGCGTCGTGCGGCGCGGTCACCGTGGGGGCTCCGACGGTGGTGACGGCGTCGAAGGCGGCGTCGACGTCGTCGACCCAGAAGACCAGGGACATCGCGGGCCGCCCCACCTCGGCGTCGAGCCCGTGCACGCGTCGGGCGGCCTCGGCTGTGCTGAGCGCGAGGACGAAGCCGCCGGCGCTCATCTCGACGTGTTCGGGGGTGCCCTCAGAGGGCGTTCGGAACGTCTCGGGAAGCCCCAGGACGCCCTGGTAGAAGCTCAGCGCCGCCTGGATGTCGTGGGTGAACACGTTGACGAGCCCCGAGGTGATCACGACCTCAGGCTAGGCCACGCCGGTCAGGCGGTCTCGGGAAACTTCACGCCGGTGGTGGCGTGGCCGCGGCAGCCGTGCGGGTTCTTGGCGAGGTACTGCTGGTGAGAGCCAGTACAGCAATCGGCGTACTCGATCCCGAACGTTCCGCTGCGCCTAGAGTGGAGCGGTGTCCAGGTTGGAGCGGTTGCGTGCTGACCACGCACCGGCCGTTCTGGCCTTCGAGCTGGCGAACCGTGCCTACTTCGCCCGTTCGATCTCAGATCGAGGTGACGAGTTCTTCGACGCCTTCGCCGACCGGCACAACTCCATGCTGACCGATCAGGAGGCCGGCATCGGCGCGTTCTTCGTCCTTGTCGACGACGACGGTTCGGTTCTCGGCCGGTTCAACCTCTACGGCATCGAGCACGGAACTGCGGACGTCGGCTATCGGGTTGCGCAACAGGTTGCGGGCCGCGGCGTGGCGACCGCGACGCTGGCGCGGCTGTGTCGGCTGGCAGCCGACGAGCCCGGTTTGCACACGCTCAAGGCAGCCACCTCGCACGGGAATGTCGCGTCCCAGAGGGTGCTGCTCAAAGCCGGGTTTGTGCCGATGGGGCCGGCCAGGCCAGCCAAACTCGGAGGCAAGTCAGGCACGTGCTACCAGCGCGACCTCGCCGCAGAGTGAGCCCGCGAGACAACCCTTTGTTCAGTCCCGAGGAAACTTCACACCGGTGTTGGCGTGGCAGCGGTACCCGTGCGGGTTCTTGGCGAGGTACTGCTGGTGGAGGTCCTCGGCGTAGTAGTAGGTCGGGACCGGCCGGATCTCGGTGGTGATGTCGCCGAGGCGCCGGCGGCGCAGCTCCGCGCCGTACACCTCGGTCAGCTCGCGCGCGACCTGCTCCTGCTCGGGGGTCGTGTAGTAGATCGCCGAGCGGTACTGGGTGCCGACGTCGTTGCCCTGGCGCATGCCCTGGGTCGGGTCGTGCACCTCGAAGAACGTCCTGACCAGGTCGGCGTAGGAGACCTGGCTGGGGTCGAAGACGACGCGCACGGCCTCGGTGTGGTTGGTGCGGCCGGTGCAGACCTCGTCGTACGACGGGTTCGGTGTGGTGCCGCCGGCGTACCCGACCGAGGTCGACCACACGCCCGGCAGCTGCCAGAACACCTCCTCGGCGCCCCAGAAGCAGCCCAGGCCGAAGACCGCGACCTCGTAGCCGGCCGGCGCCTCGTCGGTCACCAGGGGGGTGCCGAGCACGAGGTGCTTCTCGGCGAGGTGGAAGGTCCGCTCGCTGCGGCCCGGGAGGGCCTGGTCGGGGGCGACGAGCTCGGACTTGTGGCGGCTGAAGATGGACACGCGCTCTCCTCGGGTCGGGGCGGTCAGCGGTCTGCAACCAGGACAACAACGCGAGACCGCCAGTCGTTCCCCGCCGGCTGGCCCGGGTCTGGGGCGCGGCTGGGCCGGGGCTCGGTAGCCTCGGGCCATGAGTGAGCAGCAGCACCGACAGAAGTCCGGGTTCGAGACGCGTGCGATCCACGCGGGCTACGAGCCGGACCCCACGACCGGCGCGGTGATCCCGCCCATCTATGCGACCTCGACGTACAAGCAGGACGGCGTCGGCGGGTTGCGCGGGGGCTACGAGTACAGCCGCTCGGCCAACCCGACCCGCACCGCGCTCGAGGGCGCGCTGGCGGCGCTGGAGGAGGGTGAGCGCGGCTTCGCGTTCGCCTCCGGCCTAGCCGCCGAGGACACCCTGATCCGCTCGGTCTGCCGGCCCGGCGACCACGCGGTGATCCCGGACGACGCCTACGGCGGCACGTTCCGCCTCTTCGACAAGGTCGAGAAGGTCTGGGGTCTCGAGCACAGCCCGGCCGCGGTCTCCGACGTCGACGCGGTCCGCGCCGCGATCCGCCCGGGGCAGACGAAGCTGGTGTGGGTCGAGACGCCGACCAACCCGCTGCTGAACATCGGCGACATCGAGGCGCTCGCCGCGGTGGCCCACGACGCCGGCGCGCTGCTGGTCGTCGACAACACCTTCGCCTCGCCGTACCTCCAGCAGCCGCTCACCCTGGGCGCCGACGTGGTGCTGCACTCCACGACGAAGTACTGCGGCGGCCACTCCGACGTCGTCGGCGGCGCGCTGGTCGTCCGCGACCTCGACCTGGCCGAGCAGGTCACCTTCCACCAGAACTCCATGGGCGCGGTGCCCGGCCCGTTCGACGCGTTCCTCACCCACCGCGGGCTGAAGACCCTCGGCGTGCGGATGGACCGGCACTGCGACAACGCCGAGCGGGTCGTGGAGTTCCTGACCGGCCATCCGTCGGTCCACCAGGTGATCTACCCCGGGCTGGAGGAGCACCCCGGCCACCGGGTCGCCGCGAAGCAGATGAAGCGGTTCGGCGGCATGGTCTCCTTCCGCGTGACCGGCGGCGAGGCGCAGGCGCTCGCGGTCTGCGAGCGGGCCGAGGTGTTCACGCTCGGGGAGTCCCTGGGCGGCGTCGAGTCGCTGATCGAGCACCCCGGGCGGATGACGCACGCCAGCGTCGCCGGCACCGACCTCGAGGTGCCCGCCGACCTGATCCGGCTCAGCGTCGGCATCGAGACCGCCGACGACCTTGTCGCCGACCTCGACCGGGCCCTCGCCGGTGCCCTCGCCGGTGACTGAGGGACGAGCGCCGAGCGTCTCGTCCCCCGGGGAGTCGGACGTGCGGATCTGCGTCGACTTCGGCTCCACCTTCACCAAGGCCGCGTTGGTCGACCTCGACCGGGGGCGGATCGTCGCCTCGGCCTCGCACCGCACCACGATCCCCGCCGCCGACGGCAGCGGCGACATCCTCGAGGGGTACGACGCGTGCCTCGCGCAGCTGGTCGACGCCGACCCCCGGGCGGCGGACGCCGAGGCGCTGGCCTGCTCGAGCGCCGGCGGGGGCCTGCGGATCGCGGTCGTCGGCAACGAGGAGCTGGTGACCGCCGAGGCGGGCCGCCGGGTCGCGCTGTCCAGCGGCGGGAAGGTCGTCGACGTGATCGCCGCGGCCGGCCTCCCGGACGGGGCGCCGGAGGACGGCCCATACCGGGCCCTCGGGCAGACGACCCGGCCCGACGTCGTCTTGCTGACCGGCGGCACCGACGGCGGCAACGCCGAGGTGATCGTGCGCGCCGCGCGCGACCTGGTCGAGGCCGGCTGGCGCGGCCCGGTCGTGGTCGCCGGCAACGTCGAGGCGCAGGCCGAGGTCGCCGCGGTGCTGGCCGGCCTGCCGCACGTGCTGGCCGACAACGTGGTGCCGCGCATCGGCGTGCTCGCCCCCGACTCCGCCCGGGCCGCGATCCGGGAGATGTTCCTGTCCCACGTGATCGGCGGCAAGCACCTCTCCGGGCGGGCCGACCCCGCGACGGGCGCCGGGCACCAGTTCACCGCGATGGTCCGCGGCGCCACCCCCGACGTCGTGCTGACCGGCGTCGAGCTGCTGGCCCGTGGCCTGGACGCGGAGCGGCCCGGGGTCGGTGACGTGGTGGTCGTCGACGTGGGTGGGGCCACCACCGACGTGCACTCGGTCGTCGAGGTCGACCCCGAGGACGGCTCCGTCGACGCCTCGGGGCTGGCCCGCGAGGTGGTCGCCACCACGCCGGTCACCCGCACCGTCGAGGGCGACCTCGGCATGCGCTGGTCCGCGGTCACGACCGTCGCCGAGGCCGGGCTCGCCGACCTCGAGGACGCGGCCGCGCGCCGCCAGCAGGACCCGTCGTACCTCCCCGACAGCGACGCCGAGGCCGACGCCGACGAGGCCATCGCCCGCGCCGCCGTCGGGCTGGCGCTGCGTCGCCACGCGGGCCGGTCCCGGGTCGTGGTCAGCCCGGAGGGCCGGGTCGTCGAGCGCACCGGCAAGGACCTGCGCGAGGTCGCGCTGATGGTCGGCTCGGGCGGGGTGCTCCGCAACGGCCGGCCCGGCGTCGCCGACCGGGTGCTGGCCGGCAGCCTCGGCGCCCACCTCGAGGGCGGCTGGCAGCTGCCGGAGCGGCCCCGGGTCGTGGTCGACGCCGACTACGTGCTCGCCGCGGCCGGCCTGCTGGCCGGGCAGCACCCGGACGCGGCGTACCGGCTGGCGATGCGGGTGCTCGACCCCCTGGCTGGGTAGCCTGACGCGGTGAGCAACGACGCGGGCCGACCGGGGAACGGCGGCCGGGGCGAGGACCCCGGCGACAACCCCGGCACGGGGTCCGACCAGGGGTCCGACCAGGGGTCCGACCAGGGGTCCGGCCAGGCGGCCGACGGGAGGTCCGACGGGGGGACCCGCACCGGGGCCGGCGGCACGGTCGCCGGGGCGGTGGCTGGTGGCGGCGCCGGCGGACGCCGCCGGTTGCCGATCCCCGGCCTGCGCCCCCGGATCCAGGACGACGAGGGCATCGCCCAGCGCCTGGCCCACCAGTGGTCCCAGATGCGCGAGGAGCGCAAGGCCGAGCCGGAGCCGATCACCGCCGGGCCCTCGAACTTCACCCGCGCCCAGGTGCCCTGGGGCCTCGACCTCGCCGCGGCCTGGGGCTGGCGGTTCCTGGTCATCGTGGCCGCCGGGTACGTCGTGTTCTGGGCGGTCGGGTTCTTCGCCGTGGTGGTGCTGCCGATCGTGGTGGCGCTCCTCATCACCGCGCTGGTCAGCCCGGTCGTCGCCGGCCTGCAGCGGATCGGCCTCCCGCGCGGGCTCTCGGCGTTCCTGGTCGTGCTCGCCAGCCTCGCGTTCATCGTGGCGCTGCTGACCTTCGCCGGGCAGCAGGTCGCCAACGGCGCCAACGACCTCGCCGACCAGACCGTCAAGGGCCTCGACGAGGTCAAGCGGTGGCTGAAGACCGGGCCGCTGCACGCCAGCGACAGCCAGATCCAGCACTACATCGGTCGGGCCCAGGAGGCGATCACCCCCTCCCCGGACAAGTCGATCCTGTCCCGGGTCACCGAGGTCGGCACCGCGGTCGGTCACGTGGTCGCGGGGCTGTTCATCGTGCTGTTCTCCACGTACTTCTTCCTCGCCGACGGCGAGCGGATCTGGGCCTGGATGGTGCGGCTCTCGCCGCGCGCCGGCCGCCGCCACGTCGACAGCTCCGGGCGCGTCGCCTGGGTCTCGCTGACCCAGTTCGTGCGGGCCACCGTGATCGTGGCCGGCACCGACGCCATCGGCATCGTGATCGTGGCGACGATCCTGGGCGTGCCGTTCGTGCTCGCGATCGGCGTGCTGGTCTTCCTCGGCGCGTTCGTCCCGATGGTCGGGGCGACGGTGGCCGGCACCATCGCGGTGCTGGTCGCGCTGGTCGACCAGGGGCCGATCACCGCGCTGTTCATGCTCGGTGGCGTGATCCTGGTCCAGCAGATCGAGGGCCACGTGCTGCAGCCGTTCCTCATGGGCCGGTGGGTCTCGCTGCACCCGCTCGGCGTGATCGTCGCGATCGGCTGCGGGGTGCTGGTCGCCGGGATCCCCGGGGCCCTGGTCGCGGTGCCGTTCGCCGCGGCGGTCAACGCGGTGGTGCAGCACCTGGCCAACTACACCGCGCCGGGGGACGAGGCCGAGGAAGGGCTCGCCGAGGACTACCGAGAGATGGGCGAACGAGCCCCGAGCAGGGAGACGCTGGAGCATGAGTGAGGTCGCCACGGTGACACTGGCCGACATCGAGGCCGCCCGGGAGGTGTTGCGCGGTGTCGCGGTCGACACCCCCATGGAGGAGTCGCGCTGGCTCTCGGCGTACGCCGGGGGCCCGGTGCGGCTGAAGTGCGAGAACCTGCAGCGCACCGGCTCGTTCAAGGCGCGCGGCGCCTACGTGCGGATCTCCCGGCTCTCCGCCGCGGAGCGTGCCAACGGCGTGGTGGCCGCGTCGGCCGGCAACCACGCCCAGGGCGTGGCGCTGGCCGCGCAGCTGCTCGGCATCAAGGCGACCGTGTTCATGCCCGAGGGGGCGCCGATCCCCAAGGAGAACGCGACCCGGGGCTACGGCGCGGACGTGGTCTTCCACGGCCGCTACCTCGAGCACGCGCTCGAGGCGGCCGAGAAGTTCGCCGCCGAGACCGGCGCGGTGCTGATCCACCCCTTCGACCACGTCGACATCGTGGCCGGGCAGGGCACCGTCGGGCTGGAGATCCTCGAGCAGGCGCCGGAGGTGGAGACGATCGTGGTGCCCACCGGGGGCGGGGGCCTGCTGGCCGGGATCGCGATCGCGGTCAAGCAGCTGCGGCCCGACGTACGCGTGGTCGGCGTGCAGGCCGCGGGCGCCGCGGCCTACCCCGACTCGCTCGCGCACGGCCGTCCGGTGCCGCTGGAGTCGATGCGGACGATGGCCGACGGGATCGCGGTGGGCCGGCCTGGCGACATCACGTTCGCAGCGGTGCGCGACCACGTGGACGAGGTGGTCACGGTCTCGGAGGACTCGCTGTCGCGGGCGCTGCTGGCGCTGGTCGAGCGGGCCAAGATGATCGTGGAGCCGGCCGGCGCCGCGGCGGTCGCGGCGATCCTGGACCGGCCCGCGGAGTTCCGGACGCCGACCGTCGCGCTGCTCTCCGGCGGCAACATCGACCCGCTGCTGCTCGGCAAGGTGATCCGGCACGGCATGGCGGCAGCCGGGCGCTACCTGACCCTGCGGGTGTGCATCCCCGACCTGCCCGGCGAGCTGGCCACCCTGCTCGGCGAGGTCAGCGCCGAGGGCGCGAACGTCCTGGAGGTCATGCACGAGCGCAACTCAGCCGCCCTGCACCTCGGCGAGGTCGAGGTGCACCTCCAGCTCGAGACCCGCGGCGTGCCGCACGCCGAGGCGGTGGCCACCCGGCTGCGCGAGCGGGGCTACCGGGTCTTCGCCTGACCGGCCCCGCCCCAGCCCGGCTGCCGAGACGGCACTTGCGTCGACTCTCAGCAGCGCGAGGAGGCATTCCGAGGCACTCTCAACGCGCCGACCGGGCACTTCGTGCAGCAGAAGTGCCCGGTCGCGTGGCTGAGAGTGCCCCGGAGTGCCGTCTCGGCCCGGTGAGAGTGCCCCGGAGTGCCGTCTCGCGGATCAGCCGGTGTAGGGCTTGGCGTCGAGGATGACCACCTCGAGCATCTTGCCGGTGGGGGCCTCGTAGGAGAGGGTGTCGCCGACCTTGGCGCCGATGATGGCCGAGCCGAGCGGCGACTGGGGGGAGTAGACCTTGATCCCCGACACCGAGTCCTCGATCTCGCGGGCGCCGAGCAGGAAGGTCTCGGCGTCGTCGTCGTCATCGCCGACGAACTTGTAGGTGACCTTCATGCCGGGCTCGACGATGCCGTCGTCGGCCGGGGTCTCGCCGACCTCGGCGCGGTCGAGCATGTCCTCGAGCTGCCGGATCCGGCCCTCGACCTTGCCCTGCTCCTCGCGGGCGGCGTGGTAGCCGCCGTTCTCCTTCAGGTCGCCCTCGTCGCGGGCGGCGCTGATCCGGGCGATGACCTCCTGGCGGACCGGACCCTTGAGGTCCGCCAGCTCCGCCTTGAGCTTGTCGTAGGCGTCCTGGGTCAGCCAGATCGTGCCCTGCTCGGTGGACTGCGTCATGGGTACTCCTGGGAACACTCGTGGGCCGGCGGGACCAGCCGCCGGATGATCAGTGCGGGTTGTCCCGTTCGGGCGACCTGCGGTCTGCCTCGAGCAAGCGGGCCCGTGGCTGGACCCGGGGGCGGGACAGTCAGAAGGATCAGTCTAACAATCCGATGGTCGCCGCGCAGGTCGGCGCGTGGTCCCGGTCACGCAGGAGGTACGACGGGGCGGGTCACTGCGGCTGCGGCTGGCCGGGGGCGGTGCAGCCGACCAGCTCGATCGAGGTCGCGCGGCGCTCGGTCCGCACCCGCTCGACCAGCGGTTGCGGGGCGCCGTACCGCGGCACGAACGACAGCTCGCCCACGATCGCGTGGTCGGCGGCGGAGGCGCGCAGCAGGCAGCGGGCGCGGACGTCGGCGTCGTGCAGGTGCACCGAGACCTTGACGGTCGCGGCGTGCTCGCCGTCGACGGACCAGCCGACCAGGTCGGAGTCGACCTGGGGGTCGACGTGCGCCCAGGCCGCCCACCCCAGCCAGCCGAGGAACGCCAGCGCCACGACCGCGCTCGCCGCGATCGTCACCCGGCGGCGCCAGGGCGCGGGCGCGCCGTACCGTTCGCGGAGCGCGTCGGAGGTGGTCACCCCCACATGCTCGCACCCGCGCGGGCGCACCCGCCCGCGGGCCGGCGACGCCGAGACCTACGATGAGACCCATGTCGCACGCCCTCCGCAGCGGCCCTCGCGCCGGCCTGCGCCTCATGCACGTCCACGCCCACCCCGACGACGAGTCGAGCAAGGGTGCGGCGACGACGGCGCGCTACGTCGACGAGGGGGTCGACGTGCACGTGGTGACCTGCACCGGCGGCGAGCGCGGGTCGATCCTCAACCCCAAGATGGACCGCCCCGACGTGCTCGAGAACATCAGCGAGATCCGGCGCCAGGAGATGGAGCGGGCCCGCGACATCCTCGGCGTGCGGCAGGACTGGCTCGGCTTCGTCGACTCCGGCTGGCCGGAGGGCGACCCGAAGCCGCCGCTGCCCGAGGGCTGCTTCGCGCTGGTGCCGGTCGAGGAGGCGGCCGAGCCGCTGGTCCGGCTGATCCGCGAGTTCCGTCCGCACGTGGTCACGACGTACGACGAGAACGGTGGCTACCCGCACCCCGACCACATCATGTGCCACAAGGTGGCGGTGGCGGCGTTCGAGGCGGCCGGTGACCCCGCGCGCTACCCCGGGGCCGGCGCGCCGTGGCAGCCGCTGAAGCTCTACTACCACCACTCGTTCAACCGGCCGCGCATGCAGGCCCTGCACGACGCGATGCTGGCGCACGGCCTGGAGTCCCCCTGGGAGGAGCGGCTCAAGGACTGGAAGCCCGACCCGGAGTGGGACGACCGGATCACCACCCGGGTGCCGTGCGGCGACTACTTCGGGGTCCGCGACCAGGCGCTGCTCGCCCACGCCACCCAGATCGACCCCGACGGCCACTGGTTCGCGATCCCGCGCGAGCTGCAGGAGAAGATCTGGCCGACCGAGGACTACGAGCTGGTCGTGAGCCACGTCCCCAGCCAGACCCCGGAGGACGACCTGTTCGCCGGGGTCCCCGACCACGCCTGAGAGACTGGACCCATGTTCCTCACGACCGTCACGGACCTGGTGGCGCAGCCCGTCTGGGCCCAGGTGCTTCCGTTCACCGACGCGCCGCCGAAGCCGGAGGACGTCAAGGCGGGCTGGACCGCCTTCGCGCTCTTCCTCCTGCTCGGCGTCGCCGTGGTGCTGCTCGCGGTCAGCCTGGTCAAGCAGCTGAAGAAGACGCAGGTCGCCAAGGACGCCGGGGTGTACGGCGACGCCCCGGCCGCCCGCCGCGACTCCGCTAGCTCCGCTGACTCCCGTGACTCCGGCGACTCCGGTGACTCCGGTGCCCCTCGGGGCGCTCGCGCCTCGGCGGACCCGGCCGGGGACCCGGAGAACCACGACCACCCGACCGCCTGACCGTCTCAGGGCAGGGGTTGTCAGCCTCTTCTCTCGGTGGATGGGCGTTGCAGGGGCTGACAACCGAGGGAATCCCCGGCTGGCCGGGGATTCCTGCAGGGGCGCCTCGCCCCAGCCGCACCACGCGCACCAGGCAGTCCCAGGCGGTGCGGGCCGGCTGCTCGCCGTGCCCGTCCTCGACGGTCCGGGGGACCCGGCCGGCGCGCACGACCTCGAACGAGCGGTCGCCGAGGTCGGCGAGCACGTCCTCGGCGGTCATCAGCACCGCCGGGTCCTGGGGTCCGCCGGTGCCCTCGGCGAGGTTGGTGGAGTCGTGGGCCACCAGCAGGAACGTGCCACCCGGACGCAGCGCGTCGAAGGCCCGTCGTACGGCGGCCCGGCGCTGGTCGGCGGGTAGCTGCAGGTAGGCGACGACCGCCACGTCGTACTCCTCCTCGGCCCGCCAGGCAGTCGCGTCGGCGCACTCCCAGCGCACGGTGCCCCGCAACTGCTGGTCGGCGGCGAGCCGCCGGCCCTTGTCGAGCGCCACCTGGGAGAAGTCCACCGCGGTGACGTCCCAGCCGCGGCCGGCCAGCCAGATCGCGTTGCGGCCCTCGCCGGCCGCCAGGTCGACCGCGCGGCCCGCGGTCAGCGCGGTCAGCTCCTCCTCGACGAACCGGTTGGGCGTGACCGACCACACCAGCTCGGCCGCGGCATACCGCTGGTCCCAGTCATTCGCGTCCACGCCGCCACGCTACCGCCGCCCCGGCCGAGCCCCGGCCAGCCCCGGCCAGCCCGGCTCCACCGCCGGGTAACGATCGTTCGTCCCGGCGCCCGGGACCAAGTGCCCTGCTCGCGACCGTCGCCGCCCGGGAGGCTGGCGAAGGCACTTGCGAAGGCAGTTGCCCGAGCAGTTCCTCGAGCAATTGCTCGAGGAATGCCAAGCCATCAGGCACAGGAAGGCGTTCGATGAGCGAGACCACCACCACGGCCCCGGGGCCAGCAGCCGAGTCGAGGCCTGCTCCGCCCGCGGTGCCGTTCCGTGAGCTGGTGGAGCTCGCGTGTCGGGCGCCGAGCCTCCACAACACCCAGCCCTGGCGGTGGCGGGCGGACGGCACGCGGTTGCGGCTGTACGCCGACCGCACCCGTCAGCTCCCGCACTCCGATCCCGACGGCCGTGCCGTGGCGATCAGCTGCGGGGCGGCGCTGCACCACGCGCAGGTCGCGGCGGAGGCGCTGGGCTGGGAGGTCGTCGTACGGCGCTGCCCGGACCCGGCCGACCCGGACCTGCTGGCCACGCTCGACCTGGCCCCGGGGCGTGTTGTCCCCGCGGCCCAGGAGCGGCTCGAGGCGCTGCGGGCCCGCAGCACCGACCGCCGCCGGTTCACCTCGTGGCCGCTCCCGGCCGAACGACTGGACCGACTCGCCGAGCGGGCCGCCGCCTGGGGGGCGAAGGTCGTCCCCGTGGTCGATCCGGGTCGGCAGGTGGCCCTCGAGGAGCTCATGCGTCGCGCCGACGAGATCGAGCGCGGCGACCCCGACCACGTCGCCGAGGTGGCGCCGTGGGTCGGGTCGCGCGGTGCGCAGGGGGTGCCGGTCACCAGCATCCCGGAGGTGAACCCGCACCGGCCGGCGGTGCCGTCGCGCTACCAGCCCGGCGAGCCGGCCGACCCGCGGGGCGAGCTCCCGGACCCGCAGGGCGAGCCCGGCGAGTTCGTGGAGGGGCTGATGGTGCTGGGCACGCTCGAGGACGACCCGCCGGCCTGGTTGCGCTGCGGGGAGACGCTGAGCGCGCTGTGGCTCGGCACCCTGCGACAGGGCCTGTCCCTGCTGCCGCTGAGCCAGGTCACCGAGGTGCCCGCCACCCGCGAGCGGCTGCGCCATGACGTGCTCGACGGCCTGCTGTGGCCGCAGCTGACGGTCCGGGTGGGCTGGCAGGAGATCACCCGAGGCCCGCTGCCGCGCGCACCGCGTGGTCCGGTCGAGGAGGTGCTCCGCTTCGACTAGGGACCGCGGGGCCGAGGCCGGCTACGAGCCGTCCACCACGTGGCCGTGCGGGCGGCCGGGGTCGTCGAGGGCGGGGGAGTCCTGCCCGGCGCGCAGCGCCTCGAGCTGGGCGCAGACCGCAGCGCCGTAGAAGAACGAGATCGAGCAGAGCAGCGACCACATCAGCAGTACGACGATGCCGGCGAGCGGGCCGTAGGTGCTGCCGAAGGACGAGCTGACCTTGACGTACGCCGCGAGCGCGCCGGTGGCCGCCAGCGTCAGCACCACCGCGATCGCGGCGCCGAGGGCCAGCCAGGACAGCGCCGGCTGCCGGCGACGTGGCGCGTGGTCGAGCAGGACGGCGATCGCGAAGACCAGCATCACCACGGCCACCGGCCACCGCGCGACCTGCCAGGCGGTCACGGTGCCGGGGGACCAGCCGTACCACCGGTGCATGGCCTGCCGAAGGGCCCGCCGGCCACCAGCATCAGGAAGCCGACGCCCACCGGTCCGGCCAGGACCGCGGTGAGCACCGCGGAGCGCCCGTACTTGCGCAGCGCCGGCCGGTCCCGGCGGATGCCGTAGATCCGGTTGCTCCCGCGCTCGACCTGGGCCATCGCGGTGGTCATGGAGACCAGCGAGAGCGCCAGCCCGAGCACCAGCGCCAGCTCGCCGGTGGAGTCCCCGCCCCGGTGGCTGTCCACCGCCTTGGCCAGCGCATCGGTGCCGCCCTGGCCGGGGGAGACGTGCTCGATGGTCGCCGCGACCACCCGGCTGGGCCGCTCCGCGTCCAGGTCGGTGGCCAGCCCGGTCAGCGCCAGCAGGAACGGCACCAGCGCCAGGCACGTCTGCAGCGCCAGCGCGCGGCTGCTGGTGAAGCCGTCGCCGTAGCGGAACCGCTCGAACGCCCCCAGCAGCACCCGGCGTACGCCGACCCGCCGGACCAGCCGCCAGGCGTCCTCCACGTCGAGCTCGTCGCCGTCCATCTCGATGGTCACGGGGACGAGGCGCGCGGTGGTCATGGCGGCAGCCTATTTGGCGACCGGTCGCGGGATCACCGGGCCGTCGTCGAGCGGGTCCCAGCCCCGCGCGGGCGCGCTGTCAGCCCCGCGCGAGCGCGCTGTCGGCCTCGTAGATGGTGAACCCCCCGGGGGTGGCGACCCGGGTGTAGTGCTGGCGGAGCACGGGCACGGCGGTGGTGGCGTCCACGCCCCACGTCTCGAGCTTGGCGCCGAAGACCACGAGCCAGGTGGGTCGGTCCGGGCCGCTCAGCACCCGGGTGAAGGCCCGCAGGTGGGGATCCCGGACCCGCACCGGCAGGCTCCAGAGCTGCGGGTAGGGGCTGGACAGCCCGGTGGCGCGGAGGATGGCGGGGTCGCCGAACGCGACCACGCCGGTGTCACCGGGTCGCGCGTGGGTGCGCAGGAAGTGGATGACCCCGGCGTCCGCTCCGGGGCCCGGGACCCGACCGTGGGAGACCACGGTGCCGACCGCGACGACCACGGCGGCAAAGACGAGCGAGATCCTCACGCCGCGCCGCAGCCGTGGTCCGGCGTCGGCGAGCACCGCCGCGACCAGGACCAGCCCGGTGATCAGGGCGATCTGGTAGTGCCACCAGAAGCTGCCCCCGCCGGCGATCCCCACCGCCTCCCAGCCGAGCGCGGCGAGCGCCAACACGGCCGCGTGCCTGGGGCCCGTGGGGGAGTCCGGCAGGTCCCCTCGCCGTCGCAGCAGCGCGGCGAGGAGCAGCAGCACCAGCAGCGGGGCGCCGCTGAGCGCGAACGCCCCGAGCAGGTGGGTGAGCCGGGTGTCGTTGGTGTTGGCGGCACTGCTCGCGATCACCTGGGCGGCGTGGAACCGGAACTCGACCAGGGCGTTCCAGAGGGGCGCCGGGCCGGTGCCGAGCAGGTCGGCGACCCCGAGCACGACCGCGGTGACCAGGAGGGCGCCGAGCGCGAACCAGCCGCCGGCGCGGGCGGCCCGGCCCAGCGCGGCACGCCGGGTTCCACCGGCACCGGGCCGCAGCACGGTGAGCACCAGGGCGGTGGCGGCCACGACCGCCACGTCGATCATGTTCTGCTTCACCAGCGCCGCAGCAGCCCCGAGTGCGCCCGCGGCGACCCACCAGCGAGCCGGGTGGCCGGCGCGTCCGGAGAACGCCGCGAGCACGCAGCCGGTCCCGGCCAGCAGGAACGGCAGCGCCAGCAGCTCGCCGTCGATCTCCTGGGCGTCGAAGAGCGGCGTGCTCACGAAGACTGCTGCGGTCGCGGCTGCGTAGACCGGGCCGGTCGGGCGCTGGGCCACCAGCCGTCCGATCCACCCGGCGAGCAGGACGCACGTGACGGCGACCGCGATACCGAGCAGGCGCAGCGCGACCGTGCCGCCCCCGGCGTCGGCGACCCGGAAGAGCGCGATCAGCAGCGGGGGCCGGTCCACCCAGTAGTCGCCGTACAGGCTGGTCCCCGGCCGCCACTGGGCGGCGACCATGAGGAGGCCGCCCTCGTCCGAGCTCAGCGCCCGGCCCAGGAACGGCAGCCGGACGGCTGCCGCGAGCACGGCGGCGACGACGATCCAGGCGCGTGGCGGGAGACCGCCCAGCGCCCGGCGGACGCCCCGGCGCGGACGGGGCGGGGCCCGCCGCGGACCAGCCGTTGGTCCCCGGAGGCCCGCGACGTCGGTCCCGGACCGCGGCTGCCGGTCGGGTGCGTCCATGACCGCAACGTACGTCGCTCGCCTGAAGCCGACATGAACGGCCCACCGGTCCTGCTGACGACGTCGTCCGGCCGGGAGCGGGTGACGAGGGACAGTCAGTCGACGGTCACCGCCCGCAGCACGTCGACCCGGCTGGCGCGCCGGGCCGGGCCGACCGCGGCGAGCACCCCGACGACCGCCGCGACGACCAGGTAGACCACCAGCGTCGCGACCGGCACGCGGACGGTGCTGACGCCCTGCTCGACCAGCGCCCGGCTCAACGCGACGCCGGCGAGGGTGCCGAGCGCGAGACCGGTGAGCGCGCCGAGCAGCGACATCAGCACCGACTCCCGGCGTACGACGGTCCGCACCTGCCGCCGGGTCGCGCCGACCGCCCGCATCAGCCCGAGCTCGCGGGTGCGCTCGACCACCGAGAGCACCAGCGTGTTCACGATGCCGAGGATCGCCACCACGACCGCGAGCAGCAGCAGGGCGGTGACCAGCCCGAGCATCTGGTCGATGCCGGCCTGGGCGTCCGCGGTCAGCTCGGCGGGGTTCTTGACGTCGACGTTCGGGAAGTCCGCCCGCATCGCCCGGGTCAGCTCGGCCTCGACCGCGGCCCGGTCGGCGCCGGCGGCCTCGTGCACCAGGACCGCCACGTCGAGCCGGGAGGTCACGTTGCCGGCGAAGTCGGGCAGCGCGACGACGTAGCCGGTGCCGATCACCGAGTCCCGCGCGAAGGTCGCCGCGACCCGGAAGTGCCGTTCGCCGGTCTCGGGGAAGGTCACCGCCACGTCGTCGCCGGGACCCACGCCGAGCTTCGCGGCCTGGTCGGTGCCGAGCAGCATGGTGCCGGCGCCGAAGTCGGCGAGGTCGCCGGCGCGGATCCCGAGGTCGACGACGTCGGTGAGGCCCTCGGTGCCGAGGCCGGCGACCGCCGCCGAGCCGCCGGCGACCTGCGCCTGGGTGTGGCGCATCTCCACGACCGACGCGACGCCGGCTTGGTGGCGGACCCGGTCGGCCACCTCGGGGCTGAACCCGGCGCCCGGGCCCGGGGGCTGCAGGATCAGGTCGGCCCGGTTGCCGGCGTCGACGAGGTCGGCGACCGACGCCTTGGTCGAGGCGGCGGTGACCGCCACCGCGCTGACCACGGTCAGGCCGATCGTGAGCGCGAGCGCGGTGGCCGCGGCCCGCTGCGGGGTCCGGGCGATGTTGCGGGCCGCGAGCCGCCAGCCGCCGCCGCGCGGACCGCGGTCGGCGAGCCGGGCGATGCCCCGCGCGAGCAGCGGCCCGCACACGACCAGGCCGGCGAAGGCCACCAGCGTGCTGACGCCGGTGAGCGCCGGCTGGTCGCCGACGCTGAGGCAGGCGAGCATGCCGAGCACGCCGAGCCCGAGGACCAGCGAGCCGGCCAGGACGCGGCGGCGGCTCAGGCCGGTGCTGACCGCCTGGGCCTCGCGCAGCGCCTCGACGGGGCCGACCCGGGTGGCGCCGGCCGCGGGCGCGACCGCGGCCACGAGCGTGACGACGACCCCCACGAGCAGCGCCGCCACGACCGTGCGCGGTGCGACCGTCGCCGCCGTGGTGGGCACCTCGATGCCGATCGCGGCCAGCAGCTCGCGGATCCCCACCGCGAGCCCGACGCCGCCGAGCAGACCGAGCGCCGCGGAGACCAACCCCACCACGAGCGCCTCGAGGACGATGCCGCCGAGGACCTGGCGCCGGGTCGCGCCGACCGCCCGCAGCAGCGCGATCTCGCGGCGGCGCTGGGCGACGAGGACGTTGAAGGTGTTCCAGATGACGAAGGAGCCGACCAGCAGGGAGACCCCGGCGAAGACCAGCAGGATCCGGGTGAAGACCTGCATGCCGTCGCGCACCGCGGCCGCGCCCTCGTCGGCGACCTGGGCCCCGGTGAGCGCCTCGGTGCCGTCCGGGAGCCGTTGGGCGATCGCGTCGCGCAGCTGCGCGGCGGAGCCGCTGCCGTCGCCGACCACGTCGATCTGGTCCACCTCGCCGACCTTGTCCAGTCGCTGCTGGGCGGTGGCCAGGTCGAACGCCGCGAGCGTGGCGCCGGCCAGACTGTCGGTGTCGCCGAACCCGACGATGCCGGCCAGCGTGAAGGACGCCGGACCGCTCTCGAAGTCGACGCGGACGGTGTCCCCGAGCCGGTAGCCGGCCTTGCGGGCGGTGAGTGCGTCGAGGGCCACCTCGTGCGGGCCCGACGGGGCCCGTCCGGCGCGGTAGCTGAAGTCGCCGGCGAGCCGCCGGTCGTGGGCCACGCTGCTGGCCAGGGTCGGGGCACCGCCGGGCTGCACCGGGTCGCCGTGCCGGTCGATCACCAGCGCGTAGCCGCTCACGCCGCCCTCGGCGAGCGCGACGCCCGGCACCGCCGCGACCCGGTCGACCATCGCCTGGTCGAGCGGGCGCCGGCCGCCGGAGAAGTCGACGCCGTCGGTGTGGGAGACCGACCGGACCGTGACGTCGGTGCCCTTCGTCAGCCCGGCGTAGAGCTGGTCGAAGGCCTTGCCCATGGTGTCGGAGAGCACGAACGTGCCCGACACGAAGGCCACGCCGACGGTCACGGCGACGACGGTGAGCAGCAGCCGCAGCTTGTGGGCGAGCAGCGAGCGCAGGGAGTGCTTGACCATCGCGTCACTCACCGAGCCGCTTCATGGTCTCGAGCACCGAGTCACGGGTCGGGGCCTCCAGCCCGTCGACCACCCGGCCGTCGGCCAGGAAGACCACGCGGTCGGCGTACGACGCCGCGACCGGGTCGTGGGTGACCATCACCACGGTCTGGCCCAGGTCGTCGACCGCGGTGCGCAGGAACCGCAGCAGCTCGGTGCTGGTGCGGGAGTCCAGCGCCCCGGTGGGCTCGTCGCCGAAGACCACCTCCGGGCGGGAGGCCAGGGCCCGGGCGACCGCCACCCGCTGCTGCTGGCCGCCGGAGAGCTGGGCCGGGCGGTGGCCGAGGCGGTCGCCGAGCCGGAGCGTGGTCACCACCGTGTCGAACCAGTCGCGGTCGAGGGTGCGGCCGGCGAGGTCCGCGGGCAGGCAGATGTTCTCCTCCGCGGTGAGCGTGGGCAGCAGGTTGAAGGCCTGGAAGACGAACCCGAGCCGGTCGCGGCGCAGGATCGTGCGCTGCTTGTCCGACAGGCTCGCCAGGTCGGTGTCGCCGACGAACGCCTGGCCCGAGGTCAGCGTGTCGAGGCCGGCCACGCAGTGCATCAGCGTGGACTTGCCGGACCCGGAGGGCCCCATGATCGCGGTGAAGGCGCCGGCCGGGAAGTCCACGGTGACGTCGTCGAGGGCGTGCACGACGGCGTCCGGGCCGCCGTCGGCCCCGGCGCCGACGCTGCCGTAGGACTTGCGGGCGTGGCTCACCCGAGCGGCGGGTCGCGCGGACCGCTCGGCGGCGGGTGCGGCCAGGGCGATGTCGGTCATGTGTCTTCCTTCGGGGCGGAGTCGGGTCGGTCGGGGTGCTGTCGGGAGCGGTGCTGGAGCGGGCCCGAGACGGCGGCCGGACGGCCGGGGGAGGCGGCGGGAGGGCTGGTAGGGGTGGTGCTGACCCGCGGTCAGCCCGGACGGTGCCGGTCGAGGAAGCCGTCGAGGGTGAGGTCGAGGCCGTAGTCGAACTCCGCGACGTCGTCGAGGCCGGCCAGCAGCGGCCCGACCTCGGCGACGTGCGGATAGCGGTCGGCCAGGGCGGCGAGGTCCGGCTCGGTCGCGGCGGTGATCGGGTGGCGGGGGAAGTAGCGGCTGAGCTCGACCAGCGCGGTGCCGATCGAGTAGGCGGTCAGCGCCCGGTAGGACCGGGCGACCTCCAGCGGCGGGATGCCGGCCTCCCGCAGCGCCCGGTAGCCGCCCTCGAGGTAGGCCAGCGCCGCGGGCGTGCGCGGGGGGTGCAGGGCGATCAGAGGCACGGCGTACGGGTGGCTCAGCAGCACCCGCCGGGAGGCGCGCATCAGCTCGCGCAGGGCCGTCCGGGGCTCGGCGGCCGGGTCGGGCGGCGGGATCTCGGCGTACACGAGCTGCACCACCTCGTCGAGCAGCGCCTCGTGGCCCTCGACGTAGGTGTAGAGGGTCATCGCCGAGACCCGCAGCTCCGCCGCGACCCGGCGCATCGTGACGCCCTCGACCCCCTCGGCGTCGAGCAGGGCGAGGCCGGCGCGCGCGACGGCGTCCGTGGTCAGCCCGGTGCGCTTCGGCACTGCCCATCCCTCCCGTCGTCGGCCTGTGTGGTCGCGGAGTCGGGAATTTACGGCGTACGAAAACGTTTCCGCCAGCGACTTCCGGACCGGTGCAGACCAGTCCTCATCGTTCCTTCATCCCGGTCGGCGCACTGTGGCGGTTCAACGCAGACGAGAGGTGGCGGCATGTCCTGGGACGGCATCCAGCGTCAGGGGTTCCTGGCGGTCAACGACCTGAGCGCCGACACCCCGGCGCTGCACGGCGTGCTGCGGGGCTACGCGATGTACGGCGTGGTCCTGTTCGCGGTGCTGCTGCTGGCGGGCTGGTGGTTCGCCCGGGGCCGCGGCCCGGTCACGATGGCGTCCGCGCTCTGGGCGCCGCTGGGCATGCTGCTGGCGATCGCGGTCAACCAGCCGCTCGGCCGGCTGGTGCACGAGGCCCGGCCGTACGCCGTGCTCCCGCACGTCCTCGTCCTGGTGCCCCGCAGCCACGACTTCTCCTTCCCCAGCGACCACTCGGTGATGGCCGGCGCGGTGGCCGCCGGGGTGTGGCTGGTGAGCCGGCGGCTCGGGCTGGTGGCCCTCGCCGCCGCCCTGCTGATGGCCTTCGCCCGGGTCTACGTCGGCGCGCACTTCCCTCTCGACGTGGTCGCCGGCCTGCTCGTCGGCGCCGTCGTGGTGCTGGTCGGGCACCGGCTGCTGCTGCCGGTCCTGCGCGCACTGGTGGTGCGCCTGGAGCGGACCCCGCTGCGACCGCTGCTGGCGGCCCGGCCGACTCCCTGACCCCGGGGCGCCGCCCGCCGCCCCGCTGCCCAGGGCGCCCTGCGCCGTCAGGCGCCGAGGAAGCCGCGCACCCGCGGCACCACCTGGTCGGCGAACTCCTCGAAGAAGCCGTGCCGGCCACCGGCCACCAGCTGCAGCTCGGCGCCGGGCACGCGGGCGGCGAGCAGCTCGGCGTTGCGCACCGGCGCCATCAGGTCCGCGTCGCCGTGGGTCACCAGGACCGGTACGCCGACCTCCGGGAGCCGGTCCCAGGCGTCGTGCCGGGCGCTGGCGCGCAGGTGGCCCCGGCGGGCGGCGGCCGACATCGTCGGGTCGCCGAGCAGCGTCGAGCCGTCGTGCGTGGCCAGCCACGCCGGGGTGTACATGAGCTCCAGGAGCGCCCGGCGCACCGCGTCCGGGTCGCGCCGGCTCAGCGAGAGCCGCACCTCCACGCTGCGCTCGACCGCCTCCGGGCCGCCGGGGGAGGTGCAGGCGAGCACCAGCCGCCGGACCCGGGCCGGGTGCTCGACGACCAGCCGCTGCGCCACCCGGCCGCCCATCGAAGTGCCGTAGACCAGGACGTCGTCGTAGCCGAGGTCGTCCAGCACCGCGACCGCGTCCGCGGCGAACGACGAGGTCGTCCACGACGCCGCGTCCGTCTCGTCCGCCCGGGTGTCCCCGGTGCCGCGGTAGTCGAAGGTGACGGTGCGGAACGCGTCGGCGAAGGCCGCGCGCAGCCCGTCCCACCAGCGGTGGGAGTTCGCCTGGCCGGGCAGCAGGAGCAGTGGCGGCGCGGTGTCCGGGCCGAGGAGCTGCCAGGCGAGCTCCGCCCCGTCGTACGTCGTGGTCCGTCCGGTCTGCACGGAGCGACTGTGCCAGACGCAGGGGCCGGACGGTGTGCGGGCCGGACGCTCTGCGGGCCGAGGCGCGAGCCGGCGGTCACCGTCCCCTCCGCCTTACCCCATTCTCGGGACCTTTGTCCCGCGGGCTTGCCCCATCTGGGGGAAGCGGCCTTGGCTGGCGGTGCGGATCTTTCTAGGTTGCAGTGTCCCGTCAACCGGGATGCCCTCCCGGTCACGCCGAGTCCTGTCCGGCCGGGAGGTCCCCTGAACACCGGGACAGGAGCGGGGAACCCACCTTCGAGTCGCGCACCGCGCGGCCCTCGGGGTGAAGCCGTCCGATCTCCGGACCGGACGGCCGGGCACACCTCAGCCCGAACCCGACAGCTAACCCCGAAGGCGTGTGGAGGGTTTCCCGATGCGCTTTCGCATGCTCATGTCCATGATCGTCGCCGCCTTCGCGGCCCTGACCACCGTCGCCGTCGTCGAGACGCCGGCGCACGCGTCCAGCACCGCCACCTGGAACCGCATCGCCCAGTGCGAGTCCAGCGGCAACTGGCACATCAACACCGGCAACGGCTACTACGGCGGCCTGCAGATCAGCCGCAGCACCTGGGCCGGGTACGGCGGGAGGCGGTACGCCGCGCTGCCGAGCCAGGCCACCAAGGCCGAGCAGATCCGGGTCGCCGAGCGGATCCGGCGCGGGCAGGGCTGGGGCGCCTGGCCGGTCTGCTCCCGCCGGGCCGGCGTCCGCTGACCTGACGGCCGGCCGGACGGGTGCCGGCCGGGCGCTCCTCGACCGCCCCGCCGACCCGCGCCGCCGAGCCGCGCCGCCGAGCCGCGTCGGGGCGCGGGGACCCGTGGCACCGGGCCCCCGCGCCCCGACGCTCGTCGGACCATCCGGCCCGCCGGGCGGCCCGGCGGGCGGCTCGGCTCGGGACCTGGTCGGCCCGACCCGGACGGCGCTGCCGGTCAGGCCGCCACGGTCTCCCGGACCCGGTCGATCATCGCCTGCTCGCGCTCGCTGACCCGCACCGCGTGGAAGCCGAGGAAGCCGCCCTCGCGCGCCGCCTCGGCGGCCGCCCGAGCGGCGCCGACCAGCCACTCGCCGAACGCCGCGGACTCCTCGGGCGAGGCCTTGGCCGCGACGATGTCGTGCACCTCCCGCAGCTCGGCGAGCACCAGGTCACCGGTCGGCTGGTCCCCGGTCGGCCGGTAGCCCTTCAGCGGGTTCTGCTTGTGCTGCACCATCTCCTGCACGTCGAGCGCGACCTCGGAGAGCAATTGCTCGCGGCTCGGCGGGCTGGTGGCGCTGTGCATCGTCGCCATCGTCTCCTTGGCGGCCTCGATCGGGCCGCCGGGGTCGGCCAGCGTGATCGCCAGCCCGGCCACCATCGGGGCGCGGACGATGCGCGCCCACTCCTCGGGGTCGAAGTCGCTCTTCGTGGTCACGGCGCAGCCCTCCGTCGGGTCGGTGCGGACCGCTCCACGGTGCCCGACGTACGCCGGCCGCGCCTCACCCCGGGCGGGTGAGGCGTGCGCGGCGCGAGAGGCCGGTCCGCCCGGTCGGCACGGGCGGGGCGGCCCGGCGGTGGGTGAGCCACCGATTCCGCCGCGCGGCCCCGCTCACCCGGCGGCCAGCAGCAGCACCACGTCGGTGAGCGCGATGCCGATCGCGGCGAGGAACGGGCCGCGCCCGCCCCGGGTCAGCGCCAGCACGGCGAGCGCCGCGACCACGGCCAGCGCGACGAGCGACGAGGGCCGGCCGAGGCCGGCCCCGAGCGCGACCACGATCGTGCCGGCGACGAGCACCCCGGTGGCGACGGCGGGCAACCGCCGCGCGCCGATCCGGTGCGGCAGCCCGCGAACTCCGGTGGCTGCGTCGTCGTCGAGGTCGGGGAGCACGTTGAGCAGGTGCGCGCCCACGCCCAGCAGCGCCCCGGCCAGCGGCATCCACCACGGCGGCAGCGCCGGCGGGGCGTCGGCGAGCGAGACGAAGACGACCAGGGCGCCGAAGGCGACGGCGTACGGCGCCCACGACCACGCCGTGGCCTTGAGCCCGGCGTTGTAGAGCCAGCCCGAGCCGACGCAGACCAGGTGCACCAGCCCGGCCGCCCACCCGCAGGCCAGCGAGAGCGGCACGACCGCGACCACCGCGACCGCGCAGGCGACCCGCACCGTCCGGGTCGAGACCTCACCGGCCGCCAGCGGCTTGTCGGTGCGCGCCACCGCCCGGTCCCGGGCCTCGTCGATGAGGTCGTTGGACCAGCCGATCGAGAGCTGGCCGGCGAGCACCGCCGCGACCACGAGCGCGATCCGGGCGGGGCCCAGGCCGTCGGCCACGGCCAGCAGCCCGGCCAGCAGCACCACCGCCAGCGCCGGGCCGGCGTGCGCGGCCCGGAGCAGCGCGGTCACCGCAGGTCCCGCAGCGCCGGCGGCAGCGCCGAGACCGGCTGGGCGCCGGCCGCCAGCGGGTCCGCGGGCAGCTGCCGCACCTGGTCGCGGCACCACGGGCTGACCTCGCGGCTGCCGTCCAGGACGCCCGCGCGGAAGGCGCCCCAGTCGGTCCAGCGAGCCTCGGCGACCTCCTCGGGGTCGGGGGCGAGCGGGTCGGCGGTGGTCGCGACCAGCACCGGGCACATCTCGTTCTCGACCACGCCGTTGGCCATCACCGCGCGGTAGCGGAACCGCGGCAGCAGCAGCCGGACCCCCTCGGCCCGCGCGCCGACCTCGGCCAGCACCCGCCGTCGTACGGCGTTGTGGACGTCCTCGCCCGGGGCCGGATGGCCGCAGACGCTGTTGGTCCACGCGCCCGGCCAGGTCGGCTTGTGCAGCGCCCGCCGGGTCAGCAGCAGCCGGCCCCGGTCGTCGAAGAGGTAGCAGGAGAAGGCCAGGTGCAGCGGGGTGTCGGCGTGGTGCACCCCGGCCTTGGCCGTGCTGCCGATCGCGCGGCCGCCCTCGTCGAGCAGCACCACCAGCTCCACGCCGTCCCCGGCGTCCGGCCCTGGGCTCACCCCTGGGCTCATCCCGGGGCCCATCCCGGCGCTCACGCCGGCCTCGCGAGCTGGTCGACCGCGGCGCCGAAGATCGCCGGGGCCGCCGCGGCCAGCGGCACCAGCCGGCGGCGTACGACGGGGCGCCGGGTCGCCCGCAGCAGCGTGTGGGTGAGCAGCTCGTGGCGCCGGCCGAGCCGGCGCGCGACCGGCTCGTAGCCCCCCGGCCGGCCGGCGGCGATCGCCGCCACCGCCGCCCGGGCCTGGGCGAACCCCAGCGCGAGACCCTCGCCGGTGAGCGCGTCGACGTAGCCGCCGGCGTCGCCGACCAGCAGCACCCGCCCGGCCACCCGGCGGCGCGCCCGCTGCCGCAGCGGGCCGGCGCCACGCACGGCGGTCAGGTCCGCGCCCGCCAGCCGGTCGGCGAGTCGGCCGAAGTGGGGGAGCAGGTCCGCGACCGGCCGGCGGACGTCGCTGAGCACGGCCACGCCGACCAGGTCCGCGGCGACCGGGGTCACGTAGGCCTCGCCGACCGCGGACCAGTGCACCTCGACCATCGAGGTCCACGGCGCGGTGGCCAGGTGGCCGCGCTGGCCGTAGCGCCGCCGGCCGGGCACCGGCCGGTCGAGGCCGAGCAGCCGGCGCACGGGGGAGTGCAGCCCGTCGGCGGCGACGAGGTAGCGGGTGGGCTCGCCGTCGACGAGCAGGTGGTCGCCGCGGTCCTCGACCGCGCGCACCGCCCGGTGGGCGGTCTCGATCCCGGCCTCCGCCGCGGCCGCGACGAGCGCCGTGTGCAGGGTGGTCCGGCGTACGCCGCGCCCCGGGCCGCGGCGGAACGGCGCCTCGGCGACGTGCCCGGCGTCGAGGTAGCGGATCCCGGTCAGCGGCCAGCCGGCCGGGTCCACGCCCAGGTCGGCCAGCGCGGCGAGCGCGCCGGGCATCAGGCCCTCGCCGCAGGCCTTGTCGAGGGCGCCCGAGCGGGGTTCGACGACGGCCACATCGAGCCCCGCGCGCCGGGCGTGCAGCGCGGTGGCCAGGCCCACCGGCCCGCCGCCGGCCACCAGCAGGTCACGCACGGCCGCCGCTCCCGGCCCCCGCGCTCGCGGGGAGGGTGGCCAGCGCCGCGTCCTCGACCCGGATCCGGACGGCGAGCAGCGCGGCGTTGGCCAGCGTGAAGCCCAGCGCGGTCAGCCAGGCCGCGTGCACCAGGGGCAGCGCGATCCCCTCCGCGATCACGGCGACGTAGTTGGGGTGGCGCAGCAGCCGGTACGGGCCGCCGGTGACCGGTGGCAGGCCGGGCACCACGATGACGCGGGTGTTCCAACGCCGGCCGAGCGTGGCGATGCACCACCAGCGCAGCGCCTGGGAGGCCAGCACCACCGCGAGCATCGACCAGGCGAGCCCGGCCGGCACCGCGGGCCGGCGTACCCAGGCTTCCACGAGCATCGCGGCCAGGAAGCCGGTGTGCAGCGCGACCATCACCGGGTAGTGCCCGCGGCCGGTCTCCCGCCCGCCCCGGGCGAGGCTCCACCGGGCGTTGCGGGTCGAGACCACGAGCTCGGCCAGCCGCTCGACGCCGACCAGCGCGACCAGCACGGTGAACGCGGCCAGGCCGGTCATGCCGCCGCCTCACCGGCGTCGGCGGCGCGGACCAGCACCAGCTCGGAGCAGAAGCCGGGACCCATGGCCAGCACCATGCCGTAGGACCCGGGCCGCGGCGGCCGGTCGCGCAGCGTGTCCTCCAGGACGTGCAGCACCGAGGCCGAGGAGAGGTTGCCGATCCGGGCCAGCGACTCCCAGGTCAGCCGGACCGCCTCCCGGGGCACCTCGAGGGCCGCCTGCAGCGCCTCGATCACCTTCGGGCCGCCCGGGTGGCACACCCACCACTCCACGTCCGCGCGGGCCAGGCCGTGGTCCGCGAGGAACGCGTCGACGTCGTCGCGGATGTAGCGGCCCACCACCGCCGGCACCTGCGCGTCCAGCACGATCCGCAGGCCGCCGCTGGTCACGTCGAAGCCCATCGTGCGCTCGGAGTCCGGGTAGAGCCGGCTGCGGGTGGCGAGCACCTCCGCGGCCGCGGGCCCGCCCCGGCCGGGGTCGCCGCCGGCGCGCGCGACCACCGCGGCGGCGCCGTCGCCGAACAGGCCGCTGGCCACCAGGTTCGGCATCGACACGTCGTCGCGCTGGACGGTGAGCGAGCAGAGCTCGACCGTGACCAGCACGGCCACCCCGCCGGGGTCCCCACGCAGGTAGTCGTGCAGCCGGGCCAGCCCCGCCGCGCCCGCGACGCAGCCGAGCCCGACCAGCGGGACCCGCTTGACGTCGGGGCGCAGCCCGATGTTCGACGCGATCCGGGCGTCCAGGGTCGGCACCGCCAGCCCGGTCACGGTCGCGCAGATGATCAGGTCGACGTCGCTGGGGGTCAGGTCGGCCGCCTTGAGCGCGTCGAGCACCGCGCGCGAGCCCAGCTCGACGGCGTGCTCGATGAACAGGTCGTTGGCGCGGGTGAAGCCGCCGAGCCCGGCGTACTCCTCCAGCGGCAGCGCCAGGCTGCGGTGCTCCACGCCGGCGTTGCGGTGGAAGCGGCGCAGCACCCGCTCGTCGAGGCCGCCGCCCCGGGCGATGACGCCGGCGAACGCGTCGGTGATCTCGTGCTGGGGGTAGCGGTGCGGGGGGAGCACGCCCCGGACCGCGAGGACCTCGGTGCCGCCCGCCGGGTGGTCGGGTCGAGCCGAGCGTGCCGGTCGCGCCGACTGTCGTGCCTGGCCGCGTGCCGCTGGGTCCGCCATCTCGTCACGGTACCCGCCGCCCACGCACCGCAGCGGTCCCGGCGGGCCTCACCCGGCACGGGTGAGGCCCGCCCCACGGCCCCCGGGTCACAGTGGAGGGTGGCCTCGACGCGGACCGGACGGGACAGGGGGGCCTCGGGCGCCGCCTCGCTCCGTCTCCTCGGCCGGTACGTCGTGGGCCGGGCGCGGGGCCTGGCCCGGACGGTGCTCGACACGGTCCCGCCGGTGCGCCGGACGGTCCAGGAGCTGGTGCGGGTGGAGGTGATCGACCGGACCCTGGTCGTGGCCGCCCAGGCGCTGCTGGCGCTGGTGCCGCTGGTCGTCGTGCTGGCCGCGTTCCTGCCCGCGGACCTGACCAGCACCAGCGTGCAGCGGTTCGACGAGGTGACCGGCCTGTCGCGAGCCTCCGGCCAGCAGGTGGTCGGGCAGGTCGAGCCGCTGAAGTCAGGGGACGAGATCCGCGCCCAGACCGGGCTGGTCGGTCTGGTCGTGGCGGTGCTCTCCTCCTCCAGCTTCGCGCGGGCGCTGATGCGCGCCTACGAGCGGGTCTGGGCGCTGCCCAGCGTCCCCGGGCTCCGCGGCCGACGCCGGGCGCTGGGGTGGCTGCTCGGCTGGCTGGTCGCGCTGCAGCTGCTGGTGCTCACCGGGTGGGCCCGGTCGCAGCTCGAGGCGCGGGCGGGCGAGCCGCCGGCGCGGGCCGCGTTCGGGGTGCTCGGCGTCGTGGTGCAGGTCGTGGTCGCGGCGCTGCTGTGGTGGTGGACGCTGCACGTGCTGCTGAGCGGCCGGGTGCGCTGGCGCGCGCTGGTCGTGCCGGCGGCGGTCACCGGCGGTGCGGTGGTCGCCTACTCCGCCGGGTCGGCCCTGGTGATGCCGCAGTACGCCGCCTCCTCGGCCGCGCAGTTCGGCACCTTGGGACTGGTGCTCGCGGTGGCCACCTGGCTGGTCGGGTTCGCCGGCGTCCTGGTCGTCGTGGCGGTCGTCGGTCGGGTGCTCGCCGAGGACGAGACCAGCCGGGCGGCCGGCGCCCGGGCGGCCGCCTGGATGGCTGCCCGGGTGCGGCGGCTCGTCACGGTCCTGCACCCCGCCCGCTCCGCGGCGGATCGCAGCCAGGAGGCGGCTCGGATCCGCCGCAAACCGGATCCGGGCCGCTGAGGCACGGGCGGCGGGTCGAGCGGCGCCGGTCCAGTGCTCCCGGTCCAGTGCTTCCGGTTCAGTGCTTCCGGTCCGACTCGCGGCCCGGCTCCCGGGCGGCGTGGCGGACCACCTCGACCGGATCGAGCAGCACCAGACCCGAGGGGACCAGCTCGTCGAGCTCGGGGAGGAACCCGCGGATCCGGTCCTCGAGGTCGACGATGATGATCGAGCAGGGCAGGTCGTCGCCGAGGTCGAGGATGCGCGAGGTGTGGATCTTCTCGGACCTGCCGAAGCCCTCGATGCCGTGGAAGACGCTCGCCCCGGCCAGCCCGTGCGCGTGGGCGCGGTGCACGATCTCGGTGTAGAGCGGCCGGTGGTGCCACCGGTCGTCGGCCCTGACGAGGATGGTCAGCCGCACGGCCGGCCCGGACTCGAGTGTCATCTGCGCTCCCGCGCTCAAGATAACGTCGTCGAGCCGGCCAGGGCCAGGGATCGGGCCCGGCAGCGGTCAGAACGCCGAGCCGATCGCCAGCCCGACCAGGGCGGCGCCCAACCCCGCCATCAGCGAGATGGCGATGTTGAGGGCGGCGTAGAGGCGGGCGCCGGTCTCGTAGAGCCGGAGCGTCTCGTAGCTGAAGGTGCTGTAGGTCGTGAGCGCGCCGCAGAACCCGGTGCCCACGGCCAGCGAGACCGCGTCCGGCACGTGGTGACCCCGGCCCACCCCGGTCAGCAGCCCGAGGACCAGCGAGCCCACGACGTTGGCGGTCAGCGTGCCCCACGGGACCACGGTGTCGTGCCGGGCCTGGACCGCCCGGTCGGTGAGATAGCGCGCCGGTGCGCCCAGGGCGGCGCCCAGGCAGAGGAGGACGAAGCCCATCAGCGGGCCCGCCCCTCGAGCTCACGCCCGGGCCTGCGACGCCGCAGCGTGAGAGCGGCGCGTCCGAGGACCACGCCGGCGGCCACGGCCAGCAGCGCGGCCAGGACCGTCCCGAACAGGTAGACGAGCGCGAGGACCGGTTCGTGGCCGTCCATCAGGTCGGTCGTCTGCACGGCGTAGGTGGAGAAGGTCGTGAAGCCGCCCAGCACGCCGACGCCCACGAACGGACGCAGCAGCGGATGGCCGGCGCCCAGCTCCACGACGTACACCATCAGCAGCCCGATCAGGGCGCAGCCCGACGCGTTGGTGGCGAAGGTGGCCCACGGGAAGTCGCCCGGCGCCACCGGCCAGGCCAGCTCCAGCGCGTGCCGGGCGCTCGCCCCCACCATGCCGCCGAGCGCGATCGTCGGCAGCATCCAGCGGTGGGCGCTCCACTCCCGCCGCGTGTCGCGCGGTTCCTCGGGCATGGGGCTCCTACCTGTCTCGGGTCTCGTCGTCAGGTAGGGACTGTTGGCAGCAGGTCGCTGCGGTTGTCGGCGAGCCCCACCGCCATCGACGGCTGAGTCTAACGACGTCCCGGAGTCGGGTCCGGGAACGGTGCGGGAACGGTGCGGGAACGCCCCCCCGGGCCGGACAGCACGAAGGGGCCCGGCGCCGTGGTGGCGCCGGACCCCCGCGTGCAGGTGCCGGTTCAGCGGCTGAGGAACGAGCTCCACATCGGCTTCACGCCGTTGGCGGCGTCACCGGCGTGCCCGAGGTAGCCCAGGCCCCAGTTCTGCTCGATGGTGGTGAGCAGCGAGTAGTGGTTGTAGGCGTGGTGGTCGACGTGACCGCCCTTGGACTGGTGGCCCACGATGATGGCCGGGATCAGGCCGCCGCCGTAGGTGCCGCCGGGCCAGTCCTTGGAGATGCGCGGGTCGGCCTTCTCGACGTACGGCGAGTCGCAGCAGCCGTCGGTGCTCTCCCAGCCGCCGTTGGTCTCGTCGCCGGTGTAGTCGTTCTCGTCGGTGACGATCACGATGGCCGACTGCTTCGTCCACGCCTCGGAGTGGCGGATCGTGCGGACGGCCTGCTTCACGAACGTGTCGGCCTTCTGCTTCAGGGCGGCGTCGTTGGCGTCGTCCTTGGCGCTGCCGTAGGGGCAGGGCGTCTCCGGGTGGTCCGCGACCGTGTCGTAGACCCCGCCGTGCATGTCGTTGCACTGGTTCGGCGAGATCCAGACGAACTGCGGGGCGTCCTTGCTGTCCAGGTCGGCGCCCAGCGCGGTGTAGTCCTTGACCTTGGCCATCCGCTCGGGGTCGTTCTTCACGTCGTCGAAGAGCACGAACGGGTTGTGCTTCTTGGCGTAGAGCGAGATCAGGGTGCCGTCCGCGCGGGCGGGGCCGAAGCGGGCCTCCTTGTCGGCCGGCAGGTCCTGCATGTAGGCACCCCAGTTGATGTGGTGCGCCTCGAGCTGGTCGACGAGGTTGGGGCGGTCGAGGTTGACGATGTTCTGGTCGTTGTCGTCCTGGATGCCGAAGTTGTCGCCGGCGATCGCGGCGATGTAGTTCGGCATCGAGGGGTGGGTGACGCCGTAGTAGTTGTCGGCCATCGTGTAGTGGGTCGCGAGCTTGGTGATGTACGGCGCGTTCACGTCGCCGATCACGCTCGACTGGGAGTGGTTCTCCAGCATGATCACGAAGACGTGGTCGAGGCTGTTCTCGTTCTTCATCGCCGAGTGGCGGGCTGCGCCCGAGGCGTCCTGGGCGCCCGGGTGGGCGTGGGGGGCCGCCTGGGCGGCCGAGACTGCGGTCGCCACGACGGCGGTGGTAGCGGCTGCTGCCGCGGCGATACGACGAGGTCGCACGATGGTTCCTTTCGAGAGCTGGGCCGAGGTCGGCCCAGTGAGAGTGGCCCTGCTTGAGACGTGCCCGGTTCGGAGGTGCCCGGTTCGGACGTGCCCGGTGACGACCGTCCGCTCGGACGGCACCCGGCCTTCGTTCGCGTTCCCCGACTCACCCCCCGACGTCGACCGCCGATCGCATCGCGACCCGGACGCCAGGAACCGTCAGCCGTGGAAGGCGGGCCGGACACGGGGTCCTGGCGCGTTCCGTCGCAGGCCGGGAGTCAAGCAGAGGTGCTCGGTCGTGTCCAGGAAATCGGGACATTTTGCGCAGGCGCCTACGCCGGGGCGGCGACCTTCCTCCGGGCTGCTCGCTCGTTGACACTCAGGGGCACGCCGAGTCGGCGCTCGTTGACACCGGCAGTACGCCGAGCCGGCGCGCGGTCCACCGTCCGGGCACCCGGCCAGTTGGCGTGGCCGGGTGGCATCCCCGGGGTGGGGCCGGTCAGCGCTGCACGCGCGCGCTGCTCCCTGCGACCAGCGCCTCGACCTCGGCCAGCGTGGCCATCGAGGTGTCCCCGGGCGTCGTCATGGCGAGGGCGCCGTGCGCGGCGCCGTACTCCAGTGCCTCGGCCAAGGAGCGGCCGCCGAGCAGGCCGTAGATGAGGCCCGAGGCGAAGCTGTCGCCGCCACCGACCCGGTCGAGGATCTCGACCGACGGCCGCATCGTCGCCTCGACGAATCCGTCCTCCTGCGACCAGCCGACCGCCCCCCAGTCGTTCAGCGTGGCGGAGCGAACCGTGCGCAGGGTGGTGGCAACCACACTCAGGCCGGGGTAGGTCGTCGTGGCCTGGTCGAGCATCGTCTTGAAGCCGCTGACCTCCAGGTGGCTGAAGTCGGATGAGGTGCCGGGCACCTCGAGGCCCAGGCAGGCGGTGAAGTCCTCCTCGTTGCCCAGCATCACGTCGACCAGGGGGGCGAGGCTCTTGTTCACCTCCTGGGCCCGCGGCCGTCCCCCGATCGCGTTCCAGAGGCTGGGCCGGTAGTTGAGGTCGTAGGAGACCACGGTGCCGTGCCGGCGGGCCGCGGCCATCGCCTCGGCGGCGACCTGCGCGGTGCTCTCCGACAGGGCGGCGAAGATGCCGCCGGTGTGGAACCAGCGCACTCCCTGTTCGCCGAACAGGAAGTCCCAGTCGACCTCGCCCGGCTGCATCTGACTCGTGGCGGTGTGGCCGCGGTCGGGGACTCCGACGGCCCCGCGCAGGCTGAACCCTCGCTCGGTGAAGTTCAGCCCGTTGCGCGCGCTGCGGCCGACGCCGTCGTACGGCACCCAACGGATCCCGGAGGTGTCCACGCCGCCCTGCAGCATGAGGTCCTCGACCAACCGGCCGACCGGGTTGTCCGCGAGCGCGGTGACCACCGAGGTGCGCAGGCCGAAGCAGCGGCGCAGGCCGCGGGCGACGTTGTACTCGCCGCCGCCCTCCCACGCGGTGAAGCTGCGTGCGGTGCGCACCCGGGTCTCACCCGGGTCGAGCCGGAGCATCACCTCGCCCAGCGACACCAGGTCGTATCGGCACTCGTGCTCGGGGCGCAGGTCAAGGTCGGTCATCGGACCCTCTCTTCGTCGATTTGCTGCAAGGCTTGGCGGGTGCGGCGAGTTATCTCGTCCCAACGGCCGGCGGCGACCACGTCGCGCGGGGCGAGCCAGGACCCCCCGACAGCGAGCACGGCGGGGAGAGACAGGTAGGACGACAATTGCGCCGGTCCGATGCCGCCGGTCGGCACGAACCGCATTGCTGGGAACGGTCCCGTGAACGCCTTCACGGCGGCAGGGCCGCCGACCAGGTCCGCGGGGAACATCTTGACCGTCTCCACGCCCAGCTCGACGGCGAGCATCAGGTCGGAGGCGGTGGCGATGCCTGGCAACACGGGCACTCCGAGATCGCGGCACCGTTCGACCACCGCGGCGTGGAGGCCCGGGGAGACGACGAAGGAAGCACCGGCCTCGACGGCCCGGTCGACCTGGTCCGGGGTGACCACGGTGCCGGCCCCGACGGTCAGCTCGAGGGCGGCCATCGCGCGCAGGGCCTCGAGGGCGCCGTCGACGCGCAGCGTCACCTCTGCGAGCGGGAGTCCGGCGGTGAGCAGGGCCTCGGCCACCGCGGACCCGATGCTGGGGCCGGCCACGGTGAGCACCGGCAGCAGCCGACCTCGAGCCAGCAGTGAGTCGAGGTCGGTCACAGGATCTTGCTCAGGAACGCCTGGGTGCGTTCGTGCTGCGGCTGCTCGAAGATCTGCTTCGGCGGACCCTGCTCGACGACCACCCCGTTGTCCATGAAGAGCACCCGGTCGGCCACCTCGCGGGCGAAGCCCATCTCGTGGGTCACCACCATCATCGTCATGCCCTCCTCGGCGAGGTTCTGCATGACGCCGAGCACCTCGCCGACCGTCTCCGGGTCCAGTGCCGAGGTGGGCTCGTCGAAGAGCATCGCCTTCGGCTCCATCGCCAGCGCCCGGGCGATCGCCACGCGCTGCTGCTGGCCGCCGGAGAGCTTGCCCGGGTAGACGTGGGCCTTGTCGACCAGGCCGACCTTCTCGAGCAGGGCCATCGCGCGCTGCTTCGCCTCGGTCCTGCTGATCTTGAGCACCTTCATCGGCGCCAGGGTCAGGTTGTCGATCACCTTCATGTGCGGGAAGACGTTGAAGGACTGGAAGACCATGCCGACGTCGCGGCGTACGGCGTGCAGGCTGGTGCGCGAGCCGGTCAGGTCGTGCCCACAGATGGTGACCTGGCCCCGGTGGAAGTCCTCCAGCCGGTTCATGCAGCGCAGCAGCGTGCTCTTGCCGGAGCCGGAGGGCCCGATCAGGCAGACCACTTCGCGTTCGTTGACCTTCGCGTCGATGCCCTTGAGCACCTCGAGGTCACCGAACTTCTTGTGCAGGTCCTCGACGTTGATCATCACCGTGGGGGTCGGTGGTGGGGTGCTCATGCGAGCCTCCGTTCGTACCAGCGCCCAAACAGGGACAGGGGGTAGGAGATGACGAAGTAGAGCGCGGCCACGACCAGGAACGTCGACAGCGGCGCGTGGTTCTGGGAGGTGATGATCCGGCCGGCGCGGGTCAGGTCGGTGGCACTGATCACCGAGACCAGCGAGGACGCCTTCACCAGGGCGATGAGGAAGCCGATGCCTGGGGGCACCGCGATCTTCATCGCCTGGGGCAGGACCACGTAGCGCATCTTCTGCAGGTAGTTGAGGCCGAGCGCCTCGCCCGCCTCGAGCTGCCCACGGGGGATCGCCTGGATGCTGCCGCGGAAGATCTCCGCCATGTAGGCGCCGGCATAGACCGAGAGCCCGATCACGGCGGTGAGCGTCTGCGAGAACGTGGCGTAGGGGAACAGCAGGGGGATCTCGTAGTAGAGGAACAGCAGGATGATCAGGATCGGGATGCCGCGCAGGAAGTTGATGTAGACCGACGCGAGCCACCGGATCGGCGCCAGCGGGGCGCTGCGGGCGACCCCGAACACCAGGCCGATGATCGTCCCGGCGACACCCGCGGCGAGCACCAGGGTCACGGTCACGCCCGCGCCCCGCAGCATCGGCGGCAGGAACTGGCCGAAGTCGAAGGAGAGCAGTGGAGTCACCATCGGAAGAGGTACCTCTCTGCCAGTCGGGACGAGCCGGCGATCACGGCGGAGGTCAGGTAGTAGAGGAGCCCGCCCAGCGTGAAGATCTCCAGGGTGCGCAACGTCCGCTGGTTGAGGTCCGCCAGCGCCGAGGTCAGCTCGTTGAGCGAGATCACCGAGCCCACCGCGGAGAACAGGAACAGCACGATGAACTGGTTGGTCAGCGCGGGCAGCACGTTGCGGACGGCGGGCTTGAGGACGACGAAGCGGAAGGTCTGCATGCTGCGCATGCCGAGTGCCCCCGCGGCCTCGACCAGGCCGGCGGGCACCGACTCGATGCCCGCACGGAAGATCTCCGAGGTGTAGGCGGCATTGTTCAGCGTCATGCCGAGGAGCGTGGACCAGAACGGATCCAGGTTGATGCCGACCTGGGGGAGCCCGAAGTAGATCAGGTACAGCTGCACCAGCAGCGGGGTGTTCCGGAAGATCTCGACGAAGGCGTGGGCCAGCCAACGCAGCGGCGCCAGCTCGCTGCGCCGGCCCAGGTAGACGAAGACACCGGCCACCGAGCCGATGAAGAAGCTCAGCACGGTCACCTCGATGCTGATCCACAGGCCCTTCAGCATCACCGGAAGGTAGGGGAGGACCGCCCCGAAGTTGATGGTCATCGCGGTCCTCCCCTCTCGTCAGTCACGATCACGATCAGGCGGCGTTGCCCTGCACCGACACGATGCTGGCCAGTGGCTCGCCCAGCCACTTCTCGTGCAGCTTGTTGTCCTCGCCGGACGCGATCAGGTTGCGGATGAAGTTGTTCAGGTAGTTGATCCACACCTGGTCACCCGGAAGCACGCCCATCGACACCAGTTGCGGGTCGAGCGGCGGGTTCGAGATGGCCTCGAGCTCCGGGTCGCTCTTGGCCGCCTGGGCGACGGTGTAGGAGCTCTCGAGGGCCGCGTCGACCTTGCCGGTCTTCACGGCGGAGATGACGTCGGAGATCGCGTCGAACCGCACCGGCTTCGCCGAGGGGAAGTCATTGGTGAGGATCGTGTCGTTGGTGCTGCCGCGGGCGACGCTGACCGACTTCCCGGCGAGGTCCTGGTAGGACGTGATGTCCGCGCCCTTCTTGAAGAGCACGCCGGCGCCGTGGGCGTCGTAGGGAATCGTGAAGCCGGCCGTCTGGGCTCGCTCGTTGGTCGAAGTCCAAGCCGAGACGTTCACGTCGACGCGGTTCGACTGCAGCATCGGCAGCCGGCTGTCGCCGTCGGTCGAGACCAGCTTGAGCTTGACGCCGAGCGAGTCGGCGAGCTCGTGCGCGATGTCGATCTCGTAGCCCTCGAAGCTGCCGTCGGCCTTCTGTACCGCCCACGGCGGGAAGTCCGGCAGCACCGCGACGCGCAGCTCCCCGGCCTTGAGCACCTTGTTGAGCTGACTGTCGCCGGGATCGCTGCTGCCTCCGCCGGACGAGCCGGTGCTGCAGGCGGTGAGCGACAGCGTTCCTGTGAGCAGGGCGGCTGCGACGGCAGCCAGTTTGCGTGTGACCATCGGGCAGGACTCCTTGCAGGCGGACTCCCGCGAAGTGGGAGCCTCTCTCGTTAGATGGGAGTGTGTCTCGTCGTTGTCGCTGCCGTCAAGGGTCGCGACACGATCTTTCGGTCCGAGTTGGTCATTCGGTGTTGCTGTGGCGGGTGCCGGCGAGGTCGTTGTCGACGTCGCGCCGCCGGGCCACCTCCAGGCAGACCACGTCGAGCACGATGTGGCTCATCTGGTCGAAGAGGCTGCTGAGCGGCTGGATCGTGGGGGCCTCGTCGGCGCGGCGGTACTTCGTCGCCGCGGGGAGCACCAGGGCGCCGTCCGCGGCCTCGCCGAGCGGGGAGTGCGGGTCGGTGGTGACGGCGTGGACGCCCGCACCGGCGCTGCGGGCGCTCTGGGCGGCGCGGACGGTGCCGCCGGTCTTGCCGGACCCGGAGATCGCCACCACGAGGTCGCCCTCCCGGACCGCCGGCGTGATGGTCTCGCCGATCGCGTAGACGCTCAGGCCGAGGTGCATCAGGCGCATCGCGAAGGCCTTGCCCATCAGCCCCGAACGGCCTTCGCCGGTGACGAAGACGTGGGGGGCGTCCAGCAGTCGGTCGACGAGCGCGTCGATCCCTCCGCGGTCGGTCTTGTGGGCCACGCCCTCGATCTCGAGGAGCACGGTGCTCAGGTTGTCGGTGGTCATCAGTTGTCCTTTCCGGCTGCGCGTCGCAGCTCTTCGATGGCGACGACGGGGTCGTCGGCCTTGGTGACTGCCGAGCCGACGATGACCCGGAGCTCCGGCTCGTCGGCGAGCCCGGGCAGGTCCTGGGCGGTGAGTCCGCCGGCCAGGGCGAGGCGGCGGCCGCGCGACCAGGCGCCGAGCAGGTCCTGGGGACGCTGGCCTCCGGCCTGGGAATCCTTGCTCACGTGGGGTGCGAGCCGGACGTGGTGAGGAAGTCGCTCGGCGAGCTCCTCGATGCGCTGGGGCGTGAGCCCCATCAGGTCGACGACCAGCTCGGCGTCGTGCTCGCCGGTGACCTGGACGGCAAGGTCGATGCTCACCTGGGGGGCCAGACCGAGGACCGTCACGGAGCGGGCGCCGGCGGCGAAGGCGGTCTCGAACTCGAAGCGCACGTCGTCGGCCGTCTTGAGGTCGGCCAGCACCGGCGTGCGGCCCGCGGCGGCGACGACCTGGCGGAGGCCCTCCTGGCCGAACTGCTTGATCAGCGAGGTGCCGACCTCCACCCAGTCCGTACGCGGCGCCACCGCCGTCGTGATGCTCACCGCCCGGTCCAGCGGGATACGGTCGAGGGCGACTTGGAGGTCCATCGGCGATTCCTTCGGTCGTGGAGTTCGGTCGTGTCCGGCTCGGTACCGTCCATGGCATGATCGGAGCGATTCGCTACCGGATGATGGAATGTACTCTTGCATGATGGAAGGTATTGATCATGGCTGACCCGGCGCCGGCTCCCGACATGGTCGGCAAGGCACTCGCGCTGCTGACGCTCCTCGGGGACTACCCCGACGGGGCCCCGGCCGCGGAGCTGGCTCGGCAGGCCGGGTTCCCGCTCAGCACCGGTCACCGGCTGCTCGGGGCGCTCGTGCGCGACGGGTTCGCCACCTTCGACCAGGGCACCAAGCGTTACAAGCTCGGGCTGCGGGTCTTCCAGCTGGCGCAGCAGGTCCTCCGAGCCCGGGGCCTGACCGGTCTGGCCCGGCCGGTGCTGGAGGAGGTGTCGTCGGTGACCAAGGAGGCGACGCTCCTCGCCGTCCGTGACGGCGAGAAGCAGCTCTACCTCTACTCGATCGAGGGGCCGCAGCAGGTGCGTGTCGTCGGTGAGGCAGGCAAGCACGGGCCGCTGCACTGCACGTCACAGGGCAAGGTGCTGGTGGCCTTCGCCGAGCCGTCCGCCCGCGAGTACCTCGTCGAGAACCTGCCGCTGACGCCGGCGGGCCCCAAGGCGATCACCAGCCGCAGCCGGTTCCGTCAGGAGATCGAGGAGGTCCGCGAGCGCGGCTACGCCCTCGTCGACGAGGAGCACGAGGCCGGCATCCGCGCGATCAGTGTGCCGGTCCTCGGGCACGGGCAGGTCGCGGCGGCCGCGGTGGCCACGGCCGCGCCGGCGTTCCGGATGAGCCTCGAGGAGCTCGTCGCGCACGTCCCGACGCTGAACGAGGCGGCCAAGGCGCTCTCGGTGCTGATGGCGCTGCAGTAGTGCGTCGGCGACCGTCGCCCGGCGAGACCGTGTCGCCAGCGAGCTGGCGAGCACGGTCCGCTGCGCGGGACTGACGGCGCCGGTCGTCAGGCGTCGATGACCAGGGGGATGATCAGCGGGCTGCGACGGAAAGTCTTGTGCGACCAGCGCCCGATGTCGCGGCTGAGGATCTGCTCGAGCTGGTGGGCGTCGCCGATGCCCTCGGAAGCGGCTCGCGCGAGCGCCCGCTCGATGATCGGCTCGGCGGCGTCGAACGCGTCGGGCTCGTGCACGAAGCCGCGGACGAGGAAGTCCGGCCGGTCGGCGAGGAGGCCGGTGTCGGCGTCGACGATCACGAGCACCGTGACGACGCCCTGCTCGGCGAGGGTGCGGCGGTCCTTGAGCGTGGCCTCGGTGGCGCCACCGACGGTCTGCGCGTCGACGTAGATGTTGCCGGCGGGCACCTTGCCGGTGATGCTGGCGCGGCCGTTCACGAGGTCGACCACCACGCCGTCCTCGGCGATGACCACGTGGTCGGGGTCGACGCCGGTGCTGATGGCCAGGTCGGCGTTCGCGCGGAGGTGCCGCCACTCGCCGTGCACCGGCATGACGTTGCGGGGCTGGATGATGTTGTAGCAGTAGACCAGCTCGCCGGCGCTGGCGTGGCCGGAGACGTGCACCTTGGCGTTGCCCTTGTGGACCACGTTGGCGCCCCACCGGGTCAGGCCGTTGATGACGCCGGAGATGGCGTTCTCGTTCCCGGGGATGACCGAGCTCGCCATCAGGATGGTGTCCCCCTCGCCAACGCGGATCTTGTGGTCGCGGTTGGCCATCCGGGAGAGGGCCGCCATCGGCTCACCCTGCGACCCGGTGCAGATGAGGGTGACCTTGTTCGGCGCCATGCGCTCGAGCTCGTGCAGCGGAACGACCAGCTTCGGGGGTACGTCGAGGTAGCCGAGGTCCTGGGCGACGCCCATGTTGCGCACCATCGAGCGCCCGACGAAGGCCACCTTGCGGCCGTGGGCGTGGGCGGCGTTCAACACCTGCTGGATGCGGTGCACGTGGCTGGCGAAGCTGGAGACGATGATGCGGCGCGGGGCGTCGCGGAACACCTTCTCGATCGCCGGGGCGAGGTCACGCTCCGACGTGGTGAAGCCCGGGACCTCGGCGTTGGTGGAGTCCGTCAGGAACAGGTCCACGCCCTCGTCGCCCAGGCGCGCGAACCCGCGGAGGTCGGTGATCCGGCGGTCCAGGGGGAACTGGTCCATCTTGAAGTCGCCGGTGTGGAGCGCGAGCCCCGCGCGGGTGCGGATCGCGACGGCGAGCCCGTCGGGGATCGAGTGGTTGACGGCGAGGAACTCGCAGCCGAAGGCCCCCAGATCGACCGTGTCGCCCTCGGCGACCTCGCGCAGCTGGGGACGGATCCGGTGCTCCTTCAGTTTCTCCTTGATCAGCGCCAGGGTCAGCCGCGACCCGATGACCGGGATGTCGGGACGCTCACGCAGCAGGTAGGGCACCCCGCCGATGTGGTCCTCGTGCCCGTGGGTCAGCACCAGGCCCACGACGGAGTCCAGCCGGTCCCGGATCCAGCTGAAGTCCGGCAGGATCACGTCGATCCCCGGCTGGTGCTCCTCGGGGAAGAGCACCCCGCAGTCGACGATCAGCAGGGAGCCGTCGTGCTCGAAGACGGTCATGTTGCGGCCGATCTCGCCCAGGCCGCCCAGGCCCACGACGCGGAGTCCGCCCTTGGGTAGCCGGGGCGGCCTCTGCAGCTCGGGGTGGGGGTGACTCACGGGCGACTCCGTTCTCGGGTGATGCAGGGGGCTGAGGGCCAATCCTGCCGCAACCCCGGTCTGCGGTCGGTGCGAGGGCGGTTGCTCGGTGATTTCTGTGGAGGCCGGCCGGGTCGGGTGGTCATCGGTTTCGGCCGGCGAGCGCGCTGGGAGAGTAGGAGGTCGCGCGTGTCAGTGGCGACGAGACTGGCGTTGATCACCCAGCCGAAGGGTTCGTTGCCGGCGCGGCGGAGGTCCTTCTGGAGCGCTGCGGCCCCGGAGACCGGGGTGGTCTCGGGGGGGTGTGACGATGAGCAGGTAGCCGGTGAGCCGGTGCCACCCACCGCCGATGGTCAGGAACCGAGCCGACCGATGACCTCGCGGGCCGTGTCACGTGCGGACTGGCCGACACCGGCGAGCGTGGCGGAGGCGGGGCCGACCCAGTCGCCGTACCCGACGAGATAGAGCCGTGGCTCGCGGATCGCCCGGGTCCCGGACGGTCCGTCGACCGCGACCCGGCCGCCCCCGCCGTGCAGGTGGAGGCCCGTCAGGTGACTCAGCGCGGGCCGGAACCCGGTGCACCAGATCACGGTGTCGGCTGCCTGTTCGGTGCCGTCGGCCCAGGCGACGCCGGTCGGGGTGAGCCGGGCGAACATCGGCTGGGCCTTGAGGGCTCCGCGGTCGCGAGCGTCCCGGACCCCGGCGACCATGACGATGTCGCCGAGCCCGGCGACGCCGGCGTGGTCACGTCCCTCGCTCAGTGCCCGGATGCGTGCCCTCGCGGTGGCGAAGAGCGCCCGGCCGTCGACGTCGTCGGGCAGGTACCTCGGCGGGCGGGTCGTGACCCAGGTGGTCTCCGCGACCGTCGACACCTCGGCCAGGATCTGGGCGGCCGAGTTGCCGCCGCCCACGACGACGACCCGCTGTCCGCCGAGACCGTCGGGGGAGCGGTACTGCGAGGCGTGCAGCTGCCGCCCCGCGAAGTCGCGCATCCCCGGGTAGGTGGGCCAGAACGGCCGGTCCCAGGTCCCGGTCGCGGAGACGACGATCCGGGCCGACGCGGTCAAACCGACCGTCTCCACCAGCAGCCGCCCCTCGGGATCGTCATCCGCCCGCGCCACGCCGGTGACCCGATGGGGCCGGCGGACATGCAGGTCGTAGCGCTCCTCGTAGCGGGTCAGGTAGTCGACCACGTGGGTGCGCGGCGGGAAGCCGAGCCTGCTGTCGTCCCAGGCAGGCATCATCCAGCCCGGCAGCGAGGAGTACGTCGAGGGCGAGAACGGCCTGAGCCCGTCCCACATGTGCCGCCAGGACCCGCCGGGCGCGTCGCCGGCATCGAGCACCACGAAGTCCTCGCCGGCCGTGAGACCCGCCCGGCGCAGGTAGAAGGCGGTCGCGAGTCCGGCCTGCCCACCGCCGATGACGGTGACCTGGGTGTCGAGGTGCACGGGGCTGGCGATCGGTGGGAGCGTCACCTGGTGAAGGCGAGCGCGTCGCGGACCGCGGCGAGGCGCTCCGGCACCACCCGGTAGTAGACCCAGGTGCCGCGCTTCTCGGACGCGACCAGACCCACCTCGCGCAGGAGCTTGAGGTGGTGGCTCGTGGTGGCTGCGGTCTTCTCGATGCTCGTGCTGAAGTCGCAGGCGCAGACCTCGTCGGCGTTCAGCAGCATCGACATGATCTTCACCCGGGCCGGGTCTCCCAGGGCCTTGAACATCTTGGCCAGCTCTGTGGCCGCCGTGTCGCTGACGCTCGTCGTCGGGGTGCAGCACGCCGCCATCACCGGGAGCTCGGGGACCGGGGAGCAGGTGGGCGCCGAGGTGTCGGTGGTCGTGCTCATCGGCACAGCCTAGCGGGCGGACGTCGCTGTTTCGAGAAATGTCGAAGAATTACTTTGATCTTTGTCGAAGTTATGCTTCGATGAACATCGAATAGTTCCGCCGGCATCGCCCGGCTCGTCCGTCCCTCCGAAGGAGATGACATGTCCCGCCTGCAGCTCGCCCTGAACGTCGCCGACATCGACGCCGCGGTGGAGTTCTACTCCACGCTCTTCGACACCACCCCGGCCAAGCGCCGGCCCGGCTACGTCAACTTCGCGGTGGCCGACCCGCCGCTGAAGCTGGTGCTCTTCGAGAATGCCGCCGCCACCGGGACGCTCAACCACCTCGGCGTCGAGCGCGAGTCGATGGGGGAGGTCGAGGCCGAGGCCGACCGGCTCGAGGCGGCGGGTCTCGAGCTGCGGGTCGAGGGCGATGTCGTCTGCTGCTACGCCCGCCAGGACAAGCACTGGGTCACCGGCCCCGACGGGCAGTCCTGGGAGAACTACGTCGTGCTCGCCGACGCCCGGCCCGAGCTCGAGGGCCGGACGTACGCCGACCTCGGGCTGCGCGAGGCCGAGGGTGGCGGCTGCTGCTCCTGAGTCGAAGCGGGCCGCTCGGCACTTGGCGTCGGACATCGACGACTGTCAACATAGACGGGTGTCGAACTCCTCTGCCGGTCCGCTGCCGCGGCCGCTCGCCGACGGCCCGCTGACCTGTTGTGTCCCGCTCGCCCGCGAGCCGATGGACGCCGCGCAGGCCGTCCGGGTGGTGCCGCTGCTGAAGGCGATCGCCGACCCGGCGCGGCTCCGGTTGCTCTCCCTGGTGCTGTCCCACGAGGGCGGCGAGGCGTGCGTGTGCGACCTGGTGCCGTACTTCGATCTCACGCAGCCCACGATCAGCCACCACCTCAAGGTGCTGCACGAGAACGGCCTGCTGGACCGTGAGAAGCGGGGGACCTGGGTGTTCTACCGGGCCCGTCCCGAGGCGATGGCCGCGCTCGGCAGCCTCTTCAGCGCCGGGGCGCTCGACGCGGTCACTGATGAGCTTGCGGGGGCCGGCGCATGAGCGACACCGTGCGGGAGACCGGCGCCCACGACGACACCGTGCTCAGGCGGCTCTCGACCCTGGACCGGTTCCTGCCCGTCTGGATCATCGCGGCGATGGTGGTCGGGCTGCTGCTGGGACGCACGATCCCCGGCCTCGACGACGCGCTCGCCGCGGTCGAGATCGGCTCGGTGTCGCTGCCGATCGCGATCGGCCTGCTCGTGATGATGTACCCGGTGCTGGCCAAGGTCCGGTACGACGAGCTCGGCCACGTCACCGGCGACAAGCGCCTGCTGGTGACCTCGATCCTGCTCAACTGGGTCCTCGGCCCCGCGCTGATGTTCACCCTGGCCTGGCTGCTGTTGCCCGACCTGCCGGACTACCGAACCGGCCTGATCATCGTGGGCCTGGCTCGCTGCATCGCGATGGTGCTGATCTGGAACGACCTGGCCTGCGGTGACCGGGAGGCCGCCGCGATCCTGGTGGCGCTCAACGCGGTCTTCCAGATCCTGGCGTTCGCGTTGCTCGGCTACTTCTACCTCCAGGTGCTGCCCGGGTGGCTGGGTCTGGAGCAGAACGCGCTCGACGTCTCGATGTGGGGCATCGCCAGGTCCGTGCTGGTCTTCCTCGGCATCCCGCTGCTGGCGGGCTACCTGACGCGGACGTTCGGCGAACGCGCCAAGGGCCGGGAGTGGTACGAGTCGAGGCTGCTGCCCCGCATCGGCCCCGCCGCGCTCTACGGCCTGCTGTTCACGATCGTCATCCTGTTCGCGCTGCAGGGGCACACGATCACCAGCCAGCCGCTCGACGTGGCCCGGATCGCCGTACCCCTGCTGGTCTACTTCGCGCTGATGTGGGGTGGCTCGATGCTGCTGACCAGGGCGCTCGGGTTCGACTACCAGCGCGCCACCGCGGTCTCGTTCACCGCCGCCGGCAACAACTTCGAGCTCGCGATCGCCGTGGCCATCGGCGTCTTCGGCGTCGCGTCCGGGCAGGCCCTGGCCGGGGTCGTCGGCCCGCTGATCGAGGTCCCTGCCCTGGTCGCGCTCGTCTACGTCAGCCTCTGGGCAAGGCGCTTCTTCCCCGACCGCACCACCGTCCCCGCCGCGAGAGGAGCCCAGCCGTGACCCACACGCCCCAGGTCGTCTTCGCCTGTGTCCGCAACGGCGGTCGCTCGGTCGCCGCCCGGGTGCTCACCGAGCACTACGCCGGCGGCCGCGTGATCGCGCTCTCGGCCGGCACCCGGCCCGGAGAGCACATCCACCCCGAGGTCGCCGAGGTGCTGGAGAAGCTCGGCCTGGACGCCTCCGCCGAGCACCCCGAGCTGCTCACCCGCGAGACCGTGGCCGCCAGCGACCTGGCCATCACCCTCGGCTGCGGGGAGGAGTGCCCCTACGTCCCGGGCGTGAGGTACGTCGACTGGCCGGTCGACGACCCCGGCGGCCAGGACGAGGCGACGGTGCGTCGCATCATCGCCGACCTCGACCGGCGGGTGCGCGACCTGCTCGCCGAGCTCGTGCCCGGCCTCGCCCTCCCGCCCTCGGTGCTCGAGGGCGACTGACCCGCCCGCGGGCGATCCGGCACGGACGCCGCCGGCGAGGCCGCGGACCCGCCACGGGCTGCAACTGAGCACGTCCGAGGTCCGCGGCCTTCCGCTCCGCGCGGTCGGCGGTCGGCGGCCCGCGGATTCATGGGTTACGTTCAGGAAGCGTCAAGCCTGGCTGGCTAGCCTGAGAGCTGACCCTGGCCGTCGACCCTGCGAGCTGACGAGGCTCGGCAGGCTCGTCCGAGGTGGTGAGGCCATGCGAGGACCTGGTGGATCGGTGGGCCCGAGAGGTGCCACCGTGCTCCTCGCCGCCGCCGTCGCGGCAGGCCTGCTGGCCGTGCACGGGTGGTCGACCCGCCAGACGGGTCCACCTCCCGGGCAGCTCGGTGCCGGCGCCGCCAGCGCGAGCCCCACGACGCCGGCGGGCGGCGGCCCGGCCGGACGCCCGTCGGGGCCGGGCCCGCTGCTGGCCTCGCAGAGCTTCGCCTCGTACGCCTACCGGGTCTGGCCCGGCGCCCCGAGTGCCGCGGCGAGGACCGCGATGACCGGGCTGTCGATCTCGGTGAGCAGGGCCGGCTCGGGCCTCTCGGTGCGGGCCGGGGTGAGCGGCCAGCCCGGGACTGCCCACGCCTACCCCGGGGGTGCCCGGGTGTACGTCGTCGAGGCCTCCATGGGGGACGAGGCCGGCAGCTCGGACTACAACCTCGGGGACGACGGTGTGGTGGTCACCGACGCCCACGGCAGGATCCTGCAGTGACCCCGCGCCAGGGGGCGCCCTCCGCACGCGGCGACGTCCGCCCGGGGCGGCCGGCGCCGCCGCCGGGCCCGGGGGACTGGATCGCCGGGCAGCTGGTCGCGGAGTGGGCGCCCACCGTGGGACGCATCCTCTTCGGGCTGGTGCTGGCGTGGTTCGGCTACCACGAGCTGGTCCAGCCGTCGTTGTGGACCGGCTACGTTCCGGTGGTGTCGGGGTCGACGTTGCTCGTGCTGCTCGTCCTGGCGCACGGGTGGTTGCTGCTCGTGCTGGCCGTCGCCATGCTGGCCGGCATCGCGGTGAGGGCCGTCGCGGCAGTCGCGGTGGTCCTCCTGCTCCAGATCGTGATCTCGCTGACGATGTCGAACGGCCTCTCGGACCTGGTGCTGCGTGACGTGGGCGTGCTCGGCCTGGCTGTCTGCCTGACCGCGACCACCCGGCAGCGGCTGGTGCTCCGCCGGTAGAGCCGCCGGCTCCGCTCGCCCGGGCCCGGCTACCGCTCGGCGATGCGCTTGAGGGCGGCCAGGGTCGCGGGGATCCCGGTGCGTGCGGCCAGCGTCCGCTCGGCGATCTCGGTCGCCGCTTGCTCGCCGTACTTCCGGTGGAACATCTCAAGCCCCGCCGGCAGGAACCGCCAGGACTCGGTGAGCAGGGTTCCCGGAGCCGTGGGCTCGAACGTGTAACCCCAACGCACGAAGCCGTCGCCGACCTCGAACGCGAACTCGCGTGGGCGGTCGGCCACCACGACCTTGGATCGGGTCTCCCACGTGCGGTGGGGCAGCTCGTTCCGGCCGGTGAACCAGGAACCCTCCTGGCCGGCCTCGGCGGGGTCGTCCCACCAGCATCCGGTGCAGATGGGGCTCCACTCACCCGTGCGGCCGATGTCGGTGACCAGGTCGAACAGCGTCTCCGGCGTCGCCTCGACCACGATCGCGTCCTCATGGCTCAAGCTGGTGTCCTCACCCATGGGCCCAGGGTCTCAGGTGTGGCCGCCGCCCCGACCGCCGCCCTGCGCGGCGCCCACCGCGGCCACTGTCCGCCCGGAGCATCTCCCGGGCCGGCCGACCGGCTCGCCGGGTGACAGGGTGGAGGGGTGAACCGACTCAAGGACGCGACCTCGCCGTACCTCCTCCAGCACGCGGGCAACCCCGTCGACTGGTGGGAGTGGGGCGCCGAGCCCTTCGAGGAGGCCCGGCGCCGCAACGTGCCGGTGCTGCTGAGCGTCGGCTACGCCGCCTGCCACTGGTGCCACGTGGTGGAGCGATCGACGGCTGTTGGCGGATCTTGACGAAACCGCAGGTCAGAGGGGGTGTCGTGGGTCGCCTCGGTTCGCCGGATGTCGTCGATAGACGCCGTTTCCGGGGCTTCGTGCATCACTCGGAGTTACTCAGGCGGACACGTCGATGGCATGTTGAGCGATCTGGGCGTGTTGAGCCACCTGACCCGTCTCGAGAACGCGTGAAGAATCTCTGGAATTTCTAACATGTCCTGCGGTTTGGCGCACTCTCAGAGGTAGCGGCGAACCGCGCTAGCGAAATCAGGCACGCCCGCGTCCGCCAAGCGCACGAGGAGGTCCTCCATCTCCAAGGTCGGGCTGGAGTAGTCTGCGATCAGTTGACGCAGAACCTCCACGGTTGGCCCTGGATACAGGTCGAGCTGGTCGAGGAGGAACTTGTCCGGATGAACGATTTCGATGTCGTAGGCGTCGACGCTCTCGTCAGGGAAGTCCTTGAGGTTGAACGTGACGAGCACCTCACAGTTCGCGCGGATGCCTGCCGCGAGAACATGACGATCCTTCGGGTCGTTGGTCATCGTTCCGATCAGATCGTCGAAGCCACTGACGGTTGCATCCGGGAACGCATGCCTCATGGCATCGACGCGCCTCTTGACGCTCGCGTCTGGGATGCCGTGCTCCGCCAGGTTCGTCGACAACTCGTCGAGAATCCTTTCCGACCACAAAGGCCGGAACAGGCCGCGCTCGGCCAGTCCGAGGATGACATCGTTGAGGTGGAAGCCGAACAGGACGTTGGTGTCGAAGAGCGCTGGGAACCTGGACACTCAGCCCTCAGTTTCTGAGAGCCGCTTCAGTGAGGGCACGCCTTTCGGCAACTTGTCGTAGTGCTCGATCGAGTCCTTCGCGAGTTCAGCCAATGCCGCGCGGCGCTCACTTTGGGCGCGGGTCTGGTACGCCACCACGTCACGCAGTGTCACCCGACGATGACGGCCCACCTTCTCAAACTCGATGCCACCTGACTCCAGGATCTTGACGAACGTCGGGCGAGACATCCCGAGGAAGTCGGCAGCCTCCTGAGTGGTGAGCTTCGCCGCGTACGGCAGGATCGAGATCCCGTCGCCAAGCGCCAACACGTTGGCCGCCTCTTCAAGCACCTGGAACAGCTCAGCCGGAATCGGCACCTGCTTACCGTCAGGGCCGACGAGCATCGCGTGGCCCGACTCGCCCGCGGCGATGTTGATCCCGTTCAGCACCTGGGCGAACTGGAGCAGCTCTTCGCGCTCTTGGTCAGGCAGGTATGTCTTCGACTGCCGCAGATGAGCGGCCTTCTCTACGGTGGCCATGACGCCACCCTACTCGAAATATTCGAAAAGCGGTTGGGATCAAGGCCGCGTGTGCCTCGCGTCAGACACCCATCCAGATGTCGCGGGAAACCACCTGTAACGATGGTTCCCGGGGTCACTCGCCGTTCGTCACCCGGGCCCACGGTGAAGCCGGCGATCAGAGTCCGCTGAGCAGCTTGGCCTTGGCGCTCGCGAACTCCTCGTCAGACAGGATCCCTTCCTGGTGGAGGGTGGCGAGTTCGCGGAGCCGGTCCGCCAGGCTCGGAGGGGATGTCGGAGCCGCGACTCCTGCCTCAGGCTCGGCCGCTGGCGGAAGCGCAGCTGCGCCGGCGTCCACGCTCGAAGAGCTGTCGATGCCGAGAACGGCGTTGCCCGCGGCTTCGAGCGCCAATCCGACGTCGACGTGGCCCTTCTTAGCGGTCTTGAGCCCCACACTGTTCGGGACCTGGTTGGAGAGCGTGTAGATCTGACGGTCCGTAGCGATCGTCAGGTACGAGGTGCGAGACCCTTGGCTTGCGACGTGTGCGATCCCGGCAGCCGCCAAACCCGGTGCACTGGCCTTCATCAGATGCTTCGTGCCCTTGAGGAGACCCGCAACCGCGGGGCCGATTGCACTCTCGAGACCGGAGCCGCCCTGTGAGGCCTGATCCGAATCTGATGGCGTGAACGTGATCGACCGCAACTTCTCGTACGGCGTCCTCGCGTTGATGCCACCTCCGCTCAGATTCGCGGCCATCTGCGATCGCACATTCGCGACGCTCGGGCGCTCGGGCTCCTCGCCAGACGCAACGCGGACGTAGCCTCCCTCATAGATCTCGACAGTCGACATCCCGAAGGTTCCGCTGGTAACGAGTGCGCCGGCTGCGGCTACGTCCTCAGCCCACTTCCGCTCCTGGGCTTCCTTTGCTTCTCTCTTCTCGGCTGACCGGTCGGCGGCAGCCTTCTTGAACCTGGTGAATGCGCCGTCCTTCTTCTCGGCCGTAGGGACGGCGGCATCCGCGCCATGGTCGTGGGTGTGGTCCGTCCACGCGGCTCCGTCCCAATACCGCGTCGTGCCCTGGCTGTCCGGGTACCACCCCGCGGGGGTCTGCTGGCTCATGGCGGCATTTTGGCATCGGGACCCGACTGAACCGAGGGCTTCGATGGAAATCGTGGCCAGCGCCTGACGTGAGGGAGCGCTGCCCCGCACGTCGGCTACGGCAACAAGTCGTTAGCCGGAGTCATGAAGCTGGTGGAGGGTCACCGCCTGTGGGCGACAGCAGACCTGCCCGCCGAGGCGACGGTACGTCGCATCATCGCCGACCTCGACCGCCGCGTGCGTGACCTGCTGGTCGAGCTGGTCCCGGACCTCGAGCTCCCGCCCTCGGTGCCCGACCGGGCCTGACACCGCGGCGCGGCTCGCCGCCCGGCTGGCAGGGTGGAGGGATGCCGAACCGCCTTGCGACCGCGACCTCGCCGTACCTCCTCCAGCACGCGGGCAACCCCGTCGACTGGTGGGAGTGGGGCGCCGAGCCCTTCGAGGAGGCCCGGCGCCGCAACGTGCCGGTGCTGCTGAGCGTCGGCTACGCCGCCTGCCACTGGTGCCACGTGATGGCCCACGAGTCGTTCGAGGACGAGGCGACCGCGGCCTACCTCAACGAGCACTTCGTCGCGATCAAGGTCGACCGCGAGGAGCGGCCCGACGTGGACGCCGTCTACATGCAGGCGACCACCGCGATGACCGGGCAGGGCGGCTGGCCGATGACCGTGGTGCTCGACCACGACGGCAGCCCGTTCTTCGCCGGCACCTACTTCCCCGACCAGCCGCGGCACGGCCAGCCGTCGTTCGGGCAGGTGCTGCAGGCGCTCGTCGACGCGTGGCGCGATCGCGGCGACGACGTACGCCGGGTCGCGGGCAGCGTGCGCGAGCACCTCGCCCAGGTCTCGGCCGGCTCGAGCACCGGCGGGGGTGTCGTGGCGCGGCACCTCGACGCGGAGCTGCTCGACGGGGTGGTCGCCACCCTGGCGGGCGAGTTCGACGCGCGCAACGGCGGGTTCGGCGGGGCCCCGAAGTTCCCGCCGTCGATGGTCCTGGAGTTCCTCCACCGGCACGCGGCGCGGACCCGGGACGAGCGCGCGACGGTGATGCTCGACGCGACCTGCGAGGCGATGGCCCGCGGCGGCCTCTACGACCAGCTCGGCGGCGGCTTCGCGCGCTACTCCGTCGACGCCGGCTGGGTGGTGCCGCACTTCGAGAAGATGCTCTACGACAACGCGCAGCTGCTCGGCCTCTACGCCCGCTGGGGCGGGCCGCTGGGGGAGCGGGTGGCGCGCGAGACCGCCGACTTCCTGCTCCGCGAGCTGCGCACCCCCGAGGGCGGCTTCGCCTCGGCGCTCGACGCCGACAGCGAGGGCGTCGAGGGCCGGTTCTACTCCTGGACGCCGGCGCAGCTGGCGGAGGTGCTGACTCCCGAGGACGCGGCGTGGGCCGCGCAGGTCTTCGAGGTCACCGATGCCGGCACCTTCGAGCACGGCGCCTCGACGCTGCAGCTGCTGCGCGACCCCGAGGGGCCGGGGGAGCAGCGGCTGCGCGACGTGCGCGCGGTGCTGCTCGCCGCCCGCGAGACCCGGGTCCGGCCGGCCCGCGACGACAAGGTGGTCGCGGCGTGGAACGGGCTGGCGATCTCCGGGCTCTGCGCGGCCGGGCTGCTGCTCGAGGAGCCGTCGTACGTCGCGGCCGCGGCGACCGCGGGCGAGCTGCTCGCCTCGCTGCACACCGTCGACGGCCGGCTGCGCCGGGTCTCCCGGGACGGGGTGGCCGGCCCGCACGCGGCGGTCCTCGAGGACCTCGGCTGCGTGGCCGCCGGCTACCTCGCGCTGCTCCAGGCCACCGGGGACGCGGTCTGGCTGGAGCGCGCGCGGGTGCTGCTCGACGACGCGCTGGCGAGGTTCCGCGCGGTGGACGGCGGGTTCTTCGACACCGGCTCCGACGCCGAGGCGCTGGTCGCCCGGCCGCGCGACCCCTCGGACAACGCCAGCCCGTCCGGCCTGTCCGCGACCGTGCACGCGCTCGCCGAGTACGCCGCGCTCACCGGCTCCGGCCGGCACCGGCAGGCCGCCGAGGAGGCACTCGCGACCGTGGCGACGCTGGCCGAGCGCGCGCCCCGGTTCGCCGGCTGGTCGCTCGCCGCGGCCGAGGCGACGCTCGAGGGCCCGCTCGAGATCGCGGTCGTCGGCCCGGCCGGACCGGACCGGGACGCACTGGCCGGCCGGGCCCGGCGGGTCCCCGGCGCGGTGGTCGTGGTCGCGGACGGACCGCGCGAGGACGTGCCGCTGCTGGTCGGCCGCACGGCGGTCGACGGCCGCGCGGCGGCGTACGTCTGCCGGCGTCAGGTCTGCGAGCGCCCGGTGACCGACCCCGCCGACCTCCCCTGACCCCGGCCACCCCCCCCACCAGCGCGAGACGGCGATCCCGTCAACTCTCAGGGGGGTGAGCGGGCACTTGGTGCAGCACGAATGCCCTCTCGGTCCCCTGAGAGTTGACGCAAGTGCCGTCTCGCCATTCCGTCGGGGGCTACCGGCGGGTACGTTCGGCACCACCTCCGAGGTGAAGGACGTCACATGGCAGCCAGCGATACCTACGACTACGTGATCGTCGGCGCGGGCAGTGCCGGTGCGGTGCTCGCGGCGCGGCTCAGCGAGGATCCGCGCACGACGGTGCTGCTGCTCGAGGCCGGGGGCGAGGCCGACGCCGACGAGATCCGCATCCCGGCCGCCTTCGCGAGCCTGTTCCAGACCCGCTGGGACTGGAACTACAGCACCACCGAGCAGAAGCAGCTGCACAGCCGGCGCGCCTACTGGCCGCGGATGAAGGCTCTCGGCGGCTGCTCGTCGATGAACGCGATGATCTACATCCGCGGCAACCGCGCCGACTACGACGGCTGGCGCGACCAGTACGGCGCGACCGGCTGGGGCTACGACGACTGCCTGCCCTACTTCAAGAGGGCCGAGGACAACACCCGCCTCGGCGACCCGTACCACGGCCGCGGCGGCCCGCTGCACGTCGAGGACCGGGTCTACACCCACGAGCTCAGCGAGCTGTTCGTCGAGAGCGCGGTCGCCGCCGGCCTGAAGCGCAACGACGACTTCAACGGCGCCGAGCAGGAGGGCGCCGGGCAGTACCAGGTCACCTGCAAGGGCGGCCGCCGCTGGTCGACCAACGAGGCGTACCTCCGCCCGGCCCGCGACCGCGAGAACCTCACGATCGCCACCGGCGCCCTCGCCACCCGCCTCGACCTCGAGGGGGACCGGGCGGCCGGCGTGACCTTCCGCCAGTCCGGTGCGGTGCACACGGTCCGGGCGACCCGCGAGGTGCTGCTCTGCGGCGGCGCGGTCAACAGCCCGCAGCTGCTGCTGCTCTCCGGCGTCGGCCCGCGCAACCACCTCGCCGAGGTCGGCGTCGAGACGTACGTCGACAGCCCGGGCGTCGGCGCGAACCTGCAGGACCATCCCGTGGTGCCGCTGCTGTGGCACACCAAGGGCGTCACCGACCTCGCCCAGCTCAACAACGTGCGCAACTTCGTGCGGTGGAAGGCCCGCGGCACCGGCCCGCTCGCCTCCAACATCGGCGAGGCCGGGGCGTTCTTCACCAGTCGGGACGGACTGGACCTGCCGGACATCCAGATCCACGCGGCCCCGTCGGGCTTCTACGACAACGGCTTCCACGAGCCCACCTCGCGGATGTTCACCGCCGCGCCGACGCTGGTCTCGGTCGCCAGCCGCGGGTCGGTTCAGCTGCGTTCGACCGACCCCGCCTGGCACCCGGCCATCGACGCCGCCTACCTCGAGGACCAGACCGACCTCGACGCGCTGCTCGCCGGGGCCCGGCGTACCTGGCAGATCTGCACGCAGGGGCCGCTGGCCGCCCACCTCGACCGGCCGTGGAACCTGCCCGAGGACCCCTCCGACGAGAACCTCGTCGAGCACATCCGGACCTGGGCGCAGACGCTCTACCACCCCGTCGCCACCTGCGCGATGGGGTCGGGGGAGGACGCCGTGGTCGACCCCGAGCTGCGGGTCCGCGGCGTGGCGGGCCTGCGGGTCGTCGACGCCTCGGTGATGCCGGCGGTGCCGCGCGGCAACACCAACGCCCCCACCATCATGCTCGCCGAGAAGGCGGCCGACCTGATCAGGGAGTCACGATGACCCAGCTCGACGAGCGCACCACGCAGGCGCCCGGCGACCGCCGTACCTTCGACTCGCTCGACCCCGCGACCGGCGACGTCGTCGGCACGCACCCGGTGCACACCGAGGCCGACGTGCGCGCCGCCGTCGCCCGGGCCCGCGAGGAGGCGGCCTGGTGGGGGTCGCTGTCGTACGACGACCGCGAGCGCCACCTGCAGACCTGGAAGGGCGTGATCACCCGGCGGCTGCCCCAGCTGGCCGACCTGGTGCACCGCGAGATGGGCAAGCCGCACGCCGATGCGGTGCTCGAGTGCGGCCTGGCCGTCGAGCACATCGCCTGGGCCGCCGCGCACGCGGAGAAGGTGCTGCGCCGGCGCCGGGTCCCCTCGGGGCTGCTGATGAGCAACCAGGCGGCGAGCGTGGAGTACCGCCCGCTGGGCGTGGTCGGCGTGATCGGCCCCTGGAACTACCCGGTCTTCACGCCGATCGGCTCGCTGGCCTACGCGCTCGCGGCCGGCAACGCCGTGGTGTTCAAGCCGAGCGAGTTCACCCCCGGGCTCGGGGAGTGGCTGGCCCGCACCTTCCTGGAGGCGGTCGGCCGCCCGGTCCTGCAGGTCGTGACCGGTCTCGGCGAGACCGGCGCCGCGCTGTGCCGCGCCGGCGTGGACAAGGTCGCGTTCACCGGCTCGACCGCGACCGGCAAGCGCGTGATGGCGGCCTGCGCCGAGACGCTGACGCCGGTGGTGATCGAGGCCGGCGGCAAGGACGCGGTGATCGTGGACGAGGACGCCGACCTCGGCGCCGCCGCCGACGCCGCGCTGTGGGGGGCGTGCAGCAACGCCGGGCAGACCTGCATCGGGGTCGAGCGGGTCTACGTCCACGAGCGCGTGTACGACGAGTTCCTCGACCAGCTGACCGCCCGGGCGCGGCTGCTGCGGGCCGACGCCGACCCGGACGCGCTGATCGGGCCGATGACCATGCCCGGCCAGATCGAGGTGGTCCGCAGCCACATCCAGGACGCGCTCGACCGGGGCGGCCGCGCCGTGGTCGGCGGGCTGGACGCGGTGGGCGACCGGTTCGTCCAGCCGACCGTACTCGTCGACGTGCCCGAGGACTCCACCGCGATCCAGGAGGAGACGTTCGGCCCGGTGGTCACCGTGACCCGGGTGCGCGACATGGAGGACGCGCTCGCCCGGGTCAACGGCACCCGCTACGGCCTCGGTTCGACGGTCTTCGCCGGCAAGCGGGCCATGGAGATCGCCCGGCGGGTCCGCGCCGGGATGACCGCGGTCAACGGCGTGATCTCCTTCGCCGGGATCCCCGCGCTGCCGTTCGGTGGCGTCGGCGACTCGGGCTTCGGGCGGATCCACGGCGCCGACGGGCTGCGCGAGTTCACCTATCCGCACGCGATCGCCCGGCAGCGGTTCAAGCCGCCGCTGGCGCTGACCACCTTCGCGCGCACCGAGAAGGCCGAGCAGCAGTTCGCCCAGCTGGTCACGATGCTGCACGGGCGAGGCACCACGATCCCCAGGGCGGTGCGGGAGAAGGGGCGTCGGCTCGGGGGCCGGTCCGGGCGCTGACCGCCGCCGGCCGCGGTCAGCGCCCGCGAGCCGGCGGGCGGGGCTCAGCCCCGGTCGGCGGTCCGGACGTCCGGCGCGCCGAGACGGGCGGCGTCCGCGGTGCGGTCGTCGGGCTGCTGCTGGGAGTCCAGCTCGGCGGCGACCCGGGCGCGGTAGTGCTCGACCTCGTCCTTGACCTGTCCGTCGTCCCAGCCCAGCACCGGCGCGACCAGGGCGGCGATCTCCTCGGCGGTGGCGACCCCGCGGTCGGGGGTGTCGATGGAGATCCTGGTCCGCCGGGTCAGGATGTCGTCGAGGTGCAGCGCGCCCTCGGCGAGCGCGGCGTAGTAGGCCTCGACCCGCAGGTAGAGCGGCGCGTCGGCGAGCGGCTCGGCGAGGTCCGGCCGCTCCTCGAGCAGCGCGAGGAGCTCGCCGACCAGCGAGCCGTAGCGGCCCAGCAGGTGCTCGACGCGTCCCGGGTGCAGCCCGGACTCCGCCGCGAGCTGCTCGCGCTGGTTCCACAGGGCGGTGTACCCCTCGGCGCCGACCAGCGGGATGGTCTCGGTGCACGAGGCCGGGACCTTGCGGCTGAAGGAGTGCGACACCGCGTCGACGGCGTCCTTGGCCATCACCCGGTACGTCGTGTACTTGCCGCCGGCGACCATCACCAGGCCGGCCACCGGGCTGACGACGGCGTGCTCGCGGGAGAGCTGGCTGGTGTCGTCGGACTCCCCGGAGAGCAGCGGTCGCAGCCCGGCGTACACGCCGACGACGTCCTCGTGGGTGAGCGGGGTCTTCAGCAGCCGGTTGGCGTGCTCGAGCAGGTAGTCGACGTCCGACCGGCTGGCGGCCGGGTGCGCGAGGTCGAGCGCCCAGTCGGTGTCGGTGGTGCCGATCAGCCAGCTCTCACCCCACGGGATGATGAACAGCACGCTCTTCTCGGTCCGGGCGATGATCCCGGACTCCGCGTGGATCCGGTCGCGGGGCACCACGATGTGCACCCCCTTGGAGGCGCGCACGTTGATCTGCCCGCGGCCACCGACCATCTCCTGGATCTCGTCGGTCCACACCCCGGCGGCGTTGATGGTCTGCCGCGCCCGGATCTCGAGCCGCTCGCCGGTCTCGAGGTCCAGCACCCGGGCGCCGCTGACCCGGTCGCCCTCGCGCAGGAAGCCGGTGACCCGGGTGCTGGTCGCGCACCACGCGCCGTAGTGGGCGGCGGTCCGGGCCAGCATCATCGTGTGCCGCGCGTCGTCGACCTGGCCGTCGTAGTACTTGATCGCGCCCACCAGCGCGTCCTTGCGCAGCGACGGGAACTCCCGCAGCGCCTGCCGACGGGTCAGGTGCCGGTGGGTGGGCACGCCGTGCCGCCCGCCCATCGTGTCGTAGAGCAGCACGCCGCTCCCGACGTAGAACCGCTCCCAGACCCGGTGCTGGAGCGGGTAGAGGAACGGCACCGGCCGGGCGAGGTGGGGGGCCAGCCGGTTCAGGATCAGCGAGCGCTCGCGGAGCGCCTCGCGGACCAGCCCGAAGTCGAGCTGCTCGAGGTAGCGCAGCCCGCCGTGGACCAGCTTGCTCGAGCGGCTGGAGGTGCCCGAGGCGTAGTCGCGCGCCTCGACCAGCCCGACCCGCAGGCCCCGGGTGGCGGCGTCCAGCGCCGCGCCGGCGCCCACCACGCCGCCACCGATCACGAGCACGTCGAGGGGCTCGCGGGCCATCTCGCGCAGCGCGGCCGCGCGGCTCTCGGGCGCGAGTGGCGTCGCGCGGGTCGTCGGCCCGCTCACTTCACGTCCACCCAGTCCAGCGTGCGGGTCACGGCCTTGCGCCACCCGGCGTACCCCTCCTCCCGCTGCTCCTCCGACCACTGCGGCTCCCAGCGCTTGCTCTCGTTCCAGTTCTTGCGCAGCTCCTCGGGGTCCTTCCAGAAGCCGACGGCGAGCCCGGCGGCGTACGCCGCGCCCAGCGCCGTCGTCTCGGCGACCACCGGGCGGCTGACCGGCACGCCCAGCACGTCGGCCTGGATCTGCATGCACAGGTCGTTGGCGGTCACGTCGCCGTCGACCTTGAGCACCTCCAGCCGCACGCCGGAGTCCTTCTCCATGGCGTCCGCGACGTCCCGGCTCTGGTAGCAGATCGCCTCCAGCGTGGCCCGGGCCAGGTGGGCGTTGGTGTTGAACCGGGAGAGACCCACGATCGCGCCGCGCGCGTCGGAGCGCCAGTACGGCGCGAACAGCCCCGAGAACGCAGGCACGAAGTAGACCCCGCCGTTGTCGGGCACCTCCCGCGCCAGCGCCTCGCTCTGCGAAGCGCCGCTGATGATGCCCAGCTGGTCGCGCAGCCACTGCACCGCGGACCCGGTCACCGCGATCGATCCCTCGAGGGCGTAGACGGGCGCCTCGGTGCCGAACTGGTAGCAGACCGTGCTGAGCAGCCCGTTCTCCGAGCGCACCAGCTCCTTGCCGGTGTTGAGCAGCAGGAAGTTGCCGGTGCCGTAGGTGTTCTTGGCCTCGCCGGGCGCCAGGCACACCTGGCCGACCATCGCGGCCTGCTGGTCGCCCAGCGCGGCCGACAGCGGGACCGCCGCCCCCAGCGGGCCGTCCTCGAGCGTGTGGCCGTAGAGGGTCGGGTCGGAGGAGGGCCGGATCTCGGGGAGCATCTGGCGGGGGATGTCGAACATCTCCAGCAGCTCGTCGTCCCAGTCCAGGGTCTCGAGGTTCATCAGCATGGTCCGGCTGGCGTTGGTCACGTCGGTTACGTGCACCCCGCCGCGCGGCCCGCCGGTGAGGTTCCACAGCAGCCAGGAGTCGGTGTTGCCGAAGATCGCGTCGCCCGCCTCGGCGGCCGCGCGCACGCCGTCGACGTTCTCGAGGATCCACTGGACCTTGCCGCCCGAGAAGTACGTCGCCGGCGGCAGCCCGGCCTTGCGGCGGATCACGTCGCCCCGGCCGTCGCTGTCGAGCGCCTTGGCGATGCTGTCGGTGCGGGTGTCCTGCCAGACGATCGCGTTGTAGTAGGGGCGCCCGGTCTTGCGGTTCCACACGACCGTCGTCTCACGCTGGTTGGTGATCCCGAGCGCGGCCAGGTCGGAGCCGTTCATGCCGGCCCGCGCCAGGGTGGTCTTGAGCACCGAGCTGGTGCGCTCCCAGATCTCGTACGGGCTGTGCTCGACCCAGCCGGCCCGCGGCATGATCTGTTCGTGCTCGAGCTGGTGACGGGCGATCTCGTTGCCGCCGTGGTCGAAGATCATGAAGCGCGTGCTGGTGGTGCCCTGGTCGATGGCTCCGACGTACTCGGTCATGGTGTGCTCCTCGCGGTGGTGGGCTGTGCTGATGGTGTCAGGCGCCGGTGGACGCGGTCGGGCCGTGGTGGACGCGCGGCTCCGCGGTCGGGACCTCGCCGACCTCGTCGATCTCGTCCTCGGCGGGCATGAAGCGACCGACCAGGCGGTAGGCGCCGGCGCCGAGCGGGCCGCCGATGAGCGGGCCGACGATCGGGACCCAGAAGTAGAGCGAGCCGTGCTGGTCCTCGAAGGCGGTGCCGTAGCCGGTGAAGAACGAGGCGAGGCGCGGGCCGAAGTCGCGGGCGGGGTTGATCGCGTAGCCGGCGTTGGTGCCCCAGGCCATGCCGATCGCGACCACGATCAGGCCGACGATGAACGGCGCCATCCAGGCGACCGGGGCGTCGTTGCGGCTGTCGGTGACCGCGAGGATCAAGAAGAGCAGGATCGCGGTGCCGACCACCTGGTCCAGCAGCGCCGTGCCGGTGCTGACGTCCATGGCGCCGTTGCCGGGGAGGGTGGAGAAGATGCCCTGGGTCTTGATCGTGTGCCCGGGGTCGACCGTGCCGATCGCGTCGGCGTACACCCAGCGCACCAGCAGCGCCGCGACGAAGGCGCCCGCGGTCTGGGCCAGGGCGAACGGCAGCACCTTGCGCCACGAGAAGCCGGCGAACGCGGCCAGGGCCACGCTCACCGCGGGGTTGAGGTGGGCGCCGCTGATGCGGGCCGCGGTGTAGACGCCGAACGTGACGCCGAGGCCCCAGGCCCAGGCGATGGAGTCGTGGTCGCCGAGCGCACCGTTCCCGGTGACGACCTGCGCCACGACTCCGACTCCGAACAGGATGAGGATCATGGTGCCGGCGAACTCGGCCACGAGCTCACCCACCAACGTCCTCCTACCGAGCTGTGCCACGATTTCTCCTCGCCTCGACGTGATCGGGATGTGACGTGGGACGCTAGGCTCCAGTGACCGCCGCCACAACGCCCGGCGTTCGGCATCGCCGAACGGTCGCTCGTTCGGCATCGCCGAACCGATTCGGGCACCCCCGCCTTGTCGGCGTGGCTAGGGTCACAACCATGTCCGCCCGCGTCCAGTCCGTCGAGCGCGCGGCGGCGATCCTGCAGGTGCTCTCGGCCGAGCACCGGCCGACCAGCCTGGCGCACCTGGCGGACACGCTGGGCCTGGCCAAGGCCACCGTGCACGGTCTCGTGCAGACGCTGCGCGACGTCGGGTTCGTCGACCAGGACCCCGACTCGGGGCTGTACGCCGTCGGCGCGGGCCTGCTGCAGCTGGGGGCGACCGCGCTGGACCACAACGAGCTGCGGGCGCGCGCCCTGAACTGGACCGACGCGCTCGCCGCGCGCACCGGCCAGGCCGCCCTGCTCGGCACGTGGGACGGCGACCGGGTCGTGGTGGTGCACCACGTGTTCCGGCCGGACGGCAGCCGTCAGAGCTCGCTGACCGGGACGGTGCAGCCGCTGCACGCCGACGCGCTCGGCAAGGTGCTGCTGGCGCACGACCCCCGCGCCCTGCGCAGCCTGGCGGGCCGGGAGCTGGCGAGCTACACCTACCGGACCATCACCGACCCGGCCCGGCTGCGCCGCGAGCTCGCCGACGTCCGCGACCACGGCTGGGCCGCTGCCGTGGAGGAGGCCGAGCCCGACGCCGCCGGGCTGGCGGCGCCGGTCCGGGACCGCGCCGGCTTCGTGGTGGCGGCGGTCGGGGTGGTCGGCCGGGTCGACGGGCTGTGCGACGGCCGCCACCGCCCGAGCCCGGCGCTGGTGACCCAGGTGGTCGCGGCCGGCCGGTCCATCTCGCGCGAGCTCGGGCACGGCCGCCCGTGACCACGCGGTACGTCGCGGCCATCGACCAGGGCACCACCTCGACCCGCTGCCTGCTCTTCGACCGCGAGGGCCGCATGGTCTCGGTGGCCCAGCGCCAGCACCGGCAGTCCTACCCGCGGCCCGGCTGGGTCGAGCACGACGCCGAGGAGATCTGGCGGATCACCCGCGAGCTGGTGCCCCAGGCGCTGCAGGACGCCGGGGTCGGCCCCGAGCAGGTGGTCGGGCTGGGGGTCACCAACCAGCGCGAGACCACGGTCGTGTGGGACCGGGCCACCGGCCGCCCCGTGGCCCCGGCGATCGTGTGGCAGGACACCCGGACCGCCGGTGGGCTGGCGGGGCTCGTGGACCACCTCGACTTCGCCGAGGTGACCCGGCGGACCGGGCTGCCGGTCTCGTCCTACCCCTCGGGCCCGAAGCTGCGCTGGATCCTCGACAGCGACCCGGCGATCCGGGAGCGGGCCGAGCGGGGTGAGCTGCTGTTCGGGACCATGGACACCTGGCTGGTCTGGAAGCTATCCGGCGGGCTGCACGTCACCGACGCCACCAATGCCAGCCGCACCCTGCTGATGGACCTGGAGACCCTGGCCTGGGATCCCGAGCTGCTCGAGGCGATGCGCGTCCCCGCCTCGATGCTGCCGGAGATCCGCCCGTCGATCGGCGTGCTGGGCGTGACCCGGGACCCGGTGCCCGGGATCCCGATCAGCGCCGTGATCGGCGACCAGCAGGCCTCGCTGTTCGGCCAGACCGCCTTCGAGCGGGGCCAGGCCAAGTGCACGTTCGGCACCGGCAGCTTCCTGCTGATGAACACCGGCACCGAGGTGGTGCGGTCCCGCTCCGGGCTGATCACCACCGTCGCGCACACCGTGGAGGGGGAGCCGACCACCTACGCGCTCGAGGGGTCGGTGGCGCAGGCCGGCGCGCTGGTCGAGTGGTGCCGGACCAGCCTGGACCTGATCCGCACGCCCGCGGAGATCGAGACGCTCGCGGCGACCGTGGCGGACAACGGCGGCTGCTACGTCGTGCCCGCGTTCTCCGGGCTCTACGCGCCGTACTGGGAGAGCCAGGCCCAGGGGGTCGTGGTCGGGCTGACCTCCTACGTCACCAAGGGCCACCTCGCCCGCGCGGTGCTCGAGGCGACCGCGTGGCAGGCCCGCGACGTGGTGGACGCGATGATCCGCGACGCCCAGCTGCCGATGACGTGGCTGGCGGTCGACGGCGGGATGACCGCCGACAACCTGCTCATGCAGACCGTCGCCGACGTGCTCGACGTGCCGGTGATCCGCCCGATGATGGCTGAGAGCGTGGCGCTCGGGGCGGCGTACGCCGCCGGGCTCGCCGTCGGCTACTGGCCGGACCGGCAGGTGCTGCGGGCGCACTGGCACCGGGCCGCGGAGTGGCACTCGCGGATCACCGCCGAGCGACGGGACGCCGAGCTCGCCGCGTGGCACCACGCCGTGTCGCTGGCCATCGCCTGGGGCCGGGGGCCCGTCCCCGGCGCCCGCGGCGTGCCCGGGGCACCCGGCGCCGCCGGCGCGGAGGACGGTCAGCGGCCTGCCGCGCCGCCCGCCGGCTCGCCGACGAGCAGGTCGCCGAGCTCCGAGCGCAGGTAGAGCACCGAGCGGCCGTGCCGGGCCGAGGTGAGCAGGCCCGCCGCCCGCAGCGCGCGCAGGTGCTGGTTGACCGCGGTCGTGGTCACGCCGAGCCGGACCGCGAGCTCGGTCGACGAGGCCGGGGCGGCCAGCAGCACCAGCAGCCGCGCCCGGGCCCGGCCGACCAGGCCGGCCAGGGCGTCCGGCGTCTGCGGGCGCTCGCTCTCGAAGAGCGCGCCGAGCCCGCGGGCGGCGTACATCAGCAGCGGCGACTCGTGCGGCGAGATCGGCGCCGAGGCGCTGCGCACGAACATCGAGGGGGCCAGCGTGAGCCCGGCGCCGGCGGTCGTACGCCGGTACCGGGCGCCGCTGGACGTGCTCACCTGCACGATCTGGCCGTCCAGGCGCACCGTCGGCGCCAGCCCGGCGAACATGCCGTGCAGGCCCCGGGAGGCGATGGTCCGGGCCTGGTGCACGATGTCGGCCTCCAGCAGCGCGCGCATCCGCGGCCAGAACGGCACGAAGCAGGTCTGCCAGTAGTCCGCCAGCGCCGCCTCGATCCGGCCCAGGACCCGGTCCGCGGGCCCGCGGAGCACGCCGGGCCGGGTCACGGGGTCGGGGTGCACCTCGGCGATGTCGGCGTGCACCGCGTCGGCCGGGGTGCGCATCGCGGTCGCGAGCTCGTCCTCGAACCGGGAGAGCGGTGAGAACGGGTGGGGGGTGAGGAAGTCCAGCACCCAGAACGAGTCGTTGGTCAGCGCCCGGAGCATCGCGGTGTCCAGGGCGGCCCGGGCGGCCTCGGTGCGGCGCAGCCAGGGCAGCATCAGCGGGTAGCGGCCGGGGTCGCGGAACGTGCGCAGCGACAGCGCGGCCTCCGCGAGCGGCGAGATCGCGAACCGGACGCCGCCGAGATCGGTGCCGGCGAGGTCGTACTCGATCATGAAGCCGGACGCTACATCGTTGGCGCGACCGACACCGCGGGTGCGAGAACTGCCCGGTGACCGGTCGCGTGCGTCTCCTGCTCCTGCCCGACGAGCCCGTGCACCGGGCGCTGACGCTGGCGACCATGACCGCGGCCCTGTCGACGGGGCTGTTCTTCAGCGTGAGCGCGCTCTACTTCACCCGGGTGGTCGGGCTCTCGCCCACCACCGTGGGCCTGGGCCTGACCATCGCGGGCGGCGTCGGGGTCGCCGCGTCGTTCCTGGGCGGCTACCTCGCCGACCGGGTCGGCGCCGACCGGCTGCAGGTCGCCGCCAACGGCCTGCAGGGCCTGGCGCTGCTGGCCTACGTGTTCACCGGCTCCGCGGTGACCTTCACCGCGGTCGCCTGCTTCGCAGTCGGGGCCCGCAGCCTGCAGGGCAGCGCCAAGGCGGCGCTGCAGGCGCGCTGGTTCACCGGGCCGGAGCGGGTGCAGGTCCGCGCCCGGCTGCGGGTGGTCACCAACGTCTTCATCGGCCTCGGGACGCTGCTGGCCGCGATCGCGCTGCTGCTGGGTACCGCCGCGGCGTACCGCAGCACGATGATCGGCACCGCGGTGCTCACCGGCGCCGCCACGGTGCCGATGGCCGGGCTGCGCCGCCGGGTGCCCCGGTTGGCCGCGACGATGGCCGGGACGCGGACACCGGAGGGGGGACGCGCCCGCGGCCGGTCCCCGCTGCGGGACCGGACCTACCTGGCCTCGGTCGCGCTGAACTCGGTGATCGCGATGCAGTTCGGCATCCAGACCGTCGGCGTGCCGCTGTGGATCGCGGGCGCCACCGCCGCGCCGACCGTGATGGTCTCGGTGCTGATGGTCATCAACACCGTCTTCGTCGCGCTGTGCCAGGTCCGCGCGTCGCGGGGGACCCACGACATCCGGCACGCCGGCCGGGTGGTGCGCCGCGGCACGCTGCTGCTGGCCGCCGCCTGCCTGGTGTACGGCGTCGCCGGGCACACCGGCCCGGGCCCGGTCGGGACGGCCGTCGCCGTGCTGCTGCTGGTGGGCGCCGAGCTGCTCGGGTCCGCGGCCGAGGTGCGCACCGAGGCCGGCGGCTGGGGGCTGGCCTTCGAGCTGGCCGATCCCACGAGCGCCGGTGCCTACCAGGGCCTCTCCTCGACCGGCTACGCGCTCGGCAACATGGTGGCCCCGCTGCTCGTCACCGCGACCGCGATCCGGCACGGGCTGCCCGGCTGGGTGCTGCTGGCGGTCGTCTTCGCCGCGGCCGGCGTGGCGGTGGCCGCGCTGGCCGGGCACGCCGCGACCCGCCGTACGTCCGCGGGCGAGGTGGAGCTCGTCGCGTGATCCCCGGCTCAGCGCAGGGCGTAGATCGCGAGCGACACGCCCACGTAGTGCGAGGCGAACGCCAGGATCGTGAAGCTGTGGAACACCTCGTGGAAGCCGAACCAGCGCGGCCACGGGTCGGGGCGCTTGAAGCCGTAGACCACCCCGCCCAGCGTGTAGAGCGCGCCACCGATCACGATCATGGCGAACGTCGCGATCCCCACGCCGGCGCCGAGCTGGGTGGCACCCGCGTAGAACGACGGGATGAAGAAGACCGCGGCCCAGCCGAGCGCGAGGTAGATCGGCACGTAGAGCCAGCGCGGCGCGTCGGTCCAGAAGACCCGGAACAGCACGCCGAGGATCGCGCCGGTCCACACGGTGGCCAGCAGCGCGACCCGCTCGGTGCCGTCGAGCAGGATCAGGCTGAACGGCGTGTAGGAGCCCGCGATCAGCAGGAAGATGTTGGAGTGGTCGAAGCGGCGCAGGAACGCCCACACCCGCGGTGACCAGTTGCCGGTGTGGTAGATCGCCGACACCGAGAACAAGATGAGCGCCGACCCGGTGAACACCGCGGCGCCGATCCTGGTGGCGGTGGTGGGGGAGAGGCTGACGAGCACGATCCCGGCGACCAGGGTGAGCGGCGCGACCCCCAGGTGCAGCCAGCCGCGCAGTCGGGGCTTGACCTCGGCGATCGCGTCACCGAGCTGGTCCAGGCCGGACCGGAGTGCCCCGTTCACCGTGTTGCTCATACTCCAAGAAGGTACCGGGAGAGTCCGAGCGCCGCACGTCGTCGTACCCCACCTGAGCCGTCCGTCCTGTGGTCCGCGCCGAGGTCCTCTGGGGGAGGCCCCGACGCGGTTACCATCGGAGCGTGGCGGACTGGAAGCGTGGGATCCGGCGGGTGCTCTACCCGGCGTACGAGGCACGGATGCTGCGCCGGATGCCGACCGAGGACCTGCCCCGCCACGTCGGGGTGATGCTCGACGGCAACCGCCGCTGGGCCAGGGCCGTGGGGGCGGACACCGCCCACGGGCACCGGGCCGGCGCCGCCAACATCGAGCCGCTGCTCGGCTGGTGCGAGGAGGTCGGGATCGAGCACGTCACGCTGTGGCTGCTCTCGACCGACAACCTCAACCGCCCCGCCAAGGAGCTCGAGCCGCTGCTGCAGATCATCGAGGAGGCGGTCGCCTCGCTCGCGGACCAGCAACGGTGGCGATTGAACCCGGTCGGGGCCCTCGACCTGCTGCCCGCCGAGACCGCCGAGCGGCTCAAGGCCGCCCAGGAGGCGACCCGCGCCGTGGACGGGATCATGGTCAACGTCGCGGTCGGGTACGGCGGCCGCCGGGAGATCGCCGACGCGGTCCGGGCGCTGCTGCACGAGCAGGCCGGCAAGGGGATGACCCTCGAGGAGCTCGCCGAGGTCATCGACGTCGACCACATCGCCGAGCACCTCTACACCCGCGGCCAGCCCGACCCCGACCTGGTGATCCGCACCTCCGGCGAGCAGCGCCTCGGCGGCTTCCTGCTGTGGCAGAGCACCCACAGCGAGTTCTACTTCTGCGAGGCCTACTGGCCCGACTTCCGCCGGGTCGACTTCCTGCGCGCCCTGCGCGCCTACACCCAGCGCGAGCGGCGGTACGGCGCGTAGCCGGCCGCTGTAGGAGTCCCCGGCCCGCGCCACCCGACCGCCACGTCGTGTTCACCCGCGCGTTCGGGCGTGTCGTGTCGTCGGCACCGCATGCAGGCGTACCTTCCGGGGTATCGGGGAGTGGGGAAGCTCTCCGCATCGGGAGGCTCGTTCGTGGACGTTCACGACTGCACCGCACGGCGGGTGGACCCCTGCCGCGGGGGAGGGGGCCGGCACTCCGGTCCTCGGGCTGCCCGGTCCACCAGTGTGAACTAGGACCGGGGCGAGGAGTGCGCGCGTCGGTCCGTGAGGGGTGACATCGTGCCGTCGCAGGCTCAGCAGACCCAGACCACCCAGCAGGCCACCCAGCAGGCCACTCAGCAGAACAGCCCCGGTGGGGCCACCCGCACCCGCGCCCGGGCCCGCGCCCGGACGCCCGAGGCGCCGGCGGTGCGGACCTACGTGCTCGACACCAGCGTGCTGCTCGCCGACCCCGGCGCGCCGCGTCGGTTCGCCGAGCACGAGGTGGTGCTGCCGGTGGTGGTGATCACCGAGCTGGAGGGCAAGCGGCACCACCCCGAGCTGGGCTTCTTCGCACGCACCGCCCTGCGGCTGCTCGACGAGCTGCGCATCGTCCACGGCCGCCTCGACCAGGCCGTCCCGATCGGGGATGAGGGCGGCACGATCCGGGTCGAGCTGAACCACACCGACCCCGCGTCGCTGCCCTCCGGCTTCCGGCTCGGCGACAACGACACCCGCATCCTCGCGGTCGCCCGCAACCTGGCAAACGAGGGGCACGCGGTCACGCTGGTCTCCAAGGACCTGCCGCTGCGGATCAAGGCGTCCGCGGTCGGCCTCGACGCCCAGGAGTACCGCGCCGAGGCGATCTCCGACTCCGACACCGGCTACTCCGGCATGGCCGAGCTCGACGTGGCCGCCGCCGACCTCGACGAGCTGTACGACGACGGCGTGCTCGACCTCGCCGAGGCCCGCGACCTGCCCTGCCACCAGGGCCTGGTGCTGCTCTCCGAGCGGGGGACGGCGTTGGGCCGGGTCGGTGCGGACAAGCAGGTGCACCTGGTCCGGGGCGACCGCGAGGTGTTCGGCCTGCACGGCCGCTCGGCCGAGCAGCGGGTCGCGCTCGAGATGCTGCTCGACCCCGAGGTCGGGATCGTCTCGCTGGGCGGCCGGGCCGGCACCGGCAAGTCCGCGCTGGCGCTGTGCGCCGGGCTCGAGGCCGTCATGGAGCGCCGCCAGCACAAGAAGGTCGTGGTGTTCCGCCCGTTGTTCGCCGTCGGCGGCCAGGAGCTGGGCTACCTGCCCGGGTCGGAGTCGGAGAAGATGTCGCCCTGGGGCCAGGCGGTCTTCGACACCCTCGGCGCGATCACCTCCCCGGACGTGATCGAGGAGATCCTCGACCGCGGCATGCTCGAGGTGCTGCCGCTGACCCACATCCGCGGCCGGTCGCTGCACGACGCCTTCGTGATCGTCGACGAGGCGCAGTCGCTGGAGCGCAACGTGCTGCTGACCGTGCTGTCGCGGATCGGCGCCAACTCCAAGGTGGTGCTCACCCACGATGTCGCCCAGCGCGACAACCTCCGGGTCGGCCGCCACGACGGTGTGGTCGCGGTGATCGAGAAGCTCAAGGGGCACCCGCTGTTCGCGCACGTGACCCTGACCCGCTCCGAGCGCTCGCCGATCGCGGCGCTGGTCACCGAGATGCTCGAGCACGTGACCCTCTGACACCCGAACGGGCCGGTCCGAACGGGCCGGTCCGAACGGGGTGGCCCGTTCCCGCAACCCCGCGTCGTACCCCTTGGGGGCGGCGCGGGGTTGCTGTGTCTGTTGGGGTAGTTGTGACTGAAGGGATCTATGGGGCGAGTCCGGGGTCACATTTCCCCCAGAAGTCCCCCCAATTTGGGCCGTTCGGTTTGCAGTCCCTCGCGCGCTCGTGCAAGGTGACCCGTGATCTTTTCGTGACCTCGCGTGATCGCGTGAGGACTCGGGCGCGAAGAGGACCCCCGATGTCTACCCCGTGAGATACCCCTGTGCCGAAGCGAGCCAAGTACGCCCCGAAGCACCGCCAGCTCCCGACCCCCAACGTCGTCACCGAGGCCCCCAAGAGGGCCCTGCGCAACACCCTGATCCTCTCCTCCGTCGCGGTCGCCGCAACGGGTGCGGCGGTCTCCGCCGGAACCTTCTCCAGCAGCCCCGCGACGGTCACCAACGCCGCGCAGGACCTAGGCCAGGACTACCACCCGGCCACGACCCAGGACCTGAGCGACCGCGCGCCGGTGATCTCCCGCTCCTCCGACCGCCGGCAGGCCGCCGACCCGGCCAAGCAGGCCGAGCTCGCCGCCGAGAAGAGCCCCGCGGTGACTCACCACCACCACGAGACCCTGGCCTCGCAGGACCCGCGCGACATCGCGAAGGCGCTGATGCCGCAGTTCGGCTTCTCCAGCGACCAGTACGGCTGCCTCGACCAGCTGTGGACCGGCGAGAGCGGCTGGCGCGTCGACGCGGACAACCCGACCTCCTCGGCGTACGGCATCCCGCAGGCGCTGCCCGGCTCGAAGATGGCCTCGGCCGGCCCGGACTGGGCGACCAACGCGGCCACCCAGATCAAGTGGGGCTTGGGCTACATCCGCGACTCCTACGGCTCCCCGTGCGGCGCGATGGCGTTCAAGAACGGGCACGGCTGGTACTGACTGGGATGTGACACCGAGATGTCCCCGGAAATCCGACATCTCGTGTCCGCGGTCTCTGGCATGGATGTCCCCGTTCACTGACGCGCCGGGCCATGGTTCTGTCAGCGATGCGCGCCGGATGCGCATGGAGGGCAGGGGCGAGTCCGAGGGGTGACGCGTGCGCCTGACCTGGTGACTCCCAAAGCGGTGAACAGGCGGCGCGGCCTAGGTACCATGCCGCCATGTTGCGGCCCGGTCGAGCGTTCAGTGTGACTGGCGTCGTTCTCGCCCTGATTGTGTTCGGCCCTGCCACCGCGGCGCACGCTCGCGGCGGCCTCCAACGATGCCTCGACCGGGCAGTCAACCACGGCGGGGTGCCGCCGACGTGCACCAAGGTGAATGGAACCTGGGTCGCGTCCTGGCCCGGTGAGGGGGCTTCCGGGAGTGGCGCGACTGGTGCCATCGTGTTCTTGGCCGTGATCGGTGCCTTGGTCGGGCTGGGCGTTCTGGCCTGGAAGGTGAGCACCGCCCGGCGGCTCGCGAGTCAGTCCGGGATGGATCCCAACCTCGCCACGCAAATGACATTGCTCACCGATGACGGGTTGGAAAGCACTTATCTGGCCGCCAACCTGCGACCTGCGCCGCAGAGTGCGGCTCCCTCACCCTCGCCCCCGCCCGCGGCCGAGCGGCTGACCGAGCTCACGGCGCTCCTGGACCGAGGGATGATCACGCAGGCTGAGTACGACGAGAGTCGCAGGGCGATCATCGGATCCGTCTGAGGAGTCCGTGCCCCGACCTCGGCGTCCCAGCGCTCACCCGAGTCCCGGCAGGAACCGCGCGAGGAACCTGTCCGGATCGTCGCAGCGCACGCTGACGGTCGCGTGAAGGCCGCGCCCGGAACCGGCCGAACGGCGGACACGGGCCCGTCCCCCTGCCTACCGTGACAGGCGGGCCGGGTCGCACGACCCGGCTCCCGCCACGCGCCGCGAGGGAGGCCCGTGATGAGCTGCCGTCCGCCGACCGCGCGCGGCGCTGCGTGCGGCGCGGCGGCGCCGGACGGTCGTCCCGTGTCCGGTCGGCTCGTCCGGGCGGTCCTCGGAGTGCTCGTCGGGGCAGTCGGGCTTCCGGCGCTGGTACCGGCCGCGCTGGCGCCACCGCCGGCCGTGGCGGCCGGCGCACAGCCGCCGACTCCTCCGGCCGGCGTGACCCGGCTCGCTGTCGACGCGGTCACCCTGGGCCCGGACGGCTACCAGGTCACGACCTCCTGGCAGGCCGGCAGCGCCACGTCGTCGTTCCGGGTCAGCGCCGAGGACGTCGCCACCGGCGCCGTCCTGGACCGGGCGAGCCTCACCGGCACCCGCTGGACGGCGGCGGTCGACGAGCCCGCGGGCACGCGGGTCCAGGTCGCGGTCACGCCGTACCACGACAGGGTGCGCGGCCCGGCGAGCCGGGTCTCGGTGCGGCTGCCCGACCTGACCGCGCCGACCGGGACCTTCCGGCTCGACCGCAGGCACCGGGTGGCGACCCTGGCCTGGACCGCGCTCCAGGACGACACCTCAGCTCGCGCGGACATCGGCCGCTTCGTCAGGTGGGGGGACGGGTCGCCCCGGGAGCGTTGGACCGGCAGGAGCCTCGACCACCGCTACCCGGGCCCGGGGCTGTGGCACCCCACGGTCCGGCTGGTCGACCAGGCGGGCAACGCGGCGGTGCTGCCGGTCGGGGCGGTCGTGGTCGGCGACCACGTCGCGCCCACCGGGGTGTTCTCCGCGAGCCCGACCGCCGGCTGGGCCACATTCACCCGCGTCGGGATCACCGAGCTCGCCCTGCACGACGACCTAAGCGCCGCGGAGGACATCCGGCGCTCGGTGGTCTGGGGCGACGGCAGCCGGTCGCCCTGGCCGGTGGACGCGGAGGTCGAGCACGTGTACGCCGGGGCCGGGGTGTTCACGCCGCGGGTGGTGCTGGTCGACGAGGCGGGCAACCGCGCCCGGGTCGGGGCGAACCCGGTCACGGTCAGCCGGGACGACGTGGCCCCCTCGGTGAGCCTGCACCTGCCCACCCGGCACCCGGAGGCCGCCCGCCGCTGGCGGGTCGTGCACGGCCGGGCCGTGGACGTGGGCACCGGGGTCGCGGTCGTCCGGGTCGAGGCGGTCCAGCGGCGGGGGTCGGGCTGGTACGCCTACCGTCCCGGCCGCGGCCGCTGGGAGCCGGCGGCCAGCCGGGACCGGGCCTGGCGCAAGGCCCGCCCGGTGACGGTGCTTCCGACGTCCGCCGGGCGCTGGCTCTGCTCGCTGGGCTCGGTGCGGCAGGGCCGCCTGGCGGTGCGGGTCGTGGCGCGCGACGGCGCGCGCAACTCCTCCACCACCGTGCACCGGCAGCTGCTGACCGGCCCCTGATCCCCGCACCGGCCCCGCGGGTCAGGGGTGGGTCATGCTCTCCAGGTCGAGCGCCTCGTCCAGCTGCTCCTCGGTGAGCTCGCCCCGCTCGACGAAGCCGAGCTTCAACACGGTGTCCCGGATGGTCGCGCCGTCGGCGAGGGCCTGCTTGGCGACCTTGGCGGCGTTCTCGTAGCCGAGGTACTTGTTCAACGGGGTGACCACCGAGGGCGAGGAGGCGGCGTACTGCCGCATCCGCTCGACGTCGGCGGTGATCCCGTCAACGCAGCGGCCGGCCAGCAGCACCGTCGACGTGGACAGCAGCCGGATCGACTCCAGCAGGTTGCGGGCGATGACCGGCATCGCGACGTTGAGCTCGAAGCTGCCGCTGGCACCGGCCACGGTGACAGCGGTGTCGTTGCCGATCACCTGCGCGCACACCATCAGCGTGGCCTCGGGCAGCACCGGGTTCACCTTGCCGGGCATGATGCTCGAGCCGGGCTGCAGGTCGGGCAGGTGGATCTCGGCGAGGCCCGTCGTCGGGCCGGAGGACATCCAGCGCAGGTCGTTGCAGATCTTGGTCAGGCCCACGGCGATCGTCTTGAGCACCCCGCTGAGCTCGACCAGCGAGTCGCGGGTGCCCTGCGCCTCGAAGTGGTCGCGGGCCTCGGTGAACGGCTGGCCGGTGGTCTCGGCGAGCACCTCGATCACCCGGGCGGAGAAGCCGGGCGGGGTGTTGATGCCGGTGCCGACCGCGGTGCCGCCCAGCGGCAGCTCCCGGACCCGGGGGAGCACGGCCTCGAGCCGCTCCCCGGCGTAGCGCACGGTCGCGGCGTAGCCGCCGAACTCCTGGCCGAGCATCACCGGGGTGGCGTCCATCAGGTGGGTCCGGCCGGACTTCACCAGGCCGCCGAACTCCTCGGCCTTGGCCGCCAGGCTGCGCTCGAGGGTCGCGAGCGCGGGGAGCAGGTCCTCGACGACGGCCAGCGAGGCCGCGACGTGGATCGAGGTGGGGAACGTGTCGTTGGAGGACTGGCTGGCGTTGACGTGGTCGTTGGGGTGCACCTCCACGCCGGCGCGGGCGGCGAGGCTGGCGAGCACCTCGTTCATGTTCATGTTGGAGCTGGTGCCCGACCCCGTCTGGAACACGTCGAGCGGGAAGTGGTCGTCGACCTCGCCGGCGCGCACCCGCTCGGCCGCCGCCGTGATGGCCTGGACCTTCTCGGCGTCGAGCACACCGAGCTCGCCGTTGACCCGGGCCGCGCTCGACTTCACCAGCGCGAGCGCCTGGAGGTGCCGCGGTTCGAGGGTGACGCCGCTGATCGGGAAGTTCTCCACCGCCCGCTGCGTCTGCGCCCGCCACAGGGCGTCGCGGGGGACGCGGACCTCGCCCATGGAGTCGTGCTCGGTGCGGAACTCGCCTTCGGTGTCTGTGCTGCTCACGTCTTCGACCGTACCCACGGGGCGCGTGGGCGACACGTGGCGTCGGTCGCGCGCCCCGCAGGGTCAAGTCGACGTCGGACGACGCCGATGCAACGGACGTGAGCGTCTCGACCACCGCAGCCCCCGGCGCCCCCGTCGCGGACCGCCCCCAGGGCGCCGCGCAGGACGCCCCGCAGGGGGCCACGCAGGGCCGGTCGCCGTGGGCCGGCGCCCGGGCCCGGTCGGTCTCCTGGCTGCCGGACGCCGCGGTGGTGGCGACGGTGGCGTGGTGGGCGACCTACCTGACCTGGGGCACCGGGGGGCGGGAGCCCCACGTGCTCTCGATCGGCTGCCTGCTGCTGGTGGCCGCGATCGTGACCGTGCGTCCCTGGCGGGTGCTTCCGCCGCTGGCGACCGTCCCGGCGCACGCGGTCGGGCTGGCTGCGCTGGCGGTCGTGCTGACCGCGCCGACGGGGTGGGCCGGCGGGGACGACGCGGCGTCGTACGCCTTCGCCGCCGAGCTCGGGCTGGTGCTGCTCGCCTGGGCTCGTACGCCGGGCCGCCGGCTGCTGCTGCTCACCGGGGTGCTGGGGGCCGCGGGCGCGCAGTTCGCGCTCGGGTGGCTGCCGTGGTGGGGGCGGCAGGACCCGATGAAGCTCTTCGAGGGCACCTTCTACTGGCACAACCAGGCCGGGATCTTCCTCGCCGCCGGCGCGGTGCTGGGCCTCGGCGCGATCGCGGCCGGGCGACCGGTCGCGCTGCTGGGCTGGACCGTGACCCCGCTGTGCGTGGCCGGAACGGTCTTCACGACCAGCCGCGGCTCCCAGATGGCGCTGGCGCTCGCGGTGGTGCTGCTGCTGGTCCTGCTGCGCCGCCGCCACCTGCACGTGCTCGGCGGCCTGGCGCTCGCGTGGGGCGTCACGGTGGCGCTGAGCGGGCCCCCGTTCTTCACCGAGCGGATCGCCCCCACCGCGGCGACGCAGGCCCGCGCGGCCAGCCTGGTGGGCAACGGCGTGCAGCGGATCGAGGACTGGCGCCGGGCGTTCCGGATCTTCGAGCACTGGCCGTTCTCCGGGGCGGGGTTCAACTCCTTCGCCAGCGCCACCGACGTCGCGACCACGCGGCACGACCGGGTCGGGACCGCGTTCGCCCACAACGGCTACCTGCAGGCCGCGGCCGACGGCGGCCTGGTGCTGATCGTGCCGCTGGTGGTGCTGCTCGCGCTGGTGTTGCTGGCCGCGCTGCGTGGCCTGCCCGGCGCCGTGCGCTCGCGGGACGCCGTACGCCTGGGCGCCCTGTGCACGCTGGTGGCGCTGCTGCTGCACAGCGGCATGGACTTCGACTGGGGCTACCCCGCGCTGCTGGCGATGCTGGCGCCGGTGGCCGTGCTCGCGCTGCCACCCGCCGTCGCCCCCGCGACGCCGTCCACCTCGGCCGCTCGGCGGGCCCCGTCCTGGGTGGGGCCCTGGGTGGGGCCGGCGCTGGCGGTGCTGGGGATCGGGCTGCTCGTCCTCGGCGCGGTCGCCGGCTGGGGCGGCGGGCTCGACCTGAACGCGCCGGTCTGACGGCTGCGCCCCGGCGACTCGGTGGGGCTCGGCCGGGCCCGGTGGGCCCGGTGGGGCTCAGTCGGCGGCAGCCAGCCGGCCGAGGTAGAGCCAGTACTGCTCGTCACGGTCCTGCAGGAGCACGTCGTACGGCCGGGCCTCGGCGTCGCCGAACACCTCGCGCACGGCGTCCTCGAGCTCGGGGGCGGGGTTCGCCGACCACACCACCAGCACGCCGCCGGGACGCAGCGCGCGCCGGGCGCTGGTGAGGAACGGCGCGCGGTAGAGCGCGGCGTTCTCCTCATGCACCAAGTAGCCGGGGCCGTTGTCGACGTCGAGCAGCAGCAGGTCGTACGACGCGGGCCGGGCCTCGGCCAGCGCGACCGCGATGTCGGCGACCACGACCGTGACCCGCTCGTCGGCCAGCAGGGCCGGCCCGTGGGGGATCGTGCCGCTGCGCATCCAGGCGACCAGCTCCTCCTCGATCTCGACGACCGTGCACCGCTCGACCCGGCTGTCGCGCAGCACCTCGTGCATCGTGAACCCGAGGCCGAGTCCCGCGACGACCACGGCGCGCGGCTCCTCGACCAGCTCCAGCGCCGCGGTGGCCAGCGCCTGCTCGGTGCTGGTCTCGAGGGTGTCCATGACGAAGACGCCGTTCGCGCGCAGCTCGAGCACGCTCGGTGCCCCCTCGTCGCGGCGCTCGCGCAGCACCAGCTCGCCGCGCTCGGACTCGGCGCGCGCGACCTCGACGTACCGGACGCTCTCCATGCTCCCATCCTCCCGGCCCCTCGTGTCGTCCTGCGAATCGTGGTCGGGGGACCGCGGTTCGTAGGAGCTCTCGGGGGGTAGGACGGGGGTATGAGCGAGTCGAATCACCACCAGGACCGGCCCGACGACCAGGAGGGACAGGTCTCCGAGGTCGCCTCGCTGGACCCCGCCGAGGCGGACACCCCGATCTCCGACGACCAGGCCGTCGCCGGCTACCCCGACAGCGAGAGCGGCCACCCGCAGGAGGGCGAGTCGGGCCCCAACGCCATCCCCGCCGACAACGTCCGCGACGTCGAGGGCGAGGCGACCCCCGGCAACGAGAAGTGAGCAGTCTGCAGCTGACCCCCTGAGCTGCGCGGGAGCCCGATCCCCTCCGGTCCAGACCGTTACCGAACCGTGTCATGGCCACTGTTTTCGCAGGTCAGGCACCGATTGGCGGCTCCGGGGCCCCGACGCGAGGTCCCGAAGTTCCGGTACGGTGACCGGGCCGTCTCGCGATCCGGGTGGGCCCGGTACGCCTGCCCACCCCGTCGCAGCGGCGTCGTTCCACCGACCTGACCCGACCAGTTGAGGGGTGCACCGTGACCGGCCCACCGTTCTCGGAATGGCTGTCGCAGAACTCGCAGGAGATCATCCTGCGCGTCCAGCAGCACTTCTTCTTGTCCATCTACTGCGTGGCCATCGCGACCGTGGTCGGCCTGCTCGTCGCCCTCGCGACCTACCGCTTCGCCTGGGTGGCCAACCTGTCCATCGGCACGGTCGCGATCGCGTTCACCATCCCGTCGGTCGCCCTCTTCGGCTTCGTCTACTCGCTGACCGGCGACCCGCTGCTCACCTTCATCCCCGTGGTGTCCATGTACGGGTTGCTCCCGGTGACCCGCAACGCCATCGTGGGGCTGCAATCGGCCGACCCCAGCGTGATCGACGCGGCCAGGGGCATGGGCGTCGGCTGGTTCCGGATGCTCTGGCAGATCCGCTTCCCTATCGCGTGGCCGGTGATCCTGGCGGGCATGCGGGTCTCGGCGCAGCTGACCGTCGGCATCGTCGCGATCGGCGCGTTCATCGGCGACTACGGCCTGGGCCGGCTCGCCTTCAACGCGCTGAACAACCTCGGCTCGGTCAACGACGTCAACCAGGCGCTGGCCTGCACGATCTTCGTCGCCCTGGTCGCCCTGGTGTTCGACGCCTTCTTCGTCCTCGTCCGGCGCTTCACGACCCCGAGAGGCATCCGTGTCTGACCTGTCATCGACCGCCACCGCCGAGCCGCGTGAGTCCGGCACCTTCGGCGTCCCCATCTCGCTGAAGAAGCTGACCAAGCGCTACTCGGGCACCCGGACCCCGGCCGTGGACGCCATCGACCTCGAGATCCCGGCCGGTGAGATCGTCGTGCTGGTGGGTCCCTCCGGCTGCGGCAAGACCACGACCATGCGGATGATCAACCGGATGATCACGCCGACCTCCGGTGCCGTCGAGATCGACGGCAAGGACGTCGCGTCGCTCAACGACACCACGCTGCGGCGCCAGATCGGCTACGTCATCCAACAGGTCGGGCTGATCCCGCACCTGACCATCGCCAGCAACGTCGCGCTGGTCCCCAAGCTGCTGAAGTGGGACAAGTCCCGGATCGCCCGGCGGGTGGACGAGATGCTCTCCACCGTCGGGCTGGACCCGGAGGTCTACCGCAACCGGTACCCGCGCCAGCTCTCCGGCGGCCAGCAGCAGCGCGTCGGTGTCGCCCGCGCCCTCGCGGCCGACCCGCCTCTCATGCTGATGGACGAGCCGTTCGGCGCGGTGGACCCGATCACCCGCGGCCACCTGCAGGATGAGTTCTTGAACCTGCAGAAGACGCTGAGGAAGACCATCGTCTTCGTCACCCACGACTTCGACGAGGCGCTCAAGCTCGGCGACCGGATCGCCGTGCTCCGCGAGGGCTCACGCATCGCCCAGTACGACACGCCCGAGAACATCCTGGCCGCGCCGGCCGACGACTTCGTCGCCGGCTTCATCGGCGAGGGCGCGGCGCTCAAGCGGCTGCAGTTCGAGGAGGTCGCGACGCTGCCGTACGAGCACGGGACCGGCACGCCGCCCGACGTGACCGTGGACCCGCACGACAGCCTGCACCAGGCCCTGGACCTGATGGTGGGCAGGGGACTGGACGAGGTGGCCGTCGCCGAGGACGGTGAGGCGGTCGGGACGATCTCGGTCTCCTCGATCCTCGACCGGGTCACCGCCGAGGCGGACGACCACGAGGAGGAACCGCGGGAGGGCCGGGCATGAGCACCTCCGTCGAGAGCTCCGGGGCCGCCAGGGAGCGGGACACCGCGCCGCCCGGCGGCGAGGTCGGCACTCCGCCCCCCGGGAGCCCCGGTGGCACCGGGCGGGGAGCCGACACCGCCCGCCGCCGCCGGCCGGCCGCGCCCGGGCCGCCGGTGCTCTCCCTGCGGGACCTGCTGCTGCCGGTCGGCGTGGCGGTGACGCTGGTCGTCCTCTACTCCTACGTCCGGGGCCAGGACCTCGACCGGATCGAGACCAACCTCCTCCGGCCCTCGGCGCTGCTCGACCAGACGTGGGGGCACATCTACATCTCGGTCACCATTGCCGTGCTCGTCGTCGCCATCGCGGTGCCGCTCGGGGTGCTGGTGACGCGCGAGCGGACCAGCGCCAGCGCGCCGGTGGTGCTGGCGCTGGCCAACATCGGCCAGGCCGCGCCCAGCCTGGGGCTGATCGCGCTGATCGGCACCTGGAAGATCGGCTTCTGGGCGGTGGTGCTCGTCCTGACCGGCTACGCGATCCTCTCGGTGCTGCGCAACACCATCGCGGGGCTGCAGGGCGTGGACCGTGGCGTTCTCGACGCAGCCAAGGGGATGGGCATGTCCCCGGCGGCCGTCCTGCTCAAGGTGGAGCTGCCGCTGGCGGTGCCGATCATCGGGGCGGGAGCACGGACCGCCCTGATCCTGGCCGTGGCGACGGTCCCGCTCGGCTCGTTCCTCGACGCCGGGGGCCTGGGCCTGAGCCTGTTCGGCGCGATCAAGACCGACCGGCCGGTGGCCACCCTCACCATCGCCGTGATCATCGCCTGCCTGGCGCTCGTCCTGGACTGGCTGGCCGGCATCCTGCAGCGGCTGGCCACCCCGCGCGGCATCCGCTGACCTGGTGCCGTCGCCCCTACACCGAACCGTCCGAATCACGCCGAACTGGTATCCACGAAGGGACACCGCATGACCCACCCACACCCCGCCCACCGACCGCTGCGTCGAGGCGCCGCCGCCCTCGGGGCCTCGGTGCTCGCCCTCTCGCTCGGGGCGTGCGGGCTCTCCAAGGACGCCTCCAGCGCCGGCTCGGACCTCGGCAGCGACTGCGGCGGACTGAAGGCCACCGACAAGATCACCACGAAGATCGACGGGACCCCGGTGACGGTCGGCTCCAAGGACTTCGACGAGCAGCTCGTCCTCGGTGCGCTCACCACGCAGTACCTCTGCCTGGCGGGTGCCGACGCGACCGCCGACCTGAACACGCAGGGCAGCACCCAGGCCCGCGACAAGGTGATCCGCGGCGACAACGACGTCATGTGGGAGTACACCGGCACCGGCTGGATCAACTACCTCGGCCACGACACGCCGATCTTCGACCCGCAGGAGCAGTACGACAAGGTCAAGGCGGAGGACGCGAAGAAGAACGGCGTGTACTGGGGCCCGCTCGCGCCCTTCAACAACACCTACGCCTTCGCGGTACCCGAGGCCTTCGGCCAGAAGAACCACCTCACCACCGACTCGGACATGGCGGCCTACCTCAAGCAGCACCCCGACGCGACAGTATGCGTGGAGTCGGAGTTCGCCAGCCGTCCGGACGGCTACCCCGGGTTCAAGAAGGCCTACGGGATCTCGTCCGGCGACGTCAAGAGCCTCGGCACCGGCGTGATCTACACGCAGACCGGCAAGGGCACCTGCGACTTCGGCGAGATCTTCACCACCGACGGGCGGATCAAGGCCAACCACCTGAGCGTGCTCGAGGACGACAAGCAGTTCTTCCCGCTCTACAACGGCGTGCCGATCACCCGGGTGGACTTCAACGACAAGCACCCGGAGGTCATGAAGGCGCTCCAGCCGCTGGCCGACGCGCTCACCACCGAGGTGATGCAGAAGCTGAACACCGAGAAGTCGGCCCAGGGCATCAGCGAGTCCCAGGTGGCGCACGACTACCTCGTCGAGGCCGGGTTCGCGACCGAGGCCTGATCCGGCTCGCGACGTACGACCTAGGACGTCGCCCCGTCCCCGCGGGGGCGGGGCGACGTCGTACGTCGGGGGCGGTGGTGCGGCCGCTACTGCGCCGAACGCACCCGGATCCCGGAGACGGGGACGGTGACGGCGCCGGAGGGGTCGGTGAAGAAGTCGTTGCCCTTGTCGTCGACGACGATGAACGCGGGGAAGTCCTCGACCTCGATCTTCCAGACCGCCTCCATGCCGAGCTCCTCGTACTCCAGCACCGAGACCGACTTGATGCAGTCCTGGGCGAGGCGGGCGGCGGGCCCACCGATCGAGCCGAGGTAGAAGCCGCCGTGGGCGGCGCAGGCGTCGGTGACCGCCTTGGAGCGGTTGCCCTTGGCCAGCATCACCATCGAGCCGCCGGCCGCCTGGAACTGCTCGACGTAGGAGTCCATCCGGCCCGCGGTGGTGGGTCCGAAGGAGCCGGAGGCATAACCGGTCGGCGTCTTCGCCGGGCCGGCGTAGTAGACGGGGTGGTCGCGCAGGTACTGCGGCATCTCCTCGCCGGCGTCGAGCCGCTCCTTGATCTTCGCGTGCGCGATGTCGCGGGCCACGACCAGCGGGCCGGTGAGCGAGAGCCGCGTCTTGACCGGGTAGTTCGAGAGCTCGGCGAGGATCTCGGCCATCGGCCGGTTCAGGTCCACCTCGACCACGTCGGCCTCGTCGGCGGGCTGGGTCGCGCCGGTGGCGGGGAGGTACTTCGCCGGGTCGGTCTCGAGCTGCTCCAGGAAGACCCCGTCGGCGGTGATCTTGCCGAGCGCCTGCCGGTCGGCCGAGCAGGACACCGCGATCGCGACCGGGCAGGAGGCGCCGTGCCGGGGGAGCCGGACCACCCGCACGTCGTGGCAGAAGTACTTGCCGCCGAACTGCGCGCCGATCCCGAAGGACTGGGTCAGCTTGAAGACCTCCTCCTCCAGCTCGACGTCCCGGAAGCCGTGCGCGCTCATCGAGCCCGACGTCGGCAGGTTGTCGAGGTAGTGCGCGGAGGCGTACTTCGCGGTCTTCAGCGCGAACTCCGCCGACGTGCCGCCGATCACGACCGCGAGGTGGTACGGCGGGCAGGCGGCCGTCCCGAGCGAGCGGATCTTCTCGTCGAGGAAGCTCAGCAGTCGCGACGGGTTGAGGATCGCCTTGGTCTCCTGGAACAGGAACGACTTGTTCGCCGAGCCGCCGCCCTTGGCCATGAACAGGAACTTGTACTCCGGCCGGCCCGAGCTCTGCGGCGTGGAGTAGATCTCGATCTGGGCCGGCAGGTTCGTGCCGGTGTTCTTCTCGTCGTAGGTCGTCAGCGGCGCGAGCTGGCTGTAGCGCAGGTTCAGCTTGGTGTACGCGTCGTACACGCCCCGCGAGATCGCCTCGCCGTCGTCGCTGCCGGTCAGGACGCCCTCGGACTTCTTGCCCATCACGATCGCGGTGCCGGTGTCCTGGCACATCGGCAGCACGCCACCCGCGGAGATGTTGACGTTCTTGAGCAGGTCGAGCGCGACGAACCGGTCGTTGCCCGACGCCTCGGGGTCGTCGATGATCCGGCGCAGCTGCGCGAGGTGCGCCGGGCGCAGGTAGTGGGCGATGTCGTGCATCGCCTCCGCGGTCAGCCGCTGGATCGCCTCGGGCGCGACCCGCAGGAACGTCTGCCCGTCCGCCTCGAAGGTCGAGACGCCCTCGGCGGTGACCAGCCGGTACGGCGTGTCGTCGGCCCCGGTCGGCAGGAGGTCGGAGTAGCGGAACTCGGGACTCGAAGCTGCGGTGCTCACGAGCCGTCAGGATAGTCCGCCCCGACCGCGCCCGGCTCGGGAGGCCGTCTCGCGGTCGCCCCGGCCGCCCCGGTGGCGGTGAGCTGTCCACCGGTCGCGTCCGGGAAAGGGTGGCTGAACCACCGCCGGCGGCGGGAGATCACGCGCGCGTCAGCCGCACCAGCGTCACGGTCTCGGGCCGCCGCCGCGGCAGCCAGAACCCCCGGTCGGCCAGCACCCGGCCGGCGACCGCGACCCCGTCGGTGGGCCCGTCGGGCGGCAGCGGCGCGGACATGCTCACGTGGGTCAGCTCGACCGGGCCCTCCCACGCCAGGTGGTACGTCGCGTCCGGGTCCAGCCCCGGGACCCGCACCGCCACTCCGCGGTTGTGCGCGGACTCCTCGAGCTGCACGTGCGCCATCAGCGCCTCCGACCGGTCCGCGGCGACCACGCCGTGCAGCAGCACCGCCGGGTCGGCGGACTCCGGGCGCACCACCCGGCCCGAGTGCAGCAGCGGGCGCAGCCGCTTGAACCGGGCCACCCAGTCGGCGAGCCGGTCGAGGTCGTCCTCGCCGGCCCGGGTCAGGTCCCACTCGATGCCGAAGGCGCCGAAGAGCGCGGTCGCGGCCCGGAAGTCCAGCGGGAGCGTGCGCCCGGTCGTGTGCGAGGTGGGGGAGGAGACGTGCGCGCCGACGTACTCCGGCGCCAGCAGCTGGGTGGTCCACCGCTGGATCTGCTGGCGGGCCAGCGCGTCGGTCATGTCCGAGGTCCACACCCGCTGCACCCGCTCGAGCACGCCGAGGTCGATCCGTCCGCCGCCGGACGCGCAGGACTCCCAGGCGACCCGGGGGTGCCGGGCCCGCAGCTCGTCGAGCAGCCGGTAGAACGCGGTCGTCTGCTCGTGCACCGCCGGGGCCCCGCCGCGCGGGCCGCTGCCGGCCTCCAGGAGGTCGCGGTTGTGGTCCCACTTCACGTAGCCGATCGGATGGGCGGACAGCACGGCGTCCACCCGCTCCAGCAGGTGGTCGAAGACCTCCGGCCGGGTCAGGTCGAGCACCAGCTGGTGCCGGTGCAGCAGCGGCACCCGGTCGCCGGTGGCGAGCACCCAGTCGGGGTGCGCGCGGTAGAGGTCGGAGTCGGGGTTGACCATCTCCGGCTCGAACCACAGGCCGAACTCCATGCCGAGCCCGCGCACCCGGTCGATCAGCGGGTCCAGGCCGTCCGGCCAGACCTCCTCGTCGACCCACCAGTCGCCGAGCCCGGCGGTGTCGTCGCGCCGCCCGCGGAACCAGCCGTCGTCGAGCACGAACCGCTCCACGCCCACCCGCGCCGCCCGCTCGGCGATGCCGTGCAGCCGCTCGAGGTCGTGGTCGAAGTAGACCGCCTCCCACACGTTGAGCACCACGGGCTGGTGCTCCGGGTGGGCCGGCAGCGCACGCTGCCAGGCGTGCCAGACGGCGGCGAGCCCGTCGAGCCCGTCGTCGGCCGCCGCGAAGCACACCCACGGGGTCGTGTACGCCTCGCCGGTCGCCAGCGCCACCTCGCCGGGCTGCAGCAGCTCGCCGCCGCCCAGGGTGGTGGCGGTGGCGGCGTCCCGCTCGACCCGGAGCACCGAGTTGCCGCTCCACGCGACGTGGGCGGCGACCACCGCCCCCGCTGTGGGGGAGAAGCCGGGCGTGCCGAGCACCAGCATCGTCGCGGCGTCCAGGCCGGGTCGGCCGGCGCGGCTCTCGCGCAGCCACAGCCCGTCGGTGACGGTACGCCGCTGCGGGGTCCGCTCGCGCTCGTGCCGGCCGGTGAAGTCCAGGCTCTCGACGCACCGGTCGTCGACCGGCAGCACCACCTCGAGGCCCTCGAGCAGGTAGCGGCCGGCCCCCGTGTTGGTCAGGGTGTGCCGGACCCGCAGCGCGCCGCCCGGGACGCTCTCCAGCTCGGTGACCAGCCCCAGCCCGGCCTGCCGGTCGTGGGCCGCGATCCGCAGCGCGGTGCCGTGGTCACCGACCTCGGCCACGTCCTCGAGCACGAAGCGGGTCGACCAGCCGCGCCCGGTCGAGCCGTCCTCGCCGAGCCGGTGGCCGCGCAGGTGTGGGCGCGTGAACAGCCCGTGCGCGTGCTCGCCGAGCAGCGGCATCCCGGGGCCGTAGGGCACCCGGGGCAGGCCGGTGGTGCTCGCCGCGCCGGGCACGAGCCCGGTCCAGAGCACGACCGGGAGCCCGTCGCCGGCGGTGTCGAGCTCGAGCGCGAGGCGAGGGTGCGGGCCCGGGGCGGTCCCGAGGGGGAAGAGCATGCGGAGGTCTCCAGGGAAGGTGGCGGGAGGGCCGGACGCGCGGCCCGGCGTACGAGTGCCCGGACAGGAAGCCTGTCCGGGCACTCGGGCTACTGGCGGGCACTCGGGGGCGCTCGGGCGGAACGAGCGGTCGGGCTCAGCCCTTCACGGCGCCCGCGGTGAGGCCGCGGACGAAGAACCGCTGCAGCGCCAGGAACACCAGGATCGGGACGATCATGGTGAAGAAGCCACCGGCGGTGGTGAGCTCCCAGCCCTGGCCGAGCTGCTGCTTGAGGTGGGTCAGGCCGACGGTCACCGGCTCGTTCTCACCGGGGCCGATGAAGACCAGCGCGACCAGCAGGTCGTTCCACACCCACAGGAACTGGAAGATCGCGAACGCGGCGACGGCCGGGATCGACATCGGCAGCACCAGCCTCCAGAACGTCTGGAAGTGGCTGGCGCCGTCGATCTTGGCCGACTCGATGACGGTCTTGGGCAGCGTGGCCATGTAGTTGCGCAGGATGTAGATCGCCAACGACATGCCGAACCCGATGTGGGCCAGCCACACCGACGGGAAGGTGCCGCCCATGCCGAGGTCGCGGTAGAGCTTGAGCATCGGCACGAACGCCACGTAGTTCGGCACGACGAGCAGGCTCACGATCAGCAGGAACAGGAAGTCCCGGCCCGGGAAGTCCATGAACGTGAACGCGTACGCCGCGAAGCAGGCGATCAGCAGCGGGATGAACGTCGCCGGCAGCGTGATCGCGAGGCTGTTCACGAACGCCCGGCCCATGTCGACGTTCTCGCCGAAGATCGCCTTGTCGTAGTTGTCCAGCGTCAGGTTCGAGATGGTCGAGGGGTGGGTGAAGATCGTCCACCAGCCGGTGCTGTTGGCGGCGTCGCGGGTGCGGAAGGACGTCACGAAGGTGCCGAAGAGCGGGACCATCCAGGCCACGCAGAGCACGATCAGCACCGTCTTGGTCAGCCATCCCGCCTTGGCGGGGTTCGCGTCGAAGTGGGTCGCCGCCCGCTTGGGCCGGGCGGTGCGCTCCCCGGCGGTGGGGGTCGCAGCGACCTCGTGGGCCGTGGTGCTGCTGGTCATGCCGCTGCCTCCTCCGCCTTGAAGTGGCGCACCTGGTAGATCATGATCGGGATCACCGCGACCATCAGGACGACCACGATCGCCGACGCCGAGCCGTAGTTGAAGTTCGTGTTGAGCTGGTTCCAGAACTCGTTGCCGAGCACGTTGGTGTTGAAGCCACCGTTGGTCATCACGTAGACGATGTCGAAGATCTTCATCACGGTGATGGTCACGGTGATGAAGACCGTGATGATCGTGCCCTTGATCTGGGGCACCACCACCCGGAAGAAGATCTGCCGCTCACCCGCGCCGTCGATGCGGGCGGCCTCGATCGTGTCCACCGGGACCCCCTTGACGGCCGCGGAGAGCAGCACCATCGAGAAGCCGACCTGGGCCCACAGCAGCACCACCATCAGCAGCAGGCTGTTCAGGTGCAGCGTGCTGGTCTGCAGCCAGGCGACCGGGTCGAACCCGAACATCCCGATGAAGGCGTTCATCAGGCCGATCTGCCCGGTGCCCTTGGGCTGGGCGTCGTAGACGAACCGCCAGATCGTCGCCGCGCCGATCATCGAGATCGCCATCGGCAGGAAGATGATCGTCTTGGTGAGCTTCTCGCTGCGGGGGCTGAGCCGGTCGGCCAGCACCGCGACCAGCAGGCCGAGGGCCACCGTCACCGCGGGGACGATGACGATCCACAGCAGCGTGTTGAGCAGCGTCTGCCGGAAGGCGGCGGAGGCGAACAGGTCGGAGTAGTTCTGGGTGCCGACCCACTCCCGCGAGAACCGGTCCTTGAAGCTGTTGATGACCGTCAGGATCGTCGGGTAGATCAGGTAGACGGCGATCGCGAGATAGGCCGGCAGGATGTAGAAGTACGGCTTGACCCGGCTCTCCCACTTGGCCGGGAGCAGCTCGGCGATCTTGTTGAGCACCCAGTAGACGAGCAGTGCGGCACCGACTCCCAGGAGCACGGTGAGCAGGGCGCTCAGTGTCTTGGCAAGCATGCGGTCCTCCCTCTCTGGCCGCCGTCGACGGCGGACCTCCCAGCGGGTCGGGGCGCCGGGGGCCCGGGCGGTGCGTTGGCGCGGTGTGCTCCAGCTGGCGCCCGGACCCCGGCGTACGACGACCTGTCACTTCGTCAGGACGACGGCCAGCTGTCGTCGATGTTCTTCAGCGCGGTCTCGAGGTCCTCCTGACCGCTGATCCAGGCGGTCATCTGCTTCCAGAACGAGCCCGCGCCGACCTCGCCCGGCATCGCGTCGGAGCCGTCGAAGAGGAACGAGGTCGCGTTGTAGGCCACGTTCGCGATGTTGCGCGTCACGTCGTTCGGGTACAGGGACATGTCGAAGTCCTTGTGCGGCGAGATGAACGAGCTGGTCGGCGCGGCGTCCTTGCCGATGTCGGTCTGGGCGAGGGCCTTCATGACGGTCTTCACGTTGTCGGAGTCGTTGAGCATCGTGGCCATGTCGCCGCCACCCTCGACCGGGTTCTCGCCCCCGGCCGTGGCCGGCGGGAAGCCGAAGACGCCGACGTTCTGGTCGAGGTTCTTGGTCACGTCCTTGGGGAAGAAGCCCGTGATGAACGAGCCCTGGTTGTACATCCAGCACTTCGGCGGGCTGGCGAACATCGGGTTCCCGGCGGTGCCGAAGTTGGTCGACGCGATCGCCGAGCGGCCTCCGAGCACGTTGCCGTCGGTGAACATCAGCTTCTCGAACTCCGCGCCGGCCTGCTTGACCACGTCGGAGTCGAACGGCGTGTCGTGGGCGACCCAGGAGTTGTAGGTGTCGGCCCCGCCGTACTTCATGACCAGGGTCTCGAACCAGTCGGTGGCTGGCCAGCCGGTCGCGGTGTCGGACTCGATGCCCATGCACCACGGCGTCTTGCCGTCGGACCGGATCTGGTCGGTCAGCGCGTTGAGCTGGTCGATGGTCTCCGGCGTCTTGTAGCCGGCCTGGTCCCACTCGGGCTTGTTGTAGAACACCAGGCCCTTGACGTTCATGCTCACCAGCAGGCCGTAGAGCTTGCCGTCCACGGTGCCGGCGTCGAGGGTGCCCGGGATCATGCTCTGCTCGAGCGAGCTCTTGTCGACCACGTCGTCCAGGGGCTTGGCAGCGTCGAGGCTGACCATGTCCTTCACGACGCCAGGCTGCGGGATGAACGCGATGTCCGGGGTGTCACCCGCCTGGATCTTGGTCATGATCAGCTGGTTGATGTTCTCGACCTTCTGCCACTTGATGGTGATGCCGTCGGGCTTCACCTTCGCCTGCAGGGTCTTCTCGAGACCGTCCTGGACGGGCTGGTCGACGCTGCTCCAGATCGTGACGGTCTTGCTGTCGCTGGAGGAGCCACTGCTGCCTCCGCACGCGGTCAGGGACAGGGACGCGGCAGCGGCGACCGCCAGCAGGGCGGCGCCGTGACGTCGAAATCGCATTCGTTCTCCTCGTTGTCGGCGACCAAGTCGCTGTTGACTCGGGGGGCGTGCGCCGTACTACTGTGACTCACACCACTGCTGAATCGAATCAGCAGGATCATGGTCGCCGGGACCGGTCAGTGTCAAGCAACGATTTCGTCACTACGGCCTCCCTGGTGCGGAAGTCCCCGCATCATCCGGGTCGTGCGGCCGGGCCGTGCCAGGGAAGGAGTGGGGTGGGCATGAGGTCACACAAGGTCACGCTCAGCGACGTCGCCCGGCGCGCCGGGGTCTCGTCCACGACGGCGTCGTACATCCTCAACGGCCGCTCCGCGCAGATGCGGATCTCGCCCGAGACCGAGCAGCGGGTCCGGGCCGCGGTCGCCGCGCTCGGCTACCGGCCCAACCGCAGCGCGCGCAACCTGCGCAAGGCGACCACCGAGACCATCGGGCTGATCTCCGACTTCGTGGCGGGCGGGCAGTTCGCGAGCCAGATGCTCACCGGGGCGAGCGCGGCCGCGCGTGCCGCCGACCACCTGCTGCTCATCGGCGAGACCGGAGGTGACGCCGAGGTCGAGCGGCTGCTGGTCGAGGAGATGATCGACCGCCAGGTCGACGGGCTCGTCTACGCCAAGGTCGTGACCTCCCAGATCGCCGTGCCCGCGGCACTAGCCGGCCAGCGCCGGGTGGTCCTGCTCAACTGCGTGGACCCGGCCTCCCCGACCCCCGCGGTGCTGCCCGACGAGACCATGGGCGGGCGGGCGGCCGCGCGTGCCGTCCTCGACGCGGGCGTCGCCGGAGACATCTGGCTGGTCGGGCAGGACCCCGACCCGCACGCGACCGCCGGCCCCCAGCGGCTAGCCGGCGTGCGCGAGGAGCTCGCCGGTTCCGGACACCCCCTGGCCGGCGTCCTGCCCTGTGACTGGTCGGTCCAGGAGTCCTTCCGGGCGGTGTCGAGCTGGCTCGACCTCGGCGGCCGGCCCGGCGCGCTGGTCTGCCTCAACGACCGGATCGGCATGGGCGCCTACCAGGCGCTCGAGGCCCACGGGCTGGTCGTGCCGCGAGATGTCGTCGTGGTCTCCTTCGACGGGTCCGCACTGGCCGGTTGGCTGCGGCCGCGGCTGGCCTCGGTCGCGATCCCGTACGCCGAGCTCGGCGCGCTCGCCGTCCGCACGGTGCTGGACCCCGAGGGTCCCGGCGTCGGGGTGCGCTTGGTCCCGATGGCGCTGCAGGCGGGGGAGTCCGCCCCGCCGGTCGGCCGGCGCCCGCTGGCCGGCGCGGGGGCGGGCGCCTGACCCGGCGGCGGGACGGGTGTGGTCGGACGGGCGTGGCCGGAGCGAGCGGCGTCGACTACTGTGACTGCCGTCACTTCACTACGGATCGTCCGGCACGTACCTGCCGGTGAAGGAGTTCAGTCATGGCCACAGTCACCTTCGAGAAGGCCCAGCGCTGGTATCCCGGGGCAGACGTCCCCGCGGTGCCCGGCATCGACCTAGAGATCCGCGACGGCGAGTTCATGGTGCTCGTCGGCCCCTCCGGGTGCGGCAAGTCCACGACGCTGCGGATGCTCGCCGGCCTCGAAGAGGTCAACGAGGGCAAGATCTTCATCGGCGACCGCGACATCACGCACATCCCGCCGAAGGATCGCGACATCGCGATGGTGTTCCAGAACTACGCGCTCTACCCGCACATGAGCGTGGCCGACAACATGGCGTTCGCGCTGAAGATGGCCAAGGTCCCCGCCGACGAGCGGCAGAAGCGCGTCGAGGAGGCCGCCCGGCTGCTCGGGCTCACCGACTACCTCGCCCGCAAGCCCAAGGCCCTCTCCGGCGGCCAGCGCCAGCGGGTCGCGATGGGCCGCGCGATCGTGCGGAACCCGCAGGTGTTCTGCATGGACGAGCCGCTCTCGAACCTCGACGCGAAGATGCGCGTGCAGACCCGCACCGACATCGCCAAGCTCCAGTCCGACCTCGGCGTCACCACCGTCTACGTCACCCACGACCAGGTCGAGGCGATGACGATGGGCGACCGCGTCGCGGTCATGAAGGACGGCTACCTCCAGCAGGTCGACAGCCCGCTGAACCTCTACGACCGGCCGGTCAACCTCTTCGTCGCCGGGTTCATCGGCTCCCCGCAGATGAACCTGATCGAGGCCAAGGCCGCCGACGGCCAGGCGAAGATCGGCGAGTACCTCGTCCCGGTCGACGGTGGGGCGTCGCACAAGATGCGCGGCAACATCACCGTCGGCGTCCGGCCCGAGGCCTGGCGGGTCGTGCCCGAGAGCGAGGGCGGCCTGCCGGTGAAGGTGACCGTGGTCGAGGAGCTCGGCGCCGACGCGTTCGTCTACGGCACCAGCGGCGTCGCGGGCACCCCCGCGAACATCATCGTGCGGGTCAGCCAGCGCGACTCGGTGCGCAAGGGCGACGTCATCCACGTGACCACCGACCCGCGGTCGGTCCACGTCTTCGACACCGAGTCGGGCGAGCGCCTCTCCGACTGACCCCCTCCCCGCCCGCGCGTTGAGTTGGGCCCAACCCCGTGTTGAGTTGGGCCTCGCGCCGGGTTGAGTTGGGCCTCGCGCCGGGTTGAGTTGGGCCTCGCGCCGGGTTGAGTTGGGCCTCGCCACGGAGCGATCCGTGTCGAGGCCCGGCTCAACTCGGCCGGGCTCGCACTTGAGCTCGAGGAGCTCAACCCGGCGCGGCCTCGACCTCCATGGCCGGGATCCGGCCGGCATGCTGCGGGTCGACGGTGAGGTTCTCTCCGGTCGCGGGGTCGAAGAGGTGGATCTTCGAGATGTCCATCCAGATCTCGGCCTCGTCGCCCTCCGCGATCCGGCTGCTGCCGTCGAGGGCAACCACCAGCTGCGTGTGCAGCGCCTCGCTGTCGAGGTCCCGGGCGAGCTCGGCGAGCTCCGCACGCATCTCCGGCGGAGCCTCGAACGGGATGTAGGCGAACGCCTCGTTGCCGAGCCACTCCACGACGTCGACCGTGGCCCGGAAGGTGCTGCCGGACCCCAGGTCCCGCTTCACCCCGGCGTCCTCGAAGTGCTCGGGCCGGATCCCCGCGATGAGGAGACCCTTCCCGGTCGCCTTCGCCGTCTTCTCCGGCGGCAGCTCCACGGTGCCGAACGGCAGCTGCACCGAGGTCCCGTCGACCTGGGCGGGCAGGAAGTTCATCGGCGGTGAACCGATGAAGCCGGCGACGAAGAGGTTGCCGGGGTTGGTGTAGAGCTCCCGCGGCGTGGCCAGCTGCTGCAGGAGGCCGCGCTTGAGCACGGCGACCCGGTCGCCGAGCGTCATGGCCTCGGTCTGGTCGTGGGTCACGTAGACCGTGGTGATGCCGAGGCGCTTCTGGAGACGCGAGATCTCCGTGCGCATCTGCCCGCGCAGCTTGGCGTCGAGATTCGAGAGCGGCTCGTCGAAGAGGAAGGCGTCGGCTTGGCGCACGATCGCCCGGCCCATCGCCACCCGCTGCCGCTGGCCGCCGGAGAGGTTGCCGGGCTTGCGTTGGAGGTGCTCGTCGAGCTCCAGCAGCCGGCTCGCCTCGTGGACCTTGTCGTCGATCTCGCTCTCCGAGAGCTTGCGGGCCAGGCGCAGCGGGAACGCGATGTTCTCGTAGACCGACAGGTGCGGGTAGAGCGCGTAGTTCTGGAAGACCATGGCGAGGTTGCGGTCACGGGGGGCCAGGTCGTTGACGCGCTTGCCGTCGATCAGCATGTCGCCGGACGTGATGTCTTCCAGGCCCACGATCATCCGCAGCAGCGTGGACTTACCGCAACCGGACGGCCCGACCAGGATCATGAACTCGCCGTCCGCCACATCGATGCTGATGTCGTTCACGGCGGGGAAGCCGTCGCCGTACTGCTTGACGATGTTCTTCATGTGGATGGCAGCCATGGCTCAACCCTTCACTGCGCCGGAGGTGAGGCCGGCAACGATGCGTCGCTGGAACAGCAGGACGATGACGATGACCGGGATGGTGACGAGCACCGAGGCCGTGGCCAGCTGGCCATACGGCGGGTTGAACGGGTCGGGGCCGACGAAGAACGACAGTTGCGCCGGGACGGTCCGCGAGGCTGTCGTCGACGTGAGTGAGATCGCGAGCACGAACTCGTTCCAGGCGAAGAAGAAGGTCAGGATCGCCGCGGTGAACACCCCGGGGGCGGCCAGCGGCACGATCACCTTACGGAACGCCTGCCAGGACGTGGCGCCGTCGACCTGGGCGGCCTGCTCCATCTCCCACGGGATCTCGCGGAAGAACGCCGAGAGCGTCCAGATCGCCAGCGGGAGCGTGAACGACATGTACGGGATGATCAGCCCCGGCCAGGTGTTGAAGAGGTGCAGCGTGCGCCACAGGTCGAACAGCGGCCCGACCAGTGCGACCACCGGGAACATCGCGATCGCCAGCGCCAGCGAGAGCACCAGGCGCTTGCCCCGGAACTCCAGCCGGGCGATGGCGTAGGCCGCCAGGGTCGCGAAGATCACCGACAGCAGGGTGGAGATCAGCGCGATGCCGAAGGAGTTGCGCAGCGCGGCGGTGAAGTCGGGGTTGTCGATGATGTCCTTGTAGTTCTGCCAGGTCGGGTCCTTCGGCAGGAACTGCGGGCTGCCCACGCCGGTCTCCTCCACCGACTTGAACGACAGCGAGATGATCCAGGCCACCGGCAGCAGGCACCACACCATGATCAGCGCGAAGCCGACCCACGTCCCGACGGCGTTCCTGTTGCGCATCACGCCTCCCCTCGGGCCTGGGCGAGGTCCACTCGGAACAGCTTGACGATCAGCCAGGCCAGGATCAGCACGGTCAGGAAGAGCAGGACGGACAACGCCGACCCGAGCCCCAGCTGGAGCTGCTCGATGACCTGGCGGTAGGTCAGGAACGACGACGACTCGGTGTTCTGCGCGCCCTTGGTCATCACGTAGATGTTGTCGAAGATCCGGAACGCGTCGAGCCCCCGGAACAGCACCGCCACCATGATCGCCGCGCGCATGTTCGGCAGGATCACCTTCCACAGGCGCTGCCACCACGTGGCGCCGTCGACCTTGGCCGCCTCGACCATGTCCTCCGAGACTTGCGAGAGGCCGGCGAGCAGCAGGAGCGACATGAACGGCGTGGTCTTCCAGATCTCCGAGACCATGATCGCGAACATGGCGGGCCAGTGGGAGCCGAACCAGTTGGTGTCCGCCGAGATCCACGGCAGCCAGCCGAACCAGCTGTTCACGAACCCGTTGTTGATGCTGAACGCGAACTGCCAGGAGAACGCCGAGACCACGGTGATGATGCCGTAGGGGATCAAGATGGCGGTCCGGATCCCGCCTCGGGCGAAGACCACCCGGTGCATCACCATGGCGAAGGCGAAGCCGATCACCAGCTCGACGGCCACGGTGACGACCATGATGACCACGGTGTTGAAGGTGTCGTGCCAGAAGAGCGGATCCTTCAGGATCGTCCAGTAGTTGCTGAACCAGATGAACGCCCGGTCGTTCGGCGTGGTCAGGCGGTAGCGGAACAGCGAGAGGTAGAGCGCCTGCAGCATCGGCCAGGCCGTGACCAGCAGCATGACCACGACCGCCGGCGCGACGAGCTTCTGTCCGAGCCGGTTCTCGGCGGTCGAGCGATCGCTGCGGCGCTGGCGTCCGGTGGTCGAGCGCGGGACCTCGGGCTGGGCCGCGGTGGCGGTTGCGGCGCTCACAGCAGCCTCCTTCCGTGCAGGACGTCCTCGATGAAGGTCGTGGAGCTCTGCGGCGTTTGGGGGCTGACGCCCGACGGCGGGTGCCAGGTGCTCAGCAGGGAGCCGGAGATGTCGCTCCAGTAGGGCGTGACCGTCCGCGGGGCCGCCGCGTCCAGGCTCTTCTGGAACAGCGTCATGACCGGAGCCGGGTAGATCTTCTTCAGCGGGGCGTAGTCATAGCCGGCCGCGCTCGCGGGCATGTTGCCGGTGAGCTCGGCGTTCACGCCCTGGTTGTCGGGCTTGGTGATGCACTCGGCGGCGGCCATCGCCTCGTCGACGTGGTTGGAGTAGGTGCTCACGCCGATGTTGATCCCGCCGTACGGCGGCCGAGCCTGCTCGCCCTGCACCGTCTCGGGGTACATCGCGTAGCCGAGGTCCTTCTTGACCTCGGGCTGCGCCTCGTCGTAGTTGGTCCAGATGAACGTCCAGTTCACCATGAAGGCGCCGCTGGAGGACCCGAACGTCGCCGCCGCCGTGCCCTCGTTGGACACCGACAGGTCCGACGGCGCGGCGCTGGAGGAGGCCAGCTCGTGCACGATGGCGGCGGCCTTCTCGCCCGCGGGGGAGCTGACGTCGATCGAGGCGTTCACCCCGGCCTGGGTGTCGCTGGCGATGTCTCCGCCGGCTCCGGCGATCAGCGCGTTGATCCAGACGACGTAGCCCTCGTACTTGTTGGCCTGCACCGCGACTGTGCCGCCGTTGTCGCCGGCGGCCTTGATGATCTGGTCCCAGGTGACCGGCCTGCTCATGTCGAGGCCGGCCTTCTGCGCGAACGACTTGCGGTACCAGAGCACCTGGGTGTTGGACCAGAACGGCGCGGCGACCAACTGACCCTTCCAGGTCGCCGAGGCGGTGGCGCCGGCGAACGACTGCTGCGTGAGCGTCGACTGGAAGTCCTGGGGGAGCGGGGCCAGGTAACCGGCGTCGGCCAGCTCGGCGGTGTACGGCGGGTCGATGCTCATCAGGTCGATGCCGGAGTCCTGGGCGGCGAGCCGGCGGGCGAGCTGGATCCGCTGCTGACCGGCGTCCTGGGGCAGCACCTGGGTGGTGATCGTGTACTGGTCGGTGCTGCAGTTCTCGGCGACCTTGGCCTGGCCGCCGGCGTCGGGGTTGGTGTACCAGACCAGCTCGGCCTTGCCCGACCCGCTCCCCGAGCAGGCGGTGAGCACGGCGGCGCCGATCGCAAGCAGGGCGGCCGCGGCGAGCAATTGCCGCCGACGTTCCGGTCGGCGCCGGAGCAGACTCCGTGGTGGCTGCTTCATGGGCGCCTCCCCTGTGTCCTACCTCACGTCCTACGCCGGGGAGGGGTGCCGTGTCCACAGCAGGAGTCCCGCAGGATCCGGATCTACCGAATCGGTGGGACGCCGGGGCACCGTGGTGCAGGGGAGCCGAGGGAGGTGGCGTGCCTTTGTTGAGTTGGGCCTCGCGCCGCGTTGAGTTGGGCGTTGCCCCGGAGCGCTTCAGACGAGGGTCGACCGACGCCGGCGCGAGGCCCGACTCACGCCGGCGGGAGGCCCAACTCACGCCGGCGCAAGGCCCAACTCACGCCGGCGGGAGGGCCAACTCACGCCGGTGGGAGGGCCAACTCAACGAGGGGGGCGGTCGGCGGTACGGCGGATCGCGTCGGCGAAGGTCGTGAACAGCTCGCGGGGGAGGTCGTGGCCCATGCCGTCGACCAGCAGCAGCTCCGCACCGGGGACGGCGGCGGCGGTGGCCCGGCCACCGGAGACGTGCACCATCTTGTCCGCGAGGCCGTGCACCACCAGGGTGGGCACCCGCACCGAGCGCAGCCGCGCGCTGCGGTCGGGCTGGGTGATCACCGCCATCATCTGGCGCAGTACGCCGGACGCGCTGACCCCCCGGTCGTAGGTCTCCCCGGCACGCTTCGCGACCTCCTCGTGCGACTGGGGGTAGCCCGGGGAGCCGATCAGCTGCCACATCGTCGCGCTGGACCTGACGTAGGCCTCGCGGCCCGGGCCGCGGTTGGCGAGCATCGCCGGGAACAGCGACGGGTGCTGCCAGCCGACGGTGCGCTTGCCGGTGGTCGACATGATGCTCGTGAGCGAGCGCACCCGCCCCGGCCGGGCGATCGCCATCGTCTGCACGATCATCCCGGCCATCGACACGCCCACCACGTGGGCGGACTCGAGGCCGAGGTGGTCGAGCAGGCCGAACGCGTCCCCGGCCAGCTCGGCGAGCGCGTACGGCGCCCGGACCCGCCGGCCCAGGAACGCCCGCACCAGCGCGGACCGCGTGACCCGGCCGGTCGCCCGGCTGGAGCGGCCGGTGTCGCGGTTGTCGAAGCGGATGACGAAGAAGCCGCGCTCGGCGAGCATCCGGCACAGCTCCGGGTCCCACCAGTTCATCGGGCCGCCCAGCCCCATCACCAGCAGCAGCGGGTCGTCGTCGGGGTCGCCGAACGTCTGGTAGCACAGCTCGATGCCGGGGGAGACCGGCGCGTGCAGCTCCTCGGAGACGGTCACTGCGGGCCGGGGCGCGGACTCGGAGGACATGCTCCCAGTGAACCTCAACCGCGGTGGCTGTCCCCCATAAGGGTCACCCGGGGGGTGCCCGACTCCCCAGGATGGGGCACGAAGACGGGACATTCGGGACCTTTGGCCGTACCGTCCGAGGTGTGACCTGCTCCACACGGCCCGCCATCGTGGGGTCCTTCCTCCGCCCCGACGGGTTCGCGCCGCCCGGCGCCGCCGCGGTGCTGCGGGAGGGGAGCCTGGTCGCGGAGGCCGGCCGGTACGCCGTCCGCGCGCTCGCCGAGCACCGGGCCCGCCGCGACCTGCCGTACGCCGGCCGGACTGCCCCGCGCCGCGGCGAGCCGGTCATCCTCGTGCCCGGCTTCCTCGCCGGCGACGCCTCGCTGGCCCTGATGGCGCGCGCGCTGCGCGCGCAGGGCTTCCGCACCTACCGGTCCCACATGCACGCCAACGTCGGCTGCACGCTGGGTGCCGCCGCGCAGCTCGAGGCGCGGCTGGAGTCGATCGCGGCGCGCCGCGGCAGCCGGGTGCAGGTCGTCGGCCACAGCCTCGGGGGGCTGCTCGCGCGCGGCCTCGCCGTACGCCGCCCCGACCTGGTCGCCGGCATCGTCACCCTGGGCAGCCCGATGCTCGCGCCCGGCGCCCACCACGCCTCCCTCGCCGCGACGCTGGAGGTGTTCGTGCGGCTGAGCCGGGCCGGCGTGCCCGGCCTGATGGCGGCCGACTGCGTGGCCGGGGAGTGCGCCCGGCAGAGCTTCGAGGAGAGCCGCCAGCCGCTGCCCCCGGGCATCCCCTTCACCGCGATCCACTCCCGCCGCGACGGCATCGTCGACTGGCGCGCCTGCGTGGACCCGCTCGCGGAGTCGCTCGAGGTCACCGCCTCCCACCTGGGCATGGCGGTGGACCCCCGGGTGATCGACCACGTCGTGGCGACCCTGCACCGCCACGACGTGGCTCGGTCACTCGAAGTCGATCGCGGAGAAAGCGCGTAGCTTCTGCAGCTGGTGCTGGGAGGTGATCGTGCGGATCGTGCCGCTGCGCGAGCGCATCACCAGCGAGTGGGTGGTGCAGCCACCGGCGCCGTAGCGCACGCCGCGCAGCAGCTCCCCGTCGGTGATGCCGGTGGCGACGAAGAAGCAGTCGTCACCGGTGACCAGGTCGTCGGTGTGCAGCACGTGCTCGGGGTCGAGGTCGTGGCCGGCGTCGATCGCCCGCTGCCGCTCCTCGTCGTCGGTCGGCCAGAGCCGGCCCTGGATCACGCCCCCGAGGCTCTTCATCGCGCAGGCGGTGATGATGCCCTCCGGGGTGCCGCCGACGCCGAGCAGCAGGTCGATGCCGGTCTCGGGCCGGGCGGCCATGATCGCGCCGGCGACGTCGCCGTCGCTGATGAACTTGATCATCGCGCCGGTCGCGCGGATCTCCTCGACCAGGGCCTGGTGCCGCGGCCGGTCGAGCAGCACCACGGTGACGTCCTCGGCCCGCTTGCCCTTGGCCTTGGCGACCTGGGAGATGTTCTCGGCGACCGGGTAGCGGATGTCGACGACGTCGGCCGCCTCCGGGCCGGTGACCAGCTTCTCCATGTAGAACACCGCGGACGGGTCGTACATCGACCCTCGCGGGGAGACCGCCAGCACCGAGACCGCGTTGGTCATGCCCTTGGCGGTCAGCGTGGTGCCGTCGATCGGGTCGACCGCCACGTCGCACTCCGGTCCGGTGCCGTCCCCGACCTCCTCGCCGTTGTAGAGCATCGGGGCGTTGTCCTTCTCGCCCTCGCCGATCACCACGGTGCCGCGCATCCCGATCGTGGAGATCATCACCCGCATCGCGTTGACCGCGACCCCGTCGGCGCCGTTCTTGTCGCCGCGGCCGACCCAGCGGCCGGCGGCCATCGCGGCGGCCTCGGTGACGCGCACGAGCTCGAGCGCGAGGTTGCGGTCGGGCACCGAGCTCTCGGGACCGCCGGGACTCTCGGGACCCGTGGGGCTGGTGGCGGGGGCGGTGGACTGGTCGCTGGCGAGGGGGCGGCTCATGGCGCCGATGGTAACGGCCCGGTCACGTCTGCTGAGTAGGTCCGAACGGCCATTTCCTTGACCGACAGCCACACGTCGCGTCCCGGCGCCAGTCCGAGCTCCGCGGTGGCGGCCGGGGTGACGTCGGCGATCAGCTCCCGGTCGGCGGCCACCAGCAGGCGTACGGCGTCGCCGTGCGGGGCGGCGCTGAGCACGGTGCCGCGCCAGATGTTGCGCGCCGAGCCCTCGGGCCGGCTCAACGAGACCGTGACCGCGCCGGGGCCGAACGAGCGGAACACCCCGGCCTCCCGGATCACGTTCAGCCCGACCAGCCGGGCCACGTGGTCGGTGCGCGGGCGGGCGGCCACCTCCGTCGGGGTGCCCTGCTGCGCCACCCGGCCGTCGTCCAGCACGATCACCCGATCGGCGAGGGTCAGCGCGTCGAGGGCCTCGTGGGTGACCAGCAGGGCCACCCCGTCGTACGACGCGAGGTGACGGGCCAGCTCGATCCGCAGCGTGGTCGCGACCCCGACGTCGAGGCCGCCGAACGGCTCGTCGAGCAGCAGCAGGGCGGGGTCGGCCGCCAGCGCGCGGGCGATCGCGACCCGCTGCGCCTGGCCCCCGGAGAGCTCGCGCGGCCGGCGGCCGGCGAGGTCCTCGATGCCGAACCGGTCCAGCCACGCGCGGGCGGTGGCCTCGGCCGCCCGGCGCGGCACGCCGCGGACCCGCGGCCCGAACGCCACGTTGTCCAGCGCGCTCAGGTGCGGGAAGAGCGCCTGATCCTGGAAGACCAGCCCCAGCCGGCGGTCGCGGACCGGCAGCGGCGGGTCGGTCCAGGAGGTCCCGGCCACCCGCACCTCGCCCCCGGCGGGTAGCAGGCCGGCCAGCGTGCGCAGCAGCGTGGTCTTGCCGGCGCCGTTGGGGCCGATCACGGCCAGCACCTCACCCGGGCCGGCCTCGACCCGGGCGTGGAGCCGGCCCGGGACGTCGACGTCGGCGAACAGTCCCCGGCCACGGTCACTGCCCGGGGCGCTGCCGGGGGCGTCCGGGGGGCCGTCCAGGGGGCCGTCCAGGGGGCCGGTCATGGGGCGGTCAGCCAGCGGTTGCGCAGCGCGGCCAGCACGCCGAGGGAGACCACGAGCAGGATCATGCTCAGCGTCTTGGCGACCTCGGGGTCGGCCTGCAGCTCCTGGTAGATCAGCGAGGGCATGGTCTGGGTGGTGCCGGGGAAGTTGCCGGCGAAGGTGATGGTGGCGCCGAACTCGCCCAGCGAGCGGGCCCAGGCCAGCACCGCCCCGGCCAGCACCCCGGGCAGCGCGAGCGGCAGGGTCACCCGGCGGAACGTCGTCCACCGGTCGGCGCCCAGGGTCGCCGCGACCACGTCGTACCGCTCCCCGGAGGCGCGCAGCGCCCCCTCGACGGCCAGCACGTAGAACGGCATCGAGACGAACGTGTGCGCGATGACGACCGCGGTCGTCGTGTAGGGGATCGTCACGCCGGTGGCCGCGCGCAGCAGCGAGCCGAGGACGCCGCTGCGGCCCAGCGCGGTGGTCAGCGCGACGCCGGCGACCACCGGGGGCAGCACCAGCGGGACCGCCACGGCGGCCCGCAGCACCGAGCGGCCCGGGAAGTCCACGCGCGCCAGCAGCCAGGCGAGCGGGGTGCCGAGCAGCAGGCACGCCACGACCGTGGTCAGCGAGGCGAGCACGGTCAGCCGCAGGGCGTCGCGGACCGCCCGGGTGCCGAGCTGGGCCACGAAGCTGCCCCAGGGGGTGGCGAGCACGAGGGTGACCAGCGGGACGACCAGCAGCGCCGCCGCGAGCGCGGCCGGGACCACCAGGACCAGCGGCGGGCGGCCGAGCTGTCCCGTCGCGCCGCCGCCCCGGTCCGGGCGGGTGGTCTCAGGGCTTGGCGAAGCCGGCATCGTGGAGCACCTGCTGGCCGGTGTCGCTGAGCACCAGGTCGACGAACGCGTTCGCGAGGTCGGCGTCCTCCGACTGGGTCAGCGGCGCGATCGGGTAGGTGGTGACCTCGTCCTGGGCGTGCGGGACCGCGAAGGACACCACCCGGTCCCTGGCCGCCACCGCGTCGGTCCGGTAGACGAAGCCGGCGTCGGCCTCGTCGCTGGTCACCTTGGCCAGCACCGACTTCACGTCGACCTCGAGGCTGGCCGGCTTGGTGGTGACGTGGTTGTCCTGGAGCAGCGCCTGCGCGACCTTGCCGCAGGGCGCGGTCGGCACGCAGGCGACGTAGGTGACCTGCGGGTTCTCGATGTCCTCGAACCCGGTCAGGCCGGCCGGGTTCGACGCCGGCGCCACCATCACCATGGTGTTGGTGGCGAAGTCCTGGGGGGCCGCCGCCAGCGCGGCCTTCGCGCTGTCCATCGTCGTGGTGTCGGCGGTGGCGAGCACGTCGGCCGGGGCGCCGCCGACGGCCTGCTGGGCGAGCGTCGCCGAGGAGTCGAAGGCCAGCTTGACCTGCACCCCCGGGTGCTCCCGCTCGAACCGGTGGGCCAGGTCGGTGAAGGTCCCGGTCAGCGACGCGGCCGCGAGCACGGTGATCTGCCGGCCGCCGGTCCCGTCGCCGCTGTCGCCGGAGCCGCCGCAGCCGGCCAGCGGCAGGACCAGGGCCAGGACCGGCGCCAGCGCGAGCAGGCGCGGACGCGGGCGCCGGGGACTCACGGCCGCTCCACGACGACGTTGGTGGACTTGACCGAGGCGATGGCGCTGACGCCCGGCGCGAGTCCGAGCTCGTCGGCGGCCTCGGCGCTCATCAGGGAGACCAGGCGGTAGGGGCCGCAGATCATCTCGACCTGGGCCATCACCGCGTCCTTGACCACGCGGGTGACGATGCCGCCGAGCCGGTTGCGCGCGCTGACCGAGGCGGCCCGGGTCCGTTCCCGGTCGGGGTGGTCGGCCAGCGACTCCGCGAGCGCGGCGAGGTCGGCGCCGGGGATCACCGTGCGCCCGTCCTCGGTGTCCGCGGCGACCCGGCCGGCCTCGACCCAGCGGCGGACGGTGTCGTCGCTGACGCCGAGCAGCTCGGCTGCCTCCGCGATCCGGTAGGTCGTCACCCGGCCATCATGCCGCATCTGCGGTCGGATGTGGGCAAGAGTCCCGCAGATGCGGAGAACTCGTGGTGGCGGGTCAGGTGACCAGCGCCAGCGTCGTGACCGCGGCGAACAGCGTCAGCGGCGTCGCCAGCAGTGAGACCCGGTGGAAGTCGGCCATGTCCGGCGGGTCGCCGTGCCGGGCCAGGCTCCGGCGCCACAGCAGGTTGGCCAGCGAGCCGGTGTAGGTCAGTCCGGAGCCGATGTTCAGCCCGAGCAGGGCCGCGAGGATCGCGGTCGTGCCGAGCGGGGCGAGCAGCGGCACGACCAGCAGCGTGGCCGAGAGGTTCGTGAGCACGTTGGCCAGCACGGTCGCCACGAGCGCGATCACCAGCAGGGCGGCGTACGACGTGGAGTCGGGCAGCACGTGCGCGACCGCGTCGCCGAGGAACCCCTCGGAGATCGCGGCGACCACCACCCCGAGGCAGAGCACGAAGAACGCGAACGACGGGTGCGCGGCGTGGACCGCCTCGCGGACGGTCAGCAGCCGGCGCCGCGACGCCCAGGCGACCAGCACGACCGCGACGGCGCCCGACACCCAGAACGGCTCGACGCCGAGCGGGGAGAGGGCCGCGAAGCCGCCCAGCATGAGCAGCACCGCCACGAGCGGCACCCGCGGGACCCGCACCGGCGCCGCGACCTCGGGGCGGCGGTCGCGCTCGCGCAGGTCGCGGCGGAAGAGCAGCCGCAGCAGCGCGTACTCCACGACCAGCACCACCACCAGCACCGGCGCCATCACCACCGCGAAGCCGCCGAAGGTGAGGTCGAGGTGCGGCATCGCCAGCAGGTTCGTGAGGTTGCTGACCGGCAGCAGCAGGGAGGCGGAGTTGGCCATCCGCAGGCAGGCGTAGGAGCCGGGGCGGGTGGAGGTGCCCAGCGCCACCGCGGCGCCGATGACGACCGGGGTGAGCAGCACGACGGTCGCGTCGAGGCTGAGCACCGCGGTCACCGCGGCGGCGAGCAGGAAGACGCCGCCGAGCAGCCGCTCGGGGCGGCCCCGGCTGGCGTCGCGCACCAGCGCGGCGGCGGCGGCGAACAGCCCGGCCCGCGCGCAGACGTCGGCGACCACGAGGATGGTGGCGAGGAACGCCACCACAGGGGCCAGATCCCGGACCGACGTCCACGCCTGGTCGGCGGACAGCACCCCGGTGGCCAGGGTGGCCGCGGCCGCGCCGAGGCCGACGAGGAGCTCGGTGCGTGCGGACGGGTGCACGTACGCCGTGACCAGCAGCGCGCCCAGCGCCAGCACGGGGACCACGTCGACGAGGGGCGGCACCCCCGAAACCTACGGCACCTGTGAGGATGGACCCGTGAGCGAGGTGCCCCAGCAGCAGCCCACCGGACGGCCGGGTGGCTACCAGCGATCCACCAACGGGCTCGTGGGGGCGCTGGTGATCATCGTCGTGGTGATCCTGGCCTTCGTCGGGTTCCGCGCGCTGACCCGCGACACCCCCGACGTGCAGCCGACCCGGGTCGACTACCTCGGCGCCGTCCAGGGCGCCCAGGCCACCGGCTACCGGGTGGCCTACCCGGCCTCGCTGCCGAAGGGGTGGATCCCCGACTCCGTGCAGGTGCAGCCCGGCCGGCGCGGATCCTTCAGCGTCGGCATGCTGACCGCGGACGGCAGCTTCGTGGGCGTGCACCAGGAGGACGCCGACCTCACCGAGCTGCTGCACACCTACGTCGACGAGAACCCCACCGAGGGCAAGCCGGTCACGATCGACAGCGCGGTCGGCGACCGCTGGCGCACGTTCTCCGACTCCGGGGGCGACCACGCCTACGCCACCGAGCTCGGCCACCAGTGGGTGCTCGTCTACGGCTCCGCCGACACCGCCGACCTCCGCCGGGTCGTCTCCTCCCTCACCACCGCCAAGCAGTAGCGCGAGCGGGCAGTCCGGGGCACTCCCAGGCGCGCGAGACGGCGATCGGGGGCACCCCCAGACGCGCGAGACGGCGATCGGGGGCACTCCCAGCGTGCCGAGCGGGCAGTTCGAGGAACTCTCAGCCCCAGGCTGCGTGGCCCGGCCCCAGCCACGGCTGGGGGCGGTCCGCCGTACCCAGCCTCCGGGAGCCGTGAAGTGCCAGGCGGCGCGGCCGTCGTACGTCGTGGCCGCCAGCGTGGTCGCGACCACTGCCGGGTCGCGCCTCCGCCACCGCCACCTGTGGCTCGCACCCCGGGTGGTACCAGGGGGGAATCGGTGGGCCACTTCTGCCAGTGGGTTCGGCGGCTCGTGACCAGCGTCATCGTCCGGCCGGGTTGGGAGTGCCTCCAAGTGCCCTCTCGCGCGGTTGGGAGTGCCTCCAAGTGCCGTCTCGCGGGGTTGAGAGTGCCCCGAAGTGCCCTCTCGCGCTACTGGTCGGGGTCGAGGGCCGCGTCGAGCTTCTTGCGCGCGCCGTCCAGCCACTGCTGGCAGACCCGGGCGAGCTGCTCGCCGCGCTCCCACAGGGCGAGCGACTCCTCCAGGGTGCTGCCGCCCTGCTCGAGCCGGCGCACCACCTCGACCAGCTCCTCGCGGGCGGCCTCGTAGGAGAGGTTCTCGGCGGCGGTGTCCGGCTTCTTCGGCTCAGCCATGGTCTTCCTCGGGGTCGGTCGGGGGGTCGGTCTTGGGGTCGGTCTCGGGGGAGTCGAGCGGCTCGACGGCGGTGGTGGTGGCGTGCACCCGGCCGTCGGCGACCCGGACGCGCACCTGCGCGCCGACGTCGACCTGCTGCACCGAGGTCACCACGTGGCCGTCGGGGCCCTGGAGCACGGCGTACCCGCGCTGCAGCGTCGCGAGCGGCGACAGGCCGCGGGCCCGGTCGCGCAGGTGGCCGACGTCGTCGGCGGCGCGGTCGAGCGCGTGGCCGAGATGGCGGCGGGCCCGGTCGCGCAGGTGGCCGACCTCCTCGCCGCGGGCGTCGAGCAGGCTGCGCGGGTCGGCCAGCGCGGGACGGGACCGGATCGCGTCGAGCGCGGCCCGCTCCCGCTGCAGCCAGCCGTCGAGGGTCGCGCGCATCCGCTCGCGGGCCACCTCGACCAGCCGCAGCTCCTCGGCGACGTCGGGGACCACGAGCTTGGCGGCGTCGGTGGGGGTCGAGGCGCGGACGTCGGCGACCAGGTCGAGCAGCGGCGAGTCCGGCTCGTGGCCGATGGCGGAGACCACCGGGGTGCGCGCCCGGTGCACCGCGCGCACCAGCGCCTCGTCGGAGAACGGCAGCAGGTCCTCCACCGAGCCGCCGCCGCGCGCGATCACGATCACGTCCACGTGGGTGGCGCGATCCAGCCGCTCGAGCGCCTCGATCACCTCGGTCGCCGAGCGGGGGCCCTGCATCGCGGCGTACGCCACCTCGAAGGCCACCGCCGGCCAGCGGCGCCGGGCGTTCTCCAGCACGTCGCGCTCGGCGGCGGAGTTCGGCGCGGTGACCAGCCCGACGGTGCCCGGCAGGAACGGCAGCGCCCGCTTCAGCTCGGCCGCGAACAGCCCCTCGGCGGCCAGCAGCTGGCGGCGACGCTCCAGCCGCGCGAGCAGCTCGCCGAGCCCGACCATCCGGATCTCCCGGGCGTAGAGCGAGAGCGTGCCGCGGTTGGCGTAGTAGGACGGCCGGGCGTGCACCACCACGCTCGCGCCCTCGACCAGGGGCGGGTTCAGGCCGTCGTACAGCGTGCGCGAGCAGGTCACCGGCACCGAGATGTCGGCGACGGTGTCGCGCAGCGTCATGAACACCGTCTGCATGCCCGGCCGGCGGGTGACCTGGGCCACCTGGCCCTCGACCCACACGGCGCCGAGCCGGTCGATCCAGGCCGCGATCGCGTTCGCGATCTGCCGGACCGGGGCCGGCGACTGGGGCGAGGTCTCCAGGGCCATGGCGGCGAGGGTAGGGCACGACCCCGACACTCCTAGACTGAGCACCATGACCACCGACCTGGGAAACCCGTCCGTGCTGCCCCCGGACGAGGCCGAGCGCGCCGTGCTGCTGGCGGCTCCGCGCGGCTACTGCGCCGGTGTCGACCGCGCGGTGGTCACCGTGGAGAAGGCGCTGGACCTCTACGGCGCGCCGGTCTACGTCCGCAAGCAGATCGTGCACAACAAGCACGTGGTCGCGAACCTCGAGGCCCGCGGTGCGGTCTTCGTCGAGGAGCTCGCCGAGGTGCCCGAGGGCGCCACCGTGGTGTTCTCCGCCCACGGCGTGTCGCCCGAGGTGCACCGCCAGGCCGAGGCGCGGTCGCTGAAGACCATCGACGCGACCTGCCCGCTGGTCACCAAGGTGCACCACGAGGCGAAGCGGTTCGCCGGCGAGGACTACGACATCCTGCTGATCGGCCACGCCGGCCACGAGGAGGTCGAGGGCACCGCCGGGGAGGCGCCCGGGCACATCCAGCTGGTGCAGGGCCCCGACGACGTGCCCGGCATCGTGGTCCGCGACCCGTCCCGGGTGGCCTGGCTCTCCCAGACCACGCTCTCGGTCGACGAGACCATGGAGACCGTGCGGGCGATCCGCGAGCGCTTCCCCGAGCTGCTCGACCCGCCGAGCGACGACATCTGCTACGCCACCCAGAACCGCCAGCTGGCGGTCAAGGAGATCGCGGCCGGCGCCGACCTGGTGATCGTGGTCGGCTCGGCCAACTCCTCGAACTCGGTGCGGCTCGCCGAGGTCGCGCTCGAGGCCGGGGCGCGCGCCGCGCACCGCGTCGACGACGCCTCCGAGATCGACGAGGCGTGGCTCGAGGGCGTGCGCACGGTGAGCGTCACCTCCGGCGCCAGCGTGCCCGAGGAGCTGGTGGCGGGGGTGCTGGACTTCCTCGCCGAGCGCGGCTACCCCGACGCCCGGGCGGTGCACAGCGCGGAGGAGTCGCTCATCTTCGCGCTGCCCAAGGAGCTGCGGCGGGACCTGAAGGCGGCCGGTCGCTCCTGACCGCGGCCGGGTGCGGCTGCGGCGTACCCGGGGCTGCGCCCAGAGCGGCGGATGAGGGGCACGGGGCGGCTGCCTAGACTCGGGGCCATGGCGCGCTTCGTGGACATCCACCCGGTCAACCCGCAGCCGCGGCTGCTGCAGCAGGTGGTCGACGCGCTGCGCGACGACGCGCTCATCGCCTACCCGACCGACTCGGGCTACGCGCTGGGCTGCCAGCTCGGCAACCGGGACGGCCGGGACCGGATCCTGCGGATCCGCGGGCTGGACGAGAAGCACCACTTCACGTTGATGTGCAGCGACTTCGCCCAGCTCGGCCAGTTCGTGCACGTCGACAACACGGCGTTCCGCGCGGTCAAGGCCGCGACCCCGGGGCCGTACACGTTCATCCTGCCGGCCACCCACGAGGTGCCGCGCCGGCTGATGCACCCCAAGAAGCGCACCGTGGGCGTGCGCATCCCCGAGCACGTGCTGGTCCACGAGCTGCTCGGGCTGCTCGGCGAGCCGCTGCTGACCAGCACGCTGATCCTGCCGGGCGAGGAGGAGCCGCGGACGCTGGGCTGGGAGGTCAAGGAGGAGCTCGACCACCAGGTCGACCTCGTGGTCGAGGCGGGGGAGACCCCCGCGGAGCCGACCACGGTCGTGGACTGGTCGGAGGGCTATCCGGAGGTGCTGCGGCGCGGCGCCGGCGACCCCGACCGGTTCGTGGCCTGAGCCACCCGCCGGCGCACCGCCAGGCAGGCCAGGCAGAGCAGGTAGCCCAGGCACAGCGCGACGCTGTGGTGGGACAGCCCCGAGACCACGGCCTGGACCACGCCGTCGCCCCGGTCGGCGATCGCCTCCGGGGTGGTCAGCCCGAGCAGCACGAACACCCCGAGCATGATCAGCGGCGGCAGCACGCCGACGGTGAAGAAGTCGGTGGGCCGCACGGTCAGCGCCAGCGCCACGCAGAGCGTGACGAAGCACAGGTCGAAGAACAGGCTGACCCGGCCCACGAGCAGGACGTCGACGACGGTGGCGGTGAGGGCGAGCGCGACTCCGAGCGCGACGACCTGCCGGCCCGTCTCGCGGCCTTCCTCCCACACCGTGCGTGCGTGGCTCACAGCGCCACCGTATTGGCCGGACCGCCGTCGTCGTCCGCGGCACGCCGATCGAGGGGTACGCCGACCCGCGGCAGGTCCTCACCGGTCTGGACCGTTCCGAGCGAGCGGGTGGTGGCCTCGACCTGGCGGGGGGCGGGCAGCTCCTCGTCGGTGACCGAGAGCTCGCTGAACCGTCGCGCGGCGACCAGCACCCGGGTCTCCAGCGACCCGACCGCCTGGTTGTAGTGGCCGACCGCGGCGTTCAGCGAGCGGCCGACGTTGTCGAGGTGGCCGGCCATGCTGCCGAGCCGGGTGTGCAGCTCACGGCCGAGCCGCTGGATCTCGCGGGCCTGGTCGGCGAGCACCTCGTGGCTCCAGCCGTGGGCGACCGTGCGCAGCAGCGCGATCAGCGTGGTCGGGGTGGCCAGCACCACCTGGCGGGCCGCGGCGTGCTCGAGCAGTGTCGGCTCGGTCTCGAGCGCGGCGGACAGGAACGACTCGGCCGGCACGAACAGCACCACGAACTCGGGGGTCTCCGGCAGCGCCCGCCAGTAGGCCTTGCCGGCCAGCTGCTCGATGTGCTGGCGCAGCTGGCGCGCGTGGCGGGCCAGGTGGGCGGCGCGCTCGTCGTCGTCCTCGGCGGAGGTGGCGTCGAGGTAGGCGTCCAGCGGCACCTTGGCGTCGACCACGACCGAGCGCCGCCCGACCAGGTGGACCACCAGGTCGGGGCGCTGGGCGCCGTCGGCGAGCCGCACCTGCTCGCTGAAGTCGCAGCGGTCGACGAGGCCGGCCAGCTCCACGGCCCGGCGCAGGTGCATCTCGCCCCAGCGCCCGCGGACCTGGGGCTTGCGCAGCGCGGTGGCCAGCGAGTTGGTCTCGCGGCGCAGGTCGGTGACCTGCTGGTGGAACTGGCCCTGCCAGGCCGCCCGCTGTCGGTCGAGGTGGGCCATCTGGTCGCCCAGCCGGTCGAGGCCCTGCATCACCTCGGCCTGGTCGAGCGCGCCCTGCACGAGCGCGGGGCGCGAGCGCGCCCAGAACGCCCCGAGCAGGCAGCCCAGGGCGAGGCCCACGACGAGGGTGAGGAGCCAGCCGATCATCTGCATGCCACCCAGCATGGACGAGACCACCGACACCCGGGCCGCGACCCGCTCGGCCCCGCGGGCCACCACGGGCCACCACGGGCCACCGCGGCGCACCGCGGTTCACGCGTGGCGGCGCGGGTCCGGCAGAATGCGGCCGATGCCCGCCGTACGCCGTCCCTCGCCGCTCGTCCTGGGCTCCGCGGTCAGCGGGCTGCTCGCCTACGTCTTCTTCGCGACCGTCACCCACGCGCTCGGCAGCCGGGCGGCCGCGCCGGTCTCGGTGCTGTGGAGCTGGTGGTCGTTCGCCAGCGCGGCGCTGACCTTCCCGGTCCAGCACTGGGTGGCCCGCACCGTGGAGGCCCAGGCCGGCGAGGGCGCCGTACGCCGGTCGCTGCCGACGGTCGCCGGGGCCGCCGCGCTGGTGGCGCTGCTGGTGACGCTGGTGGCCTGGCTCGGCCGGGAGCGGCTCTTCCACGACGCCGGCTCCTGGTTCGCGCTGCTGGCCGGCCTGGTCACGCTGGGCGCGGCGCTGGCCGGCTACGTGCGCGGGGTGCTGACCGCGCGGCGACGGTTCACCGCGGTCGGCGTGGCGCTGGTGACCGAGAACCTGACCCGGGCGGTCGTCGCCGGCGTGCTGCTGACGGTCGGCGTCACCGACCCGGTGGCCTACGGCGCCTGCCTGATCGTCGGGTACGTCGCCACCGCGTGCTGGCCCTCGACGCTGCGGCTGCGTCGCACCGGTGCCACCGAGGGCGCCGGCAGCCCGCTGGCGTTCGTCGGCGGCACCGGCGCCGCGCAGCTGGTCGGGCAGGCGGTGCTCACCGGCTCCCCGGTGGTGCTCGCCGCCGCCGGCGGGGCGCCGGCCGAGGTCACCGCGCTGTTCGCGGGGCTGGCGCTGTTCCGGGCGCCGTACACGCTGCTGCTCGGCGCGGTCGCCCCGGTCACCGGCCGGCTCACCGCGCTGGTGGTGGCCGGCCGCAGCCACCAGCTCGACCGGCTGCGCAACGGGCTGCTGCTCGCGGCGGTGGTGCTCGCCGGGGTGGCGGCCGGTCTCGCTTGGCTGCTGGGGCCGTGGCTGGTGCGGCTGGTCTTCGGCGGCGACGTGGTGCTCACCCGCAGCACCGCGGTCCCGGCCGCGGTCGGCAGCGCGCTGGCGATGGCCAACCTGGTGCTCACGCTGCTGGTGATCGCGCGCGGCCGGGTGCTGCACCTGCTGCGCTCCTGGGTGCTCTCGCTGCTGCCCGGCGCCGTGCTGCTCGTGGCCACCGGCGCCGGCAGCGGGGCCGCCGCGGCCACCGCCTTCGCCGTCGTCGAGGCCGCCGCGCTGGTGCTGCTCGCCTGGTCGGACCGGAGCGCCGCCCGGCGGAGCGCCGGCGTCCTGGCGTAGGGGCGGTCGGGGTCGGCCGGGTGCTTGCGGATTGGTGACATTCCGCAGGTCGGGTGGGTTCCGGATTGCGGATTGTCGCCATTCCGCAACGGGGTCGGCGCGGGTGACGGTGGGCGGTCCGCGTGGTGCGGGCGAGGTTCGGCGGGAGGCGGAGGCCGGGCCCGGGGTAGCTGGCGTTTGCGGATTGGTGACATTCCGCAGGTCAGGAGGGGGTCGGGTTGCGGACTGTCGCCATTCCGCAACCCGAGCCGACCCCAGCCGACGCCGACCCGACGCCGCCCGGGCCCGGCGCCTCAGCTCACGCCCGCAGGACCCCCACGAGCGCCTCGGAGACCCGCTCCACGTCCGTCCGGGTCAGGTGGTTGTGGAAGGGCAGGCGCAGCAGCCGCTCGCTGACGTCGATGGTCACCGGGCAGTCCGGGACGTCGTCGGAGGCGTACGCCGAGAACTGCCGGCCGCCCTCGGAGTTGTGCAGGGGCACGTAGTGGAAGGTGGTGCTGATGTTCTGCGCCGCGAGCTCCTTGATCGCCCGGCCGCGGGTCTCGTGGTCGGGGAGCAGCACGTGGAAGAGGTGGTACGCCGGGTCGACGTGCTCGGGGATCACCGGCAGCCGCAGGCCGACCTCCTCGGCGTACGGCCCGAGCGCCTCGAGGTAGCCCTCGTAGACCGCGCGCCGGCGGGCCTGGATCGACTCGCGGACCTCCAGCTGGCCGTAGAGGTAGGCCGCGAGCGCGTCGGACATGCCGAAGGACGAGCCGACGTCGCGCCAGGAGTACTTGTCGACGAAGCCCTGGAAGAACGCCTTGCGGTCGGTGCCCTTGTCGTAGAGCACCCACGCGCGGCGGACGTCCTCGGGGTCGTTGAGCAGCAGCGCGCCGCCCTCGCCACAGACGATGTTCTTGGTCTGGTGGAAGCTCAGCGTGGCGAACCGGCCCAGGCTGCCCAGCGGCTGCCCGCGCCAGCGGCCGAACAGCGCGTGCGCGGTGTCCTCGACGATCGCGACGTCGGGGCGGTCCTTGAGCACCTCGCGCAGCCCGTCCATGTCGCAGGCGACGCCGGCGTAGTGGACGACGACGACCGCCCGGACGGTGTCGTCGAGCAGCTCGGCGACGTGCTTGGGGTCCGGGCCCAGGGTCTCGGGCTCGATGTCGCAGAACTTCACCTTCGCGCCCTCGCGCACGTAGGCCAGCGCGGAGGTCACGAACGTGAACGACGGCACGATGACGGTGTCGCCGGGCTGCAGGTCCAGCAGCAGCGCGCTCAGCTCCAGCGCGGCGGTGCACGAGGTGGTCAGCAGCGCCTCGGGGCAGCCGGTCTCGGCCTTGAGGATCTCCGTGGCCCGGGCGGTGTACGGGCCCGAGGACTGGGTCAGGCCGCTGGTGATCGCGGCGCTCACGTGGGCCAGCTCGTCGCCCTCGGGGCGCACCTGGTTGAAGGCGATCGCGGGCAGGTCGGTGCTGGTGTCCCGGGCGGTGTTCACGGTGTCGTCCCTATCCTTCAGTCCGCCGTGGGCCACGGCAGGGCTCGTCCGACCAGGTCGCGGAGCGCCCGGTCGCTGTCTCGGTAGTACTCGCGCAGCCGCGCGACCAGCCCCTCGTCGAGCTCCGGGGCGGGGTGGCTGCTGGCGTTCACGGCCTCCGCAGGGGGTACGCCGAGGGCCGGGTCGACGCCGACCCGCTCCAGCAGCCGGGTGCGGGCGGCCTCCTCGGTGGTGAGCTCGTCGAGGAACGCCACCACCACGTCGTCACCGAACCGCGCCAGCCACGGCGCGAGGTAGTCGGTGTAGCGGCCCCGCTCGAGGTAGGCGTACGGCGAGACCGAGGTCCGCCCGGGGGTCCAGGGGAGCGGACCCTCGAGGTTGCGCTCGAGGACCTCGGCCAGCGGCCGGTCCTCGTAGCCGTGGTCGGTGCTGAACGCCCAGTGCGAGCGGGCCCGGCGCACCGGGTCGCGCAGCACCACGAGCACCAGCGGGTCGCCGAGCATCTCCGCGGCGCGGTCGGCGGCCTCGGCGTACTCCAGGTAGCTGGTGCTCTTCTCCCCGAGGATCCGCTCGCCGTCGGCGTGGGCGAAGTAGGTGCGCAGGTACCACTCCCGGCCGCGGGCGGAGTCCTCGGCGGAGAGGAACACCTTCGGCTCGGGTCGGGCCGGCCGCGCCATCGCGATCTCGGGATGGGCCGCCAGCAGGTCATGCACCCAGGTGGTGCCGCAGCGCTGCGCACCCGCGACCAGCAGGTGCCGGCTCGCTCGGCTCACTCGGGCACCCTCGTCTGCACGTGGTAGGAGTCCTGGGCGCTCACGGCGTTCAGCGTGCGGACGACGTACTCCCCGAGCATCGAGAGCAGCGCGATCGTGAACCCGTTGAAGATCGACAGCAGCACCACCGTGGTGGTCCAGCCCTGCACGTGGGTGTTGCCGAAGACCCCCTGCAGGAAGTAGATCGCGCCCAGCACGAAGCTGACCGCCGAGATCCCGAACCCGACCGTCGCCGCGAGCCGCAGCGGGTAGGAGGAGTAGGAGAACAGGATCGTCAGGACCAGGCGCAGGATGCGCACCAGGTTGTAGTTGCTCTTGCCGACGGTGCGCGGCTCGTGGCGCACGGTCACGTTGCCGGGATGGCGGGAGTAGATCAGCGCCTGGCCGGTGATGTAGGGGTGCGCGGTGCGCGAGGCACAGATCCGGTCGACGACGTCGCGGTGCAGGATCCGGTAGTTGGAGACCACCAGGTCGTCGGGCTGGTGGAAGACCCGGCGGTTGATCGAGCCGACCAGCCGGCTGCCCAGCTTGCGGTGCCCCGCGTGCTGCTTGCTGGCGAACTCGCCGAAGACCACGTCGTGGCCGGCCAGCGCCGCGTCGATGAGCAGCAGCGCCTGGTCGGGCGGGTTCTGCAGGTCGTCGTCCATCGTGATGACGTAGTCGCCGGTGGCCTCGCGCAGGCCGGCGAGGTTCGCGTGGTGCTGGCCGTAGTTGCGCAGCAGGTCCAGGGCCACGACCTGGGGGAGAGTGCGCGCCTTCTCGGCGATCACCTCCCAGCTGCCGTCGCTGCTGCCGTCGTTGACCAGCACCACCTCGTGGTCGAGGCCGGCGGCGGTGAAGGTCTCCACGACCCGGTCCACGGTCGTGCCGACGATCCCCTCGCTGTTGTAGACCGGGATCACCACGGAGTACTTGAACCGGCCGCGGTCGGGGTGACCGGGGCCGACGGCGGCGTCGACCACGGTGCCGACCGCGGGATCGGCGGCCGGACCGGGCGCAGGGGAGGTGTCCACGCCTCCATCGTGCCATCCGGGGGTCCCGGGCTCAGCCACCGAGCACCTGCCGGAGCCGGTCGACCTTGTCCTGGCCCACCCCGGGGCGCACGTACCAGGTCCAGCCCGGCGTGCCGCCGACCTCGACGAAGTCGCTGGCCAGCACCGGCGTCAGCCAGGGCGGTACGGCGGACTCGGTGCCGACGGCCAGCAGGTCCGGCGCGTGCTGGTCGACCCAGCGGCCGTAGCCCGCCTGGCCGCCGGGCCAGGTGTCCTGGAGGTAGTCCTCGAGGCCGTTGCCGAACAGCTGGAACCGGGTGGGGTTGCGCTGGTGGGCGAGCACCAGCGGCGGCGGCGCCTCGACCGACATGATCCGGGCGTCGGGCAGCACCCGCAGCACCGCCTCGACGTCGCGACGCTGCTCGTCCAGCCCGTTCTCGCGGGTGCGGATGGCGTAGACGGTCGTCAGCACCACCACGGCGACCAGCCAGACCGCGACCACGCCGCGCAGCACCGGCGCCGACAGCCGGCCCCGCAGCACCGGGACCAGGCCGGCGATGCCGACCACGACGACCGGGAAGGCGAAGAAGCAGTCGGGCCAACCGTTGTAGGCCAGCAGCGACCACAGGATCCCCACGACCGTCAGCGCCCCCATGCCCACCAGCGCGGCCGCCCGCGGGTCGCCACTGCGCGCCGCCCGCCGGGCTCGCACCGCCAGCACCAGCTCCACCGCCAGGCCGCCGAGCAGCACCCAGGTGGTCCAGCCGTAGGTCTTCAGGGTCGAGGCCCAGATCGAGCCCGGCGAGTCGAGCAGCGACACCTGGTGGGTGTAGCGGGCGTTGATGATGAGGAAGTCGTCGAGGAAGTACTGCAGGTCGCCGAGCGCGGCGTACACCGCGACCGTGACCGCCAGCGGGACCAGGCCGCCGACCGCGATCCGCACCAGCGAGCGCAGCCGGCCCTCCGCCTGCATCAGCGCCGCCACCGCCGCACTCGCCACCAGCGCGAAGAACGCCGGCTGCCAGGTCAGCGTGGCCAGCGCGATGAACAGCCCCGCGACCACCCACCGCCGGTGCACCACGGCCAGCACCGCCAGCAGGCAGAACAGCACCAGCGGGGTCTTCTCCCGCGGGCCGCCGGTGGAGTAGATGACGAAGCCCTTGAGGCACAGCAGCGCCGCGGCCGCGGTGAGGCCGGCGAGCCGGGACCGGAAGGTGTCGCGGCCCAGCACGTAGGCCGCCGCCACGCTGGCCGCGGCGAACAGCATGAACAGCACCCGCATCCCGACGATGTCGTCGATGCCCGCCAGCCGGGAGAGCCACGCGCCGATGCCGGGCAGCAGGTGGGCCAGCGGGCCGGCGCGGTTGACGATCGCGACATACGGCGGCACGCCCTCGGCGAACTGCTGGCCGCCGTAGGTGTAGACGCCCAGGTCCCGGCTGAGGTAGCCGTGGAACCCGTGGCCGACGTAGACCAGCACCGCCACCAGCCCGGTGAGCGGGATGAGCGGGTCGAACCCGCGCAGGCGGCCGCGCCGCGGCCCCCGTGAGTACGACGGGTCGCGGGGTGCGGTCGCGGGCTCGCGGGCTCCCTGGGTGGTGGCCATCAGGCGTCCTCCTCGCTGCGGGCGCCCCCGTGCGGTCGTGGCGTCATGGTGTGATCGTGCCAGTCAGTGGGTGGCCAGCGCCTCCCGGAGGCGCTGGAGGGTGTCCTTCCCCACGTCGCGGCGGACGTACCACAGCCACGGGGAGGTCCGGCCGACCTGGTCGTAGCCGGCGTCGAGGGTCGGCTGCAGCCAGCTCCGGTCCAGGGTCCGGCCCACCGCGATCACCTCCGGCGACCGGTCGCCGATCCACCGGGCGTAGCCGGCGATCCCGCCCGGCCAGGTGTCGTCGAGGTAGGCGCGCAGCCCGTTGCTCAGGATCTGGAACCGGCTGGGGTTGCGCTGGTGGGCCAGCACCATCGCCTCCGGGGCGACGACCGAGAGGATCCGGGCGTGCGGCGGCAGGATCGCGGTCACCGCGTCCACGTCGCGGCGCTGCTCGAGCAGGGTGTCGTCGCGCGAGGAGACCGAGTAGTCCGCGGCCAGCGCCGTGGCCGCCAGCGCGCCGGCGGTGACGACCCCGACGACGACCCGGGCGGGCAGCCGCCGGGCGAGCAGCGGGACCAGGCCGGCGACCCCGACCGCGGCGCCGGGGAACATCACGAACGCGTCCGGGAAGCCGTTGAACGCCTTGAGCGCCCACGCGAGGTTGCCCAGCGTGAAGACCGCGATCCCCACCAGCGCGGCCGGCCGCGCCTCCCGGCGCCGGATCGCGGCCGGCAGCGCCAGCAGCCCCCACACGACGACGAGCAGCAGCCCGGCGAGCAGCAGCCACAGGCTCCAGTCGTAGGCGCGGTCCAGCCGGTTCCAGACCCGGTCCGGGGTCTCCAGCGGCGAGCCCTGGCGGGTGTAGCGCAGGTTGATCAGCACGAAGCAGTTCCAGAACACGTGCAGCCGGTCGATCAGCGCGTAGCACCCGACGGTGACCGCGAGCGGCGCGAGCCCGCCTGCGCCGAACCGGAGCAGCCCGGAGAGCCGCCCGCGCGGCTGCAGCAGCACCGCGGCGACCGCGCCGGGCAGCGCGGCGAACAGCACCGGCTGCCAGGTCAGCGTGGCCAGCGCGACCAGGACGCCGGCCGTCGCCCAGCGCCGGTGCACGAGCGCCAGCAGCCCCAGCGTGGTCAGCAGCACCATCGTGGTCTTCTCCCGGGGGCCGGCGGTGGCGTAGAAGGCGAAGCCGCGCAGCGCCAGCAGGGTCGCCGCCGCGGCGAGGCCGGCGGTCCGGGAGCGGAACACGTCGCGGGCCAGCACGTAGCCCGCCGACACGGCCGCGGCCGTCAGCAGCGCGAACAGGAACCGCATCCCCAGCAGGTCGTCGACGCCGACCTGACGGGCCGCCCAGGCACCCAGCCCGGGGACCAGGTGGGCCAGCGGCCCGGCGCGGTTGAGGATCGCGACGTACGGCGGGACGCCCTCGGCGACCTGCTGCCCGGCGTAGGCGTAGACGCCGATGTCGCGCAGCAGCACGCCGTTGAACCCGTTGAGCAGGTAGACCGCCAGCGAGACCAGCCCGGTCAGCGGCACCAGCGGGTCCAGGCGGCGGAACCGGCCGGCGAACCCGGACGCCGGCCCCTCCTCACCGGGGGTCGGCGACGTCGCGCCGGTCTCGGGCGTCGTGGGCACAGGTCCCTCTCGGCCGCCGTCAGTCGAGGTCGACGACGACGGGTGCGTGGTCGGAGGCGCCGGTGCCGGCGCGCTCCTCGCGGTCGATGAACGCCCCGGTGACCCGGCCGGCCAGCGAGGGGGAGCCGAGCACGAAGTCGATGCGCAGCCCGCGGTTGCGCTCGTAGCGCTGCCGGTAGTAGTCCCAGTAGGTGTAGACCTCCGGCCCGGGCGCGTGCGGGCGCACCACGTCGACGTACCCGTCGTCGAGGAAGGCCTGGAACGCCGCGCGCTCGGGCGGGGTCACGTGGGTGGACTTCGCGAACTGGGCCATGTCGAAGACGTCCTCGTCCAGTGGGGCGATGTTCCAGTCGCCCACCAGCGCGGTGTCCTCGCCCAGCCACGGCTGCGCGGCGTCCCGCAGCCGGGCCAGCCAGTCGAGCTTGTAGACGTAGTGCGGGTCGTCGACCTTGCGGCCGTTCGGCACGTAGAGCGACCAGACCCGGACGCCGCCGCACCGGGCGCCGATCGCCCGCGCCTCCGGCGCGACCGGGTCGCCCCAGCCGGGCATCCCCTCGAACCCGACCTGGACGTCCTCGAGGCCGACCCGGCTGATGATCGCGACCCCGTTCCACTGGTTGGTGCCGGCGGCGGCGACCTCGTAGCCGAGCGACTGCAGGCCCATCAGCGGCAGCTGGTCCTCGCGCGCCTTGGTCTCCTGCAGCGCCAGCACGTCGACGTCGTGCCGCTGGAGCAGTGCCTCGACCCGGTCGATGCGGGAGCGCAGCGAGTTGACGTTCCAGGTGACGAGGCGCATGGACTAGTGGGCTCCGGCCTTGGTCTCGGGGGCGGCGGCGGGGAGGTGGGAGGACGCGGCCTTCTTCAGGCACCTGCGGGCGCGTCCCGGCTTCAGCCCGGCACAGTACCGGTCGACGGTGCGCTGCGCCTCGTCGCGGTGGCCCGCCCGCAGCAGCAGCCGGGCCTGCGCGAACACGTCGGTGCGCGCCGCGGTCCCGCCGTACGCCGCGGCCAGCCGGCCGAGCGCCTCGATGGCGCCGGCGGTCCCGTGCTGGCCCGCGGTCGGCGCGTAGAGCGTGAACATGCTGAACCGCCGCGCCACCCGGAAGCCCTCGACTCGGCCCGACCAGTGCACTTCGGGCTCGTCGCAGACCACCGAGTCGGCGCAGGAGGAGTCGACGATCAGCAGGTAGACCGGGCCGTCCCCGCCGAGGTGGCGCTCGCCCTTCGACAGCGCCGAGACCGAGGTGACGTGCGGGGCGCCGACCAGGTAGCGCGGCTTGCCGAAGAACGGCACCCGCCAGCGGCCCGCCGGCGCGGGGCCGTCGTAGAGGACGAGGGCGTCAGGAGGCAGGTCGGTGCGGAGCACCTGGCCGGCCATGCCGTAGTCGGGCACGTCGTCCTGGGTGGCCACGGCGTACGTCGTGGGCAGCTGGCTGACCAGGAGCGCGCCCACCGCGAGCGGCCCGAGCCAGCTGCCGGCCCAACGGCGCGTCCGGCCGTGGGCGGCCCGAGCCAGGGCGGTGCCGACGGCCGCGACCAGGAAGACGAACCCAGTGACGAAGAAGTACGCGAAGTGCGCGCGGTAGTGGCGCACGTCGAGCGGATAGGGGTTGATCGTGTGGTAGGCGACGAGGAAGACGAGCGGCGCGAGCACGACCGGGAGCCAGAACCACTGGGCGCGGAGCTGGCGCCGGGCGCCCGGCAGCGCCACCGCAAGCACCAGGAACACGATCGTGACCGGCCACCAGGGCAGCTCGCGCCCCAGCAGCGGCAGCACGTAGGTCCAGATCTCGTGCAGCCCGGCGGGGACTCGGTCCAACGCGTGCCCGAGGTTGGGGTCGAAGACCTTCTTCGTGTCCGAGGCCAGGGCCAGGAAGGAGACCGCGCCCACCGTGATCAGCGACGCCAGCAGCACGACGCCGAGCGTCCAGGCCCGGCGCCGCGGCAGCGAGCCGCGCCAGCCGCGCCAGGCCAGGACCAGCGCCGAGGACCCGAGGAAGACCGTCGGCTCGGGCACCCGGGAGAGCGGGAGCAACAGCGCCGCCACCGCCGAGAGCACCAGCCAGCGCCGGCGGCCGTCGTCCAGCCAGCGGCTGCCGGCGTAGGCGGCCAGCAGGATGAGCATCATCGGCAGCGCGTAGGGCCGGATGTAGGCGGTGTAGCGCAGGAAGAGCGGCTGCGTGGCCAGCACGAACACCGTGAGCACGCCGACCAGGCCGGCGCGCTGCCGCCGCAGCAGCGCCGCGACGAGGAGGAGCGACCCGATGCCGGCCAGCGCCGGTTCGAGCCGCTGGCGGAGCTGGCCCACCCCGAGCAGGTGCTGGAGCAGCCCCCCGAGCAGCGGGTCGAGCGGCGGCTGCCGGGTGCCGGTGACCATCGTGTGCAGGTTCGAGGAGTAGTACGCCGAGATCTGCGACCACTCGTTCTGGTTGTACGGCTGGTTGATCGCGGTGGCCACGATCAGCACCGCCCCCAGCAGCACCGCGGCGGCGTACCAGTAGCGCTCGCCGGGGAGTCTCGGCGGGGCGAGGGTCTCCTCGGGAGCGGGGGACTGGGGCGGGGACTGGGACGGCTGCGACGGGCGCGCCGACGGCACGGCCTCGGCCCCGTCGTCTCCCGTGGTGTCGGTGGAGGGCGGCACCAGAGGACCCTAACCAGCGGAGCTGAGCAGACCCTGCAAGCCCCGGACGAGGCGATTCACGTCGTCCTCGGAGGTGTAGGCGGCCAGGCCGACCCGGACCCCGCCGGCGTCCCCGAGCCCGGTGTGCCGGGAGGCCTCGAGGGCGTAGAAGTGGCTGGCGGGGGCGTTCACGCCCACCTTCGCGAGGCCCTCGTGGACCTCGCGCGGGCTCAGGCCGTCGACGGTGAACAGCGCCGTGGGGGTGCGTCGGGCCGGCCGGCCGTGCAGGGTGACCCGGTCGAGGTCGCCCAGGCCGTCGAGCAGCCGGGCCATCAGCCGGGTCTCGTGCTCGTCGAGCGCGGTCATCGACTCCACCACCGCGGTCCGCCGGTCCTCGGCGTCGGAGGCGAGGCCCGCGATGTAGTCGACGGCCGCGGTGGTGCCGGCGAGCATCTCGTAGGGCAGCGTGCCGAGCTCGAACCGCTCCGGCACCGCGTCGGAGGAGGGCAGCAGCTTCTCGGGGTGCAGCGTCTCCAGCAGCGCGGCCGACGCGGCCAGCACCCCGTGGTGCGGCCCGAAGAACTTGTACGGCGAGCAGGCGACGAAGTCGGCCCCAAGCCCGGCCTTGTCGACGGCCGCGTGCGCGGCCAGGTGGACGGCGTCGACGTGCACGAGGGCGCCGACCGCGTGCGCCTGGGCCGCGATCGCGGCGACGTCGGGGCGGGTGCCGAACAGGTTGGAGGCGCCGGTGACCGCGACCAGCCGGGTGCGCTCGCTCAGCAGCGGGGCGATGTCGTCGAGCTCGGCGGTGGCGGGGTCGAAGTCGAGCCAGCGCACGGTCGCGCCGGCACGACCGGCGGCCAGCACCCAGGGGCGGATGTTGGCGTCGTGGTCGAGCCGGGTCACGACGATCTCGTCGCCGGCGCCCCAGCCCTGGGCGAGCGTGCGGGCGAGGTCGAAGGTCAGCTGGGTCATCGACCGGCCGAAGACGACGCCCTCGGCCTCGGCGCCGAGGAAGTCGGCCATCGCGGCGCGCGCGGCCCGGGTGACGTCCTCGGCGCGCCGCTCGGCGTCGGTGACGCTGCCCCGGTTCGCGAGCCCCGCGGTCAGCGTGGCGCTCACCGCGTCCGCGACCTGGCGCGGCGTCTGCGAGCCGCCGGGCCCGTCGAAGTGGGCCACGCCGTGCTCGAGGGCGGGGAAGTCGGACCGGATGCGCGCGAGGTCGTAGGTCACAGCTGCGACCCTAGCCACTCCCCGGGCCACTCCCTGGGTCACTCCCCGGGCTGCGGGGCCGGCCGGAGGATTCGGGAGACCGCCGTACGCGCCCGTAGACTCGCGCCCCGTGGCTCTCACGATCGGCATCGTCGGACTCCCCAACGCGGGCAAGTCCACGCTCTTCAACGCCCTGACCAAGAACGACGTGCTCGCGGCGAACTACCCGTTCGCGACGATCGAGCCGAACGTCGGTGTGGTGGGCGTCCCCGACGACCGGCTGCCGAAGCTCGCGGAGATCTTCTCCTCGGCCAAGGTGCTGCCCGCCACCGTGGAGTTCGTCGATATCGCGGGCATCGTGCGCGGCGCCTCGGAGGGTGAGGGGCTCGGCAACAAGTTCCTCTCCCACATCCGCGAGTCCGCGGCGATCTGCCAGGTCACCCGGGTCTTCCGCGACGAGGACGTCACCCACGTCGACGGCGAGGTCAACCCGGCCAACGACATCTCCACCATCTCCACCGAGCTGATCCTCGCCGACCTGCAGACGGTCGAGAAGGCGATCCCGCGGCTGGAGAAGGAGGCCAAGGGCAAGAAGGAGCTCGCCCCGGTCGTGGCCGCCGCGAAGGAGGCGCTGGCCGCGCTCGAGGCCGGCACCCCGATCATCGCGACCTCCATCGACCGGTCGCTGATCCGCGAGCTGTCGCTGCTGACCGCGAAGCCGTTCATCTACGTCTTCAACTGCGACGCCGACGAGCTCGCCGACGAGCCGCTGAAGGCCCGGATGCGCGAGATCGTGGCGCCCTCGGAGGCGATCTTCCTCGACGCGAAGTTCGAGTCCGAGCTGGTCGAGCTGGACGACGAGGAGGAGGCGCGCGAGATGCTCGCCGAGATGGGCGTCGACGAGCCGGGCCTGGAGGTGCTCGCGCGGGTCGGCTTCGACACCCTCGGCCTGCAGACCTACCTGACCGCCGGTCCCAAGGAGACCCGCGCCTGGACGATCCGCAAGGGCGCCACCGCACCCGAGGCCGCCGGCGTGATCCACACCGACTTCCAGCGCGGCTTCATCAAGGCCGAGATCGTCTCCTTCGACGACCTCGTCGAGGCCGGCTCCATGCTCAAGGCCAAGGAGGCCGGCAAGGTGCGCATGGAGGGCAAGGACTACGTGATGGCCGACGGTGACGTCGTGGAGTTCCGCTTCAACGTCTAGTGCGCGCGGGGCCCCGTCGGGCTGCGAGGCGGCTCGCCGAGCGGGGTGCTCCGCCGTTTGAACAAATGTATGTTCAACCGGCGGCGGGGGTGCCCGCCAGGCCCGCTCAGGACCGGCTTGTGACCCGCTCAGGCCCGGGTCGGTCGCTGCGCCCGGATCTGCTCGACCAGGATGTCGCCGTGCCCGGCGTGCCGGGCGAGCTCGGCGACCATGTGCCCGTAGATGAACCGCAGGCTCACCGGGCCCTGATGCCAGGGGAACTGCTCGTCGAGGTCGTGGGTCGCGGCGACGGCCCGCGACCGGGCGCAGGCGTCGAGGAAGGCCTGTCGTACGCCGTCGACGGTGTCGGCGTCGGCGAGCACGAAGCTCTCGTCGACGGTGTCGGGCAGGCCGACCACGGAGCGCGGCACGCCGGCGACCCGCGAGTGGAACCAGACCTTCTCGACGAACGTGGCGTGCTTGACGAGCCCCAGCGGGGTGGTCAGCGACGGCACCAGCCGAGACCGGGCCTCCGCCTCGTCGAGATCCTCGAGGATCCCGACGACCTCGTGCCGCTGGGCGTCGACCAGACCCTCCAGCAGCTGCCGCTCGTCGGCGAGATGGATCGTCATGCCGCGATGCTAGAGGGCGCGGCGGCCGACGACGTGCCGGCCGGAGTGCTCAGCCGGAGTGCTCAGCCGGCCGGGCGGCGGCCGCGCAGGAAGTAGGCCAGCGGCAGCGTCCCGGCCGAGCTCACCAGGCCGAGCGTCAGCCCCCAGACCCACTTCCGGCCCCGGACCTGCTCGGCCGGCCGGTGGCGGAGGTCGCGCAGGGCGGCCATCCGCAGCACCCCGTCGACCGAGGCGCCGATGAGGATGAGGCGGCGGGTGTTGGGGCTGAGGTCCTGCCAGCGTCGTCGTGCCATGGGGACATCCTGCACCGCGCGCGGGTCCGCGGCCGCGTCTGACAGGATCGGTGCCCGTGACCATCGCGCTGTTCACCCTCGGAGGCACCATCTCGATGGCCGGCGACTCACCCGGCGCCGGTGTCGTCAGCCGGCTGACCGGGGAGCAGCTCACCGCCGCCGTCCCGGGACTGGCCGACCTGGCGGAGCCGCTCGAGATCCACGACGTGCAGGCGGCGCCGAGCGCCAGCCTGTCCTTCGCGACGGTGCTCGACGTGGTGGCGGCCGCGTCGCGGGCGGTCACCGGCGGGGCGACCGGTGTCGTGCTGACGCAGGGCACCGACAGCATGGAGGAGACGGCCTGGCTCGTCGACCTGGTCTGGCCGCACCCCGAGCCGTTCGTCGTGACCGGGGCGATGCGCAACCCGACGCTCGCCGGCCCCGACGGGCCGGCGAACCTGCTCGCCGCCGTGCAGGTCGCCGCTTCGCCCGAGGCTCGCGAGCTGGGGGCGCTGGTGGTGTTCGCCGAGGAGGTCCACGCGGCCCGCTGGGTGCGCAAGCAGCACAGCACGAGCACGGGCACCTTCGGCTCGCCGAACCTCGGTCCGATGGGCCAGGTCGTCGAGGGGGTGCCACGCATCCTGGCCCGACCGTCGCGCCACGCGCCGCTGCCGCAGCCGGCCGTCGAAAGGTGGGAGGCGACTCGGGTTGCCCTGCACACGGTCGTCCTCGACGACGACGGGCTGCTGCTGGAGCGGGTGGCCGACACCCACCAGGGCCTGGTGGTGGCCGCGTTCGGTGTCGGTCACGTGCCGGCGTGGCTGGCTGAGCCGCTGGGCGAGCTCGCCCGGGTCATGCCGGTGGTGCTGACCTCGCGGACCGGCAGCGGGTCGGTGCTCGAGCAGACGTACGGCGGTCCCGGCTCTGAGATCGACCTGCTCGGCCGCGGCCTGCTGAACGGCGGGATGCTCGACCCGTACAAGGCGCGGATCCTGCTGCGGCTGCTCCTCGCCAGCGGGGCCGACCGCGAGCGGATCACCGAGGAGCTGGCCCTGCGCGGCTGACCGGGCCGCGGGTCAGCCCGCGGGCACGGGCGCCGTCCAGACCCGGCTCCAGATCTGCCTCGTCGTCAGCCCGTTGTCGATCCAGGCCAGGGTCGGCGAGCGCCGGGACTGCTCGCTGAGCACCCGGAACCTCAACGCGTGCGGGTGGCCCAGGCAGCGCGTGGGCAGCGAGGCGTGCACGTCGTCGTCGGCGTAGTTGATCGCGTGCTGCACCCGGCAGGGGATGTCGCCACCCCGCGCCCACATCAGCCTCGTGGTCCCGGCGCGGTCGCCCGGGGTCGCGGTGATGCCGAGCAGCGCGAACCGGCCACCGGGCTCCTTCATGTCCACCCAGATCTGCAGCCGCTTGCCTGCGGGGCGCAGGTCCGCGAACGCCAGGTCGACGATGATCCGGTCCCGGGTGTGGCGGATCGTGCTGAGCAGCAGGTCGCCCCACCGGGCGCCGGGTGCCGGTGTCGTGTGGACCTCCCCCTCGACGACCTTCACGAGGTCGCCGCGGGCGTCGTCGACGACGACGTGGTCGGCGTACGACGGGGCGGCGAGGCCGGCGAGCAGCGTCACTGCCGCCAGCAGCCCCAGGACGGGCCGGATCGATCGGTGCATCGCGTCCCCCTTCGGCGTGGTCGTCCCCCGAGCATCGCCCCGGACGCGCGCCGGCGGACCGGCCGGAGGTCCCGAGGGATGAGCAGCGAGGCCCCCGGGCGGGGTGCGTCGTGACGATGGTCCCTGTGCTGCGCCCGGAGCGCGTGCACAGGCTGGGGTGACCTCCGGGAGCATCCATGACCCAGACCCATGCGGCGCCGCCCGCCCCGCCAGTCGAAGAGACCCGCCTGCACGAGGTCGACGCCTTCGTCGACCGCGCGGCCGAGGCCGCGCGGCGGTTCCGCGAGCTCGACCAGGAGCAGGTCGACCGGATCGTCGACGCGATGGTCCGCGCCGGCCTGCGGGCCGCGGTCGAGCTGGCCCAGGTCGCGATCGAGGAGACCGGCTTCGGGGTCTTCGAGGACAAGGTGGTCAAGAACTACGTCGCCACCGAGTTCCTCGCCGACTACCTGCGCGACAAGCGGTCGGTCGGCGTGGTCGAGGAGGACGTCGAGCGCAACATCGTCCGGGTCGCCGAGCCGATCGGCGTGGTGCTGGCGATCACGCCGGTGACCAACCCCACCTCGACGGTGCTCTACAAGGCGATCGTGGCGGCCAAGACCCGCAACGCGGTGCCGTTCCGGCCCTCGCCGTACGCCGTGCGCTGCTGCGAGCGGGCCGTCGCGATCCTCCGGGAGGCGGGGGAGGCCGCGGGCCTGCCGCCCGGGGCGCTGCAGGTGATCCCGGACGCGGCGCACGAGGTCACCCATCACCTGTTCCGGCACCCGGGCGTCGACTTCATCTGGGTCACCGGCGGACCGAAGATCGTGGCGCTGGCCAACGCCGCCGGCAAGCCCGGCCTGTCGGTCGGCCCCGGGAACGCGCCGATCTACCTGCACCGGTCCGCCGACCTCCGGGGCGCGGTCGTCGACATCTTGATCTCCAAGACCTTCGACGCCTCGGTGATCTGCCCCGCCGAGCAGACCTGCATCGTCGACGACGCGATCTATGACGCGGTGGTCGCGGAGTTCGAGCGGATGGGCGCGCACCTGCTCAACGAGGAGGAGTCGGCGCGGCTGGTGCAGTTCGTGTTCGGCTGCGAGACCGGGATCGGCGACAAGGCGAACATGGCCGCGATCGGGCAGCTCGCGCCGCAGCTGGCCGAGCGCGCCGGCCTCGTCGTACCTCCTGGCACCAAGCTGCTGCTCGCGCCGCTGCCCACCGAGCTGGACGCGCTGGCCGCCCACCCGCTCGTGGTGGAGAAGCTGATGCCGGTGCTCGGCCTGGTCCGCTCGCCCAGCGTCGAGCACGGCGTGGCCGCCGCGGTGCTGGTCACCGAGCACGGCGGCCTCGGCCACACCTCCGCGGTCTACGCGAACGACCCCGACGTCGTCGACGCCTACGCGAAGGCGGTGCGGACCGGGCGGATCCTGGTCAACGCCCCCACCGCGGTCGGCGCGCTCGGCGGCGTCTACAACAACCTGACCCCGACGTTCTCGCTCGGCTGCGGCACCTGGGGCGGCTCGAGCACCACCGAGAACGTCAACTACACCCAGCTGCTCAACCTCAAGACCGTCTCGCACCGGCGGGCGCCCTCGCAGTGGTTCCGGGTGCCGGCGAACACCTACTTCAACGCCGGTGCGCTGGACAACCTGCGCGAGCTCGCCTGCGAGACCGCGGTGATCGTGACCGACGCCGACAGCGAGCGGCGCGGGGTGGTGGACCTGCTGCGCGGCAAGCTGCGCACCCGCCACGTGCAGGTGTTCAGCCAGGTCGAGCCGGAGCCGGGTGAGGCGACGATCCGCGCCGGGGTGGCGCTGATGGACCGGGCGCGCCCGGACCTGCTGGTCGCCGTCGGCGGCGGTTCGGTGCTCGACGCGGCCAAGGCGATGCGGCTGTTCTACGAGCACCCCGAGCAGAGCCTGGAGGACCTGACCCTGCCGTTCCTGGACCCGCGCAAGCGGGTCGCGGAGTACCCGCACGACGAGGTGCACCGGGTCCGGCTGGTGGCGGTCCCGACCACCGCGGGCACCGGCTCCGAGGTCTCCCCGGCCGCGGTGCTGACCGTGGGGGAGCACAAGGAGACGCTCGTCGACTACTGCCTGGTGCCCGACGTCGCGATCGTCGACCCGACGCTCACGCTGAGCCTGCCGCCCTCGATCACCGCCGACAGCGGGATCGACGCGCTCACCCACGCGCTCGAGGCGGCGGTCTCGATCTTCGCCTCGCCCTACACCGACGCCTTCTGCGTGCAGGCCGCGCGGCTGATCTTCGACGCGCTGCCCCGCGTCGTCGACCAGCCCGGCGACCTGGCCGCGCGCACCGACATGGCCAACGCCGCGACGCTGGCCGGGCTGGCCTTCTCCAACGCGTTCGTCGGCACCAACCACGCGCTCGCGCACGCGGTCGGCGCGCGGTTCGGGATCGCCCACGGCCGCGCCAACGCGCTGTTCCTGCCGCACGTGCTGCGCTACAACGCCGCGCTGCCGAGCAAGTTCATGCCGGCGCCGGGCTACTCGGCGTACGTCGCGCCGGACAAGTACGCCCAGCTCGGCCGGGTCGTCTTCGGCGGCCGCGAGCCCGAGGAGAGCCGACGCCGGCTGTTCGCCGGGGTGGACGACCTGCTCGCGCGGGTCGGGATGCCCCCGTCGCTGGCCTCGCTCGGCATCAGCGCCGAGGAGTTCGAGACGGCGCTGCCGGGGCTGGCGATGACCGCATTCGCCGACCTGAGCAACCGCACCAACCCGCGGATGCCGCTGGTCGCCGAGCTCACCGAGCTGCTGCGGCGGGGGTACGCCGGGGGTGGTCCCGATGCCGACTGACTCCGCCATCGCGACCGTCGAGGTCGCCGCCCCGCTCGACGGGGTGCTCGCCACCCTGCGCGACGTGGAGCGGCAGGTGGAGTGGATCCCGCAGATCCAGGAGGCCGAGCTGCTCGAGGTCTACGAGGACAGCGGGCTGCCCGCGACCGCCCGGTTCAAGGCGTCCGCGACCGTCGGCACCGACGAGTACACGCTGTCCTACGACCACTCCGACACCACCATGAGCTGGACGATGGTCAAGGGCCGGCTGCAGACCGGGCAGGAGGGCTGCTGGACGCTCGAGGACGTCGGCGCGGGCCGGACCGCGGTCACCTACGAGCTCACCATCCACCACAACCTGCCGCTGCCCGGGTTCATCCGGCGACGGGTGATCAAGGGGCTGGTCGACGATACGTTGCAGGGGCTGGCCGAGCACCTCGCCGCGTCGTACTCCTGAGGGCGTCGGGTCGGGGGAGCCCTCGGGTCTGCGGCGGATCGCACCTGCCTGGTGGGACGGATCCGACGCGAACAGTGACGGGCGCGGCGCCCCCGGTCACGCGCACCGGGGACAGGTGGTGGGGGAACCGGTCCAGCCGTGCCGCTGCAGCACCGCGCCGACCGACGCGGCCGTCGTGCAGGGCCGGTCGAAGACCATCCCGTAGGAGATCCGCAGCGTCTCGCTGCCGTCCGACGCGGCGGACTCCAGGTCGCGGCCCATGTCCAGGTCGCGGGCGGCGGCGGAGGAGTGGAAGAGCCGGCCGTCGAACTCGACGTACGTGCCCAGGTCGACGTACTCGACGTCCTGGTAGACCCGCTTGTCCCCGTGCCGGTGACTGGCCTGCCGCCGGCCCTCGGGCAGGCCGTGGGGGCGCTCGACCAGCGTGAGGTAGCCGTGCTCGAGCACCGAGCAGGTGCCGGCCGCGACGTCGGCGAGCACGTCGGCGAGCCAGGCGCGGCGCGGCAGCCGCGGCCGGTCGGCGAGCGCGGCGGAGAGCCGGGCGGTGGTGGTACGCCGGGCGCCGCACGCGTCGGACAGCACCGCCACCGCCGCGGAGTCGCTCCTGGCCTCGGCGGCGAGGTCGAGGACGGCGTGCTCGTAGCGGATCCGGGGCGGGCCGAGGTTCCACTGCACCCGGGCGTGGAAGTCGCTCATCCGGTGCAGTCGGACGCCCGCGGGCGCGACCCGGTGGCGGCCGCGGTCGACGGCGACGTCGATGAGGCAGTCGTCCTGTGGGCTGTTGCCCGACGCGCCCGCGGCCGACAGGGCGGAACGGTGCGACAGCGCGGCCGGCCAGGAGAACAGCACCGCCGCCCAGGCCCGCTGGTGCCAGGTCGTGTCGCCGGTGTGGGTGACGTAGACGCCCTCGTGCACGCGCGCCCACTCCCGCCGCCGAAGCATCCGCTCGATGTCGTGCTGCCGGAGGCCGGCCGCCAGCACCTGGCGCCGAGAGATGACGCCGGCCTGGTCGCCGAGCAGCTCCGTGAGGTCCATGGCACGGATGCTGGCGGTTTCCGGGTGGCGCCGGAACCGGCAGTTGCGGATCTGTGGACAACGCGGTCGGCGGACCGGGCGGCGCGGGTTGCGGGCCCTGCGCCGCGGACGGGCCCGGCGGCCGGAGACGGTTTGCGGCGGATCCCACCTGCGCTGTGGGACGGATCCGCCGCAAAGGCCGCAGCAGCGGCTGGTCCCCGGGCCGACGCCGTACGCCGGCGAGGTCCCCAACCGGGGGGATGCGTCGCGAGCGAACTCGAGGTGAGGGTGGGAGCACCCGACCCAGGAGACCCACATGTCGCTCCGGATCCGCGCCCGACTCGCCGCCGCCTGCCTCGTCACGCTGGGCCTCGCACTGGCCGGGCCCGCCACGCTCGATGCCGCCCAGGCCGGCGATCAACCCCACGGCCACCACCACGGGCACCACCACCGCCACCACGGACCCGGTCAGCTGGACGTGATGACCCAGAACCTCTACCTCGGCTCGCCGCTGACGCCGGCGCTGGCGGCGACCACCCCGGCGGAGTTCGTCGCGGCGGTGGCGCAGATCTACGGGACGATGGTCGCGACCGACTTCCCCAAGCGCGCCCAGGCGATCGCCGACACCATCGCCCACGAGCGGCCGGACCTGATCGGGCTCGAGGAGGTCAGCAAATGGACCGCGACGCCGCTGGTCGCCGGGGCGAACCCGCCCAGCTACGACTTCCTCGCGATCCTGCAGGCGGCGCTGGCCAAGCGCGGGCTGCACTACTCGGTCGCCGCGGTCTCCGACAACGCCGACATCGGCCCGGCGCCGCTGGTCGCGCCGGACTTCGGCTGCGGGGTGCCGACCTCGCCGACCACCCCGCAGTGCGTGGTGCGGCTGCAGGACCGCGACGTGGTCCTGGTCGACGACGCCACCCGGGGCCTCGCCGTCCGCGACTCGGCCAGCGGTGAGTACACCGCGCAGCAGACCTTCGCCCCGCCCGGCACGACCGAGCCGGTCTCGTTCGCCCGCGGGTGGGCCTACATCGACGCGTCGTACGTCGGGAAGCGGTTCCGCTTCCTGGTCACCCACCTGGAGACCGAGGACTTCCCGGCCGTGCAGGAGGCGCAGGCGAAGGAGTTCCTCGCCGGGCCGGCGCACACCCGCGGCACGGTGATCGCGGTCGGTGACTTCAACTCCGCGGCCGACCCGGCCACAACCACCCAGCCGACCGCGTCGTACTCGCTGCTGACGAAGTCGTGGTTCGACGACGCCTGGCTCGAGGCCGGCCACGGTCCGGGGCTGAGCTGCTGCCAGAACGGCACGCTCAGCAACCCGACCTCCCAGCTCAGCGAGCGCATCGACCTGGTGCTGCTGCACGGCCGGGTACGGGCCATCAATGCGCACCTCGTCGACGACCAGCCGATCTCGACGACGCCGCCGTTCTGGCCCTCCGACCACGCCGGTGTGGTCGCGCGGGTGCGGCTGCCGATCTGGTGACCGGGTGGGTTGAGTCGCGTCACATCCGCGGCGGACGGGACTATCCGCGCCGTCACGGGCGCTGGACAAGGTGGACACCCGCCCCCTGATCGAGGAGATCCATGTCCCGCCTGATCGACGACCTGAACGCGCTGCACGCCTCCTACGTCGAGACCATCAACGGTGCCGTCGCCGACGGTGACCTCGGCCGCGCCGAGGAGCTGGCCGCGGCCTACGACCGCGACGCGATCGTGATGATCGCCGAGCGCGAGGGCCGCACCGACCAGCTGCCGATCCGTCGCCCGACCACCCCCGACACCCCGCTGCGCCGGCTGGTCGCCCGGCTCGCCGCGCTGCGCGCCGCCTGAGCACCGCCGCCGGCCGCCCGCCGCCCCGCCCCGGCCACCGGCAGCCCGGCTAGGGTCGCGCCCGTGGTGGACCGCATCTTCGGGGACCGACGGCTGGCCGAGCTCTACGACGTCTTCGACCCCGACCGCAGCGACCTCGAGGTGTACGCCGACCTCCTCGCCGAGCTGGCCACCCGCAGCGTGCTGGACGTCGGCTGCGGCACCGGCACGTTCGCGCTGCTGCTGGCCGCCCGCGGGGTCGACGTGATCGGCGTCGACCCGGCCGGCGCGTCCCTCGACGTCGCCCGCGCCAAGGCAGGACGCAGCCCGGCCGCCCACCGGGTGCGCTGGCTGCACGGCGACGCGACCACGCTGCCGCCGCTGCAGGTCGACGCGGCCACGACGACCGCCAACGTCGCGCAGGTCTTCCTCACCGACGCCGACTGGGCCGCCACGCTGGCGGGGGTGCGCGCGGCGCTGCGACCCGGCGGGCACCTGGTCTTCGAGACCCGGGTGCCGCAGCGGCGCGCGTGGGAGGAGTGGACCCCCGAGCACACCCGGGTCCGCGCCGAGGTCGCAGGAGTGGGCGTGGTCGAGACCTGCTGCGAGCTGCTGGCGGTGGCGGAGCCGCTGGTGAGCTTCCGCTGGACCACGGTCTTCCACGCCGACGGGGCCACCGTCACCTCCGACTCCACGCTGCGGTTCCGCGAGCGCGACGAGGTCGAGACGTCGCTGGCCGACGCCGGCTTCGAGGTGGTCGAGGTGCGCGACGCCCCGGATCGGCCCGGGCGCGAGTGGGCGTTCGTGGCCCGGCGTACCGCCTGACGGGCGACGGACCGAGCGGATCAGCCGGCGGCGTCGAGCAGCTTGCGCCGCAGCGTCATGGTGGCCCGGCTGTGCAGCTGGCTGACCCGCGACTCGGTGACGCCGAGGACCTGGCCGATCTCGGCGAGCGTGAGCCGGTCCCAGTAGTAGAGCGCGACGACGATCTGGTCGCGCTCGGGCAGCTCGCGCACCGCGGCGAGGAAGCCGGCGGGGATGTCGTCGTCGCCGTCGGGCAGGTCGACCGCCGCGCGGGGGGTGTCCTCGTCGCCGAGGGTGGCGCCCTCGAAGCTGACCACGCTGGTGTGCGCGGTCTGGGAGTACATCGCGCGCAGTTCCTCGACGCTGATGCCGAGCTCGGCGGCGACCTCGGGGTCCTTCGGCGGCCGGCCGAGGCTGCGCTCGAGGCGGGCCTGGGCGGCGTCGATGTCGCGGATCTTCTCCCGCACCGAGCGCGGCACCCAGTCCGAGGCGCGCAGCCCGTCGACGATCGCGCCGCGGATGCGGGAGACCGCGTAGGTCTGGAACTGCAGGCCGCGCGCGGGGTCGAACTTGTCGATCGCGTCCATCAGCCCGATCACGCCGTCGGAGACCAGGTCGTTCTGGTCCACCGAGGACGGCAGCCCGGAGCGGACCCGGCCGGCGACGTACTTCACCAGCGGCGAGTACTGCAGCACCAGCCGGTCGCGGGCCTCGCGGTCACCGTTCTCCTTGAACCGTTGCCACAGCAGGTCGACGGAGTGGTCGATGGTCTCCAACGTCGTCCTCCCCCGCAGCGTGGTGGCGGTGCCGCCGGTCGGCGGGTTCCGGGGGTCAGGTTAGCCGAATCCTCAGCCCTCGTACTCGAAGTGCCACGGCTCCGGGCGGCTGCCGCCCGGCTCGGCCCACGACGGGTGGCGCCAGCCGTACGCCGGGCCGTGCGTCATCATCCACGCGTGCTCGGCGGTGTCGAAGCTCTCGATGCCGCCGCACAGGTCGACCGCGAGCCCCCAGCCGTGCACCGAGGTGCCGGGCGTGGCGGTGAGGTTGGGCTTGAGCACGTGCACCCGTTCCTGGCCCGCGCGGGAGCGGTAGGAGTCGGTGATGCAGAGCGGCGCGCCGTTGTCGGCCTCGAACTGCGCGCCCATCAGCCGGAACGCCACGGCCGCGTCGCAGCGCAGCTGCTGCACCCCGCCGGGGGTGGCGGCGCACAGCGCGTCGGCCGGCAGCTCGCCGTTCGTGTACGTCGGCCGCGGGACCTCCGGCACGTCGACCACCTGGGTGGGGTCGACCGGGATGCCGTCGAGCCGGACCTCGAAGTGCAGGTGCGGTCCGGTGGTGTTGCCGAGGTCGCCGACCAGCCCCACCGGGTCGCCGGCCTCGATCGTCTGGCCGGTGGTCACGTCGACGCGGGAGAGGTGGGCGTAGAGCGTCTCCACGCCGCCGCCGTGGTCGATCCGGACCAGGTTGCCGGCCCAGGACGGGTGCTCGACGGTCACGGTGCCGGGGCCGGCCGCGGCCACCGGCGTACCGATGGGGGCGGCGAAGTCCTGGCCGGTGTGTGCGCCCGAGGACCACAGCCCGCCGCCGTCGCCGAAGCCCGCGGAGATCCGGTAGCTGCCCGCCGCCATCGGCAGCGAGAGCGGTCCCGAGCCGTCGACGACCGGGATCGGGGTGGCCGGGCCGCAGACGCCGCCGGAGGGAGGCTGCGGGTTGTCGGTGGGGCTGGCCAGCGTGGCCCGGCGGACGCCGAGGAAGTGCGCCGGCAGCGGCTGGACGCCGGCGACGCCGGTGGCGGGGTCGGCGACGATGATCCGCTGCGCGCCGACGTAGACCGCGGTCTGCGCCAGGCCGTCGTGTTGGCCGCCGAGCACGACCACGTCGCCGGGCTGGACGGTGCTGCGGGGCACCGCGTGCAGGTCCTGCCACTGGCCGGTGGCGTCGGCGGGCAGGGTGGCCGAGGATCCCCAGGCGTTGGCGAGCAGGCCGCCGCAGGCGTACGTCGTGGCGTCGATGCCGTCGGGCACCGTCGACAGGCCGAGCCGGTGGAAGGCCTCGGAGACCGCGCGCACGGTCTCGCGGGGCAGCACGGTGACCGCGCGGCCGTCGCGGAGCCGGGCCTGCGCGACGCCAGGCACGGCGCGGTAGGACGTGTTGCGCAGCGGCTCGAGCGGCTTGTCCAGGTGGTGCGGGTCCTCGAGCTGCTTGGCGGCGGGCGGTACGACGGCGGCCGCGCCCAGGCTGTGCAGGTAGTGCGTCCACGCCCGCAGGGCCGCGCGGTTGCGGTGGTCCTGGTGGCCGGTCGCGTCGTACGCCGCCTGGAACTGCGCGTGGTCGATCGCGTCGGCGACGACCCGCTTGGCCGACCAGGTGGCCTCGAGGCGGTCCTGGTGCTGCTGGGCCTGCTCCCAGGTGAGCCGGTCCTGCTCGGTCCGGTCGATCGCCGCGTTGAGCGCCGCCTGGGCGGCGTCGGCGAGGGTGCGGGCGACCTCGGCGTTGTCGGCGGCCTCGGCGGCCTTGTCAAGGTCGGACTGGCCGGGGGAGAGCCAGTCGCCGAGCGACTGGATGATGCCGCCGTGGTCGTCGGCCACCGTCGCGCGCAGCCGGTCGGCGATCGCCGCGGCCGCCTTGGCGTTGGCGTTGAGGCGTTGGGTGTGGGCGCTCAGCGCCTCGACCTGCTGACGGCTCTGCACATAGGCGGCGTAGGCGTCGGCCACCTTCTGCTGGGTCGTCGCCGCCTTGGTCGAGGTGCTGGCGAGCGAGGTGAGGGTGCTCCCGCCGGTGCCGGCCAGGGCGGGGGAGGGGAGCGCGGTGGCGCCGACGGTGGCCAGCGAGAGCGCGGCCAGGGCAGCACGCACCCGCCAGCGGTGCGAGACCGGTGACGGGTGCGTGCGGCGGTTCATGTGCTCCTGCTCGTGGTGCCTGGTGGTTCGGGGTGCTGCGTGGTGGTGCGTCAGTCGTCGAGGAACGCGAGCTCCTGGAGCAGCGCGGCCCGGCGCTCGTTGGAGAGCGTCGCGACCTCGGGCTGGCGCGGCTCGATCGGCGCGGGCACCGGCACGATCGGCGGGACCTCGGCGAGCGTGGGCACGACCAGGGTCGGCGTCTCGAACTCGGGCTCGGGCTGCTCGGCGACCGGCACCTCGACCGCGGGAGCCGCCGTGGCGTCGCAGGTCTCGCCGCTCTCGTCCAGCGCCATGCCGGGGACCTCGATGCTGGGGAACTCGATCCCCGGCATCGGGATGCCGGCGGAGAAGTCGGGCATCGGGATCGAGGAGGGCCCGGTGGGCGCACCGTGGGCGGACACGCTGGGCTGTACGACGGAGAGCGTCGGCGCGGCCTGCGTCGAGAGCTGGGCGGCGTTCGCGGCCGCCTCGGCCTCGGCACGGGCAGCGAGCTCCGCCGTACGGCGCGAGGACTGCAGCCCCACCCCGAACACGGTGCGGATGACGGCGGCCATCTCGCGGATGGTCTGCTGGGCGGTGCCGGGCGTGAGCACCGGACCGGCCTGGTGGTTCGCAGCGATCGACATGACGTTCAGCTCCTCGAGAAAGCGGACGGGGGGATCATGAGACGTACGGGAGTGGGTCCACCGTGACGGTGGTGCTCACTCGTGCGAGAGGGGCGAGCCAGGAGAAGTGGTGGAACAGGATCGTGGGAGCGGTCTTGGTCCCGGTCAGCGTCACCTTGCCGCCGGGGTAGATGACGAACGAGGTGTCCTTGACGGTGATGCCGTGGCTCTCGGCATCACGCTCGGCCACGTGGAGGGCGACGACCGCCGCCTGCTGGTTGGTCGGCATCTTCTCCGCCACCGCGGCCGCCGCGTAGCCGGCGCCCCTCACGTCGTCGGGGGAGGACATCTTGGTCAGGAGAACCGAGCCGCCGTCGATCGCGAACAGCACGATCGCGGCAGTGACTAAGAACAGCAGTCCGCGCATGCTGACCAGCCGATAAGTCGACACGTTGCTGCTCCGTTCTGAGTTGCTCAGCTAGTCGATCGGCATTCTGCGGAGCAAAGTTGAGAGCGAATGGGAAAGGATTGAGGTGCAGTCGACCGGTGGTCGCATTGAGGAGACCTTGTCTGCGCCTTTTGGCGCGCGGCTCACGGTGCTGAAGGTTCAGGCGTGGCGATTTGGGTGGACTTATCCTCGTGGATCGGACTGTGAACGACGCGAGCCATAGGCTTCGGTGCACCGTTGAAACGACCCTAGGCGGTGGGTCGACTTGAGGTCGGCCCACCGCCGGATCGTGTGAAGGAGACTTAGAAGGAAGCGCAGGCGCCGCCGGGCTTGACGTTGGGCTTGTTGCTGAGACCGCCCGCGCTCGAGTCGTAGTAGAAAACACCGCCCGAGCCCTTGCTGCTCGTGCCCGAGATGCAGTAACCGTCACCGGCAGTCTTGATCACGTACGTGTTGTTGGTGGCGTCCGTTGCCCGGAAGTCCGTGAACGTCGACTGTGCGGCAGAGGTGCTGGCGGCGTTGGCGTAGCCCTGGTTGTCGACGTAGTACGTCTCCTCCAGATCGGCCAGTTGCTTGATGTCGGACTTGACGCCGGCGTCGACGCCCTTCTTCTGCTGGCTGAGGAAGATCGGGATGGCGATGGCGGCGAGGATGCCGATGATGATGATGACGACGAGGAGCTCGATCAGGGTGAAGCCCTGGTCCTTCTCCTTCATGGACTTCTGAAGTCGAGCGAGCATGTTGGATTCTCCTGTGGAGCTCGGTGGCTGCGCCTTCCCTGGGCAGTGCCAGAGCCTCAGCGCGACTTGTCGCTGAGAACTTCGGCCCCCGAGCGGTCCCGCTTTAGCCCCGGGTGAGAAAACTCCTCCGGACAGCGTGTTTGAGGGCGCGGTACTCAAGTGACACCGCCCCCACGCCGAAGACGACTCATGTAAGGGATCGCCCGCTCGGGGACGTCCGCCGGCTCCGATCGGAGGTCACATGTCGCCGCCTGTCCGCGACGCCGGCTTCACGCTCATTGAGGTGCTGGTGACCATCGCCCTGATGGGCGCCATGATGGCGATCGCGGTCACGGGCTTCTCCCACTACTCAGGAGCGCATGAGCAGGCAGGCACCGCGCGGTCCCTGCAGTCCGCGCTGCGCCAGGCCCAGCAGCGCGCCGTCACCGAGGGCCGGGCCATCTGCGTGAAGTTCGCAGACGGGGACTGGTCGGTGTGGCGCACGACGTGCGACGCCGCGACCGGACTGAAGCTCGACGGCCCCACGTCCACCGAGTCGACCAGTGTTCACCTGGACCCCAGCCACGACTCCGAACTGATCTTCACGCCGCGCGGGACGGCCACCTGGTCCTCGATCGGCACAGACCCGGTGGACGACGAGTGCGGCCACGTCCAGGCGTTCAAGCTGTGGGTGACACGCGACGGATCGACCAAGACCTACCGGCTCTGCGTGCCGGCGCTCACCGGCCGGGTGGAACTCAATGGCTGAGCCGAGAAACGGTATCCACCGGCGAGCGGGCGACGCCGGATTCACCCTGATCGAGGTCATCGTTGCCCTCGGCATCTTCGTCGTCATCGTCACCGCCCTCCTGCCGATGTTTGTCGGCGGCATCCGGTCGGTGGCGCAGGCCGACCACGAGGGAGTCGTCAAGGGACTGCTCCAGCAGGAGGTCGAGCAGCTGCGCGGCCTGCCGTACCGCGTGTCCCTCGGTGCCAGTGGCGACGGCACGGACGCGGACGTCGACCTGCTCGATCTCTACTACCCGAACGTCAGTGACCTGGCCCCGGTCAGCGTCACCTGTCCCGGAGTGGCGGGCTTCTCCATGAGTGACGTCCCCAGCTGGAAGGGGTACGTCGGGGCGGGTGCGCCGGCGGCGGCGCGGTGCTCGTTCGAGCCCCCGGGCGCCTTCTTCCGCACCGTCGTCACGAGGACGAACGCCCGGCTCGGACCGATCGCCATCGTGCGAGACCTACAGTTCCTCAGCGGGGGCACCCTCTCGTCGCCGACGCCGACCCCGAAGGCACCCAGCGCCACCTATGACAGCGCCCACGCCACGACCAACTACCCGCCTTCCACACAAGTCGGGGTGACGGTCAGCGTCGTCTTCACCGATCGCGGCACGACGAAGGTGCGCTCCCTGTTCAGCCAGATCGAGAAGCGCGACGCAGGACCGACGTTGGTGACCACGAAGGTGGACGCGCAGGCGGTCGAGATCAGCTCACTGGCCCCGGGGGGTGCCACCGAGTCGCTGTCTGGTGGCGGGGTCAGCCTGGCGGGGTCCGTGGGGGACATCAGCACCGCCAACGTCAGCCTCTCCGGGGTGGTGGCGCGCACCGCGACTGGCGACCCCACCACCAGCCAGTTCGCTTACGGCGCCGCTATGACCGTCTCCGCCCCACCCTCTGTGCCATCGCTGACGCCGGTCGACGTCACGCCGGTCTGGGGCGTGAGCGGCTGCACCGCCCTGCTCTGCTACGGCACCAGTCACACCGGCCCGGATTCCGGCGGCGGAGTGCTCACCGACGGCGGCCTGCCCAAGGCAGGCTCGAGCACCAGCCCGCTTCGTGCCGCGATCACAGACACCGGCGGAGACGCCCTGCGCTTCGACAACGTCGGCGCCTCGACGGCCGTGGGCGACCTGGCCAAGGTTGTGGTCCGGCTGGTCGGGACCGCGCCGGGCGCTTCGACGATCCCCGCCCCGACCGCGTGCCCCCAGGGTGCCGGCGCCTCGGCGCGCCTGTCGGGGGCCGGCTATCTGGACACCGTGCTCCACGACGGGTCCGAGACCTTGCGCGACACCGCGGCGTGCGCCTCGACGCGGTCCGCCGCTGTCGGCATCCTGCCCACTTCGTGGGCTCCGGACGGAGTGCTGAAGGTGACGATCAACCGATCGTTCGCGTGGTGCACCGTCACCGGCGGCGTGGCGAACGGCGGCATCGGGCTCAGCGCCACGGTGCAGGTGTCCAATGGAGACGGGACTTATCAGCCGGCCGTTCCGGCCCAGAACTTCGTCCTCGCGGACGCCAAGGTCTCGGATGCGAAGGGGATGGTCTCCAACTTCATCACCGGCTGGAGCTACGGCGCCGGTCAGACGCCGACCCCGACCGGCGGCCAGGTGAGGGCCGAGGTCCCGGGCATCCAGGTCACGACAGCGCCCACGCGCTATGAGGCTGACGGCACTACCAAGGACCTCGACTCATCGGTCGTCGTGACATTGGGCGCCGCCTCATGCAGCTCGGAGAGCACGTCGTGAGGCCGTGGACCGAGCGATCGCTGCGTCGCGACGCAGGCATGACGCTCATCGAGGTCCTCGTCGCCATGGGCATCTTCGGCGTCCTCGGCTCGCTCCTGCTCTCCTTCGGCATCGAGACCTCGCACATCACCGACGAGACCTCGAACTCCGTCGACCTCAACGAGGAGGCGCGGGTCGCGTTCGAGCGCCTTGCCCGGGACCTGCGCGACGCCGACCACGTCACCCAGGTCCTGCCGGACTCGTCGGGAAGTTGCGGCGCCGACGAGTTCGCCGGGGTGTCCTTCACCGAGGGCACGACCGAGGCTGCCGACGTGCCCCACGCCGTGTCGTACAAATGGGACACGGTCAATAAGCGGCTGATCCTCAGCGAGGCGATTCCGGACCCCGAGCAGCAGCCGATTCTTGCCGCGAAGGTGTCCCGGCTGTGCATCCAGCTCTGGAGCAGCCGATGGAGCCCGATCCCCGTCCAGCCGGACAAGGGAACCTCATGGGCCGAGCTCAACCCACCCAGCCCACCGAACCTGACCGACTGGTGGTGCACGGCCCAGCTAGCGGACGTGGACCGGGTCTCCTTGTCGATGACCGCCGAGATGCACGGACACGCGAGGACCTACACGACCGATGTGTTCCTCCGCAACGCCCGCATCGGAGAGGAGGCTGCTGATGGCTCCTACTGCCCGTAGAAGCTCCCAGGTGGTCGGCCACACGAGCCGCGACGAGGGCTCCGCGATCATCCTGGTGCTCATGGTCCTGGTGCTGGCCACTGCGCTGGGCACCACCCTCGCCGCGGTGACGCTGAACAACCTTCAGAGCGCACGCCGGTCCGACGAGGCGACGAAGGTGCTCAACGCCGCGGAGGCGGGTGTTTCCCAGGCAGTGACCTTCATGCGACAGAACGGCGTCGCCGCGCTTCGCTGCCGCGACACCGGCACCCCCGACAGCCCCAGCTGGACCGATTGCGGCACTGCGTACGGCCGGAGCAACCCGGTTGGGCCAGCCGGAGCCAGTGCCGGCGGCGCCCACTACTCCGCCTGGGTCGAGGAGGTCACGCGGCTCACTTCCTCCGTGGACCAAGGGGTCTACCGCGTGCACGCTGTCGGAACCCTCGCCCCGGGAGCTGTCGCCGACTGCGCGACGGTTGCCGCGGCCTGCCGCAGCATCACGGCCGAGGTCGTCGTGTCGAACTTCGACCTCAGGGGGGTCTACTCCAAGTCGATCGAGGGCAACAGCAGCGGCAACGCGACGATCAAGAACGAGAGCATCTTCACCACAGACTGCTTCCCGATGCGCGGACGTGCTTCGCTGTCGATCACCGGTTTTGACAGTGCCCACAACATCCCGGCCGGAGTGCACACCTCGGGGATCATCGTCAACGGTCCCGCCAGCCGCTGTAACGACTTGACCAAATCGATCCACCACAGCGGCCCGTGCAACCCAAGCTTTCCGTACGATCAGGACAGCCAGGGCGGCTCGCTCGGAGGAACGGGCTGCGAAGCGGGCACTGCCGCCTACCCCGGTGTCTACGGGGTCAAGAGCCCCGCCTCGGACGGTGTGTGGGGTTCGAAGATCGAGAGCCAACAAAGCATGCAGCAGGTCTTCGGTCTCGCCTACCCGCCCTTGACCGACGACGTGGTCGACAAACTCAAGGCCATCGCGGAGGAGGACGGCACGTTCAGGAGCACGAACACGTGGCCGACGCAGACGGTGGCGGCGGCCTCCCGTGGCGTGTTCTTCTTCGACCTGAGCGGCAAGACGGGGAATGCGGCCAAGCTCGACCTCGCCGGCCTGCCGTCGCCCTTCAATCAAGAGAGCGCCGCGTGCAACGGCCCGATCATCATCGTCAGGAATGGCAACGCGGTCATCTCTCCGAGCAACAGCGATGCAGTTGTCGGAGCGTCCGTCTTTCTGCTCTCGCCGGGGGGCGGCACCGGGATCGCAACGCTGAACGGCGGGCACCTGTATGGCGGGATCTTCGCGGAGGCGATCGACTTCAGCGGCAACACCTACCTCGAGCCTCCGACCTGCACTGACGGAGTGTTCAACGCCGCCCTGCTCGCGATCAGCATCAGGTCGTACTCGGAGGACGACTGAGTTGAGTCCGGGCTGATGCCCTCCGCCGCCAGCTCACTTGCACTGGCTGGCAGAGCATGTGGCGGCTCCGCGGATACAGCTCTGCGTCGGGTCGCCGAGACGCCGGCTCACGGCGGCTCACGGATCCTCAAGGCCGCCCTGCTGCCGTTGACCAAGCCCGCCCCCGCGATCGACCCCCGGAGACCCCGACAACCCGGAAGAGCAGGTGCAGGCCGACCCGCGGGATCACGGCACCCGGATGTGGGACGCCCTCGTCCAGGTCGCCCAGCACGCGCTGGCCGCCGATCTGCCGCCCGAGTGTCATGGGGCCCGGCCCAGGCTCGCGGTCCCGGGGGAACCGATGGCGGGGTCACCGAGGACGGTGGGCACCTCTCGCCCGGGGCGGTGCGGCGGCTGGCCTTTGATGCCGATGTGGTCCCCGTCGTGCTCGGCAGCCGGGGTCGGGTGTTGGACGTGGGCCTGGCCAACCGGCTGGTCACCGCCGCGCTGTGGACCGCGCTGGTCTGCCGGGATGCGCACTGCGCGTTCCCGGGTTGCACCCGGCCCCCGGTGATGTGCCAGGCCCATCACATCCATCACTGGGCCGACGGCGGCCCCACTGCACTGCCGAACCTGGTGCTGCTGTGTGCGGGCACCACCACCGGGTCCTCCACCAGACCCCGTGGCAGGTCCGCCTCGATCCCGCCGACGGGCGCCCGGAGTTCAGGCCCCCACCCAAACACGGCGTCGAGCAGGCGTGGCGCCGCAGCCGCCAGGAACGTCCCGCCCCAGGCGAGAAGCGCGAGGCCCCAACCGCGGACGACGCTTGCGGCGTGGGCCGGGTAGATCGTCGAGTGGATGCCGAACCAGCATCCGGTCACGGCGAGGCAGAGCGCCACGAGGAGGAGCTGGGCCAGCGGCCTGCAGCGACGGCCTGACGGCCAGAGCGACGAAGGCGCCCGTCACCACGACCGTGTAGAGGAGCCCCCAGCCGGTCTTGAGTAGGTAGCCGTCGTAGGAGCTGGGCGTCTGGACGATCGGCCAGAAGGCGAAGCCCCACCCCAGGGCAGACAGCGCGGCGATGCCTCGCGCCAAGGCGCCCCCTAACCGATCAGATCGAAGACCTTGAAGATCGGCATGTAGAGCGCCACGATCATCGACCCGACGACGGCGCCCAGGAAGGCGATCATGAGCGGCTCGATGAGGGCGGTCAACGACTCGGTCATCGCCTCGACCTCTTCGTCGTAGAACTCCGCGATCTTCTTCAGCATCTGGTCGATGGCCCCGGCTTCCTCGCCGGAGGCGATCATCTGCACCACCATCGGCGGGAAGACCGCATGCTCGGCCAGCGGGGCGGCGACGGACTCGCCGCGCCGTACCGACTCCTGCACCTGTGCCAGGGCGCGGGCGATGACGATCGAGCCCGTCGTCTCCGCGACGATGTCGAGCGACTGCAGGATCGGGACGCCGGAGGAGAGCAGGGTGCCGAGGTTGCGGGAGAAGCGGGTGAGCGCGAGCTTCTGGAAGAGCTTGCCGAAGACCGGCAGCTTCAGCTTCAGCGGGTCCACCACGTTGCGGACGCGTTCGGAACGGCCGAACTTCCGCCACCAGATCGTGAAGCCGATCATGGACACGATCCCGATCGGCATCAGGTACTTCATGGCACCCGAGAGCATCACCAGGATCTTCGTGGGCAGTGGCAGCTCGCCGCCGAGATCGCTGAACATCTTGCTGAAGACGGGCACCACGAAGATCAGCATGGCCGTGCACATCAGCATGGCGAGGATGAAGACGACGACCGGGTAGGTGAGCGCGGCCTTGATCTTGCCGCGCAGCCGGACGTCGGCCTCGAAGTTGTCGGCGATCTGGCGCATCGCGCTGTCCAGGAAGCCGCCCGCCTCACCGGCCTTGGTCATGTTCACCATCAGCGGTGGGAAGGTCTCGGGGAACTTCCCGAACGACGCCGAGAGGCTCAGGCCCGCCTCGACGTCGCCCTTGACCGCGCGCAGGATCCGGCGCAGCTCGGGGTTCTCGGACTGGTCGGCCATGATCGACAGCGCCCGGATCATCGTCAGGCCCGCGTCGATCATCGTGGCGAACTGGCGGGAGAAGACCGCGAGGTCCTTGGTCTTCACCCGCTTCTTCGGGCCGATGTTGATCTCGCGGTTCATGCCGGCGTTGGCGGCCTTGACCTCGAGGGGCACGTAGCCCATCGAGCGCAGCTTGTCGGCGACCGCGGCCTCCGAGGCCGCCTCGACCTTGCCCTCGACGAACTTGCCCGCGCCGTCGCGGACCTTGTAGGCGTACTGCGTCGCGGTGCTCACGGTCGTCTCCTGGGGTGGGGCACGGGAAAGGTCACTGCCAGCTGGGCCGCGCCGCCGACGAGCCCGCCAGGGTCTCGAAGTCCGCGCGGTTCGTGCACGCCTCGAGCCCTGCGGCGTAGGTGATCCGGCCGTTGCGCACCAGCGAGGCGAGGTGCGCGTTCAGCGTCTGCATGCCGTCCTTGGCGCCGGCCTGCAGGGCACCCTGGATCTGCTGCAGCTTGTCGTCGCGGATCATCGCGCGGATGCCGGTGTTGCAGACCATGATCTCCACCGCGGCCACCCGGGAGCGCTCGTCGGCGGTCTTGACCAGGGTCTGGCAGACCACGCCCTGCAGGGTCGCCGCGAGCTGGGTGCGCACCTGCTGCTGCTGGTCGGCCGGGAAGACGTCGACGATCCGGCTGATCGTGTCCTGCGCCGACTGGGTGTGCAGGGTCGCGAGCACCAGGTGGCCGGTCTCGGCGGCGGTCAGCGCCACCGAGATCGTCTCGAGGTCGCGGAGCTCGCCGACCAGGATCACGTCGGGGTCCTGGCGCAGCGCGTGCTTCAGCGCCGCCCGGAAGCCGTGGGTGTCACCGCCGACCTCGCGCTGGTTGACCAGGCAGCCGCGGTGCTCGTGCAGGAACTCGATCGGGTCCTCGACGGTCATGATGTGCCCGCGCCGGGTGCGGTTGATCTTGTCCAGCACCGCCGCCAGCGTCGTCGACTTGCCCGAGCCGGTCGGGCCGGTCACCAGTACCAGGCCGCGGGGGAGGCCGGCGAAGCCACCGACCACCTCGGGCATGCCGAGGTCCTCCAGCGAGATGATCTCCCACGGGATCACCCGCATCACCGCGCCGACCGCCTCACGCTGCTGGAAGACGTTGACACGGAACCGCGCGTGCCCCGGCACCGCGTAGGCGAAGTCGAGCTCGAGCTCCTCCTCGAAGACCTTGCGCTGCCGCTCGGTCATCACGCCGTAGATCGTGCGGCGCAGCTGCTCGCCGGTGAGCACCGGGTAGCCCGGGATCGGCTCCATCTCGCCGCGCACGCGCACCGTCGGCGGCGCGTCGGCGGTCAGGTGCAGGTCGGAGCCCTTCATGTGCAGCACCCGGATCAGCAGGTCGTCGAGCACCAGCCCGCCGCGGGTCGGCGGCAGCGACGCGTCCGGCTCCGCCACCGGCTGAGCGATCGGCTGCGCGGTCACCTGCGGCGCGACGTACGGCGTGGCCGCGTGCTGCGTCGGCACCGGGATCGACGCCGGCGGAGCCGCCTGCTGGGTCGCCGCCTGCGCGGGCGCAGCCGGAGGGGCCGCAACCGGAGGGGCCGCAGCCGGCGCGGCCGGGGCCGGGGCCGGGGCCGGTCGCTCCGCCTCCTTGGTGGCCGGCGGGTTGTTGGCGAACGACAGGCCGAAGCCCTGCTTGAGTACTTCGTTCACGGGTTGGCTCCTCCGAGCGGGGCGGTCGGGACTCGTCCACCCTGTTCATCGGCCACCCGTGGGCCCGCCTTGAGCCGTGCGCGCGGTCAACCAGCGCCGGCTCGCCTCAGGCGACGACCCGCAGGACCTCCTCGATCGAGGTCCGCCCGAGCAGCACCTTGCGCCAGCCGTCGAGCTTCAGCGCGGTCATGCCCTGGGCCTCCGCGGCCCGGGTGATCTCGTCGGTCGACGCGCGGGCGACGGTCAGCCGGGAGATCTCCTCGGTCACGCTCATCACCTCGTGCAGCGCGAGCCGGCCGCGGTAGCCGGTCCGGGAGCAGGCCGAGCAGCCGACCGCGCGGTGCAGCGTCGGCAGCGGCTCGTCGGGCTGCCACAGGAAGCCCACCCGCGTGAGCTCCTCCGGCTCGGGCGTGTAGGGCTCCTTGCAGCGCTCGCACAGCGAGCGGCACAGCCGCTGGGCCAGCACCGCGTCCAGCGCGGAGCCGACCAGGAACGGCTCGATGCCCATCTCCACCAGGCGGGTGACCGCCGACGGCGCGTCGTTGGTGTGCAGCGTGGAGAGCACCATGTGGCCGGTGAGCGCGGCCTCGACCGCGATCTGCGCGGTCTCGTGGTCGCGGATCTCGCCGATCAGCACGATGTCGGGGTCCGAGCGCAGGATCGAGCGCAGCGCGGAGGCGAAGGTGAGGCCGGCCTTGGCGTTGGTCTGCACCTGGTTGATGCCGGCCAGGCGGTACTCCACCGGGTCCTCGACGGTGATCACGTTCACCTCGGGCCGGTTCAGCTGGTTCAGCGTGGCGTAGAGCGTGGTCGACTTGCCCGACCCGGTCGGCCCGGTGGCCAGGATCATCCCGTAGGGCTTGGAGTAGGACTCGGAGTAGCGGTTGAAGTTGTCCTCGCTGAAGCCGAGGTCCTGCAGGTCGAGCTGGGTGTTGGTGTTGTCGAGGATCCGCGCGACGACCTTCTCGCCCCACACCGTGGGCAGCGTCGCGACCCGCAGGTCGATGCGCCGGCCCTGGTGGTTGACCGACATCCGGCCGTCCTGGGGCACCCGCCGCTCGGCGATGTTCATGTCCGCCATGATCTTCAGCCGCGAGGTCACGCCGTTCTGGATGTTCTTGGGGGAGTGGTGGGCGTCCTTGAGCACGCCGTCGATGCGGTAGCGCACCCGCAGCTCGCGCTCGGTGGGCTCGATGTGGATGTCGGAGGCGCGGTCGGAGATCGCCTGGCTGATCAGCAGGTTGACGAACCGGACCACCGGCGCCTCGTCGGAGACCTCGGTGAAGTTCGTGAGGTCCTCGGCCTCCTCGTCCGCGGTCAGGTTGGAGGTAAGGTCGTGCAGCTCGCCCTCGGCCCGGTAGACCTGGTTGAGCTTCGCGTTGATCTCCTGGCGGCCGGCGATCGCGAAGCGCACCCGGCGCTGGGTCATCCGGCTCAGGTCGTCCTTGAGCTCGATGTTGCCGGCCTGGCGGATGCTCACCGCGACCACCAGCTCGCCGTTCTCCATCCGCAGCGGCAGCACGCTGGAGCGGCGGGCGAAGTCGCCGGGCAGCAGCGAGGCAGCGCCCATGTCCACGGCGTACTCGGCGAGGTCGACCCACTCCAGCCCCGCGGAGGCGGCGGCGGTGCGGACCACGTCGGTCTTGTCCACGGTGCCGTTCTGCAGCAGCACCTCCAGCACGCTCAGGGAGCGCTGGTCGGCGACCTGCTCGGCCTCCTCGACCTGGGCGGTGGTCACCAGCCCGGCGTGCAGCAGCGTCTGGACGGTCTCGCGAGAGGCTTGAGGGACCACGGTCACTCCTTCGGGATGATGGCGAGCGCCGCGCGAGGGTCCTCGCGGTAGCGCAGGATGAGCTCCCGAGTGGCTTCGTCGATGTGCTCGTGCAGGGCACGGCGGTACGTCGTGAGCTGCTGCTCGGCGACCCGCAGCCGCTCCAGGGCGTCCGCGACCTGGCCCGGGTCGTGCGGGTCGACCTCGGTCACCCACATCTCGCTGAGCACCGGCAGGTCCGGCAGCGGGTCGGCCGCCCGGAACCGCACCAGCGCGCGCCGGCTCTGCCCCGACCCGGTGTCCCCGAGCACCCGGACCAGGTCCTCGACGGCGAGCGGCGTGCTGGTGTGGGACTCGGCCTCGAGCACGTCGAGCCGGGCGTGCACCAGGCGCCGCCAGTAGGAGACCTTCTCCTCCTCGGCCTCCAGGCCGTGGCGGTAGTCGCGCAGCTGCTGGAGCTCCAGCCCGGCGAGGTCGGGCGACGGCACCGTCGAGGTGACCGAGCGGCGGCGGGTGTCGGAGGCGGGCTTGGCGTTCACGGCCTCACACGCTCTCGTCGACCAGCGCGGGGTCGACCCCCGCGCGCTTGAGCATCACCGAGAAGTCGTGGGTGTTGGAGCTGGCCAGCTTCGCGTCCTGGATCGAGATGGTGCCGTCGAGCACCAGTCGGACCAGGTGCTGGTCGAAGGTCTGCATCCCCGAGTAGCCGCCCGAGGCGACGATGTCGTTGATCGAGTCGGTCTTGTCCGGGTCGGCGATCGCCTCGGCCAGCCGCGGGGTGTTGGTGGCGATCTCCATGATCACCGTGCGCCCGTTGCCGTCCGCGGTCGGCACCAGCCGCTGGCAGACGATGCCGCGCAGCGAGGTGGCCAGCCCGAGCCGCACCTGCTTCTGCTCGTGCGGCGGGAAGAAGTCGATGATCCGGTTGACGGTCTCGCGCGCGTCGGTGGTGTGCAGCGTCGACATCACGAAGTGGCCGGTCTCGGCGGCGGACAGGCCGGCCTTGACGGTGTTGGAGTCCCGCATCTCGCCGATCAGGATCACGTCGGGGTCCTGGCGCATCGCGGCGCGCAGCGCCACCGCCCAGTCGGCGGTGTCGGTGCCGAGCTCGCGCTGGTTGACGCTGGCCATCTTGTCCTTGTGCACGACCTCGATCGGGTCCTCGACGGTGAGGATGTGCACCGCCCGGCTTTCGTTGATCGCATCGACCATCGCCGAGAGCGTGGTGGTCTTGCCCGAGCCGGTGGGCCCGGTGACCAGCACCAGTCCGCGCGGCTCGAGCGAGAGCTGGCGGATCACGTCGGGCAGCCCCAGGTCGTTCAGCGACATCGGGTTCGCGCTGACCAGGCGGAGCACGCAGCCCGCCGTACCGCGGGCCCGGAAGGCGTTGACCCGGAAGCGACCGATCCCGGCGACCGAGAGCGCGTAGTCGGCCTCGTTGGTGGCGTCGAACTGGGCGGCCACCTCGTCGGACATGGTCTCGCGGATCAGCACGTTGGTCGCGGCCGCGGTCATCGGCGGCACCTGCAGCGGCACCAGGGTGCCGGAGATGCGGATCTTCGGGGGGCTGCCGACCTTGATGTGCAGGTCGGAGCCGTGGTTGGCCACGACGGCCTGCAGGTAGGGGGAGATCTGGAGAGTCAAGGGTGGTGCCTTCCGGGGGTGGCGGTCGAGGTGCCCGCGACAGATGACTCGACGGTGCTCTGTGTACCACGGTTCCCACCGGTTGCGTGAGCAACTTCCGACGAATGGCGCCCCACTGGTCAGCGGCTCGGGAAATACACCCGGGGCCGTCAAGTAGCCGCCCCGCCACGCCGATGAATCCGTCGTACCGAACTGATCGCCCACTACCGCCTGCGAGGTCTTGATGGCACGCACCCTGGTCGGACTGGACATCGGCAGCACCGGGGTCCGGGCAGCCGAGTTCGTCCCCGGCCGGCGTCGCTCCACGCTGCGCCGCTTCGCGTCGGTGCCGCTGGCGCCGGGCGTCGTGCGCGCCGGCACCGTGGTCGACGGAGAGGCGCTGAGCGCCGCGCTCAAGGAGCTGTGGTCGGCCGGCAAGTTCGGCACCAAGGACATCAGCCTCGCGGTCGCCAACTCCGGCGTGATGGTCCGCCAGATGGCGCTGGACTGGATGCCGGCCAAGGACTTCCGCCAGGCGCTGCGGTTCCAGGTTCAAGACGCGCTGCCGATGCCGGTGGACGACGCGAACCTGGACTACCACCTGCTCGACGAGGTCGAGGAGGACGAAGGCGAGGGGAGCCCGCGCCGGATGAACCGAATCCTGCTCGTCGCGGCCGCCCGCGAGGTCGTCGACCCGTTCGTCGACGCCGCCGGCGCCGCGGGCCTGCGCACCCAGAGCGTGGACCTGCTGCCGTTCGCGCTGGTCCGGGCCCGGACCAGCGGCGGCCTGGACCCCGAGGGCGAGGCCGAGGCGATCGTCGACATCGGCGCCGACGTGGTCACGGTCGTCGTGCACGCCGGTGGCGCGCCGCGCTACGTGCGGATCATCCCCGGCGTCGGCGGCGACTCGATCACCCAGGCGGTCATGCACCGCTACCAGTGGACCTGGGAGGACGCGGAGCGGACCAAGGTCTTCGTCGGGCTGCCCGGCCACGCCCACCTCGACGAGTCGCAGCGCGCGGCGATGCCGGTGCGCGACGACGGGCTCGACCACCCCGCCCAGCAGGTGGTCGGCGAGGCGGCCGCGGACCTGGTCGCCGAGATCAGCACCACGCTGGACTTCTACCGCGACTCCGCCCGCGAGTCGGCCCGGGAGTCGGCCAGGGAGTCGGCCGGCGAGCCCCTGAGCCCCGACGAGCCCCCGGTCGAGGTCTCCCGGGTGGTACTGACCGGCTCCGGCGCCCGGCTGGGCGGCCTGAGCGAGCTAATCGAGGAGCGGGTCGGCCTTCCGGTGGAGTGGCACGACCCGATGGTCCGGGTGAAGGCGGCGCGCAGCGCCCGGCTGTCCCCGGAGGACCGGTCCGCGCTGGCCGTGGCCGCCGGGCTGTGCGCGGGGGTGTCGCGATGAAGCTGACCCGCGAGAAGGCCCACCCGCGGCCCGGACTCCCCACGGTCAACCTGCTCTCCCAGTCACAGTTCGACCGGCTGGCGGTGCGCCGCCTGCGCAAGCGGTTCGCCGCGGGCGCGGTCGCGCTGGTGCTCGTCGCCGGCGCCGGCTGGTTCGTCCAGCACACCCGGGTCGCGGACCAGCAGAAGCTGGTCGCTGTCGAGCAGGCGCAGACCAGCCGGCTCAGCGCCGAGACCAGGACCCTGACCACCATCCGCACGTTCGTCACCGGCGTGGCCGCCCAGCAGCAGACGATCTCCACGACGATGGCCCACGAGATCTACTTCTCCAAGGTCCTCGAGGGCATCCGGCAGGCCAGCCCGTCGGGCACCGACCTGCAGTCGATCGCGGTCACGCTGGCCGCCGACCCCGCCGCCGGTGCCACCGGCGGCTCGGTGTGCCCCGGCCCGGACCCGTTCAAGACCGAGACGCTGGTCGGCTGCGTGACCCTGTCCGGCACCGCAGTGAGCCGTGCCGAGGTCGGTGACCTGGTCACCACGCTCGGCGGCATGGACCTGTTCGTGGAGCCGTTCATCTCCACGACCACCACCGGCGACCAGACCTCGGTCTCGTTCAGCGGCTCGGTCGGCCTCTCGGAGAAGGTCTACAGCAACCGCTACGCACCCGCCGCGGCGAAGCCGGCCGACGGCACCGACGGCACCGACGGCACGGGCAGCACCGACGGTGCCGACAGCAGCGCCGGCACGAGCGACTCGACGAACACCACGGCCGCCGCGGACGCGGGAGGTGAGTCCTGATGGACCTCAGCACGCCCAACGCGACCAAGGTCGTCGGCGGCCTCTCGCTGCTCGTGGTCGCCGCCGCGAGCTGGATGCTGGCCGTCGGCCCGGAGACCGGCAAGCTCGCCGACGCCCGCGCCGAGGTGGATTCGGCCCGCCAGCAGAACACCGTGCTGGCCCAGCAGCTCACCCAGCTCCAGCAGCAGCGCAGCCAGGTCGCCGCGACCCGTCGTACGGCGCGCAAGCTGGCCCTGAAGTTCCCGCCCACGGCCGACCAGCCGGGGCTCTTCCAGCAGGTCACCGACGCCGCGGTCGCCGCGGGCATCGGCCCCAAGGGCGTCACCACGCTCGCGCCGAGCCCGCCGGTGATCGGCGGGACCGAGAACGGCGTGCCGGCGGTGCCGCCCGCGGGCGGCTCGCACCTGCTGGCCAGCCAGACCGTGTCGGTCTCGGTCACCGGCACCTACGACCAGACCCAGCAGCTGCTCGAGAACCTCGAGCACATGCCACGGGCCTATCTGATCAACTCCGTGAGCCTCTCGGGCGGTGGGACCGACGGGGCGTTCACGACCACCATCGCGGGCCAGATGTTCGTCATGCCGCCGGTCCCGGACCCCGGCAAGACGATCAACATGAACGCGACGACCAACTAGCACCAGTGCCATGACCGGGGGGAAACCGATGACTACGACGACGCAGGCAGGGCTGGTCCTCGCCTTGCTCGCCATGCTCGTGCTGCTGCTCGGCCTGAGCCGACGCCAGCGCCGGCTGCGGGCCGAGGCGGCCCAGGGGGAGGGGTACGGCGAGTCCGCCGTGCCGGCCGACCCGCGCGACGAGCAGCAGGACGCGCAGCAGGACCAGCACGATGAGCCCGAGCAGCACGAGCCCGCGCGGGCCGCGACGTCCGACGAGTCGGCCACCGCGGTGCTCGCCGCCGTGCCGGCCGCGGCGGACGAGCCCGTCGCCGAGGAGCCCGTCGCGACGGCCGACGCCCAGGACGACCTGGACGAGCGCCTCGAGGAGGACTCGATCGCCGAGCCGCCGGCCGAGGTGCCGTCCGAGGCGGCCGCCCCGGCGCAGCGCCGACGCGGGCTGTTCCGACGCCGCAAGGCCGTGCCGGAGCCCGACTTCGGCGACCTGCCGCCGCTCGTGGTGGCGCAGGAGGCCGACGACCAGCCCGCCGACGAGGCGAGTCCCGAGGCGGTCGAGGCGACTGCCGACGAGCCGGCCGACGCCGAGGTGCGCGAGGGCGAGACCCGCGAGCAGGCCGAGCTGCGCACGCTGCGCGAGCAGCTGCGCGCGCTGGAGCAGGTGGTCCAGGAGCAGGCCAGCGAGCCGCCGACCGCCGCGTTGGCCCGGGTCGAGCAGGCGGCCGCCGAGCAGTCGGCGGCGTACCTGCGCCAGGTCTCGATGGTCGTGCAGGGCCTGGCTGCCCACGTGCCGCACGAGGAGCACCCGCAGCGCACGCTGGCCCGGGTCGCCGCCGCGGTGGAGCGACTCGGCGTGCCGAACACCATGCGCCGCCCGGTCCTGCCGGTGACCACGCAGCCGCCGACCAGGCGCGCGCCGAGCCACCGCCGCGAGGTGCCGGAGCTCGAGGGCCCGGCGTCCGGAGCCCCGGAGTCCGGAGCCGCGACCGAGGGGCAGGTGCCCGAGGCCCCCGCCGCGTACGAGCCGGACACCGTCGTCGACGTGTTCAGCAACCTCGACATCGCTGGCGAGGAGTACCACCGGACCCCGCCCTCGGCGGCGCCCACGACCTGGGCCGCCGAGCCGGTGGTCGACGAGACCGTGTCGCTCGACGAGGCCCCGCTCACGCACGCCCTGCTGACCGAGGACCCGCCGGTCGAGCAGGCCCACGGCGCGGTGGGCTTCGACCAGTCGTCCGCAGCCGCGGAGCTGTCCGGCGGCCTGCCCGGCGGCCTCGACGACCTGGTGATCCCGCCGCCGCTTGACGAGCCCGAGCTCGTGCTGCCCGTCCCCCCGCCCGCCGTCATCGCCCTGGACTCCCGTCGCCGGGGTCGCCGCCGCTCGTCCACCTGATCTCGAGGAGATGGACCCATGACCATGGTCACCGACCCCGACACCCCCGACGTCCCGGAGCGCCACAGCGTCCCGGAGCGGTTGGTGCGTCTGGCCGACCGCTACGCCGCCGAGGGCGACGTCCGCCGCGCGCAGATCGCGGCGTGGGCCGCCGACGTCTACGTGCTCGAGGAGCTGCTGTGGGAGAACGGCCTCGCCGAGGCCGCCGACCCCGTCGCCCAGCTCGCGGCCGTGGGCGAGGCGGTCGCGTCCGCGCTGGAGACCCTGGCCGACGGCACCACCGGTGAGCTGACGCCCCGCGCGGTCGCCGAGGCGGCCCGCTGGGCGATGGTCTCGACGTTCGACGAGTCCGTGCACGAGGTGCTCCTCGCGCAGCTGCCCGCGCTCGACGGGCTGGACGCGCTCGACCCGCAGACCACGGCGCCGCGACCGCCGCGCAAGGAGCATCCGGCCCTGGCCCGGCTGGACGGGCGCTGCCCCGAGGACCTGGTCGCCGAGCTGCGCGAGGCCGCCGCGGACTGCCTGCACGTCGGCGAGGTGATGCTCGTCGAGGGCGAGGAGACCGCGGCCGGCCGGATGGCCCACCAGGCCGACGTCGCGACGTTCGAGGCCTACCTGATCGCGGCCGCGCTGCACGCCGGGGACCACGACCTCGCCACCGTCGACCTGCGCTGGGACCTCGCCGGCGACCTCGACCCCGACGCGTTCACCGCGGGCAACGACCGCGGCGACGTGTTCGCGACGCTGCGCCGCGAGCTGATCTCGCTGGTCGGCTCGGCGGAGATGGAGACGCTCTGGCGCTCCTTCGAGTCCGCGGACGGCCCGTGATGGACACCTGGTCCACCGCGACCGACGCGCTGCCGGCGGCCGTCGTCTCGTCGTTCCTCGGCGTGCTGGGGCTGCTCATCGGCTCGTTCCTCAACGTGGTCGTGCACCGGGTGCCGGCCGGCCTGTCGCTGGTCTCCCCGGGCTCGGCCTGCCCGGCCTGCGCCCACCCGGTCCGGCCGCGCGACAACGTGCCGGTCGTCTCGTGGCTGGTGCTGCGCGGCCGCTGCCGTGACTGTGCGGCGCCGATCTCGATCCGCTACCCGACGGTGGAGCTAGCCACCGGCCTGCTGTTCGCGCTCACCGGCTGGCGGTTCGGCGCGTCGCCCTTCACCGGGGCGGCCCTGGTCGTGGTCGCCGCCGGCGTGGCGCTGTTCCTCATCGACCTCGAGCACCGCCGGCTGCCGTTCGCCGTCACCGGTGCCGCGGCCGCCGGCACGGTCATCGCGCTGGTGGTCGACGTCGTGCTGCACGGCCCGGGCCTGCTGCCCACGGCCCTGCTCTCCACCGGGCTCTGGCTCGTCGTGTACGGCGGGATCTGGCTGCTGACCCTGGGCCGGGGCATGGGCCTGGGCGACGTGGCCCTCGCCCCGGTGCTGGGCCTCGCGCTGGGCTGGCTCGGTTGGGGCCCGAGCGTGGTCGGGCTGGCACTGGGTTTCGGCATCGGCGCGGTGGTCGGCGTGCTGCTGATCGCCAGCGGCCGCAGCCGGGTCGGCATGCGGGTGCCGCACGGCCCGTTCCTGCTCAGCGGCGCGGCCGTGGGCATGTTCGCCGGCGCGCCGCTGTGGCACGGCTATCTCGGCCTCGTCGGCCTGGCCTGACGCGGGAGATCTCGGGATGGACGACCTGGAGACCCGCCGGCTGCGGCGTACCCTCACACCGACGGCCGTGACCGCCGCGCCGGTCGCCGCGACCGGCGTGAGCGCCGCGCCGGCCGCTACGACCACCGCGACCGGCGTGACCGCGGCCGCCCCGGCCCCCGTGGTCTGCGGGCCGTGGACCGCGTGCACGCTCTCGCTGGGTCTCGACGGCACGATCCTCGCCGCGGGCAGCGGGGCCCGCGAGGTGCTCGGCTGGGCGCCGGAGGACCTGCCGGGCAGCCACGTCCGCGGGCTGGTCCCGCAGCTGGCCGCGGAGCTCGGCGAGCGGCACCTCGACGCGCTGCTGGCCGACGGCGAGGTCGCGATGCTCGTCGAGGAGGGGCTGGCCCGCGACGGGCGGGCGTTCACCGCGTCGATCAGCCTGGGCGCCGAGCGGGGCCCCGCCGGTGAGCTCACCGGCGTGACCGCGGTCGTGCGTGACGTCTCCGCCGAGCTGGGGCGCGGCACCGGCGAGCGGGCCGGCGAGCGGGCCGGCGAGCAGGCCGTGGTGGTCACCGACGCCGACCTGTCGATCGCCTACGCCGCGCGCGCCGCCTCGCAGCTGCTGGGCTACGAGCCGGAGGAGCTGCTGGCCCGCGGCGTGCTGCAGCTCGTGCACGTCGCCGACCAGCCGGTCGTGACCGCGGCGGTGGACCGGGCGCTGGCGGACCCGGACCGCGACGAGCGGTTCCTCGCCCGCATCCACGACAAGGCCCGCCGCTGGCGATGGGTGGAGGGCACGGTCACCAACCTCCTCGACGACCCCGACGTGCTCGGGCTGGTGGTCGCGTTGCGCGACGTCACCGACCGGGTGCGCAGCCGCGAGGCGCTGCGCCTCTCGCGGGCCCTGCACCGGGCGCGGGTGGAGGCCGCCGAGGAGGGCATCGTGGTGGCCGGGGAGGACGGCGTCGCGAGGTACGCCAACGCGGCGGCCTCCCGGCTGCTGGGCATCCCCGCCGAGCAGCTCTACGGCGTCGACCTCGACGGGCTGCTGGACCAGCCGCCCGCGGGCGGCCCGGTGCCCGTGCCGCGCGCGCACGGCGAGGTGTCACCCCGCGAGATCGGCTACGCGCACCCGGACGGCACGCACCGGATCTTCGAGGTCACCCGCGACGCCCTCGGCGACGACGAGCCCGACGGTGCCGGCTGGCTGGTCACGGTCGCCGACGTCACCGAGCGGCGCCGCTCCGAGCGGGCGCTGCGCCACCGCGCGCTCTACGACCAGCTCACCGGCCTGCCGAACCGCTACCTGCTGCGCGACCGGCTGGAGATGGCCGCGGCCCGCCAGCAGCGCGCGGGCGGCCACGGGACCGCGGTGATCTTCCTCGACCTCGACCGGTTCAAGGCGGTCAACGACACCCGCGGGCACGCCGCCGGCGACCAGCTGCTGCGCCAGGTGGCCAGCCGGCTCGGCGCGGTGGTCCGGGCCACCGACACCGTCTGCCGGCTCGGCGGCGACGAGTTCGTGGTGGTCTGCGAGGACATCGACGGGCCCGGCGCCGAGTCGGTCGTGGAGCGGGTGCGCACCGCGCTGCGTCGTCCGTACGACGTGGCCGGCGGCCCGGTCGAGGTCGGCGCCAGCATCGGCGTCGCGCTCTCGCCGCCGCATCCGCTCGACGAGCTGGTGCACCTCGCCGACCTCGCGATGTACCGCGCCAAGCACCGCGACGGCGACCGGACCGGGCCCGCCGGACCCGACGACCAGCGCTGACCGAGGCCGCGGACCGGCTTCCGCAGCCCGGTCTCCGCGGCCCGCCCTGGCGACCGGTCTCGCGGGTGCAGGGATCCCCGGCCAGCCGGGGATCCCCTCGGTTGGGGGCCGTTGCAACGCCCATCAAGCGAGGGAACGGGCCCTCAAGTGGGGCTGGCGGGGCGGGTGTGGCGGCAGCCGAGACCGGGCAGACCCGGCGCTGGCCCGACCCGGCTGCTGACCCCGGTCAGCGGGTCGCGGACCCGGCCCGACGGCTGTGCTCGCGGGTGCAGGGATCCCCGGTCAGCCGGGTATTCCCTCGGTTGGGGGCCGTTGCAACGCCCATCAAGCGAGGGAACGGGCCCTCAAGTGTGGCTGGCGGGGCGGGTGTGGCGGCAGCCGAGACCGGGGAGACCCGGCGCGGGCCCGACGACGGCTGCTGCCAGAGGTCAGCGGGTCGCGGCCGTGCCCGGCAGCTCGTAGCGGCGGGTCAGCGCGCCGGTGGCGACGGCCTCCGCGCACGGGACGGCCTTGCTCCACAGCCAGCCCTGGGCAGCCTCGCAGCCGAGCCCCTGGAGCAGCTCGGCGTGCTGCTCGGTCTCCACGCCCTCGGCCACGACCGTCAGCCCGACCGCCCGGGCCAGGTCGACGATCGAGGCGGCGATCGCCAGCGCGCTGGGGTCGGTGGCGATCTCGGCGACGAAGCTGCGGTCGATCTTCAGCACGCTCAGCGGCAGGCTGCGCAGGTAGGCCAGCGAGCTGTGGCCGGTGCCGAAGTCGTCGACCGCGATCGGGAAGCCCCGCTCGCGCAGCCGGGTCAGCACGCCGACGGCGGTGGTGGTGTCGGCCATGATCGCGCTCTCGGTGACCTCGACCAGCACGTGGGCCGGCTCGAAGCCGGCCTCGGCCACGGTCGTGGCGATCCACCGGTCGAGCTCCGGGTCGCCGAGCGTCCGGGCGGAGAAGTTGACCGCGACGTAGCTGTCCGGACCCATCGCGCCGGACGCGCGCAGCTCGCGGGCGTCGGCGAGCGCGCGTCGCAGCGCCCAGCGGTCCAGCTGCGGCGCGAGGCCGACCTGCTCGGCGACCGGGACGAACCGGTCGGGGGTGACCACGCCGTGCACCGGGTGGGTCCACCGGGCCAGCGCCTCGGTGCCGATCACCCGGCCGGTGGCCAGGTCGACGACGGGCTGGTGGTGCAGCGTGAGCTCGTCGTCCTCCAGCGCCCGGCGCAGGTCGCCGCCCAGCCGTTGCCGCTCCGCGGCGTCGGCGGCCAGCACCGCGTCGAAGGCGCGCACCGCGTGGCCGCCGGCGCTCTTCGCCGCGTGCAGCGCGATGTCGGCGTGGTTGAGCAGCTCCTCGACCGTGGCGGCGGGCGAGGTGGCGACCCCGACGGAGGCGGTCAGCGTCACCTCGCCCTCGGAGACGCGGTACGGCGAGGCGAGCGTGTGCTGCACCGCCCGCGCCAGCTCGCAGGCCTCCTCCTGGTCGACGGACTCGCACACCACGAGGAACTCGTCGTCGGCGAACCGGGCCACGGTGTCGGTGGGCCGGACCACGGCCTGCAGCCGGGTCGCGACGTGCACCAGCAGCTCGTCGCCGGCCACGTGCCCCCAGACGTCGTTGACGATCTTGAACCGGTCGAGGTCGACGAGCAGCACCGCGGTCGCGCCGGTCTCGCGGACCAGTGCGCGCTCGAGCCGGTCGAAGAGCAGCGCCCGGTTCGGCAGCCCGGTGAGGCTGTCGTGCAGGGCGGCCCGTCGCAGCTCGTCCTCGAGGCGCCGGGCGTCGGTCACGTCGGAGACCATCGCCAGCGACCCCTCGCTCGCGCCGCCGGCGTCGTCCAGCGGCGCCGCGGAGACCCGCAGCGTGCGCCGCCGGCCGTCGGGGTGGAAGTACTCGACCTCGTAGCGCTGCGGGCGCCGTTCGGGCGTCGGCGTCGCGCCGGCGGCGAGGCGCCCGTCGGCGTCCAGCAGCTCCACCAGGCACCGGTCGCCGAGCCGCACGCCGTCCAGGCCGAGCATCTCGCGGAGCCGGGCGTTGACGTAGACCGAGCGGCCGTCGGGCGTGAAGACGCACAGGCCCTCCTCGGCGTTGTCGGCGATCGCCCGGTAGCGAGACTCCGAGGCCCGCAGCGCCGCCTCGGCCCGCACCCGGTCGTCGACGTCGCGCAGGTTCCACAGCACGCCGCCGACCGCGGTGTCGAGCAGGTTGGTGGCGGTCGCCTCCAGCCAGTGCCACGCGCCGTGCGCGTCGCGGATCCGCAGCGGCACCCCCGCGGAGCCGCCGCGGCGCAGCACCCGGGCCAGGGCCACGGCCACCGGACGCCGGGCGTCGGGGTGGAGCAGCCCGCCCCCGAGGGTCCCCGGGACGTCCTCGGCCGCGCGACCGGCCAGCGCCGCCGCCGCGGGGGAGACGTAGACGACCAGCCCCGCGGGGTCGGTGACCACGGCCAGGTCCCCGGCGCGCTGGGCCAGCGCCAGGAAGAAGCTCTCCTGCCGGTCCCGTCGGGCCTCGACCTCGCGCAGCGCGGGGAGGTCCTGGACCGAGGCGACCACCCCGGTGGCGCGGCCGGTGCGGTCGTGCAGCACGGTGCCGCTGACCACGGCCGGTACGCCGCGGCCGTCGCGTCGCTCGAGCACCCGCTCGCAGACCAGGCCGCCGCTGCCCGGGAGCAGCCCGTCGAGGGCGTCGGCGCCGCCCGGGTCGGAGCGGTGCAGCAGCTCGCGGGCGGGCCGCCCGACCAGCTCGGTCTCGGTCCGGTCGACCAGCGTGCACAGCGCCGCGTTGACCGCGGTCAGCCGGCCGCTGCGGTCCCACAGCAGCTGGGGGACCGGCGACCGGTCGAAGAGCGTGCGGATCCGCGAGGCGGCCAGCCCCTGCGCGCGTTCGGCCTCGCGCAGCTCCTGCACGTCGTGGGCGTTGCCGACGCTCGCGGCGACCTCGGGGTCCCCGCGGTGGTCGGTCAGCACCTGACGCACCAGTGACCAGCCCCGCCGGGCGTCGGCGAGGCGGAACTCCAGCACCTCCTGGCCACTGCCGCGCAGCAGCCGCGCCCAGGCGTCCCGCAGCGCGGCTCGGTCCTCGGGGTGGGCGAGCTCGAGCACCGAGCTGCCGAGCAGCGCGTCGAGCGGCCGCCCGACGTGGCGGACCGTCGCCGGGGTCGCGGTCAGCAGCACCCCGTGCTCGTCGGCGGTCCAGGCCGGGTCGGCCGACTCGGCCAGCAGCGCCTCCCAGAACCGCGCGCCCGCGGTCTCCCGGGCCTCGTCGAGGCAGAGCACCAGCAGCGACTCGGGCGCCCCGCGGGCGTCGCGGACCAGGGTCCAGACCAGTCGCATCCGCAGCGTGGGACGGCCGTCCCCGACGGACCAGCGCTGGGTGAAGCCGCCGCACGGCGTGCCCGCCCGCGCGGCGGCGAGCGCGCGCCGGCCGCGCTGGGCGTCGGTCGGGTAGGCGCTCAGCGCGCGCAGGTCGCAGCCGACGAGCTCGTCACGCCGGCGACCCACCAGCCGACACAACGCGTCGTTGGCGTCGACCAGATGCCCGTCGAGCGCCAGGCTCGCGGCCGGCAGGCTCGTCTCCACCACGGTCCGCACGAGGCCGGAACCCGTGGAAGTCGCGAGCAGCGCATCGTGCGCGTGCATTCGATCTCCCCCCACCATGGACCCCGAGCACGAGGGACACCGTAAGCACCAACGACCACATCTGTACCGGAAATGGGAGAACTGGTCCGCGTGTCGGGGCTCCGCGCGCCTCCCGGTGGTGTAGGGAGGCCTCGCGCGGGACCCGGTCGCAGTCCGCGGTGGGCGCCGCCACGGGAAATAGACGGAAATAGGCGGCGCCGGGGTGTCAAGTCGGCGACCGGGGCTGCCGATCAACTCGATACCACGGTCCGGACCAGTGGCGGCGGGGCACGGGGCCCGCCGCTGCCGGACCGCGGCGGGTGGGGGATGGGTCGGGGGGCCCCAGCGTGACAACGACGAAAGCGGCGCTCGGTCAGCCGCCCACATCATGTCGCCCAGCGGAGGATCCCGCGCGGGCGGCCATGGGGGGTGACGTGCAGCAGATCGACCAGGGCCAGCTGTTGGCCAGCATCGCCGCGACCTCGCACGACTGCATCGTCTCCGTCGACGCGCGCGGCACGATCCTCTGGGCCAGCCCGGCCACGCTGGGGCTGCTCGGCTGGCGACCGGAGGACCTCGCGGGCAGCGAGCTGGCCGTGCTCACGCCGCGGCAGGGCGGTGACGTCCACGCGGCGTACCTGGACCGGCTGCTCGCCGGCGAGCGGGTCGACCCGTTCCTCGACACCGTCGTGCGCCGCGACGGCAGCACCTTCAAGGCCTCGGTCACGCTCGGCCCGGTGCACGACGCGGCCGGCGCGATCACCGGGGTCACCGTCATCCTGCGCGACGTCACCGCCCACCTGCTCGAGCAGCGCGAGCTCACCCAGGCGCTCGAGGTCTCCCGGGCCCACTTCGAGCAGGTGGCCACCCCCCAGGCGATCCTCGACCTGCGCGGCCACCTCACCTCGGTGAACCCCGCCTGGTGCGAGCTGTTCGGTCACCCCGAGGAGCACTTCACCGACCGCGACCTGCTCTCGCTCGTACACCCGATGGACCTCCACCAGGCGGCCGAGCGGCTCGACGCGCTCGGCTGGGGGAGCCTGGACTCGATCACCTACCAGGGCGTGTTCTGCGACGCGGACGGCCGCAGCCTGTCGCTGCTGCTCGACGCCACCGCGCTGCGCGAGGCCGACGGGTCGGCGTACGCCGTGGCGGTCTCGGCGCGCGACCTCGCGCTGGTCGACGAGGCGCGCCGGGCCGCGGCCGTCCGGGCCAGCCTCTACGAGGCGCTCGGCCGGCGACCGTGGGCGGCCGCGCTGGTCATCGACACCGAGCTGCGGATCACCTCGGTCACCCCCGCGGTCACCGCGATGCTCGGCTACGCGCCCACCGAGGCGGTGCGGGTGGCGGCCTGGGAGGGCGTGGTGCACCCGGCCGACTCCGCGACCGTGACCGAGACCCTCGAGCGGGTCCGGGCCGAGCCCTGGCGCACCGAGCGGTTCGTGCTGCGGGCGCGTCACCGCGACGGGCGCTGGCTGTGGGTGGAGGAGACCGTCACCAACTGCCTGGAGGACCCCGACATCCGCGGGCTGGTGGCCAACCTGCGGGACATCACCGAGCAGGTGCGCACCGAGGAGGCGCTGCGGCTCTCCGAGGCGCTGCACCGGGCGCTGCTGGAGACCGCCCAGGACGGGATCCTGGCCGTCGCCCGCGACGGTCGCACCACGTTCGCCAACGCGCGGGTCGCCCAGATCCTGGGCCGCCCACTGGCCGAGATGTACGGCGTGGAGGCCGATCACCTGCTCGGGCTGCCGGCGTGGGAGGACACGGCCGGCCGGTTCGAGCTGCGCTACCGCCACCCCGACGGGCACGAGCGCACGCTCGAGGTCGCGCGCAACCCGCTCATGGGCGCCGACCCGGAGCCGCTCGGGTCGCTGGTCACCGTCGCCGACGTCACCGAGGCGCGCCTGGTCGAGCGCACGCTGCGCCGCCAGGCGCTGCACGACCCGCTGACCGGGCTGCCGAACCGCTACCTCTTCCTGGACCGGCTCGAGACCGCCGCGGCGCGACACCTGCGCACGTTCGGCCGCGGCACGGCCGTGCTCTACCTCGACCTCGACCACTTCAAGCCGGTCAACGACGGGCACGGCCACCAGGTGGGCGACGAGGTGCTCCAGGAGGTCGCCCGCCGGGTCGCCGGCGCCGTCCGCGCCACCGACACCGTCGGCCGGCTCGGTGGCGACGAGTTCGCGATCATCTGCGAGGACACCGACGAGGGGGCCGCGGTGCTGGTCGCGGCGAAGGTGCTCGGCGAGCTGCGCCGCCCGTTCAGCTCCGACGGCGAGGAGCACCAGCTCGGGGTCAGCATCGGGGTCGCGCTGGCCCCGCCGTACCACGTCGAGGAGCTGGTACGCCGGGCCGACGCCGCGATGTACCGCGCCAAGCAGCTCGGTGGCAGCCGGGTCGCGGTCTCGCGCCCCGGCGAGGCCGGCGGCGGGGACGGTCAGGCGCTGATGTCGTAGCGCCGGGCCAGCGCGCCGGTGCCCTGCGCCTCCAGCGGCGCGACCGCCGGGCTCCACAGCCAGCCCTGGGCGGCGTCGCAGCCGAGCTCCCGGAGAAGCCGGGCGTTGACGGCCGTCTCCACGCCCTCGGCCACGACTGTGGCCCCGACCGCGCCGGCGAGCTCGATGATCGAGGCGACGATCGCGCAGGCCCCGGCGTCCTCGCCGAGCTCGGCGACGAACGTGCGGTCGATCTTCAGGATCGTCACCGGCAGGTCGCGCAGGTAGGCCAGCGAGCTGTGGCCGGTGCCGAAGTCGTCGACCGCGATGCCGTAGCCGCGCTCGCGCAGCCGCTGCAGCAGCTCCAGCGCGCTGGCCGGGTCGACCATGATCGCGCTCTCGGTGAGCTCGAGCACCACGTCGCGGGGCTCCAGCCCGGCCGCGGCGACGCCGGCGTCCACCCACCGCTCCAGCGCCGGGTCGCCCAGGGTGTTCGCGGAGATGTTGACCGCGACGTAGGCCTCCGGCGACAGCGCGCCGGTCGCCCGCATGGTGCGCAGGTCGCGGGTCGCCCGGGCCACCGCCCAGCTGTCGAGCCGGGCGGTCAGGCCGACGTCCTCGGCGACCGCCACGAACCGGCTGGGCGGCACCGATCCCCGGTTGGGGTGGGACCAGCGGGCCAGCCCCTCGGCGCCGAGCACCCGGCCGGTGCGCAGGTCGACCACCGGTTGGTAGTGCATGTCGAGCTGGTCGCGGCTCAGCGCCCGGCGCAGGTCGTTGGCGAGCCCGAACCGGTCCTCGGCCTGCGCGGCCATCGCCGAGTCGAAGACCCGGACCCGGCTGCGGCCGGCGAGCTTCGCGGCGTACATCGCCGCGTCGGCGTGCCGCAGCAGCGCCGAGCCGGTCGTGGTCGTCGAGGTGACCGCGACCCCGACCGACGCCGAGAGCACCGCCTCGCCCCCGTCGACGACGAACGGCTCGTCGAGGACCGCGAGCAGCCGCTCGGCCACGGCGCAGGCGCCGGCCTCGTCGGTGTCCTCGCAGACCACGAGGAACTCGTCGCCGCCGAAGCGGGCCACGGTGTGGGCCGGCCCGGCGGCCGCCTTGAGCCGTCCGGCCACCGCCTGCAGCAGCGCGTCGCCGACGGCGTGGCCGCGGGCGTCGTTGACGATCTTGAACCGGTCGAGGTCGATGAACAGCACCGCGGTCCCCGCGCCGCCGCCCACGAGCGCGGCCTGCAGGTGCTGCATCAGCCGGGCGCGGTTGGGCAGCCCGGTGAGGTCGTCGGTGAGGGCCGCCTCCCGCAGCTGCTCCTCGGCGCCGCGGGCGTCGGTGACGTCGGAGACCATGGCCAGCCAGCCGCCGGGGGCGTCTCGCTCGCCCTCGAGCGCCACCCGGGCGACGCTGAGGATCCGCCGCCGGCCGCCGGGGTGCGGCCAGACCAGCTCGGAGCGGTCGGCGCCCGGGCGCGCTGCGCCGTTGGGGCCGGCGGGGTCGGTGGGGCCGGCGGGGCCGTGCCACACCTCGGCCGCCGCCAGCACCGCCGACATCGGGCGGCCGAGGATCTCGGACTCGGGCAGCCCGAGGATCTCCACGAGCCGGGCGTTGACATAGATGCCGTCGCCGTCGGGGGCGGTCAGCCACAACCCCTCGTCGGCGTGGTCGGCGATCGCGCGGTAGCGGGCCTCGGAGGCCTTGAGTGCGGCCTCGGCGCGGATCCGGTCGGAGACGTCGCGCAGGTTGAACACCACCCCGCCCACCGCGGTGTCCAGCAGGTCGGTGGCGGTCTGCTCCACCGTGTGCCACTCGCCGCCGGCGCCCCGCACCCGCAGCGTGGAGGTGGCCGACCCGCTCTCCGCGACCACGCGGGCGAACATCGCCGCCGCGTCGGACGCGTCGTCGGGGTGGACGAAGTCCAGGCCGCGGGCGTAGAGCACGTCCTCGGCGCCGTGGCCGAGCATCTGGGTCAGCGCGGGGGAGACGTAGAGGATCCGCCCCTCCGCGTCGCTGACCAGCGCCAGGTCGCTGGCCCGGCGGGAGAGCGCGAGGAAGAACTCCTCCTGCTGCTGGCGGCGCCGCTCGACGTCGCGCAGCAGCGTCAGGTCCTGGAAGTACGCCGCCGCGCCGGCCGGTCGGCCCGCGGCGTCGCGCAGCACGGTGGCGTCCACGAGCACCGGCACCGGCCGGCCGTCGGCCCGGGCCAGCGAGCGCTCGTAGCGGTCCGCGGCGACCTCGCCCCGCAGCAGGCGGGCGAGCCGCGAGTCGGCGGCCCCGGCGTCGGAGCGGTGACTGAGCGAGTGCACCGGCCGGCCGACCAGCTCGTCGGCCGGGTGGTCCACGAGCAGGCAGAACGCCGCGTTCACGTCGGTCACCCGGCCCTGCGCGTCGCAGACCGCCTGCGGGGCGGTGGACTCCTCGAACCCGGCGCGCAGCGGGGGGCGCCCGTCGACGGCCCCGTCGACCGCCCCGTCGCGGGTGCCGGTGCGGTCCAGCACGAACGCCGTGACCTCGCTGGGCGCCCCGTCGTGCCGGTCGGTCACGGCCCAGGCCAGGTGCAGCCGCAGCGGCCTGCCGTCCGCCTCCGGGTCGGTGTGCGGGTCCATCGCCAGCACCGTGTCCCCGGCCGGGACGCCGTCACGGACCGCGGCCAGCAGCTCCTCGACGGCGGCCGCATCGTCGGGGGTGTGCGCGAGGTCGCGCAGCCGGACCCCCTGCAGCGGCCGTCCGAGCAGCTCGGGGAGCCCCGGGCCGGCCCGCAGCACCAGTCCGTCGGGGCGCAGCACGAGCAGGGGCAGGCCCGGCACCGGCGCGGACCCGGATCGCGCTTGCTCGGACATCGTCTGTGTCTCCCCCTGCCCCGGTGCGCAGCGACACCGGACGCCGAGTCGGACTCTACCCACGCGGGTGCGGCGACATAACCAGGATCCGGCGGCGCGGCCTTCGCCGGGCTGTCACAGTTGTCGCACGATGGACACCCATGACCCTGCCGAGCCCCACGACCCCGCTGCGACGGCGGTCGTGCTGCGGGCGGTGCGCACCCTGCTCCGCGCGGAGACCCGGGCCGAGGCCGCGGCCGCCCTGCACACCGCCGTGCGCGAGCTCGGCGGCGAGGTGGTGCCCGAGCGCAGCGCCGGCCTCCGCGCCCTGCCGTACGAGATCTCGCTGGGGCTGGGCCCGGCGTGCCTCGCCGAGCCGGTCACCGGGCCGGAGGCCGAGCGGCGGCTCGCGACCCACCTGAAGCCGCTGCTCGACGACGCCGAGGCGGTCGCGGCCCGCTGCGACCGCTACCAGCGGCAGGCCACCCGGGCCCGTACCGACGCGCTCACCGGCCTCGCCGGCCGGGGCGAGGTCGACCTGCGGCTCGCGGAGGCCGCGGTCGACGACGTGGTCTGCCTGCTCGACCTCGACGACTTCAAGTCCCTCAACGACACCCGCGGCCACGCCGCCGGCGACGCGGCCCTGCGCCGGTTCGGCGAGCTGCTGCGCGCCGGGGTGCGGGACCTCGACATGGTCGGGCGGTACGGCGGGGACGAGTTCCTGGTGCTCTTCACCGGCATCCCGGCGCTCGTGGCCGTGGAGCGGATGCGGGAGCTGGTGCGCCAGTGGACCCTCGAGGGGGCCGGCTCGGGTGTCTCGGTGGGGCTGGCGGTCGTGGACGTCCGCGGCCCCGGCCGCGCCCTCGCCGCGGCCGACCGGGCCCTCTACCGCGCCAAGGCGGCCGGTGGTGGCGCGGTCGCGCAGGCCCACCTGGCCGACTACGAGAAGCCGGTCTGACCAGCGCGTCCGCGCCCGGGCTCAGGAGGCCGTCGAGCCGCGGAGGGTGCCGTGGTGCCAGGCGACGTGCTCGTGTCGGGTGCACACCTCGGCGTGCCGCAGGGCGAGCGGGTGGTCCGCGTCGTACCCGCACCAGACGGAGACCCCGGTGACGTCCTCGAGCTCCTCCCACAGGCCCTCGACCGCGGACGCGGCGGCCGGCTCGTCGTGCTGCTGCAGCAGCCCGGTGAGCTCGGCATAGATCCGCACGGTGGTGCTGCTGCGGTGCAGGTGGCGGACCAGCTCGCCGATCGAGCCGTCGAACCGCTCTCGGGAGGGGGCACCGCCGTCGCAGAGCCGGGCGAGGATGTCGGCCGCGTCCAGCTCGACGTACCCGCCACGGACCGCGGCCGCGACGTGGTCGGGGCCGAGCGCCGCCCGCAGCGCCTCGCGGTGCTCGTCGGTGGCCACGACCAGCCACGCCTCGCCGGCCTCCAGGCCGGCGCGCACCGCCTCGGCGACCTGGTGGCCGGCGTCCGGGGGCGTGGCGGGCACGGTCCCCGGCACCCCGCCGGGCAGGACCGCCGGCCCGGCGCCGGCGACCGGCGTACGCCGCCACCCGGCGCGGCCCCAGCGGCGACCGGGGTGGCCGCGGCGGGCGGCGTGCCGGCCGGGCACGAGCGGCGCCACCGGACTGCCGAGCGACGCCTGCGCCAGCACCTCCGCCAGCGGCAGCGCCCGGCTCCACAGGTGCCCCTGGGCGTTGGCGCAGCCCAGCCGGAGTAGCAGCGCACGCTGGTCCTCGGTCTCGACGCCCTCGGCCACGGTCTCCAGGCCGAGGCCGGCGGCGAGGTCGACGATCGACTGGGTGATCAGCCGGTCCTCCTGGTTGCGGGCGACGTTGCAGACGAACGAGCGGTCGATCTTGACCTGGGTGACCGGCAGCTCGCGCAGGAAGCTCAGCGAGGAGTAGCCGGTGCCGAAGTCGTCCAGCGCGATGCCGACGCCCAGCCCGCGCAGGCCCTGCAGCGACCGCCGGGCGGTGGCGATGTCCTGGAGCAGCGCGGTCTCGGTGATCTCCAGGACCAGCGAGTCCGCCGACAGCTCCTCGGCATCGAGCACGGCGCGGACCAGCGCCACCAGGTCGGGGTCGGCGAGCGAGCGGGCGGAGAGGTTCACCGACACGCGTACGCCGTCGGGCAGCGTGCCCGCGACCTGGCCCGCGCGGACCTGGCGGCAGGCCCGGGCCAGCACCCACCGGTCCAGCTCGCACACGAAGCCGCTGTGCTCGGCCAGCGGCACGAACTCCGAGGGCGGCACCATCCCGCGGGTCGGGTGGTTCCACCGGGCGAGCGCCTCCACGCCGACCAGCCGCTGCCCGTCGAGCGCGACGATCGGCTGGTAGTGCACCTCCAGCCGGTCCCGCGCGAGCGCGTCCCGCAGGTCGCCGGACAGGCTCAGCTGGTCGCGGGACCGCTCGGCGAACGAGACGTCGAAGATCTGGCTGCGCGAGCGGCCGCGGGCCTTGGCCTCGTACATCGCCGCGTCGGCGTGCCGCAGCAGGCTCTCCGCGTCGGGGTCCAGCGGCGGGGAGACCGCGATACCCATGCTCGCGCTGATGTGGACCGCCCGGCCCTCCAGCCGCACCGGCGCCGCCAGCGCCGCGAAGATCCGGTCGGCGATCGCCGCCGCGGCCGCGGTGTCGGTGTCGCGGCTGACCAGCACGAACTCGTCGCCGCCGAGCCGCGCCACCATGCCGTCCTCGGGCAGCAACCGCAGCAGCCGGCCGGCGATCTCGGCGAGCACCCGGTCGCCGGCGACGTGCCCCTGTGCCTCGTTGATCCGCTTGAACTGGTCGAGGTCGAGGAAGAACACCGCCACCGGACGCCCCTCGGCGGCGTCGCGGGCCAGCGTCCGGGAGAGCCGGTCGACCAGCGAGGCGCGGTTGGGCAGACCGGTCAGCCCGTCGTGCATGAACGCCCGGAGCAGCTCGTCCTGGAGGTAGCGGCGATCGCCGATGTCGCGGGCCAGCACCGTGACGCCGCGCAGCTCCCCGGTCGGCCCCGCCTCGGGGCAGGCCGTCAGCGAGACGTGCACCGGCACGCCGTCCTTGCCGTGCCGGACGGTCTCCAGCGCGCGCACCGGCTCACCCCGGCGCAGCGCGGACATGATCGGCGCGTGCTCGTGGGTGTCGGGCGGGTGCAGCAGGTCGACGTGCCGGCCGAGGACCTCCGCGGAGGTGTAGCCGTAGAGCTGCACCGCGCCGTGGTTCCAGGAGGTGATGATGCCCTCCGGGTCGTGGCAGTAGATCGCGTCCGGCAGCACGTCGAGGATCGCGGACATCCGCCGCGTCGCCTCCTCGCTGGTGCGCAGCTCGCTGATCACCCGGGCCCGGTCCAGGAGCCGTCGCCAGAGCCGGGGGGTGGGCGGACCGACGAGCAGCTCGCGGCCGATCACCTCGTCGGCCAGGTGCAGCCCGGCGTGCGCGTCGTCCTCGGACCCGTCGACCAGCGCCAGCAGCACCGCGCCCCGGCTGTGCGCGCGCAGCGCCCGCCAGGTCTCCGGGTGGTGGGCGTCGGGCAGGCCGAGGTCGACCGCCACGCAGTCCACGGGCCGGGAGGCGAGCAGGTCGAGCGCGGCGGCCAGTCCCGGGGCGCGCAGCATCGCCGGCGGACCGACCGGAACGTCGGTGCCGGTCCGTGGTCCGTCGTACCCTCCGGGTTCGGGTCCGACGAGGAGCACGGAGGCCGTCACCGAGGAGGACGGCGGAACGGTGCCCTCCAACATGGCTCCTCGTGCCTTCCCAAGATCTGCGGTGCACAGTCTGCCTGTTCCGGGTGGGACTCGTGGGGTTTTCGCGGAATGCGGGTGGCGAGGGGCCGGTGGCGAGGGCTCAGGTGGCGGCGGGGAGCCAGCGGCGCAGCGCCGCGTCGAGCTCGTCGGGCATGACGGGCTTGGCCACGTAGTCGTCCATCCCCGCGGCCAACGCGCGCTCGCGATCGCCGGCGACCACCCCGGCGGTCATCGCGAGGACAGGCGTGCGGAGCCCCTGCTCGCGCTCGCGCTCGCGCAGCCGCCGGGTGGCCTCGTAGCCGTCCATCCCCGGCATCTGGCAGTCCATCAGTACCGCGTCGAAGCGGCCCCGGGCCAGCAGCGCGAGCGCCTCCTCGCCGTCGGCGGCGACCTCGCTGCCGAACCCCAGGTGCGCGAGCATCCCGACCGCGACGAGCTGGTTGGTGACGCTGTCGTCGACGACCAGCACGTGGCCCCGGACCGGGTCGGGCACCGGCGGCGCGGCGGCGGTGGGGGCGGAGGCGATCGGCGCGGTGGGCGCGGTCCCCGGTCGCGGGTGGGGGATGGCCTCGGCCTCGGCATCGCCGTCGGCGCCCGGCGCCAGCGCGTCCAGCAGCGCCGCCCGCAGCCGGTCCAGGTGCACCGGCTTGGTGAGCACCGCCCGGATCCCGGCGCGGGTCGCGTGCGCCGGGTCGACCTCGGGCGCGGAGCTCAGCAGCACCAGCCCGATCCCCGCCAGCTCGGGCGCGGTCGAGATCCACTCGGCCAGCTCGATCCCGTCCATGTCAGGCATGCACTGGTCGAGCACCGCCAGGTCGTACGCCGCGCCACGGGCGGCCGCCGCCCGCAGCCGATCCAGCGCGGTGGGCGCGTCGGCGACCGCGTCGGGGAGCATCCGCCACGCCCCGAGCTGCTTGACCAGGACCATCCGGTTGGTCTCGCTGTCGTCGACCACCAGGACCCGGCGGCCGGCCAGCTCCTCCTCCAGCCGGGGGAGGGGCCGGCGCGGCTCGTGGGCCAGCGGCAGTGGCAGCGTGAACCAGAACCGGCTGCCGGCGCCGGGCCGGCTCTCCACGCCCAGGTCGCCGGCCATCAGGCCCACCAGCTGGTGGCAGATGGCCAGCCCGAGCCCGGTGCCGCCGAACCTGCGGGTGGTGGAGGAGTCGGCCTGGGAGAAGGGCGTGAACAGGTGCCGCAGGGCCTCCGGCTCGATGCCGATCCCGGTGTCGGCGACCTCGAACCGGACCAGCACGCCCCGGTCGGTGACGTCCTCGAGCCGGGCGCTCATGGCGACCTCGCCGGACTCGGTGAACTTCACGGCGTTGGCGGCCAGGTTGAGCAGCACCTGGCGGATGCGGGACGGGTCGCCGCGCAGCTGCACGGGCAGCTCGGGGGAGCAGAAGGCGAGCAGCTCCAGCCCCTTCGCGCGGGCCGGGCCGCTGACCAGCTCGGCGACCTCCTCGACGACCTCGAGCAGGTCGAAGTCGATCGCCTCGATGTCCAGCCGGCCGGCCTCGACCTTGGAGAAGTCCAAGATGTCGTTGATGATCCCGAGCAGCGACTCGCCGGCCTGGTGCACGCCCTCGGCGTACTGGCGCTGCCGGCGGTCGAGGTCGGTGGTCAGCAGCAGGCCGGTGAGCCCGATGACGCCGTTCAACGGCGTGCGGATCTCGTGGCTCATCGTGGCCAGGAACGACGACTTGGCGAGCGAGGCCGCCAGGGCGGCGTCGCGGGCCACGGCGAGCTCCGTGCGGGCCCGGGCCTCGGAGCGCAGCAGTCGCTCGGTGCGGAAGAACGCCAGCGTCAGCAGGGCGATCAGCCCGAGCGTCGGCTCCAGCGGGTTGAGGCGGTGGCCGACCGCGGTGCTGACGATCCGGATCGCCGGCGGCACGGCCAGGGGGAGCACGGCGATCGCCAGCGTCCGCCGGACGTGCCGGTGCTCGGTCGTGTCCGGCAGGAGCGGCTGCGGGACCGGTGGCCACCAGGTGGACAGGGCCACCAGCACCGCCCCGAGGATCCAGCCGCCGTCCTGCCAGGGGGTCCACGCGTTCGAGGCCTCGGGGAAGAGGCGGCCGAGGTCCGCGCCCAGCCAGCACAGCACCCCCACCGCGAGCGGGAGGCCGGCGTCGCTCAGGTAGCGCCGCGCGGTCAGCGCGCGGAGCACCAGCGCCAGCAGGATCGCGTCGGCGATGGGGTACGCCGCGAGCAGGGCGCGCGTCCCGGCCGGCATGCTCGAGTCGCGCACGACCGAGCCGATGGAGACCGTCCAGAGCACCAGCACGCTGACCACGACGATCGTGAGCGCGTCGATGACCGCGTCGACGTCGAGGCGCCGGCCGCCGTCGGTGCGGACGAGCAGGACGACGGTCAGGGAGGCGCCGATCAGCAGGTAGCCGGCGAGGTGGAGGACGTCGGCGAGCAAGGGATCGGGCTCGCGGCCGCTCCACAGGAACAGGCGCCGGACCAGGTCGCCCACCGCGGCACACGTGAGGCCGACCGCGACCAGGGCCGGCACCAGGTGTCGCCGCGGGGGCGCCACGCGCACGCCCCACCAGGCCACGGCCGCGGCCGCCCAGACCCCAAGGAGGTAGCCGGTCTCGCCCAGGCCACCGGCGGGACGCCACAGGTGCAGCGCCAGCAGGGCGGCGGTGACGCCGGCGACCGACCACAGCGTCGTACGCCGGGTCCGCGGCCGCGCCGCGACCCGCCGGGGCGGTGGCTCGACCGGGAGCATGGCGCAGAGGGTACGCGGCGACGACTCTCCTCGCGTCGTCCGCGCGCCGGTGGGGGGCCGGCCGGGCTACCGCGCGGGCGCGGGCGCGGGACCGTCCGCTGCGGCGATCGTCCGGGCGACCTCCAGCACGAACCGGTCCCAGGGCCGGCGCGGGTCGCGGCCGGTGCGCTGGACGAGTCGGCGCAGCCGGTGCCGCATGGTCTGCGGATGCAGGCCCAGGGTCGCGGCCGCCGCGCTGGCGCTGCCGGTCTCGAGGTAGGCGTCGAGGCCGGCCACCAGGTGCGGCTGGTCGGCCAGCGGGCCGAGCACCAGCCCGGCCAGTCGGGCGGGGTCGGCGTCGCGGTGGGCGGCCAGCAGCGCCAGCACCAGCGCGTCCGCCTCGCCGAGCGGGCCGCCGGCGGTGGCCCGGGCCGGAGCGTGCTCGACCGCGAGCGCGGCCAGGCGGTGCGCGCGCGGCACGTCGTCGGTGCTGCGGGCGGTGACCAGGCAGCAGGTCACGGGCATGTGGGGGAGCGGGCCCTGCGGCGCCCGCTCACCCGCACGACCCGGGTCTGCCAGCAGCGCGACGGTGGTCCGCTCCCGGGTCCGGGCGAGGAGGGCATCCGCCGGCGCCGGCCCGGTGGTCACCAGGACCGCGGGCGCGGCCGGCAGCGTGACGCCGAGCTCGCGGCACCGGTCGGCGAGCGCGGTCCGGGTGGCCTGGCGACCGTCGAGCAGGTCCTCGAGGAGGTCCGCCAGCGCCCGGTCCCGGTCGCCGCTGAGCCGTTCGCTGGCCGCGGAGTGGCCCGCGTAGAGCGCCTCGGAGAGCGTGTCGACGCTGGCCATCCACAGCCGGGCCAGGGCGAGCGCGTCCTCGACGGTCAGCCGGTCGCCGCCGGCCTCGGCGACCAGGTCGGTCACCCGGGTGCCGGCCACCCGGTAGGCCCGGAGCACCACCGGCAGCGGCCGGCCGTCCAGCGCCCGCGCGGCGCCGATGCCCCGGAACCGCGCCACGTCGGCGGGCGCCAGCTGCTCGTCGGCCACCCACAGCTCGAGGATGCGCGAGGCGGCCCAGCCGGCGATCGCCGAGACCTCCTCGAGCTGGGCTGGCGAGAGGGCGCGGTACGCCGGGATCTGGGCCCGGATCGCGCCCACCACGTCGTCCACCACCCGGGCCGGGTCGGCGACCAGGGCCCGTCGTACCGCCTCACGCTGCTCCACGACCCCATTGTCACCACATGACAACACCCGTGCGCGAGGAGTGAGCGACCTCCTTGACCGGTGCGCCCGGTCCTCCCGACGATGCCCGCATGGACACCGACGTCGTCGTGGTGGGGGCCGGGCTGGCCGGGCTGGTCGCGGCCGCCGAGGCCGCGGACGCCGGCCGCCGCGTGGTGCTGGTCGACCAGGAGGGCGAGCAGTCGCTGGGCGGCCAGGCGTTCTGGAGCCTCGGCGGGCTGTTCCTCGTCGACACCCCCGAGCAGCGGCGGATGGGCATCCGGGACTCCCACGACCTCGCCCTGCAGGACTGGCTCGGCAGCGCGCAGTTCGACCGCGCCGAGGACCACTGGCCGCGGCAGTGGGCCGAGGCGTACGTCGACTTCGCCGCCGGCGAGAAGCGCGCCTGGCTGCGCGCGATGGGCCACCGGCTGTTCCCGGTCGTCGGCTGGGCCGAGCGCGGCGACGGCCGGGCCGAGGGGCACGGCAACTCGGTGCCGCGGTTCCACCTCACCTGGGGGACCGGGCCGGGCGTGGTCGAGCCGTTCGAGCGGCGGGTGCGCGAGCACGTGGCGAGCGGGCGGATCCGGTTCGCGTTCCGGCACCGGGTCGACGAGGTGCTGGTCGAGGACGGTGCGGCGGTGGGCGTGCGGGGCGCGGTGCTCGTGCCGACCGGCGTCGACCGGGGCCGCCCGAGCAGCCGGGTCGTGACCGGCGACTTCGAGCTGCGCGGCCAGGCGGTGATCGTGACCAGCGGCGGCATCGGCGGCGACCACGACCTGGTCCGCCGGTCGTGGCCGGCGCGGCTCGGCGAGCCGCCGCGGACCATGGTCTCCGGGGTGCCCGCGCACGTGGACGGCCGGATGCTCGCGATCAGCGAGGCCGCCGGCGCCCGGGTGATCAACCCCGACCGGATGTGGCACTACGTCGAGGGCATCCGCAACTGGGACCCGATCTGGGAGAACCACGGCATCCGGATCCTCCCCGGCCCGTCGTCGCTGTGGCTGGACGCGACCGGCCGCCGGCTGCCCGCGCCGTACTTCCCGGGCTTCGACACGCTCGGCACCCTGCGCCACCTACGCACGACCGGGCACGACTACTCGTGGTTCGTGCTGACCCAGAAGATCATCGAGAAGGAGTTCGCGCTCTCCGGTTCCGAGCAGAACCCCGACCTCACCGGCAAGGACGTCCGGCTGCTGCTGTCGCGGGTGAAGAAGGGCGCGCCCGGGCCGGTCGAGGCGTTCAAGCAGCACGGATCGGACTTCGTGGTCGCCTCCACGCTGCGCGAGCTGGTCGAGGGCATGAACCGGGTCGGCGAGCCCGGCCTGATCGACGAGACCGCGCTGCGCCGGCTGATCGAGCAGCACGACCGCGAGATCGACAACTCCTACGGCAAGGACGCCCAGGTGACCGCGATCCACTGCGCCCGGCGCTACCGCGGCGACCGGCTGATCCGGGTTGCCCGGCCGCACAAGCTGCTCGACCCGAAGGCCGGCCCGCTGATCGCCGTCCGGCTGAACATCCTCACCCGCAAGACCCTCGGTGGTCTCGAGACCGACCTGTCCGGACGCTGCCTGACCCCCGCCGGCCCCCCGCTGCCCGGGCTGTACGCCGCCGGCGAGGTCAACGGTTTCGGGGGTGGGGGCATGCACGGCTACAACGCGCTCGAGGGCACCTTCCTCGGCGGCTGCCTGTTCAGCGGCCGGACCGCGGGCCGGGCCGCGGCCGCGGCCTGCCTGTAGGGCGGCCCCCGGCCCGGCTCAGTGCGACCCCGCCAGGTTGAGCCCGACCACGCCGACCACGATCAGCGCCAGCGAGGTGGCCTTGACCCAGCTCATCGACTCGCCGAGGAACATGAAGCCGATGCCGGCGACCACCGCGGTGCCGACGCCGGACCACACGGCGTACGCCACCGAGACCGGCATCGTGCGTACGACGATCGCGAGCAGCCAGATCGACACCGCGTAGCCCACGAGCACGACTGCGCTCCAGCCGAGGTCGGTGAACCCCTGGGCGCGGGGGAGCAGGGCCGTCGAGGCCACCTCCATGCCGATCGCGATCATCAGCAGCACTGCGCCGAACATGTCCCACTCATCCGAAGTCGTCGTGCGGGTCCGGGCTCGTCGAGGGAGCCGCCGGAGCCCGATGTAGCACTCGCTACATCACGCCAATGTAGCACTCGCTACGCTGGGACGGTGAACCGTCGCGAGGACCTGCTCGACCAGGTGACCGACCACGTGCTCGAGCACGGGCTGATCGGGTTGACCCTGCGCCCGCTGGCGGCTGCGATCGGCACCAGCGACCGGATGCTGATCTACCACTTCGGCGGCCGGGACGCCCTGGTCTCGGAGGTCGTCGACCGCTGCACCGAGCGCGCGATCGCGGCCGTGACGGCGATGCCGGGCGCGCCCACGGTCCGGTCGGCCGTGAACCGGCTGTGGGCGGCCTACCGGACCGAGCCGCTGCACGGCTGCCTCGACGTCTACTGCCAGGCCGCGGCGAGCGGGCTGATCGGCCGGGAGCCCTACCTCAGCGGCGCCCGGGCGAGCAACGAGCGGTGGAGCGCCGGGCTGCGCGACTACTTCGTGCGCAGCGGCGCCCCGCCGCGCCGCGTGGCCCGGGTGGTCACGCTGGTCGACTCCGCGCTCTACGGCTTCCACCTCGACCTGACCACCGACCGGCCCGAGGAGCTCGCCCGCGGCGTCGACGACCTGGCCCGGGCGGCCCAGCAGATCAGCGGCCGCTGACCGCCAGCACCAGCGCGAGCAGCACCGAGACGAGCACGATCGCGACCGTCAGCCACATGCCGGCCGCGAACGCCGGCAGCGGGGCCCGGTGGCGCATCGCCCGCTCGACGCGGGCCCAGTGCAGGTAGGCCAGCCCCGCCATCAGCCCGCCGAAGAGCATCAGCCCGACCACCACGGTCGTCCGCAGCGCGGTCGAGGTGGGCAGCCCCAGCTGGTGCAGCGCCACCGCCCCGGCGATGACCGCGAGGGCGGTGCGCACCCAGGCCAGGAAGGTCCGCTCGTTGGCGAGGCTGAAGCGCGGGTCGGGCTCCTCGCCGGCATCGTAGACCCAGTGCGGGCGGCGGCGTTCGGTCACGCCGCCCACTCTAGGAGCAGGGCACACTCGAACACGCAGTCTGCTCATCCGCGGTAGGGCCGTTCGGCCGGGACACCGCGAATTACCCGGAATCGGGTGCCCCGGCCCACCAGAACTGGTGAAGGCGGCGCCGTCCGGATCAGTCGAGCCCTCCCGCGTCTCACGGTCCTCCCAGGAGGCAGCCATGGACCGAGGTCGGCGGGTCGTCGTGAGGGCGCTCACTGTGGCCGTGGGCCTGGCGGCGGGCCTCGGTGGCACCCCGGTCGCGCACCCGACGCCGTACGCCGCCGCCGGCCGCGACCCGGCCGGGGGGGTCATCCGGTCCAGCCCCGACGACACGGTCTCGTGGCTCCGGGCGACCGAGCTGCCCGGCTGGCAGAACCAACCCCAGGACCGCGGCCCGTGGTCGTTCCGCACCTGGTCCTTCGCGCAGTACCCGCTCAACTGTGGCGCGCAGTCCGGCGTGGCCTACCAGTTCATCTGGGCGCAGCGGGCCGGGGACGCGCACGCCTCGCTGCTGGCGACCCGCCGGCCCGCCGTACGCGCGGCGGTGCGTCGGGCCAGCTCGGTCTTCGCGGCGTCGTGGGCGCACGTGATCGACTCGGCGCCCGCCAAGCTGGCCGACCACACGCCGCGGGTGGTGACCGAGCCCGGGCCCGACGGTCTCTGCCAGGTGGCCTACGACCGGGTCCAGGTCCCCATCGACGTCTGGCGCCGCGAGCCCTACGAGAACTACGACAACGACGGCGACCCGGCAACCCCGCGCCGGCAGGGCCTGTTCCCCTGGCTCGAGGCGCTCGGCTACGACCGGCCGGACCGCCGCTACGTGGTGATCGAGCAGGGACCCGGCGGCTGGAACCCCGGTGGTGGCGCCGCCGTCATCGCCGCGGACGGGACGTTCCAGCGCCTCGACGACCAGCCGGGACCGCAGAACCGTAACGAGGCGGCGGGCACGTGGATCGCCGTCAACGTCCGCCAGGACGGGGCGAACCTCGACCCGGCCGCCGGCGGCAGCCTCGGGGAGGTCCTGGCCCACGAGTGGGCGCACAGCCTCGGCGCGATGCTGCCGTCCGCGCCGCACTACAACCCGCTGAACCCCGTCGGTCACGCCTCCGACTGCGCCGACCTGCTCTGCTACAACGACTACGACGCGGACGGGCAGCACTACGACGCGTGCGGCGGCGCCACGGCGGACACCTTCGCGGCGTTCGGCACCGACCCGGACGACCCCAAGTGGGGCCTGAACGCGCCGGAGTGGAGCCGGGCGGCCTACCGGCTGGACTGCCACCGCGACGACTACTGGGGCGTGGACGCTGGCACCGGAGCCGAGAAACGCTGGGTCGACCGGCGCTGGTCCATCCACCGCTCACGCTGGCTGTGGGGCAACCCCGACGTCTACACCGGCCCGGATCTCGACATCAGCGCCTACGACGTACCGCCGGAGTGTGCCTACGACCCCGGCGGCTGGTGCCCCGACGGCACGCCGGGCGGCCTGCGAGGCTGACTACGTGAGGGACCGGATCTCCGCAACCGGCTCCACCAGACGCGACGCGAGGTGCTGGCGGCGGGTCTCCCGGCGCCGCTGGTCGAGGTCGCGGAAGACCCGCTCGACCTGCTCGGGGCTGAGACCGGCGGCGGCCGCCGCCGCGGCGGCCGGCAGCGCCCGGTTGTGCGCGAAGAGGCACAGGTCCATCTGGGCCGGGGGCAGCGCGAAGCAGAGCTCGCCGCCCGAGCGGGGCGGCGCCAGCGGGTCGGTGCTCGGGGGGCGGTTGCGGACCGGCCCGGGGATGCCGAGGTACGCCGCCAGCGCCTGCACCTGGGTCTGGTAGAGGTGCGCGAGCGGCTTGATGTCGCCCTCCCCGTCTCCGAGCCGGACGAACAGCCCCTGGTCGTGCTCGAGGCGGTTCGAGGTCCCGGTCGTGACGAAGTTGAGGCGGTCGGCGTGGTGGTGCTCCAGCATCTTGCGCACCCGCGGCTTGAGGCTGAGCGCCGCCAGCAGTGCCAGGTAGGAGTCGGGGGTGAGGCGGTGCTGCTCCGGGGGCCCCTCCGGCGGCTGGACCAAGACCGAGCACAGTCGGATGCCGTCGGACTCCAGGACGCTCGGCAGCACCAGCTTGGAGCGCCAGCCCTCGCCGTACGCCGGGCAGACCAGCCGGACCGCGTCGTCCCTCCTTCGGTAGCAGCCCACCGCCTCGAGCGCGGGTGTCACGTCCTCGAGCAGCGTCTCGACGCCGAGCGAACCGGCCGCCAGCCGGGCCAGCCGCAGCATGTCCTCGGCGGACTCGCGCTCGGGCAGCAGGAGCGCGAGCACGCGGTCCTGCCCGATCGCCCGGACGCAGAGCGCGGCGGTGACCGCGGAGCCGACGTCCCCGGCGAGCGCGACCACGGCGCCGCGGCGCATCGAGCGGCCCGCGTGGTCGACGACGGCCCGGCAGATCCGATCGGCCTCGCCTTCGACGTCGATAGCGAGGTCCTCGAGGCTGAGCGGCCGCCCGCCGCCCACGGAGCCGACGACGCTGCTCAAGCGACGGCGCACTTGGTGAGGACGAACCGGGTCAGCCCGGAGATGCTGTCGAGGTTGCCGAGCACGGTCTCGTCGTCACACACCTCGATGCCGAACTGCGCCTCGAGGAACTCGATCAGCTCGAGCACCCCGGCGGCGTCGAGGATCCCTCGCTCGAGCAGGGAGTCCTCGTCGCCGGGGAAGCGCGAGACGTCCCCGAACAGGTAGTTCGCGCTGATGAACTCCCTCAGCTCGGTCCTGACGCTCTGCTCCACCACCGTCGTCTCCTCCGCCTCCGCTGGCCCGGTCCGACGCCCGCCGTCCCGGCCCCCACCTTGGCGACCGGAGCGGCTGCCCGTCCTGAACGCTGGGTGGGAATACCCAAAAGTCGACGGCAACGGCCCCCGGTCGGGACTGCGCCACCGCGGCGGCCGTCACCGAAACCTGTCGAGGGTCAATTCCGCGCCCTGTGGATTATTCGAAGACCTTGACGAATAGCGTCCTTGGTGCCTATCCTGTGGTATGGCTCCGATCGACGACCTCGACCCCCAGGCCCTGCTGGCCCGGGCCGAGCAGTGCGTGGTCGAACGCCGTCGCAGTGGGCTCACCGAGCTGCTCCTGGCCTCGCAGTGGGCGGTGCTGCATGCCACGGACCCGAAGGACGATCCCGGGCACCGCGAGGTCCCCGGCGGGGACCGGCTGGTCCGGGTCGGTGGCGAGGGTACGCCGCGGCTGCGACAGCTCAGCCTGGCCGAGCTCGGCATCGCGTTCGACACCCACACCACCGGGGCCCGCGCGCTGGTCGCCGACGCCCTCGACCTGGCCCACCGGCTCCCACAGACCTGGGCCGCGGCCCAGGAGCTGGGCTGTGATACCTGGGTGGTCCGCAAGGTCGCCAAGCTGACCCGCGAGCTGTCGGCCCAGGCGGTCGGCCTGGTCGACACCGCGGTCGCCCCGGTGCTCAACACCCTGCCGACCGGGAGACTGCTCGCGCTGGTCGAGGCGAAGGTGATCGAGGCCGACCCCGAGGCCTACGCCGAGAAGGTCGAGGCCGAGCTGCGCCGCCGCTTCGTGGGCCTCTCCCGCACCGACACCCACGGGCTGCGCACCGTCTACGCCCGCCTCGACGCCGGCGACGCCACCTGGCTCGACGCGATCATCGACCAGCTCGCCGACATCCTCGACCAGCGCGAGGACCTGCGCCCCCAGACCCCGCGCGACCTGGGCCGCGACGAGCTGCGGGCCCTCGCGTTCGGATGGCTGGCCCGGCCCGCCGAGGCCCTCGAGCTCATCTTGGACTCCACCCACGGCCAGGCCCCCGCGGAGGTGGAGGAGGAGCCCTCCCGCGCGGTCGCGCTGTCCGAGCGGGCCCTGGAGCTGCTCGGCTCCCTGGACCTGACCAGGCTGCGGCCCACCGCCCAGCTGTTCTGCCACCTCCACCAGGACGCCCTGACCGGCCGGGTCCCAGGCGTGGCCCGCATCGAGGACCTCGGCCCCCGGCTGCTGGCCCACCTGGCCACCCTGCTGGGCCACACCAACGTGACCCTGACCCCGGTGCTCGACCTCGCCACCCAGCGGGCCGTGGACGGCTACGAACACCCCACCAGCATGCGGACCCGCACCCGGCTGCGGAACCCCGCCGACACCTTCCCCGGCTCGACCACGATCACCGGCACCGGCCGCCAAGCCGTCGACATCGACCACCCGGTGCCCTACGACCCCGACGGACCACCCGGCCAGACCCGCGACACCAACGCCCAACCCCTCACCCGCGGCCACCACCGAGCCAAGACCCACCTGCCCTACCAGGTCTGGATCATCGACTCCACCACCAAGCTGTGGAAAACCCCCCACGGCCGCTGGCGCATCGTCGACCACCAAGGAACCCACCTGCCCCAGGTCCTCGAGCTCGACCCCACCTTCCCCACCTGCGTCGCCTGATCGACTGCGTGGATCGCGGCACCTCCGTGGTCACTCGCTCCAGCAGCCGACGACCGCGGCCGCGACGCCGTAGGCCACCTCGGTCCGGGTGAATCCCGCGGGCAGGCTGGTCGCGGAGAGGTCGCCGGCCTGCACCCACAGGGTCTTGTGGTCCTTGAGGAAGACGACGTCGCCGGTGGTGGTCTCGTACGCCGGGAGGCCGAGGTTCTCCAGGCCCCGGATCGCGGTGGCGCCGTCGAGACGGTGGCGCAACCGGTCGAACCAGGCCCGGCCCTGCGTGGCATCGGAGAGGTCCTTGACCGAGAGCCGCAGGGTCTGCGCGCCGATCGGGTAGTCGCAGGTGTAGAGGCGGTTGCGCCAGGTGTCGCGGCCGGTCGGCGGCGCCGCCAGGTCGAGGGTGCGTTGCACGGCGCCGGCGATCTCGTCGCTGCACACCATCCGCGCCGCCGGGGACGGTTGAGCGCCGTTCATCTCGGCGTCCGTCATGACGGTGCCGTCGGCCATCGTGTGCGAGCCGGAGGCGACACCGTGGGGGGTGTGGCGGGTCGCGTCGTCCGATGCCTTCGTCGACGAGCCGCAGGCCGAGACCAGCAGTGTGAGTGACAGCGCGACAGCCGCGCGCCCCGTTCGGTTCCTGTGCATGCCGGCTCCTCGCGTGGTGGTCCTTCGCCGGTGGTTCGGCACCGGTAGTTCGGCGCCGACCGGGCCCCGGTTTGCCCCGAGGTCGGCCCGGGACCAATCCGGAGGCCGCACGGCAACGGATGACCCACGTCAGAGTCCCGGGGCGGGAGACAGATGGTCCGCCGGCAGGGGCGCACGGACCGATCCGATTCGAGGAGCACATGCGCAAGGCACTGCACATCCTGGTACCGCTCGCGGCCGCGGCAGTCCCGCTGGCCATGGCCACGGCTGCCCACGCCGAGGGAACGTCCTACCAGGCCACCCTCGATCCGCTGAATCACTCCGGCGGCTCGGGCATGGCGACGGTCACCCTCACCGGCAACACCGCCGACATCGACGTCAGCTGGTCGGGGCTCGCCTCGACCTTCGGGGGGAATCCCTACCCGCACGTCCAGCACATCCACATCGGCGGACAGGGCACCTGCCCCACCCCCGCGGCGGACACGAACGGCGACGGCGTGATCAGCACGACCGAGGGCGGCCCGGCGTACGGCGGCATCGGCACCACGCTGTCGGTCAAGGGCGACACCTCCCCGGCCGCGGGCACCAACATCAAGATCGCCCCCAGCGGGGACTCGACCGACTACCACCGCACCATCACCCTGGATGACAAGACCCTGGCCTCGCTGAAGTCCGGCACCGGCGTCGTCGTCGTCCACGGTCTTGACCCGGCCACCTTGTCCAAGCAGGCCCAGAACGAGAAGAGCGACCTGGTCAAGAGCCTGCCCCTGGCCGCGACCTCCCCGGCGCTGTGCGGTGCGCTGACCGCGATGCCGGCCGGCGGCGTGGCCGCCGGTGCCGGGACCACCGCCGGCATCGAGGACGCCGGGCTGCTGGCCGCGGGCGGCGGGCTGGTGGCCGGTGCCGCCGGGCTCGCGCTCTACGCCGTACGCCGCCGCCAGGCCGCCGAGGCGTGAGCTGAGCGGGGACCCGGTGAGCTCTGCTTCGCACGACCGGCGCCCGCGCCGCCGGGGCCGGCTGCTCGTGCTGGCCTTGGCGGTCGCGGTCCTCGGGGCCGTCCTCGTCACGGTGGCGGTGCGCGACCAGCAGAGCGCGCCGAGTCCCCGGGCCGCCGGACGGGTGCAGGCACCGACCCGTCCGGCCGCCGCCGGCCCGGACGGCCCGGGCGGCGGCAGGGGGAGTCGGCAGCCGGTGCCCCTGGGACCTTCGCGGCCGGTGCGCATCGCGATCCCCGCGATCGGCGTCGACTCCCCGGTCAACCCGATCGGCCTGGCCGAGGACGGCTCTCTCGCGGTGCCGCAGCCGGGCCCCCGTCTCGACGAGGCCGCGTGGTTCGAGAACTCTCCCACCCCGGGGCAGCCGGGCCCGGCGATCATCGAAGGCCACGTCGACAGCCCCGAGGGGCCGTCGGTCTTCTTCCGCCTCGGCGCGGTGAAGCCGGGGGAGATCATCAGGGTCTGGCGGGCCGACGGCATCGTGACCACCTTCCGGATCAACGCGGTCCGCGACTTCTCCAAGGCCAGCTTCCCGACCCAGCTGGTCTACGGCGGCGACCTGAGCGCGCCGACGCTGCGCCTGATCACGTGCAGCGACTTCAACACCACCACCCATCACCACGAGGGCAACGAGGTCGTCTTCGCCCACCTGGTCCACCACACCGACCACCCCGGAAGGGATGCCTCATGATCGCCCTGCACTCCCCGTGGCGGTGGGCCGTCGCGTCGCTGCTGCTGATCGATGCTGCCGTCCACGTGCCGCTGATCGGGGAACACCTCGAGGAGGCCCCCTACATCGGGGTCCTGTTCATCGTGCTGGCCGCGGCCTGCGTGCTCCTGGCAGCGGTGGTCGTCCTGGTCGACAGCCCGCTGGTGTGGCTCGGTTGCGGGATGTCGAGCCTGTTGGCGCTCGCCGCGTTCCTGCTCTCCCGCACCGTCGGCCTGCCCGAGATCGGTGACGACGTCGGCAACTGGGGCGAGCCGCTGGGCTACCCCGCGATCGCGGCCGAGGTGCTCACCATCTCGTTCGCCGCACTGGTGCTGGCCTCCGGCCAGCGGACGGCCCACAGCCACCGGCGTGGCACGCCCGCCAGGACGTCCCACCCGTAGGGTTTCGCCATGGGCTACGAGTTCGACGAGCAGGTCGAGGTCAGAGGCGCCGACGGTGAGTACGCCGCGGAGCTGTCGCCGGGCTGGCTGGTGGGCGGTGGCCTCAACGGTGGCTACCTGCTCGCGGTGGTCGGCAACGCGCTGCGCGCCTCGCTGCCCGGCAAGCCGGACCCGCTCACGATCAGTGCCTACTACCTCTCGGCCTCGGTGCCGGGCCCGGCGACGGTGAGCGTGGAGGTCCGCCGCGACGGCGGCAGTGTCGCCACCGCGGCGGTCGACCTGCGGCAGGGCGAGGAGGCTCGGCTGACCGCGCTGGCGACGTACGGCGACCTCGGCCGGCTCGGCGACGACGTGCGCACGACCGCGGAGGAGCCGGTGATGCCGCCGCCGGAGGAGTGCGTCTCGCACGCGTTCGCTCCGGAGCAGGTGCGCCGGATGGCGCCGATGCTGCAGCGCTTCGATATGCGCTTCCATCCCGGCCAGGTGGGCTGGGCGGTGGGGCAGCCCAGCGGCAACGGCCTGCTGAGCGCGTGGTTCCGGCTGGCCGACGGCCGGGAGCCGGACCCGATCTCGCTGCTGATGGTGGTCGACGCGCTGCCGCCGGTGACCTTCGACCTGGGGATGCCCGGCTGGGCGCCGACGCTCGAGCTGACCGCGCACGTGCGTGCGACGCCGGCCCCCGGCTGGCTGAAGGTCCGTCACGCGACGCGGAACATGGCCGGCGGCATGTTCGAGGAGGACTGCGAGGTGTGGGACTCCGCCGGGCGCCTGGTGGCCCAGAGCCGCCAGCTCGCCCGCCAGCCCCGGCCAGCGGCGGACTAGGCGCCCGCGCGGAAGCGACACGAGGCCCGGACCAGGGGCTGGTCCGGGCCTCGAGGGCTCAGTGCGTCGGCGGCGGCGGGGGAGGCGGCGGGGGCGGGTCGCTCGGCGGTGGGGGAGGCGGTGTGGATCCACCGCCGCCGGTTCCACCGCCTCCGCCACCACCGGTGCTGGGTGGAGCCTTGGTGGTGAGCTTCATCGCCGAGGAGCTGTTGCCGACGGTGCCGCCACCGTTGCCGACCTTGATGCGCCAGTAGCTGGTGCCGACGGTCGACGCCTTCAGGGAGACGCGGAACCTGCCGTCCCTGCCGCTCCTGCCGCTCTTGACCGCCTTCCACTGCTTGTGGACGTAGTGCTGGAGCACGACCTTGGCGGCTCGGCCAGGCAGCACCCGGCCGGTAGTGGTGAAGGTCTTGCCCTTGGTCACGGTCGCGTCGACGAGCCCGGCCTTGACCTTCGAGCGGACCAGGATCTTCAGCACCTTCGAGCCGCTGGCCTCGTACTTGGCGTTGCCGGCGTACTTCGCGTGGTAGGCCGAGTTGCGCGACGGGTACACCTTGAGCTGGTGGCCGGCCCTCGCGACCTTGAACGACTGGTGCTTGGTCCACTTCTTGCTGGACAGCGCCCGGGAGTCGAGGCGCAGCTTGCCCGCCATCGCCCTGCCGCCCACGGCCTGCCGCAGCAGTGCGGTCAGGCGGACGCTCTTGCCGTAGTCGATGGTGATCTTCGAGGGCGTCTTGCTGCCCTTGTTCAGCAGCGTCCGGGTGCGGTACCCCTCGAAGTCGTAGATCTTGTTGCCGTCGGCGCTGGCGACGCTGAGCCCGTCGACGTAGAAGGCGTTTCCGTCGCAGCCGAAGATGAAGCCGATGCGCGCCCCCTGGGCGTCGCCGCCGTGGGCTGCGACGAAGTCGGCGAGCGTGGCGTTCGGAGCGTCCTGGTCAGCGGTGCCGGTCGCGTCATAATGACGCCATTGGTACGAAGGGGTCGCGACGTTGATCGCGTGCCAGCCGGTGGAGGAGTCGGCCGGGAGCACGTACCTGCCTCGCCACAGGCCGGTGTCACCGTTGGGAACGAAGTCGACGATCGATTGCCCGCTTGCGTGGTCGCCGGGCGCGAAGACCCGGATCTGCGTGCCCGTCACGGTCGACGGGCTGGACACGTGCACGGTGGGCCCGTCTCCGAAACCGCTCTCCGAGGGCGCCCAGCCGATGGAACGGGTGCCGTACGGGGGCTGCTTCGGTCCCTTCGCGATCCGGAAGGCAGCATGCTGGTCGGCGTTGGCACTGGGGTCCAGGCAGCCGCGGTCTGCGATCTTGATGTCGCTGGCGGCGAAGTGATCGCCGTCCACGCGGGTGGTGCCGACAGCGGTCGCGGTGGCCATTGACGTCAGGACGAGCGCGGCGGTGCTGAACGCACCGATGAGGACTCTGCGCATGATCTTCCTCGCCGAGAGTGGGTGGTTCCCCGAGCCGGTCTCAAGGGGGCGTCAAGGTATCACCGGACTCCGACGAGCTGGTCGGGATCGACGTCGCCGTCGTGCACGGCCGGACCGTGCTCTACCCACCACCGGGCACCCGCGGCCGCCCAGTGGCCGTCGTGCCCGGCCAGCTCCGTCAGCTGGGGTGCGCCACTCATGCCGAGCGCGAACATCGCTGCATGCTGCTCGACCGGTCGGGAGGACTCGGTGATGCCGCCGAGGATCTCTTCGGCCTCGGGGGCCGGCAGCGCACCGCGGGCCAGCCCGATATTCAGCAGCGACCGGGAGCGCACCGAGCTGCGCTGCTCCTCGAGTGCTGCCTGCAGCAGGTGACGACGACCGTGTGGGTGACCCACGCGCATCAGGACGGTCCAGGCGCGGGCCGCGATGACGTCGTTCTCATGCCCACCGAGCTCGAGGCACTCCTGGGCGACGGCGGGGGCGTAGGGACTCGCCGCCAGCAGCAGTGCGGCCTGGTGGCGGCGTGCCTTGTGGGCGTGGAAGAGCGCCTCCCGCATCAGCCGGGTGAGCATCGCGTCGGGGTCGGCAGGGCCGTGTGTCGGCGTCCCGCGCTGCACCTTCGTCGAGATCTCCTGGACGACCGCCGCGGTCTGGGACCACGGCAGCAGCTCGCCGTCCTGGCGGGCGCGGGTCACGAGCTGGTAGGCACGCCGGGTGCGCAGGGCGCCGGAGAGCCGCTCCCACGACCAGTCCGGCAGCTGGACCGCGAGGTCGAAGGAGTCCAGGCGGGTGTCGAGCGAGTCGCCGCGGCGCAGGTTGCCGACGACGTGGCGTTCGAGCTCCTCACACACCTCGTCCGGGAGGTGGCCGCGCGCGAGCTTGGTCGCGGACACCGACTGTGCGGCGCGGCGTAGGCCGGGGTTGTCGGAGTGCAGCATCCGCAGGACCAGGTCGTTCGCCGCCGGGTTCGGCACTTCGGCCAGCAGGTTCAGCACCGGGGCCATGACCTGGCTGTCGGGGTGGACCACGAACGAGCCGAGCGCACGCGTCAGGTGGCGCTGGCCCTCGGGATGACGGATGAGAAGCGCCGCGGCCTCATAGCGTCGGACGAAGCCGGCGCCGCTGGCCGTCGCCAGCTCCCTCACCAGGCGGTTGCACAGCCGCTGCCACTCGGCGGACCGGAGGAAGACTCGGTCATAGCCGGAGAGCTCGCTGACCAGGCGTAGCCACTCGCCGCCATGGGCGAGTCCCCCCACGGCTCGGTCGATGAGGTCGTCGACGTCGTCAGCCGTGATCGTGTTCTCGGTGGCGGCGACCTCACGTAGCGATTTCCCGCTGCCGAACGCCCGGCGGAGACCCGCCACGACGGCCACCAGGGAGCCTTCCGCTGCGCCGAGGGCGGTCTCGTAGGAGGCGATCACGTGTAGCGGAAGCGGCTGTTGCCCAGACTCCCACCGCGAGACGCGGGAGTTGTCGACCTTCACCCCGCGGTCTCGCAGAGCCTTGAGGAAACCCTCACGACGGGCGAGTGCGGCGTCCGGGCCCAACAGCCTGGAGGTGGTCAGCAGCCACGCGATCCGCTGGTCACAGCCGATCGCGTGTGAGGCCATGGGGGAGCGGTCCTCAGGCAGCCGTTGCGGTCGCCCGCGCCGCCGATCTGCGCCGTCCGAAGCCCCCGGCTGCGGCATTCGTCTTCCCCCCGATCCCCCGGTTCCCATCCCAGCCCCGCGACTGGCGGGCCCATTTATTGCAGAAACCTGTGACCTCTGCAACAAGAACGCTCGAACTGGTCTGGTCTCCCTACTGTCCCAACTGTCACCTGAGGAATCAGTGCTCGGGTGCTTCGAAACCTGGGCCCTCGTGTCGGCCCGATGCTCGGGCGGGGGAGTGCCTCGGCCGAATCTTCATCCGGAAGGAACAACATGAACAGCAGCGGCATCAAGCGGGGGCTGGCGGCTGGCGCCATCTCCGCTCTGGCGGTGACGGGTCTCCCGTTCCTCGCCTCTTCGGCCTCGGCCAACCCGGCGGTGGACCAGCTCCCGGCGAACGCCGTGGTGCTGCAGACCCCGGACGACCTCGGCGCGGCCTCCATCAAGAACGACGGCCAGAACGCCACCGTGCACCTGCTCGCCAACGCGGGCAGCGACGCGGTCCAGGTCCGGTTCGAGTACTCCACCACCGGTGTGGCCGGCAGCTGGTCCACCATCGCGACCGTCGGCCGTAGCAACGGTGTGTTCTCGACCGAGTGGGCCCCGCCGACCTCGGTCTACAACCTGGACGTCCACGTCCGTGCGACCGCGATCAACAACGTCGGCACCGACGGCGCCAGCGACGACAACGTTGCGACCGTGACGAGCAACGCCGACTCGATCGACATCTCCAACGCCGCCGGCTCGGCTGTCGGCGTCTTCGACCAGCCGTACGCCACGACGGGTGGTGGCCGCGCGACCGCGGCGACCTCCGAGCTGGGTGCGGCCTCCGCCACCACGTCCGACGTGTCTTCCAACCCGGCCGTGAAGTTCTCGACGCCGTACAACACGACGACCACCGACGAGGACGTCGCCGGTACGCCGGCCGACGGCTCGCGCTCCGTCTCCGGGCCCGTGGACTTCTCCGGCTACAACTGGGGCACCGCGACGGACGCCGACCAGGCGATCGTGAAGGCGAACGTCGGCACCGGCGGCTCCGACGCCGAGGCCGTCACGCTGTACCAGCAGAAGATCACCGCGGTGACTGCCGCGGCGACCTCGCCGACCGTCCAGGGCAGCAAGCCGACTTCGGCCACCGTCACGGTCAAGGACCAGAACGGCAACCCGGTCGTCGGCGCCGAGGTCGTGCGCGAGGACAACAACGCGATCAAGTACACCGACTCGAAGGGCGAGGCGTCCTTCGACAACCTGACCGGCTCGACCTCCGGCACGACGTACAAGTTCTACGTCAACACCGGTGACGACGTGACCTACAACAACGGCGCCGACTTTGAGCGCTCCGTCACGGTCACCTCGTACAGCGCGAGCGCTGCGTCGATCACCCCGTCGTCGGCCGACGGCACCGCCTTCGACGACAACGAGTACTCGACCGGTGACATCACCGCGGTGGTCAAGGACCAGAACGGCAACCCGCTCGACGGTCAGGTCGTCCGCTACTACTGGACGGTCACCCCCTTCGACGCCACCACCGGCTACCCGAAGGACCTGCCCGAGTCCTCGGCCACGTCCCAGAACGGCGGGGTCGCGACTCTCGACTTCCCGACCGGCCAGCCCTCGGGCACCTACGTCCTGCACACCTACATCAACCAGGACGGCACGCCCGGCCAGGGCGACAAGGACCTCGGTGGCCAGGCACTCACGGTGAAGGCCGGCCAGGCCGACATCGAGTGGGCCGACGGCTCCGTGGCGCAGGCGCAGTCCAACAGCACCAAGACCTTCGGTGCCTCCCTCGTGCTCGAGGACGGCACCCCGCTGGCGGGTCGCAACATCCTGCTCAACTGGAGCCCGACCGGCAACGCCATCGTCGCGGCGCAGTCGGCGCAGCCGGCGGGCACCACCCGCACCGGTGACACCACGGCCAAGACCACGACGGGCGCCGACGGCTCCTTCGCAGTGGCGCTGACCGACCCGCCGGCGACCGGCACGCCGCCGACCCCGGCGAACGAGAAGGGTGGCAAGCTCACCGCCTCCACCACTGCGACGCCGAAGATCGGTGACGCCGGTGACTCGAGCGACCTGACCGTGGACTTCCTCAAGTCCACCGCGCCGGCCGACGCGAGCGACATCACCGTCAAGATGGATGACCTGATCAACGGCGAGGCGACCCCGGGTCGTCCGGTCGACCTGGACATCAGCGTCACGAACGCCGACGGCGACACGCTGACCGACTACCCGGTCACCGTCTCCGTTGACCACGGCTTCCTCAGCCCTGACGCCGAGACGGCGAGCAAGCTGACCGCCGACCCGGCTGCGGCCGAGGGTGGTCTGTACGGCGAGTGGAAGCCGGTCGGCACGTCGAAGGAGCTCAGCACCGACGACACTGGCGCCACCGGCATCGTTGCGGCGATCGAGGACGACAAGGGCTTCGACACCAGCGACACCGTGACCACGACGGTCACGATCAAGGCCGGTGACATCACCGTGACCAAGTCGATCAACTTCGAGTCGATCGACCCGCTCAACGGTGGTGCTGTCAAGGTGGAGCGTGCGGCTGCCAACCAGCAGTCGGTCACGATCCTGCCGAAGGCCCCGACCAACGAGTCGGTCGAGTACAACGTGTTCACCACCGACCAGTTCGGCAACCTGGTTGAGGGCGAGAACGTCGACCTGACCGACGACCTGGCCGGCGCGTACATGAACACCCATGACGACAGCGAGACGGTGCAGTCCCAGCTGAAGAACCAGAGCCCCGCTCTGGAGGTCAGCTCGGATGTCGAGGGCGACCAGACCGTTACCGGCACCTGGACCGCCCCCACCACCACGTGGACCGACGGTCAGCCTCTGGTCGATGGCTTCCAGAAGGAGACGACTCTCGGGGCGAACAGCACCAAGAGCGGCACGAAGAAGCTCACCGACGACGGCGAGACCGTCAACTGGTACATGATCGACTTCGCCAAGTCCACCTACACGATGACCCACGACACCGCGGACACCGTCCCGGTGGGGAGCACCGTGCTGGAGACCTACAAGGCGATCGACCAGAACGGTGAGCCGATCGAGGGCGTTCAGGTCGGGTTCTTCCGCACCGGCCCCGACCAGTACCAGGACGGCGACTTCAACAGCTACGTGACCACCAACTCGGCCGGTCAGGCGAGCTACGTGTTCGCAGGTGCTGACGAGGGCAAGGCCACCATCCAGGGTCTGATCACCGACTACAGCAACTACGGCGGTGACCAGATCGTCCCCGAGAGCCGGGCGACCGACACGGTCACCTTCGCCCGCAAGGCGGTCCACTACCTGAACATGAAGCTTCAGGCGTGGAACAACGGTGGTCACGACGACGTGCTGCACGTCAACGCCAACAAGTACGGTGCTGGCCTGACCGCCACCATCTACCGCCACACCAAGCACGGCCTGAAGAAGGTCACCTCGGTCGTCCTGAACGGCCACGGCAACAACAAGGTGACCGTGGCGGACAAGAACGGCCGCAGCTTCACCAAGTACGTGGCTCGCGTCGCTGCGACCGACGCCACGCACAAGGCCCACGCCAAGCGTCGGGTTCGCTGACCTAGCGGTCACACGGTGAGAGATTCCCGGGGCGCCTCTGGCGCCCCGGGATGACCTCCCAGAAGGGGGCCCTGCTCCCGCAACCCCCAGCACTCTTGGTAGTACCAAGTCGGGACACACAGACGCGGTCCGGGCCATTCCCTGTTTGCCGCTGCGCGAGAATGGTCCGGACCGCTTGTCTCACCCTAGGGCATGTGGTCTAGCAAGCCCGGCAGCAGGCGCCACTCAGCGAGTGGCGCCTTTCTGCGTTTCCCGGGCGATTCGGCGGTCGAATCCCGGGTCACCCGGGTGGGCGGAGCGCGACGAGCCAGCGGCGGCGCGGGTGCTCGGTGACCGTCCACAGCTGGTCGCGGGACGGCCAGGCCGACAGGTCCTCCGGGCCCATGGGGGACGCCCAGCGGTGGGACCGGAACGAGCCGGGCGTGCCGGCGTACAACGAGCCCGGCGTGCGGGTGCCGTGCGAGACCGACAAGAACGTGCGCCCACCGAGGCAGGCGACGCCCTGCACGCCCTTGACCCCGAGGTCCTCCACCGCCAGCGGCGCGGCGACCCCGCCGGCGTCGGTGGCGGGCAGCTGTGAGACCGGGTCCAGCGCGAAGCGGGCGAGCCGGGTGGTCTGCCGGCCGCGGCCGTACTCGCCGACGACCAGCTGCGGTGGAGCGGTGCTGCGGTCCAGCGAGAGGCAGGAGTAGCGCAGCGGCTGGGTGCCCTCGTCACTGTCCGCCCGGTGCTGGAATCGGGCCGGCAGCGCGTAGCGGTAGCCGAGCGCGTCACGCGGGTCGCGGACCCGCACCAGGTCGTCGAGGCGGAACGTCCAGAACCCCCGGGCGGTCGCGGTGACGTGGAGGTGGGGACCCCACCACACCAGGCCGCCGGCGTGCACCCGCAGCGGCTTCCCGCCGGGAGTCAGCAGCAGCACGTGCTGGTAGCACCGCGCGTCCAGGTCGAGGAACGAGATCCGCGTGCCGTGCGTGGGCTCCCCGCCGACGGGTTTGGCATACCAGGACACCGCCACCATCCGCCGCCCGTGCACCTCGCCGGTCTCCGAGGCGTCCGCGGAGGTCGAGACGCCCTGCGGCCACCACTGCGTCGTACGCCGGTCCTCGCGGTCCCACGTGAGCGCGTGGCGCACCCGCAGGCCGGGGCCGAACCCGCGCCGGGCCCGACGCGCCAGGTCGTCGAGCACACCGGGCAGCCCCACCCGCTCGCCCAGCCGCCGCACGAGCGCGTCCAGCTCCGGGCCCGGGTCGGGCGAGCGGGTCAGGCGCAGGGCGGACGTCATGAGCTCACCGTAGGCGAGCAGCGGCGGCCCGGCTTCGCTACGGTCACGGGCGTGATCGACGTCGTCGGAGCCGCGCTGGTGCACGAGGGCCGGGTGCTCGCGGCCCGGCGTACCCACCCTCCCGAGGCCGCCGGCCGCTGGGAGCTGCCCGGCGGCAAGGTCGAGGACGGCGAGACCCGCGACGCGGCCCTGGTCCGTGAGATCGCCGAGGAGCTCGGCTGCCGGATCGTCCTCGACCACTGGCTCGACGGCGCCGTCCGCATCGGGCCGCGCCACCGGCTGCTGGTGGCCCTGGCCCACGTGGTCGAGGGCGAGCCCCGGCCGCACGAGCACGACCTGGTGCGCTGGCTCGGCCCCGACGAGCTCGACGACGTCGACTGGCTCGAGCCGGACCGGCCGTTCCTGCCCGAGCTGGGCAGGCTGCTGCGCGGCCACGTCGGCCGACCGGGACAATAGAGAGGTGCGTGGCATCTTCTTTGACGAGGGCGACGCCCGGGCGGTGGCCGCCCGGCTGATCGGCGACGGGTACGACGCCTCCGTGGTCCGCGAACGCCTCGCCGGCGAGGACGACGACGAGGACCACCCCTGGGCGGTGCTGACCGACGCGCCGGCGATCGCGCTGGAGCTCCTGGTCGACGAGTACGCCGGCTGGCTGGACGAGGATCTCGACGGGCACGGCCACCGATCAGCCGGGTCCGATCAGCGGTCGGTGGGCCCCGCCGTGCCGCCGCTGGACCTGCCGAGCGCGCCGAAGCGGATCAAGAAGCCGTAGGCCGCCGGCCCCAGGCCCAGGTTGAGCTCCGGAGTGTACGAACGTGCGTACACCGCGGAGCGAGCTGTGACGCCCGGAGCCGCCTGCTCGATCCGGCCGACGTTCTCACTCGCAGGCGACCCCGTCGCCGTCGCCGTCCAGCCGGGTCGAGTAGCCCGGATCGCCCCGGTGCAGCGGCGCCGCGCCCGCCGCCCGGGCGGCGTCGCAGCTCGCGTACGGGTCGGAGCCAGAAGCGCCGTCCGCGGTCGGCGAGGCGGGCGGGTCGGCGGGGTCGGTGACCCGCACCGGCACCAGCACCGGCGCCCCGGAGTCGGCCGGCAGTCGCTGCTCGGGGCAGGAGCCCAGCACCCGCTCGATCGCGGCCCGTTCCGCGGGGGTGACCCACAGGTCGTACTTGGTCTTCACCGCGACCTGCCGGGCGACGTAGCTGCAGCGGTAGGCCTTGTGCGGGGGCAGCCAGGTGGCCGCGTCGCCGTCGCCCTTCTGGCGGTTGGCCGAGGCGTCGACCGGGAGCAGGTTGAGCGGGTCGTTGGCCAGCGCGGCCCGCTCGCGGATCGGCTCCCGGAACGCGCCGGTGGCCCAGGCGTCGCCGAGCGCGACCACGTGGTCGATGTCGACCAGGGTGCCGTCGCCGCGCACGAAGTGGATCGTGGTGTCGGTGTAGGGGTCCGCCAGGTCCCCGGCGGTGACCACGCAGTCGTGGGTGCCCGGCTCGACGACCACGTCGGTCAGGTGGGCGGCGAGCACGTCGTTGCGGGTGTCGCAGCCGTTGCGGTCCGCGTCCAGCCACGCCGGCCCGAACCGGTCCCGGTCGTAGCCGGTCATCGGCGCCCGGCCCTTGACCGGCAGCCGCTCGAGCGCGGCCAGCGCGGCGCCGCCGCCGGCCGGTGCCCGGGTGTGGCCGGGCCGACCGCCGGTCGCGGCCGGCACGTCCACCGCGCAGCCGGCCAGCCCGGAGGCGAACAGGGTCGGCAGCAGGGCCGCGAGCAGGGTCGGGGCGGTCGGGGGGAACGGCACGCGCCGTATCGTGCCGGGTCGCTCACTACGATCGACGCATGACCCCTGACCAGCGTCTCCTGCTCGTGCACGCCCACCCCGACGACGAGTCGATCAACAACGGCGCCACCATGGCCAAGTACGTCGCCGAGGGCCGCGGCGTCACGCTGGTGACCTGCACGGGCGGCGAGATGGGCGAGATCCTGGTGCCCGAGCTGGAGCACCTCGAGCCGCACGAGCTCGCCGAGCACCGCCGCGGCGAGCTGGCCGCCGCCATGAAGGCGCTCGGCGTCACCGACCACCGCTACCTCGGCGGCTTCGGCACCTTCCACGACTCCGGCATGCAGTGGCACGAGCAGGGCCACGCGGTGATCGGCGACGAGGTGGGGGAGCAGGCGTTCTGGAACGCCGACCTCGCCGAGGCCGCCACCCACCTGGTCGAGGTGATCCGTGAGGTCCGTCCGCAGGTGCTGGTGACCTACGACCAGTTCGGCGGCTACGGGCACCCCGACCACATCCAGGCCCACCGGGTGGCGATGTACGCCGCCCAGCTGGCCGCGGTCCCGTCGTACCGCCGCGACCTCGGCGAGGCCTGGGACATCGCGAAGATCTACTGGACGGCGATGTCGGAGAGCCGGATGCGCGAGGGCCTGCGCCGGCTGCGCGAGGCCGGCGACACGGTGAGCTACGAGGGCATGGACCCCGACGGGCCGCTGCCGTACTTCGTGGTCGCCGACGAGGACCTCACCGCCGCGATCGACGCCCAGGAGCACGTCGAGGCCAAGATGGACGCGATGCGCGCGCACGCCACCCAGATCACCACCGAGGGCCCGTTCTTCGCGCTGTCCAACAACGTCGGTAGCGCCGCCTGGGGCATCGAGCACTACCGGATCGCCAAGGGCACCCCGGGGCCGGCCGGCCCGGACGGCCTGGAGACGGACCTGTTCGCCGGGCTGTGATGCGGCTGCTCACCCGGGTCGCGGTCGCGGTCGCGCTGCTGGCGCTCGGCGCCGGCACCGCGGTCGCCTCGGTCGCCGTGCACGAGCTGGGCTGGGCGCTGCCGCTGGCGGTCGCGGCCACCCTGCTGACGCTGGTCGCGCTGCCGGCGGGCTGGTGGACCCGGCTGCCGTTCGCGCTCGGCTGGACCTGCCTGGTCGCCTGGGTGGTCGGTCCGCGCCCGGAGGGCGACTACGTGATCAGCTCCGACGTCCAGGGGTACGTCGTGGTCGGGCTGGCGCTGCTGGTGCTGGTCCTCGGCATCGCGACTCTGCCGCGGCCGGGCGGCCGGGCCCGCGAACCGGACGCCACCGGGACGGCGGGTGAGCGCGAGAGCGCCGGGATCCGCTCCTAGGATCGGTGCCCGTGGAGGAGCGACGCGAGCGGGCCGGCGGCGGCGTCGTGCTGCTGGTGGTCGCGGTGCTCGCGCTGCTGGTCGGCGGCGGCTGGGCCGCGGCCTACTACCGGGCCGGCGACACCCTCGCCCACGGCACCAGCGTCGCCGGCGTCCGCGTCGGAGGCCGGACCGCCGCCGAGGCGGCGGACGTGCTGCGGGCGGCGTTGCGCGGTCGGGCCACCCGGCCGATCACCGTCAGCACCACCCGGCGCACGCTCGCGGTCAGCCCGGTGCGGGCCGGCCTCGGCATCGACTACGCCGCCAGCGTCGACCAGGCCGCCACCCGGCGCAGCTGGCGGCCGGCGAAGCTGTGGCAGCACTACTCCGGCGGCTCCGACCTCGACCCGGTGATGAGCGTCGACGAGACCCGGATGGCCGCGACCGTCGCCCGGCTGAACCGCCGGCTCGGCACACCCGCCCGCGACGGCGCGCTCGCGTTCCACGGCGACCGGGTCCAGGTCACCCGGCCCCGCACGGGTCACCAGCTCGACCCCGCCGAGACCGCGGCCGCGTTGGAGGCCGCGTTCGTCGACGGCGTGCCCCAGGCGCAGCTGACCCTGCACGACGTCGCGCCGGTGATCGACGACGCGGACCTGCAGCGGGCGCGCAACCAGGTGGTGAACCCGGCGCTCTCCGGGTCGGTCCGACTGCTCTTCGGGGCCACCCCGGTGCGGCTCCAGCCGCGGGCGTTCACCGCCGCGCTGCGCCTGGTCGCCCGCGACGGCCGGCTGGTGCCGCGGGTCGACGCCGGCCGGCTCGCCCGCGTGGTCGGCGACCCTGCGACCTACGACCGGCCCGCGGTCGACGCGACCGTCCGGCTGGCCGACGGCCGGATCTCGGTGGTGCCGCCGACGCCGGGGGTCGGCTACCGGGCCGACGACGTGGCGCGGGCGTTCGGCCGGGCGGTCCGCCGGCCGCCGGGGCGCCGGACGGCCCGGGTCGCTGGCCACGCCGTACCTCCTCGGGTGACCGCCCGCGACGCCCGGGCCTGGCGGGTCCGCCAGGTGGTCGCGACCGCGTCCGCGCGGACCCGCAGCGACCGGCTGGGCCCAGCCGTGCAGGCCCTCGACGGCGCGGTGCTGGCGCCGGGCCGGACGCTCGTGCTGTCTCAGGTGCTGCGCGACCTGGACACCACCCCGGGCGCGGACCGGCTCGCCGGCGCGCTCGGCACGGCGGGGGAGCGGGCCGGGCTCGAGGTCAGCGGCGACGGCACCGGACTGCGGCTGCGCAACCCGGGCGGCTCGGCCGTGCTGCTGCACGTGACCATTCATGGCTCGGCGCACGGCTCGGGGCACCGCGCGGGACCGCAGTGGGTGGTGCGGGTGCAGGCCTGGTCCCGCGGCTGACCGCCCGGCCGGCCGGGCCGCCGCCTCGCCGACCGGCGCTCAGCGCGCCCAGCCCTGCAGCGTGGTGTCGAGGCTCGCGACCAGCCGGGTGTAGCTGCGGTCGACGTCGACCGGCAGGCCGAACCCGCCGCCGGCCTCCAGGTGCACGAAGCCGTGGAGCCCCGCCCGGAGCGCGCGGGCGGCGTCGATCGCGTCGTCGCCCGCCAGGCGATAGCCGCGCAGGATGGCCTCGATGACCTCCATCGCCGCGGCGGCCGCCGCCACGTGCTCGGCGTCGTCGGCCGAGGGGGCCGGGATGCTCGCCTCGTAGAGGCCCGGATGGCGGTGGGCGAAGTCGCGGTAGGCGACGGCCACCGCACGCAGCGCCTGACCGCCCGCACAGCCCAGCGCCGCGCTCCTCATGGCCTCGGCCAGCTCGCGGGTGGCGTGGGTGCGTACGCCGGAGCGCAGCGCCTCAAGGGAGGCGACGTGCTTGTAGAGGCTCGGCAGCCGTACGCCGAGCCGCTCGGCGACCGCCGCGAGCGTGAGCCGGTCCCAGCCGAGCTCGTCGGCGACGTCGGCCGCCTCGCGCACCACCTTCTCGGGGGTCAGCCCGGCCCTAGGCACCGGCGGTCACCCGCCGGCAGAACCCGACCAGCCGCGGATTGACCTGCTCGGGGTACTCCGTGTGCGGGTAGTGCCCGGAGCCGGTCACCAGCAGCGTCTCGGCGTGCAGCCGGTCGGCCACCCAGGCGGCCTCGGCGGCGGCATCCTTGAAGTCCGGGTCCGCGGTGCCCATCACCACCAGCGTCGGTGCCCCCACCTCGGCGAGCCGCGCCTCGGCCGGCGCGTGGCTGGTACGGGTGGTCCGGGAGAACGCCCGGGCGTGACCGGGCCGGCGCATGCTCTCGCGGATGAGCCGGCGGTGCTCGGCGAAGTCCTCGGGCTTGCGACCCGGGTAGAGCGAGGGCAGGTAGCCGCCCCACACCGCCGGCGCCCAGGGGCCGGACATCGCGGCGCGGAACGCCAGCGCCAGGAGCGGGTTCATCGGCGGGTTGCGCACGAACGGCCCGACCAGGGCCAGCCCGGCGACCGCGGCGGGCCGCTCGGCGGCGGCCCACACCGCGGCGCCGGCGGACATCGAGCTGCCCACCAGTACGGCGGGGCCGCCGAGCTCCTCGACCAGCGCCAGCGCGTCGCCGCCGGCGGCGACGTCGTCGTACCGGCCGAACGTCGCGTCGCTCTCGCCGTGGCCGCGCAGGTCCAGGGTGGCCACCCGGAAGCCGGCCGCGACCAGGGCGGGCACGGTGAAGCGGTAGGAGCTGCGCAGCTCGCCCATCCCCGGCAGGCAGACGACGAGCGGGCCCTCGCCGGCCACCTCGTAGGCGAGACGACCCTCGGGCCGGGTCAGGTGACGGGTGGTGCTGGGGGAGTCGTTCATGGGAGACCTCACGGGTGGCTTGGTTGAGTAGCCATAAAGCTAATGTCATTAGCCAAGGATGTCAAGGGTGCGCCGGACCGGCCTGGACCGGACCGGCCTGGACCGGACCGGATCGGGCGGCTGCCTACTCGACGATCACCGGGTGCCGCAGCACCGCGTCGAAGAGGTAGCCGTCCTCGTTGTCGGCGGCGAGCTCGGGCTGGGTGCGCCCGTCGCTGTCGGTGGCGCGGGCGAGCAGCACCTGCTCGCCGGGGGCCGCGGGCGTCCAGGGGTGCTCCCAGGCGGCCCAGGCCGACGGCTGGTTGTCCCCGGTCAGCGACGCCTCGTCCCAGGTCCGGCCGCCGTCGGTGCTGACCTCCACCATCCGGATCGACGCCTCGCCCGACCAGGCGCGCCCGCGCAGCACGGTCAGCTGCCCGGCGCGCAGCGGACCGGTCGCATCGATGACGCTCTTGGGTGGCATCCGGTCCAGGACCGCGTCGGCGCCGGACCAGCCGTCGCCGTGCATCCGATACCACCGGGTCGTCCACGGCGAGTCCTCGGCCGTGGTGGTGACCCGGAGCTCGCCGAGCCACTTGATGCTCGCGATCCCGATCCAGCCCGGCACCACCAGCCGCGCCGGGAACCCGTGGTCGGTCGGCAGCGGCTCGCCGTTCATCTCCCAGGCGACCAGGGTGTCGTCGAGCGCCTTCGCCAGCGGCAGCGGCCGGCGTACGTGCCCGTGGTCGACGCCGTCCTCGACGTACGGCGCGTCGAGCCCGACCGCCATCACCTGCACCGCCGCGGGGCGCAGGCCGGCGCGCTCGAGGACCGTGCGCAGCGGTACGCCGGTCCAGCGCGCCAGCCCGATCGCGCCCATCGCCCACTGGGTGCCCGGCCGGACACCGCCCTGCTGCTCGGCGAAGTAGCGGCGGCCGTTGCCGGTGCACTCCAGGGTCCGCTCGTAGCTGGCCTCGCCGAGCGCGCGCAGGTCGGCCAGCGACAGCTCCAGCTCGCGCTCGACCCCGTCGCCGGTCACCCGGAGCCGCCAGGTGGCCGCGTCGAGGCGGGGCGGCTCGGTGTGGTTGCGCACGAAGAACCGGGCGGTCGGGGTCAGGTGCGGGACCCAGTCGTCACGGCCGTCCCAGCGGGTCTCGACATCGGTGCCGTGGGCGACGAACCAGCCGCCCTCGTCGATCGGGCGTCCCTCGGAGTCGCGCAGCACGCTCGCCACCCTACAAACCGGGGCGGCCACCGTCCCCGGTTCCTCAGGGGGTCAGGCGGTGCAGGTCGCGCGGGAACAGCGTGACCTCCCGGACGTTCGCGGCCTCCACCAGCCGACCGGTCCACCGCTCGAGCCCGATCGCGAACCCGCCGTGCGGGGGCATGCCGTGCTCGAAGGCCTGCAGGTAGGCCGCGTAGGCGGCCGGGTCCTCGCCGCGGGCGCGGATCGCGGCGTCGTACGCCGAGGGCCGGTGCAGCCGCTGCCCGCCGGTGACCAGCTCCAGGCCGCGGAAGAGCAGGTCGAAGCTGTTCGACCAGCGCGCCTCCTCGGCCCCGTCCCGAGACCAGGGGTGGGTGTAGAACGGCCGCTTCGCCATCGGGTAGCCCTCGACCGCGACGAAGTCGCTGCCGTGCTCGGCCTTCGCCCAGGCGCCGATCGCCCGCTCGTGCTCGGGCGCGAGGTCGGGCTCGTCGGCGGGGGCGCCGACCAGCGCCAGCGCGTCGCGGAAGTGCAGCACCGGGATCTCCTCGGGCACCACCGGCACGTCCGCGCCGGCCAGCCCGACCGCGGCGCTCGCGTGCTCGTGCACGCTCGCGACCATGCCGGCCAGCACCTCCCGCAGCACCCGCAGCACGTCGCGGTGGTCCTCGACGAAGCCGAGCTCGGCGTCCAGCGAGACGTACTCCGCCAGGTGCCGCACGGTGTCGTGCGGCTCGGCCCGGAACACCGGCCCGACCTCGTAGACCCGCTCGAAGACGCCCACCATCTGCTGCTTGTAGAACTGCGGGCTCTGCGCGAGGTAGGCCGGCCGGCCGAAGTAGTCGACGCAGAACACGTTGGCCCCGGACTCGGTCGCGGACTCCACGAACTTCGGCGTGTGGATCTCGGTGAAGCCGGCCGCGTCCAGGGTCTCCCGGAAGCCGCGCAGGCTGGCCGCGGCGAGCTGCCAGCGGGCCTTCTGCGCCGGGTGCCGCCAGGTCACCGGCGCGTGGTCGAGCAGCGTCGGCAGCGAGACGTTGAGCGCCGGGCGCCACAGCTCGACCGGCGGGGTCGCCGCGGGCTCGGTCAGCGCGGTGATCGCCGGGTCGGTCACCTCGAGGCCGCCGGGCGCCTGCGGGTTGGCGGTCGCCGTACCGACCACCTCCACGGTGGTCTCCTCCGGCGGCACAACGAGGTCGGTGTCCTTCACGACCACCTGGGCCAGGCCGGTGCGGTCGCGCAGGACCAGGAAGGTGAGCGCCGCGAGCTCGCGGCGACGGTGCACCCAGCCCTGCAGCCGCACCGTGGAGGCGGGCTCGGCGGCGGGCAGCTGGGCGCAGAGCGTGCGGGGTGGTGAAGACGTCATGGTGACCTCCAGTCGCAGGAAGCCCTGGAGGTGTGGGCGGGGGCAAGGTCGCGGTGCCACCACACCTTCGCCGGCGGTCCGCCCCGCAGGGCTGCCGGCCTCTCGTCGGTACGCCGATCCGCGCGGGCACACGCTCCGGCCGGACCGGGCGAGGGTCGTCACTCCTCGCGTGCTGCCGGGGAGATCGTAGGACGGCCCGGCGTACCGGGGAAATCGGATTGCCGTCGTCCCGCCTTACGCTGTCGCCGTGCTCGTCCACTTCCGGCTCACCGTGCCCGACGACCTCTCCCAAGACGTGCAGCAGCTGCTCGACGACAACGAGTGCGTCACCAACCTGACCGTGCACGAGGGCGTCTGCCGCGCGCCGCGGGGCGACCTGGTCGAGGCCGACGTGGCCCGGGAGCGGGCCGGCGTGCTGCTGCACCACCTCAACGAGCTCGGCCTCGACGAGCGCGGCGGGATCCTGATCGAGACCCCGACCGGGGCGCCGTTCCAGGAGGCGGACCGGCTCGAGGCGCTCGCGCCGGGCCACCCCGACGACGCGGTGATCTGGGAGCAGGTGCTCGCCGAGGCCGAGGACGGCGCGCAGCCCACGGTGTCCTACCTGGTGTTCCTGGTGCTCGCGGTGATCCTGGCCGGGATCGCGGTGATCACCGACTCCGCGGTGCTGGTGGTCGGGGCGATGGTGGTCGGGCCGGAGTTCAGCGCGATCGCCGCCGCGTCGATCGCCCTGGTCTTCGGCCGGTGGGGACTGCTCGGGCGCAGCATGCGGCTGCTGGCGCTGAGCTTCGTGTTCGCGATCCTGGTCGTGGCCGCGCTGGCGTTCCTGGCCAGCCGGATCGGGCTGGTGGACACCGCCATGATCACCAAGTCCCGGCCCAACACGGGCTTCATCTGGAAGCCGGACCTCTGGTCGTTCGTGGTCGCGCTGGTCGCCGGCGCCGCGGGCGTGCTGGCGCTCGCGATCGAGAAGACCCAGACCATGGTCGGCGTCTTCATCAGCGTCACCACGGTCCCGGCCGCCGGCAACCTCGCCCTCGGCCTGGCGCTGTGGCAGACCAGCGAGATCGTCGGCTCGCTGGAGCAGCTGGGCGCCAACATCGGTGGCATGCTGCTCGCCGGCGTGCTGGTGATCGCGTTCATGCGCGGTTGCTGGGGCTGGATCACCGAGCGCTCCGAGCGGGTCTTCGGGATGCGCCCGTTGCGCCGGGGGCTGCAGCCCAAGCGGGTGCGGTCGGCGGGCTGAGCCCGCCCGGTGCGCGTCAGCTGGGCGATCCGCCGCCCGCCGGCGGGACCAGGTAGCGACAGGTGTGGTGCCGGGTGAAGCCGAGCGCCTCGTAGAGCGCGATCGCGGGGGAGTTGTCCACCTCGACGTGCAGCCACGCGGTGGTGGCGCCGCGCTCGGCACCCCACTCCAGCAGCTCGCCGACGACGGCGGTGGCCAGCCCGCGCCGCCGGTGAGCCGGGTCGACGGCCAGGCCGTGCAGGCCGAGCCAGTCGTCGCGGTAGGCCGCCCGGCCGGACGCGGCCCCGTCCAGCCGGACCACCGCTGCGTCACCGTCCTCCTCGAGCACCGGCTCCCCGAGGTCGGCGGCGCGGCGGTGCCGCCGCGCGGCCCGCAGCGCCCACGACAGCGAGGCGAGCAGGAAGTGCGCGTCGCCGCCGGGCACCGGGGTCCAGCCGCGGTCGACGAGCGCCGACTCGAGCTCGCCGGCGAGCGGCAGCTGCACGACCACGTCGCGGCCGCGGGCGGCGTAGAACTCCTCGACCCGCGCCAGCGCGGCCGGGAGCGGCAGCCCCGGTGAGCCGAAGGCCAGGCAGGAGTTCGCGCGCTTGAGCAGCCGACCCACCGGCGCCGGGTCGCTGCGCAGCTGCCACTCGCCGAGCGCCTCCACCTCGAGGTGCGGCCACAGCCACCGGGTGTGCTCCTCCGCGGCGCGCGGGGAGACCCGCAGCCGGGGGGAGGGCCGCGGCGGCACCGGCTTGCCGGAGACGATGTCGGCGATCGCGATCGAGACCGGCTCCCCGGACTCCGGCGCGATCACGCAGCGGCCGTCGCCCCAGGCCAGGCAGACGCCGAGCAGGTCGGTCATCGCGGGGCCGCCCGAGGGGCCGGTCTCGCCGGGCAGGACCCGTCGTACGACCACTCGTCGGCCGACCACGTGGGGGCCCAGTCGGTGGGCTTCCGAGGGTGCGGGCACCCCGGGATACTAGGCTTGTCCCTGAAGAAGCAGCAGTGCTGTCCCGCGCTCCCTCAGGAGGACCTGGTGACCTACGTCATCGCCCAGCCGTGCGTCGACCTCAAGGACCGCGCGTGCGTCGACGAGTGCCCCGTCGACTGCATCTACGAGGGGAAGCGGATGCTCTACATCCACCCCGACGAGTGCGTCGACTGCGGCGCCTGCGAGCCGGTCTGCCCGGTGGAGGCGATCTTCTACGAGGACGACACCCCGGAGGAGTGGAAGGAGTACTACAACGCCAACGTGGGCTTCTTCGACGACCTCGGCTCGCCCGGCGGCGCGGCCAAGATGGGCGTGATCGAGAAGGACCACCCGTTCGTCGAGGCGCTCCCGCCGCAGAACCAGGACAGCTGAGCCCGGTGCCGGCGCCGGGTCGGCGGCCGAGCCGGCCCACGGTCTCGGGCCGGCTGCCGGACTTCCCCTGGGACCACCTCGCCGCGCATGCCGCGCGCGCCCGGGCGCACCCCGACGGCCTGGTCGACCTCTCGGTCGGCACCCCCGTGGACCCGACCCCGGCCGTGGTCCAGCGCGCGCTGGCCGAGGCCGCGGACTCACCGGGCTACCCGACCACGCTCGGCCGGGCCGACACCCGGCAGGCCTGCCTGGACTGGCTGGCCCGCCGGCACGGCGTGACCGGGCTCGGCCTGGACGGCGTGCTGCCGGTGATCGGCTCCAAGGAGCTGATCGGCTCGCTGGCGCTGCACCTCGGCCTGGGGGCCGGCGACCTGATCGCCTACCCCGAGCTGGCCTATCCGACCTACGAGGTCGGCGCCGCGCTGGCTGGCGCCCGGGCGGTGGCCCGGGACTCGCTGACCTCGTTCGGGCCCGAGGTGCCGGCGCTGCTCTGGCTGAACTCCCCGTCCAACCCCACCGGCCGGGTGCTGCCGCCCGAGCACCTGAAGAAGGTCGTGGACTGGTGCCGCGAGCGCGGCACGATCCTGGTCTCCGACGAGTGCTACCTGGAGTGCGCCTGGGAGACCACCCCGGTCTCGGTGCTGCACCCGTCGGTCTGCGGCGGCTCCTCCGAGGGCATCCTCGCGGTGCACTCGCTCTCCAAGCGGTCCAACCTCGCCGGCTACCGCTGCGCCTTCGTCGCCGGCGACCCGGCCCTGGTCGGCGAGCTGCTGGCGGTGCGCAAGAACCTCGGGCTGCAGATGCCCGGGCCGCAGCAGGCCGCGATGATCGCCGCGCTCGACGACGACGAGCACGTGCGCGAGCAGCACGCGCGGTACGCCGCGCGCCGGGCGAGGCTGCGCGAGGCGCTCGAGCGCGCGGGCTTCCGCATCGACCACTCCGAGGCCTCGCTCTACCTGTGGGCCGCCCGCCAGGTCGACGGGGCCGACGAGGACTGCTGGGACACCGTCTCCTGGCTGGCCGACCGGGGCATCCTCGCCGCGCCCGGCACCTTCTACGGGCGCGCCGGTTCCGGTCATGTCCGGGTGGCCTTCACCGCCACCGACGAGCGGATCGACGCCGCGGTCAAGCGGCTGGCCTGACCCCCCGCTGATCCGCCAGCCGATCCGCCAGCCGTTCCACGCCGTTCCATGAGCCGGCCGATGTGAAACAAACTCGGCGCGCGGCCGAGGTTGTGCCTACCCTCTTCCCGCTCGGGTCTCCCTTGACGTTGGGATCCGGGCGGCCAGTGGGGTGGGCTGCCTCGACGGGGGAAGGTAGCCCACTCCGCCCGGCCCGCCGTCAGCGCGGCAGCCGGCCGCCCCGGTCGCGCCACCACCGGGCGCCGCCGCGGACCCAGCCGGCCCGGGTCGGGTCGTTCTCGATCTCCTCGAGCCGCCGGTCGTCGCCCTGCATGCCCAGGCAGTAGAGGGTCCGGCGTACGACGAGCTCGTCGCCGGCCAGCCCGCGCGCGACGACCTCGGGGTCGAGCGGCCGGTCGAGCCGGCTGGCCAGGGTCAGGCCGTGGGTCACCTCGACCGGGTCCGCGCTCCCGAGCAGCCGGTCCAGGGGGACCGGGTCGCCGGCGTGGCAGAAGGCGGCGAGCCGCAGCGCTTCCAGCCAGCTGGTCCGGTCCGGTGCCGCGTCGGGCCGCTCCAGGATCAGTCCCGCCACGTGCGCGGAGAAGGGCGACGCCACGAGCAGCATCTGGGCGTTGGCCCGCCGCACCCCACGCGGGTCGAAGAACGACTCGAACAGCAGCCGGGCCAGCAGCGGCTCCTCGGCGTGGCCGAGCCGCGCGCAGGTGTCGGTGGCGAGGGACTCGGCGTAGACGTAGTGGGGGTTGCGGCGGTCGCGGCTCCACCTTCGTGGTGCCGGCGCGTAGGCGGGGTCGGGGCAGCAGACCTCGGGGACCCGCTCCCTCAGCTGCGGAGGCAGGGCGTGGCAGAGCTCGCGGAGCGCGGCGCGCCGAGCGGGATCCCCCTCGACGGGCTCCCAGGCCCGCGCCAGCCGGGGCACCATCGGGAACCAGTCCTCGAGGGTGAGGACCCCCTTGAGCAGCAGGGTCTGCAACAGGAAGGTGGCGCCGAGCACGTTGTACGTCGACGGGTCCGAGAGCAGGTCGCCGGCCCAGGGGATGAGGTCCGGCGTCGGCGAGGAGGACAGGGTGTCCATCAGGTCCCAGTGGCCCTGCGAGCTGGGGTCGGCGACCAGTCGGCGTGCCACGTCGGCGACCACCCCGGCGTACGGACCGCGCCGGAGCAGCGTCACGGCCATCCGTCTGGAGAGCCGCGGTCCGGTGAGGCTGCGGGCCGTCTCGAAGGCGAGTCGCTCGATCTCGCGCTCCATCAGCCGCCCGGGGAGCCCGAAGCCGGAGCCGCCGAGGTGCATGCGCGCGAACTCCAGCCAGTCACCGGCGGTGCCGACGTCGGAGGAGACGGCCTGGTACGTGCGGCTGAACTGGGCCAGCGTCACGGGTTCGGTCGGGGTCGGGAACAGGGTGTGGCGGAACGTCTCCGACAGCGCCTCGGCCTGGGACCGCAGCGACCCCGCCGGCAGCCCCAGCACGGTGGCGTACCCGTCCAGGGCGGTGGCGGAGAGCTGCCCCTCGTTCTCGATCCGGCTCAGGGAAGCGGGGGAGAGCGCCACGCCCCGGTCACGCAGCGCTGCCGACATCTCGCGCAGCGAGAGCCCCGCGACCGTGCGGTGGGTGCGCAGCAGCCAGCCGATCCGGGCCCCGATGTCGAGCCGCGGCCCGGCGATCGGCGTACGGTCGTCGACCGGCTGGGAGGAACGTGACACCGGTCCATCATCGGCGAGTGTCCGATTCTCCGTGAGATTTAGTTCGTTGTGTCCGCTGACCGCAACCGAATCGTCACGCGAAGACGTCGACGTGCACGTGGTCGCGGTGCTCGAGCACCGCCCGGTCGCCGGACCGCTCCGGCGGCGTGTAGGTCCGCCAGCCGTCGGCGGAGGAGTCGGCGGACCAGATCCGGCCGTCGAAGATCACGTGCTCGATGTCGAGCCGGTCGGCCTGGGCGACGAGGTACTGCGCGATCGCCCAGCCCCGGATCTTGTGCTGGGCGGTGACCGGCCGCTCGAAGATGTCGATCGCGCGGCCGTCGTAGTGCGCCGAGCCACCCATGTGGCCGCTGGAGACGCCCCCGGGGGCGAAGCCGCCCAGCGACTGCTTGCCGAAGACCGCCTCCACCTCCCGGCGGACCCTGGCCGCGCGGCGGGTCAGGCCCTGGGCGTCGAGCTTGCGGCTGGCTGGGGCCACGTCGCCGTCGACGGTGCAGCTGAACGCGTGGGGCGAGTTCCCGGTCAGCGCCGAGGCCAGCACGCGAGCGTCGCTCTCGTGCGCGGCGTACGCCTCGGGGAAGCCGGAGCGCTGCACCTCCTGGGCCGCCTCGGTGATCCGCATCGTGTCGTAGCCGTGCACCTTGTCCAGCGCGTCGTAGAACGCGGTGGTCGCGTAGTAGGGGTTCATCAGCTGCCGGCGGGTGCCCCAGCCCTGCGACGGGCGCTGCTGGAACAGCCCGACCGAGTCGCGGTCGCCCTGCTCGAGGTTGTAGAGCTTCGACTCCTGGTACGCCGTCGCGAGCGCGATCGAGGCCGCGCGCGCCGGCATCCCGCGCTGCACGGAGACCGCCGTGATCAGCGCGGCGTTCTCGGCCTGTTCCTGGCTCAGGTCGACGGTGCGGCCGGCCACGGTCGCGGTGCAGTCGGCGCGCGGCAGCAGCGGGCCGACGTGGTGCAGCACGAAGTAGCCGGTGACCGCGACCACGACGAGCGCCGCCGCGGCGGCCAGCCCGGCGGCGGTGCGTAGCCTCATCGGGACCTCACCGGTGCCGGGCCGCTAGTTGGCGTGGAGCGAGGCGTTGAGCGCCACGCCCTCGCTTTTCCACGGCACCGCCTCGACCGCGCCGGACACCGAGTTGCGGCGGAACAGCACGTTGCTGGCCCCGGAGAGGGTCAGCGCCTTGACGACCTTGGGCTTGCTGTCGATGTCCTTGATCGTCACCTTGGTGCCGGCGGTGACGTAGCAGCCGGCCTCCACCACGCAGTCGTCGCCGAGCGAGATGCCCAGCCCGGCGTTCGCGCCGAGCAGGCAGCGCTCGCCGATCGAGATGGTCTCCTTGCCGCCGCCGGACAGCGTGCCCATGATCGAGGCGCCGCCGCCCACGTCGGAGCCGTCGCCGACGACCACGCCGGCGGAGATCCGGCCCTCGACCATCGAGGCGCCGAGCGTGCCGGCGTTGTAGTTCACGAAGCCCTCGTGCATCACCGTGGTGCCCTCGGCCAGGTGGGCGCCGAGGCGGACCCGGTCGGCGTCGGCGATGCGGACGCCGGTGGGCAGCACGTAGTCGACCAGCCGCGGGAACTTGTCCACGCCGAACACGGTCACGTGCTGGCCGCTCGCGCGCAGCCGGGCACGGGTGGTCTCGAAGCCGGCCACCGCGCACGGGCCGGCCGAGGTCCACACGACGTTGGTGAGCAGCCCGAAGACGCCCTCCATGTTGATCGAGTGCGGCCGGACCTGGCGGGTCGAGAGCAGGTGCAGCCGCAGCCAGACGTCCTCGGTGGTCGCCGGGGCCGCCTGCAGGTCGGCGATCTCGACCAGCCGGACCTCCCGGCTGACCCCGCGGACGTCGTCCCTGCCCTCGAGCGCGGTCAGCTCGCCAGGCGCCTGCGCGCCCTCCTGGGGGGCGCCGAGCGCGGGCTCGAGGAACCACACGTCGAGCACCGTGCCCTCGGAGTCGAGGGTGGTGAGGCCATGGCCGTGGGCTGGACCGGTGACGGGGGAGGTCATGGCCGGCAAGTCTACGGACGGACGCCGGGCCGCAGCCCGCCCGGGATCCCGCCCCGGATTGCCGGGGGACGGCGATCATGCCGACACCCCTGCGGGCGCTAAGGAGAAGGGCACACCTGCGCCCCTCTCCTTAGCGCCCGACGGGGGGCCCGAGGGGCGGGCCGGTCTGGGCCCTCGGGTGCGCGCAATCGACCGTGCGGAGCCCCGAGGAGCGGCTATCGTGCGCCCATGCAACGACCGTTCCGCAGCTGGCCGCTCGCCTGCGTGGCCCTTCTCGTGGCGACCGGTCTTCCCCTGATCACCGGGAGCCCGGCGTCGGCGGACATGGTGGACTTCTGGACCTTCGACCAACGTCCGGACGGGGTGACGCCGTCGAGTGAGCCCACGCACGCCCTGGTCTCCGCCAGCGGCTCCGTGCTGTACGGCGCGGACGTCGAGGTCGAGGTGCAGGTCCAGCTGGGTGACGTGCCGACCGCGGACGACGTGGCGACCCTGCACGTGGCCCTCGGGTCGCCCGACGAGGCGGGTTCGTGCGTGCCGGCCTGGGAGACCACCGTGCCCACGTGGGACCCGGTGGCCCCGGCCGCGACCCCGGAGATCGAGGTGAGCGGGACCTCCGCGCTCGGTGCGGAGCCATGGAGCTGCGGCGCCGTGTGGCTGACGTCTCCCGACGGTGGGCAGACCTACGACCGGCTGGACGGCAGGGTCGCCGGCCACGTGATCGCGGACCCCGGAGCCTCGCTGCGGCTCGACAGGATCCGCGGTACCCGGGTCACGCCGCACCGCTGGCAGACCCTGCACCTGCGGGTGAGGAGCTTCGGCAGCCCGATCGACGGCGTACGGATCCGGGGTCGCGGCCACCAGGTCAGGGTGCGCCGCGGCTGCATCGCCACGCCCCTGGACAACGGGGAGTCGGCGCGCATCGCGGTGCGCGTGCGCCTCGACGCCACGCATCCGCGCCGGCTCCTGCTCGAGGTCACGCCGTACGGCCACCTGGCCTTCCGGCACAGCGCGCTCGAGCGCGTCTGGCTGACCCCGCGGCACGTCTGAGTCGCCGGCACGAGGCAATCGGTTTCCGTGCGGCCCGGCCCACGCCGTACCATCTGCAGCACAGGCGCTCGAGCCGTCATCAGCGGCGATGCCTCCGGAAGAACAGCGGCCCCGACCCGGGGGCGCGCCCAGTAGAACCGGACGGGTAGGCCCGTCACAGCCGTGAACGAGCGGTCGTTCCCCCGGTGGTCGAGCTAGTCGGCACCGGGCAGCGACAAGCGAGGTGGTACCGCGGTCCTCGGATCGTCCTCGCGCCGGCCAGCGCGACGACGTACCAGGAGATGACCCGTGACCTATCCCAAGGTCTCCACCGCAGGCTCGAGCAACGTCCCCTCCTCCCCGAGGTTCCCGGAGATCGAGGAGCGGGTGCTGGCGTACTGGGAGCAGGACGGCACCTTCGCCGCCAGCGTCGAGCAGCGCGACCCCGGCGAGCGCGGCGAGAACGAGTTCGTCTTCTACGACGGCCCGCCGTTCGCCAACGGGCTGCCGCACTACGGCCACCTGCTGACCGGCTACGTCAAGGACCTGATCCCGCGCTACCAGACGATGCGCGGCAAGCGCGTCGAGCGCCGCTTCGGCTGGGACACCCACGGGCTGCCCGCCGAGCTGGAGGCGATGCGCCTCAACGGGATCAAGACCACCGACGAGATCCTCGAGCTCGGCATCGAGAAGTTCAACGCCGCCTGTCGCGAGTCGGTGATGAAGTACACCGGCGAGTGGCGCGAGTACGTCACCAGGCAGGCGCGGTGGGTCGACTTCGACAACGACTACCGGACCATGAACCCCGACTACATGGAGTCGGTGATCTGGGCCTTCAAGCAATTGCACGAGAAGGGCCTGGTCTACGAGGGCTTCCGGGTCCTGCCGTACTGCTGGAACGACGAGACGCCGCTGTCCAACCACGAGCTGCGGATGGACGACGACGTCTACCAGAACCGCCAGGACCCCGCGGTGACGGTCGGCTACCGGATGGACGGCACCGGCCCGGACGACGACCTCGCCGGCGCGCTGCTGCTGATCTGGACCACCACGCCGTGGACGCTGACCTCGAACCTCGCGGTGATGGTCGGCGAGGACATCGACTACGTCGTGGTCGAGTCCGACTACACCGGCGTCACCGAGCGCTACGTGCTGGCCGAGGCGCGGCTGGCGACCTACTCCCGCGAGCTGCGCAACGAGGACGTCGAGGACGTCTCCCAGCAGGTGGTACGCCGGCTCAAGGGCAGCGAGCTGGTCGGGCGCACCTACACCCCGCCGTTCTCCTACTACCTCGACCACGCCTCGCCGGAGCACGGCGCGGCCTTCCGGGTGGTGGCCGCCAACGACGCGGTGACGACCACCGACGGCACGGGCCTGGTGCACACCGCCGGCGCGTTCGGTGAGATCGACAAGGAGGTCACCGACCGCGAGGGCATCGAGCCGGTGATGCCGGTCGGCAAGGACGGCCGGTTCACGTTCCCGGTCACCGACTACGAGGGCATGCAGGTCTTCGACGCCAACCTGCACGTGATCGACCACCTCAAGGCCGCCACCCGGGGCGTGTCGGCGGAGCAGGGGGCGGTCACGCCCGGCACCGTGCTGCTGCGTCGCGAGACCTACGACCACTCCTACCCGCACTGCTGGCGGTGCCGCCAGCCGCTGATCTACAAGGGCGTCTCGTCGTGGTTCGTCGAGGTGACCGCGGTCAAGCAGCGGATGCTCGAGCTGAACGACAAGATCCGCTGGGTGCCCGAGCACATCAAGCACGGCCAGTTCGGCAAGTGGCTGGAGAACGCCCGGGACTGGTCGATCACCCGCAACCGGTTCTGGGGCTCGCCCGTGCCGGTGTGGAAGAGCGACGACCCGACGTACCCCCGCCTCGACGTCTACGGCAGCTTCGAGGAGCTCGAGCGCGACTTCGGCCGGCTGCCGCGGGACCAGGACGGCAACCCGGACCTGCACCGGCCCTTCGTCGACGACCTGGTCCGGCCCAACCCCGACGACCCCCGGTCGATCGAGGAGGGCAAGTCGATGATGCGCCGGGTCCCCGACGTGCTCGACGTGTGGTTCGACTCCGGCTCGATGAGCTTCGCCCAGGTGCACTACCCGTTCGAGAGCGCGGAGTGGTTCGCGGGTGCCGAGGACGGGTCCAAGGTCGGGCACTTCCCGGCCGACTTCATCGTCGAGTACATCGGCCAGACCCGCGGCTGGTTCTACACGCTGCACATCCTGGCCAGCGCGATCTTCGACAAGCCGGCCTTCGCGACCTGCCTGAGCCACGGCATCGTGCTCGGCTCGGACGGCAACAAGATGTCGAAGTCGCTGCGCAACTACCCCGACGTGCGCGAGGTCTTCGACCGCGACGGCGCCGACGCGATGCGCTGGTTCCTCATGTCCAGCCCGATCCTGCGCGGCGGCAACCTGGTCGTCACCGAGCAGGGCATCCGCGACTCGGTGCGGCAGGTGCTGATCCCGCTGTGGAACAGCTGGTACTTCCTCTCGCTCTACGCCAACGCGGCCGGCGGTGCCGACGGGCAGGGGTACGACGCGCAGTGGCGCACCGACTCCAGCCACCCGATGGACCGCTACATCCTGGCCAAGCTGCGCCAGTACGTCGGGGCGATGACCGAGCAGCTGGACGACTACGAGGTGGCGAACGCGTGCGACTCCACGCGCTCGTTCCTCGACGTGCTGACCAACTGGTACATCCGGCGCTCGCGCGAGCGGTTCTGGGCGGCGGACGGCGACCTCGACCGCGACGCCTTCGACACCCTGCACACCGTGCTGGAGGTGGTCTGCCGGGTGACCGCCCCGCTGATGCCGCTGACCACCGAGGAGGTCTGGCGGGGGCTGACCGGCGGCCGCTCGGTGCACCTGGCCGACTGGCCGGCCGTCGAGGACCTGCCCGGCGACGACGCGCTGGTCGCGGCGATGGACGAGGTGCGCGAGGTCTGCTCGGCCACGTCGGCGCTGCGCAAGGCCGGCAGCCTGCGCAACCGGCTGCCGCTCGCGCAGCTCACGGTCGTGGTGGCCGACGCCGCGTCGCTGGCCGGCTTCGAGTCGATCGTCGCCGACGAGGTGAACGTGAAGTCGGTGCGGCTGCTGGACGCCGACGCGCCCGAGGCGGCGTCGTACGGCGTCTCGCGGAAGCTGACCGTCAACGCCCGCGCGGCCGGCCCGAGGCTGGGGCGCGACGTGCAGACCGCGATCAAGGGCTCGAAGTCCGGCGACTGGTCGGTCGCCGACGACGGCACCGTCACCGCCGGTGGGCTGGCGCTGGTCGAGGGGGAGTTCACCCTCGAGACCGTCGCCGGCTCCGCCGACGAGGGGGCGGCGGTCGGCATGCTGGCCGCCGGCGGCTTCGTCGTGCTGGACACCACCGTGACGCCTGAGCTGGCGGCCGAGGGCCTGGCCCGCGACCTGGTCCGCGCGGTCCAGCAGGCCCGCCGCGACGCCGGCCTGGACGTCTCGGACCGGATCGCGCTGGTCCTCGGCGGCTCGACGGCCGTGCAGGAGGCGGCCCGCACCCACGAGGCGCTGATCGCCGGCGAGACCCTGGCCACGTCGTACGAGGTGGTCGAGGACGGCGGCCCCGGCGAGGGCAGCGGCGCGACCGTCACCGTCACCGTCGGCGACAACGAGAAGGCGAGCATCCGGGTCGCCCGCGCCTGAATGTTGAGTTGGGCCCCGCGCCGGTCCGAGTTGGGCCTTGTGCCGGTCCGAGTTGGGCCTTGTGCCCCGCCGGCCCGGCGGCGGGCCCAACTCAACGCGGTGGCGGGCCCAACTCAACGCGGTGGCGGGCCCAACTCAACCGGGCGGCGGGTGGTTGGATGGGGCCATGCCACGTCTCGACCTGTCCGCCGACGTCGTCGCGCTCACCGAGCAGCTGGTCAACATCGAGTCGGTGAGCCACCACGAGCGGGAGATCGCCGACGCGGTGGAGGAGGCGCTGCGGGCGCTCGGCCACCTGCAGGTCAGCCGGCACGGGCACACGATCGTGGCCCGCACCGACCTCGGGCGCGCCGAGCGGGTGGTGATCGCCGGACACCTCGACACCGTGCCGCTCAACGACAACCTGCCGGCCCGCCGCGAGGGCGACCTGCTGCACGGCCTCGGCACCTGCGACATGAAGGGCGGCGACGCGGTCATCCTCAAGATCGCCGCGACCGTGCCGGAGCCCAACCGCGACCTGACCTTCATCCTCTACGAGGCCGAGGAGGTCGAGGAGGCGCACAACGGCCTGAACAAGCTGGCGGCCAGCGCGCCGGAGCTGATGGCCGGCGACTTCGCGATCCTGATGGAGCCCTCCAACGCCGGTGTCGAGGCGGGCTGCCAGGGCACGATCCGCGTCGACGTCCGCACCACCGGTGTGCGCGCCCACGCGGCACGCAGCTGGCAGGGGGAGAACGCGATCCACGCCGCCGCGGGGATCCTGAACCGGCTGGCCGGCTACGAGCCGCGGCGGCCGGTGATCGACGGGCTGACCTACCACGAGGGCCTCAACGCGGTCGCGATCCGCGGCGGCGTCGCCGGCAACGTCATCCCCGACGCGTGCGTGGTCGAGGTCAACCACCGGTTCGCCCCCGACCGCAGCGAGGCCGAGGCGGAGGCGTTCCTGCGCGAGTTCTTCGACGGGTACGACGTGGTCGTCACCGACAGCGCCCCCGCCGCGCTGCCCGGCCTGCACCTGCCCGCCGCGAAGGCGTTCCTCGACGCGGTCGGCGGCGAGGCCCACCCGAAGTTCGGCTGGACCGACGTCGCCCGGTTCAGCGGGCTCGGCGTGCCCGCGGTGAACTTCGGGCCCGGGGACCCGCTCTACGCCCACAAGCAGGACGAGCAGGTCCCGGTCGAGCACATCGAGCGGTGCGAGCGGCTGCTGCGCGCCTGGCTGGGCGCCGGGCCGGACGCTGGGCCGGACGCTGGGCCGGAAGCCGGGCCGGGAGCCGCCTCGTGATGGACAAGCTGACCGGGCCGATCCTGCGGCGGCGCGGGCAGGCCCAGGAGGCGAGCACCACCGACCAGCGGCTGCTCGACACCCGGGGCCCGAGCGACTGGGTGCACCAGGACCCCTGGCGGGTGCTGCGGATCCAGGCCGAGTTCGTCGAGGGGTTCGGGGCGCTGGCCGAGCTCGGCCCCGCGATCGCGGTCTTCGGCTCGGCCCGGACCGCGCCCGACGACCCGACGTACGCGCTCGCCGAGGAGGCCGGCCGCAAGCTGGTCGAGGCGGGCTTCGCGGTCATCACCGGCGGCGGCCCGGGCGCCATGGAGGCCGCCAACAAGGGCGCCTCCCAGGCCGACGGGCTCAGCGTCGGCCTCGGGATCGAGCTGCCCTTCGAGTCCGGCCTGAACCCGTGGGTCGACAAGGGCATCAACTTCCGCTACTTCTTCGCCCGCAAGACGATGTTCGTGAAGTACTCCCAGGGCTTCTTGGTGCTGCCCGGCGGCATCGGCACGCTGGACGAGACGTTCGAGGCGCTGACGCTCGCGCAGACCCGCAAGGTCACCCGGTTCCCGATCGTGCTGGTCGGCGTGGAGTACTGGTCGGGGCTGCTGGCCTGGCTGCGTGGGACCGTGCTCGCGGACGGCAAGATCACCGAGGCCGACCTCGACATGCTCACGCTGACCGACGACCTCGACGAGGCGGTGGCGCTGATGGTGGCCGCGCGGGACGGGGAGAGCTGGTGACCTGGGTCTTCGCGATCCTGATCGTGCTCGTCCTCGGCGGGGTGGCGGTCGTCGCCGCCGGCCGGGGCACGCCGATGGCCGAGGTGTACGACGACCGCCCGGACGCGACCGTGCCCGCCGGCGGCCCGCTGAGGGCGGAGGACCTGCGCCGGGTCCGGTTCTCCGTGGCCCTGCGGGGCTACCGGATGTCCGAGGTCGACGCGCTGCTCGACCGGCTCGCCAGCCAGCTCGAGGGGCCCGCGGACGGCGAGCGGCCGGTGGACGGGGAGGGTCGTGGCGACGAGGACGCCGGGTAGGGCACACTTCCCGCCATGTCCACCGCGGCCATCGTCTACGTCCTGACCGTGCTGGCGGCCGTCGTGGTCGTGCTGACCCGGGTCCGCCTGGCCCGGCCGGCCGGCGGCGCCGGGCGCTTCGAGGTGGGCCGGCGGCTCGTCGACGTCCACACGGTGGCCGGCGTACTCGCCCTGGTGGTGTGGACGGCGTTCCTCGTCGCCGGGGAGGACTCGACCCTCGGCAGCGCCACCGCCGGCATCATCGCGCTCGCGCTGTGGTGGGTGGTGGTGGTCGCCGGGCTGCTGATCCTGGTGCGCTGGATGCCCAGCCGCGGACGGCACGCCAACGAGGCGCGCCGGGACAGCTGGTCGGAGGGGCCCGGCCTCTCGGTGCTCGCGCACGTCGGGATGTTCGTCGGCGTGTGCGTGTTCACCTGGGCCTACCTCACCTCGGCGGTGTGAGAGCGTCGTCATCATGAGACGACTCGGGATCGCGCTGACCACCCTGGCCCTGGCCGCCGGTGGACTCGTCGGCGGAACGGGCGGCGCCCCGGCGTACGCCCGCACCGCCGCCCCCGCCCCGGCCCGCCCGGCGGTGCTCGGGACCCGCACGATCGGCCACTCGGTGCAGGGCCGCAGGATCGTCGCCTGGCACCTCGGGCAGCCGGGGAAGCCGAAGGTGGTGCTGATCGCCACCATGCACGGCAACGAGCAGGCGCCCCGCCAGATCCTGCAGGTCCTGCGGGACGGGAGGCCGATCCGCGGCGTGAACCTGTGGGTGGTGCCGACCTACAACCCCGACGGCGCCGCGCACCACACGCGCAAGAACGCCCACGGCGTGGACCTCAACCGCAACTACCCCCGCGGGTGGCGCGACCTGGACGGCAACTACGAGTCCGGCACGCACGCGGCCTCCGAGCCGGAGACCCGGGCGATGATGGGGTTCCTGCGCTGGGTCAAGCCCCGGTGGGTGCTCAGCTTCCACCAGCCCCTGCACGGCGTGGACACCGACACCAAGCGGCCCGCCTTCGCCCGCAAGGTCGGCCGGCACCTGCGGCTGCCCGCCAAGCGGTTCACCTGCGGTGGCGTGTGCCACGGGACGATGACGATGTGGTTCAACCACTGGTTCCACGGCACCGCGCTCACCGTCGAGTACGGCGACCGTCCGTCGCGCCGGCTGCTGCGCCACCGCGCGCCCCGGCAGGTGCTGTCGATCTGGGGCGCGCGGCGGGTCGCCCGCTGACCCTCCGCTCGCGGCGCCTGGTTGCGGCGCGGCCTGGTTGCGGAATGGCGACAGTCCGCAGATCTGGGGGTGGCTGGGTTGCGGTCTGTCGCCATTCGGCGGCGGCGGGGGCGGGGGCGGGCCGAGTGGCTGGGTTGCGGAATGGTGACATTCCGCAGGTCGGAGGGTGGCTGGGGTGCGGTTTGTCGCCAGTCCGCAGGTCGGTCCTGGCGCGGCGGCTGACTGCACCCGAGCCCACTGCCCCCGAGGCCACCGCCCCCGAGCCCACCGCCCCCGAGCGAGCCGGCGCCCAGGGCCTCAGCGCCCGTGGAAGACCGGCTTCTCCTTGGCCACGAACGCGGCGACGGCGGCGGCATGGTCCTCGGTGGCGCCGGTGAGCGTCATCATCGAGCTCTCGAAGGCCAGCGACTCCTCGAAGGAGTGCCCCGCGGCGTACGCCACCGCCTGCCGCATCGCGCCGAGGGCGACCGTCGGCCCGGCCGCCAGCCGCCCGGCCAGCTCGGCCACGGTCGCGGACAGCTCGTCGGCGGACACCACCCGGGTGGCGAGCCCGAGCGAGAGGGACTCCTCGGCCTTGACCGTGCGCGGGAAGTAGAGCAGCTCCAGCGCCCGGGCGCGGCCAACCAGCCGCTGCAGGTGGTAGCTGGCGCCGGTGTCGCAGGACAGCGCGACGTTGGCGAAGGCGAGGTTGAAGCCCGCGGTGTCGGCCAGGATCCGCAGGTCGCTGGCGAACGCCAGCGAGGCCCCGGCGCCGGCCGCGACCCCGTTGACCGCGGCGATCACCGGCTTGGCCATCCCGGCCAGGGTGCTGACGATCGGGTTGTAGTGCTCGTCAACGGTGCTGAACAGCGAGGCGCTGTCCTGGCTGCGCAGGATCTCGATGTGCTCCTTGAGGTCCTGCCCGGTGCAGAACGCCCGGCCGGTGCCGGTGAGCACCACGCACCGGGCGGCCGGGTCGTCGGCGACCTCCCGGACCGTCGCGAGCAGCAGCTCCTTGGTGGCGACGTCCAGGCTGTTCATGGTCTCGGGTCGGTTCAGCGTGATCGTGGCGACCCCGTCGGTGAGGTCGAGGAGCACGGACGGGTCGGCAGCGGGGTCGGTCATGGCAGGCAGTCTGCCGGATGGTCGGGGCTCGCCGGCCCGGGCGGCCCGCCCAGGCAGGAGGCCACGAACCGGTCCGACCCGGGCCGCAGTCGCTCGGCCTCGGTGGCGAACAGCTCGGCGGCCGCCCATCCCGGCCAGTCCTTCGGCAGCAGCTCGCGCGGCAGGTCCGGGTCGCCGAAGAGGAACTTGCGCCACTCGTGCACCAGGTGGAAGCGCGCCGCGAACGCCGCCTCGTCGGGCTCGGCGTGCCCCTCGAGGTGGTCGGCGATCAGGCGGGGGGCGGTCTCCAGCCACTGGGCGTACGCCGTGCGCAGGGCACCGAGGTCCCAGGCCTCCACGGGCGGCGGGACGAAGTCCACGGCCCGGGCCGTGCGGGCCGTGGCGCCCGCGCGGTCGAGCAGCGAGTCCAGCTCGGCCCGCGGCCGGGGGCTGACCCAGACGTGCTCGGCGAGCTCGGCGTACCCGACGAAGACCAGATCGGCGCGCAGCCGGGACCGGGCCGGCCGGGCCGCGGGAGGCGTGACGAACACCAGCTGCCAGCTGCCGTCCCAGGCCCCCTCGGCACGCCGGTAGATCCGCTGGGCGGCCTGGTCGAGCCGGCGGATCGCGCGCGGCGTGGCGCGGTAGCCGCGGCCGGTGCCGATCTGGGCTGCCTCCAGCCAGCCCTGCATGACCATCCGCGAGATCGCGGTCCGCACCGCCGGCGCGGCGATGCCCACCGGGTCGAGCAGCCGCACCAGCGCGGCCACCGGCGCCTGGTCGCCCCGGGACCGCAGGTGGTCGCCGTACACGTCGAAGAGGGCGGAGCGTGCGTGCATGCACGGAGTCTGCCAGCAGCCGCCGACGAGGCGGCCCGGAGACGCACGGGGCCTGTGGGCCGCATCACCGGCCACATGGGGGATAATGGTCGCGTGCGGGGTCGTTCGGGCCTCGCACCGCTGTGACACGACAACAGGAAGAGGTGCGCGGATGGCGGCCATGAAGCCGCGGACGGGCGACGGTCCGCTGGAGGTCACCAAGGAAGGGCGCGGCATCGTCATGCGCGTCCCGCTCGAGGGTGGGGGCCGCCTGGTTGTCGAGCTGAACGCCGAGGAGGCGGGCGCGCTCGGGAACGCTCTCAAGGACGTCGTCGGCTGAGCCGGCACCCGTCGTGAGCACTTCTGAGAACCCCACGTCCCTGCCCGCCCAGGTCTCCCCGCCGGAGTTCGCGCTCAGCGCGACCGCGCCGCACGCCTTCCTCGGAGCCGAGGTCGTCGCGCTGCCCGTGCTGCCTGCAGAAGGGGCCGCAGAGGGGGCCGGAGAAGGGGCAGACGGGGGCGTCCTGATCGGCCCGGGCGCCGAGGAGCTCTCGACCCTGGTCGGGACCGACCTGCTGGCGCTGCTGGAGATGCACGGCAGCACCGGCCGGGCCGGCGAGGTCGTCTCGCTGCCGGTGCCCGGTGGCGTGACCGGCAACAGCGGGCTGCGGTGGGTGCTGCTGGTCGGCATCGGCGACCAGCGGCCCGCCGACTTCCGGCGCGCCGGCGCCGCGCTGGCCCGCGAGACCCGCAACCGCGACAGCGTGGCCACCTCGGTCCCGGCCCTGGCCACGGCCGACGGGCTGGAGGCGTTCGTGGTCGGCGCGATGCTGGGCTCCTTCGCGTTCCACTGGCGCTCGCAGCCGCCCGAGCAGGTGCCGGTACGCCGGGTCGTGCTCGCCGGCCTGCCCGAGCCCGAGGCGCTGGCCCCCGCGCTGGAGCGCGGCCTCGCCCTCGGCGGCGCCGGCTGGCGCGCGCGGATGCTCGCCACGGTCCCGTCGAACCTGAAGAACCCCGCCTGGCTGGCCGAGCAGGCCCACGAGGTCGCCGGCGAGTGCGCGCTCGGCATCACCGTGTGGGACGAGCAGCAGCTGGCCGCCGAGGGCTTCGGTGGCATCGTCGGCGTCGGCCAGGCCTCGGCGACCCCACCGCGGCTGATCCGCCTCGACTACAGCCCGCCGAAGGCCGGTCGCAAGACCCCCACCGTCGTCCTGGTCGGCAAGGGCATCACCTTCGACTCCGGCGGCCTGTCGATCAAGCCCGGCGAGGCGATGGTCAACATGAAGCGCGACATGACCGGCGGCGCCGTCGTCATCGCGGTGATGGGCGCGCTGCGCGCGCTCGGCTGCCCCGTGAAGGTGGTCGGCCTGATCGCCGCCGCCGAGAACGCGGTCAGCGGCAACGCGCTGCGCCCCGGCGACGTCGTCCGCCACTACGGCGGCCGCACCAGCGAGGTCAACAACACCGACGCCGAGGGCCGGCTGGTGATGGCCGACGCCCTCGCCTACGCCGTCGCCGAGGTCAAGCCGGCCGCGATCGTCGACGTCGCCACGCTCACCGGCGCGATGAAGGTCGCGCTCGGCCAGCGCCTGGGCGGCTTCTTCGCCAACCACGACGGGCTGGCGGAGGTGGTCGCCACCGCCGCGGAGGCCGCCGGCGAGCCGCTGTGGCGCCTCCCGCTGGCCGAGGTCTACGAGGACAAGCTCGCCTCCGAGGTCGCCGACGCCGACAACGCGCCCGGCGGGCCGGGCGCGATCACCGCCGCGCTGTTCCTGCAGCACTTCGTCGGCGACGTGCCCTGGGCCCACCTCGACGTGGCCTCGGTCGGCGACTCGCCGAGCGAGCACTACGAGTGGACGACCGGCCCCACCGGGTACGGCGCCCGCGCGCTGCTGCAGTGGCTCGGCTCGGAGCAGCCCCTGGCGGTGCTGTCGTGAAGGCGCTGACCGTCCGCTGGTCGCTGGCCGACGCCCCCGCGGGGGTCGAGGAGCGGCTGGCGTCGTACGTCGCCGACAGCTCGCACGCCCGCTTCACCGGCATGGACGGGCTGCGCTTCAAGACCTGGCGGATGCGGCCGGGGGAGTGGTTCGAGGGCTGCTACGTCTTCGCCACCGACGAGGCCCGGGCCGCCTTCCAGCGCAGCTTCAGCGAGGGCGCGGCCGAGTCGCCGGGCTCGCAGATCGTCGGCAGCTCCCCGGTGCTGATCGAGGAGTGCGACGTCGTCGCGGTCGCCGAGGGGGCCGACGGCTTCCTCGCCGCCCCGCGGTACTGAGCCCGGCGCGGCCTCCGCGCCGGCGGTCCCCGGGAGGCTCAGGCCTCGGGGGACCACTCCTTCTTGGCGACCAGTAGTCCGTCGCCGACCGGCAGCAGCACCGAGACGAGGTCCTCGTGCTCGGCGACGGCGCGGCCGAGGTCGCGGATCGCCACGGTCTCGGGGTCGCGCTGGGCGGGGTCGGCGACCCGGTCGTGCCACAGCGCGTTGTCGAAGGCCACCACGCCGCCGGGACGCAGCAGCCGCAGCGCCTCCTTGAGGTAGGCGGCGTACTCCCGCTTGTCGCCGTCGCAGAACACCAGGTCGTAGTGCCCGTCGGTGAGGCGGGGGAGCACGTCGAGAGCGGCGCCGGAGATGGTGCGGGCGCGCTGCGGGGGGATGCCCGCGTCGGCGAAGGACTGGCGGGCCAGGCGCTGGTGCTCGGCCTCGATGTCGACGGTGGTGAGCACGCCGTCCGCGCGCATGCCGCGCAGCAGCCACAGGCCGGAGACACCGGTGCCGGTGCCGATCTCCACCACCGCGCGCGCGTCGAGCGCCGAGGCCAGGAAGCGCAGCGCGGCGCCGCCGCCGGAGCCGATCGGGGCGACCCCGACCTCCTGTGCCCGCGCCCGGGCCGAGGCCAGGGCCTCGTCCTCGGTCACGAACCCCTCGGCGTAGCTCCAGCTCGCGGGCTTGATCGGCGTGGTGATGGCGGGCCTCCTGGTCGATGCGTCGTCGGCGGGCGACGACGGCGGCGGGGGTTACCGTACCGCGTGTGCCGGCCCCGGCCCGGGAACACCGGCGGACTGCCGCTCGTTCCTGCTGACGAGGGCCGAACGGCCCCGCCGCCTCGGGACCCTGCTCACAGGGTCTTCTCAGTCGGCTCCCCTACGGTGAGAGGGTCAGGACGCTGTTCTCCAGGCACACCGGACCGACGGCCGGATCGAGCAGGCACCGTCGGCGCGACGAGGAGGCCCCCATGGACCCCAGGAACCACGCCGGCGCCGGCGAGGGCGACGGCGAGGCCGACGCTGCCGTCGAGGGCGTGCCGACCTGGGACCAGATCGTCGAGCGGCACTCCGACCGCGTCTACCGGCTGGCCTACCGGCTGACCGGCAACCGCCCGGACGCCGAGGACCTGACCCAGGAGGTGTTCGTCCGGGTCTTCCGCTCCCTCGACACCTACACGCCGGGCACCTTCGAGGGCTGGCTGCACCGGATCACCACCAACCTCTTCCTCGACCAGGCCCGGCGCAAGCAGCGGATCAGGTTCGACGCGCTCTCCGACGAGCGTGCCCACCGCCTCAGGAGCTCGGCGCCCAGCCCGGACGCGGCGTACGCCGACCAGACCTTCGACGACGACATCGAGCGGGCGCTGGCGACGCTGCCGCCGGACTTCCGCGCCGCGGTCGTGCTGTGCGACGTCGAGGGCCTCGCCTACGAGGAGATCGCGGAGATCCTCGACACCAAGCTCGGCACCGTGCGGTCCCGGATCCACCGCGGCCGCGCGATGCTGCGCAGCGCGCTGGCGCACCGCGCGCCCGCCCCCGGACGGGCCCGCTACTCCGGACCGCGGGTCCCCGACGGCGGGCTGACCGGGCTCACCGGACAGGCGACGGCGACGTGATCGGACACCTCGGCTCCCGCGTGAGCGCGCTGCTCGACGGCCAGCTCTCCCCCGAGGAGACCGAGCGGGCCTGGTCGCACGTGCACACCTGCCACCTGTGCCGCGACCTGATCGAGCGCGAGGGCTGGGTCAAGACCCGGCTGGCCGGGCTCTCCGTCGGTAGCGCGCACGCCCCGGCCCACCTCAAGGGCTCGCTGCTCGGCGGTGGCGGCGGTGCCGGCGGTGGTGGCCTGGCCGTGGCCGCCGACGTGTTCCTCGAGGACCACCGCCCGGCCGGCACCCGCCGCACCGCCGGGCTGGCCGCGCTCGGCGGCGGTGCCCTGGGCGCGGCCGTGATGGGCGTCCTCGTGCTCGGGGTCGGGCCGGCTCAGGCCCCGACCATGGAGCAGCGCGCGCCGGTCAGCCAGCTCAACCCGCCCACCGCCCGGCTGGTGGCCCCGGTGCCCAGCCCGGTGCCCAGCCGGGTGCCCAGCCGGATGCCCAGCGTCGGCGCCTCCGCGACCCCCGCCGCCCACTCCTCGCGCGCCGCCCGCTGAGGCTCCGACCGGCGCGGGCACGACCGCGTTCGACCGGATTTCGGGGTTCGCGCCAAGATAGGGGCGTGAACGAGGACGACGAGGGCCGCGCGCCCGAGCCCGAGAGCGACCCGAGGCCCGACACCGGGCCGGACGCGGGGCCGGACGCGGGGCCGGAAGTCGGGCCGGACGCCGAGCCGACGCGGCCGTTGTCCGCCGGCCGCCCGCCGGCCGCCCCGTCGTGGCTCCCCCCGACGAACCAGCCCCCGCCGGGCTACTGGCCGGGCCACCCGCCGCCGGCGCACCAGCCGGGACACCAGCCGGCCGGCGGACCCTCACCTCTTGGGCCGCCCCACCTCAACGAACCGTTCCCGGCCGCCCCGGCGCCCCCTTCTGCGCCCCGCGGGAGGGTGCCCGCCGCGCTCTGGCCGGTGGTGTGCGCGCTCGCGCTGGTGGTGGGCGTGGTCGGCGGCGTGTTCGGCAGCGCGGCCTACGAGAGCGTCCTCAACGCCCAGCACCCGGGCAGCGTGCGCTCCGGGCTCGCCGGGGTGGACACCGTCTCGACCCCGCCGCTGAGCGCCCGGAAGGGCTCGGTGGCCGCTGTCGCACAGTCGATGCTGCCGAGCACGGTCCAGATCTCGGCGGAGTACGCCGGCCAGAAGGGCGGCGCCACCGGCTCCGGCTTCGTGCTGGACCGTCAGGGCCACGTGATCACCAACAACCATGTCGTCGCCGACGCGGCCTCCGACGACGGCCCGATCGAGATCGTCGACCAGGACGGCAACCGCTACGAGGCCACGCTCGTGGGGCGGAGCCCGGTCTACGACCTCGCGGTGCTCTACGCCGACGGGATCCGCCAGCTCAAGCCGGCCCCGCTCGGCGCCTCCCAGGCGCTCCGGGTCGGCGACGGCGTGGTCGCGTTCGGCTCCCCGCTGGGGCTGAGCTCCACCGTCACGGCCGGGATCGTCAGCGCCCTGCACCGGCCGGTCACCACCGGCGACAGCGCCAGCGAGTCGTCGTACATCAACGCGGTCCAGACCGACGCGGCGATCAACCCCGGCAACTCGGGCGGCCCGCTGGTCAACCTGCGGGGCCAGGTGGTGGGCGTGAACTCGGCGATCGCCACCACCGGCAGCGGCACCGACGGCGAGTCCGGCAACATCGGGGTGGGCTTCGCGATCCCGATCGAGCAGGTCGAGGTCACCGCCGACCAGATCCTGCGCACCGGCGAGGCGCGCTACCCGGTCATCGGTGCCCAGGTGCGCACCGGCGAGGAGGGTGGCACCGGCGCCCAGGTGACCAGGGTGCTGCACGGCACCCCGGCGGAGCGGGCCGGCCTCGAGGACGGCGACGTGATCACCGCCGTCGACGGCCGACGGGTCACCGACGGGATCGCGCTGATCGTGGCGATCCGCGCCCACCAGCCCGGCGAGACGGTGCGGTTCACCGTCGAGCGCGACGGCGACCAGCTCAAGGTGCCGGTCACGCTCGGCTCCGAGGTCGGCTGACCCGGGCCGCCCCGGCCGTTGCGGGCTGGCCCGGGGTCACTCCGGGGCCTGGTCGGCCTCCACGAACGGGTGCTGGTCGACGAAGTCGCGGGTCTCGGCGTACATCCGCGCGATGAACTCCTCGAGCTGTGCCGACTCGACCCGCCACTGCCCCCGGCCGCCGATCTTGATCGCCGGCAGGTCCCCGCGGCGCACCAGGGCGTAGACCTGGGCGCTGGAGGTGTTGAGGACCTCGGCCACGTCGGCCAGGGTCAGGAATCGGGGCGTGCCGGCCATGCCCCCATGCTCGCACCTCGCGCCGGACGCCGGTGGGACCGACCCGGGGCCGTTGTGGAGAACCGGCTGACCCGACCGCCGTTCAGCGGCATCATGGCGGCGTGGCCACTGACCTCGGGGCACCCGCGACCTCCACGAGCGCGACCGGGAGCCCGCCCGCGACCAGGGCCCCCCGCGCCGGGTGGCGCGACCCACGGCTGTGGATCGGTGTCCTGCTCGTCGCCGTGTCGGTCGTGGCCGGAGCCCGGCTGGTCGGGGCCGCCGACGACACCACCCGGGTGTGGGCCCTGGACCGGGACCTCGCCGCCGGCGAGACCGTGCAGCCCGAGGACCTGACCGCGACCCGGGTGCGGTTCGCCGAGGGCGACACCGGTGCCGGCTACTTCACCGTGGACGACCAGCTGCCCGCCGACCTGACCCTGGCCCGCGGCGTGTCGGCCGGCGAGCTGCTGCCGCGCGCCGCGATCGGGGCCGCCGACCGCACCGACACCCTCGAGGTGCCCGTCGCCGTCGAGGGCGACCAGGTGCCGCCCTCGGTGGGCCCGGGCTCGGTCGTCGACGTCTGGCTCCTCGGCGCCGGCACGGGCAGCCGCCGAGCGGCGCCCGGACCGTCCGGGGCGTCCGGGCCGTCCGGGGCGCGCGACGGCCCGGCGCTGTCCGCGGTGCGGGTGGTCTCCGCCCCGCCGCCGGACCAGGGCTTCACCGCCAGCGGCAAGCGACAGCTCGTGCTGGCCGTCGGCGAGCAGGACGCCCGGGCGTTCTTCCGGCTGCTCGGCTCCACCGACACCCCGGTCCTCACCGTGGTCCGCCGGGACTGAGCGTGGTCGTCGTCCTGATCGTGGCCGCCGGCGCGGCGTGGGAGTCCCGGGCGCTGGAGCACCTCCGCGGGCACCCCGGCACCGTGGTGCTGAAGCGGTGCGTCGACGTCGCGGACCTGCTCGCCGCCGCCACGGCCGGGCAGGCGGGGGTGGCCGTGGTCGGTCTGGACGCGCCGGGCCTGGACGCCGCCGCCACCGAGCACCTGCGCCGCCACGGCGTGCAACCGGTCGTGGTGGTGCCCGACGGCCTCGACGGCGACGCGGCCCGGCTGCGGGCCGCGCGGATCGGGCTGCGCACGCTCGTGCTCGAGGCCGACCTCGCCGCGCTGCCCGCGACGGTCTGCGCCGCCGACCGGCCCGCTCCGGAGCCTGCCGGGGCCGAGCCGGGGCAGCCGGGTCCCGCGCTGCCCGGCACCGCAGCCCGGGCCGGCACCGGGCCGGTCGGGCACGTGCCGCCCGGTCGCGTGATCGCGGTGTGGGGCCCCGGCGGCGCTCCGGGCCGCACCACCCTGGCCGCCGGCCTGGCCGCGGAGCTCGCCCGGCGACGGCTGCGCACCGTGCTCGTCGACGCGGACCCGTACGGCGGTGCCGTCGCCCAGCAGCTCGGGATCCTGGACGAGGTCTCCGGACTGCTCTCGGCGGCCCGGCTGGCCGCCGCCGGCACCCTGGCCGAGGGCTTCGCCGGCGTGCAGCGCAGCCTGGACGCGCACCTGTCGGTGATCACCGGCCTGCCCCGTCCCGACCGCTGGAGCGAGGTCCGGACCGGCGTCGTGGAGGAGCTGCTGGACGCCGGCCGCGAGCAGGGGTTCGTCGTGGTCGACACCGGCTTCGGCCTGGACTCCGACCCGGGGGCCGACCTGGGCCGGCCCACCCGCAACCAGCTGACGCTGGCCGCGCTCGAGGTCGCCGACGAGGTGGTCGTGGTCGGCAGCGCCGACCCGGTCGGGCTCTCCCGGCTGGCCCGCGGCCTGGTGGACCTGCGCGAGCTGACCGGCCCGGTGCGGGTGGTCGTGAACCGGATGCGGCCCACGCTGGGCTGGTCGGAGAAGGAGCTCGCCGGCATGGTGTCCGGCTTCGGGCGGGTGCACGACCTGCACTTCCTGCCCGAGGACCGCGCCGCCGTGGACCGCGCGCTGGTCGCCGGTCGCACGCTCCTCGAGGTGGGGGACTCCCCGCTGGCCCGCGCGGTCGCGGCCGTCGTCGACGCGCTGGTCCCGGAGCTCGCGCCGGCGGGGACGGCCGGGACTTCGGGCTCGCCGCCGGGGTCGTCGCCGGGGTCGCCCGGCCCGTCCGGCTCGGTGCCCGCGCCGCGCGCCCCGGCCCGGCTCAGGCGGCGAAGAGCAGGTAGAGCCCGCCCACGGTGAAGGCCACCATCGCGAGCAGCAGCGGCAGCTGACCGGTGAGCTGGTGGCGCCGGGGCAGGATGCGGACCGCCCGGTCGTGCGCCGCGATCACGCCGACGACGTGGCCGAGCACCACGCAGAGCACCTTGAGGCTGGCGAGGAACGTCGGGTGGTAGGAGAGCCAGTAGTTCACGCCCAGGTCCGCGGTCCCGAACCAGTTGCTGCCGGTGCCGAACGGGTCGGAGGCCTCGATCAGCGTCTGCTGGCCGACCTCGACGAGGTAGGTCAGGTAGTGGGCGAAGATGTAGCCCACGATGATCGGCACCACCGAGTGGGCGAACAGGTTCGGCAGCTCGCGGTGCCGCAGGTCGTCGCCGACGCCGGTGAGCACGCAGCCCAGCGAGAAGACCAGGCCGACCACGAGGCAGAAGCCGAGCAGCCCGAGGTTGTCGAGCAGGAACGCCGGCCACCGGGAGTCCTGCACGCGGGTGACCCACGGGACGGAGTCCTTGAAGGAGTCGAACGCCGTGCTGCCGAACAGCACGGCGACGACGGCGACCAGGCCGCGGCGCACCGGGACCGTGTCGAGGTTGGCCAGCGGGCTGCGCAGCACCAGCAGCCCGTCGCGGCGGCCCCACACCGAGAGCCGGCCCACCAGGCTGGAGTAGACCTCGAAGGGGTCGGCGTACTCGAAGAACCGGCTGCCGAACAGCGCGCCGCCGACGATCATCACGGCCAGGTAGACCGCGCACCACAGCCGCACCGGCCCCAGCTCGACGGCGTGCGGGTAGACCAGCTCCATCCAGACGAACGCGAACAGCCCGACCGCCGCGGGCCAGTGGCCGAGCTTCTCGGGGTAGTCGTACATCCCGCGCTCCGGGTCGCTGCGGGAGACCCGGGCGATGGCCAGGTGGATCGTCCGCACCGGGCTGATCGCCTTCCAGACCGGGCCGAACAGCAGCGAGGCCGGCACCAGGCCGACCCACCACCAGACGTAGAAGATGCCGAACAGCGGGTTGGTGACCAGGTCCTTTCCGAGCACCGCCGTCATCGCGGTGTAGGCCAGCAGCAGCATCCCCACGACCCGCCACAGCACCGCCCAGGCCGCCGAGTCGACGATCCGGGTCAACCGGCCCGGCGCGGGCCGGCCGGACGTCGCGGCGTCGTACCGCGGCTCGCGCCACGCGACCGCGAGCACCGTGAACGAGACCACCAGCGCGGCCACCGCGCCGGCGATCGCCAGCTCGGGGGAGACCGGCAGGTCCTTGGCGCCGCCGATGCCGTGGGCGAACGGCACCGCGGCCAGCGGCAGCGGGCCGAGGCTCACCTCAGCGGACCTCGAGCTGGACGATGGTCTTGTCGAGCGCGTGCGACTCGACCTCGACGATGCCGGGCTTGTCGATCGGCTGCAGGTCCACGGTGGAGGTGCCCTTGTCGTAGGACAGCTCCTGCTCGGGGGAGGAGTGCACGTGGATCTCGCCGGGCGCGTCCGCGGTCACCTTCAGCTCGATCGGCTGGCCGACCGAGACCTGCACGCGGTCGCCGTTCGGGGTGACCGAGTCGCCGGAGAAGGTCACCTCGATCACCTTCGGCGTCGTGCTCGAGCCGGAGGAGCCCGACGAGGAGCCGCCGCAGCCGGCGAGCGCGAGGGCGAGGAACGCGGCGAAGACCAGGGCCAGGACGCGACGCATGCGTGAGGATCCTTACTTGTGGGTAGCACGTGAGGGGACGGCCCGCGGGCGCGCCGTCGCCTCTGGCAGGATCCCACGGTGAGACAGTCACCGGGCCGGCACCCCCGGGCCGGCCGGTGCGACGAAAGGGCAACAGATGAGCGAGCGGCTGCGGCCGCGGGACGTGGCCTTCCTGGCCGCCGAGTCCCCCTCGACGCCCATGCACAACGCCACCGTCGAGGTCTTCGACCCGGGTGAGTCCGGCTTCGACCACGACCGGCTGCTGCGCCTGATCGAGGAGCGGATCTCGTTCGTCCCGCGCTACCGGCAGCGGATCCGGACCGTGCCGGGCCGGCTCGCGAACCCGGTGTGGGTCGACGACGAGCACTTCGACCTCGCCTACCACGTACGCCGCTCCGCGCTGCCGCGGCCGGGCAGCCTCGACCAGCTGCGCGAGCTCGTCGCCCGCATCGTGTCCCGGCCCCTGGACCGCAGCCGCCCGCTGTGGGAGATGTACTTCGTCGAGGGCCTCGCCGACGGCCGGGTGGCGCTGCTGTCGAAGTCCCACCAGGTGCTCGTGGACGGGGTGCACACCGTCGACCTCGGCCAGGTGCTGCTCGACACCTCGCCCGAGCCCAAGGAGCTCGGCGCCGACGAGTGGCGCCCGGGCCGGCCCGCCTCGGCGCCCGCGCTGCTGCTCGAGGCGGCGCGGGACACCGCCCTGCACCCCCGCACCGCCCTGGACACGGTGCGCAGCCGGGCCGGGTCGCTGCTGCGCAGCGCCGACGCCGCGAGCCGGCGTACCTCCCGGGTCGTCGGCGGCCTCGCCGGCCACGACCCCGAGCGGGAGACCCCGATCAACGGGCCGCTGTCCCAGCAGCGGTGGGTGCTGGCGGTGCGCACCGAGCTCGCCGACCACCGGGCGGTGAGCCGGGTCCACGGCAGCACCGTCAACGACGTGGTGCTCGCCACCGTCGCCGGTGCGCTGCGCGCCTGGCTGATGTCGCGGCCGGACTCCTCGCGCGAGCTGCGCCAGATCCGCGCCCTGGCCCCGGTCTCGGTCATCGACGAGGAGCGCGAGGCCACCTCGCTCGGCAGCCAGATCGCGCCGCACTTCGTCGACCTGCCGGTCGGGGAGCCCAGCCCCGTGGTGCGGCTGCACCAGGTGTCGTACTCCTTCCTCGCCCACCGCGAGACCGGACGCGGCGTCGCCGCCAACCGGCTCGCCGGCATCGCCGGCTTCGCCCCGGCGACCTTCCACGCCATCGGCTCCCGGGTCGCCGCCGAGGAGCTGCGCCGCGGCTTCCAGCTCTGCGTCACCAACGTGCCCGGCCCGCAGTCGCCGCTCTACGCCGCCGGCGCCCGGATGGTCCGCACCTACCCGGTGCCCCCGCTGCTGCCCGGGCACGGCCTCGCGATCGGCGTCACGTCCTACGACGGCGGGGTCTACTACGGGCTGACCGCGGACCGGGCCCTGCTGCCCGACGCCGACCTGCTGGTGCCCTGCCTGCGCGAGGCGCTCGACGAGCTGGTCGACACCACCTCCGGAGCCCGCCCCCGGGCGCCGCGTGGGCGCACGCCCGGCGGCAGGTCCGCCCGGTCGGGCGGGTCGTCGAAGTCGTCGGGGTCGTCGGGGTCGTCGAAGGCGGGGGAGCGGTCGTGAGCGTGCGGATCTACCTGCCGGCCACCTCCTCGCTGCTCGCGGCACTGCAGTCCGAGGGGCGCCTGGCCGGGCCGCTGCGGGCGCACGCCGTGACCGACGCGCTGCGGGCGCAGTGGCCGGAGGGCGACGAGGAGTCCCTCGAGTACGCCGCGATGATGGCCGCCGCGGCCGACTCGCGGTCCCTGCGCGGGGTCGAGGACCGGCCCCGGCGGTACGTCGTGGCGGCCGACGTGCCCGACGTCGTACCCGTGCCGGGGGAGGACCCCACGCTCGTCGACGTGGCCGTGGACCTCGTGCTCAAGCGGGTCGCCGCGGTCCACGCCGACACCGAGGATGAGGACGCCGGGGACCAGGACGCCGGGGATCAGGCCGGGGACCAAGCAGGGGACCGGTCTGGGGAGGACGACGACCTCGCGTGGTTCGCCACCCAGGAGCTGCCGTACCTGCTCTGAGGACGCCGAGTGGGCGCTCGTCGACCTCCGCGCTGCCCTCCTCCGGTCGAACCGCGCCGACTCGGCCGCGACCCGTTCCGCTCGCTACCCTCGCTTCATGGACGCGATCACTTTCCCTCCGGCTCCGACCAACGAGCCGAACCAGACGTACGCGCCGGGCAGCCCCGAGCGGGAGGCCCTGCTCACCGAGATCGACCGGCTGCAGGCCACCCAGCACGATCTCCGGGCCCACATCGGCGGCACCTGGCGCGACGGTGGCGGCGAGGAGATCCAGGTCGTGCAGCCGCACGCCCACAGCCACGTCCTCGGCACGATGCGCAACAGCACCCAGGCCGACGCCAAGGACGCCGTCGCGGCGGCTACCGAGGCCGCGCCGGAGTGGCGCGCGATGCCGTTCGACGAGCGCTGCGCGATCCTGCTCAAGGCCGCCGACCTGCTGTCCGGCCCGTGGCGCCAGCGGCTGAACGCCGCCACGATGCTCGGCCAGTCCAAGACGGCCTTCCAGGCCGAGATCGACAGCGCCTGCGAGCTGATCGACTTCTGGCGGTTCAACGTCCACTACGCCAAGCAGATCCTCACCGACCAGCCGATCGCGAACAGCCCCGGCGTGTGGAACCGCACCGACCACCGCCCGCTGGAGGGCTTCGTCTACGCGATCACGCCGTTCAACTTCACCGCGATCGCCGGCAACCTGCCGACCGCGCCGGCGCTGATGGGCAACACGGTCCTCTGGAAGCCCTCGCCCACCCAGCAGCTCGCCGCGCACCTGACGATGCAGCTGCTCGAGGAGGCCGGGATGCCCCCGGGCGTCATCAACATGCTGCCCGGCGACGGCCTGGAGGTCTCCGAGGTCGCGCTGGCCCACCCCGACCTCGCGGGCATCCACTTCACCGGCTCCACGCCGACGTTCCAGCACCTGTGGCGCACGGTCGGGGAGAACATCAGCTCCTACCGTTCCTACCCGCGCATCGTCGGCGAGACCGGCGGCAAGGACTTCGTCGTCGCCCACCCCTCGGCCGACCCCGACGTGCTGGTCACCGCGCTGATCCGCGGCGCCTTCGAGTTCCAGGGGCAGAAGTGCTCGGCCGCGTCGCGGGCCTACGTCGCCCGCTCGGTGTGGGACAAGGTCAAGGACCGGCTCGTGGCGGAGACCGAGGCGATCTCCGTCGGCGACGTCCGCGACCTGTCCCACTTCATGGGCGCCGTGATCGACCGGCGCGCGTTCGCCAAGCACGAGGCCGCGATCACCCGGGCCAAGGAGTCCTCCAGCCTCGACGTGATCGCCGGCGGCACCGTGGACGACTCCGAGGGCTTCTTCGTGCGGCCCACGATCGTCGAGACCGGCGACCCGACCGACGAGATGTTCGCCACCGAGTACTTCGGCCCGATCCTCGCCGTGCACGTCTACGACGACGCCGACTTCGAGAAGGTCGTCGCGCAGATGGAGTCGTTCGCGCCGTACGCGCTGACCGGCGCGATCCTCGCGCAGGACCGCCGGGTGATCGCCTGGGCCCAGGAGCAGCTGCGGTTCGCGGCCGGCAACTTCTACATCAACGACAAGCCCACCGGTGCGGTCGTCGGCCAGCAGCCCTTCGGTGGCGCCCGCGCCTCCGGCACCAACGACAAGGCCGGCGCGGCGGTCAACCTGCTGCGCTGGAGCAGCCCGCGCTCGATCAAGGAGACGTTCGTCCCGCCGACGGACTACCGCTACCCCTACATGGGGTGAGCCCTACCTGGGGTGACTGAGCGCCCCGACGGCCCCACCGGTCTGCCGGTGGGGCCGTCGTCGTCGTGGCGGCTGCAGGAATCCCCGGCCAGCCGGGGATTCCCTCGGTTGGGGGGCGTTGCAACGCCCCCCAACCGAGGGAACGGGCCCTCCGGCGGGGCGGGTGGGGCGGGTGCGACACCGCGCCGAGGGCGCAACTCGCGGCGACCCCGGCCGGCCTCGACCCGGGTCAGTCCTCGAGGAACGGGTAGTCGGTGTAGCCCTCGGCCCCGCCGCCGTAGAAGGTGTCGGGGTTCGGCTCGTTCAGCTCGGCGCCGGTCTCCCAGCGACGCGGCAGGTCGGGGTTGGCGAGGAACAGCCGGCCGACGGCGACCGCGTCGGCGAGGTCGTCGTCGAGGATCGCCTGGGCCTTCTCCCGGGTGGTGATCTCGCCGAAGCCGTCGTTGAGGATCACCACGCCGCCGAAGTCCTTGCGCAGCCGCTGGGTCAGGTCGGCCCGCGGGTCGGCGAGGATCGAGAGGTACGCCAGGCCGAGGGGCGCGAGGCCCGCGATCAGCGTGGAGTACGTCGCCTCGACGTCGGCGGGGTCGTCCTCGGTGGCGCCCTGGATGTTGTGCGCCGGGGAGATGCGGATGCCGACCCGCTCCGGGCCGATCGCCTCGGCCACCGCCCGGGTGACCTCCAGGGTGAGCCGCGCGCGGTTGTCCGGCGACCCGCCGTACTCGTCCTCGCGGTGGTTGGACCCCGGCGCGAGGAACTGGTGCAGCAGGTAGCCGTTCGCGGCGTGCACCTCGACGCCGTCGAGGCCGGCCTCCACCGCGTTGCGCGCGGCACTCACGAACTCCGCCACGACCGCGGGCAGCTCGTCGGCCGCCAGGGCGCGGGGGACCGGGTGCGGCTTCATGCCGTCGGCGGTGAACATCTGGTTCGGGGCGGCCAGCGGGCTCGGCGCGACCGTCTCGAGGCCGTGCTTGTTGTCGGGGTGCGCCACCCGCCCGGCGTGCATGAGCTGGGCCACGATGCGCCCGCCCTTGGCGTGCACGGCGTCGGCGACCCGGCGCCAGCCGGCCACCTGCTCGGGGCTGTGCAGGCCGGGGGTGTTCAGGTAGCCCTGCCCCACGGCGCTGGGCTGGGTGCCCTCGGTGATGATCAGGCCGGCCCCGGCGCGCTGGGAGTAGTACTCCACGGCCAGGTCGCCCGGCACCCCGTCACCGTCGGCGCGGTTGCGGGTCAGCGGCGCCATCACCAGCCGGTGGGGCAGCTCCCAGGACTTCACGGTCAGGCTGTCGAACAGATCGGGCACGATCTCGCACTCCTCGTCCAATGGTCGTCCAGTGAAAGTTGAACATTGGACAAAATGCCCGCGGGGGCCCGGATCAATCCCGATCCGGCGGTGAGGAGCCTCACCCGTCGGACGGGAAGAGGACGGGCCCCGCCGGCAGCACGGCAGGAACCGGCCGGAGAATGGGCCGATGACGACGCCGGTCCCGCCGCTGCACCTGGGCGGCCTGCACCCCTACGAGCAGGGGCTCACGCTGCTGCTCGCCTTCGGTCCGTTCCTGCTGCTCGCGGTCGTGGTGGTGCTGCGCCGGCGCCAGGACCGCCGCGAGGATCAGCGCGACAGGTAGTCGCGGCCCACCTTGTTCTCGGCCTTGAGCGCCTTGAGCAGCATGTCGGCGACCAGGCCCTCGATCTTGGCCCCGACCAGCGGGATGCCGACCCGGATGTCGAAGCGCACCTCGTGGGTGGTGGCGCCGGCGGCCTCGACCAGCGTGCCGGTGCCCTTCATCTCGCCCGGCTTGCCGGGGATCACCACGTGGATGTCGGCGCCGTCCATGGAGGTCCAGGTCTCGCGCTGGACGATGTTGATCTCGTCGCCGACGATCTTCGTGGCGAACGACGGGAGCCCACGAGCCTCCTGCACCTGGTCGACCACGACCTCCATCCCGCTGCCGGTGCGCTCGATGGTCACCGAGCGACGCAGCACCCGCTGGTAGTCGCACACCTCCTCGCGGAAGGCGGGGTCGGCCAGCATCGCGGCGACGGCGTCCGCGGGGGCGTCGTAGGTGAGGTCGTGCGCGAGCTTCTTGGTCATCGGGTTGCCTTCCCTTCGTCCGGCACATCATGGCCCACCCGCACCTGCGCCGAAACGTGCCCTAGCCTCCAGCCTCATGAGTGAAACGTTCGTCTCCTTCGGTGAGCAGGGTGCCCAGCTGACCTACGGCAGCTACCTGCGGCTGCCCCAGCTCCTGGACTCCCAGCACCTGGAGTCCGACCCGCCGGCCCACGACGAGCTGCTCTTCATCACGATCCACCAGGTCTACGAGCTGTGGTTCAAGCAGCTGCTGCACGAGGTCGAGGCGGCCCGCGACGCGATGGCCGGCGGCCTCGAGGGCGGCCGGCTGTGGTGGGCCCAGCACCTGCTGGGCCGGGTGCACGTCATCGAGCGGGTGCTGGTCCAGCAGGTCGACGTGCTGGAGACGATGACCCCGCAGGACTTCCTGGAGTTCCGGCAGCGGCTGGCCCCGGCCAGCGGCTTCCAGTCCGTGCAGTTCCGGGAGCTGGAGTTCCTGTCCGGCGCGAAGGACCCGTCGTACGTCCGGCGGTTCAAGGGCCTCACCGAGGCCGAGCAGGACCGGCTCGCCGGCCGCCTCGCCGAGCCGACGCTGTGGGACGCGTTCCTCGACGTGCTGCGCTCCTTCGGGCTGCCCGCCGGCAGCGACGAGGAGGTCTCGGCGTCGTTGCGCACCGCCGCCCACGACCGCACCCAGTACGCCGTGGTCTGGGCGCTCGCCGAGGCGCTGCTGCAGCACGACGAGCTGGCCGCCGGCTGGCGGGCCCGCCACGTGGTGATGGTCGAGCGGATGATCGGCGCCAAGTCCGGGACCGGCGGCTCGAGCGGCGCGGGCTACCTGCGCTCGCGGCTGCCGCTGCAGTACTACCCGCTGCTGTGGGAGCTGCGCTCGGAGCTGTGATCCGGCCCGCGAGACACCCTGTCATGGGGCCGTGTTGGCGGCGTCACATCCGGGGTCCTAGGGTCGGAACGTGTCAATGACGACGCTGGACCAGGACAAGGCTGAGCTGATCAAGAAGGCCATCGAGGTGGCCGTCTCCCGGAGAGGGACCGGCGGACCGCCGCACGAGCAGGCCGACACCCTGCTGCGGGCCTACTACCGCCACGTCGCCCCCGAGGACGTCTGCGACCGCAGCGAGGTCGACGTGTACGGCGCGCTCGCGTCGCACTGGAAGCTCGGCCTGGCCCGGCCGCAGGGCACCGCCCAGGTCCGGGTGTTCACCCCGACGCTCGCCGAGCACGGCTGGTCGGCCAGCGGCCACTCGGTCGTGGAGGTCGCGGTCGACGACATGCCGTTCCTCGTCGACTCGCTGACCATGGAGCTCTCCCGGCAGCTGCGCGACGTGCACGTGGTGATCCACCCGCTGCTCGACGTCGAGCGCGACATCACCGGGGCGCTGCAGCGGGTGCGGCCGGTCGAGGACGGCTCGCTGGAGCCGCCGGCCGGCTTCGTCCGCGAGTCGTGGATGCACGTGGAGATCGACCGGATCCGCGAGGACGACGACACCACCGCGATCGAGGACGACATCCAGCGGGTGCTCCGCGACGTCCGCGAGTCGGTCGAGGACTGGGACAAGATGCACGCCCAGGTGGACGCGATCGTGGCCGACCTGCAGTCCGACCCGCCGCCGCTGGACCCCGAGGAGCTCCGGCAGGGCCGCGAGCTCCTCGAGTGGCTCGCCGACGAGCACTTCACCTTCCTCGGCTACCGCGAGTACCGGCTCGAGCGCAAGGGCGACGACGAGCTGCTGCGCGCGGTCCCCGGCACCGGCCTGGGCATCCTGCGCGCCGACCAGGACATGTCGGCCTCCTTCGGCAAGCTGCCGGCGATGGTCAAGGCCAAGGCCCGCGAGAAGACCCTGCTGGTGCTGGCCAAGGCCAACTCCCGCTCCACGGTCCACCGCCCGGCGTACCTCGACTACGTCGGCGTGAAGACCTTCGAGAACGGCGAGGTGGTCGGCGAGCGCCGCTTCCTCGGCCTCTACTCCAGCGCCGCCTACACCGAGTCGCTGACCCGGATCCCGCTGCTGGCGGAGAAGGCGGCCGCGGTGCTCAAGCGGCTCGGCTTCGACCTGCGCAGCCACGCGGGCAAGGCGCTGATGGACACCCTGGAGACCTACCCCCGCGACGAGCTCTTCCACACCACCGTCGACGAGCTCGCGCCGATGGCCGAGGCGGCCATGCACGCCCGGGAGCGGCGGCAGCTGCGGATGTTCATCCGTCGCGACACCTACGGCCGCTACGTCTCGGTGCTGGTCTACCTGCCGCGCGACCGCTACAACACCAGCGTCCGGGAGAGGTTCTCCCAGATCCTCAAGGACCGGCTCGGCGGTGAGTCGGTCGAGTTCAACGTGATGCTCGGCGCCTCGACCACCGCGCGCGTCCACTTCGTCGTGCACCCGCCGAAGGGCGGCACGGTGCTGGAGGTCGAGGACACCGACGACCTCGAGCGCCGGCTCACCGACGCGTCCCGCTCGTGGCGCGACGACTTCGTCCAGGCGGTGATCGCGGAGTACGGCGAGGAGGTCGGCGCGACCCTGGGCCGGCGCTACCTGGACTGCTTCCCCGAGGCCTACAAGGAGGACTTCGACGCGCGCACCGCCGCGGTCGACCTCGGGCGGCTCGAGGCCCTGCAGGGCGAGGAGGGGATCGACCTCTCGCTCTACGAGCAGATGGACGCCGGCCGCGGCGAGGCCCGGCTGAAGGTCTACCGGATCGGCTCGCCGCTGTCGCTGTCCCAGATCCTGCCGATGCTCAGCTCGATGGGCGTCGAGGTCGTGGACGAGCGGCCCTACGAGCTCGAGGGGCTGGCCCGCCCGACCTACGTCTACGAGTTCGGCCTGCGCTACGGCACCGCGCTGCCGGCCCACGCCCGGGAGCTGTTCCAGGACGCGCTGCGCGCGGTGTGGGACGGCTTCAACGAGATCGACGGCTTCAACGCGCTGGTGCTGGCCGCCGGGCTGACCTGGCGGCAGGCCACCGTGCTGCGGGCCTACGCCAAGTACATGCGGCAGGGGAACTCGCCGTTCGCGCTGGACTACATCGAGGGCGCGCTGCGGGGCAACGTCGACATCACCCGGCTGCTGGTGCAGCTGTTCGAGGCCCGCTTCCAGCCCGGCAACAACGGGCTCGGCGCCCGGTCCGAGGCACGGCTGGCGCGCATCGAGGCCCTCGAGGAGCGGATCGGGCGGGCGCTGGGCGACGTCGCCAGCCTCGACCACGACCGGATCCTGCGGTCCTACCTGACCCACATCAAGGCGACGCTGCGCACCAACTACTTCCTGCCGCTGGAGGACCACGACGGCGGCGGCCCGCGGACCTACATGTCCTTCAAGCTCGAGCCCTCGGCGATCCCGGACCTGCCCGAGCCGCGGCCCCGCTTCGAGATCTTCGTCTACTCGCCGCGGGTCGAGGGCGTGCACCTGCGCTTCGGCGCGGTGGCGCGCGGGGGACTGCGCTGGTCGGACCGCCGCGACGACTTCCGCACCGAGGTGCTCGGCCTGGTCAAGGCCCAGATGGTGAAGAACACCGTGATCGTGCCGGTCGGCGCCAAGGGCGGCTTCTTCTGCAAGCAGCTGCCGCCCGCCTCCGACCGGGACGCCTGGCTGGCCGAGGGCATCGCCTGCTACCGCACCTTCATCTGCGGGCTGCTCGACATCACCGACAACCTCGTCGACGGCGAGACCGTGCCGCCGCGCCACGTGGTGCGCCACGACGGGGACGACTCCTACCTGGTGGTGGCCGCGGACAAGGGCACCGCGACGTTCTCCGACATCGCCAACAAGGTGGCGCAGGACTACGGCTTCTGGCTCGGCGACGCGTTCGCCTCCGGCGGCTCGGTCGGCTACGACCACAAGGCGATGGGCATCACCGCCAAGGGCGCCTGGGTCTCGGTGCAGCGGCACTTCCGCGAGCGCGGCATCGACTGCCAGGCCGAGGACTTCACCGCGGTCGGCATCGGCGACATGTCCGGCGACGTGTTCGGCAACGGGATGCTCTGCTCCGAGCACACCCGCCTGGTGGCCGCCTTCGACCACCGCGACATCTTCGTCGACCCCAGCCCGGACGCGGCCACGTCGTACGCCGAGCGCCGCCGGCTCTTCGACCTGCCCCGGTCGAGCTGGCAGGACTACGACCGGTCCCTGATCTCGGCCGGCGGCGGGATCTGGCCGCGCTCGCTGAAGTCGATCCCGGTCGGCCCGGAGATGCGCGAGGCGCTCGGCCTCGCCGCCGAGGTCACCGCGATGACGCCCGCGGAGCTGATGAAGGCGATCCTCCAGGCGCCGGTCGACCTGCTCTGGAACGGCGGCATCGGCACCTACGTCAAGGCCGCCGACGAGACCCACGCCGACGCCGGCGACAAGTCCAACGACCCGATCCGCGTGAACGGCCGGGACCTGCGGGTGAAGTGCGTCGGCGAGGGCGGCAACCTCGGCTTCACCCAGCTCGGCCGGATCGAGTACGCCCAGCTCGGTGCCGACGGGCGCGGCGGCCGGATGAACACCGACTTCATCGACAACTCCGCGGGCGTGGACACCTCCGACCACGAGGTGAACATCAAGATCCTGCTCGACCGGGTGGTCAAGGACGGCGACCTGACCGAGAAGCAGCGCAACGCGCTGCTCGCGGAGATGACCGACGAGGTCGGCGAGCTGGTGCTGCGCGACAACTACGAGCAGAACCTGGCGCTGGCCAACGCCGCGGCCCACGCGCCGTCGCTGCTGCACGTCCACGAGGACTGGATGCGCCGGCTGGAGCGCAAGGGGGTGCTCAACCGCGAGCTCGAGGGGCTGCCCAGCACCCGGCAGGTCAAGCGCCGCCTCGAGCGCGGCGAGGGCCTGACGACGCCGGAGCTGTCGGTGCTGCTGTCGTGGACCAAGATCGTGCTGGCCGACGAGCTGCTCTCGACCGACCTGCCGGCCGACGCCTACCTCGACGTCGACCTGCGGGCCTACTTCCCCTCGGGGATGCGCGAGCGCTTCGAGCCGCAGATCCACCAGCACCAGCTGCGCCGGGAGATCATCGTGACCCAGGTGGTCAACGACCTCGTCAACGGCGCCGGCATGACCTTCTGGCCGCGGCTCGAGGGCGAGACCGGGGCCACGGCGGCCGAGCTGACCCGGGCGAACTTCGTGGCCCGGGAGATCTTCGGCTCGCTGCCGCTGCGCGAGGAGCTCAACACCTACGACAACGTGCTCGACGCCGCGGTGCAGACCCGGATGCGGCTGGAGATGCGCACCCTGGTCGAGCGGGCGTCCCGGTGGCTGGTGACCAACCGCCGACCCCCGCTGGACAGCCAGGCGGCCGTGGAGTTCTTCTCCGGGCGCGTGCAGGCGGTGATGGAGCAGCTGCCCGAGCTGGCGACCGGACGCGAGCTCGCCGCGCTCCAGAGCCGCCGGGACGCGCTGGTCGCCCAGGGGGTGCCCGAGCCGCTCGCGACCCGGGTCGCGGTGCTGCCGCCGGCGTACGTGCTGCTCGGCCTGGTGGAGATCGCCGAGCGGGAGGGCATCGACCCGGCCGAGGTCGCGCGGGTGCACTTCGCGCTCGGCGAGCGGCTCGGCCTGTCGGCGCTGACCCAGCGGATCCTGGCGCTGCCCCGCGAGGATCGGTGGCAGACGATGGCCCGCGCCGCGCTGCGCGACGACCTGAACGCCGTGCACGCCCAGCTGACCGCACAGGTGCTGCGCACGACCTCCTCCGAGGAGTCCGCCCCCGCCCGGATCGCGGCGTGGGAGGACCAGGACAGCGTGGTCGTGCCGCGGGCGGCCGGGACGCTCGAGGAGATCTGCGTCGACGAGGCGGCCGACCTGGCGCGGCTCTCGGTCGGGCTGCGGGTGGTGCGGGGGCTGCTGGCCACCGGCTGAGCCCCGGGGGCGGCTCCGGCATCCCCCGCACGCCGTGCGGCGACCCGCTGTTCATCGGGGTGGACCTGTGACCCCGGCGACGGCCGGGCACCGATAATCGGTTTCCCGAATGTCGGTGCGTCCGCCTAGGATGGATGACGATGTCAACCATCTCTCGCACGGACCCGCCCGCCGGGGTCCACTCGCTGTGGCGCCTGCGCGGCTACCTCCGCCCCCACGCGCTGTCCCTGACCGTGATGGCCGCCGCCTCCGTCGCGGGGGTCGGGTTGACCATCGCGATCCCGCTGGTGACCAAGGCGCTGATCGACGGCCCGATCACCGACCGGGAGATCGGGCCGGTGCTGCCGCTGGGGCTGCTCGCGCTCGGCCTGGGCATCCTCGAGGCGGTGCTGATCTTCATCCGCCGCTGGGTCCAGTCCAACGCGGTGCTCGGCCTCGAGACCGCCATGCGCCACGACCTCTACGAGCGGCTGCAGCAGCTGCCGATGAGCTTCCACACCAAGTGGCAGTCCGGCCAGCTGCTCTCCCGGGCGACCACCGACCTGTCCGCGATCCGGCGGTTCAGCGGCTTCGGGCTGCTGTTCCTGGTCATCAACATCCTCCAGGTCACGGTCGTCACCGGCGTGCTGCTGCACATGTACTGGCCGCTCGGGCTGGTGGTGGCCGCCACCGCCGCCCCGATCGTGTGGCTCTCGATGCGCTTCGAGAAGGCCTACGTCGTGGTCTCGCGGCGGGTCCAGGACGAGCAGGGCGACCTGGCGACCCGGGCCGAGGAGGGCGCGGTCGGCATCCGCGTGATCAAGTCCTTCGGCCGCAGCGCGCACGTCTCCGAGCAGTACGACGCGGCCGCCCGGCAGCTGCACGCGACCAGCATGGACAAGGTCCGGCTCTCCGCGCGGTTCTGGACGTTCCTCGAGGTGATCCCCAACCTGGCCGTGGTCGTGGTGCTGCTGCTCGGCGCGATCGGCGTCGGCCACGGCCGGCTCACCCCCGGCGAGCTGGTCGCGTTCATCACGCTGATGCTCTCGCTGGTCTGGCCGGTCTCCTCCCTCGGCGTGATCCTGGCGATGGCCCAGGAGGCGATGACCTCGGCGGCCCGGATCCTGGAGATCTTCGACACCGAGCCCGACATCGTCTCCGGCACCACCGAGGTGGCCGAGCCGCGCGGGCACCTGCGCTTCGAGCACGTCGACTTCGCCTTCCCCGACGCCCCCGACGAGCCGGTGCTGCGCGACGTCAACCTCGACCTCGCGCCGGGCGAGACGGTCGCGCTGGTGGGCGCGACCGGGTCCGGCAAGACCATCCTCACCGGCCTGGTGCCGCGGCTCTACGACGTCACCGGCGGCCGGATCACGATCGACGGCGTCGACGTGCGCGACCTGCCGCTGCCGCACCTGCGGCAGCTGGTGGCCACCGCCTTCGAGGAGCCCACGCTGTTCTCGATGAGCGCCCGGGAGAACCTCACCCTCGGCCGCGCCGACGCGGGCGAGGACGAGATCGCCTCGGCCCTCGACGTCGCCCAGGCCGGTTTCGTGCACGACCTGCCCTGGGGCCTGGACACCCGGGTCGGGGAGCAGGGCATGGCCCTCTCCGGCGGCCAGCGCCAGCGGCTGGCGCTCGCCCGCGCGGTGCTGGCCCGGCCCCGGGTGCTCGTGCTCGACGACACGCTCTCGGCGCTCGACGTGCACACCGAGCGGCTGGTCGAGGAGGCGCTGCGCCGGGTGCTCGCTGACACGACCGGGCTCGTGGTCGCCCACCGCGCCTCGACCGTGCTGCTGGCCGACCGGGTGGCGCTGCTGCAGGACGGCACGATCACCCACGTCGGTGACCACCGGGTGTTGCTGGAGACCGTCCCGGAGTACCGCGAGCTGCTCTCGGCCGAGAGCCTTGACCCCGAGCTCGAGCTGGACCCCGAGGCGGTGGAGGCGTGAGCACGACGACCGGGACGACCCAGCCGTCCACCCCGCCGCCCGGCCAGCCGGCCACCCAGCCGGTCGAGGAGCAGGAGTGGCGCGGCGTCGCCGCCGACGACCTCGGCGAGGAGCTCACCCACGCCACGTCGGTGCGGCTGGCCGACCGGTCCCGCCGGCTGCTGCGGTCGCTGCTCGCGCCGTACGGCCGGGCCCTGAAGCTGCTGCTGCTCGTCGTGGTCGTGGAGAACGTCGCGCGGCTGTCGATCCCCTACCTGGTCAAGGAGGGCATCGACCGCGGCATCCCGCCGATCCGGGCCACCGGCGACACCGGCCCGCTGCTGTGGATCGTCGGGCTGGTGCTGGTCGCGACGCTGACCCAGGCGATCGCCCGCAACCGCTTCCTGGTCAGCTCGGGGAAGATCGGGCAGGACATCCTGTTCGAGATCCGGCGCCGGATCTTCCGGCACTTCCAGGCGTTGAGCCCGGCCTTCCACGACCGCTACACCTCGGGCCGGGTGATCTCGCGGCAGACCTCCGACGTGGACGCGATCTACGAGATGCTCGAGACCGGCTTCGACGGCTTGGTGACCGCGGCGCTGACGCTGGTCGGCACCGCGATCCTGCTGCTGGTCCTCGACGTCAAGCTCGGCCTGGTCGCGCTGCTGTGCGGGCCGCTGCTGGCCTGGCTGACCAACTGGTTCCGCCGGTCCTCGGCGAAGAGCTACCGGGTCACCCGCGAGAAGGTCGCGCTGGTGATCGTGCACTTCGTGGAGTCGATGGGCGGCATCCGCGCGGTCCAGGCGTTCCGCCGCGAGCCGCGCAACCAGGAGATCTTCGACGACGTCAACGACCAGTACCGCCGGGCCAACCTGCACGCGTTCCGGCTGGTCGCCTGGTTCATGCCCGGCATCAAGCTGATCGGCAACGTGACCATCGGCGTGGTGCTGCTCTACGGCGCCTACCGGGCCTACCACGGCGACGTCACGGTCGGGGTGCTGGCGGCGTTCCTGCTCTACCTGCGCCAGTTCTTCGAGCCGATGATGGAGATCTCGCAGTTCTACAACACCTTCCAGTCCGCCTCGGCGGCCCTGGAGAAGCTCAGCGGGGTGCTCGAGGAGGAGCCGTCGGTGCCCGAGCCGGCGCAGCCGGTGCCGCTGTCCGCGCCGGCCGGCGAGCTGCGCTTCGAGCACGTCCGGTTCGCCTACGTCGACGACGCACCGGTGCTGCCCGACCTCGAGCTGACCATCCCCGCCGGCCAGACCGTCGCCCTGGTCGGCACCACCGGCGCCGGCAAGACCACGCTGGCGAAGCTGGCCACCCGCTTCTACGACCCGGTCGACGGCCGGGTCCTGCTCGACGGCGTGGACCTGCGCGAGCTGTCCTCGCAGTCGCTGCGCGAGGCCGTGGTGATGGTGACCCAGGAGAACTACCTCTTCTCCGGCACGGTCGCCGACAACATCCGCTTCGGCCGGCCGGAGGCGACCCGCGAGGAGGTCGAGGCCGCCGCCCGGGCGCTGGGCGCCCACGCGTTCATCAGCGCGCTCCCGCAGGGCTACGACACCGACGTCGCGAACCGGGGCGGCCGGCTCAGCGCGGGCCAGCGCCAGCTGGTCGCGTTCGCACGCGCGTTCCTCGCCGACCCCGCCGTACTCATCCTCGACGAGGCGACCTCGTCGCTCGACGTGCCCTCCGAGCGGATGGTCCAGCACGCGCTGCGCACCGTGCTCGCCGGCCGCACGGCCGTGATCATCGCCCACCGGCTCTCCACCGTGGAGATCGCCGACCGGGTGCTGGTGATGGAGCACGGGCGGATCGTGGAGGACGGCAGCCCGGCCCAGCTGATCGCCGGCGGCGAGGGGCGTTTCTCCGACCTGCACCAGGCCTGGGTCGACTCGCTGGCCTGAGTCCAGGCCGGCCCGTCCACCTGAGCCGTCGTTCTGGTACACGTTCTAGGCTGGCCGGATGACCGACCTAGCACGCGCCGGCGTCGCCGAGACCGCCCGGCTCCTCACCACCGGGAAGACCTCGGCCCGCGCGGTCGTGGATGAGGCGCTGGCGCGCATCGACGCCGGCAACGCCGCCCTGAACGCGTTCACGGTCGTCCTCGCCGAGCAGGCGCGGGCCGAGGCCGACGCGCGCGACCGGGCGCTGGCCGCGGGGGAGACGCCCGGTCCGCTGCACGGGGTGCCGATCGCGATCAAGGAGGAGGTCGACGTCGCCGGCTGCGTCACGACGTACGGCGGGGACGGCAACGAGACGCCGGTGACCGCGGACGCCGAGCTGGTCCGCCGGCTCCGCGCGGCCGGCGCGGTGGTGATCGGCAAGACCGCGATGCCGGAGTTCGGCGCCTGGCCGTTCACCGAGTCGGTCTCGCGCGGCCTGACCCGCAACCCGTGGGACCCCTCGCGCACCCCCGGCGGGTCCAGCGGGGGCACGGCCGCGGCGGTCGCGGCCGGCCTGGTGCCCGCCGGCATCGGCGGCGACGGGGGCGGCTCGATCCGGATCCCCAGCGCCTGCTGCGGCCTGTTCGGCCTCAAGCCGCAGCGCGGCCGGGTCTCCACCGCGCCCGCGCCGCACCTGTGGTGGGCGCTGGGGACCGCGGGTCCGCTCACCCGCAGCGTGCGTGACAGCGCGCTGGTCTACGACGCGATCCGCGGCAACGTCGAGGGCGACCTCTTCCGGGCCGGGGAGAGCGAGTCGTTCGTCGGGGCCGCCGAGCGCGAGCCCGGCCGGCTGCGGATCGGCTGGACCACCACGCCGTCGGCCCGGGGCGTGCGGCCCCACCCGCGGCACGTGCAGGCGGTCCAGGACACCGCCCGGCTGCTGGCCGACCTCGGCCACGAGGTGAGGGAGGTGGACCCGGCGCTGCCCGACCCCACCGCGGCCTTCGTGCCGCAGTTCTTCGCCGGGATCCGCGCCGAGGCCGGCGAGGTCGAGCACTACGACCGGCTCGAGCGGCGCACCCGCCAGACCTGCCGTCTCGGCGGCTGGGTGACCCCGCGGGTGCGCGAGTGGGCGCTGCGGGAGACCGGCAAGGTCTCCTCCCGCGCGAACCGGGCCTTCGACGACATCGACGTGCTGCTCACCCCGGCGATCGCGCCCCGGCCGCCGCGGGTGGGCCGGCTGGAGGGCGTCGGCTCGCTGCGCGCCTCGCTCCGGGCGATGCCGATGATCGCCTATGCCGCGCTCTGGAACGTCGCCGGCAACCCCGCCGCCGCGGTGCCCTGCGGCCCGGCCGCAGACGGGCTGCCGGTGGCCGTCCAGCTGGTGGGCCGCACCGACGACGAGGCGACCCTGCTCTCGCTCTCCGCGCAGCTCGAGCAGGCACGCCCCTGGCCGCTGCTGGCCGGGGACCGAGCCGGAGGCTGAGGGCCCCCGACCTTGGTCGGGGGCCGGGGCGACCATCGGCGACTTCTGCCGGTCGCGCCAGGTGCATCCGGGGAATGTCGCCGACGCGGGCGCCCGGTCCTCGCTAGGGTCCGGCTGTGGTAGCGATCGAGGTGGTCGACCTCGCACTCGCCTACGGGGAGCTGCGAGCGGTCGACGGTGTCAGCCTGGACGTGGCGGAGGGCGAGTTCGTCGGCATCCTCGGCCCGAACGGCGCGGGGAAGACCAGCACGCTGGAGCTCGTCGAGGGCCTGCGGCGCCCCGACTCGGGGACCGTCCGGGTGCTGGGGGAGAGCCCCTGGCCGCGCAACCCTCGGCTGCTGCCGAGGATGGGCGTCCAGCTGCAGGCCTCGTCGTTCTTCGAGCGGCTGACGGCCCGGGAGCAGCTGCGCACGTTCGCCTCGTTGTACGCCGTGTCCGCGGGGCGCGCGGACGAGTGGCTGGAGCGCGTGGGACTGGTCGAGAAGGCGGCGACCCGGGTCGGCGACCTCTCCGGCGGCCAGGCGCAACGGCTCTCGATCGCCTGCGCGCTCGTGCACGACCCCGAGCTGGTCTTCCTCGACGAGCCCACCGCGGCGCTCGACCCGCAGGCCCGCCGCAACCTGTGGGACCTGCTGGTCGGCATCAACGAGGCCGGCCGGACCGTGGTGCTCACCACGCACTACATGGACGAGGCGGAGACGCTGTGCGACCGCGTCGCGATCATGGACCGCGGGCGGGTGCTGCGCTTCGACACCCCGGCCAAGCTGGTGCGCGGGCTGGACGCGCCGACCCGGATCACGGTCGCTCCCGGGCCGGACCTCGAACGGTTGCGCGTCGTTCCCGGCGTCGGCGACGTCGTGGCGACGCCGGACGGGACGGTGCTGACCACGCGTGAACCGACCCTGGTGCTGACCGGGCTGGCCGAGCGCGACCTGCTCGACGGGGTGCAGGTGCACACCGGCACCCTCGAGGACGTCTTCCTCGACCTGACCGGACGGGAGTACCGCGCATGAGCGCGTCCACGTCAGCCTTCCGCAGCCTGTCGGCCGCGATCCTCAAGGGGTTCGTGCGCGACCGGGCGTCGGTCTTCTTCGCCGTCGTGTTCCCGCTCATGTTCCTCGTCCTCTTCGGCGGCATCCTCGGCGACCAGGGTCAGTCCCGCGTCGAGATGATCGAGATCGGCGATGTCGCGGTCTTCGACTCGCTGCCGGCCGGCGCCGAGCAGGCGTTCATGCACACCTTCGAGGTGAGCCACACCCAGGACCGGGCCGCGGCGATCGCCAAGGTCCGCAAGGGCGACGCGGACGTGGCGGTCGAGATGGACGGCGACCGCGTCGTAGCCCACTACACTCAGACCGACCGGACCAAGGCGGCGATGACGCAGGGCGCGCTCGCGTCGTTCGTGGACGCCAGCAACCTCGCCGCCAGTGGTCAGCCGCCGCGCTACTCGCTCGATGTCCAGCAGGTCGAGGACGACTCGCTGGGTGCGATCCAGTTCGCGACACCGGGGCTGCTCGGCTGGGCGGTGGCGATGAGCGCGAGCTTCGGAGCCGCCGCGACGCTGCAGGGCTGGCGGCAGAGCAAGCTGCTGCGCCGGCTCCAGCTCGCCCCGGTCTCCACGCGCACCGTGGTCGGGGCCAGGGTCGCGGTGACCGTGACGATCGCGCTGGTCCAGATGGCGATCTTCGTCGGGCTGGGCTCGGCGGCGTTCGGACTGCGGCTCACCGGGGCGTGGCCCGCGGCCGTGCCGCTGCTCGTCGTCGGCACCCTGTGCTTCATGGCGGTGGGGCTGCTGGCCGGTGCGGTGGCCCGCACCACCGAGGGCGCCGTGAACATGGCCAACTTCTGCGTTCTGCCGATGTCGTTCCTCAGCGGCTCGTTCTTCCCACTGGACTTCATGCCGCACTGGCTCCAGGTGCTCTCCGAGATGCTTCCTCTGCGGCACCTCAACGACGGCATGCTCGACGTGATGGTGCGCGGCGAGCCCGCCTCGGCGGTCCTCCTCCCGATGGCGATCCTCGCCGGTTTCACGCTGGTCCTGACCCTCCTCGCGGCGCGGCTGTTCCGCTGGGAAACCGTCTGAACCACGTTGAGTTGGGCCCCGCGCCGCGTTGAGTTGGGCCCTGCGCCGCGTTCAGTTGGGCCCCGCGCCGCGTTCAGTTGGGCCTGGTCAGTCGGTCAATCGGTGGCCGGCCCCATCAGGGCGAACGGCACGCCCTCGGGATCGAGCAACACCGCCGGCCGGCCGTACGGCGTGTCATCGGGCGGCACGACCACGGAGCCGCCGGCGCCGACCGCCCGCTCGACCGCGGCGTCGGTGTCGGCGACCTGGAGGTAGCACTGCCACCGCGACGGTCGCTCGCCCAACATCGCGGCGGCGTCCATGATCCCGGCCCGCGCGTGCTCGTCGCGGCCCAGCGTCGTGTAGCGGAAGTCCGGGGTGTCGCTCATGGTCTGCACGTCCCACCCGAAGACGTCGGCGTAGAAGCGCACGGACGTCTCGTAGTCCTTGCTCAGAACCTCGAACCACGCCGGCGCCCCGTCCACGGCCCGGTCGACGGTCCCCGGGAACGACAACGCCTGCCACGCGCCGACCGCGGCCCCCGCCGGGTCCACGACCATGGCCATGTGGCCGAGTTCGCCGACCTGCATCGGCTCCACGACGACCTGGGCGCCGGCGTCCCGCGCCTTCCGCACGGTCGCCGCGGCGTCGTCGGTGGCGAGGTAGACCGACCAGGCGCTGGGGCCAGCCATGGAGGCGTCCTTGCGCATCAGACCGGCGACCGGCCGGCCCTCGCGCTCGAACATCCGGTAGCCGCCGTACTGCTCGTCGGGCTCTGTGGCGGTCCAGCCGAACAGCCGGCCGTAGAAGGCCGCCGCGGCATCTGTATCGGTGGTGAACAGCTCGATCCAGCAGGGCTCCCCGGGCATGGTGCTCATCGCGTACTCCCGTCGTCGTGTCCTGCCGATGCTGACCGCCGCGGCGTGCGGAAGTCATCGCCGAAACAGGCCGGCCCGACTGAACCCGGGGCGAGGCCCGACTCAACCCGGCGGGAGGCCCGACTCAACCCGGCGGGAGGCCCAACTCAACCCGGCGGGAGGCCCAACTCAACCTCGCTCAGCTGGCCTTCTTGCGGGTCGAGGACTTCGCCGGGGACTTCTTGGCAGCGGTCTTCTTCGCGGGAGCCTTCTTGGCCGGGGCCTTCTTGGGGGCCTTCTTCGCAGCCGGCTTCCGGGCGGGTGACTTCTTCGTCCCGGTCTTCTCGGCCGGCTCCTCCTCTGCAGCCTCGGCCGCTGCCTCGCCGGCGGACCCGCCCGCGGAGGCGGACTCGCCCCGGGCGGTCTTGGCGGCGTCGACCGAGCGCTGGAGGGCGGCGAGCAGGTCGACGACCTCACCCGAGGACTTCGTCGAGGTGGGGGTACGGCGGACCTCGCCGCCCTCGATCTTCGTCTTCACCAGCGCGTCGACCGCCTCGGCGTAGTCGTCCTCGAACTCGGAGGCGTCGAAGTCGCCGGCGAGCGTCTCGACCAGCATGTGCGCCATCTTCACCTCGGCGTCCTTGACCTCGCCGGTCTCCACGGAGAAGTCGGGCGTGCGGATCTCGTCCGGCCACATCATCGTCTGCAGGACGATCACGTCGTCGCGGACCCGGAGCACCGCGACCGTCGTGCGCTGCCGCAGGGCCACGGTCACGACCGCCATCCGGTCGGCGTCGAGGAGCGCCTGGCGCAGCAGCGCGTAGGGCTTGGCCCCGGACTTCTCCGGCTCGAGGTAGTAGGACTTCTCCAGCAGCATGGGGTCGATCTGACCGCTCGGCACGAACTTCTCGACCGAGATCTCACGCGAGGACGTGGACGGCAGCTCGGCCATGTCGTCGTCGGTGAGGACGACCATCTCGCCGTCCTCGGTCTCGTAGCCCTTGGCGATGTCGGCGTAGGCCACCTCCTCGCCGTCGATCGCGCACACCCGCTGGTAGCGGATCCGGCCGCCGTCCTTGGCGTGGACCTGGCGGAAGGACACGTCGTGGGACTCGGTGGCGGCGTAGAGCTTCACCGGCACGCTGACCAGCCCGAAGGACACCGCGCCCTTCCAGATCGCACGCATGGGGAAGCCTCTCGGGTGGACGACTGTTCGGTCGCGGGCATCGTTGCCCCCGGCCAGTATCGCCACAGTTCCCGGCTCCCGCATCCCACATGCATGCGGGCGGGGCCCGGGGTTCCGGTACGGGGTTCAAGTGCGGGGTTCGAGCGCGGGGTTCGAGTGCGGGGCATGATGGTGCGCATGCTGCCGATGCTCGCCTCCCCGGGCCGGCACGTCCCCACCGGTGAGGCGTGGGCGCACGAGGTGAAGTGGGACGGCGTGCGCATCCTCGCCGACGTCACCGCGGGCGGCGACACCGCCCGGCTCACCACCCGCAACGGCAACGACGTCACGATCGCCTGGCCCGAGCTGAGCACGCCCCCGCTCGGCGCCCGCGACCTGCTCGTCGACGGCGAGGTCATCGCGCTCAACGCCGAGGGCCTGCCGGACTTCCGCGAGCTCGCCGAGCGGATCCACGTACGCCGGGCCACGGCCGCGGCCCGGCTGGCCCGCGCCACGCCCGCGACCTACATGGTCTTCGACCTGCTGCGCCTCGACGGCCGCGACCTGACCCGCGAACCGCTCGAGCGGCGCCGCGAGCTGCTGCTCGGCCTCGGCCTGGAGCAGTCGACGTGGCAGGTGCCGCCGTCCTACGACGACGGATCGATGCTCTTCGACGCGACGCTCCAGCAGGGCCTGGAGGGCATCGTGAGCAAGCGTCGCGACTCGCGCTACGACTTCGGGGTCCGCTCACCGCACTGGTTGAAGTTCGCCCACCGGCACCGGATCTCCTACGTCGTGGGCGGCTGGCGGCCGGTCGAGGGGACGACGGACCGGCTCGGCGCCCTGCTGGTGGGGGAGCCCACGGCCGCGGGGCTGTCCTATCGGGGCCGGGTCGGCAGCGGCATCGGCGCGCGGGCGGCCCGGGTCCTCACCGAGTTGCTCGCCCCGCTCGGCCGAAAGGACAGCCCGTTCGACGACGAGGTGCCCCGGGAGGACGCGCGCGGGACCCGGTGGGTCCGGCCGGTCGTCGTGGTCGACGTGGACACCCACCACGCCTCGCGCCGGCAGCGGTTGCGGCAGCCGTCGTACCAGGGGGTCCGCAGCGACCTGGCGCCCGACGACCTGGCGCCCGCCGCGCCGACCGATCCGGCCGGGCCCGGCCGGGCGCCCAGGATCTGACAGGGTGAGTTCGTGCGCTCCCTCCAGGCTCCGCTCCTCGCCGCCGCGCTGATCGCCACGACGCTCGTGCTGGCGCCCGGCTCACCCGGGACCGGCCCGGCCCAGGCCGCGACCGACTCGGTGGTCCTCGACGGCGTCACGGTCCACCCGCGCCGCGGCACCCGCCAGGTGGTGACCGTGCGGCACACCCGCGGCTACCACGCGCGGGTGACGCTGTGGGCGCTGCGCCAGCGCGGCTGGGTGCGCCGGATGCGGGCCGCCGACGGCCGGATCGGGTACGGCGGCCTGGTCGCCGCAGGCCGGCGCGAGCAGGGCACCGGCACCACCCCGCTGGGCACCTTCCGCCTCCCATGGGCCTTCGGCACGCACGCGAAGGCCGCGGGCTGGGACCTCGGCTACCGCCGGATCCGCGCGGGCGACTTCTGGGTCGAGGACAACGGCTCGCGGTTCTACAACCGCTACCGCAACCAGCGCCAGGGCGGCTTCCGCTGGTGGCTGCCGGCCAGCGACGAGAACGGCTCGGAGCGGCTCAGCGACTATCCCGTGCAGTACGAGTACGCGCTGGTGACCTCCTTCAACCACCGGCAGGTGCGCCACCGGGGCGCCGGGATCTTCCTGCACGTCAACGGCCGGGGCGCCACCGCGGGCTGCGTCAGCGCCCCGCGCTGGTTCCTGCGCCGCCTGCTGACCCGGCTCGACGGGGCCCGGGTCCCGGTCGTCGCGATCGGACGTTGAGCCGTGGCGTCGGGGGAGGAGGTGCACGTCGACGTCGACGGCCGGACGCTGCGGATCTCCAACCTGCACAAGGTGCTCTATCCCCGCACCGGGACGACCAAGGGCGAGGTCCTCAACTACTACGCCCGCGTCGCGCCGGTGCTGCTGCCGCATCTCGCCGACCGGCCTGTCACCCGGATCCGCTGGCCGCACGGGGTCGGCGGCGCCAGCTTCTTCGAGAAGAACGTCCCCGCCGGCACCCCCACCTGGGTCCGGACCGCGACCGTGCCCACGACCGGGTCGCGCTCCGGTTCCGGGACGAGCGACACGATCACCTTCCCGATCATCGACGACCTCGCGACGCTGACCTGGCTGGTCAACCTGGCCGCGCTGGAGCTGCACGTGCACCAGTGGACGGTGGGGCGCAACGGCCGTCCGCGCAACGCCGACCGGCTGGTCATCGACCTCGACCCCGGGGAGCCGGCCGGGCTGCACGAGTGCTGCCGGGTGGCGCTGCTGGTCCGCGACAAGCTCGAGCAGCGGGGGCTGGCCGCCCGTCCGGTCACCAGCGGCAGCAAGGGCCTCCACCTGTACGCCGGGCTGCCGCGACGGCTGCCGCCGGAGGAGTCGACCGCGCTGGCCCGCGAGGTCGCCGAGGAGCTCCAGGGCGAGCACGCGCGGCTGGTCACCGCCACGATGACCAAGGCGAAGCGGTCCGGGAAGGTGTTCTTGGACTGGTCGCAGAACGCCGGCTCCAAGACGACGGTCTCGCCGTACTCCCTGCGCGGCCGCGAGCGACCGCTGGTGGCCACGCCGGTGACCTGGGCGGAGGTCGAGGCGGGAGCGGAGGACCCGCTGGGGCTGGAGCAGTTCTCCTTCGAGGAGGTGCTCGGCCGGGTGCAGGAGCGCGGGGACCTGTTCGCGGAGTCCTGACGGCGGCCGTTACCGAACCGTTGAGCTCCCGTGGACCTGGTGTTGCCCCGGCGCGGGCCGCCGAGCCGTAGGCTCCCTCCGGGCCCGGGCGACCGGACCCACAGGGGGCGGGAGGTCGGCAGGTGCTCGGGGAGGGAGCACCCGCCGGTCGCCCGACACCGTGAGTGGGTGGCCGGTTCGGGGCGGGGGGCTCCGGGTCGGCCGCCGCTCCAGCTCCTGTCCTCGGGAAAGGGCTCGATGGAGATCGTCGTCTCGTCGTCACGGCCGGCCACGTCGTCGTGGTTCCGGCTGCTGGTGGTGCTGGCCATCTGTCTCCCGGTCACGCTCCTGGTGCTGCTACCGGCCTGCTTCGGCCTGCACCGCTACGTCGTGACCGGTGCCGACCTGCTGCCCGGGGTGTCCCGGGGGACCCTGCTGATCGAGCGGGCGGTGCCGCTGAGCGACGTCCGGGTGGACGACGTCGTCACGTTCCGGGAGTCCACGGCGCAGGGTCCGCGGACCGTGACCCGCCGGGTCGTCGCCGTCGACCACGGCCGGGTCCGCACCGCCGGGGAGCCGCCGTCCGCGGCGGGCTCGGGGACCCCGGAAACGCTGGCGACCGGGCGGCCGACCGTGCACCGGGTGGTGCTCGCGGTGCCGTGGGTCGGCTACCCCTACCTGGTGCTGCTCGCCCTGGGACCGCCGGCCCGGGCCGGCCTGCTCGTGGGGGCCGGGCTGCTGCTGGTGCTCGCGGTCGTGCTCGGTCGGCGCGATCGGGCCGGCCGGGCACGCGCCGCCGGCTGACCGTTCGTCCCACGAGTCATCCCCTGCCTCTATGCTCCCTCCCATGGCACAACGGGTCCTCGTGGTGGAGGACGAGGAGGACATCGCCTTCCCCCTGGTCCGCACGCTGGAGCGCGAGGGGTACGACGTCACCTGGCTCGACAGCGGCGAGAAGACGCTGGAGCACGTCGCCGGCAACCCCGTCGACGTGATGATCCTCGACCTCGGGCTGCCCGACATGGACGGGCTCGAGGTCTGCCGACGGGCCCGCGAGAGCGGGTTCTCGGGCGCGATCATGATCGTCACCGCCCGGGCCGGCGAGCTGGACCGGGTGGTGGGTCTCGACTACGGCGCCGACGACTACCTCTCCAAGCCGTTCGGGCTGGCCGAGCTGCAGGCCCGCGTGCGCGCGCTGCTGCGGCGCACCGCCACCGGCGGGGCCACCGACGGGCACGGGGACGAGGCCGCCCAGGGCCTGCGCATCGACGTGCCGGCCCGGCGCGTGTACGCCGGCCAGGACGAGGTGGCGCTGACCGGCAAGGAGTTCGAGGTGCTGACCATCCTGGCCGCCAACCGCGACAAGGTGGTCTCCCGGAGCCGGCTGATGGCCGACGTGTGGGACGCGAACTGGTACGGCTCGACCAAGACGCTCGACGTCACGATCGGTCGGCTGCGCCAGAAGCTCGAGGGTGTCGGCGTGACCGACCGTGTCGTGGCCGTCCGGGGCGTGGGTTTCCGCCTCGAGGGCGGCCCCCCGGATGCGTAACCGTCTCACCGCGGCCTTCGTCGTCCTCTCCATCCTGGTGCTCCTCGGGGCCGGCATCGTGCGCGCCTTCGTGCTCCGCGACCTGGTCCGGGAGCAGGAGAGCGAGCACCTGCAGCAGGAGGCCGCGCTGATCGTGCGCATCCTGGACGCCCGCGAGACCTCCGGCGGCCGCGTCGACCGGGAGCTGCTCACCGAGCTGGTGCCGAGCGCCAGCCGCCTGACCTACCTGCCCCACCAGGGTCGACCGATGAGGGTCGAGGGGCCCGGGTACGACGGCTCCGGCGACGACCTGTCCGCGACCGCGACCGTCTACGACGGGACCGTCGTGGTCGCGCACTCGGCCGAGGTGGTGAGCGACGTGATCCGCCGCGACATCGGCTCCGCGATCGTGCTGCTGGGGGTGCTCTCCACGCTGGCCGGCCTGCTGGGCTGGCTGCTCTCCCGGATGCTGTCCGCGCCGTTCCGCCAGCTCGCGGTCGCCGCCGCAGCGCTGGGCCGTGGTCGCTTCGACCTCGAGCTGCCCCGCTCCAAGATCCCCGAGGCCCGGGCGATCGCCCAGGCGCTGCGCACCAGCGCGGGCCAGCTGGAGGACCGGATCCGCCGCGAGCGGGACTTCGCCGAGCGGGCCTCGCACGTGCTGCGCACCCCGCTGACCGGCCTCCGGCTGGAGCTGGAGGAGCTCGCGCAGCGTGCGGACCTGCCGGCCGACGTCCGCGCTTCGGCCGGGCGCGGGCTGGCGCGCCTGGACGCGATGGACGAGGTCACCGGCGAGCTGGTCGAGCTCTCCCGCGGCGGCACGCTGGTCGCCGGGGCCGAGCTCCCGCTCGTCGACCTCGCCACCCAGCTCGCCCAGCGCTGGGCCGACCGGCTGGCCGCGCGGGGCCGGACGCTGTCGGCCTCCGCGGAGGGCGACCTGGCGCTGACCTACACCCCGGGCCCCGTCGAGCAGGTCCTGGACCTACTCCTCGCCGACGTCGTCCACCGGGGCACCGGCGCCGTGCGCATCGTCTTCCTGGGCCAGGACGGCGGCCACCTGCGCGTGCGCGTGACCTCGGAGGGCCTGGCCGGCGTGACCCAGGGCGCCCGCGCCGCCGACCTGACCCGCCTCGAGGCGGCCCGGGCCGTGGCGGAGTCCCTCGGCGGGCGGATCCTCGGCGACGACCCCTCGCGCACGATCGTGGTGCTGTTCCCGCGCCGCTGAGCGTCCCCGGCCGCGGACCGGCAGCTGGCCCCTTCAGTAGGCCCCGCGCCGCCCGACCACGGCACCGAAGGTGCGGGCCAGGATGGCCAGGTCCCCGCGCAGCGTCCAGTTGTCCACGTAGGTCTGGTCCAGCCGGACCGCCTCGTCCCAGGGCAGGTCGGAACGGCCGGAGACCTGCCACAGCCCGGTGAGACCGGGCTTGACCACCAGCCGGCGCCGGACGTCGTGCTCGTAGGCGTCGACCTCGGTCGGCAGCGCCGGCCGCGGGCCGACGAGCGACATGTGGCCGCGCACGATGTTGATCAGCTGCGGGAGCTCGTCGAGCGAGGAACGCCGCAGCAGCCGGCCGAGCCGGGTCACCCGCGGGTCGCTGCGGATCTTGAAGAGGTTGCCGTCCACCTCGTTGTGCTCGGCCAGGGCAGTGCGCCGGTCCTCGGCGTCCACGGTCATCGTGCGCAGCTTGAGCATCGAGAAGGGGCGGTCGTGCCGGCCGACCCGGGTCTGGCGGAAGAGGGCGGGGCCGGGGGAGTCGAGGCGCACCGCGACCATCAGCACCAGCAGCGCCGGCGCGAGCAGCAGCAGGGCGAGCGTCGCGGCGAGTCGTTCCCAGATCTCCTTGACCACGCGGGCCGGCCCGCGCAGCCGGGCGTGCCGCACGTGCACCATCGGCAGGGACGGGTCGCCGACCGCGGCGAGCCGGGCCCGCGACGCGGCCACGCCGTGCAGCGGGGTCCCGACCAGGAGCCGGGTGCCGCGCGCCTCCAGCTGCCAGGCGGTCCGCCGGACCGTGGCGGCGTCGAGGTGGGAGCAGGGCAGCAGTACGACGGTGTCCGCCCGCGACATCGCCACGACCCCGGCCAGGTGACCCAGCCCCGCCGCGACCGGCACGTCGTCGCTCAGCCGCAGCAGGTCGACCTGCTGGTCCAGCAGGCAGACCCCGACCACCTCGAGGCCCTCCGCGCGGGCCCGGGACGCCTCGCGGGCCAGCTCGTCGACCGCGCCGGGGTGACCCACGACGACGGCACGGTGCCGGTGGCCCGGCAACGCGACCCCGCGCCGGCTCGCCCAGGCCCGCAGCGCCCGGCGGTGGCCCAGGCTGCCGGCCGCGACCAGCGCGGCGACCAGCGCGAGGACCTCGCCCGGGAGGCGGTGGCCGGTCGCCGCCGCCAGGGTCCAGCCGGTGGCGGCGAGCAGCACCGCGTTGCCCAGCAGGGAGTCGCTGCGGGTCCGCGGCCCGGCGTACCAACCGGTGCCGGCGAGCAGCGCCACCCACATGACGGGCACGGCCGTCAGCACCAGCAGGCTCCCGGAGGCGGGACCGCTGAGGCGCCAGCCGAGCACCACGACGGCGGCGGTCACGAGGTCCGCGGCGGCGAGGCAGAGAGCGAGCGTGCGCACCCGCCAAGAGCCCAGCGCCGCGATCCGCGGACGCCGGGCGGCGAGCTCGGGTGCCGGATCGGTGGCGGGCTCGGGCGCGACCGCCAGGCCCTTCCTGACCGCGAAGCTCATCCGAGCACCGCGTCCCGTCCGGTCGGCATCGACCGGCTCGCCCCCCGGCTTGCTGAACTCATCGGCTTCCTTCCCCCCCTGCCCGGCCCGCGCCAGTCCCGAGCCGGTGCACTCAACGTAGGGAGCGGCCGAGGGGAGGTCATGCCGAAATTGGGGCATCCCCCGCGCGCCGCCATAGTCCCGGCGGGGTACGCCGCGCCGCGTCAACGGCGCAGCCCACCGGCGGCGGCACGGAGCCGCCGCCGGTGGGCCGGTGGTCTGGACGGGTCAGACGTCGGAGGGCCGCCAGCCGGCCTCGTGGGCGAGGCCCACGGCGGCCAGCTGGGAGGAGACCTCCAGCTTGGCGAGGATCGACTTCACCTGGGTGCGCACGGTGGCCTCGGAGACCACGTTGATGCGGGCGATGTCGCGCACCTGGTGGCCCTGCATCAGCTGGCGCAGCACCTCGCGCTCGCGCGGCGTCAGGTCGTCGAGCCGGCGCCGTGCCTCGTGGTTCTCGACCCGGTTCTGGTGCCACTCGGCGATCAGCTCCTCGCGCACGGCCCGGTCGATGACGGGGAAGCCGTCGTTGAGCCGGCGGACCGTGGCGAGGATGTCGTTTAGCGGTGAGGTCTTGGTCAGCACCGTGCGGGCGCCGTAGCGCAGGCACTCGCCCCAACGGGTGCGCTCCAGTGAGCCGGTGACCACGACGACCGCGATGCCGGCCTTGGCGAGCGGCTCGATCAGGCGTACGCCGTTGCCGTGCGCGCCGAGGTCGAGGTCGAGCAGCACGATCCGGGGCTGGACGCGGAGCACGCTGGCCAGCACCGCGCCCAGCGAGCTGGGTCGCGCCGGCAGTGGGATCCGGCGGACCTGGTAGCCCTCCATGCCGAGCGCGATCTCGAGCGACTCGGCGAACAGCAGATGGTCCTCGACCAGGGCGACCTTGGTCGATCCACGCGGGTTTCTCATGGCGTCCCCGGAGGGCAGCTCGGGATGGTGAGAACGAAGGTCGCGCCCCCCGGGCGACCGCGGTCCTCGAGCGTCAGGTTCCCCGCCTGTTCCAGCATCAGCCGCTTCGCCAGCTGCAGGCCGATGCCCTGCCCGGGCGATCCGGCGCGGCGACCCCCCCAGGTGAACAGCGAGGCGCGCAGCGAGGCCGGGACCCCCGGCCCCTGGTCGGCCACCCGGACCTCGGTCCGGCCGTCGGTCGTCCGGCTGGCGCGCACCGTGACCGGCGCGCCCGGAGCGTGCCGGGCCGCGTTGCTGAGCAGGATGTGCACGACCTCGGCCAGGTCGTCGGCCCGGCCGAGCACCCGCAGCGGGGTCGGCTCGAGGTCGATGTCGGCGCCCAGCGTCAGCTGCGTCTCGACCAGGGGCCGGAGCAGCTCGTCCAGGCACACCGCGCCGACCGGTTGCCGCCCCCGCCGGCTCAGCATCCGCTCGAGGCGGGCCATCTCGGAGTCGAGCAGCGCCTCGAGGCGGCGCCGCTGTCCGCCGGACGGGCCGCCGCCGTGCAGGAGCAGCCGGGAGGCCTGGGCGATGCCGGCCACGGTGGCGTGCAGCTCGTGCATCCGCTCGCGGCCGTCCCGGACGTTGACCTCCGCCGCCGCGGCCCGGTGGGCCAGCGTGGCCAGCTGGCGGACGTTGTCGCGGATGCCCTGACGCAGCATCACCGCGGCGGCCCCGAGCAGCGCCGCGACACCGGCGACCAGCACCAGCACCGACAGCGCGGAGCGCAGCTGGGACGGGGACCCGGTCGCCAGCAGGCGGCTGGCCACCAGGCAGCCGAGGAACGCCCCGAACCGCAGGCGGGCCCAGCCCGGCAGCAGGTGGGAGCGGGAGAGCACCACGATCGTCGCGACCACGACCAGGGCCACCAGGACGGCGTCGACCACGCGGGCCGGGCCGTCGAGGGCCAGGCTCGGGTCGAGGCCGGCGCGGAAGAGCACCAGCCGCGCGGCCGCCACGGCGCCGCCGAGGAGGAGGCCGGTGGTGAGCGGATTGCGCACCGGGATCCAGGTGCCGCGCGCCGCCATCGCGACCAGCGCGAGCACGACCACGGTGGCCGGGACCTGGGCGGTGCCCACGACGGAGTCGAACCGGCCGGCTGCCGGGGCCTGCAGCGAGAGCAGCGCGAACGGGATCGTCTGGGCGGCCTGGAAGCCGAGCGCCATCGCGAGCCAGCCGGTGCTGGCACGGCGGGTGAGCCGCCACTCGTACTTGAGGATCACCGCCGCCGCCAGGATGCCGTTGGTCGCGAGCAGCCGACTCATCTCGTCGGCGGTGTGGAGCCGCTCCGCCCCCGTCGAGGGCAGCGCGAGCACGAGCAGGTAGGGGTGCAGCAGCACCGCGAACATCAGGATGGATCCGCGCCAGGACCACCCGCCGGTGATCGGCAGCGCCACGGGGAGGTGCGCCAGTCTGGTCAGCCGGCGTGCGCGCCGGCGGCTGCGATCGGGCCGGACGTCCGTCGCCTCCCGAGCTACGAGCGTTACGTGCGGCGGTCGCGTTGCGAACGTGATTCCCGCCATGTCCAGGAACGCTACGGCGCTCCTTCGGGACTCGTACCGCGTTTTGACGACGGATACCATTTATTGAGGAACACTTGCGTGTTGCGCTTGACCCGCCCCTCCCATGCGTCCCCATGCTCCGTCGAACACCCGACGACCCACCAGTCGCGTCGCGGCGATCCGCCTCCGCGGGGGCCGCGCGGCGACACCGCTGGACCGTGCCGACGACCTGCGGCCGCCGAGCTGTCGGTCCATGACGCGACTGGTGAGTCGCTTCAATCGAGTGGGGGGACTCGACCACTCAACTGTCCGCCTGGTGCCCGGATCGGGGAATCCCCAAAAGTAGGGGACTACCGCCTAGCCGCCGTCGGGGCCCGCGTCGCCGCCGCCAGCATGAGGGAAGCGACGATCGATGAGGGGACGGACCGTGCCACCATCAACACCACGTGCACCCGCGCACCCAGGTGTGGCCCACGTGGTGCCCACCGGACCACCTCGGGGGACCGATGACCATGACCTCCGCGAACCCGGGACCTGAGCCGCGGCGGACACCGGTCGGACTCTTCGCCGACCAGTACCTGGTGGGGCAGGCCGTCCGCACCGCGCTCGCCACCCGGGGCTTCCCGGTGGCCAACTACCGGTGGCCGACCGGTCCCCGCCAGCTGCGCGAGGCCGCCGCCCACCTGGTGCAGATCGAGGCAGTCGTCGGGGTGCTGCTGTGCGACCTCGACCGGCCCGAGCGGCTCGCCGAGGTCGCGGACATGGTCGAGACCGCCGACTCGGTCCGGTGGCTGCTGCTCACCAACGCCCCCGAGAGCCCCCGCTGGGGAGCGGCGCTGACCCACGGCGTGCTCGCGGTGATGCCGACCTCGACCGGGCTGGACGACCTGGTGGTCGCGGTCTCGTCGGCGGCGGCCGGCGGCACGGTGATGGACGAGACCGTCCGCCGCCGGCTAGTGCGGGAGTGGCGCGAGGTCGAGGAGGACGAACGCCGGCTCGTCGCCCGCATGGACTCCCTGACCGCCCGCGAGCTCAACGTGCTCTCCCTGCTCTACGACGGCCGCTCGGTCCGCGGCATCGCGGAGATGGCGGGGGTCTCCGAGGCCACCGTGCGCAGCCAGGTCAAGGCCGTGCTGCGCAAGCTCGAGGTCAACTCCCAGCTGGCCGCGGTCGCGGCGTACCGCCGCGCCAAGGACGTCGCCCGCACCCACCGCCCCGCCCGCAACCACTGACCCCCTGCCACTGACTCCCTGCGGGTGGGCGTGGCGGTGCAGGAATCCCCGGCTGGCCGGGGATCCCCTCGGTTGGGGGCCGTTGCAACGCCCATCAAGCGAGAGAAGAGCCCATCAACCCCTCGTGCCGAGGCGCCAGGGAGTGCCGCCCGGCGACCAGGAGCCGGGGTCCACCACAATGGCCACCATGACCTCGACCCGCCCGGTGCATACGTGGCTGACCGACATGGACGGCGTGCTGGTCCACGAGGAGGTGCCGATCCCTGGCGCGCAGGAGTTCATCGAGGCGCTGAAGGCCTCGGGGCTGCGCTTCCTGGTGCTGACCAACAACTCGATCTTCACCCCGCGCGACCTGCGCGCCCGGCTGCTGGGCAGCGGCATCGACGTCCCCGAGGAGGCGATCTGGACCTCGGCGCTGGCCACCGCGCAGTTCCTCGCCGACCAGCGTCCGCACGGCACGGCGTACGTCGTGGGCGAGGCGGGACTGACCACCGCGCTGCACGACATCGGCTACGTGATGACCGACCGGGACCCCGACTACGTGGTGCTGGGGGAGACCCGGACCTACTCCTTCGAGGCCATCACCAGGGCGATCCGGCTGATCGAGGGCGGGGCCAGGTTCATCGCGACCAACCCCGACCCCAGCGGCCCGAGTATCCAGGGCACCCTGCCGGCGACCGGCTCGGTCGCGGCGCTGATCTCGACCGCGACCGGACGCCAGCCGTACTTCGTCGGCAAGCCCAACGCGCTGATGATGCGCAGCGCGCTGAACCGGCTCGAGGCGCACTCCGAGACGACCGTCATGGTCGGTGACCGGATGGACACCGACATCATCAGCGGGCTGGAGGCCGGGCTGCGCACGGTGCTGGTGACCACCGGCTCGACCCGCCCGGACCAGGTGGAGACGTTCCCCTACCGCCCCACCCGCGTCGTGGACTCGGTCGCGGACCTGGTCGAGGTCGTGCAGCAGCGCTCCTGAGCGTGGCGCGCCTCAGAGCGGCCAGACGCGCAGGGCCCCGCGGCCGGCGAGCAGTCGGTGAGGCGGTGCGAGCGCACCGCCCAGCAGCCCGTCAGCGCCGGCCACCTCGACCACCGGCCCGTCCACGAGCACCCGCAGGTCGCCCCCTGACCAGGGCATCGACGAGTCCGCGTGGCCAGGCCGCTCGAGGGTCACGGTCCCGTGCCCGACCACGAGGCTGGTGCTCGCGCCGGAGGGGGGGACCAGCTCGAGCCGGTCGCCGTCCGGGTCGGGCGACCACTCGAGGTCGACCGGGCCCGCCGCGAGGTCGGGCTCCGGGTCCGGGGACGGCCCCCGACGTGCGGCCAGCTCGGGGTGCGGGGTGGCCCGCAGGCGCCCGTCGGCGACCGAGAGCACGTACGGCACGCTCAGGCAGCCGCTCCAGCCCGCGTCGGCGCCGCCCACGCCGCGCATCCAGAAGATCAGGCAGGGTCGGCCCGCGCTGTCCTCGAAGTACGACGGGGCGTAGTAGGCGTCACCGAAGCTGAGCCGACCCCAGTCAGCCGCCACGAACCGGCCCCGGTCGGAGGAGCCGAGCCCGTAGCCGACGTGATGCAGCACCTCGGCCTCCCACACCGACGCCAGCAGCACCGTGTGACCGTCCACCTCGACCAGCTGCGGGCACTCCCACAGCGAGCCCATCCAGACCGGGTCGCGCTCGGTGGTCGACCGCGAGGCCGCGACCCCGTCGTACGCCCACGCCTCGAGGTCGCTCGACGTCCAGGTCAGGGCCATCGCCTCGCCGCTCGCGGTGCCGGCGCCGACGAACATCCGCCAGCCGGGGCCCTCGCGCACGACGAACGGGTCGCGGAAGGCGACCAGGTCCAGGCCGTCGGGCGGCTGCAGCACCACGTCGCCCTTCTTCCAGGTGTCCCAGCCGTCGTCGGTCGGGGTCGCCACCCGGACCCGGCCGAGCCCGAGGTCGGGGTGGGTCACGGAGGTGTAGAGGATGCGGGCGCCGGCCCCGTCGGTGACCAGGCAGCCGGTCCAGACGCCGTCGTCGCCGTCGCCGGGGGCGAGGGCCACGGGCCGCTGCTCCCAGCGCAGCAGGTCGGTGCTGACCGCGTGGCCCCAGTGGCAGTGCGGCGCCCAGACCGGGCTGTCCGGCACGTACTGGTGGAAGAGGTGGTAGGCGCCGCGGTGGAAGGTCAGTCCGTGCGGGTCGTTGATCCAGCCGGTGGGCGCGGTGAAGTGCAGCAGCGGGCGAGTCGGGTCGGCGCGGCCGCCGGGGTGGTTCGTCACGCTCCCATGATGGCGGAGACCGGCGACGCCGGTGCGGAGGGCCGTTGACAGCCGCACCCGACGCACCGGAGGCTGGACACCTGCTACTGAATCGGCGTCAACAACCCGTTGGGGGGGCGCAGCGTGCGCAACGACTGGTCCGGCCAGGTGCTCCCGCACGCCCCCGGGCGGCGCCGCCTCGTCGGCGACCTCGCCGGCCTGGCGCCGGAGACCGCCGTCCAGACGATCATGGCCCGCAACGCGGCCAGCGGGCCGATCTTCGAGCAGCGGATCTTCCGGCAGAAGTTCGTCTTCGTCGCCAGCGGCGAGCTCTGCGCCGAGCTCTGCGACGAGTCCCGGTTCGAGAAGGCGCTGCCGCCCGCGCTGGTGGCGCTGCGGGACTTCGCGGGCGACGGACTGTTCACGGCGTACAACGACGAGCCGAACTGGCAGCTGGCCCACGACCTGCTGCTGCCCGCGTTCACGCGTCCGGCGATGCAGCGCTACCACGGGGTGATGCTGCAGGCGGTGCGCGAGCTCTTCGAGGTGCTGCCCACCGACGGCCGCTCGGTCGAGGTGGCGCCGCTGATGACCAAGCTGACCATGGAGACCATCGCGCGCACCGCGTTCAGCCACGACTTCGGGTCGTTCACCCGGCCCGAGCCGCACCCGTTCGTGCCTGCGATGGTCACCGCGCTGGAGACCGGGCGGCGGCTCGGGGCGCTGTCGTCGCTGCCCGGGTCGTTCCTGCTGCGCCGGCGGCTGCGGCGCCGCAACGCCGGCCACCAGGCCTACCTCGACTCGATGCTCGACGAGCTGATCTCCGAGCGCCGGACCGGCGGGCGCCACGAGCCGGACCTGCTCGGGATCATGCTCGAGCAGGCGCACCCGGAGACCGGCGAGCGGCTCAGCGACCGGGCGATCCGCTACCAGATCCTCACGTTCCTCGTCGCCGGCCACGAGACCACCTCCGGGGCGCTCTCGCTGGCGCTGCACCACCTCGCCCGGCACCCCGAGGTGCTGGCCCGGGCGCAGGCGGAGACCGACGCGGTGCTCGGGCCCGACCCGGACGCCGAGCCGGCCTTCGAGCAGGTGCCCCGGCTCCGCTTCGTACGCCGGGTCCTGGACGAGACGCTGCGGCTGTGGCCGACCGCGCCGGGCTTCGCCCGCACCCCGCGGGAGGCCACGACCCTGGCCGGCTACCGGATGCGGCCGGGGGACTGGGCGCTGGTGCTGCTGCCGATGGTGCACCGCGACCCGGACGTGTGGGGGCCGGACGCCGAGGCGTTCGACCCGGACCGGTTCCTGCCCGAGCGCAGCCGGGGGCGGCTCAAGCACGCCTACAAGCCGTTCGGGACCGGCGAGCGGGCCTGCATCGGCCGACAGTTCGCCCTGCACGAGGCGGTGCTCGTGCTCGCCCGGATCCTGCACCGCTTCGACCTGACCGGCGACCCGGCGTACCAGCTGCGGATCACCGAGCGGCTGACGCTGATGCCCCGCGACCTGCGGCTGGTGCTGCGGCCCCGGGTGCCCGCGCCGACCGCGGGGGCCTGACCCCGGAGGCGGTGCCGCGGGGTCCCCGGGGGGCGTGGCGGCGAGCGGTCGTGACATCGCTGGGCGCACCCGCGTCCGGACCCTCCGGTGGGGCGGTTGGTCCCTACCCCGGGCGGTCGGCGGCCACGCACGCTGGAGACGTGTCGAGGAAGCGGCGGGTCAGGTGGGCGGTCATCGCCCTGGCCGCGGCGGCCGCGGCCGGGATGGCCGCCATCGCCGCGCAGGTGCCCGCGCAGTCGGCCCTGCCCGTGTGGACGGCGCGGCTGGCGACCGCGGAGCCGCCGGCGGCACCGGCATCGCCGGCCCGCATCGACCCCTCGTCGCTGCGGCGAGGCGCCGACCCGTCGGTCCCCTACCTCCGCCACAACACGATCCGCGACGGCCCGGTCGCGGTGCGTGCCCCCGCCGGCGCGCACAGCAAGCTGTGGGAGGTCGCGCGCGGCTACCTGGTGCTCAACGGCGGCGGCCGGCTCACCTACGTCAGCCGGCACGGCGACCAGCAGCTGCTCGGGACCAAGGTCTACACGGTGGCGGTCTCGCCGGGGCTGCGCCGCGTCGTCTGGGGGTCCTACGACGACCCGAGCTTCGGCCCGCCGGTGCACCTGACGGTCGCCGACACCGTGGACGGCCGGTCCCTCGGCCGTCGTACGTTCCACCAGGTGCGGTGGGCGACCACCGTCGAGCGGGACCGGGTGATGCTCGCGACGTCGTTCGCGGCGCCCGCACCGGCGACCTGGTGGTGGCATCCCGGCCACGCCCGGCTGCACCGGATCGCCCGGCAGGCGGCGCTGGGGGCGGACCTGCCACACGACCGGATGACCTTCTCCATCGGCAACCCCGACGCCTTCTGCAACCGGGTGGCCCGGGTCTCGCACCCGCACGCGACGCTGTGGCGCAGCTGCCGGCGCATCCCGCACCAGTGGTCGCCCGACGGGCGGCACGCCCTGGCCACGCACAGCTACTTCGACGACACCGGCACCGACTACTGGGCGGTCCTGGACGGCGCGACCGGGCGCGGCCTCTCCCGGGCGGCCGGTCGCCTGGACTGGAACGCGGTCTGGGAGGACAGTCGGCACTTCCTGACCTCCGCGATGGGCGAGGACGGGAACGCGGCCGTCGTCCGCTGCGACCTGCACCGGCACTGCGAGCGGGCCAGCCGCCTGTGGCAGACCGGCTGGACCGAGTGGCCCCCGTTCTACGTCGGCCCGCCCGTGCTGCTCGCGCTGAACTGACGCCCGTCCCCCCAGCGGTCGCCCAGTGGCCGCCCAGCGGCTGGTCGCTATTTCGCGTCCTCGGCTCAGGTCGGGCCTGTTTGGAGCCGATACCCAGATTGATCGCGCTCCGACATTGAAGGAAGTCATGCGCAGGACGTCCGCATCCCTCAAGCTCGCGACGCTCGTCGCGGCCGGCCTGGTCGCCGTCGGCGTGGCGGGCCCGGTCGGCGCCGTCACCCCTGGCCCGGCGACCAGCACCACGGGGACGGCCGCGGCCGTGCCCCTGGCGCCACGCGCGGGAGCCTCGGAGGGGGAGACCCGCATGGTCTCCTTCGGGTTCCCCTCCACCCACGAGTGGGAGACCGCCCAGGTCGTCGGTGTCCGCGCCGAGGTCGACACCACCCAGCCGACCGTCCTGCGGCTCCAGCGGGCCGTCGGCGGGGACTGGACCGACGTGGCGGTGGTCGCGGTGCCGACCGGGGGCTATCAGCACGACTTCGTGCTGCCCACCGAGCAGGCCGGCTCGGTCACGCTCCGGTTCGTCGTCGACGCCGACCCGGTGTTCCCCGCCTACGTCTCCGCCGAGTACGCCTACACCGTCACCGACCCGACGCCGGTCGTGAGCGAGCCCGCCACGATCACGCTGACCGAGCCCGGTGTCGCCGCCGCCACCTTCGGCAAGGCGCTCACCGTGACCGGCCGGGTCGGCGGGCCGGACCCCGCCGGCCGCGCCGTCCGGCTCGAGCTCGACACCGAGAACGGCTGGACGGGGCTGACGAGCGTGCGCACCGATGCCACCGGCGGCTACACCGTCGAGGTACCCACCGACTGGTACTACTCCGGCACGCTGCGCGCGCAGGTGCTGGCCACCGAGACCGACGAGGCCGCGGTCTCGCCGGCCACGTTCCCGATGCGGGTCCGCCCCGGCTACCGGCCCGGCGGTCGGGCGCACCAGTGGAACGCCCTCGTGCGCGGCTACCGGTGGAACCCGTGCGACGCGATCAGCTACCGGGTGAACCTCACCGGCGCCCCGAAGCACGCACGGGCCCAGGTCGAGCGGGCGTTCGCGGCGGTGCACGCGGCGACCGGGCTCACCTTCGTCTACGACGGCGCCACCACCGCGATCCCGTACCGCACCGACCACCGAGGGTCCCAGCGCAGCGGCGCCGAGCTCACCCTGGCCTTCGCCACCGCTCGACAGGTGCGCGGCCTGGCCGGGAACACGATCGGCCGCGGCGGCTGGCTGAGCGGTTCGGGCGGCGAGATCCAGGAGGGCGCGGTCGTCCTGGATCGCCGGGCGCACCTGCGGTCCGGCTTCGGCGAGGGCGCCACCTGGGGCGGCCTGCTGCTGCACGAGATCGGGCACGCGATGAACCTCGACCACACCCGGGCGCGCAACGAGGTCATGCACGCGGGGCTGGGCAGCCACTCCCCGGGCCACTACCAGGCCGGGGACCTGACCGGACTGGCCAGGATGGGCGCGATGTCCGGCTGCATCGGCGCTGGCGACGCGACCGTGAACCGGGCCGGCGCGCCGCGGTGGCACGTGACGTCCTGACTCGCGCCGGCCCGCCGACCGTCTCCGGCAGCCGCCTTCCGACGGGCATGGTCTGTACCTTGTCCACAGATTCCGAAGTGACCCTCGCGGGCCGCGCCGGTTGGCCCTAGTGTCGGCAGCAGTTCACTCCGGACGGGGGACGTGACGGTGCCGGTGACTGCCGCGGACGCGCACGGCGAGCTGGTCGAGCTGCTCGACGGCCACGTGCGTGACCTGGTGCGCCGCGAGGGCGTGGACCCGCAGCGCGACGCCGGGGTCGTACGCCGGATCGCCGAGAGCGTGGTCCGCGAGCACGACGAGCGCAGCCTGACCGGGGTGGTCGCGCCGGTCGCGGACGTCGACGCGGTGGTGGGCGAGCTGGTCGCCCGGGTCTCCGGGTTCGGCCCGCTCCAGCCCTTCCTCGACGATCCGGAGGTCGAGGAGGTGTGGATCAATGATCCGAGCCGGGTGTTCCTCGCCCGCAACGGCCGCCACGAGCTGACCAACCTGGTGCTGACCGCCGCCCAGGTGACCGAGCTGGTCGAGCGGATGCTGAAGTCCAGCGGCCGGCGGATCGACCTGAGCCAGCCGTTCGTGGACGCGATGCTGCCGCAGGGGCACCGGCTGCACGTGGTCCTCGAGGGGATCAGCCGCGGCTTCTCGGCGGTCAACATCCGCAAGTTCGTGCTGCGGGCCGCGCGGCTGAGCGACCTCGTCGAGCTGGGCAGCCTGACCGCCACCGCCGCGGCGTTCCTCGAGGCCTCGGTGCGCGCCGGGCTCAACGTGCTCGTGGCCGGAGGCACCCAGGCCGGCAAGACCACCATGCTCAACTGCCTGGCCGCCGCGATCCCGGGTGGGGAGCGGGTGATCTCGGCCGAGGAGGTCTTCGAGCTGCGCTTCCCCCACCCCGACTGGGTGCCGTTGCAGACCCGGCAGTCCGGCCTCGAGGGCACCGGCGAGATCCGGCTGCGCGACCTGGTCAAGGAGTCCCTGCGTATGCGGCCGAGCCGGATCATCGTGGGCGAGGTCCGCTCCGAGGAGTGCCTCGACCTGCTGCTCGCCCTGAACGCCGGGTTGCCCGGCATGTGCACGATCCACGCGAACAGCGCACGGGAGGCGCTGGTCAAGATGTGCACGCTCCCGCTGCTGGCCGGGGAGAACATCTCCGCCCGGTTCGTGGTGCCGACGGTCGCGTCGTCGGTCGACCTGGTCGTGCACCTGGGCCTGGGGCACGACGGCGTACGCCGGGTCAACGAGATCGTCGCCGTGCCGGGCCGGGCCGAGAACGACGTCATCGAGACCGAGCCGGTCTTCCACCGGCGTGGCGGCGAGCTGCGGCACGCCGGCGGCATGCCGCCGCGGACGGAGCTCTACGAACAGGTCGGCATCGACGTGCACCGGATCCTCGCCCGGGACGGGGTGGCCTGAATGGGCGCGCTGGTCGGGCTGGGTGTGGGGATCGGGCTGCTGCTGGTCTGGTCGGCGTTCTTCCTGCCCCGCCGGCAGCGGCCGGCGACGCGACGCCCCGGCCGGACCGCGCAGCTGCTGGCCCGGGCCGGTCTGGGCCAGGTGTCGGTGACCGGGTTCGTGCTGCTGTGTGTCTGCCTCGGGGTCGTGGCGACCCTGCTGGTCGAGGTGGTCTCCCGGACGCCGCCGGTGGCGCTCGCGTTCGGCTTGATGGGGGCCTGGTCACCGGTGGCGGTGGTGTCCGGTCGGGCCCGGCGCCGGCAGCGGGAGTTCGCCGAGGTCTGGCCCGAGGCCGTGGACAACCTCGCGTCGGCGGTCCGGGCCGGCATGTCGTTGCCCGACGCCCTGGCCGCCCTCGGCCACCGCGGTCCCGAGCCGCTGCGGCCGGCGTTCGACGCGTTCGCGCTCGACTACCAGGTGACCGGCCGCTTCGGGGAGTGCCTCGACCGGCTCAAGGACCGGCTGGCCGACCCGGTGGGCGACCGGGTGGTGGAGGGGCTGCGCATCGCCCGCGAGGTCGGGGGCGGCCAGCTCGGCCGGCTGCTGCGCAACCTCTCCGGCTACCTGCGCGACGAGGCCCGCACCCGCTCGGAGATGGAGTCCCGGCAGTCGTGGACCGTCAACGGGGCCCGGCTGGCCGTCGCCTCGCCGTGGCTGGTGCTGCTGTTCATGTCGTTCCAGTCCGAGATCATCCACCGCTACGCCTCGCCCGGCGGCGTGGCGGTGCTGGTCTTCGGCGCGGTCGCCTGCGTGGTGGCCTACCGGCTGATGATGCGGATCGGGCGGCTGCCCGCCGAGCGGCGGATCCTCTCGTGACCCCGGCGGCGTGGGGCGGGCTCCTCGGCGCGGTGCTGGGGGCCGGGCTGCTGGTCGTGGCCGGCCGGGTCGCCGCCCTGCGCCGCACCCAGCTGTCGGTGCGCGTGCTGCCCTACGTCCGCGACCTGCCGCAGGTGGGGCAGGCCCGCGGGCTGCGCCCGGTGCCGGGTCCGGCGACGTCCGCGGCCGCCGGCGTGTTCGGCCCGCCGCTGCGCTCGGCCGCGGACGCGGTGGAGCGGGTGCTCGGCGGGGCCGCGTCGGTCCGGCGGCGCCTCGAACGCGCCGACCTCGACAAGAGCGTCCACGACTTCCGCGTGGAACAGGTCCTGTGGGGACTCGCGGGGTTCGCGATCGCCGCGGCGTACGGCGTGCTCCGGGCCCTCACCGACCCGTCCGGCGGGCTCGTGTCCCTGGTCCTGTGCCTCGTCGCGTTCGTCACCGGGGTGCTGGCCCGGGACACCCACCTGTCCGGCCAGGTGAAGCGTCGCGAGCGGCAGATCCTCGCGGAGTTCCCCACCCTGGCCGAGCTGCTGGCGCTCGCCGTGGCGGCCGGGGAGAGCCCGGTCGCGGCGCTGGACCGGGTGGTCCGCCGTAGCGGCGGGGCCCTCTCCACCGACCTGGCCCGGGTGCTCGCGGCCATCCGCACCGGCGAGCCGGTCGGCGCCGCGTTCGACCGGATGGCCGCCGCCAGCGGGCTGCCGCTGGTCGCCCGGTTCGCGCAGGGGATCGCGGTGGCGGTCGAGCGCGGCACACCGCTGGCCGACGTGCTGCACGCGCAGGCCGCCGACGTCCGCGAGGCGGGTCGGCGCGAGCTGATCGAGGTCGCCGCGCGCAAGGAGGTGCTGATGATGGTGCCGGTGGTGTTCCTCGTGCTCCCCGTCACCGTCCTGTTCGCCTTCTGGCCCGGCGTCATCGGCCTCCACCTGGCGACCCCCTGACCACCCCCGACCGCCCCCCTGTCGCCTGGCCGCCCCTGCCCCATGACCCCCGGTTCGCGTTCGGAGAAAGGACGAACCCATGGAACACCTCTCACTGGCCCTCGCCCGGCTGCTGCTCACCGTGCAGGCCCGGCGGCCGCGAGACGACCGCGGCGACGTGCCGGGCTGGGTGCTGATCACGGTGATGACCGCCGGTCTGGTGATGGTCATCTGGGGCATCGCCCGTGACCAGCTGGGCGCGATGCTGCGCGACGCCCTCAGCTCCGTGCACAACTGACCATGCTCGTCATTCGGGGCCGGCGCCTCGAACGGGGCGCCGCGGTCGTCGACTTCGTGCTGGTGCTCGTCGTGCTGGTGCCGCTGTTCCTGGGGATCGTGCAGGTCGGGCTGGTGCTGCTCGTGCGCAACACGCTCGCGGCCGCGGCCTCGGAGGGCGCGCGGTATGCCGCCACCCGCGACGCCGACCTCGCCCAGGGGGCGGCCCGCACCCGCGAGCAGATCGCGGGCGCGCTCACCGGACGCTTCGCCGAGGACGTCGCCGTACGCCGGACCGCGGTCGACGGCGCCCCCGGCGTGGAGGTGGTGGTCCACGCCCGGGTCCCCGCGCTCGGCCTGGGCGGTCCCGCGGTGGAGCTCACCGTCAGCGGGCACGCGGTGGAGGAGCAGCCATGAGGGCGGGTGGCCGGCGCCGGGGCGACCGGGGGAGTGCGCTGGTCGAGGTGAGCTGGCTGGGCATCCTGCTGCTGGTGCCGATGCTGTGGATCGTGCTCTCGGTGTTCGAGGTCCAGCGCGGCGCCTTCGCCGTGAGCGCGGCCGCCCGGGCCGCCGGACGCGCCTACGCGCTGGCCCCGGACGACGCGCAGGGCCGAGCCCGCGCGCTGGCTGCCGCGCGGCAGGCGCTGGCCGACCAGGGCGTGGCCGACCAGCCGCTGGCGGTCGACGTGACCTGCCGGCCGTTCCCGGGCGACTGCCACAACGGGACGTCGGTCATCACGGTGCGGATCCGGTCCCGGGTCGATCTCCCGATGATGCCCGACGTCTTCGGCGGCCAGGCCCCCGGCTTCGCCCTCGACGCCAGCCACACGGTTCCCCTCGGGCAGTTCCAGGAGGTCCGGTGACCCGGGTTGAACAAATGTATGTTCAACCGGCGGGGGCACCTGTCGGCCCCCGCCCCCGCCCCCGCCCCCGCCCCCGCTCCCGCTCCCGCCCCGAGCAGGGCCAGGCGACCGTCATGATCATCGGCCTCGCGGTCGTGCTGGCGATGCTCGTGGCGGTGGTCGTCGACGCGTCCGCGGCGTACCTGCAGCGTCAGGGCCTCGACACCGTCGCCGACGGTGCGGCGCTGAGTGGCGCCGACCTCGGGGCGACGGGGCAGGAGACCTACACGACCGGTGTGCCCGAGGAGGAGCTGCGGCTCACGCCCGAGGCGGTCCGGGACGCGGTGCGTGCCTACCTCGCGGCCACCGGTGCCTACGCGCACTACCCGGGGCTCACCTTCGACGTCGCCGTCGACGCCAACGAGCACCGGGTGCTGGTGGAGGTCCGCGCCCCGATCGACCTCCCGCTCACCGTCCCCGGCGCGCCGGGCCGGGCCTCGATCGGCGCCACCGGCTCGGCCGTGGTCGCCGTGGACCGGCCCTGAACCCCGAGCAGATCTCCTTCGGCCACCACACCCGACACGGGCGGCGTGATCCGGTTTTCGGTCTCGGTCGCCAAGATGCGCCCCCGCTCGTCGCGTCCCGGCCAGTCTGGGCCGATCGCCGCCCGCCTGGACTCACCCCGCCCGGGTGAGGTGTGGACTCACCCCGCCCGGCTGAAGTTAGGGCGGACCCCGGCCGCCGGGTAGGCTCGTCCCTCGTGGCAGGCCCCGACTTCGACACCGAGATCAAGCAGCTCCAGGCAACGATGCACACCGTCGAGCAGGTGCTCGACGTGGACGCCATGCGCAAGGAGGTCGCCGACCTCGGCGAGCAGGTCGCCGCACCCGACCTGTGGGACGACCAGGCCAACGCCACCCGGGTGACCGGCCGGCTCTCCGCGCTCCAGGGTGAGCTGGAGCGGTTCAGCAACCTCATGAGCCGCGTCGACGACCTCGAGGCGCTCGTCGAGCTCGGGCAGGACGAGGGCGACGCCGACTCGATGGCCGAGGCCGAGACCGAGCTCGTGCGGATCAAGAAGGCCGTCGAGGCCCTCGAGGTCCGCACCCTGCTCTCCGGCGAGTACGACGCCCGCGAGGCGCTGGTGACCATCCGCGCCGGAGCCGGTGGCGTCGACGCCGCCGACTTCGCCGAGATGCTGATGCGGATGTACACGCGCTGGGCCGAGCAGCACAAGTACCCGGTCGAGGTCTTCGACACCTCCTACGCCGAGGAGGCCGGCCTGAAGTCGGCCACCTTCGCGATCCACGCGCCCTACGCCTACGGCACCCTGTCCGTCGAGGCCGGCACCCACCGGCTGGTCCGGATCAGCCCGTTCGACAACCAGGGCCGCCGCCAGACCAGCTTCGCCGCGGTCGAGGTGGTGCCGGTGCTGGAGCAGACCGACGAGATCGACGTCCCCGACGAGGAGATCCGCGTCGACGTCTACCGCTCGGGCGGCCCCGGCGGCCAGTCGGTCAACACCACCGACTCCGCCGTACGCCTGACCCACCTGCCCACCGGCACGGTCGTCAGCTGCCAGAACGAGAAGAGCCAGCTGCAGAACAAGGCCAGCGCGATGGTCGTGCTCAAGGCCAAGCTGCTCGCGCTGAAGAAGGCCGAGGAGAAGGCCCACCTCGACGAGATGCGCGGCGACGTCGCGGCGTCGTGGGGCGACCAGATGCGCAACTACGTGCTGAACCCCTACCAGATCGTCAAGGACCTGCGCACCGGCTACGAGGTCGGCAACCCGGCCGCCGTGTTCGACGGCGACCTCGACGGCTTCCTCGAGGCCGGCATCCGCTGGCGCCGCGGCGCCGACAAGGCCGCCGCTAACTGACCTTGGCCCGCGACGGGCCCGGACGGCCCGCGGCTAGGCGGTCCCCGAGGCCGCCTGGGCGACCGCGGCGCACCACCGGTCGGCGCGCTCGACGAGGTCGGGCGGCTCGGTGGCCGCTGTGGTGCCCAGGGTGCAGCCGAGCCAGGCGTCGCCGAAGAGGCCGAAGTAGCCCAGCTCGGTCCCCTTGCCGGTGGCGCGCGGCCCGCACGACGTGGCGACCGACGGCGCGCCGAAGCCGGCGCCTGCCTTGATCGCCGAGCAGCCGGGGCGCAGCTGGGCGTGCGCCAGCCGGCGGCCCTGGGCACGGGTGACCGGGGGAGCGAAGACCCACGCCTTGGCCACGACGCCGTCGGAGGTCCGCCACGAGCAGCCGTACTCGTGCGCCACGTCCGTGACGCCCCGGGCCAGCCGGGCCCGGTCCCCGTTGCCGTACGACGCGTCGTCGTAGACGTGGCTGTCCAGCGCCGCCTCCACCGCGGTCGGCGCCACCGCGTCGCAGAAGGGGGCCCGGGCGACGACCAGCCGGTCGGTCGCCAGCGACGCCAGCGGCGTGCCGACCTCGGTGGGCGTGGCCCGGGGTGCGGGCGCGCCCGCGTCGTCCCCGTGGTCGCAGGAGGTGACCCCGACGAACGCCAGCGCGGCGAGCGCGACCGCGGGCAGCAGGCGGCGCAGGTCGGAGGCGGAGGCGGACACGGGCTCAACATACGGCGTCGGGTGCGCTTGAATGCATACCGATGGAGACCCCTGCCGACCTCCGCGTCGCCGTCGCCGAGGAGCTGCACGCCGTGCCGGCCGAGCGGCGGGAGGCGTTCGCGCTGCGCGTGGACCGCTGGTGGCCCGACCTGTACGACGGGGTCCGCGCGGTCCACCCGGACCCGGAGCCGGTGGCCCGGCGGCTGGTGCTGCTCGCGGCCCGCGCCTACGCGGCGCGCCCCGACGACCTGCACCGGCTCGACCAGCGGCGGCTGCTGAGCCCGGACTGGCTGCAGCAGCCCGGGATGTTCGGCTACGCCTGCTACACCGAGCGGTTCGCCGGCGACCTGCCCGGCGTGGCCCGCCACCTCGACCACCTCGCCGACCTCGGGGTGACCTACCTGCACCTGATGCCGCTGCTGCAGCCCCGTCCGGGCGACAACGACGGCGGCTACGCGGTGCAGGACTACCGCCGGGTCCGGCCCGACCTCGGCACGAATTCGGACCTGCGCGAGCTCGCGACCACGCTGCGCGGCCGGGGGATCAGCCTGGTGGTCGACCTGGTGCTCAACCACGTGGCGCGGGAGCACGAGTGGGCCGAGAAGGCGCGAGCCGGCGACCCGGCGTACCGCTCCTACTTCCACGTGTACGACGACCGCACGCTCCCGGACGCCTTCGAGCAGTCGCTGCCGGAGGTCTTCCCGGACTTCGCGCCGGGCAACTTCACCTGGGACGAGGAGCTGGCCGGCTGGGTGTGGACCACGTTCAACGAGTTCCAGTGGGACCTGAACTGGGCCAACCCCGAGGTGATGCTGGAGCTCGCCGACGTGATCTTGTGGCTGGCCAACCTGGGCGTGGAGGTGCTGCGGCTGGACGCGGTGGCGTTCCTGTGGAAGCGCCTCGGCACCAGCTGCCAGAACCAGCCCGAGGTGCACGCGATCGTCCAGGCGCTGCGGGCCACGGCCCGGATGGCCGCGCCCGCGCTCGCGTTCAAGGCCGAGGCGATCGTCGGCCCGCGGGACCTGGTGCAGTACCTCGGCACCGGGCCGCACACGGGCCGGATCAGCGACCTCGCCTACCACAACAGCCTGATGGTGCAGGTGTGGTCGATGCTGGCCACCGGCGACACCGTGCTGGCCCGGCACGCCCTGGCCGCGCTGCCGCCGGCGCCGACCACCTCGACCTGGATCACCTACGTCCGCTGCCACGACGACATCGGGTGGGCCATCGATGACGGCGACGCCGCGGCGGTGGGCCTCAGCGGCCCGGCGCACCGCCGCTTCCTCGCCGAGTGGTACGCCGGGGAGTTCCCAGGCTCCTGGGCCCGGGGGCTGGTGTTCCAGCGCAACCCGGCCACCGGCGACATGCGGATCAGCGGCACCGCGGCGTCCCTGGCCGGCCTGGAGCACGACACCGACGGCGGCCTGGCCCGGCTCTTCCTCGCGCACGCGATCGTCGCCGGCTGGGGCGGCATCCCGGTGCTGTGGAGCGGGGACGAGCTCGGCCAGGCCGACGACGCCGACTGGGCGGGCGAGCCCGGCCACGCGGACGACAACCGCTGGGCGCACCGGCCGCGGCTGGATCGGGAGCTGGCCCGGCTGCGCCACGACCCGACCACGGTGCCCGGCCGGGTCTTCTCCGGGCTGGCGCACCTGGCCCGGGTCCGGGCCGGCCTGCCCCAGCTGCACGCGGCGGCGACGAGCCGGGTGCTCCCCGACACCGACCCCGGGATCCTGGCCGTGGTGCGCAGCCACGCCAGCGGCACCCTGGTCGGGCTCTACAATGTCACCGGCGAGCCGCGGCCGTTCCCGGTCGACCGGCTGCACGCGGCCGGCCTCGGCACGCCGTACGACGCACTCGGTGGCCATCTCGTGACCACGGGCGCCGACGGCGTGGCCTGGCTGCCGCCGTACGCCGCCTGGTGGGTGGTCGAGGCGCCCGGGACGGAACCCTCGTGAGTCCGCACGTCAGCCCCTACTCAAGCCCGCACGTGAGCCCCGACACGACGCGCGTCGCGGTGTCGGTGACTCTCAGGTTGCTGGTCTAGGCTCGCTGCCCGTGATTCGCTTCGAGAAGGTCTCCAAGACCTACCCCGGCACGGGCCACCCTGCCCTCGACCAGGTGTCGGTGGATATCGAGAAGGGCGAGTTCGTCTTCCTCGTGGGCGCCTCGGGGTCCGGCAAGTCCACATTCCTGCGCCTCGTGCTGCGGGAGTACCGGCCCACGTCCGGCCGTGTCTACGTCGCGGGCAAGGAGATCAACCGGCTCGCCGGGTGGAAGGTGCCGCGGCTGCGCCGCTCGATCGGCACGGTCTTCCAGGACTTCCGGCTGCTGCCCAACAAGACGGTCGCCGAGAACGTCGCCTTCGCGCTGCAGGTTATCGGCCGGCACCGTGGCGACATCAGCAAGGTGGTCCCCGAGACCCTGGAGCTGGTCGGCCTGGAGGGCAAGGCCGACCGGATGCCCGACGAGCTGTCCGGCGGTGAGCAGCAGCGGGTCGCGATCGCCCGGGCCTTCGTGAACCGGCCGATGATCCTGATCGCTGACGAGCCCACCGGCAACCTGGACCCGACCAGCTCGGTGGGGATCATGAAGCTGCTCGACCGGATCAACCGCACCGGCACGACCGTGATCATGGCCACCCACGACGCCGGGATCGTCGACCAGATGCGCAAGCGCGTCATCGAGCTCGACAACGGCCGCGTGGTGCGTGACCAGGCGCAGGGCGTCTACGGCTTCCAGCACTGACCCCGTCCACCGACCGCACGACCAGCCACCCGACTCCCAGCCACCCGACTCCCAGCCCCGAAGAGAGCAACCACTCCTCATGCAGCTGCGTTACGTCTTCTCCGAGCTCGGCCAGGGCCTGCGCCGCAACCTGTCGATGCACATCGCGGTGATCTTGACCCTCATCGTCTCGCTGACGCTGGTGGGCCTCGGCGTGCTGTTGAACAAGCAGGCCGAACGGGCCGCCGACCAGTGGGGCTCGGAGCTGCAGATCACCGCGTTCCTCTGCAAGGCCAGCGACGACAACCCGGCCTGCACCAGCGAGGTCACCGACGCCCAGAAGAAGGCGATCCTCAAGGTCGTCGAGCAGAACCCGGAGGTGGCCGGCTACCACACCGAGTCCAAGCAGGAGGCCTTCGCCAAGATCAAGGAGCTGCTCGGCCCGGACAAGTTCGAGGGCCCGAACCCGGCCGCGACCGCCGCGGACATGCCGGAGTCGGTGTGGATCACGCTGAAGGACCCCAACAAGTACCAGGGGATCGAGAGCGCGATCGTCGGCCTGGACGGCGTCTCCAAGGTGCGCGACCAGCGCCAGGTGGTCGGGCCGGTGCTGCAGGGGCTGGGGCTGATGCAGAAGGGCGCCCTGGGCATCGCCGCGTTCCTGGTGCTAGCGGCGCTGCTCCTGGTCGCCAACACGATCCGGCTCGCCGCGTTCGCACGACGGCGTGAGATCGGCATCATGCGGCTGGTCGGCGCCTCCACCCTCTACATCGCGCTCCCGTTCCTCCTGGAGGCGCTGGTGACCGCGGCGATCGCGGTGGCGATCGCCATCGGCCTCCTCGGTGCCTTCATGTGGTTCGGGGTTCGCGGGCAGCTGGAGAACCTCGTGGGGTTCATCCCGTGGATCGGGGTGGACGCGTTCACGGTCTCCGCCGTCGCCGTCGCGATCCTCGGGCCGGTGCTCACGCTGCTGCCGACACTCGTGCTGACCCGCAAATACCTCAAAGTCTGACCTCGAGCCGCTACGGTCGCAGCGTTCATCTTCCCCGGAGAACGAAGGCAGAACGGTGCGCTCCTTCCCCCGTACCGCCGGCCGACGTCTCGCAGCGGCCTCCCTGGCCGGTGCGGTGTCGCTCGGCGTGCTCGCCGCCCCCTCGGCGCAGGCCGACGACCACAAGCTCAAGGACCGGCAGAAGCACGTCCAGGGCCAGATCCACTCCGCCTCGAAGGACCTCGACGAGTCCAGCGCCCGGATGCGCCGGGCCGCGGCGGCCCTCGACCAGGCCCGGGCCCAGCTCGACCAGGCCCGCGGCGAGCTGCACGCCGCCCAGGCCAAGCGCGACGCCGCCCGGCTGCGCGACCAGCAGATGCAGGCCGCGCTCCAGGCGGCCCAGGCGCGGCTGACCCAGGCCCAGTCCGACGTGAGCCAGGGGCAGCAGGCGGTCCTGGACCAGCAGGACCAGGTCACCGACACCGTCACCTCGATCTACGAGGGGGGCGACCCGCAGCTGACGGCGTTCTCCTCGATGCTGGACGCCCAGAGCCCGTCCGACCTGACCCGCCGGATGGAGGCCAACAGCGTCATCGTCGGCCGCGAGACCCGCGCCTACGACAGCCTGCACGCCGCCGAGGTGCTGCTCCAGGTCCGCGAGGACGAGGTGCAGCAGGCGCGCGACGAGGTCGAGGCCCAGCGCAAGGCGGCCGCCCGGCACCTCGTGGTGATGCGCCAGCTGGTCGGGCAGACCCACGACGCCAAGGACAAGGTGCGCCAGCTGGTCGACTCCCGGCGTACCGCCAAGCAGGGGGCGGTGGCCGCCCACCAGCAGGACCGCCGGCAGCTGGCCAACCTCCGGGCCCACGAACGCAAGATCAAGCAGCGGATCATGCGCCAGGCCCGCCGCGCCGCCCGGCTGGCCGCCCGGCGCCACCACACCGTCGGCTACCGCGGCAGCACCGGCGGCTTCCTCGAGCGTCCCGTGGCCAACAGCTACGTGACCTCGCCGTTCGGCTGGCGCGAGCACCCGATCTACCACTACTGGGGCCTGCACGACGGCGACGACTTCCACGCGCCGTGCGGCACGCCGCTGCACGCCGCCGGCACCGGCCGCGTGATGTCGGAGTACTACTCCTCGGTGTGGGGCAACCGGCTCTACCTCAACCTCGGCATCGTCAACGGCAAGAACGTCACGGTGATCTACAACCACCTGACCAGGTACGCCGTGGGCAGCGGCGCCACCGTGGCCCGCGGCCAGGTGGTCGGCTACGCCGGCACCACCGGCTGGTCGACCGGCTGCCATCTGCACTTCACGGTGATGGTCAACGGCACCGCCGTGGACCCGATGAAGTGGTTCTGACACCTCCACGCGGCGCACCCGGCGCACACCCGGCGAACCGGATTGACCCAACCTGAGAGACTTGCGGGATGGCGAAGGACGCGAAGGACAAGGCGGGCGCGCAGAAGGTCGTCGCGCAGAACAAGAAGGCGCGCCACGACTACGCCATCGAGGACACCTACGAGGCCGGCCTGGTCCTGATGGGCACCGAGGTCAAGTCGCTGCGGGCCGGGCGGGCCTCCCTGGTCGACGGCTTCGTCGACATCGACGACCACGAGGCCTGGCTGCACGGCGTGCACATCCCGGAGTACTCCCACGGCACGTGGACCAACCACGCGGCCCGGCGCAAGCGCAAGCTGCTGCTGAACCGCTCCGAGCTGGACAAGATCGAGCGCCGGGTCACCGAGAAGGGCCTGACCATCGTGCCGCTCGCGCTCTACTTCGTGGACGGCCGGGCCAAGGTCGAGATCGCGCTCGCCCGCGGCAAGAAGAGCTGGGACAAGCGGCACGCGCTCGCCGAGCGGCAGGCGGACCGCGAGAAGGAGCAGGCGCTGGGCCGCCGGCTCAAGGGCATGGACTGAGCCGCCGGTGTCCGACGCGAGGGGGCTGGACCCGGTGATGCAGGACGAGGACGTGCCGGGCTGGTGGCAGGCGCTCGGCCTGCCCGGCCTCTTCGGCGCGCACGTGCACTTCCTGCCCGAGAACGTCCAGCGCAAGGTCTTCGCGCAGTTCGACCAGGCCGGCCCGAAGATCGGCCGCGAGTGGCCGATCCGCTACCGGCAGAGCCACCAGGAGCGGGTCGAGCACCTGCGCGCGATGGGGGTGCGCCGGTTCCCGTCCCTGCCGTACGCGCACCGGCCGGGCATCGCGACCTACCTCAACGACTGGTCCCGCGGCTTCGCCGAGGATGTGCCCGAGTGCCTGTGGTCGGCGACGTTCTTCCCCGAGCCCGAGGCCGCGTCGTACGTCGGGAAGCTGCTCGCCGACGGCGTCGAGGTGTTCAAGGTGCACGTCCAGGTGGGGGAGTTCCACCTCGACGACCCACTGCTCGACGAGGTGTGGGGCCAGCTCGAGGACGCCGGCACGCCGATCGTGGTGCACGCCGGCTCCGGGCCGGTCGGCAACGCCTTCACCGGCCCCGACCCGCTGGAGCGGGTGCTGCGCCGCCACCCCCGGCTCACGGTGCTGATCGCCCACATGGGCGCCCCCGAGTACGACGCGTTCCTCGGCCTCGCCGAGCGGTTCGAACGCACGCACCTCGACACCACCATGGTCTTCACGGGCTTCTTCGAGGCGGAGGCGCCGTTCCCGCGCGAGCTGCTGCCGCGGGTGGCCGACCTGGGGGAGAAGGTGCTGTTCGGCAGCGACTTCCCGACCATCCCGTACCCCTACGCCCACCAGCTCGAGGGGCTGGAGCGGCTGGAGCTCGGCGACGACTGGCTCCGGGCCGTGTGCTGGCACAACGCCGCGCGTCTCTTCGGCTGAGACGACCGTCCCGCCCCTCGGACGGGAGATCCCGGTCGGCTGAGGACCTTGGTCCCTGTGACCCTTCTGTGACCTGGGGTGAACTGGAGGCCATGCACCCCTTCACCCCTGTTGACACGCGCGTGCAGGCGCTCGACGTGGGACGACGCCCGTGACGGTGTCGACCCGCGACTCCGTGGTCGCGGCGCGCACGGAGGTGCCCACCCGGGCCCCCTCTGTCGTGCGCTGGACGGCGCTCTGCGCCGCCGCGGAGGCCCTGGGCATGACCGCAGCAGCCGGAGCATCCCGAGTCGGACACACGCTGGCCGACCGGACCGGACTGCTCGGTGGTGCCGGGGCGGCGCTGGCCGTCGTCGTGGTCGGCGGGCTGGTGGAGGGGGTGGCGCTGGGCTCCGCCCAGGCCTGGCCGCTGGGACGCTGGTTGCCGGCGTTCCGCCGCGGTCGCTATGTGCTCGCGACCGTCCTGGTCGCGGGCATCGGGTGGGCGGGGGCCTCGGCGCCCGCCGTCCTCACGGGGGAGGGCGGCGGGACCGGACCGCCGTTCTCGCTGGTGCTTCCCGGCGCCGCGGGACTGGGACTGCTGATGGGCGCCCTGCTGGGCTCCGTCCAGGCGATCGCCCTACGCGGTGCGACGTCCCACCCGTGGCGCTGGGTAGCAGCCAACGCACTGGCCTGGCCTCCGGCCATGGTCGTGATCTTCGTCGGCGCCGGGCTGCCGTCCGCCGACACCCCGCTGGCGCTGCTGCTGCTCGACGGCGCGGTCACCGGGGCCGTCGCCGGCGCGGTGCTGGGCGTGGTCACCGGGTGGCACCTGGCGTCGCTGACCGGGCCACCGGCGCACAACCGGGTCGTGCTCGACCTGCTGGCCTCGCCGTGGCGGGGCCGCCTGGACCGTCGGGTGCTGGGCCTGGAGGTGCGGGGCCGCGCCACCGGACGCCGCTACCGGCTGCCGGTCCAGTACGCCGTGGACGACGACGGGCTCGTGGTCGTGCCCGGTCGCCCCGAGCGCAAGACCTGGTGGACCAACCTGACCGCGCCGGCCACCCCGGTGGCGGTGCTCTGGGGCGGGGACTGGGTCCCCGGCGCGGCCGAGGTGCTGCGCCCCGGCCGACCCGGCTACGAGCACGCGCGGACGACGTACGCCCGGCGCTGGCGCCGCACCCGGCTGCCGGCGGCCCAGCCCGTCGTACGGATCCGGTACGCCGGGCCCCGGATCGAGTCCCGTGCCGGGAATCCCTGATGCACGCGCCTTGTTGAGTCAGGTAACCTGCCGTTGCAGGCACAACTCAAGAGGGGCTGATCGGTTTCGACTTGGGACGTTAGTTCCAGGGGAAGCGGGTCGAGGAGCCAGCGTCATCTCGTAAACGATCGCTGGAAACCAATAACTGCCAACGCTAAGCGCAGTTCCTTCGCTCTCGCCGCCTGAGCGGTGATCGAAGCGTCCAACCGGGTATCCGTCTCCGGCCCGGACCTGGGCGTCATCTAGGAGACTTGCTGATCGACTGCTGTCGGGGTGGTTGATCGGGACTTAAACCCGACTGAGCCTGTCGGGGACGTGTCCGTGCGAGCCCCGGGGCTGAGAAATGCGACATCACGGACTGCACCCGGAGAAGACCTGGATCGACGCTCGAGGACGCGGGTTCGATTCCCGCCAGCTCCACGAGCGGGGCCTTCGCAGAATTAGCGGAGATCTTCGCACAATCGCCGGTCCCGATGGGGTAGCCCATCGAGAGCCAGCCCTCTTGAACGAGAGCCGCTCCGACATCCGTCGGGGCGGCTCTCGTGCTGTCTTCCGGTGGTCGAGGAGGTCGCGCAGCGATCCTCGCGACACCACACGCGAGCCAGTCCGCTTCGGCGAGAGCCTTCAGGCGAGTTCCTGAGCGACGTCGACGTAGCCTGACGCTCGCACGAAGCCGAGGGTCCGGTTGGCCGCCAGGATCGCCTCGTTCCCCTCCATGTTCTGGGTGAACACACGCGCGACGCCACGGTCAGCCATCAGCAGCGCTTGCCGGGTCTTGAGCGCCGTCGCGATCCCGCGACCGCGCGCGGCCGCGCTGACGCCGGTGAAGAATGTGTTCATCGCGCTCGGGTCGCCCGGGCGCCGCATCACCTGCGTGACCCCGACCAGCACAGCACCGTCTCGTGCCGTCAGGAGCATCCACGGCTCGTCGACCATGTCGCGAAACGACTCGTAGGGCAGGTCACCTCCTCCGTCGGTCGAGTCCGGGGCCTCGCGGAGCCGGGCTTGGACGAACTCATGGAGCGCACGCCACGCCGCGTCGTCCGAGTCGCCGAGCGCCAGCTCGGCGATCTCGACTCCCGGCACGATCGCCGTGGCCCTGTAGTGCGCCTGGTCGACCGCTGCCAGGTCGAGCACGCTCTCGTGGTGGTGACCGACCACAGGCAGACTCCACGCGCGTACGGCGGCCTCGCTGTCGGCCTCGCCCTCGACGTAGCTGTATGTCAGGCCGGGTCGCTGGCCGCGGGCCACGTTCTCCACCACCCCGCGCAGGGCGCTCCCGAGGCCACGTCGTCGATTGTCGGGGAGCACGTGGACGATCGCCGCCCCGTTGCCTCCCGCAGCGACCGGCAGCGGACACACCGCAGCGAACCCGGCGGGCACCCCGTCCACCAAGCCGATGAACCACCGGATGTCCATCGTGGCCGACAGGTCCTGCCACCACACCGCCTGCCAGGCCATCGGGTTGCCGGCGTTCACGGTCGCCAGGTCATCCTCGTCAGTCATGCGCCGCACGGTCACCAGATCGCTCACGTACCGCAGCATCGCACCGGGGCGCGACGTACGCGGTGGATAGAAGACTTCGAGGAGCAGGTCGACGGCGTCGTGGCGATCCGCAGCGCTACGCCGAGCTGGCCGCCGAGGCCCGCTGGTTGCCCCGCCGCTCGGGCCCGTCGCGACGCACCGAGTGGCAGTATTTCGATGTAGAGCGTCATCTCTGCCACTCGTGGGGGCGCGGGGGCGGCTCGAGGATCGACGCATGGCCGCCATTCGCTTGCCGAGCACGCGCAATCCAGGCGCGGGACCTCGAACGTGGATCGGCCTCGGGCGAGGTCTGCTCGGACGCCTGCGGGAGGCCACCGCTGCCCAGGCCGAACTGCACGAGCGGGCGACGTTGCGCCGGGAGCCCTGGCTGGAGGAGTTGCTGCACTGGTCGCACGACGGTGGGGAGTGGCGGCTGCACGGCACCCGCATCCCCCCTGACGGCCGTCGTCGAAGCGTGACTCGAAGTGGCTGGTGTCCCCGCTCCTCCTTGCCGGCCTGAGCGGGAGGAGCGCCCCCGCGCCTCATGGCGGTCGGAACGGCCGCCAGCCGAAGCGAACCGCAATTGAGGTGCCCGCGCTGCTTGCCTCATGATTCGATTCCCGACCGGCCGTTCCCCAGACGGCCCCGACACAGGACGGGCAGCCATGGCCATCCACCTCAGCCTCGAGACGCAGGACCTCCTGCAGGTCAGGTTTGCTCCCAGCACGCTGTGGGAGACGACCGGCAGCCTGCACGTCCTCGGGGACCGGCAGCCGACGTACGTGCACCAGAGGTTCCGCAGCCGGCTGCTGCGGCGGGCGGATCGCGACCTTCTCTCGCTGCTGGAGTTGACCACGATCTCCGGCTGGATTCCCGACACGCTGACCCCGATCCCCGGCGGCACGAGGGCCTCTGCCGTCGAGGAGCTGGCGGCGGTCGCCGCGACGCCGGACGAATCGGTCGACGCCGATCTGGCGGTTCTCGGGCGGCACCGGCCGCGTTCGTCATGGGCCGGCATGACCCGCGTCGAGTTCCGGGAGCGGCTGGCCGAGATGCTGGTGCGCTACTGGCGTGCCGAGCTCGAACAGCACTGGGAGCGGGTCGAGGCGATCTGGGCCTCTGACATCGCGCACCGGCAGCGCATTCAGAGTCGTCACGGCCTGGAGACGACGTTCCACTCGCTGGGGAACGCCATCACCTATCAGAGCTCAAGCCTGGTCCTCGGTTGCTTCCCAGGCGTCTCCACACTCGACGTCGGCGGACACCGGGTCTTGCTGGTGCCCTCCGTGTTCCAAGGACAGGGGCTGGCGACCGCCCCGGGACAGCCGGCCGGCATCAGCTATCCGGCGCGGGGGGCCGGGACGATGTGGGAGACCGAGCTGGCCGCGAGCCGCGAGCTCGGGGCGTTGATCGGTCGCACCCGAGCACGCATCCTCAGCGAGCTCGGGTTGCCGCGCACGACCACCCAGCTGGCACGGTCACTCGAGCTGGCGCCCGCGACCGTCAGCGCCCACCTGGGTGCGCTCGCAGCCAGTGGGCTGGCTCGCGGGGTCCGTGACGGCCGGGCGGTGAGGTACGAGCTGACCGCGATCGGCAGCCAGCTTCTCGACGCCTCGGAGTGTCACGAGCAGTCCGCCTGACCCGGCGGGCGTTCGCCCCTCGCCGAATCGTGGCAGCACACGTGGGCCGTCGGCAGTCTGTTCGGGCCACGTGCGCGCACCAGCCGTCGCGCCTCGTGGGCGCCGGGCCCTGGAGAGAACGCCGTCCCCCGGCAGCGTTGGGCCTGGCACCGTCTGCGGCCCGTGTCCCTCCCCCTAGGGCTTCCGAAGCACGGGTTGGGGTGACAGGTCGACGTCTCTGGCTTGCTTGACCGGATGGTCAGGCAGCAGTCTGCCGGATGCGGCGCTTGAGTTCCTTCTTGACCTGCAGCGGGGTCCGGCCGGCCATGTAATCACCGTGATTCGGACGCTCGTTGTTGTAGTCGGTGACCCAGGCCTGCAGCGACCGGTCGAGCAGAGCGACGTCCTCGACGCGGCCGCGGTGGAAGTGCGGGCGGTAGAACTCGTCGAGCACGGTGCCGTGGAACCGTTCGCACACGGCGTTGTGGTTCGGCGACCTGGGCGGGATCCGGTGATGGTGGAGCCCCAGCTCGCCCACGCGGCTTTGGAAGGCCTTGCCGACAAACTCGGGGCCATTGTCGGTCAGGATCCCTTCCAGGGTGATGCCGTGCTTGCGTAGCGCCTTCTTCAAGTGCGTCAGGAGGAGCGCTGTGACCGCGGCGGTCTTGTCGCCCACCACGAGCTGGACCACCGCGACACGGGTCGCGATGTCGACCGCGGTCAGCTGCCATACCGCGCCGACGCCCTTGAGCTTGCCGACGTAGAACGCATCGAGGGCTACGACCTGCCCCGGCCGCGAGGCGTACTGGCAGAACCCGAACGGGCCCTCCATCGCGGCCTCAGTGAGCTGACCGGTCTCGGTCGCGGTCAACGACGCCAACGCGATCACCCGCTGCTTCGCGGTGCCGAGGTTGTGCCGTCGCAGGACCTTCGCGACCCCCGATGCTGACCGGTCGACACCACGCTTCCTGAGGTGGCGCAGCAATGACTTCGGACCCAGCGTCGGTCGGGCGATCGCCTCGGACACGATCACCGCGACCTCCTCGGAGGTCATCTCGTTCGGCTGGTGCGGCCTACGTCGATCACGCGGTAGCAACGCTGAGAGGCCGTATTGCTCGGCCATGTTGACCCACTCGTAGTAGGTCTTCCTGGAGACGCCGAAGACCCGGCAGGCCTCGCTGACGTTCCCGATCTTGGCGGCGTGCTCGATGAGCCGGACACGCCTGTCGTACACAATGTCCTCGTGGGCCACGGAATGACTTCCTGTTCTCTAGATCTCAGCAATCCAGAGACTGTCTTCCGTGGCCCACACCTACGTGCAGGCTCACCGGGTGTCACCCCAACCCGTGATTCCTAAGCCCTAGGGACACGGGCCGCGCGCCACTTCGAGCTGTGCCGCGTGCACTGGCCGTGACCAGTTCTTGACCGTTCCGAGATCGGAACGCTGCGTGTCCGGCAGGACCTTTCCGCTGAGGACGAATCGTCCCCCGGCTCAGCAGCGCACCGGCATGCTCCACGCCTCTGACTCAGTCGCCCGGCCGATCGGCGGGCGGCATCACCTGAGAGGTAGGCACATGAGACTGAGCAAGCCGTTGGCGGCCCTCGCGGGCGTCACGATGTTCTCTCTCGCTGCGTGCGGAGGCTCCGGGGGCGCAGCCCCTTCGGCCCGCGGCAGCTACAAGGACATGCAGGGGTCGGTCGCACAGGACCCGAACCGGACGGGACCGGCGCCCGAGGTGGTCGGCGCCCGCACCGGAGGAACGGTGACGGTCTACGTCACCAAGGATCCCGGCTTCGACGACCTCGACCCGAGCAATGCCTGGTCCGCACTCGGCAACACGCTGCTCCAGGACTTCACCAGCAGATCGCTCACGCAGTATTCGCGGGACCCCAAGACCGGGGACATGGTCCTGGTGCCGGACCTGGCCACCGACCTGGGTCACCACAACGCCGACTACACCGAGTGGACCTTCACCATCCGCAAGGGCGCCCGCTGGGAGGACGGCTCGCCGGTGACGGCGAAGCAGGTGGCCTTCGGTATCAGCCGTTCGATGGACACCGGCACGTTCCCGGGTGGCCCGGGGACCGAGTACTCGCAGACGTACTTCAAGGGGGCCGGCTCCTACAAGGGCCCCTACAGCGACCCGGGTGCGCGGTGGGACGGCGTCACCGTGGACGGGGACAAGGTGACCATCCACATGGCCCGGCCGTTCGCGGACATGCCGTACTGGGGTGCGTTCCCGGCGATGGGGGCCGTGCCGCTGGGCAAGGCGAGCAACCCGCCCGACTACGGCCTGCACCCGATGTCGGACGGCCCCTACAAGGTCCAGAGCTTCGGGCCCAACGAGGAGCTGGAGCTGGTCAGGAACAACCAGTGGGACGCCAAGACCGATGCTGGGCGCCACCAGTACGTCGACAAGTGGGTCATCAAGTTCAACCAGGACCAGGCGAAGGTCGACCAGATCATGCTGAGCGGCAATGCGATGTCGCAGACCGCACTCAGCACCGCCCTGGGGTCGAGCAACTACAACGTGGCGAAGGCGAAGCTGGGTGACCGGCTCGTCCAGACCGCCACCCAGTGTGGCGTCTACCTCGAGCCGGACTACACCAAGATCACGGACATCCGGGTCCGGAAGGCCATCGCCTACGCCTACCCCTACGACGACAAGTGGCTGTCCGAGGGCAACGTGCCCGGTGTGACCCGGGTGCCTGCGGACTCGATCATGCCTCCGGCCATGGCGGGCAAGCACGACTACTTCGTTGACGGCCAGCAGTTCACCTACGACCCGGAGGAGGCGAAGGAGCTCCTGAAGCAGGCGGGCTACGCGCCGGGGGAGTTCCAGCTCACGATGATGTACTACGAGCCCGACGCGTTGGCCGTGGCCAGCCAGAAGGTGCTGGTCAAGGGGCTGGAGAACGCCGGGTTCAAGGTGAAGTCGATCCCCGTGCAGGAGTCGGTCTACGCGATCGCGACGAACCCGGACGATCCGGTGAACAAGCAGCTCAACGTCCGGTACCTCTCCTGGTGCGCGGACTGGCCGACCGGTCTGACGATGCTGCCTCCGATGGTTCGTTCCGGAGCGGCCTACAACTTCTCCCACTTCTCGGAGAAGTCCATCGACGAACGCATGAGCAGGATCAGCTCCCTGCCACTGGGCAAGCAGGCGGACGCCTGGGGCGCGCTGGACGAGGAGATCGGACGGAAGTACCTGCCGATCATCCCGACGGCGTTCCGCAACGAGCTGTTCCCATTCGGTTCGCGGATCGGCAACGCGTCCGGTGACACCGAGATGGGAATGCCGAACTTCAAGGACCTCTACGTCAAGTGAGCAGCAGGGCCGGCCGGGGAACTCCCGGCCGGCCCTGTCGCCCGTGGCGGACCTGACGCCGAAGGAGAGGTTGAGCCAGCCAGTGGCTCAACCTCTCCTCCGGGATCTCGTGGCCCCGATTCGAGCAGCAGGTCAGTCGCGTCCACCACCCTGACCCTGCCATGGCCGGTGTCCTGGGGGCCGGCGGCGTCAGGGGCGCATCAGCGGGCGCCAACCCGGCGATTTCGCCGGTGCGTCACGACCGAGAGGGCCCCTAGAGTCGCGGGATGATGATCAACCCTGCCGGCCCGACGACGAGCCGGCCCGAATGCGACCATGCCCCCTGTCGCGGCGTCGACCCGCGGAGTATCCCGGAGCGGTCCACAGGTGGCTGGCCGGCCGCCGCACACGGATCCGCCGCTCGGCCGCGCACGATCGCGCCCGCCTCTCGGGCCACCGAGTGAACCGCGCAGACACCTCCGCCGCATCGCCGTCAGCCGGGCAGCCGCCCTCGGTGCAACCTCCCGCGGCCGGCCACCTCCCTCCCGAGGAGTTCACCCGCTGGTACGGCGGCTGGGACCCGCTGGACCCGACCAGCATCGCCGAGTTCATGGACGGGTTCGACCGACCGTGGTGGATCATCGGGGGCTGGAGCATCGAGGCGTTCACCGGGGTCGCCCGCCCGCACGAGGACATGGACATCTCGATCCTGTCCAGCGACGCCGAGGCGTTCCGGCGTTTCCTCGGCGACCGGTGGACCCCGTGGAACGTCGACGAGGGCTGGTTCCGGCCCTTCGACGCCCGGTTCACCGACGTCCGGCCGGACAGCCAGGTGTGGATCCGCCGGGACGCCCGGTCGCCATGGGTCCTGGATGTCCCCTTCACCCCGGGCACCGGCGGCCGGTGGACCAACAAGCGTCACCTCGCGCACACCGAGGAGCTCGAGGACGTCACCTGGGTTCGGACCGACGGTCTGCGCTACGCCCGGCCCGAGGTCACCTTGATGTTCAAGGCGGCCCAGGCCAGGGCGAAGGACCAGCGCGACGCCGAGGTTGCCCTTCCGCTGCTGGACGCGGCCGCCCGCCGGTGGCTGCGCGACGCGGTCGCCCGCCTGAGCCCGGACCACCCATGGGTGCGCGAGCTGTAGGGAACCCGCCGGTCGGGCCTACGACGCGAGGATCGCGCAGGGATCGCGCGGGGATCGCGCGGCGCGATCACCGAGGGTGGGCGGCCCCAGTCGGCTGGCGCCACGCAGCCACGCTGCGCGCGGCCCAGCTCAGTCGTGCCGCGGCGTCGCCGGCCAGCCGTCGGACGCCGGCACCGAGCCAGGAGCCGCCGACATGCACGGTGACGGCGTGGATCCCGCGGACCCCATGCGGGTACGGCGTGGTGGTGCCCTGCTCCTGCCACTGGCCGGTGGTCGTGCGGCACCGCACCCGTAGCTCGTGCCGGCCGGGCGTGGCCCGCCAGCTCATCGACCAGGGCCGCCAGGCGTCCGGGCCGAGGTCGACTCCCAGGGTGGCCTCGGCCCAGGGGCCGTCGTCGATCCGCACCTGCACGGCGTCCACACCGACGGGGGGAGCCCAGGCGTAGCCGAGGACCTCACCCGACGCCAGGTGAACACCTCGACGGGCGGTCCGCGTCCACGATCAGCGTTCGTCCCCTCGAGGCGCGCCGTCGACCGCCCCTGGAAGCTCCAATGACACCACAGCCCCACCCCCGGGCCGGTTGCGCGCCGCCGCGCGCCCGCCGTGCGCGCGCGCGATGGCGCTCACGATGGCCAGGCCCAGGCCGGCGCCCCCGTCGCTGCGAGCACGGCTGGAGTCCGGGCGCGCGAAACGCTCGAAGGCGTGGGGAAGGAACTGTTCCGGGAAGCCGGGGCCAGAATCCGCCACCTCGAGCGTCAGGTCGCGGCCGACCGCCCGGCCACGGATCACGATGGCCGTCCCCGTGGGGGCGAACCGCAGGGCGTTGTCGACCAGGTTGTCGATCGCCTCGCCCACGCGGTCGGGGTCCACGTCTGCTGTCAGGTCGGCAGGGGCGTCGACCTGGCACCGGACACCGCCCGCGCGGGCGCGGGTGGCTGCGTGGTCCGCGCTGCGGTCGAGCAGCTCCCTGACATCGGTCCGCTCCTGCTGCAGGGGGAGCCTCTCCTCATCGCCTCTGGCGAGGAACAGGAGCTGATCGGTGAGCCGCGCCAGCCGCGCTGCCTCCTCGCCGGCTCGCTCCACGGCCGCCGCGAGCTCGTCGCGGCTCCTGCCGGGGAGGCCGGCCAGCTCGAGCTCGCCTCGCAGCACGGCGAAGGGCGTGCGGAGCTCGTGGCTGGCATCTGCGACCAGCGCCCGCTGCCGCGCGAGCGCGCCCTGCAGCCGGCTCAGCAACAGGTTCATCGTCGTCGCGAGTGCGGCGATCTCGTCCCGCGTGTGCGGCACCCGCACTCCTGCCGCCGCGTCACGCTCGGAGAGCGCAGCGACCTCGCGACGCATCCGCTCGACGGGGGAGAGGGCGGCGCGGGCCAGCCCGTAGGCGCCGGCCCCTGCGCCCAGCACGAGGATCCCGCCCGCGATGAACAGCTCCCTGACGACATGGCTCAGCGTGCTGTCGAGCGCTTCGAGCGAGACGTCCGCGACCGCGACCCAGCCCGGGTGCTGCTTCAGCGGCCCGGCCAGCACGCGCTCGCGCTCGCCCTCGACGGAGCTGGTCCGCAGCACCCGGCCGTGCTGCGCCTGCCTGATCTCGGCCGGGCTGAGCAGCGGGGTCGCCCCTACATCCGCGCTCGCGCCACGGACCCGACCGGTGGAGTCGATGACCTGCACGACGTACTCGCCGGGCGCGGGGACCCGCCCGGTGGGTGTAGCTGCACCCGAGGGCGTCAGGTAGCGGTCGGCCTGCGCGAGCTGGGCGGCGAGCTGGGAGTCGATGGCCGCCTGCTGGGAGGAGGCGAGCTCGCTGACGAAGAGCCAACCCGCCAGGCCGAGCACGACCGCAGAAGCGATCGTGAAGACGACTGCGAGCCTGAGGCGGATCGACATCGTTATCCGGGTTCCTCGTCGCGCAGCCGGTATCCCATGCCCCGCACGGTCTGGAGGTCACTGCGCCCGAACGGTGTGTCGACCTTGCGGCGCAGGTAGTTCACGTACTGGTCGACCACGTTGGACGTGCCGTCGTAGGCGAAGTCCCACACGGCCTCGATGATCTGGGAGCGAGTCAGCACGACGCCCGGGTGGCGGAGGAAGAGCTCGAGCAGGGCGAACTCCTTGGGGGAGAGGTCGACCTCGGTGCTGCCGCGCCACGCCCGCTTGGTCGCGGGGTCCAGCTTCAGCTCCCCGACCGAGAGCACCGCTGGGCGGCGGTGGTCGTCTCGCCGGGTGAGCGCCCGTAGCCGGGCGGCGAGCTCCATCAGGCTGAACGGCTTGACCAGGTAGTCGTCCGCGCCCGCGTCCAGGCCCCGGACCCGGTCGCCCACCTCGTCGCGCGCGGTGAGCATCAGCACCGGCGCCCAGACATCGGCCTCGCGCAGCCTCCGGCACAGCTCGAAGCCGTCGAATCCCGGAAGCATGACGTCCAGCACGATCGCGGCATAGGCGTTCTCGGTGGCCATCCACAGTCCCTCGGGGCCATCCCCGCAGACGTCCACCGCGTGGCCCTCCTCCTCGAGGGCGCGCTTGACCAGCCGCGCCATGCGCACCTCGTCCTCGATCACGAGCACCCGCATGCCAGCGAGGCTACGAGGCCCGGCGCGGGATCGAGCAGAGCCGGAAGACCGGCAGATGTGAGGCCTCACATCGTTCTCTCACGGTTGGCACACGCCCCCGCGCGCACTCTGGAATCGCCGGAGTGGATCCGGTCATGACGAGCCCGGAAGGGGGCCCCTGATGAACAACGAACGTGATCCCCGCAGCGGGCAGGTGCCGCTGCCGGGAGTCACCCGCCCCGCCCCGGCCGACGGCTGGGTGCCCCTACCGGACCTCGGCCGGAGCACTCCCGAGGGCAGGGCCAGGCAGGCGCGGGACCAAGGCCTCCGCCGAGTACGGCGGATCTCCAACTGGACCGCGGCCGCCCTGGTCGTCGGCACCGGCGCCGCGGCCATCACCTTGGCGCACAACGCGGTCCCGATCACGCCGCCCGCGTTCCCGGGCAGTGCGACGTCCGGCACCACGCAGACCGGCACCACTGCGGTCACGCACGGAGCGAGCGGACCCCAGGTGGGGCACTCCGTCGCGACGACCAGCGCGTCCGGCGTGACGACGACCACCACCACGCTCCCGAACGGCAAGACCGTGGTCGCTCACAGCGGGCACGCCACCTACCACGACGACTGATGAGGTGACCCCGATGCCTGCACCCAGCCTGACCGCCGCGTGGCGGCCCGTCGACACCGGTGACGACACCGTCGCCGTTGCCGAGCGCGCCGCCATCGGCACCACCGCCCGGGTGGCGGTGTGGCCCCCGGACGACCTCCCCGCGGCGCTCGCCGCCACGGACGATGTCCTCGACGCCCTGGATCACCAGGCCAGCCGCTTCCGGGAGGATTCCGAGATCTCCTGGCTGCACCGGCGCAACGGCGGCCTGTTCCTGCTCAGCGACGGGCTCGCGGAGGCCCTCAGCGTCGCGCTGGCGGCGGCGCGCTGGACCGGCGGGCTGGTGGATCCCACCGTCGGCGAAGCGTTGATCTCCCTCGGATACGACCGCGACTTCGCGACCATCGATGCATACGGACGTGAGGCCGCCGGCCCCTCGGCCCCGGTGCCCGGCTGGCGGACCGTCTGGCTGGACGGCCCGATGCTCCGCCTGCCGACCGGTGTGCGGCTCGACCTGGGCGCCACCGCCAAGGCCCTGGGGTCCGACCGCGCGGTCAGGGCGGCGATGGCGGCCACAGACGGAGCCGGCGGCGTGCTGGTCAGCCTGGGGGGTGACCTCGCGGTCGGCGGACGTCCCCCTTGCGACGGATGGCCGATCCAGGTGGCCGACGAGCCGGAGCCGGGCGCCTCGGCCCGGACCCAGTCGATCCGGCTGGTCAGCGGGGCGGTGGCGACCTCGTCGACCACCTGCCGCCGGTGGCGACGGGCGGACCGGGTGATGCACCACATCGTCGATCCCCGGACGGGGCTGCCTGCGAACGGCCCCTGGCGCACGGTGACGGCCGGTGCGGCGACCTGTGCTGACGCCAACGCTGCGGCCACGGCCGCGATCGTCGCTGGCGACCTGGCGGAGGACTGGCTGGCACGAGCCCGCGTGCCGGCGCGACTCGTCTCCCACGAGGGGGAGGTGCGCCACGTGGGCGGCTGGCCGGACACCGACGGCGACCCGATCGCGGTCCGATCGCGCAGCCACGTCTACGACCGGGCCTCTCGGCCCTGACGCGGGGCTGCAGCGCCCCGGCAACCTCGAGACACAGATGACGCGAGGAGCGACCACGATGACAACGGCAGCACCGATGCTGGCCGGGGCGACCTCCGCCACCGGCTCCCAGGGCCTGTGGTTCGTCTCGCGTGCCAGCGGGCTGACGCTGCTGGTCCTGCTCAGCGTCGTGATGGTGCTCGGCGTCTCGACGCGGCTGGGTTCGGCGCCTCGTCGATGGCCCCGCTTCGTCTTCGCCGAACTGCACCGAACGCTGGCGCTGCTCCTGGTCGCGTTCCTCCTCCTGCACGTGGTGACCGCACTCCTGGACCCGTTCGTGACGATCGGCTGGGCGGCCACGGTGCTGCCCTTCATGTCCGGCTACCAGAGGCTCGCGATCGGGCTGGGCACCCTGGCGGTGGACCTGGGCGGCGCCGTGCTGGTCACGAGCCTGGTGCGCCGCCGACTGGGCTTCCAGGCATGGCGGATGGTGCACTGGCTGGCCTACCTGGCGTGGCCGCTCGCGTTCGTGCACGCGCTGGCCGCCGGCCCCGACCGGGGGCTCTGGTGGGTGGCGCTGATCGTGTGGGCTTCTGCGGCCGCCGTGGCCACCGCGGCGCTGGCTCGCGTCCTGGCCACGCTCACGCACACCGCGCGGCCGGCCAGGCCGTCGCCCGGGTTCGAGCGGCTCACGCCGCCGGAAGCGCGAGGTGGGTGATGGGCACCACCGAGCGCGTGCGACGGCAGGGAGAGGCAGCCGGCACACCTTCGCCGGTCCACCTGCCGCGCCTGCTGCCGGCCGGCTCGCCGGCAGGCCCCACCGGCCTGCCGGCCCATCTCGACCGGTACGGCGGGCTGCGGTCGGTCGGCTCGGTCCGGCAGCGGGACGCTCTCCTCGAGGAGGTGAGCCGGGCGGGGCTCACCGGCAGGGGCGGCGCCGCGTTCCCCACCGCCAGGAAGCTTGCTGCGGTGGCTGCCGGACGCCGTCCCGTCGTGGTCGGCAACGGGACCGAAGGAGAACCCGCGAGCGCGAAGGACAAGGTCCTGCTCGCCCAGTCACCGCACCTGGTGCTCGACGGGGCTGCTGTCGCCGCGGAGCTGGTCGGCGCCAGCCGGGCGATCGTCGTCGTGCATCACTCCGTGCGCGAGATCGTGGACGATGCAGCCGCGGAGCGCCGCCGTGCTGGATCCGACCGGATCCGGATCGAGATCATGACCGGCGCCGACAGATTCGTCGGCGGCGAGGCCAGCGCCCTCGTCCACTGGATCGAGCGCGGCGTTCCCACGCCGACCAGGACACCGCCGAGGGCTTCCGAACGAGGGCTCCGCGGGAGGCCGACCCTAGTCCAGAACGTCGAGACCCTGGCACACGTCGCCCTCATCGCCCGCTACGGCGCCGACTGGTTCCGCGCCGTCGGCACGAGCCGGGAACCGGGCTCGATGCTGGTCACCGTCCAGGGAGCGGTGAACCGGCCCCGCGTGGACGAGATCACGATCGGCACCCCGATCCACGAGGTGCTCAGCCTCGCCGACGGCGCATCCGCGCCGCTTCAGGCGCTGCTGCTCGGCGGGTACTTCGGCACGTGGGTGCCCGCAGCCGCCGCGGACCTCCCCTTCAGCCGGGCGGCGCTGGCGCCCTTGGGTGCGAGCGTGGGTGCCGGCCTGGTCGCGGCACTGCCCGACGACGTCTGCGGACTCGTGGAGACGGCGAGGGTCGTGCGCTTCCTCGCGGACGAGTCGGCGGGCCAGTGCGGGTCTTGCCTCTTCGGCCTGGACGCGATCGCCGGCGAGCTGCACCGACTCGCTGACGGCAGCGCTGCTGACCAGGGCACCCTGCGGCGCTGGCTCGGCCAGGTCGAGGGCCGCGGCGCCTGCAGCCTTCCCGACGGCGCCGTCCGGCTCGTCCGCAGTGCCCTCACCGTCTTCGGGTCCGAGCTGGAGCAGCACGCACGGGGCTGGTGCTGCGCGACCCGCACGGCCGGCATCCTGCCCCTCCCGCCGCGGAGGCCGTGATGGCCACCGGCATCAGGCTGCGAGTCGACCCCATTGCCTGCGAGGGGCGCAGGCTCTGCGCCGAGATCCTCCCCGAGCTGATCACCCTCGACGACTGGGGCTTCCCCATCGTCAGCGACGACGACGTGCCTGTCGACCTGCTCGACGAGGCCCGTGAGGCCGTCCGCGTCTGCCCCAAGCTGGCGCTCTGGCTCGAGGGCCCCCGTCAGACCTGACAGCCGGACGACCCCGGCCAGGGTGGCTCCTCCTCGGGTCGGCTCGAACCTAGGCGGTCCGGCGGCACCCGCCGTACCAGCTGTCACCGGCGCGCCCTCGGCAGCGGACGTCGGCGCGTCAGCCGCTGGGGGTTGTCAGGGCGTTCCCTCGCTTGATGGGCGTTGCTACGGCTGACAACCGAGAGAATCCCCGGCTGGCCGGGGATTCCTGCAGCGGCTCACCAAGCCAGCCGTGCCCACACGGTCTTGCCCTCGAGCTCCTCGACCACACCCCACTCGGCGCAGACGGCCTCGATCATCAGCAGGCCCCGGCCGCCGGTGGCGTCGAGGTCGGTGTCGCTGAGGACGGGCATCCGGTGCCCGCGGTCGAAGACCTCCACCCGCACGCCCCGGTCCTCGGCCTGGAGGGTGGTGCGCACCGCGCCGTCGGCCTGGCGGACCGCGTTGGTCATCAGCTCCGAGACGACCAGCAGCACGTCGTCGCGGTGCTCGACCGCCACCTGCGCGGCCAGCCAGCCCTCGGCCCAGGACCGGACGAGCGGGACGGACATCGGCTGGGCCGGCAGCTTGCGCACCACCCGGCGCGCCGACCCGCCCGGCACCGGCGGGACCCGCGCGGCCAGCACCGCCACGTCGTCGCCGCGGCTGCCGATGGGCAGCAGCTCCAGGGCCTGGTCGAGCAAGCGTCCCGGACCGGCCTGGGGCGGCACCGTGGCGATCAGGGTCTCAAGCCGGTGGATGCCCTCGTCGATGTCCCAGTTGCGGGTCTCCACCAACCCATCGGTGTAGAGGAGCAGGTAGGCGTCCGCCGGCAGGTGCGTGCTCCGCTCCTCCCACACCTCGCCGACGCCCAGCGGCGGCCCGGGCTCCACCTCGATCGGGCACAGCGTCGTGCCGTCCTCCTCGATGCCCAGCACGACCGGCGGCAGGTGCCCGGCGCAGGCGATGGTGGCCAACCGGGCGTGCGTGTCGAGGTGGACGACGAGCACGGTGGCGAGCAGGTCGCTGCCGAGCCGCTCGAGGTAGTGCGCGGTGCGGGCCAGCACGTCGGCCGGCGGGTGTCCGTCGGAGGCGGTGGCGCGTACGACGGTGCGCAGCTGGCCCATCATCGCCGCGGCCTGGATGTCGTGACCCTGCACGTCGCCGACGACGAGGACCAGGCCGTCCTCGACCTCGATCGCGTCGAACCAGTCACCGCCGACGTGCACGCCGGGGTCGCCGGTGCGGTAGCGGGCGGCGAGCTCGACGGCGCCGATGCGGTTCGGGATCTGCGGGAGGAGGCTGCGCTGGAAGGCGGTGCCCAGGGCCCGCTCCTCGGCGAGCTCCCGCTCCCGCTCCTCGTCCCAGCGGCTCCGGTCGATCGCCATCCCTACGGTGCGGACCAGCACGTCGATCAGCGCCAGGTCGCCGGCCTTGGGGCGGGAGGGCGCGGGGTAGTACATCGCGAACGTCCCGAGCAGCCGCCCGCCGCCACCGAAGATCGGCGTGGACCAGCAGGCGCGCAGCCCGGCACCCACCGCCAGGTCGCGGAAGTCCGCCCACAGGGGGTCGGCCTCGATGTTCTCGACGATCACCTGGCGCCGTCGCCAGGCCGCGGTGCCGCACGAGCCCACCGACGGCCCGATCCTCAGTCCGTCGATCGCCTCGTTGTAGTGGTCGGGCAGGCTCGGCGCGGCGCCGTGCCGCAGTTGCCTGCCGTCCTCGCTGAGCAGCAGCACGGAGGCCAGCAGGCCGCCCGTCGAGACCCGCTCGACCACCCGCAGCAGCGCGTCGAGGGCGGGTCCGAGCTGGTGTCCCGACACCACCCCGGACAGCAGCTCGAGCTGGGCAGCCAGGAGCAGGGCGTCCCGGCTCTCGGCGGGCGCCGTCGCCCGGGCGGTGGAGGTCATGATCGTTCGAGGGTACGACAGAACCGTCGTGTTCAGTGCAGCAAGGACTTCAGCACGATCATGGCCAGGCCCAGGGCGGTCGCCACCGCCGTCGAGAGCCCCCGCTCCCTCCGGCTGAGGGCGCCGTGGCGGCCCATCTCCCAGCCGGCCAGCGCGAGCAGCAGCGTGCTGCAGCCCAGCCCCAGCAGCACGGCGGTGTCGAGGTCCGCGCCCACCCGGCCTGCCACCGAGAGCACCGCCAGGGGCAGCAGGGTGGCGGTGACGATCTCCCACCCGGTGGCGAGCTCGCGGCGTACCTCCTCCCGGCCCGGGCGGTGCCCGGCGTGGATGCGCCGGGCGACCAGCCGGGCGTACCGCTCGGCCGTCCAGTAGACGAGCAGCGTGCCCAGGACCGCCGCGTCGAGGGCCGCCACCGACTCCGCGTGCGCCGCGGCCATCACGGCCGCCCCGACGATTACGCCGTAGACCCCCGCAGTGGTGCTCTCCTGGGTGTCTCGGTGGGCCAGGAGCCTCAACGCGCGATGACCACCGGGCAGCGGGCGTGGTGCAGCACCGCCTGCCCGACCGAGCCGAGCAGCATCGCGGCGAACGCGCCGCGGCCCCGCGCGCCGACCACCAGCAGCCCGGCCTGCTCCGAGGCGTCGCTGAGCACCCGGCCCACCGAGCCGGCGACGACCTGCCGGTCGAGGTCGACCGAGGGGTGCGCCCGGGCGTCGGCGGCGAGGGCCTCGTCGATCAGCGGCTCCGCCTCCGAGAGCTGGCGGGCGAACCGGTCCGAGACGTAGCGGCTGGCGTACGGCGGGCCCGGCGCCCAGGTCTGCAGCACGTGCAGCGCGGTCAGGGGCGCCCCGGTGCGCTCGGCGTGCTCGAAGGCGAAGCGCATCGCCGGCGCGCAGCCCTCGGAGGCGTCGACCCCGACCACCACCCGCCTCTCCTCGGGGCTCGACGGCTCGCGCACCACCACGACCGTGCACGGCGCGTGCATGGCGACGTGCTGGCTGACCGAGCCGGCCAACGCGCTGGACACCCGGCCGTGGCCGCGGCTGCCGAGCACGATCGTCGAGGTCGGGTCGGCGCCGACGATCAGCGCCGGCGCCGGACCGGCGTCGACCAGCTCGAGGCTCTCCGGCGGCAGCGGCGCGGCCGCGACCGCGGTCCGCGCGTCAGCGGTCAGCTCCGCGAGCCGGTTGCGCTCCCATTCCTGGTCGAGCTCGGTGACCTGGCGCATCCGCATGTCGCCGGTCGCCACAACAACCCGCAGCGGTGACTTCATGTCCTCGGCGTACCTCGCACCCCACGCCAGGGCGCGCTTGGCGTCCGGCGACCCGTCGTAGCCGACGATCACCGTGCCGTGGCCCGGCCCGGTCGTCTCAGTGCTGGACACCGGCCACTCCCTCCTCCTCGGGCAGCACGACTTCGCTGATCATCGCCTCGATCTGCTCGCTGGACAGGGCGACCTGCATCGCCCAGAAGTAGATGACGAGGCTGAAGCCGGCGACCACGGCCATGTCCCACCACAGCGGGATCCAGCCCTTCGGGCCGAACGTGCTCATGTAGACGATGGCGCCCATGCCGAGGAGGTACGGCGGCAGCCACATCGCCGCGTGCCAGTTCAGCACCGGCGGCTTGTCGTTGAGGTGGAAGACGCGGCTGATCGCCAGGATCACGTAGCCGAGCAGGATCGCCACGCCCAGCTTCCAGTCGGTGGTCCAGCCCGACCACAGGATGATCAGGTTGGCCACGATGAACGCGAACGGCGACAGCACATGCGCCCACGGCAGCCGGTAGGGCCGCTCGGTCTCGGGGAGGCGGCGCCGGAACACGCCCAGCGACAGCGGGGCCCCGGCGTACATCAGCACGCTCGCGCTGGTGATCAGCCCGACCAGCGACTGCCAGCTCGGGAACGGCAGGAAGCAGATGCAGCCGGTGAGGAACGCGGCGATCAGGCCGACCCACGGGACCGCCCGCGTGTTGGTCCACTCGAACGCGGTCGGGACGTACCCGTTGCGGCTCAGCCCGTAGGAGACCCGGGAGCTGCCGGTCGTGTAGATCAGGCCGGTGCCGGCGGGGGAGATGATCGCGTCGGCGTAGAGGATCGCCGCCAGCCAGCCGAGCCCGACGAGCGTGGCGATCTCGGCGAACGGTCCGGTGAAGACCGTGTAGTAAGCCGTGCTGCTGGTGTCCGACCAGGTGCTGCCGATCGCGCTCGACGGCAGCGCGCCGAGGAACGCGATCTGCAGGGCGGTGTAGATGATGATGCCGAGCACGATCGAGCCGATGATGGCGATCGGGATGTCGCGGCGGGGGTTCTTGCTCTCGCCGGCGAGCTGGTCGGCCTGCTCGAACCCGAGGTAGCTGAAGATGATGCCGCCGGTGGAGACGGCGGCCAGGATCCCGTGGGCCTTGTCGGGGTTGAAGCCGTTGGCCGCGGAGAAGTTCCCCGGGTGGAAGTTGGCCAGCGCCAGCACGAAGATGGTCAGGAGCGGGATCGCCACCTTCCACCACGTCGCCGCGCTGTTGGCGGCGGCGAGCCTGCGGATCCCGAGGAAGTTGATCGACGTCAGGAACGCCATCAGCAGGACCGCGACGATCAGGCCGCTGGTCGTCAGCACGCCGGTCTTCGGGTTCAGCCAGCCGTTCGCGAAGGAGTAGTGCTGGCCGTAGGTGATCATCGCCGAGACCTCGATGGGGGCCACCGTGGCCGCCTGCAACCAGGAGAACCACCCGAACGACGCTCCGGCGAAGCCGCCGAAGGCGTAGTGCGGGAACCGGGCGGTGCCGCCGGAGACGGGGTACATGCCGCCGAGCTCGGCATGGACCAGGGCGAGGGCCAGGATCACCACGCCGCCGATCACCCAGGAGATGATCGCCGCGGGCCCGGCGACGATGAGCGCCTTCTGGGCGCCGAAGAGCCAGCCGGAGCCGATGATCGAGCCCATCGAGGCCCAGGTGAGGCCGACGAGGCCGACCTCGCGCTTCAGGGACGTCGTGTGACGCCGCTCGGCGTCGGCAGGAGCAGCCATCTCGCATGACCTCCCGTGAGGAGAGGCCTGGCCGACGGTGGTCAGGCCTCACGAGGCTAGGCCGGACGGGCCTGGTCCCGGCACGGGCGAAAGTCCCTAGCGAAGGACGGCTGGGGCTCGTGGGGCGTGCTGGTGGAAGGCGCCGGCCCCGGTGCGGCGTCGCGGCAGCGGTTGGATCAGGCCCCGGCCGGACCGTCGAGCCGGGAGAACCCCTTCCGGGGTGGACGAACGTTCGTCCACCACCCCGGACCGGCGACCGGGACAACCGACACGCGAGGGGCGCCCGGCGCACCCTGCACGGCCGGGGCGGATCGTCGGGGGTCATCCGCCACGGGCGATGCCGGCCGGAGGCGCCGCGACGACCGTGGGTCGGGACGGCGACAGCCCCAGGAGGACTCCCCATGGCCAAGCAGGAGAAGGACACGCTCTACGTGATCGCGGCGGCGTACGACGACGTCGACTCCGCGGTGCAGGACTACGAGAACGTCAAGGCGCTCTACCGCGAGATCAAGACGTCCAACGACTTCGACGCCTCGGTGATCGCCAAGGGCGAGGACGGCAAGATCCGCATCGTCAAGAAGCACGAGCAGCCCACCCGCCACGGCGCCGCCAAGGGCCTCGGCTGGGGCCTGGCCGTCGGGGTCGCGGCGGCGATCTTCCCGCCGGTCGGCATCGGGATCGCCGGTGCGGGCGCGGGTGGCGCCGCGATCGGCGCGGTGGTCGGGCACGCGACGGGCGGCATGTCCCGCGCGGACCTCAAGGACCTCGGGGAGACTTTGGACGCCGGCCAGGCCGGGCTGATCGTGGTCTACGAGACCAACCTCGCCGACCAGGTGGCCGCGAACATCAAGGCCGCCAACCGGATGGTCTCGAAGATGGCCGACGTCCGCGCCGACGAGCTCGCCGAGGAGATCCGGGCCGCCCAGTCCGCCTGAGCGGACCGACCATCGGCCGACGACCCAACGACCACGGGCCGACCACCGGCTGGGGCGTCAGCCGACGGGGTAGCCCTCGGGGTTGGCCGACTGCCAGCGCCACACGTCGGCGCACATGTCGTCGATGCCGCGCTCGGTGCGCCAGCCGAGCTCCTCCGCGGCCCGGGACGGGTCGGCCCAGTACGCCGGGAGGTCGCCGGCCCGGCGGCCCACGATCTCGTGCGGGATCGGACGCCCGACGGCCCGCTCGAACGCGTGCAGCACCTCGAGCACGCTGGTACCCCGGCCGCTGCCGAGGTTGTAGGCCCGCACCGGGGTGGCCATGGCGTCGAGGTGCTCCAGCGCGGCGACGTGCCCCGCCGCGAGGTCCTGGACGTGGATGTAGTCGCGCTCGCAGGTGCCGTCCGCGGTGGGGTAGTCGTCACCGAAGACCGACAGCTTCTCCCGGCGCCCCACCGCGACCTGGGCGAGGAACGGCACCAGGTTGTTCGGGATGCCCTGCGGGTCCTCGCCCATCCGCCCGGACGGGTGCGCCCCGACCGGGTTGAAGTAGCGCAGCAGCGCGACCCGCAGGTCCCCGGCCCGCGCGACGTCGGTGAGCACGTGCTCGATCATCACCTTGGTGCGGCCGTAGGGGTTGGCGGCGACCAGCGGCTCGTGGTCCTCGCGGTACGGCACCGGCGCGTCGCCGTACACCGTCGCCGAGGAGGAGAAGACCAGCCGGCGCACGCCGTGGCGTCGCATCGCCCGCAGCAACGAGAACGTGGTGTCGAGGTTGTTGGTGTAGTAGTCCAGCGGCTTCTCGACGCTCTCCCCGACCGCCTTGAACCCGGCGAAGTGCACGACCGCGTCGATCCGCTCGGTGGCGAACAGGTGGTCGGTCTTCTCGGTGTCGGTCAGGTCGAGCGCGTGCACCGGCACGTGCACGCCGGACAGCTCCTCCACGCGGTTGACCACGGTGGGCTTGCTCATCGAGAAGTCGTCGACGACCAGCACCTCGTGACCGGCCTCGAGCAGGGGCAGGACGGTGTGGGAGCCGATATAGCCGGCACCCCCGGAGACCAGGACGCGCATGGTCCGGCAGCGTAGGCGACCGGCTCGCCCGGGTCGGGGAAGTGGCGGCCGGCGCGTCCGGGCTCGGGCACAATCGCCCCATGCGACTCGGGTCACGCACCCTCACCAGCCTCCTCGCGGTCCTCACCGTCCTCGCCAGCACGCTCGTCGGCACCGGGCTGGTCGGCACCGGCCTGCCGGCCCGGGCCGAGGAGCCGCCCCCGACCACGCTCACGCTCGCCGGGGAGCCGGCGCACGCCGACCAGGCCGTGCCGCTGCAGGTCGACCTGGTGCAGTCCGGCGACGAGGCCCCGGTGGCCGGCGCGCAGGTCGTGGTCGAGCGGCGCACCGACGGCGCCTGGGCGACGCTCGGCCCGGTCGTCACCGACGAGGCCGGCCACGCCGAGGTCGAGGCGACGCTGGCCCGCCGCAAGGAGGACAACGTGTTCCGGGCGTCGTACGCCGGGGACCCGGGGCACGCGCCGGCCGAGACCGGCCCCGTGCAGGTCGCCCTGCAGCGCCGCGACAGCCGGGTGCGGCTCACCGGACCCGACTCGGTCGTCGACGAGGACCGGGTGAGCCTGCAGGTGCGCTGGACCGCCGGCGACGGCACGCCGGTGAGCGGGCCGGTGGCCGTCTACCGCCGCAAGGCCGGCGGCGCCTGGAAGCACGTGCTCGACGTCGCCACCGACGACCGCGGGCAGGCGACGTTCTCGGCGCGGCCGCGCACCGACACCCAGTGGCGAGCGACCGCGCCCCGGCTGGACTGGGTCCGCGCCGGCCGCAGCCCCGTGCACGCCGTCGACAACCTGCCGCCCGGGCGACCGGTGGCGCTGCCCGGCCGGGCGCCGCGGCCCCGCGTGCACGTGCCCACGCAGCCGCACGCGAAGGGCGCGGGCGCGCACGTCGTGACCACGCGGATCCCCGCCGCGGTGTGGCGCCAGATGGTGGGCCGGACCTGGCACCCCGGCTGTCCGGTCGGCCGCGCCTCGCTGCGCCTGGTCCGGATGAACTACTGGGACTTCCGGGGCTATCGCCGCCGGGGCGAGCTGGTCGCCAACGCCGACGCGGCGGGGCGGATCGCGGGCGCGCTGGCCGAGATGTACGACGACCGGCTGCCGATCCGCTCGATGTATCGCGAGGACCGCTTCGGCTGGTCGCAGCGGGTCCACGGGGCCGACGACTTCCGGTCGATGGCCGCGGGCAACACCTCCGTGTTCAACTGCCGCGAGGTCGTCAACCGGCCCGGGGTCCGCTCCCCGCACGCCTGGGGGCGCGCCCTGGACCTCAACACCTGGGAGAACCCCTACCGCTCGGCCCGCGGCATCGTGCCCGACACCTGGTGGCAGTCGCACTCGCACCCGCGGGTCGCCTGGCGCTCCAGTCGCCACCAGGTGGTGCAGATCATGGCCCGGCACGGCCTGCGCTGGACCTACGGCCTCGGCGACACCCAGCACTTCGACGCGCCGGCCGGCAACGGCCGCTACGCCGCCCGGCCGGCCGGCTGCCGTGGGGTCTGCGAGTGACGGGCGGGCGGCGATGAGCACCGGCGACTGCGTCTTCTGCGCGATCGCGGCCGGTGAGGTGGCCGCCGAGAAGGTGCTCGAGACCCCGGACCTGGTCGGCTTCCTCGACCAGCGACCGGTCTTCAAGGGGCACGTGCTGCTCGTGCCCCGCGAGCACGTCGTCACCCTGCCGGAGCTCCCGGCCCGGCTGCGCGACCCGTTCCTCGCCGCCGGGCAGCGGCTCGCGACGGCGATGGTCGAGGGGCTCGGCGCCCAGGGCTCGTTCGTGGCGATGAACAACACCGTCAGCCAGTCCGTGCCGCACCTGCACCTGCATGTCGTGCCGCGCACGAAGGGCGACGGGCTGCGCGGCTTCTTCTGGCCCCGGCACAAGTACGCCGACGACGAGGAGCGCGCGGCGTACGCCGGTCGGATCCGGGCGGCGCTGGAGAAGTCCTGACCGGGTTCGCAACCCCGGGACGCCGCCGGGCGTCTCCCCAGAGAACCCCTCGACCTCCCGGAGGACCCGTGCCCCTGCGACTCGCCGCGCGCACCCTGCTCGCCGCCACGACCGTCATCGCCCTCGCCGCCGGCGGATGGGCCGCCGCCGCGACCCCGGGGGGCAGCCCCGCGACCGCCCGGGGCGCCGCCACCGCGCGCGCGGTGCCCACGCCGGGCTCCGGGTGGTTCCTCACCGTGGTCGAGCACGGCCGGCGCAACCGGTACGGCGAGCTCGAGGCGCGACGTCAGCGCCTGGAGCTGGTCAGCCCGGCGGGGGAGCGCACCGGCGTCTACGCGCGGGACCTCGGGCCGCACGGGAGGGGCGCGTTCCTGATCGCCGACTGGTCCGCCGACGGCCGCACCGCGCTGCTGGTGACCAACCCCGGCCTGAAGTCCCAGCACGCCCTGGTCGTCGACGTCGGCACCCGCGTCGTGCGCAACGTGTCGCTCGGCGACTCGGTCGCCTCGGCACTGCTCGACGGCGACGGCGGCCTGCTGCTCACCGGCTACAGCAAGGGCGGGGACCGCGGCGCGCCGCTGTGGCGGCTGCCGCAGGACGGGCAGCGGACCAGGCTGGCGGCCCGGGTGGACGGGCCGGTGCTGCCCTCGCCGGACCACCTGTCCCTGGTCACGGGTACGACGAGCTGGCGGGGCCACGGCCTGCGCGTGCTCGACCGCAACGGCGAGCTGCAGAAGCGGATCGCGACCGGCGCCCACTGCACGCCGGTGCGCTGGTGGGACACCTCGACGGTGGAGGTGCAGTGTGCGCACCGCTCGACCCTCACCCTCTCGCTGGTCGACCTGACCACCGGGTCGGTCACCGCGTTGACCCGTCCGCACGGACGCGACAGCGCCGACCTCGGCGACCTCGACGCCCGCCGGGTGGCCAGTGGCCTCTATCTGCAGGCGTCCGGCCCCTGCGGCTACCTCTTCCTCGCCCGCCAGCGAGACGACGGCTCGGTGGCCGAGGTGCGGGTGCCGCACGCGGTCGGCAACGTGCTGCTCATCGGTGCCGAGGACGACCGGCTGGTCATCGAGCACGCGGCCAGCTGCGACGGCGCGACGCCGCGCGCGGTGCTGGCCCGCTTCGACCCGGCCAGCCACGAGGAGCAGCCGATCGTGAGGCTGGGGCGGCACGCCGACTTCGGCCGGGTGCTCGCCTACGGCGAGCGGCCCGCCTCGTCGTACTGATCACGACCCCCTAGGGTGTGCGGGCAGGCTCGGCCACCGAGAGCCGGCCGCTCACCGGACGAGGAGCACCCATGGGTCGTTACGACGGACGTGTCGCACTGGTCACCGGAGCCGCCCGCGGCATCGGGTTCGGGACCGCCAGCCGGTTCGCCGAGGAGGGTGCCTCGGTCGCCGTCATCGACCTCGACGAGTCCGCCGCGGCCGAGGCCGCCGGGCGGCTGCCGCTGGTCGAGGGTGCGAAGGCCGTCGGCGTCGGCTGTGACGTCAGCGACGCCGGCTCCGCGGACGCCGCCGTGGCGCGCGTGGTCGAGGAGCTCGGCGGCCTGCACGTGCTGGTCAACAACGCCGGCATCACCCGCGACAACCTGCTGTTCAAGATGACCGAGGAGGACTGGGACCTGGTCATGAACGTGCACCTGCGGGGCGCCTTCCTGATGACCCGGGCGGCGCAGAAGGTCTTCGTGGCGCAGAAGTACGGCAAGATCCTCAACCTCTCCAGCGTCTCCGCGCTCGGCAACCGCGGTCAGGCCAACTACTCGGCCGCCAAGATGGGGATCCAGGGCTTCACCCGCACCCTGGGCCTCGAGCTCGGCCCGTTCGGCATCAACGCCAACGCGATCGCCCCCGGCTTCATCGCCACCGAGATGACCGACGCCACCGCCGCCCGGCTGAAGATGGACGTCGAGGAGTTCCGCCGCCTCAACGCCGAGGCGAACCCGGTCAAGCGGGTCGGCGCACCTGAGGACATCGCCGCCGCCGCGGCGTTCCTGTGCAGCGACGAGGCCTCCTACATCACCGGCCAGACGCTCTACGTGGACGGCGGCGCCAAGCTCGGCTGATATGTAGGCCCTGGCTGTCAAGGGCATGGTGAGGCGCCGTTCGGCACTGGTTGTGTCGGCGGCGCCTCGTCTTGGTCCGGTCAGGTCACCTGTCGCAGCGTGTTCGTGTACGACGCGCGGTCAATGCTGATATGCGCGGGTTGGTTACCGCAGGACGATGTTCGGCAGGAGCGTTCCGCGGGTCTGAGGTCGAGCGTCACGAGCGTGGCTCGTGGCTCACAGCCGAATCGCGGGTGGTCTCCTCGCGCTGCTTCGTCAGGTTCGTCGACCGGCCAAGGTCATGGGGGGTCGGGCCTAGTCCAAGGTGGCCAAAGACCAACACCAGCCAGCGAGCTCGCGAGCGATGGCGGTGTTGGCGACGGTGTGCTTCTTGTGGCGGCGGGCGTAGCCGGTCCACCGGTCGTGGAGGCGTTGGTTGCCGGTGTGGGCGCGGATCCGGGCGGCTTCGGGGGCCTGCTCCCAGCGCGAGCGTAGGACGGCGCCGACGACATAGCGGGGCTTGTGGTGCCAGGCTGCTTCGATCAGGAGTCGCCGGGCGTGGCTGTTGCCGGTCTTGGTGATCGCACCAAGTCGGCGTGAGCCGCCCGAGGACTGCTCGGAGGGCACGAGCCCGAGATAGGTGCCGATGCTCGAGCCGGTGAACCGGTGCCAGTCGCCGAGCTCGACAGCGAGCGCGAACCCGGTCAGGGTCGAGATCCCGCGCAGGCAGCACAGACGTCTGGTCACCGCGGCGAACTCACTGTCAGCGGCCATCGCGGCGATCGCCTTGTCGAGCCGGTCGCGGCGAGTCAGGGCGAACTCGACGGCTTCGAGCTCGGCTTCGTAGGCGGCCTGAGTGCCGGCCAGGTCGAACCGGATCCGGTGCAGCCAGGCGTGGTGTTTGCCGGTCCAGGCCGCGCCGCCGTAGTAGACGTGACCGTGTCGCAGGAGCAGCTTCGAGACCCGGTGCCGGGCCCGCATCAGGTCGCCACGGACATCCTCGCGGGCCCGGACCAGATCGCGGGCGGCCTCCTCGGTCACGGTCGGGATCCGGATCGGGGTCAGGTCATCGTTGCGCAGCAACCGCGCCAGCAGCACCGCGTCGCGGGCATCGGTCTTGACCCGCTCACCGGCGGGTCGGTTCAGCTTCGAGGGCGCCGCGACCTGGCAGCGGATCCCAACTGCGTCTAGGGCACGGACCAATCCGAAACCAGTTGGACCGGCCTCGTAGGCCACCGCCACCGGACCCGGCAGTCCCCGCAGCCAGTCAATGACGACCTCGTTGGACGGGACCAGCCGCTCCTTGAAGAACTCTCCGGTCGTGGTGTCGATCGCCGCAGCAGAGATTGATCGGGCGTGCACATCCAGTCCCACACTCGTACGCTCAGTGAACACCGGGGCCTCCTATGCCTGTGGATAGGTCGAGCAGGCCGCTCCTGCCCGACAACCCACGTACATGCATGTGAGAGGCCCCGGCCTGCAACCCCCTCACCCCGAGGCGGTCACGTCATAGCGTCTGACCACCCGGTCGGCCCCCGTCCGACCCCCATGTGGGGGACGGAAGTCCCCCTGATCGGGACTTTCGTCCCCCAGACGGGGGAGCGGCGCTTTTCCCGCGGCTCCGCTTCTGCCTAGTTTGCCTCGTCGCCATTCGCGACCGAGGCCGGGTACGCCGAGTCCTGCCCGCCCGGCCCTCGACCCCCTGATCGCACCAGGGCAGGAGTGGGGGACCCACAGTTCGATGCCGCACCCAGGTGCGGCTCGGGGTGAAGCCGGCGCCGACTTTCTCGGGCAGGCCCGGCGGAGGACCTTTCCACCTCCAACCCGACAGCTCACCTCACAGGCGTGGGAAAGGCCCGACCATGTCCGTACGCCTGCGCGCCCTCCTCGCGCTGCCCGCCATCCTCGCCAGCGTGCTCACCGCCGCGGTCACCACCGACGCAGCCACCGCCCCCGCGGCCAACGCAGCGAGCCACCACCACGGCCACCACCACCGCCACCATGGCCACCACCACGCGCATCACGCGCATCACCACAGCCAGCACGCGTCGCACCACGCCGCCGGCCAGCCCACCAAGATCCTGCACGCCCGCAACATCGCGCTGCAGCACGTGGGTGCGCCGTACAAGTGGGGCGCCGCCGGCCCGCACGCCTTCGACTGCTCCGGGCTGGTCTACTACAGCTACCGCCACGCCGGCCTCTCCGTGCCGCGGACCGCGGCCGAGCAGTCCGGCGTCGCGCGGCACATCCCGCGCAGCCAGATGAAGAGCGGGGACTTCTTGTTCTTCAGCAACGGAAGTGGCGTCTACCACGTCGCGATCTTCCTGCACTGGGCGAACGGGCACGCCGTGATGCTGCAAGCGCCGCGCCCCGGCGAGCGCGTGCAGCGGGCCGTCCCCTGGACCAACAGCTGGTTCGCGGGCACCCTGCGGGGCCGCTGAGCCGGGAGCGGCTGCTACCTTCCAGCCGGTCTGCCGTCCGCCGCGGGCGCGCCTCCTCCGGGGGGCGCGCCCGCGCGGCAGACTGGAAGTCGACTGGATCACTCACACGAAACGGAGCTCGCCCCGTGCGCCGTGCCCCCCTGCCCCTCGCCGTCCTGGTCAGCGCGAGCCTGCTGCTCGCCGGCTGTGGAGGCGGTGACGACGGGAGCCCGTCCTCCGAGAGCTCCTCGCCCGCCGCGCAGAAGGTCGCCGGCGGCGCCACGCTGGACGCCACCTGGCCGCTGACCGGGTTGCCGGTCTCCGGCGACCAGAGCGCCTCGCAGGACCACCCGGTGCTGGTGGCGAAGATGGACAACACCGCGTCCAGCGCCCCGCAGATCGGCCTCGGCAAGGCCGACATGGTCGTCGAGGAGCTCGTCGAGGGCGGCCTGACCCGGCTGGCGGCGTTCTACTACTCGCAGATCCCCGGCACCGTGGGGCCGGTCCGTTCGATGCGCGCCAGCGACGTCGGCATCGTCTCTCCGGTGGACGCCGACGTCGTCACCAGTGGCGCCGCGCCGCGGACGATCGCGCTGATCAAGAACGCGGGCATCCGCTTCTTCGGCGAGGGCACCAAGGGGTTCGCGCGTGACAACAGCCGGCCAGCGCCGTACAACCTCTTCGCGAACCTGAGCGAGGTCGCCTCCACGATCAAGCAGGGCGACAAGCGGCCCGCCGACTACCTGCCCTGGGGCGACGAGAAGGACCTGCCCAAGGGCGTCGCCGCCAAGACCATGGCCGCGCAGTTCTCCGGCGGGCACACCACCGACTGGGTCTACCGCGGAGGCGGCTACATCAACGAGAACACCTACGCCGCGGACGGCGACGAGTTCCCGGCCGACACCGTGCTGGTGCTGCGGGTCCAGGAGGGCGACGCGGGCTACCTCGACCCGGCCGGCAACCACGTCCCCGAGACCAAGCTCGTCGGCAAGGGCGCCGCGATGCTCTTCCACGGCGGCCGGATGGTTCGCGGCACCTGGTCGAAGGACAAGCTGGACAGCCCGCTGCAGCTCTCGACCAAGGGCGGCAAGCTCACCGTCCCGGCCGGGCACACCTGGATCGAGCTGGTCCCCGCGCAGGGCGGGAACGTCACCTTCAAGAAGTGACCCCGTTGCCGTGACCCCGTCGTAGGGACCCCGTGGTCAGGGGCTGGTGGGCAGCGCGGCGCCGTGGTCCACCAGCTCGCGGAACCCGGCGAGGATCACCCCGATCGCGGTCTCGACCCGCGCGGCCGCGGCCACGGGGTCGTCGGCGCTGGAGACCGACTCGCCCGCCGAGGACATCGCCCCGAAGAAGATCCGGGCGAAGGTCTGCACCATCGCGTCGTCGAGGTCCCAGGTGCTCGCGCTCAGGACTCCCTCGACGATGTCGAGGACGTTGGCGAAGGTCGAGCGCTCCTCCTGCTCGCGGTAGCGCTCGTAGCCGAGCACCGAGGGCCCCTCCTGGATCACGATCCGGCGGTAGCGCGGCTCCTGCACGACGCCGAGGAAGGCCCGCAGCCCGGCGCGCGCCTTCTCCCACGGGTCCCGGTGGCCGCGCAGCGACTCCTGGATGGTGCGGGACGCGTCGGCCTCGGTGCGCTCGAAGACGGCCTCGAACAGCGCCTGCTTGCCGCTGAAGTGGTGGTAGAGCGCGCCCTTGGTCACCCGGGCGCCCGCGACGACCGCGTCCAGCGAGGTCGCGGCGTAGCCGTTGGTGGTGAACAGCTCCTCGGCCACGTCGACCAGCGCGCGCTTGGTGGAGGCGGAGTACTCCTGCCGCCGGCTCGCCCCGGGCACGTGCGGGACCTTGGGCACCAGCCGGGAGACCGAGGACTTCGTCATCCGCGCAGTCTAGATACCGCCCGGGCGCCGGGGTGAGTGACGTCACCGCCGACCAGGTTGAATACCGGGAGTATGTCTCCGTACCGTGGGTATGTACATACCGTCGGTATGCACGAGCTCGAAGCAAGGAGCCCCCATGACCTGGAAGTCCTTCCACCGGCGCGGAGAGATCCTCCGCGCCGTCCTCGCCACCGTCGACCAGCGCCGGGACGGACTGCTCCCGATGGACCTCGACGGAGTGGCCGAGACCTTCGGGGACGAGACGGCGCTGCTCGCGGCGCTGCAGCTGCGCTGGCACGCCCGCCTGGCGGGTCGCATCGAGCGCGAGCTGATGGAGCAGCCGATGGACCTCGAGCGCGGCGTGGTCGCCGCGTGGCGGACGACCGCCCGCGAGCTGCCCGGGCTGCGGGCGGTGATCGACCACTACCGCGCCGAGCCCGTCGACGCCGCCATGGCCGAGATGCTGGCCAGGTCCGCGCGCAAGGAGCGGGTCCTGCTCGCCTCGATGGCCGGCCGCGCCAGCAGCGCGGACGCGGCCGCGGTCCGGGTGGGGGAGCGGATCGAGGAGGCGGCCCGGGCGTCGTACCCGCGGGGACCGGTGACCGGCCACCGCGCCGACCCGGCCCCGGGCCTGCTCAGCCGGCTCCGGGCCGCGCTCGCGGCCTGAGCCCCGCCCGTCTGCGCACCTCGGCGAGCCCTCCACCGGGGTGATGCCAACACGGGCCGGGCGCGCGATGATGGAACCGTGATCGAGGTGGAGGCGGGCGTGCTGCTCGTGGCGACGCCTGCCCTGCTCGACCCCAACTTCGCCCACACCGTGATCCTGCTGCTCGACGCCGACGAGGACGGGGCGCTCGGCGTGGTGCTCAACCGGCCCTCTCCAGTGCTGGTCTCCGACGTCCTCGAGGGCTGGGGCGAGGTGGTCGCCGAGCCGGAGGTGCTCTTCCACGGCGGCCCGGTCAGCACCGAGGGTGCGCTCGCCGTCGGCGTGCTCAGCGCCCCCGATGACGTGCCGGTCGGCTTCCGCGAGGTCGCCGGGCATCTCGGCCTGGTCGACCTCGACACGCCCGTGGAGCTGATCGACGGCAGCCTGGCGGGCGTGCGGATCTTCGCGGGGTACGCCGGGTGGGGGGCCAGCCAGCTCGCCTCCGAGATCGAGGAGGGCAGCTGGTACGTCGTGCCGTCGGTGCCCGGCGACGTGTTCCGCACCGACGCCGGCGACCTGTGGCGCGCGGTGCTGCGGCGTCAGCCCGGGGAGCTGGCGTGGCACTCCACCCGCCCGGTCGACCCGGACCTGAACTGACCTGCGCGATCCGCTGGATCGTCGCCTCGTCACCTAGACTCGACCCTCGTGACCACCATCGGATTCTCGACCGACACGGACATCCGTGAGGACCGGCGGACCGTCCCGACCGACGAGGGCGACCACGAGCGCTTCTCGCACTACGTCGACAAGGACAAGCTGACCGAGGCCATGGTGATGGGCACCCCCGTCGTCGCCCTGTGCGGCAAGGTGTGGGTCCCGAGCCGGGCTCCGGAGAAGTTCCCGGTCTGCCCGGAGTGCAAAGAGGTCTGGGAGTCGATGCGCGACTCGGGCGGGGGCGACGAGTGACGGGACGGCCCGCCCAGGACCCCGCCCGCCACGACCCGACCGACTCCCGGCTCGACCTCGACATCGACCCGGCCCTCCCGCCCGCCTATCCCGACCGGGCGGCGTGGGGGACGGCGCCGTCGCTGCGCGCCTGGCAGACCGCGGCGATGCACAAGTACTTCGCCGACCTGCCGCGGGACTTCCTCGCGGTGGCGACGCCCGGCGCGGGCAAGACGACCTTCGCGCTCACGGTCGCCGCCGAGCTGCTCGGCCGGCGGCTGATCGACCGGGTGACCATCGTCGCGCCCACCGAGCACCTGAAGGTGCAGTGGGCCGACGCCGCGGCGCGGGCCGGGATCCCGGTCGACCCGACGTACTCCGCCGGCAAGGGCCGGACCTCGCAGGACTACGTCGGGATCGCGGTCACCTACGCCGGCGTCGCGGTCAACCCGCTGGCGATGCGGATCCGCACCGAGCGATTCAAGACCCTGGTGATCCTCGACGAGGTGCACCACGCCGGTGACGCGCTGTCGTGGGGCGACGGGGTCCGCGAGGCGTTCGAGCCGGCCGCCCGCCGCCTGGCCCTGACCGGCACGCCGTTCCGCTCCGACATCAACCCGATCCCGTTCGTCACCTACGCTCCCGGCGAGGACGGCATCCCGCGGTCGGTGGCCGACTACGCCTACGGCTACGCGCACGCGCTGGCCGACCACGTCGTGCGGCCGGTGCTGTTCATGGCGTACTCCGGCGAGATGCAGTGGCGCACCCGGGCCGGCGACGAGATCGCGGCCCGGCTGGGGGAGCCGCTGACCAAGGACATGACCGCGCAGGCGCTGCGCACCGCGCTGGACCCCAAGGGCTCGTGGATGCCCTCGGTGCTCGCCGCCGCCGACAAACGGCTCTCGGAGGTACGTCGGCACGTGCCGGACGCCGGCGGCCTGGTGATCGCCTCGGACCAGGAGTCCGCACGGGCCTACGCCAAGCTGCTGCGCGAAATCGCCGGCGAGGCGCCCACGGTGGTGCTCTCGGACGAGAAGGCCTCGTCGAAGAAGATCGCGGCGTTCGGCGAGAACACCGACCGGTGGATGGTCGCGGTCCGGATGGTCTCCGAGGGGGTCGACGTGCCGCGGCTGGCCGTCGGCGTCTACGCCACGACGTACTCCACCCCGTTGTTCTTCGCCCAGGCCGTCGGCCGCTTCGTGCGGGCCCGCAAACGCGGCGAGACCGCGTCGGTGTTCCTGCCGTCGGTGCCGAACCTGCTCGGGCACGCCTCGGAGATGGAGGTGCAGCGCGACCACGTGCTGGGCCGCAAGGTCACCGACGAGGGCGACATCTTCGCGGCCGAGGACGCCCTGATGGCGCAGGCCAACGCCTCCGAGCAGGCCTCCGCGGAGCTCGAGCTCAGCTTCGAGGCGCTCGGGTCGCAGGCCACCTTCGACCGGGTGCTCTACGACGGCGGCGAGTTCGGCCACTCCGGCGAGGTGCACGTGGGGTCGGAGGAGGAGATGGACTTCCTCGGCATCCCCGGCCTGCTGGAGCCCGACCAGGTGCGCGAGCTGCTGCACTCGCGGCAGAGCGAGCGCGCCCGCAAGCAGAAGCGGGACGCCGCCGACCGAGCCGGCCGGGACGACGCGGGGGACCGGGGTGACTCGGTGGCCCAGGTGTCGACCCACGAGCAGCTCGCGGTGCTGCGCCGGGAGCTCAACGGCCTGGTCGCCGCCTGGCACCACCGGACCGGCCAGGCGCACGGCATCACCCACGCCGCGTTGCGCAAGGAGTGCGGCGGGCCCGCGGCGGCGGTGGCGACCGCGGAGCAGCTGCACGCCCGCATCGACCGGATCCGCGAGTGGGCGATGCGGAAGTCCTCCTGACCGGCGGCCCTACACTCTGGCCATGCCGGCCGAGACCTCCCAGACCCTCGACCGCGGGTTGCGCGTCCTCGACGTGCTCGCCTCTGCGCCGGGGGGTCTGACGGTCACCGAGCTCTCGGTCCGGCTGCAGGTGAACCGGACCGTGGTCTACCGGCTGGTGAGCACCCTCGAGCAGCACGCCCTGGTGCGCAAGGACGCCCGGGGGCGGCTGCACGTCGGGCTCGGCGTGCTGCACCTGGCCTCGGCGGTGCAGCCGGTGCTGCGCGACCTCGCCGTACCCGTGCTGCGCCGGCTCGCCGAGCAGGTCGGCTGCACCGCGCACCTGACCGTCGCGGACGGGGAGGAGGCCCTCGCGCTGGCGGTGGTCGAGCCGTCCTGGACCGACTTCCACGTGAGCTACCGGATCGGCTCGCGCCACCCGCTCCGGCAGGGGGCCGCCGGCAAGGCGATCCTGCTCGGCCGCGCCCCGCGCGACCCGGCGCACCCCTACGAGATCACCGAGGGCGAGCTCCAGCCCGGCGCGCGCGGCCTCGCCGCGCCGGTCCGCGGCGTCGAGGGGCTCGACGCCAGCGTCGGCATCGTCACCCTGGGTCCGCTGGACGTGGAGGCGATCGGCCCGGTCGTCGCCGCCGCGGCCGCCGAGGTCGCCGCCGCCGTCCGGTGACCCGGGCCTGCTGCGGCGTGGGGCCCGACTCAACGCGGCGGGGGGCCCGACTGAACGCGGCGCGGGGCCCAACTCAACGCGGCGGGGGGGCCCAACTCAACGCGGCGGGGGGCCCAACTCAACGCGGCGGGGGGCCTAACTCAACGGTCGGCGGCCTCGTGGGCGAGCGGGAGGACGCGGTAGGGGACCTGGGTGGCGAGGGCGATCACGGTGGAGCTGCGCACGATCGCGGGGTCGGCGAGCACCCGGTCGATGACACGCTGCAGGTCGGTGTTGGAGCGGGCCACCACCCGGGCCCACATGTCGCCGGCGCCGGTGATCGTGTGCGCCTCGAGCACCTCGGGGATCGCGGCGAGGTGCCGGCTGACCGCGTCGTGGCCGCCGTGCTCGCTGGCGTCCTGGCGGATCTCCAGGGTCAGGAACGCGGTGACCGGGTAGCCGAGCGCCTCCGGGGCGAGGTCGGGACCCCAGCCGGTGATGACGCCGTGGTCGACGAGCTTGTCCAGCCGCGCCTGCACGGTGCCGCGGGCGACGGCGAGCCGTCGGGACGCCTCGAGCACACCGATCCGCGGCTCGTGCGCGAACAGATCGATCAATCTGCGGTCGAGCTCGTCCATCATCGCTCCCGGAATGGTCAAGTTGTACAGGAGAACGTCGTACTGTTGCACAGTATGTCGCAGCCCGACAGTCTGGCCCCATGACTTCCACGGTTTCGACAGGCTCAACCACCGACCAGGCCTCCACCGGCGGGGCGCTCACCGTCGACGAGCTCCGCGCCGACCTGACCCTCGACCAGCTGCAGCAGCTGGTCGGCCTCGTGGAGTACGACGAGGACGGCGACGTCTTCCCGGTCACCGGCTGGGACGCGATCGTGTTCGTGGTCGGCAACGCCACCCAGGCCGCGCACTACTACCAGTCGGCGTGGGGCATGGAGCTCGAGGCCTACTCGGGCCCCGAGAACGGCAACCGCGACCACAAGTCCTACGTGCTGCGCTCCGGCTCGATCCGCTTCGTCCTCAACGGCGCCGTCGACCCCGACAGCGCGCTGGTCGAGCACCACCGCAGGCACGGCGACGGCGTCATCGACATCTCCCTCGAGGTGCCCGACGTCGACCGGTGCGTCGCGCAGGCCCGCAAGGCCGGCGCGCGGGTCGTGCGCGAGCCCGAGGACGTGACCGACGAGCACGGCACGGTGCGGATCGCGGCGATCGCGGCGTACGGCGAGACCGTGCACACGCTGGTCGACCGCAGCCGCTACGAGGGCCCGTACCTGCCCGGCTACGACGCGGCCGCGAGCACCTTCAAGAAGCCCGCCGGCCAGCCCAAGCGGCTCTTCCAGGCCCTCGACCACGTGGTCGGCAACGTCGAGCTGGGCCACATGGACGAGTGGGTCGAGTTCTACAACCGGGTGATGGGCTTCGTGAACATGGCGGAGTTCATCGGTGAGGACATCGCCACCGACTACTCGGCGCTGATGTCGAAGGTGGTCGCGAACGGCAACCACCGGGTGAAGTTCCCCCTGAACGAGCCGGCCCCCGGCAAGCGCAAGTCGCAGATCGACGAGTACATCGAGTTCTACCGCGGCGCCGGCGCCCAGCACCTCGCGCTGGCCACCGGCGACATCATCGCCACCGTCGACGCGCTGCGCGACAACGGCGTGGAGTTCCTCGACACCCCGGACTCCTACTACGAGGACCCCGAGCTGCGTGCCCGGATCGGTGAGGTGCGGGTGCCGATCGAGCAGCTCCAGCAGCGCGGGATCCTGGTGGACCGCGACGAGGACGGCTACCTGCTGCAGATCTTCACCAAGCCGATCGGTGACCGCCCGACGGTGTTCTTCGAGCTGATCGAGCGGCACGGCTCGCTGGGCTTCGGCAAGGGCAACTTCAAGGCGCTCTTCGAGGCGATCGAGCGCGAGCAGGAGAAGCGCGGCAACCTCTGAGGTCGGCCGGAAAACATGTAACGCCCGGTTAGGGGCTCAGGTGCGCCGTTCCACCGGCGCCCTGGACCACCTAACCGGGCGTTACATGTCTCAGCCGATGTCGCCGACCAGCTCGGCCTCCGCCTCGTCCCGGCTGTGCGGGGCCGGCGCGCCGCCGTGCAGCGCGGTGCGGATGGTGCGGGAGCCGGCGGCTACGACGACCACCCCGACGGCCACCGCGATCGCGCCGAACCAGAACGGGGCGTGCACGTCGATGCGCTCGCCGAGCTTCAGCGCGACGAACGGGCCGATGGCGCCGCCGGTGAACCGCACGAACGAGTACGCCGCGGACGCGACCGGGCGCTCGACCGGGGCGGCGCCCATGACCGCCTCGGTGACCAGGGTGTTGTTGATGCCGATGAAGGCGCCGGCGACGATGATGCCCACCGTCACCACGGGCTCGTGCTCGGCGAAGACCGCCATCACCCCGAGGTCCACGGCGAACAGCGCGAGCACCGTCGTCAGCGTCGGCAGCGTGCCGAACCAGCGCTGCAGCACCGGGGCGACCCACACCGAGGTGACCGCGAGCAGCACGCCCCAGCCGAAGAACGTCCACCCGATCTGCATGATGCCGAAGGTCGGCAGCGCGAACGGCCCGGCGGCCAGCAGTGTGAAGAAGCCGAGGTTGTAGAAGACCGCGACGAGGGCGAGCAGCAGCAGCGCGGGGTAGCGCAGCGCGCGGAACGGGTCGGCGAGCGACGTACGACGGCCGGTCGGCGGGGTGGCCGGCAGGAAGAACGTGGTGGCGATCAGCGCGATGGTCATCAGCACCGAGACGCCGAAGAACGGCCCGCGCCAGGACTGCTCGCCGAGCAGGCCGCCGATCAGCGGCCCGGAGGCGATGCCCAGGCCGAGCGCCGCCTCGAAGAGGATGATCGCCTGGCCCACCGAGCCCTTCGAGGCGCTGACGATCGTGGACAGGGCGGTGGCGACGAACAGCGCGTTGCCGAGGCCCCAGCCCGCGCGGAAGCCGATGACCGCGCCCACGCTGCCGGAGGAGCCCGCGAGGCCGGCGAAGACGATGATCAGCACCAGCCCGGTGAGCAGGGTGCGCTTGGGCCCGATCCGACTGGACACCACGCCGGTGACGAGCATCGCGATGCCCATGATCGCCATGTAGCTGGTGAACAGCAGCGAGACCTGGCTCGGCGTCGCCTGGAGCTTGGCCGCGATCTCCTTGAGGATCGGGTCGACCAGGCCGATGCCCATGAACGCGATCACGCAGGCGAAGGCCACGGCCCACACCGCGCGCGGCTGGTTGAGGAACGAACCGGCGGACGCGGAGCCGTCCGATCCGTGGGTGGTGCTGGGGGAGGTCACGGGGTTCCCTTCTCGGTGCTGGACCCGGGGAGAGGCCCGGGGCTGGACTCGTGGCTGGACTCTGGGCTCGACGCGGGGCTGGCCCCGGTGCTGGACCCGGGGTTGGGCTCGGGGCCGGCGTCGAGGACGTCGCGGAGCACGGCGACCGCCGTGGCCAGGTCCTCGAGGCTGTGCGGGTGCGGGGCCGCCGCGAGCCGGGCCGCCACGAACTCGCCGTTCATCCGGCGGATGCGGTGCAGCTCGGCGCGCCCGGCGTCGGTGAGGGTCACGACACTGCTGCGGGCGTCGGCCGGGTTGGGCTGCTTGTCGACCCAGCCGCGCTCGACGAGTCCGGCGATCGCGCCGGACATGGTCGGCTGGGAGCTGCGGTCGGCGGCGGCCAGCTGGGTGACGCCGAGCGCGCCGTACTGGTCGAGGAGCGAGAGCACCCGCATGCCGGCGGGCTGCTCGAGGGCCCGGCGTACGGCGCGGACCAGTCGCACGGCGTGCACGACCAGGTCGCTGCTCAGCTCGCGGAGCTCCTCCGGGGTGGCCATGCCCCCACTTTACATCGGAAACCTATGCAAATGGAACGTGAGGCCGGCCACGCGCGACTGCGGCATGATGCGCGGATGGCGACCTACATCGCGTTCCTGCGGGCGATCAACCTGGGGGCGACGCGCAAGTTCCCGAAGGACGCGATCCGGGCGGCCACCGAGGCCGCCGGCGGGCAGCGGGTCGAGACCTACATCAACACCGGCAACGTCCGCCTGGACTCCCGGCTGCGCTCCCGCGAACGCGTCGAGGAGGTCCTCGAGGAGGCCTACCTGGCCGACCGCGGCTTCCCGGTGCCGACGATCGCGTTCACGCCGGAGGAGCTGGGCGCGATCGCCGAGGATGCGAAGCGGTTCGCCGACGAGCACCGGGACGGCGGCGGGGGCGGGCACTACGTCTCCCTGCTCAAGCAGGAGCCCTCCGCAGAGGCGATCGCGGCGCTCGAGGAGCGGAGCTCGGCCGGGCAGGTGGCCCGGGTCGGCGGGCGCGCCGTGCACCTGCTGATCTCCACGGACTACCACCGGGCGACGCTCACCAACACCCAGGTCGAGCAGCACCTCGGGGTGTCGACCAACCGGAACCTCACGGTGGTCCGCACGCTGGCGGAGCGCTGGGGCGGCTGACGTTGTTGCCCCACGGGGAGCCCGAACGGGTGATCTTCTGAGGAGATCGGCGTGGTCCGCGAGACGTGGGCCAGATCACGGGGTACAACTGTTCGGCTCGACCCGTCCGAATCCTGAGAGGTACTCCGCATGACCAACCCCATGACCTCGCGTCGTTCCGTGCTCACCAGCGGCGCGGCGCTCGCTGCCGTCGGCTTCGTGGCCAACCCCGCGCTCGCCGACGTCAGCAGCGGTCGCCTCGACCGGCACTACACCAAGCACAGCAAGCACGTGCGCCTGACCGTGCTCGGCACGACCGACCTGCACGGCCACGTCTTCAACTGGGACTACTACAAGGACGCGGAGTACGACGACAAGGCGCAGAACGACGTCGGCCTGGCCAAGGCGGCCACGCTGATCAAGGCGATGCGCAAGGAGCGTCACGGCGAGCCGATCCTCACCCTCGACGCCGGTGACACCATCCAGGGCACCCCGCTGGCCTACTACTACGCCAAGGTCGACCCGATCACCGGCGGCGCGACGCACCCGATGGCCAACGGCATGAACCTCGTCGGGTACGACGCCGCCGCGCTCGGCAACCACGAGTTCAACTACGGGATCGAGACGCTGCGCACCTTCGAGTCGCAGCTGAACTTCCCGCTGCTGGGCGCCAACGCCGTCGACCCGGCCACGAAGCGCCCGGTCTTCCAGCCCTACGTCATCAAGACCTTCCACGTGGGCATGGGGCGGACCCTCAAGGTCGGCATCCTCGGCCTGACCAACCCCGGCATCGCGATCTGGGACAAGGCCAACGTCGAGGGCAAGATGGAGTTCCCCGGCCTGGTCGAGCAGGCGAAGAAGTTCGTGCCGGAGATGAAGGCGAAGGGCTGCGACATCGTCATCGTCTCGGCGCACTCGGGCGCCGACACCTCCTCGTCGTACGGCGACGCGCTGCCCTACCCGGAGAACGCCGCCTCGCTAGTGGCCTCCGAGGTCAAGCACGTCGACGCGGTCCTGGTCGGCCACGCGCACGTGGAGATCCCGCAGCGGTTCGTGCAGAACAAGCACACCGGGCAGCAGGTGCTGCTCTGCGAGCCGTACTACTGGGGCATGCGGGTGGCCGTGATGGACCTGGTGGTGCGCGAGGTCTACACCAAGCACGGCCGCCAGAAGTGGGCCCTGGTCGCGACCGGCTCGCAGCTGCTGAACTCCAACACCGTCGACGCCGATGACAAGGTCCTGGCCGCGGTGCAGAAGCAGCACGACACCGTCATCGACTACGTCAACTCCGTCGTCGGCACCTCCAAGGAGGAGATGCCGGCCGCGCGGGCGGTGGTCGAGGACGTCGCGATCATCGACTTCGTCAACTACGTCCAGGCCGACGCGGTCAAGGCGGGGCTGACCGGCGACGACGCGAAGCTGCCGGTGCTGGCGATCGCGGCGCCGTTCAACCGGGCCGCCTCGTTCAAGGCCGGGGACGTGACCGTCCGCGACGTGGCAGGCCTCTACATCTACGACAACACGCTGCTCGGCGTGAAGGTCTCGGGCAAGGACGTCAGGGACTACCTGGAGTACTCCGCCCGCTACTACAAGCAGGTGTCCGGGACCGGCCCGTTCACGATGTCCCAGGTCACCAACGCCGTCACCCCGACGGCGCCGAACGGCACGCCCGACTACAACTACGACGCGATCGCCGGCCTGGACGCGCCGCTGACCTACGACATCGACATCGCGCAGGCCGTGGGGTCGCGGATCAAGAACCTCGCGTACGGCGGGGCGCCGGTCACCGACGACATGATGTTCGCGATGGCGGTCAACAACTACCGCCAGTCCGGCGGTGGCGGCTTCCCGGCGGTCTCGACCGCGCCGGTGGTCTACAACCGGCAGAACGAGATCCGCCAGCTGCTCATCGACTGGGTCACCGCCAACAAGGTCATCGACCCGAGCCAGTTCGCCTCGGTGGACTGGAGGCTGGTCTCCGACGGCAAGGTGATCTCGGTCCTGCCGGACTGAGCCGGCGGCGTCGTACCGCATGTAACGCCCGGTTAGGGGTGGCAGGAACCCGTTCGAACGGGTGTCTCGAGCCCCTAACCGGGCGTTACATATTTGGCCCGGGCGGTCGCACGTTCGTGCGCCGGGCGGCCCGCGAACCGTCCACAACGGGTGCTCCCGCACGCTCGTCCCCAGGTCGAGAGGCAGCGGCCGCCGCGACGGAGCCGGAGTGGCGACCGTGGGGCGATGAACAAGGGGATCGCGGCCGTCATGACCGAGCAGAGTGGGCTCGTCCTGCGTCGTCAGGCGCTGGCCACCGGGATGTCGGCCGAGGAGATCAAACGTACGGTGCGTCGGGGGGAGTGGGTGGCGGTCCGCCGCGGCGTCTACACGACCCGAAGCCTGTGGGACGCGCTCGAGCCGCGCGAGCGTCCGCTGCTGGAGGTGCGTGCCGCCAGCCTCAACATGGTGATGCCGCACGTGATCAGTCACGACTCGGCGGCCCTGCTGCACGGCATGCCCATCCTCGAGGCGTCCCCGGCCCTGGTCCACATCACTCGGTTCGGGGTCCAGGGCGGTCGGACCCGGCACGGTGTCAAGCACCATCTCGCCCCCTTCGAGTCCAAGCAGATCGTCTTCATCGACGGCCTGCCCGTGCTCGACGTGGCCCGGACGGCGGTGGACATCTGCCGCGAGCACGGGCGGCGCCACGGGCTGGTGGCCTGCGACTCGGCGCTGAGGCTGCTCGGCGACCGCAGCCTCCTCCACGAGGCCGCCGCGCCGATGCGCAGCTGGCGCCACATCACCGTCGTCCGCGACTGCGTGGACCGCGCCGACGCGGGGGCGGAGTCGGTGGGTGAGGGGCTGTTCCGAGACCTGCTCGACGAGCTGGGGCTGGGGCCGGTCGAGACTCAGTTCGGGCTGCGTGCCGACGGACGCGTGGTCTTCTGCGACATGCGCGTCGGGCGTCAGATCTTCGAGTTCGACGGGCACCTCAAGTACCGGCCCGAGGCCGAGGGTGGGGTGGCGAAGCGCGATCCGGCTGACGTCTTGTGGGCGGAGAAGAAGAGGCAGGACTTCGTCTGCGGCTTCAAGCTCGGCATGTCCCGCGCGGTCTGGGCCGACCTCATGCCCGACCGCCGGGAGGCGACGAAGCGGCGTGTCCTGCGTGAGTACACCGACACCTGTGCGCGCTTCGGAACCTCGATCGAGGACCTCGCGCCGTACGTCGTCCGACGTCTTCGCTGACGCCCCGCCGGCGGCTGCGCTGGCGCCCGCCCCGTCGGCGGCTGCGTCGATGAGCTCCGGTCCGCGGCGACCCGTCATATGTAACGCCCGGTTAGGGGGCCGACGCGCCCGTTCTACCCGCGCGGTCGAGCCCCTAACCGGGCGTTACAAGCAGAGGGCCGGCTACTCGCCGCGGAAGGTCGGCCGGCGCTTGGCGGCGAAGGCGCCGATGCCCTCGGCGGCGTCGGCGGTGCGGAGCAGGACCGACTGGCCGGTGCGCTCGCGCTCGAGGGCGTCGTCGAGGTGGGGGAGCGTGGCGGCGTTGACGGCCTTCTTGGCGGCGGCGAGGGCGAGCGGGGGACCGGCGGCCAGCCGGCGCGCCAGGGTCGCCACCAGGTCGGGGAAGTCGGCGTCGGCGGCGAGGTGGGTGACCAGGCCGGCGTCGTACGCCTCCCGCGCGGTGAGCGGCTCGGCCAGCAGCGCCATCCGCATCGCCCGGGCGCGGCCGATCGAGGCGGCGACCGTGGCGGTGGCGCCGCCGTCCGGCATCAGCCCGACCCGCGCGAAGGCCAGCAGGAACGACGCGGACTCCGCCGCGACCACCACGTCGGCGGCCAGCGCGATCGAGCAGCCCACGCCGGCGGCGATCCCGTTGACCGCGGCGAGCACCGGCGTGTCCAGCCGGGTGATCGCCCGGATGATCCGGTTGGCCCGGTCCAGCGCGGTGACGTCGAGGCCGGCGTGCGCCTCCGGGCCGGCGATGTCGGCGCCGGTGCTGAACGCCGCACCGGTGCCGGTCAGCACCACCACCCGGACGTCGTCGCGGGCGGTCGCCGCCTCGAGGGCGGTGGCGAGCGCGTCGGCCAGCGCCCCGCTGAGCGCGTTGAGCACCTCCGGCCGGTCGAGCCGCAACCACAGGGCGCCGTCCTCGGCCCGTACCTCCAGGCCCGCCACTCCCGGTCGGTCCGCGTCAGCCAACGCTCACGCCCGCCTCGAGCATCTCCTCGAGCGCCCGCTCGGTGGTCTCCGGCGCGACGCCGGCACACAGCGCCGGCAGCAGCCGGGTGCGGAAGCCGTGGGTCACCGCGTCCAGCGCCGTGGCCCGCACGCAGTGGTCGGTGGCGATCCCGCACACGTCGAGGTCGGTCACCTCGTGCCGGCGCAACCAGTCCGCCAGGGAGGTGCCGGAGGTGGTCCGCCCCTCGAAGCCGGAGTACGCCGCGGCGTGGTCGCCCTTGAGGAAGATCGCGTCGAACGGTTGCGGGTCGAGGTTGGGGTGGAACGCCTCCCCGTCGGTGCCGACCCGGCAGTGCACCGGCCAGCTCTGCACGAAGTCCGGCTCGCGCGACCAGTGCGCGCCCGGGTCGACGTGGTGGTCCTTGGTCGCCACGATGTGGGCGTAGTCGGGCGCGTCGAGGTCCTTGGCCGCCCAGTGGTGCACCAGCTCGGCGATGTCGTGCGCGACCTGCGCGCCGCCGGCCACCGGCAGCGACCCGCCCTCGCAGAAGTCGTTCTGCACGTCGACCACGACCAGTGCGCGCTTCATGCCGGGAGCCTAGCCACAACCGGCCCGGCAGGCCCAGGATCCTCAGGCCAGCATCCTCCGGCCAGCATCCTCAGGCCGGCGCCCTCAGGCGGGGGAGGTACGCCGGGGAAGCCAGTCGATCACGTCGCGGACCACCGCGTCCCACAACCCCCACTCGTGGTCGCCGGGGCGGTAGTCGGTGGTGACGTCCGCCCCCGCTTCGAGGGCCGCGGCCGCGAACCGCTGGGTCCCGTCGAGCAGGGCGTCCCCGGTGCCGCAGGAGACGTGCAGGGCGGGCAGCCGCTCGCCCCGGCGGCGCCCGAGCAGCTCGAGGAGGTCCTCCTCCGGGGCCGGGTGGCCGTCGAAGACCCGGGCGAAGAGCTCGCGCCGCTCGGGCTTGCGGACCAGTTCGGCTAGGTCGAGGGCGCCGGAGAGCGACGCGGCGGCCGCGTACCGCTCGGGATGGGTGAGGGCCAGCCGCATCGCGCCGTACCCGCCCATGGAGAGGCCGGCGACGAAGGTGTCCTCGGGGCGGTCCGAGACGCGGAAGAACGTCCGGACCACCTCGGGCAGCTCCTCGGAGACGTAGGTCCAGTAGGGGTGCCCGTGCCGCTCGTCGGCGTAGAAGCTGCGGCCCACCGCGGGCATGACCACGGCCAGCCCCGCGGCCGCGGCATACCGCTCGATGGAGGTGTAGCGGGTCCAGGCGGTGTGGTCGTCGGAGAGCCCGTGCAGCAGGTAGAGCACCGGTGGCGGGCCGAGCGGCCCGGACGACGAGACCCCGATCTGGGCCCGGGTGGGCTGGGGGAGCACCACGGAGACCGAGGTGCCGACCTCGAGCGCCTCGGAGAAGAAGTCGCAGGTGAGCGTGGCCATCCCGGTCTCCTCAGCCGCCCACGTGCAGGGTCTCGAGGACCGGCTCGCCGCGCGACAACGACTGCGCGGCGACCGGGAGCTCGGCACGGGAGCGCTCGTGCCTGGCCCGCGCCTGCTGCAGCGGCTCGCGGCCCACGATCTCGCCGTCACGCACCAGCGGCACCAGCAGCGGGCGGTCGTCGCCGTCGTCGACGGGTGGTTCGCCGATGCCGACCACCTCGGCCTCCGCGACGCCCCGGGGGTCGCGGCGCCGCAGGGCGTACTTCCGACCGCCGATCGAGGCCTTGTCCTTGCTCTGCTTGGCCACCGACACCATCTCCCCGGTGTCGTCCTCGTGCGCCACCAGCTTGTAGACGAAGCCGCAGGTGGGGTGCCCGGAGCCGGTGACCAGCTCGGTGCCCACGCCGTACCCGTCGACGGGGGCCGCGGCGAGCGAGGCGATTGCGAACTCGTCGAGGTCGCTGGTGACGATGACCCGGGTGCCGGTCGCGCCGAGCGAGTCGAGCTGGGCGCGCACCTGGTGCGCGAGCACGCCGAGGTCGCCGGAGTCGATGCGCACCGCGCCCAGCCCGGGGCCGGCGACCTCCACCCCCAGCCGGACCGCCTCGGCGACGTCGTAGGTGTCGACCAGCAGCGTGGTGCCCTTCCCGAGCGACTCGACCTGCGCGCGGAACGCCTGCTCCTCGGAGTCGTGGAGCAGCGTGAAGCTGTGCGCGGAGGTGCCCGCGGTCGGGACGCCGTAGCGCCGGCGGGCGGCGAGGTTGGAGCTGGTGGCGAAGCCGGCGACGTACGCCGCCCGGGCGGCCGCGACCGCGGCCTCCTCGTGGGTGCGGCGCGAGCCCATCTCGATGCACGGTCGCTCCCCGGCCGCCATCGTCATCCGGGAGGCGGCCGAGGCGATCGCGGAGTCGTGGTTGTAGATCGAGAGCAGCACGGTCTCCAGCAGCACCGCCTCGGCGAACGGCGCCTCGACGGTCAGCAGCGGGGAGTAGGGGAAGTAGGTCTCGCCCTCGGCGTAGCCCCAGATGTCGCCGGTGAAGCGGTAGGACGCCAGCCAGTCCAACGTCGGCCGGTCGACGATCTCCTCGAGGACGGCCAGGGTCTCGTCGTCGAAGCGGAACGCCTCGAGCGCGTCCAGGGCGCGGCCGACGCCGGCGACCACGCCGTACCGCCGGCCGGTGGGGAGCCGGCGCGGGAACAGCTCGAACACCGACCGCCGGTGGGCGGTGCCGGAGCCCAGCGCCGCCTGCAGCATCGTGAGCTCGTAGTGGTCGGTCAGCAGGGCGGTGGAGGTCACGCCGCCACCCTAGGGGGCCCGCGGGTGGTCGAGCGTGGTGCCGGCCGAGCCGCTCGGGTGTGCCACGATGGAGACGTGTCCGCCGCCAGTCCGGTCGAGGTCGAGCCGACCCCCACTTCCGACGAGGTCGTCGTCCCGGCGGTGCCGTGGGTGACGATCGTCTGGAACGACCCCGTGAACCTGATGTCCTACGTCACCTACGTGTTCCAGAAGTACTTCGGCTACCCGAAGTCCCGGGCCGAGAAGCTGATGATGGAGGTCCACGAGGACGGCAAGTCGGTCGTCAGCACCGGCAGCCGCGAGGAGATGGAGCGCGACGTGCAGGCGATGCACGAGTACGGCCTGTGGGCCACCCTGGAGCGTGCCGAGTGAGCGGTGGCTTCGCCCGGCACCGCCGCAGCCGGCGGCTGATCGCGAACTTCACCGGCTTCGAGGCCGACCTGCTGCGGTCGCTGGCCGGTCAGCTGGTCGAGCTGCTGCGCAACGAGGCGGCCCAGCCTCGCGACGACGTGGACCCGTTCGAGGCGCTGATGGACTTCTCGGGGCCGACCACCGAGCCCGAGGACCCGGTGCTGGCCCGGCTGTTCCCGACCGCCTACCCCGGCGACGAGGAGTCGGCCTCGGAGTTCCGGCGCTTCACCGAGGGCGCGCTGCGCGACGGCAAGGCGGCCGCCGCCTGCACGATCATCGAGGGCCTCGAGGAGGCCGGCCTGCCGCCGGAGCTCACCGAGGACGGGCTGATGATCGACGTCGAGCTGGACGAGCCGGCCGCGGAGACCTGGCTGCGCTCGTTCACCGACCTGCGGCTGGCGCTGGCGACCCGGCTGGGCGTCGAGGACGGGGACGAGGCCTACTGGCACTCGCTGCCCGACGAGGATCCGCGGGCCCAGGCGCACGACATCTACGAGTGGGTGGGCTACCTGCAGGAGACGCTCGTCGACGCCCTCTCGTCCTGACCTGTCCTCCTGGCCGGTCCCCAGACCCCCACCCGGCCGGGCCGGGTCCGCCGGATGATGTGATCGGACGCATGCGTCTTCTCACCCGCACCATGCTCACCGTGTCCGCCCTCGGCCTGGCCGTCACGGCCTCCGCGTGCAGCAGCGACGACAGCACGAGCGACGCCAGCGCCTCCGCGGCCGAGCCCAGCGCCGCGGCCACCACGGAGGCCCGCACCAGCTGCCGGGTGCAGGTCGCGCTCACCGGGGACGTGCAGGCCACGTGGAAGGGCAAGGGCTTCGCCACCACCGAGAACACCTCCGGACCGCCGGCGTTCTACCAGGCCGCGGGCAAGGGCTTCACCCTCTCGATGTATGCCGAGGGCAACGGCTTCGACCACGCCAGCGCCGTCGTGACCGCCGACAAGGTGACCTACACCACCCAGCCGGGCTCGGGCCACGTGCAGGTCGACGACAGCGGCAAGGGCGGGCAGGTCGATGCCGACGCCACCGGGATCAAGCCGCACACCCAGGTCCACGTGAAGGCGTCCTTCGACTGCTGAGCCCGGCTCCGCACCGGGGCGGCCGGTCGACCGTCCGCATCGTGGCCCCGGGCGGACCCCGCCGACCGGGCGGCAAATAGGCTGGCCCCCGTGCTGACCATCTCCCAGGCGACGTACGACGCGATCGTGGCCCACGCCCGGCGTGACCATCCCGACGAGGCCTGCGGCATCGTCGCCGGCCCGGAGGGCACCGACCGGCCCGAGCGCGTGGTCGAGATGGTCAACGCCGCCGGGAGCCCGACGTTCTACGAGTTCGACTCCACCGAGCTGCTGCAGCTCTACAAGGAGATGTGGGCGAACGACGAGGAACCGGTCGTGATCTACCACTCGCACACCGCCACCGAGGCCTACCCCAGCCGCACCGACATCGGCCTCGCCAGCGAGCCCGGCGCCCACTACGTGCTGGTCAGCACCCGGGAGCACGGGAATAACGACGGCCCCGTGGAGTTCAGGTCCTACAGGATCGCCGACGGCGAGGTGACCGAGGAAGTGGTCGCCGTGGTGCCCGAGCTGACCTGAGACACCCACCTGAGAACCCCCCAGAACCCCCCCGAGCACCGAGGAGCTTCCGCATGGCCATCGAGGTCCGGATCCCGACCATCCTGCGCACCTACACCGACGGCGAGAAGGCGGTCACCGGCGACGGCGGCAGCCTGAGCGCGCTGATCGACGACCTGGAGGCCAACCACCCCGGCCTGAAGGACCGCCTGATCGAGGACGGCGACCTGCGCCGCTTCGTCAACGTCTACGTCAACGACGAGGACGTCCGGTTCATCGGTGGCCTCGAGGCCGAGCTCAGCGACGGCGACCAGGTCGTCGTGCTGCCCGCGGTCGCGGGCGGGGCGGCCTGACCTGCCCCGGTCGACCCAGCCAGGTGTCGCCGGGCGCGCGGGCGCCCGGCGACCCTAGAGTGCTCGGATGAGCACCACCTCCTCGGCCGTCCCCGCCGCGTCGACCCCCGGCGGCGGACGCCGCACGTTCGTCCTGGTGGACGGCGAGAACATCGACGCCACCCTCGGCAACTCCGTCTTCAACCGCCGCCCGAACCCCGACGAGCGGCCGCGCTGGGAGCGCGTGACCGCCTACGCCGAGGCGGTGTGGGGACAGCCGGTCACCGGGCTGTTCTTCCTCAACGCCTCCAACGGCCAGCTGCCGACGTCGTTCGTGCAGGCGCTGCTGGCGATGGACTACCGCCCGGTCCCGCTGTCGGGCCGGGCGGACCAGAAGGTCGTCGACATCGGCGTCCAGCGCACCCTCGAGGCGCTCGTCGACCGCGACGCGGACGTCTTCCTGTGCAGCCACGACGGCGACTTCGTGCCCCAGCTCAAGGCGCTGGTGGGCGAGGACCGTCGGGTCGGCGTGATCGCGCTGCGGGAGTACGCCAACGCGCAGTTCACCGCGATGGGGCTGCGCATCCACGACCTCGAGGAGGAGGTCGGCGCGTTCAACGTCGCGCTGCCGCGGGTGCGGGTCATCCCGCTGGACGAGTTCGACCCGGCGGTCTTCCTGCGCTGACGCGCAACGGGGCCCCACGACCGAGTCGTGGGGCCCCGCTGCTCGCGCTCGAGCGGTGCTACTGCTGGCCACCGCCGGGCTGGGCCACGCCGTTCACCGTCAGGGTGTACGGCGCGTACTTCGTCGACAGCTCGGTCGGGTCGTCGTACATGACGACCGCGCCGACCTTCCGGGACTCGCCGAGCGCCTTCGCGATCGCGTCACCCGACAGCGAGCCGTGGAAGGAGCCGTCCAGCTTCAGCGTCTTGTGGTACGCCGGAGCCTTCCGGCCGCCCAGGCCGACCAGCTGCACGGTGTAGCCGGCCACCGCGACCGGGTGGGTCTGGGTGATCGACTTCCAGCCGTCCAGGGAGTCGGTCGGCACCGTGGTGCCGCCCACCTGGACGTTGCGCACCCAGAAGCCGCCGAGCTCGTAGGCCGCGTCGGTCAGGTAGCGGAAGTTGATCAGCACCTGCTTGCCGGCGTAGTCCGACAGGTCCGCCTTCTCGGTGGTCCAGCCGTCCGAGCTGCCGGTCAGGCCGGGCAGCTGGGCGGTGATGCGGGCCTCCGCGTCCGGGTCGTGGTCGCTGGTCGCGTCGGTCAGCGCCAGGCTCTTCCAGCTGGCGCCGCCGTCGGTCGAGACCTGGGCCATGCCGAAGTCCCAGCCCTCCTCGATGTCGTAGAGCGCGTCGAAGGAGAGCGTCGGGTCGTCGGCCGGCACGGTCACCTGGCGGACGATGGAGTTGTCGAGCTCGTCACCGCAGTCGGACCACAGCGCCGCCGGGCCGGTGCCGTCGGGCAGTCCGGCGTTGACGTCGTCGCAGGTGCCGTTGCCGTCCGCGTCCGCGGGGACCGAGTCGGGCGGGGTGCTGTCGGCCTTCCACATCACCGGGTCGGTGGGCAGCGTGCCGGCCCCCGCGAAGTCGATCGACTCGATGTCGCCGGCGGGGAGGAACTTGCCGGCGGCGTCGCGCAGCCGGACGTAGTCGGCACCGTTGGAGGGGGCGCCCGGGGTGTCGTAGGCCTGCGGGTCGCCCCACTTGATGCGAGCCTTGAGCGTCTCGGTGGTGTAGTGCTTCACCCCGCCGCCCACGAGCCGGTGGCCGTTGCGGTCCACGGCGTGGTCCAGGGCCAGGCCGGCCGCCCAGCGGTGCAGCAGGGTCTGCGCCGACATCCTCTTGCCGGACTGGTCCAGCACGGCGTCCAGGCCCGCCAGGCCGTTGCCCTGGGCACGGTGCAGCGCCGACATGAAGTCGTCGCCGAAGTGGCTGTCGAGGTACTCCATGAACGAGTACGCCGCGCCGTAGTCGCAGAGGATCTCGGGACCACCCTGGTCGCCCCAGCGGGTCAGCGAGTTCTCCGGGCCGCCGTACGAGCGGGGCAGGTAGCCCTGGATGCAGCCGAGGTGGCTGTCTGCGTCGTCGGCCTTCGGGGAGGTGTTCGGGTTCACGTAGCCGGTGGCGGTCTGTGCCCAGTCCGAGAGCCCCTCGTTGATCCAGCTGACCTCGTCGGAGTCCTGGTAGTGCTCGAGGAGGTGCTGGTACTCGTGGGCGAAGGTGCCCTCGTAGTCGTGGGCGCGCGGCTTGCCGGTCAGGCCGCACTGAGCCCAGGCCGGGTCCGAGCTGTCGTCGGGCGGGTTCGCGCCGGTGCGGTGCCGCCAGTCGAACGCGTCGATCGTCATCACGTTGCGACCGGTGTAGTCGTTGAACTGGGAGGAGAAGAACCCGGCGATGTAGGTCTGGCCGTCGGGCGTGGTCGGGTCGTAGAAGTTCGCGTCCCGGACGTTGTCGACGAGCACCACGATGTCGTCGGACTGCCGCTTGCCGACCTTGTAGTAGTTCGGGTCCTTGAGGACCGGCCCGGCGATCAGCGACTCGCTGCCGTCGAGGCGCGGCGGCTTGGAGAACGCCTTCGACTCGATCGGGTACATGTGGTCGTCGAACGCGTTCACGAACTGGTGCACCTGGGCGTCGGTGACGTCGGTGGTGCCGAGGTTGTTGCGGCAGTCGTCGGTCGGGAAGGCGCGGTCGTTGGCGACCCACACCTGGACGTGCTTTCCGACGCCGCGCAGGGTGTAGCGCTTGAGGTAGACCGACCCGTCGGTGTCGTCGTTGGCCAGCCAGGTCTTCTGCTGCCCGATGGTCATCGGCCGGCCGCGCAGCGCGTCGCGGTTGGCCTCCTTGATCGCCTGGCGCGAGGCCGCCTTGTCCAGCGGCAGCGGCTTGCCGCCGTTCAGGTCCGGGCTGTCGGGGCGGACGTCGTCGGCGGTGCCGGCCGGGTTGGCCGTCGGTGCCGGGTGGGGGTGGGACGAGTCCGCGACGGCGGCTTGCGAAGACAGGCTGAGGCCGGTCAGGGCAAGGGCGCCGGCCGCGGTCAGGGCGCGAGCCCGTGTCCAGCGATGCATGCTGCTCCTTCACGAGGGGAGTGGAGGCGCATGAGAAAGAAGGGGCCCCCGTGGCTCCCGAGATCGGTGTGACCCGTGAATTAGATCACGGTTCGTCAGGCGTCGAACCGGGAACGGGAGCAGGCTCGAGTCGGGACGAGCCGGGACGGGTCCCGGTCGTGCCCCGGACGGGTCCCGGGCGTCGGACGCCGGGTGGCATGCTGGACCGGTGCGCTACGACAACCTCCTCGCCTCCGTCGGCCACACCCCGCTGGTCGGGCTGCCGCGGCTCTCGCCCACCCCCGAGGTGCGGCTGTGGGCGAAGCTCGAGGACCGCAACCCGACCGGCTCGATCAAGGACCGCCCGGCGCTGCGGATGATCGAGGAGGCGGAGAAGGACGGCACCCTGCGACCGGGGTGCACCATCTTGGAGCCGACCTCGGGCAACACCGGGATCTCGCTGGCGATGGCGGCGAAGCTGAAGGGCTACCGGCTCGTGTGCGTGATGCCGGAGAACACCTCCGAGGAGCGCCGCCAGCTGCTGCGGATGTGGGGCGCCGAAATCGTCTCCTCGCCGGCCGCGGGCGGCTCGAACGAGGCCGTCCGGGTGGCCAAGCGGATCGCCGAGGAGCACCCCGACTGGGTGATGCTCTACCAGTACGGCAACGCCGCGAACGCGCTCGCGCACGAGGAGGGGACCGCCCCGGAGATCCTCGAGGACCTGCCGTCGGTCACCCACTTCGTCGCCGGCCTCGGCACCACCGGCACGCTGATGGGCGCCGGCCGATTCTTCCGCCGCGCCCGGCCCGAGGTGAGGATCGTCGCCGCCGAGCCGCGCTACGGCGAGCTGGTCTACGGGCTGCGCAACCTCGACGAGGGGTTCGTCCCCGAGCTCTACGACGCCGACCTGATCGACGCCCGGTTCTCGGTGGGCCCGCGCGACGCCGTACGCCGGGTCCGTGAGCTGCTCGAGCTCGAGGGCATCTTCGCCGGCATCTCCACCGGCGCGATCCTGCACGCCGCGCTCGGCCAGGCCGCGAAGGCGGTCCGGGCGGGGGAGCGCGCCGACATCGTGTTCGTCGTCTGCGACGGCGGCTGGAAGTACCTCTCGACCGGCGCCTACGAGGGCACCGTCGACGAGGCCGAGGACCGGCTCGAGGGCCAGCTCTGGGCCTGACCCCCAGTGGTGGTGCCACGCGCCGCGACGTCCGGGGGCGAGCGACCGCACCGGTGGGCCGGACGTGGTGCCCGGAGGTCGTCGCACGGCTAGGGTGGGCACGCCCCCCTTGGCCTGCTCACTTGGAGTCGCTCGTGCGCGAGATCGTGGTCTTCAGCGGCAGTGCCCACCGCGGCCTGGCCTCGGCCATCTGCGACGCCCTCGGGGTGCCGCTGTCCTCGGTCGAGCTGACCCGCTTCAGCAACGACTGCCTGCAGGCCCAGCTGCAGACCAACTGCCGGCAGCGGGACGTCTACATCGTCCAGCCGCTCGTGCCGCCCACCCAGGAGCACCTGATGGAGCTGCTGTTGATGGTCGACGCCGCGCGGGGTGCCTCGGCCGCCCAGATCACCGCGGTGGTGCCTTACTACGCCTACGCCCGCTCGGACAAGAAGGACGCCTCGCGGCTCTCCATCGGCGGTCGCCTCGTGGCCGATCTGCTGGCCACCGCCGGCGTGCACCGGGTGATGACGATGACGCTGCACGCCCCGCAGGTGCATGCGTTCTTCTCGGTGCCGGTCGACCACCTGACCGCCCTGGGCGTGCTCGCCGACCACTTCCTCGCCCAGGACCTGACCGACTCGGTGGTCGTCTCACCAGACTTCGGCAACGCCAAGACCGCGACCCAGTTCTCCCGGCTGCTCGGGCTGCCGGTGGCTGCGGGCAGCAAGAAGCGGCTGGCCGACGACCGGGTCGTGATCGACGAGATCGTCGGGGACGTCGAGGGCAAGCGGGCCATCGTGCTCGACGACGAGATCGCCACCGGCGGCTCGATCGTCGAGCTGCTCGACCGGCTCGCCGAGCGGGGCTGCACCGGGGCCGCCGTCGCCTGCACCCACGGTCTCTTCGTCGCCAAGGCCGTCGACCGGCTGCGCGACCACCCGATGATCACCGAGGTCGTGACCACCGACACCGTGCCGCCGCCGGCGGACTGGCCCGCGCTACGGGTGCGCTCGGTGGCCGACCTGTTCGCGCGGGCGATCGAGGGTGTGCACGCCGGGGAGTCGGTCAGCAGCCTCTTCGACGGCGTCGACCCCTCGCTGGCGCCACCGCAGCCGCGGCTGTTCGACTGAGCCCAGCCTCGCTCCGGGGCCCGCGACCCCCGACCCGCCCCGAGGTCAGCGGCCCCCGGGTGAGCGGCCGGAGTCCGGGTGGATGTCGGCGCCGTTGAAGGTGTCCCGCTCGCGCCCATGATCGCCGTGCCAGTCGAGGCAGAGCACGGTGGCGTCGTCACCGAGGGCGCCACCGCAGACCTCGAGCACACGATCGGCCATGGCCCGGACGGCGTCGCGGGGGTGGGACCCGCGGCTCTCGGCGATCACCCGGGCGAGGTCGAGGCCGGTGGCGTTGCGCTCGAGCATGCCGTCGGTGACCAGGACGAGCCGGTCGCCCGGGCGCAGGACGAGCTGGGTGCTGCGATAGGTGGTGTCGGGGAACAACCCGAGCGGGAGGTCCGCGGGCAGCTCCACGGGCATGATGTCCGGGCCGCGGGCGAGGTACGGCGAGACGTGCCCGGCGTTGACCAGCTCCATCGAGCTGCTCGCCAGGTCGACCCGGCCGATCAAGCCGGTCACGAAGTCCTCCTGGCCGGTCGCAGCCGTGTGGTCGTGCAACTCGGAGTTCGCCGTGGCGACCTGGTCGAGGAGGGTCGCTCCGACGTACCGCGTGTTGCGCAGGCTTCCGACGCACAGCGTCGCGCTGAGCGCGGCCGCGACGCCGTGTCCCATCGCGTCGGTCAGGGACAGGTGCAGCAGGTCGCGGTCCAGGCTGAAGTCGAAGGTGTCGCCGGCGATCTGCGCGGACGGCTCGAGCCACGCCGCCAGCGTGAACGCTCCGGCCTCGCACGTCTGGGGGCCGGGGAGCAGCCGGTGCTGGATCTCCGCCGACAGGCTCAGCGGTCGGGTGCGTTGACCCCATTCGTAGAGATCGGTGTGCCTGCGGTTGGCGATCACGACGAACGCGAGCAGATGCGCCAGATGGGCCACCTGCTGGGTCGTGCGGACCGACGGAATGTCCGGAAGCAGGAACTCGAGGAGACCGATCACCTCACCACGCTCGGTCACCGGGGCGAGGACCCGCCACTGGAGCGGATGCCGCGGGTCGGAGAACTCGGTCGCCGGAGGGACCACCCGCACCTCCTGGGTGACCACCGCCTGCTCCTCCGGGCCTCCGTCGAAGGGCAGCACCATGGCCCGCTCGCGCGCGTTCCAGCGTTCGGCCTCCGCCGGGTGTCCCCCGCGCGTGCGGTCGGTGGTCGTCAGCGGCACGTACGCCAGCCGGACCAGCCCGCGCCCGGAGAGATCGGCGATGAGGAAGGACACCGCCGAGGCGCCGAGGGCCAGCCCGAGCGCGCGGCTCACCGCCTCCACGGCCTCGACGGGGGAGGCGTTCTCGGCGGCGGTGAGCACCTCGCCCACCGCCCCGACACGCCAGTCGAGCTCCATCCCCAGAGCCTAGGGCAGTCCGCGGCCGCGTCAGGGCCTGAAGGCCATCAGCCCGGGCCCGGCCCGGCTCGCGCTGAGATCGCGGTCACCGCGCCACGGGCCGAGGACACCGATGCCCTGACGTCCGTCGCCGCGCTGATCTAGCCTGTGCTCTTGTGTCGGTCCTGAGCAGCCCCGAGCGGCGTGATGCGCCCATCGGCATCTTCGACTCCGGCTTCGGCGGCCTCACGGTGGCCCGGTCGGTGATCGACCAGCTGCCGCACGAGTCGATCGCCTACGTCGGCGACACCGCGCGGGCGCCGTACGGGCCCAAGCCGATCGGCGAGGTGCGCGAGTACGCCCTTGAGTGCCTCGACCACCTCGTCGAGCGCGGCGTGAAGGCGCTGGTCATCGCGTGCAACTCCGCCAGCGCCGCGATGCTGCGCGACGCCCGGGAGCGGTACGACGTGCCGGTGGTCGAGGTGATCCTGCCGGCCACCCGCCGGGCGGTCGCGGCCACCCGGACCGGCCGGATCGGGGTGATCTGCACCCGGGCCACCGCGGAGTCGCTGGCCTACGAGGACGCCTTCGCCGCCGCCCCGCACGTGGAGCTGGTGACCCGGGCGTGCCCGCTGTTCGTGCCGTTCGTCGAGCGCGGCATCACCGGCGGCGAGGAGCTGCTCGCCGCCGCCCACGAGTACCTCGACCCGCTGGTCGCCGCCGAGGTCGACACGCTGATCCTCGGCTGCACCCACTACCCGCTGCTCACCGGCGTGATCTCCTACGTCGTCGGCGACCAGGTGACGCTGGTCAGCAGTGCCGAGGAGTGCGCCAAGGACGTCTACAAGATGCTGGTCCGCACCGGCCTGATGCGCGAGACCGGGGACCCGGCGTACGACTTCTGGACGACCGGGGCCCCCGAGGAGTTCGAGACGATCGGCCGGCGGTTCCTGGGCGCGGAGATGGCGGCCGCCTCGCAGTTCGCCGGGGGACGGGTCCGCCCGTGAGGCTGACGGTCGTCGGCTGCTCGGGGTCCTACCCCGGGCCTGACTCGCCGGCCAGCTGCTACCTGCTCGAGGCCGAGCACGACGACGGCACCGGCAGCCGGACCTGGCGGGTGCTGCTGGACCTGGGCAGCGGCGCCCTCGGCGCCCTGCAGCGCTACGCCGACCCGCTGGCCGTGGACGCCGTGCTGCTCAGCCACCTGCACGCCGACCACTGCCTGGACCTCGCCGGCTTCTACGTGCTGCGCAAGTACCACCCCCACGGCCCCCAGCCGCGGATCCCGGTCTGGGGACCGGTCGGGACCGCGGACCGGATGGCCCGGGCCTACGACCTGCCGGTCGACCCGGGCATGACCGAGGAGTTCGACTTCCACGAGTGGGACGGGCCGGTCCAGGTGGGGCCGTTCGCGGTCGAGCCGATCGCGGTCGACCACCCGGTGCCGGCGTACGGCCTGCGGGTCGCCGCGGACGGGGCGACGGTGGGCTACAGCGGCGACACCGGCCCGTGTGCCGGGCTGGACGCGGTCGCCAAGGACGCCGACCTGCTGCTCGCCGAGGCGTCCTTCCGCTCCGGCGACGCCAACCCGCCGCGGCTGCACCTGACCGGCACCGACTGCGGCGAGGCGGCCGCGCGGGGCCGGGCGCAGCGGCTGCTGCTCACGCACGTGCCGCCGTGGTTCGACCCGCAGGACGCGCTGGCCGAGGCCCGGGCGGTGTACGACGGGCCGGCGTCGCTGGCCCGGGCGGGCCAGGTCCACGACCTCTGAGCCCTGATCCACCGATGAGGGTCGGCGTGTGAGCGTGGCGTAGAACGAGAATGCCCTTGCTGGGCGGGAGAATCTGAGTTACCACACCAAGATTCGATCGCCGAGCAAGGGACACCTCGTAAGTGAAAGCCTCTCACGCCGTGCGGCCTGTTTTCGACGATCCGAATCTCGTGTCGGCCGCGGGTCTGGTGCCGGCGCTGCGGCTGGCCGAGTCGGCGGGTCTGCATGACCTCCTCACCGGGCGGCTGCGAGTCGCGTCGCCGAACCCGGTGGCCAAGTCGGTCAGTGTGATCGGGGGGATGCTGGCCGGGGCGGACTGCATCGATGATCTCGATCTGCTCCGTCATGGCGGGTGGGGCGGGTCTTCGTCGGGGTCCGGGCACCCTCGACACTTGGCACGTTCCTGCGCTCCTTCACCCACGGTCACGTTCAGCAGGTCGACGCGGTCGCCTCCCGGGTCCTGGCCGGGCTCAGCGAGCAGGGTCCCGGGGCTGCTCGCGGGCGCCACCACGCTCGACGGGCTGGCATTCCTCGATGTCGACGACACGATCCGCGAGGTCCACGGCTACGCCAAACAGGGCGCCGCCTATGGCTACTCGCGGGTGCGGGGGTTGAACGCCCAGCTCGCGGTCCTCTCGAGTCCGACCGCGGCGCCGGTGATCGCCCGGGCCCGGTTGCGTCGCGGCAACGTCGCCTCGGCGGCCGGGGCGGGACGGCTGCTGGCCCAGGCCATCAGCACCGCCCGCAAGGCCGGCGTCAGGGCCAGGATCCTGGCCCGAGCGGACTCGGCCTACTACGGCCACGCGTTCGTCGCCACCGCGCTGCGCCACGGCGCCTGGTTCAGCGTGACCGCACGCATGACCGCGACCGTGAAGGCCGCGATCACCAGCATCGGCGAGGACGCGTGGGAACCGATCGCCTACCCCCACGCGGTCTTCGAGGAGGCCGAACAGCGCTGGATCAGTGACGCCGAGGTCGCCGAAGTGCCGTTCGTCGCGTTCACCGGACGCCGCAAGGCCGAGCACGTCACCTGCCGCCTGGTCGTGCGACGCGTCAAGAGGTTGCAGGCGTTGGCCAGCGATGGCACCGAGCAGGGCGAGCTGTTCGCGACCTTCCGCCACCACGCGTTCATCACCAACTCCACCCTGGGCCTGGTCAAGGCCGACCAGACCCACCGCGACCACGCGATCGTCGAGCAGGTCATAGCCGAGCTCAAGGACGGACCGTTGGCGCACTTGCCGTCCGGGAAGTACGCGGCGAACGCAGCCTGGCTGGCCCACGCGGTGATCGCGTTCAACATCGCCCGCGCCGCCGCGGTGGCGGCCGGGCAGGCCAAGGCCCGCTGGGCGACCCTGCGCAGCCGGATCATCAACGTCCCCGCCCGGATCGCATCCACCAGTAGGCGCCTCGTGCTGCACCTACCCGAGCACTGGCCATGGGCACCGGCATGGCTTTCGCTGTGGTCGGTCGCAACAGGGCCACCAGCAGCCGCCACGACCTGACCACCCAGCCGAAGACGGCACAACCCGAGGACCAAGTGGAAGAGCCGGACAGACCGGCCGATCACCCACGCCCCTATCACCGCGGAACACCACCGACCCCAGAACTCAGCGCCCCAGAATCATCGTCGGTGGATCAGGGCTGAGCCAGAACACCTGGGCAAGGCGGAGGTCGGCTGGACACGCGGGGCTGAGGCCGTTGACAAGCCGATATGCGGGCGACAAACTCTGCCTCCCAAACAACGTACGGGGGAGATTGCATGACAAGAACGACAATGCGGCTCTTCTTACCTGCGGTGGGGGCAGTGAGCGACACGACCTGAGCGCCTGACCCAGACAGGGGTCGAGGCCTTCCAGGATCGGTAGCGACCAAGCTGACCGACCGAAAGGCCTCGACGATGCTCGAGCCTACGGCGTGCGACCGCGCGCGCCCACGTTCTCAACGCTCCTGCTACTGCGACCGGTGTGACCTCCTCGTCGGCCTCGATGGGTTCCACGTCATCGGCGTCGGCGAACACGCCGGCGCGGTCCGTGTCGTTGTCGAGACACCGCCTGAGCCGACGGGCTGTCGTAGGTGTGGGGTGATCGCACACAGCCACGGTCGACGCGACGTGCGCCTGATCGACGTGCCCTGCTTCGGGCGCCCGGTCCGGCTGGTCTGGCGCAAACGAACGTGGCGCTGCGGCGAGGAGAAGTGCACGGCCAGGTCGTTCACCGAACAGCGCGAGGATCTGGCGGGCCCGCGGGCGTTGCTGACGGTGCGTGCGTGCTGGTGGGCGATCAACCAGCTCCGCCGCGAGCACGCCTCGGTCGCCGGCCTCGCGCGGCAGCTCGGCACGACCTGGCGCACGCTATGGCGCTCGATCGAGCCGCTGCTCGAGGCCATGGCCGTCGACCCGGCACGCTTCGAGAACGTCACCAGCCTGGGCGTGGACGAACACATCTGGCACCACGTCTCGACCAGACCGATCAAGGACGGCGGCCGCGGCCCGAAAGAGCTCACCGGGATGGTCGACCTGAGTCGTGACCAGGAAGGACGCGTGCGTGCGCGGCTGCTCGACCTGGTCCCGGGCCGATCCGGCAAGGCCTACGCCGACTGGCTCGAAGAACGCGGCAACGCCTTCCGCGACGGCGTGAAGGTCGCCGCCCTGGACCCTTTCCAGGGCTACAAGACCGCGATCGACGACAAGCTCGAGGACGCCGTCGCGGTGGTTGATGCGTTCCATGTCGTGAAGCTCGGCACCGCCGCGGTCGATGAGTGCCGGCGCCGGGTCCAGCAAGAGACCCTGGGTCGCCGCGGCCGCAAGGGCGACCCGCTCTACGGCATCCAGAAACTGCTGCGCGCGGGCGCGGAGAAGCTCACCGACAAGCAGTGGGCCAGATTCGAGAAAGCCATCGCAGCCAGACCCGATGAGCACCTGCAGGTCTGGATCGCCTGGTCGTGCGCCCAACAACTCCGCACCGCCTACCGCCACCCCGATCCGGCCGAGGGCCGCAAGATCGCGACCAAGATCCTCGACTCGTTCCCGACCTGCCCGGTCCCCGAGATGGCCCGACTCGGTCGCACACTGAAGCGCTGGAAAGAGGCGTTCCTGGCCTACTTCGAGACCGGCCGATCCAACAACGGCGGCACAGAGGCCATCAACGGCCTGATCGAGCTCCATCGACGCGTGGCCAGAGGATTCCGCAACCGCGAGAACTACCGCCTACGCATGCTGCTCATCGGCGGCGGGCTCAGCCACCCCCACCTGAAGTAAGAAGAGCCGACAATGCGCCACGGGCGCAGCGCCGAGAGCAGGCTCGCGCTGCCACTGTTGGCCAGCACGATCCTGTTCGCGGGGTTTATGGTCGGATGGCTGGCTTCACCCGCCTCCGCGGCAAATGATTCCAAATCCTGCATTTCGAACGCGGACAAGTCCGTAGTCGGCTGGGAATACGCTGGCTCGTCTTTCGACAACAACTCGAAGGGAACCGAGGCTAGCATCTGGGCGCCGTCCGGTTCTGCGCAGTGCGAGCGGATCAGCAGTGCCTAAGTGCTTTCGACTGACAAGTTGTCAGACGCAGAGGTCGGGATCTTTATTGGCTGGAACGCCTGCGATGCATCAGATACGCACTTTTACATCAACCCGACGGTTTTCCGACAAGGTCACAGCGAGGGCGGGGTGGCCCAGTGCACTGCCTTCACGACCTATCACCCGGACGATGACACGTTCGATACCTACTCGGTGTCGGACGTAAACACAGCCAACACCTACCAGTTCTTCTGGAATGGAACCTCGTTGGGAACGCATTCATACGATTTCACCCAAGGCTATAACGCGGTGGGCACGGAACGTAAGAGCGACGATCCCGGTAAGGCTAAATTTCACGATCTGAATGAGTTCCACGAAGGCAACGGGTGGACAGTGTGGAACACCCTTAGCCTTTACAGCGACAATGATTCAGATTGGAAACTCGATATCGTGGATGGTCATACGGGGAACGTGGTGACGCAATGATGCAGGCTCGATGGATGCGAGTCTCAGTTCGAGTTGGACTCGCCGTCACTCTCGCGGTCGTCGGCTACGCGACGGCTTCGTCCCTACGACCCGACCCGAAGGCCGTCACCGGGGGGGGCTCGGGCCGTTGACTCGCGGCCGTACAACGCCCGGATGGATGCCTTTCTGACGCGTGCCGACCTGAAGCCCGGGCAGCCGTGCGCGAACGCGGCACAGGTTGCGGTCGACGAGGCCGCAGCGAGTAGCGACAAGCCCGATTGGCTGCCTTTGTCAGAAGGTCGGCCCACCGACGCGTGGACGTGTGGCCAGGCCCCTTATTTCGGGTTCGGACAAGGCGCTCAGGCCGTGTTCGTCACTCTGGAGTCGGGGTGGGCAGGCTTCGATCCGAGCACGGGATTCGACGATTTGCTCGGGCCAGGTGGGAGCATCCAGGAGTTGCACGGAAACCCGATGCTCATCCAGCCCGCCGTCAGTAGCGAATACTCGAATGAGGTCATCGTCGTTCATGACGACGAAGCCGTGAAACTTCTGTCGGCCTCGGGTGTGTCGATAGACAAGTTGGTGGGTATCGCGCACGCATTCGCGATTCCGGGTAAGAACTGAGCTTGACGAAGCCGTCCCTACGAAATTGCGGGGGGCTACGCGCTTGCTGCCTTGGTCGGCTGAGCCCTGATCCACCGATGAGGGTCGGCGTGTGAGCGTGGCGTAGAACGAGAATGCCCTTGCTGGGCGGGAGAATCTGAGTTACCACACCAAGATTCGATCGCCGAGCAAGGGACACCTCGTAAGTGAAAGCCTCTCACGCCGTGCGGCCTGTTTTCGACGATCCGAATCTCGTGTCGGCCGCGGGTCTGGTGCCGGCGCTGCGGCTGGCCGAGTCGGCGGGTCTGCATGACCTCCTCACCGGGCGGCTGCGAGTCGCGTCGCCGAACCCGGTGGCCAAGTCGGTCAGTGTGATCGGGGGGATGCTGGCCGGGGCGGACTGCATCGATGATCTCGATCTGCTCCGTCATGGCGGGTGGGGCGGGTCTTCGTCGGGGTCCGGGCACCCTCGACACTTGGCACGTTCCTGCGCTCCTTCACCCACGGTCACGTTCAGCAGGTCGACGCGGTCGCCTCCCGGGTCCTGGCCGGGCTCAGCGAGCAGGGTCCCGGGGCTGCTCGCGGGCGCCACCACGCTCGACGGGCTGGCATTCCTCGATGTCGACGACACGATCCGCGAGGTCCACGGCTACGCCAAACAGGGCGCCGCCTATGGCTACTCGCGGGTGCGGGGGTTGAACGCCCAGCTCGCGGTCCTCTCGAGTCCGACCGCGGCGCCGGTGATCGCCCGGGCCCGGTTGCGTCGCGGCAACGTCGCCTCGGCGGCCGGGGCGGGACGGCTGCTGGCCCAGGCCATCAGCACCGCCCGCAAGGCCGGCGTCAGGGCCAGGATCCTGGCCCGAGCGGACTCGGCCTACTACGGCCACGCGTTCGTCGCCACCGCGCTGCGCCACGGCGCCTGGTTCAGCGTGACCGCACGCATGACCGCGACCGTGAAGGCCGCGATCACCAGCATCGGCGAGGACGCGTGGGAACCGATCGCCTACCCCCACGCGGTCTTCGAGGAGGCCGAACAGCGCTGGATCAGTGACGCCGAGGTCGCCGAAGTGCCGTTCGTCGCGTTCACCGGACGCCGCAAGGCCGAGCACGTCACCTGCCGCCTGGTCGTGCGACGCGTCAAGAGGTTGCAGGCGTTGGCCAGCGATGGCACCGAGCAGGGCGAGCTGTTCGCGACCTTCCGCCACCACGCGTTCATCACCAACTCCACCCTGGGCCTGGTCAAGGCCGACCAGACCCACCGCGACCACGCGATCGTCGAGCAGGTCATAGCCGAGCTCAAGGACGGACCGTTGGCGCACTTGCCGTCCGGGAAGTACGCGGCGAACGCAGCCTGGCTGGCCCACGCGGTGATCGCGTTCAACATCGCCCGCGCCGCCGCGGTGGCGGCCGGGCAGGCCAAGGCCCGCTGGGCGACCCTGCGCAGCCGGATCATCAACGTCCCCGCCCGGATCGCATCCACCAGTAGGCGCCTCGTGCTGCACCTACCCGAGCACTGGCCATGGGCACCGGCATGGCTTTCGCTGTGGTCGGTCGCAACAGGGCCACCAGCAGCCGCCACGACCTGACCACCCAGCCGAAGACGGCACAACCCGAGGACCAAGTGGAAGAGCCGGACAGACCGGCCGATCACCCACGCCCCTATCACCGCGGAACACCACCGACCCCAGAACTCAGCGCCCCAGCATCATCGTCGGTGGATCAGGGCTGAGGGGTCAGGAGGCGCGCCGGACCACGAACTCGATGCGGCCCTGCGGGTCGGTGCGGGCGTCGAGGCGACCGCCGTCGTACCGCTCCGCCGCCAGCGGACCGAGGAAGACCCGGGCGCCGTCGTCGTCGAGGACCTCGTCGCCGCGCCGCGGGGCGTGGGTGAGCGAGGTGAGGAACACGCCGTCCCCGGCCTGGGACCGGGAGATGCGCAGTCCGGCGCCGGGGCCGAGCTCGGGCTGGTGGGGAACCTTCCGCAGGATGTCGCGGGCGTTCTCGGTCAGGGTGAGCATCGGTGCTCCTTTCGTCGCGAGGCCTCCCACCGTGTCCCGGGCCACGGGGCGACGCAACCGGGGTCACGCTGGGCCCGTGACCAGGTGTTGTGACGTTGTTATCGGCCCGTGACCCGTTGTCGGCCCGTGACCCGCCGAGCGGCGCGGCCGGGCCGGGGTCAGGCCAGGCCGGCGTCGTGGACGCAGATCGCGATCTGCACCCGGTTGGTGACCTCGAGCTTCTCGAACAGCCGGGACACGTGCGCCTTGACCGTCGGCACCGAGAGGAACAGCTCGCCGGCGATCTCGGCGTTGGTCAGCCCGCGGCCGACGGCCAGCGCGACGTCGCGCTCCCGGCCGGTGAGCCGGCCCAGCCGCTCCTGCGCGGCCGAGAGCCGCTCGGCGGCCAGCCCGTCGGCGTGGTCCGAGCGCAGCCGGCGCAGCAGCGTCCGGGTCACCGAGGGGGAGAGCATCGGCTCGCCGTCGGCGACCTTGCGGATCGCGTCGAGGATCTCGGCGGGCGGGGTGTCCTTGAGCAGGAACCCGTCGGCGCCGGCGCCCAGCGCGCCGACCACGTGGTCGTCGGCGTCGAAGGTCGTCAGCACGATCACCCGGGGCGGGCCGGGCTCCGCGTGCAGCTGCCGGGTCGCGTCGAGCCCGGACAGGTGGGGCATCCGGATGTCCATCAGCACCACGTCGGGGTCGAGACGGCGGGCCAGCGCCACGCCCTCGCGGCCGTCACCGGCCTCGCCGACGACCTCCAGGTCCGACTGCCCGCCGAGCATCAGCGCCAGCGCCGAGCGGACCAGCGGGTCGTCGTCGACGATGAGCACCCGCGTCGTCACGTCGCCCACGGTATCCACCCCTGGAGCACGAACGACGAGCCGTCCCGCCGGTGCTCCAGCCGGCCGCCGCGCAGCTCCGCGCGCTCGGTCAGGCCGACCAGCCCCAGGCCCGCACCCGGGGTCGCGGTGCCGAAGCCCAGCGGGTTGCGCAGCACCACCCCGACCCCCTCGCCGGGGGACCCGCTCACCCGGATGGTCAGGTGGCTGCCCGGCGCGTGCTTGCGGGCGTTGGTGATGCCCTCCTGGACGATCCGGTAGACGGTGCGCCCGACCACCTCCGGCATCGGGTCGTCGTCGGGGTCGAGCTGGTCGTGGAAGTCCACGTTCAGCCCCGAGTCCCTGGCCTCGGCGACCAGCTCCACCAGGTCGTCGTACGTCGGCTGCGGGGCGCCGAGCAGCTCGCCGGTCCCGGCGTCGCGCAGCACCCCCAGCACGCCGCGCAGGTCGGTGAGCGCCTCGTGCGCCTTCTCCCGGATCACCCCGGCGCTGGCCCGCATCTCCTCGGCGCCGAGATCCTCGCGGAAGGCCAGGGCCCCCGCGTGCAGCGAGATCTGCGAGATCCGGTGCGCGAGCACGTCGTGCATCTCCCGGGCGATCCGGGCGCGTTCGTTGCCGCGCGCCTGCGCCACGCGCAGCGACTGCTCGGCCTCGGCCCGCTCGGCGCGGTGCTTCAGGGTCCAGATCAGCTCGCGGCGCGAGCCGAGGTACATGCCCCAGCCGAGCACCCCGATCGTGAAGACCGCGGTCACGGTGAGGTTGAGCCACATCGGCTGGGTCTGGTCGGTCGGCTGGACGCGCACCACGACCATCCCGGCGACCACGTTGGCCAGCCCCACCAGCGCGACCTGCCACAGCCGGCGCCGGGTCGCGACCGAGACCGCCGCCAGCACCGCGGGCCCGGCCGCGATCCCCGAGACCGCGCCCAGCGCGGCGGTGACCAGCGCCACCGACAGCGGCCACCGCCGCCGGCGTACGACCAGCGCGAACCCGACCGCGCCGCAGCCCAGGTCGAGGGCGAGCAGGCCGTGGTGGTGCAGCTGGCGGGGGAGCATTGGGCCCCACGCGATGCCGACCACGACCAGCGCGCCCAGGATCCGCCAGGCGTGGCGGGCGGGGGTCAGCGCCGGCTGGCACTGGTCGGGGGTCGGGCGATCCACGAGATGAGGTTAGGCGCAGGCCCGGTCGGCGCGCAGGCTGCCGGCGTCGCGGTCAGGACGCTACTTTGGTCACCCGCGACACGTGCCGCAGCACGATGCGGCGGTCGGCGGCGTACGGCAGGGTTGAGCCCATGATCAAGGTCGAGGGGCTCACCAGGACGTACGGCGCGTTCACCGCCGTGGACGACGTCAGCTTCGAGTGCCGGCCCGGCACCGTCACCGGCTTCCTGGGGCCCAACGGCGCTGGGAAGACCACCACGATGCGGATCATGGTGGGGCTGACCCCCGCGACCCGCGGCGAGGTGACGATCGGCGGGCTGCACTACGGCGACATCCCCAACCCCGGGCGCCATGTCGGCGTCCTCCTCGACGCCTCCGCCCAGCACGCCGGCCGCACCGGCCGGGAGGTCCTGACCCTGGGCGCCCTGGCGATGGGGCTGCCGTCCTCCCGGGTCGACGAGATGCTCGCGCTGGTCTCGCTGGACGAGCGGGAGGCCAAGCGCCGGGTGCGCAACTACTCCCTCGGCATGCGCCAGCGGCTCGGGATCGCCCACGCCCTGCTGGGCGACCCCTCGGTGCTGATCCTCGACGAGCCCGCCAACGGGCTGGACCCCGCCGGCATCCGCTGGATGCGCGGCCTGCTCAAGGGGTATGCCGAGCGCGGCGGCACCGTGCTGCTGTCCAGCCACCTGCTGCACGAGGTGGAGATCATCGCCGACGAGATGATCCTGATCGGCCGCGGCCGAATCGTGGCCCGCGGCGACCGGAAGTCCCTGATGGCCGGGGCCGGCAAGAGCGCCACCTTCGTGACCGCGCTGGACAACGAGGCGCTCGCGACCGGCCTGAAGGAGAAGGGGCTGGCCGTCAGCGGCGCCGGCGAGGGGCTGCGCGTGGAGGCGGAGCCGGTGGAGGTCGGCCGCGTGGCCGCCGAGCGCGCGATCGTCCTGACCGACCTGCGGGCCGCCGACGGTGGCCTCGAGGACCTGTTCCTCTCCCTCACCGCCGACACCCAGCGGGAGACCACCACCGAAGGAGCCCCGGCATGACCGGCCAGACCGCTGCCCTCCCCGCCCGCCTCGACGTCTCGGGCACGTCCGCCATCCCGTTCTCGCGGCTGGTGCGCCTCGAGGGCCGCAAGCTCGCCGACACCCGCGCCGGGCGCTGGCTGCTGATCTCCATCGCGGCGCTGACCGCGCTGGTGCTCGTCATCCAGCTCGCGGTCGTGGTGGCGCAGGACCTCGTCGTACGCTTCAGCGACTTCCTGGTGGCCATGAACACCCCCATGGGCGTGCTGCTCCCGGTGCTCGGCGTCATGTCGATCACCAGCGAGTGGAGCCAGCGCACCGCGATGGTGACCTTCGCGCTGGAGCCGTCGCGCCAGCGCGTGGTGGCGGCCAAGCTGGTCAGCGTGCTGCTCGTGGCCGTCGTGGCCGTCGTGATCGGGCTGCTGCTGGGCGTGCTGGCGAACCTGCTCTACGGCGGGCTTTCGGGCAACGACGTGGTCTGGTCGATCGGTGTGCGCCAGCTCTTCGGCTTCCTGCTGCTGCACGTGTTCGGCATGTCCACCGGCTTCGCGTTCGGCATGCTGTTCCTGAACACGCCCGCCGGGATCGTGGTGTTCTTCGTCTACTCCTTCGTGCTGCCCGGCCTGTTCCAGCTCGGCGCCGCGCTGATGCACTGGTTCGGCCAGCTGCAGCCGTGGATCGACTTCAACGCCGCCCAGGCCCCGCTCATCGTCGACCAGGGGATGGCCGGCAAGGAGTGGGCCCAGCTGGTGGTCTCCGGGCTGCTCTGGCTGGTGCTCCCGTTGGTGGTCGGGGTGTGGCGGGTGCTGCGGACCGAGGTGAAGTAGCCCGGCTATCGTGCCGGGCATGACGACACGCGCCGACGGCCGCTCCGATGACGAGCTCCGTCCGATCACCCTCACCCGCCACTGGCTCGACCACGCCGCCGGGTCGGTGCTGGTGGAGTTCGGCAAGACCCGGGTGCTGTGCGCGGCGTCGGCCTCCGAGGGGGTCCCGCGCTGGCGCAAGGGCTCCGGGCTCGGCTGGGTGACCGCGGAGTACGCCATGCTCCCGGCCTCCACCAACACCCGCTCCGACCGCGAGTCGGTCAAGGGTCGCATCGGGGGGCGGACCCACGAGATCAGCCGCCTGATCGGCCGGTCGCTGCGCGCGGTCATCGACTACCAGTCGCTCGGGGAGAACACGATCGTCCTCGACTGTGACGTACTGCAGGCCGACGGCGGCACCCGCACCGCCGCGATCACCGGCGCGTACGTCGCGCTCGCCGACGCGATCACCCACCTGCGGTCCTCCGGGGCGCTGGCCGGTGAACCGCTGACCGGGTCGGTCGCGGCGGTGAGCGTCGGCATCATCGACGGCGTGCCCCGCCTCGACCTGCCCTACGAGGAGGACGTGCGCGCCGAGACCGACATGAACGTCGTGATGACCGGGGAGGGCAAGTTCGTGGAGGTGCAGGGGACCGCCGAGGGCGTCGCCTTCGACCGGACCGAGCTCGACGCGCTGCTGGCGCTGGCCGAGAAGGGCTGCGCCGACCTGACCCGGCTGCAGTCCGAGGTGCTGTCCACGTGAGCCGCGTCTTCCTCGCCTCGCGCAACCGCAAGAAGATCGAGGAGATGCAGCGCATCCTGCGTGAGCACGCCCCCGACCTCGACGTCCTCGGCATCGACGACGTGGACGGCTACGAGGAGCCCGTCGAGGACCAGCCCACCTTCGAGGGCAACGCGCTGCTCAAGGCCCGGGCCGGGTTCGCCGCCACCGGGCTGCCCTCGCTCGCCGACGACAGCGGCCTCTGCGTCGACGCCCTCAACGGCATGCCCGGGGTGCTCTCGGCCCGCTGGTCCGGCACGCCCAAGAGCGACCCCCGCAACAACGAGCTGCTGCTCCAGCAGCTCGCCGACGTCCCCGACGAGCGCCGGGGCGCCCACTTCGCGTGCGCGATCGCGTTCGTCCACCCCGGCGGCGAGGAGGTCGTCGAGGGCCGGATGTCCGGCCGGGTGATCCGCGAGCTGCGCGGCACCGGCGGCTTCGGCTACGACGTGCTCTTCGTCGCCGACGAGCACGACGCGGAGGGCCTCACCTCCGCCCAGCTCGACCCCGCCGAGAAGGACCGGATCTCCCACCGAGGCCGAGCCCTGCGCGAGATCGCGCCCCGGGTCGCCAAGGCCGTCGCGGGCTGACGTCGCTGGGCCCTGGGTCTGGCCTGGGTCTGGTCCGGGGCCGGCCGCAGGTCTGGTCCGGGGTGGTTGCGGAATGGCGACAGACCGCAGTTTTCGGGCCGGGTCGGCTGCGGTTTGTCGGCATTCGGTGTCGGGCCGGAGCTCGGTGCGGGGGTCGGCGGTGGGTGAGCCACCGATTTCTGGTCGGGATCGGTGGAGGACTCACCGCTGGCGGGTGGGCCCGGGTCCGGTCGGGAGTGGCTTGGTCTGGCAGTCGGGGGTGGTTGCGGAATGGCGACAGACCGCAGTTTTCGGGGCGGGTCGGCTGCGGTTTGTCGGCATTCGGTGTCGGGCCGGGGCTCGGTGCGGGGGTCGGCGGTGGGTGAGCCACCGATTTCTGGTCGGGATCGGTGGAGGACTCACCGCCACCGTCGCGCGGCCGGGAGCTACTCCGTCAGGCCGTGCTCGGCGACGTACGACTCCATCCGCCGGTCGGGGACCAGCCAGATCGCGGCGACCACGGCGTAGAACACCAGGGCCGGCCAGCCGGCGAGCCAGGCGGCCAGGGTGCCGGCGAGGTAGATCAGCGGCGAGACCTTGCCCTTGACGTCACGCCCGACGGCCTCGCGCAGCAGCCCGTCGGCCCCCTCAGCGCGGAAGATCGCCAGCTGCAGCAGGTAGTAGGCGAGGGCGGCCGCGAGCAGGTTCAGGCCGTAGGCGACCAGGGGAGTGCGGGCCAGGTCGGTCTCGTCCATCCAGGCCGTGGTGAACGGGTAGAGCGAGAGCCAGAACAGCAGGTGCAGGTTCGCCCAGAGCACCGTGCCGTTCACCCGGCGGACCAGCTGGAACATGTGGTGGTGGTTGTTCCAGTAGATGCCGATGTAGACGAAGCTCAGCACGTAGGTCAGGAAGCCGGTCGCTGAGTCGGCGAGGTCCGCGAGCCGCGGGCCGTCCGGCACGTGCAGCTCGAGCACCATGATCGTGATGATGATGGCGAGCACGCCGTCGCTGAACGCCTCGAGCCGGCTGGTGCGCATGGCGTCAGGATGCCAGCCGGACGCCGTGATGACCCGAGGTTGACCTCGAGCGCGCTGGAGGTCCTAGCGTCAGGCCGTGATCCCACCGGACCTGGACGAGTTCTGGGCCGAACCGCGCCTCGCGACGCTCGGCACCGTGCGCCCCGACGGCAGCCCGCACCTGGTGCCGGTCAAGGCGATGCGTCAGGACGAGGCCTTCTGGGTCCTGACCCGGCGCGACTCCGTCAAGGTGCGCAACGTGCTCGCCACCGGCCGCGCCTCGTTGGCCGAGCACACGCGTACGACGTGGGTCAGCGTCGAGGGCAAGGCCCGGATCCGGTACGACGCGGACCTGCTCGCTGCCGCGCGCACGGCGTACGAGCGCCGGCACGGCAACCCGTCGACCTGGGGGGACTGCGTGCTCGTCGTCGAGGTCGACCGCGTCCTGCACGGGAGCTGACCAGCTGTGCCGAAGGGGGGACTTGAACCCCCACGCCCGAAGGCACGGCATCCTAAGTGCCGCGTGTCTGCCTGTTCCACCACTTCGGCTGGCGTCGTGATTCTAGGAGTCTTCCCCCTCGCGGTCGGCTGGAGTGCCACCTGAGAGCCCCGGCCAGGCCACCTGGCTGTACCTGCCACGGCTGAGCCCGCTGAAGTTGTCAGTTTGGGTATGGCAGTTGGGGCAGAGGTACCTCAGGTTCTCGGCTTCGTTGTCGTGGTAGTCACCGTCGATGTGATCGATCTCGAGCCGAAGTGGTTTGCCCTGCCAGAAGCCGGGGTTCCCACAAAGCACACAACGTCTCTCCCTGCCGATCTCGTCGAGGGCGCGACGCAACAACGGCGGCTTTGTCCGCTTCGATCCCCTCGGGATCCGCACGAGCAACTGGTCGGCTGTGAGACGCGGTCGACTCCCGCCTCCCTGGAAACGCACGAAGTGGGAGGTGTCGATCCCAAACGCCTTGATGGTCCGGCTGATGTGAGCATGAGTTCCACCGGCTTGATTCAAACCGAGCTCCCGCAAGACACCGGCTACAGATGTGGAACGGGACACTGCATCCCGCAAAATCTCTTCGGTGTACTTCCGCCACACGCCCTTGCCCATGCCCGGACGTTAGGCCGGACCACCGACATCAGGCGCCGTTGTGCGGCTCCTCCTCGGCGTTGTTGAGCGCGAGGTCCTTGCGCAGCTTGGCGACGTGGCCGGTGGCCTTGACGTTGTACTGGGCGAGGAAGACCTTGCCGTCCTCGTCGACCACGACGGTGGAGCGGATGACCCCCTCGACGGTCTTGCCGTAGAGCTTCTTCTCGCCGAACGCGGCGTACTGCTGCATCACCCGCTTGTCGGGGTCGGAGAGCAGGGTGATCGTCAGCCCCTCCTTCTCGCGGAACTTCGCCAGCTTCTCGGGCTTGTCCGGCGAGATGCCGAGCACCTCGTAGCCCGCGGCCCTCAGCGACTCGAGGGAGTCGCTGAAGTCGCACGCCTGCTTGGTGCACCCCGGCGTCAGGGCGGCGGGGTAGAAGTAGACGATCACCTTGCGGCCCAGGAGGTCCGAGAGCGCGACCTGCTCGCCGCGGTCGTCGGTCAGCGTGAACTCGGGGGCGGTGTCACCGGGGGAGAGCCGTTCCATGGGCGAAACCCTAGGACACCGGACCGACTCCGCGAACCGGTTGGTAGCCTGCGCGGGTGAGCAACGAGATGTCTTCCCTCGAGCGCGAGATCGAAGAGACGCGCCAGCACCTGGCCGTCACGATCGATCAGCTGCTCTACCGCGCCCACCCGAAGACGATCGTGAGCCGCGAGGTCAACAGCGTCAAGGCCCACTACGTCGACCTCGAGACCGGCCGGCCGCGCACCGACAACATCCTCAAGACCGTCGGCGCGGTCGCGGGCGTGGTCGTGCTGTTCGCGGTGATCCGCAAGATCTCCCGCTGACCCGGCTGCCGCCCGTGAGCGACAAGACCCCGATCAAGATGCTCCACGACCGGATCCTGGTCGAGCTGGACCGCGAGTCCGGCGAGCGTCGTTCCTCCGGCGGCATCGTCATCCCCGCGACCGCGGCGATGGGCGCCCGCCGCCTGACCTGGTCCAAGGTCGTCGCGTTGGGCCCGCAGGCCCGCGCCGTCGAGGTCGGGGACCGGGTGCTGTTCGACGCCGAGGACAAGGCCGAGGTCGAGGTGCACGGCGAGCTGTACGTCGTGATGCGTGAGCGCGACGTGCACGCGGTGGCCGCCGACCGGCTCGGCGACGAGGCCACCGGTCTCTACCTGTGAGGTCCCTCGGCCGTGGGTGGATCCCGCCCCGGCGGGGTACCTAGAAGGCATGAGCCACAACACGCGCGTGATCGCGACCACCCCGGACCGGGTCTGGGCGGTGCTGGCGGACGGCTGGCTCTACCCGCTGTGGGTGGTCGGCGCGACCCGGATGCGGGAGGTCGACGACGACTGGCCCGCCGCCGGCAGCCTGCTGCACCACTCGGTGGGCGTGTGGCCGCTGGTGATCAACGACAACACCGAGGTCCTCGAGTGCGAGCCGGGCCGGCGGCTGCTGCTGCGCGCCCGCGGCTGGCCGCCCGGCGAGGCCGACGTGGAGCTGACGCTGCGGGAGGTCGAGGGCGGCACCGAGGTGCTGATGCTGGAGGACGTCACCTCCGGCCCGGCGAAGATCGTGCCGAAGCCGGTGCGTGCCCCGCTCATCGCCTGGCGCAACACCGAGAGCCTGCGCCGGCTGGCGTTCCTCGCCGAGCGGCGGGCGGCCCGCCGGGGCGACGGGTGAGCGGGTGAGCAGCGAACACGACGCGATCGTGATCGGCGCCGGCCCCAACGGTCTCGCCGCCGCCAACCACCTCGCGGACGCCGGCTGGTCGGTGCTGGTGCTGGAGGCCCAGCCCGAGGTCGGCGGGGCCGTGCGCAGCGACCGGGAGGTGCACCCGGACTTCGTCCACGACACGTTCAGCGCCTTCTACCCGCTGGCGGCGGCCTCGCCGGCGCTGCTGGCGCTGGACCTCGAGCGGTACGGCGTCACCTGGCGGCACGCGCCCGCCGTGCTGGGCCACCTGCTCGGGCGGCTGCCGGGGCGCGACCCCGGTGACGCTCAGGGCGAGCCCCGCTGGGCGCTGCTGCACCGCGACCGCGAGGTGACCGCGACGCTGATGGACCAGCAGCACGCCGGCGACGGCGAGGCCTGGCTGGACCTCTGCGCAATGTGGGACAAGATCGGCGAACAGGTGATCGGCGCCTTCCTCTCGCCGTTCCCGCCGGTGCGCTACGGGCTGGGCACGATGGCCCGGCTGCCCCGGGTCGGGGGCCTGGACTTCGTCAAGACGCTGCTGACCCCGGTGGTCGAGCTCGGCCGGGCCCGGTTCGGCGGCGAGGCTCCGCGGATCCTGCTGGCCGGCAACGCCGGTCACGCCGACATCCCCCTGGACGCGCCCGGGTCCGGGCTGATGGGGCTGCTGATGTCGATGCTCGGCCAGACCGTGGGGTTCCCGGTGCCCGAGGGCGGCGCGGGGGAGCTCTCCCGGGCGCTGGCCCGCCGGCTCACCGACCGCGGCGGCGACGTCCGGTGCGGCGCCGAGGTGGCCTCGGTCGAGGTCCGCGACGGCCGCGCCGTGGGCGTGCGCACCCGGGACGGCCAGGCCTTCGCGGCCCGGCACGCGGTCGTCGCCGACGTCGCGGCCCCGCACCTGTACGGCGGCCTGGTCGCGGCCGAGCACCTGCCCCGGCGCACCCTGGACCGGATGCGCGACTTCGAGATGGGCCCGGGCACGGTCAAGGTCGACTGGGCCCTCTCCGGGCCGATCCCGTGGGCCGCGGAGCCGGCGTACGCGCCGGGCACCTTCCACGTCGCGGACTCGGTCGAGCAGATGAACGAGGCGCTCGCCCAGGTCGCCTCCCGGCGCATCCCCGCCCGGCCGTTCATGCTGGCCGGCCAGATGACCACCACCGACGCCACCCGCTCCCCGGCGGGCACCGAGTCGGCGTGGGCCTACACCCACGTGCCCCAGCAGACGGTCTCCGACGCGGGGGACGGGGGCGTCCGGGGCGTGTGGGACGAGGCCGACAAGGAGCGCTTCGCCGACCGGATGCAGGCCCGGGTCGAGGAGCTGGCGCCGGGCTTCGGCGACCGGGTGTTGGCCCGCCGCATCCTCGGCCCGCGTGAGCTCGAGGCCCGCGACGCCAACCTGATCGGGGGCGCGCTCGACGGGGGCACCGCCCAGCTCCACCAGCAGCTGGTGTTCCGGCCGGTGCCGGGCTCCGGGCGGGCCGAGACCCCCGTGAAGAACCTCTACCTCGGGTCGGCCTCAGCGCACCCGGGCGGGGGCGTGCACGGGGCCGCCGGCCGCAACGCGGCCCGGGCCGCCCTGGCGCACGCCCGGTTCCGACGGTGGACGCTGCGGGGGTGAGCCGCCCCGGGCACCGATCGGTGTGGCGAGCGCTGGCGGGGGGTACGAGTCCGGTATGAGCCATGCAGCCCACTCGCGTGACGTCCCCGCCGACCGGGTGGAGGACGACTCCGACCCCGACTCGCCCCTGGCGCTGACCAAGCGGTCCTGGCACTACGTCGCACGCAAGACGCTGCGCGAGTTCTCCAAGGACCAGTGCACCGACCTGGCTGCCGCGCTCACCTACTACGCCGTGCTGGCGATGTTCCCCGCCGCGATCGCGCTGCTCTCGCTGGTCAGCCTCGTCGGTCAGGGCCAGCACTCGGTCGACACCATCGTGACGATCCTCAGGCAGATCGGTGCCCGTTCGCAGGCTCACACGATCAAGCCGATCCTGACGGACCTCAGCAACACCCCCGGCGGTGGCCTCGCGCTGGTGCTGGGACTCCTCGGCGCCCTGTGGTCGGCCTCGGGCTACGTCGGGGCGTTCGGCCGCGCGATGAACCGGATGTACGAGATCCAGGAGGGGCGACCGATCTGGAAGCTGCGCCCGACGGTCCTGCTGGTCACCGCGCTCCTGGTCGTGCTGGCCGCGGTGACGATGGTCGGGCTGGTGGTGTCCGGGCCGGTGGCTGGGGCGATCGGCGCCCAGCTCGGCCTCGGCTCGACCGTGGTCAACGCCTGGAACATCGTCAAGTGGCCGGTGATGCTGCTGATCATCGGCCTGATCGTCGCGATCCTCTACTGGTCCACGCCGAACGTGCGCCAGCCCCGGTTCCGGTGGCTCAGCGTCGGTGCCGGCGTGGCGATCGTCGGGTGGATCGTCGTGTCGGCGCTGTTCGCGCTCTACGTCTCCCACTTCTCCTCCTACGACAAGACCTACGGCTCGCTGGCCGGGGTCATCGTGTTCCTGCTGTGGCTGTGGCTGACCAACCTCGCGCTGCTCTTCGGGGCCGAGCTGGACGCCGAGCTCGAGCGCGGCCGCGAGCTGCAGGCGGGCATCGCCGCCGAGGAGCGCATCCAGCTGCCGCCGCGCGACGACCGCAACATCAAGAAGGCGGAGAAGAAGCAGCGCAAGGACGTCGAGAAGGGCCGCCGGATCCGCCTCGAGAACGGCAACGGCAACGGCAACGGCTCGAGCGCGGGCGAGGACGCCGGCTCGCGACGCTGACCGCGGGCTCGGGACCCCCGACCGACCACCCGCCCCATCCACCGTCGAGCAGAGGAGAACCGTGCCTGAACAGCTGGCCACCATCGGAGTCACCGGACTCGCGGTGATGGGCCGCAACCTGGCCCGCAACCTGGCCCGCAACCTGGCGCCCGACGGGCAGCGGGTCGCCGTGCACAACCGGACCGCGGCGCGGACGACCGCGCTGCTCGAGGAGTTCGGCGGCGACGGCGACTTCGTCGGCTCCGAGAGCCTCGAGGACTTCGTCGCCTCGATCGAGCGTCCCCGGGCGATCGTCGTGATGGTCAAGGCGGGCGAGCCCACCGACGCCGTCCTCGACGAGCTGGTCCCGCTGCTCGACGAGGGCGACATCGTCGTCGACGCCGGCAACGCCCACTACACCGACACGATCCGGCGCGAGGCCGCACTGGCCGACCGGCGGCTGCACTTCGTCGGCATGGGGGTCTCCGGCGGCGAGGAGGGCGCGCTGCGCGGCCCCTCGATCATGGTCGGTGGCTCCGACGAGGCCTACGAGCGGCTCGGGCCGATCCTGGAGCGCATCGCGGCCCAGGTCGACGGGACGCCCTGCTGCGCCCACGTGGGCGCGGGGGGCGCCGGGCACTTCGTGAAGATGGTGCACAACGGCATCGAGTACGCCGACATGCAGCTGATCGCGGAGTCCTACGACCTGCTGCGCGAGGTCGCCGCGCTGGAGCCGGCCGGGATCGCCGAGGTGTTCCGCGACTGGAACGACGGCGACCTGGAGTCGTTCCTGATCGAGACCACCGCGGACGTGCTGACCCACACCGACCCCGACGGCACGCCGTTCGTCGACGTGGTCCGCGACGAGGCCGAGCAGAAGGGCACCGGCCGCTGGACCGTGCAGAGCGCCCTCGACCTCGGCGTACCGGTGACCGGCATCGCCGAGGCGACCTTCGCCCGCAGCCTCTCCGGGCACGGCGAGCAGCGTGCCGCGGCGCGGGCGGCGTTCGCCGACGCCCCTGCCGCCGCCGGTGACGGGCCGGGTGACGGGGCCGGTGAGGCGTTCGTCGACGACGTCCGAGCGGCCCTCTACGCCTCGAAGGTCGTGGCCTACGCGCAGGGCTTCGACCAGCTCGCCGCCGGCGCCCGCGAGCACGGCTGGCACGTCGACCTCGGGCAGTTGGCCACGATCTGGCGCGGCGGCTGCATCATCCGGGCGCAGTTCCTGGACCGGATCCGCGAGGCGTACGCCGAGGAGCCCGACCTGACCACGCTGCTGACCGCGGCGTACTTCGCCGACGCGGTGCGCGACGGCCTCGAGGCCTGGCGCCGGGTCGTGGCGACCGCGGTCCGGGCCGGTGTCCCGGTGCCGGCGTTCTCCTCGTCGCTGGCGTACTTCGACGCGCTGCGGCGCGACCGGCTGCCCGCCGCGCTGATCCAGCTGCTGCGCGACGACTTCGGCGCGCACACCTACCAGCGCACCGACCGCGAGGGCACGTTCCACACCGACTGGGCGGGGGACCGGGCCGAGCAGCGGATGTGACGACCCCGCCCCGGGTGCCGGGGCACACCCGGGGCGGGAGGCGTCAGCGGAGCAGCCCGTAGGCGTAGGTCGGGCGGATCCGGACCACGACCCGCTGCTCGCGGACCATCGCCGCGCGGTAGTCCTCCCAGTCCTCGTGCTCGCCCGAGAGCGAGCGGTAGAGGTCGACCAGCTCCTCGACCGCCGGGTCGTCGGGGGCGGCGGCCACCTCGGAGAGCTCGACGTCGCCCTCGAGCACCACGTAGGACCAGAAGTCGTCGCCGTTGACGTGCAGCGCGGCCCACGGCGTACGCCGGAGGTTGGCGTACTTGGCGCGGTCGGCGGTGGTGGAGATGCGGATCAGCCCGGTGTCGTCGACGCCGTGCAGGACGTTGGAGAGCTGTGGCCGGCCGTCCCGACGCAGGGTGACCAGCGTGGAGCGGTGGTGGTGGCGTGCGGTGGTGAGGGCCTGGTCGATGTCCATGGCGCCAGCATGCCGGGTCCGGTCCGGACGCGCAGTCGGACACCGGCGCGCAGGTGTGACCGACCCCGGCACCGGGTACCTGCTGAGCATGACCGGACTCGGGAACTCGGTCGTGGCTCGCAGCAGCGGCTTCGGCGACCTCATCATCGACTTCGACGACCGGGTGCTGGAGCCGCGGCCGTGGACCGTCGCCCAGTCCCGCTGGGCGGCCGAGCTGCTGCGCAACGCGCCGGACGCGCCGGTGCTGGAGCTCTGCGCGGGCGCCGGCCAGATCGGGCTGCTGGCCATCTCCCACGAGCCCCGGCCGCTGGTCAGTGTCGACCTCAACCCGATCGCCTGCGACTACACGCGGGCCAACGCCGAGCGCGCCGGACTGGCCGACCTCGTCGAGGTCCGGGAGGGCGCGATGGACGCGGTGCTCGCGCCCGAGGAACGGTTCTCGCTGGTCATCGCGGACCCGCCGTGGGTGCCGAGCGCCGAGACCGGCCGGTTCCCCGCGGACCCGCTGCTCGCCATCGACGGCGGCTCCGACGGCCTCGCGCTCGCCCGGCAGTGCTGGCTGATCGCCGACCGGCACCTGCAGCCCGGGGGAGCGGCCCTGCTCCAGATCGGCACCGCCGCGCAGGCGCGCCAGCTGGCCCGCGAGCTGCGGGGGAGCAGCCGGCTGCGGGTGCGGGAGACCCGCAGCTTCGCCCGGGGCGTCCTGGTGGCGCTCACCGCGTGACCTCGCGGACGGGGCAGGCGGCCCGCGTCAGGGGCGTGCCTGCGGCGGCAGCACCTTGTGGGTGCCGTCGCACCACGGCTTGATCGCGGACTTGCCGCAGCGGCAGACCGCGCTGACCGGCCGCGTCGTGCGATGGCGGCGGCCGTCCTCGTCGGTGACGACGTGGTCGCCGCGCAGCAGCATCGGCCCGCCGGGGCAGAGGATCACGTCGGGGTGGCCGGTCTCCTCCGCCGACGGTGCGCCGGCCGGCTCGCCCCGACCCCCGGCCGGGCGCGGGGTGCTCATGCCGCCCACGACGCGAGCAGCGAGCGGGCGACCCGGTCCTCGAGGTCCAGGCAGCTGAACGCCCCGAGGAACACGTCGTCGATCAGGGCCGGCTCCTCCTCGACCAGCGCACCGCAGATGGTGCGTACGGCGAGCTGCTCGTGCACGGCGTCGGCGGCCACGTGCTCGTCGTAGTAGTCGATCATCTCCTGCGCCATCCCCAGTCGGGCCAGCCCCTGGGCCATCCGGCGTGAGGGCATCGAGCTGGTCGCCTCGAAGGCCGCGAGGTGGCCGAGGGCGGCGCCGCGCAGCCGGCGGTGCAGCCCGAAGAGCGCCATCGCGTTGTTCTGCTCCAGGACCTCCAGGGGCACGTCGTCGACGTACCAGCCGTACTCCGAGCGCAGCCCGATCGCCTCCATGCCACGGACGAACAGGTGGCTGTGCAGGCGGTTCGGGTCGCCGGCGCCGTACTCGTCGTACATCAGCTCCATCAGCGCGGCCTTGGGCCGGGTGCCCAGCCGCGGGATCACCCACGCGGTCGGGTCGGCCTCCTTGAGGTGGTAGACCGACCGCATCCGGAACAGGTCCAGGACCTGGTCCTCGTCGGCCTCGCGGTGGACGTAGGAGGCCAGGGAGGCGCCGTCGTGCCCCTCGATGAACGCGAACAGCGCCTCGGCGAACGTCTCGGGCCCCGGCAGCGGCGGCGCGGTCCACCGGTCCCGCAACCGACCCTCGAGCGAGGCCTCCAGCCGTCGGCGCAGCGCCAACAGGCCGGGATGCCACTCCAGCTCGTCGTCGACGTCGTCGAAGCCGCGGTGGTGGAGCTCGTAGAGCGTCCACAACGAGATCTGCTCGTCCTCGGGTCCGTCCGGCTCGAGCTCGAGCACGGCGCCGAGGTCTCGCGGCTGATGGCGCAGGGCCGGGAAGAGCGCGTCGCTGAGCGGACCGCGCGGCTTCGGGGTCAACATGTCGTCCTCGTACCCCGCCCGGTCCGGCGCCATGCCGGAATCGGGGGTCGGCCCCGCGGCGGAGGGGCGCAGCGCCAGGCTCAGCCGCGCCGGTGGACCGCCTGGGGGCTGCGGCGCAGCGTCCGGGCCGCGATGATCGACACTGCGGCCTCGGCCGCGACGGCGGGGAACCCCAGTGGTTCGGTCCAGTTGCCGACGTCGTCGCCGAGCTCGGGCAGGCCCGCGGTCCGCGAGGCCACGAACGCGAGGAGCGCCAGCAGCGTCACGAGCCCGCTGGCCGCCCACACCAGCCGGGTGTCCCTGGTCACCAGGAGTGCAGCGAGGACGACGCTGACCACCGCCAGCGCGAGGAAGAGCACCCCCACGTAGGGCGCCTCCTCGAGGTGGTCCGGCACCAGCGGCACGTGGACGGCGGCGACCACCACGAGCAGGGCCGCGGCCGGCCACCGCAGCGGCGAGGTCAGGGACCGGGACACGATCGGGCCTCCCAGAGCTCGGAGTTCACCCGCGCCGGCAGGCGTCGGGTGCGCGAGGGGATCAGGGTACGCCGGGCCGTGTTCCCCGGTGGCCGGGACGCGGGGCGCGCCGGTCGGGGGTGTGGAGGCGGAGCGGGCTTCATGGTGCGCTCATTCGCAGATACCTAGGTTCATGGGGTGACGCCCAGCCGGACCCCGATGACCGAGGCACTCGTGCCTGCCGTGAGAGACGGTGCCACGACTGCCACGGCGCCCGGCGGTGAAGACCGGTGACCGACCGCGTCGCGGCGATCGTGCTCGGCCTGCCCGGATGGGCGGTGCTCGTGGTGGTGTTCGCGCTGCCGGCGTTGGAGTCCTCCGCGTTCGTCGGGTTCGTGTTCCCGGGTGAGATCGCGCTCCTGCTCGGCGGAGTGCTCGCCGAGCAGGGCCGGGTGCCGCTGTTCGCGGTGCTGGCCGCCGGGTTCGTCGGCGCTGTCGTCGGCGACAGCGTGGGCTACGCCGTGGGTCGTCGCTACGGGCGGCGGCTCGTCGAGGGCACGCTCGGGCGGTTCGTGAAGCTCGACCACCTGGATCGCGCGGAGCGCTACCTGGCCGCCCGGGGCGGCCGCGCGGTGTTCGTCGGCAGGTTCACCGCGGCGTTGCGGGTCATGGTGCCCGGGGCCGCCGGCATGGCGAGGATGCGCTACCCGACGTTCTTGGTCTTCAACGTCGCGGGCGCGGCGGGGTGGGTGGTGCTGTCGGTCCTCCTCGGCTACCTGGGCGGCAGCAGCTGGCGCCACGTCGGGCACGTCGCATCCCGGATCGGGCTGGTCGCCCTGGCGGCGCTGGTGCTGCTCGTCCTCGGGGGTGCGGCGTGGCGGCGGGCCCGCGGGGTCTCCTGGGCGGCTCTGGCCGAGCGGCTGCAGGACCTGCCCCTGGCTCGCCGGACCCAGGCCCGCTTCCCGCGAGCCGCGGGCACGATCGGGCGCCGGCTCGACCCGCGGCTGCCTCGGGGGCTCCCGGCCACCCTGGCCGCAGCCGTGCTCGTCGCCTCCACCTGGACCTTCCTCGGTCTCACCGAGGACGTCGTGGCGGGCAACGGGCTGGCCCGCGACGATCGGGGCATCCACGACTGGGTGGTCGCGCACCGCGTGCACTCCTTGGACGTGCTCTTCGGGCTCGCCACGCACCTGGGTTCGAACGCCGTCGTGGTGCCGTTGCTGGTCGCGGTCGTCGGCCTCGTGTCGTGGCGGCTGCGGTCCTGGCGGCCGGTCGTGGTGACCGGCATCGTCTACGGGGTCGCCGTGGCGCTCCACGCCGGCATCGCGGCGGGGGTGCACCGGGCTCGGCCGCCCGCGGCCGACTGGATCGCGCCCGCGTCGGGCTGGGCCTACACCTCCGGGCACACCACGCAGGCGTGGGCGGCCTGGGGCATGCTCGCGCTGCTCGCGCTCGTCCACGCCGGACGCCGGGGCCGGATCGCCACCGGGCTGGTCTCGGTGACGGTCGCGGTCCTGGTGACCGTGAGCCGGGTCTACCTGGGCGTGCACTGGCCCACGGACGTGCTCGCGGGCGCCACCATGAGTATCGCCCTGCTGGCGGGCTGCAGCCTGTGGTGGCTGCTCCGGTCCCGGGCGCCCGAGGTTTCCCCGCCCGACCCGGGGGAGCGGGGCGGGGCCCGGGCGGTGGCGGCTGTCCGAGACTCGTGAGCGCAGGAACGTCACCGCAACGACGAAGGCCAGGACGTCGGTGACGTCCTGGCCTTCGATGTGGTACGCCATCAGGGACTCGAACCCCGAACCCGCTGATTAAGAGTCAGCTGCTCTGCCAATTGAGCTAATGGCGCCCGGTGAAGCGAGTGAAACTCTAGCAGCGCCCGGGTGGCGGAGAGAAATCGGGCCCGGGGGTATCGACAGGCTCGACCACCGACTCGACCTCACCCCGACCTCACCTCGACCTCACCTCGACGCCAGCACCGCCTGGGCGGCGTTGTGGCCGCCGATGCCCGAGACGGCGCCGCCGCGGCGGGCGCCCGACCCGCAGAGCAGCACTGAGGGGGACTCGGTCTGGACCCCCCACTGCTGGGCGGGCGTGTCGAGCCGGGCGCGGTTCGCGGCCCAGGGCCACTCGAGGTCGCCGTGGAAGATGTGCCCGCCGGGCATCGCGAGGTCGCGCTCGACGTCCTGGGGGATCTTCGCCTCCAGGCACGGGTTGCCGTCCCGGTCCCGGGCGAGACAGGTCGCGATCGGGTCGACCAAGTGCTCGTCGAGCGCGGCCAGCGCGCGGGAGACCGCGAGCTGCTTGGTGGCCTCCGGGTCCTGCGCGAACAGCGAGGCGGGGGTGTGCAGCCCGAAGTAGGTCAGCGTGTGGGTGCCGTCGGTGTCGCCGAGGATCGAGGGGTCGGTCAGCGAGTGGCAGTAGACCTCGCCGGGCAGCGTCGCGGGCAGTCGGCCAGCGGCGGCCTCGGCGTACGCCGATTCGAGCCGGCCGTAGTCCTCGGCGAGGTGCAGGGTGCCGGCGAACGCGACCGCCGGGTCGACGCCCGAGCGCAGCCGCGGCAGCCGGTCGAGCAGAAGGTTGATCTTCAGCTGCGAGCCCTCGGGCTTGGTCTCCGGCTCCTCGGCGTCACCGAGCAGGATCCTCAGCACCCACGGCGCCACGTTGGCCAGCACCTGCCGCGCGGTCACCGTGTGCGAGCGGCCGCCGTCGTGCCAGGTCACCTCGGCGCCGTCGCCGGTCTCGCGGATCCCGCTCACCCCGGCCGAGGTGATCACCTCGGCACCCGCCCGGTCCGCCGCGCGGGCGAGCGCGTCGGTCACCGCGCCCATGCCGCCGACCGGCACCCGCCACTCACCGGTGCCGTTGCCGATCAGGTGGTAGAGGAAGCAGCGGTTCTGCACCAGCGAGGGGTCGTGCAGCGAGGCGAAGGTGCCGATCAGCGCGTCGGTGGCCACCACGCCGCGCACCAGGTCGTCCTGGAACCGCTTCACGATCGTCTCGCCGAGCGGGGAGGTGACGAAGTCGCGCCACAGGCCGGCGTCCACCTGCTCGCGGACCTGCCGCTCGGTGGGCAGCGGGGACAGCAGCGTGGGGGCCACCACCTGCGCCAGCTCGGCGGCGTCGGCGTAGAACGCGCGCCACGCGGCGTACTCCTCCTCGCTGCCGGTGAGCTCGGCGAACGAGCGCCGGGTCGCCTCGCCCTCGGTTCGCTCCACCAGCAGGCCGAGGTCGCGGCCGTCCCGGCGGACCGGGGTGTAGGACGCGGTCGGACGCGAGACCAGCCGGATGTCGAGCTCGAGGTCGCTCACGAGCTGCTCGGGGAGCAACGAGACCAGGTAGGAGTAGCGGGACAGGCGGGCCGGGCGGCCGGCGAACGGCTGCGCCGAGACGGCCGCGCCGCCGGTGTGGCCGAGCCGCTCCAGGACGAGGACCGAGAGGCCCGCTCGGGCGAGGTACGCCGCGGAGACCAGCCCGTTGTGGCCGCCCCCGACGACGACGACGTCGTACCGCTGCTTCGCCGAAGTCACCCGGTCAACCTAACCGTCCCGCCGAGTCGGGCGGCAAACCGCCGATCCGCGCCGGGGGCGAGTCGAGTGTGATTGGATCCTTCCCGTGGGTGCTCGGGCCACCAGGAGGAGCGAGTGAGGACGTCTCGGCCGCTGCTGCTGGCGGCCCTCGCGCTGGGCGTGTCGGGCTTCGGGGTCGCCGCGGTGACCGCGGTCCCCGAGGGCGGCCACGGCATCGGGATCTGGCCGGTCGGCGGTGCCACGGCCACCCTGCTGCTGGCACCGCGCCGGTGGGTCCCGGCGCTGGCGGCCGGGGTCGGTGTCGTCGCGCTGCTCACCTTCCTGGCCGGCGGGCTGCCGGGCGCGTTCATGCTGGCCGTGGCGGTGGGGATCGCCGTCGGCGTGTGGGCGAACTGGCGCGTGCTGACGGCCGGCCGCGAGGGCCGCCCGGCGCTGAGGACCAGCGAGGACCTGGTGCGGTTCTTCGGCGGTGCCGGCCTCGGGGCGCTGGTCGTGGGCGTCGCCGCCGCGCTCGGCTCGCTGCTCTCCGACTGGGGCAACCCGCTGCTGGTGGGGCTCACCGTGATGGCCGCGCAGGCCGCCTCCCACCTCACCGTGGTGCCGTTCTTCCTGCGGCTGCGCAGCCGCGAGTCCGTCGCTCCCGCAGGCGAGCGCGTCCTGCAGTGGGTGCTGCTGTCGGTGGTCACGATGCTGGTCTTCCTGCCGCACGACTTCCCGAGCCTGGTCTTCGCGGTGCTGCCGGTGCTGGCCTGGGGCGGGCTGCGCGCCAACCCCTACGAGGCGCTGGCGCAGGGGTTCGTCGTGTTCGCGATCGCGATCCAGCTCACGAGCTACGGGTTCGGGCCGTTCTCGGACATCCCACAGGCCTACGGACTCCCGGTGGACACCCGGCCGCTGCTGCTCGCCGTCTTCGGCGTGGACTGCGCGGCGGTCGTGGTCCCGATGGTGCAGGTCGTGGGGGAGCAGCTGGTCCTGGCGCGCGAGGCCGCGGCCGAGCGCGACAAGGTGCAGAGCATCGTCAACGGTGCGACCGGTGTCGCGATCATCGGCACCGACGCCCAGGGGCGGATCACCCTGTTCAACCCCGGAGCCCAGCGACTGCTCGGCTACGCCCCGGAGGAGGTGATGGGCAGGTCCACCCGGATGTTCCACACCGAGCAGGCGATCCGCGAGAAGGCCGCCGAGCTGGGCGTGCGGGACGACTTCGGGGCGGTGGCGCTCGCGATGGCGGCGCCGGCGCGGGGCTCCGACGACATCCGGTTCGTCCGCAGGGACGGCACCGAGCGCACCCACTCGATGACGCTGGACCGGATCGTCGACGACCGGGGGCGGGTCACCGGCTACGTCAGCACCTCCGAGGACGTCACGGAGCGCGTCGAGCTCCAGCGCACCCTCGTCGAGGCGCTGGCGACCGAGCGGACCGCGGTCGAGCGGCTGCGCGAGGTCGACCGGGTGAAGGAGACGTTCGTGTCCAGCGTCAGCCACGAGCTGCGCACGCCGATCACCAGCATCGTGGGCTACCTCGAGATGCTGGACAGCGGGGACTTCGGGACGCTCACCGAGGCTCAGGCCGACGCCGTACGCCGGGTCAGCGTGAACAGCTCCCGCCTGCTGCTGCTCATCGACGACCTGCTGACGCTCTCCCGGATCGAGGACGACGGCCTGGTGATCTCCGACCGGGCCCTGGACCTGCGGGTGCTGCTGCGGACCGGCTACGACGTGGTCGCGCCGGCGTGGGCGGGCCGGGACCTCGACGTCCGCCTGGAGATGCCGGCCGAACCGGTGCCGTTCCTCGGCGATCGCGACATGATCGAGCGGGTCGTGGTCAACCTGCTGGGCAACGCGGTGAAGTTCACCCCCGAGGGCGGCGAGGTCGCCCTCTGCCTGGCGACCCGCGGCGACAGCGCGCTGGTCGAGGTCCGCGACACCGGCATCGGGATCCCCGCGGAGGAGCACGCGCGGATCTTCAGCCGCTTCTTCCGCTCCTCGACGGCGCAGCGGAACGCCATCCCCGGCAGCGGCCTGGGGCTGTCGATCGCCCGAGCCGTGGTCGAGCGCCACGGCGGCCGGATCGAGCTCGCCTCGGGCGAGGGACGCGGGACGACGTTCCGGGTCTGGCTGCCGATCGTGGTCTGACCGGGCCCGCGGCCTGGAGGAATATCCAACTTTCAACTACCGTTGGACTCGGTGTCACCCCCGACGCCGCGAAGGAGCCCCCATGCCTGCGATCACCGTGCCCGACCTGACCGTGCTCGACCGCCTCCGCACACCCGGCCTGGGCGACCAGCCGCGCCCGGTGTGGCAGGTGACGACGGCGCCGCAGGGCTACGAGGGCGAGGGCTTCCCGGTCCGGCGCGCGTTCGCCGGCATCGACCTGGCCCACCTCGACCCGTTCGTGATGATGGACCAGATGGGGGAGGTGGAGTACGCGCCGGGCGAGCCGAAGGGCACCCCCTGGCACCCGCACCGCGGCTTCGAGACCGTGACCTACATCATCGACGGGGTCTTCGACCACCAGGACAGCCACGGCGGCGGCGGCACCATCACCAACGGCGACACCCAGTGGATGACGGCCGGCAGCGGGCTGCTGCACATCGAGGCGCCCCCGGAGTGGCTGGTGCAGCAGGGCGGTCTGTTCCACGGCATCCAGCTGTGGGTGAACCTGCCGCGGGACGCCAAGATGAACGACCCCCGCTACCAGGACCTGCGCTCCGGCGAGGTCGCGCTGCTGACGTCCCCGGACGCCGGCGCGCTGGTGCGCGTGATCGCGGGCTCGGTCGACGGCCACGACGGCCCCGGGTCGACGTACACCCCGATGACGCTGGTTCACGCCACGCTCGAGCCCGGCGCGCGCCTCGAGCTCCCGTGGGAGGTCGACTTCAACGCGCTGGTCTACGTGCTCAACGGCCACGGCACCGTCGGGGACGGCTCCCCGGTGCACACCGGCCAGGCGGCGGTCCTCGGTGCCGGCGACTACCTGACCGTCACCGCCGACGGCAGCCAGGAGAGCCGGTCGCCGAAGCTCGACGTGATCGTCGCCGGCGGCCGCCCGATCCGCGAGCCCCTCGCCTGGGCCGGCCCGTTCGTGATGAACACCAAGGCCGAGGTGCTGCAGGCCTACGAGGACTTCCAGCGCGGCCACTTCGGGCACATCCCGGCCTAGGTCCGGCGGCCGCTCACCCCGCCGGGTGAGGGTCGGCCGGCGCGGCCGGGGTACTGCCCATGGGTGACGACCCTCTCCACCTCTTCGACCTCCCGCTGGACCGGCCGTTCGGCCCCCGCCTCCGCCCCCCGTTCGACCGGCGCCGGGGCCGATGACGCCCCCGTGGTGGTGGCCTCGGTCCCCGCCAACCACGTCTACGTCCGCCACCTCGCCCCCGAGCTCGGCGAGGGACCGCGGAGGCTGCCCGACCCCGACCCCGACGACCCGCGCCGGTCCGCCGCGCAGCGGTGGTGGCCGCCGGCGATGCTGGACCCGCACTGGGCGGCCGAGGCGGAGTTCGACGTGTTCCACGTCCAGTTCGGCTTCGACTCCCGCGACCCGGCGGACCTGCGTGACCTGGTCGAGGTGCTCCGCAGTCGCGGCAAGCCCTACGTGCACACGGTGCACGACCTGCGCAACCCCCACCACGCCAGCAGGGAGCTGCACGACGCCCAGCTCGACGTGCTGATCCCCGCGGCGGACGCCGTGGTGACCCTCACCCGCGGCGCCGCCGACGAGATCGCCCGCCGCTGGGGCCGCGAGGCGATCGTCCTGCCACACCCCCACGTCGTCGACCTCCCGACGATGCGCCAGGCCCAGGAACGGCGCCGTGCTCGGCCCCGGGACACCTTCCGCGTGGGGCTGCACGTGAAGTCCCTGCGGGCGAGCATGGACCCGCTGCGCCTGCTGCCCACGCTGATCCGGACGGTGGGTCGGCTGCCGGGGGCGGTGCTGCAGGTCAACGCCCACCACGACGTCCTGGACGACGACGGGCCGCGCCGAGACGCGCAGCTCGCCGAGCTCCTCACCACCGCGGCGGCGGCCGGCGACCTCGATCTGCGGGTGCACGACTTCCTCCCCGACGACGAGCTGTGGGCCTACCTGTCCTCGCTCGACGTGTCGGTGCTGCCCTACCGGTTCGGCACCCACTCCGGCTGGCTCGAGGCCTGCCGCGACCTCGGCACGACCGTCGTCGCCCCGACCTGCGGCTACTTCGCCGACCAGGGTCCGGTGCTCAGCTACCGTCACGACGAGGACGGCTTCGACCCCGACAGCCTCATGGACGCCGTCGGCACCGCCTACCGGGACCGGCCGGACCTCGGCGCGAGCGTCGAGGAGCGGCGACGGCAGCGCCGGGACGTCGCCGACGCCCACCAGCAGCTCTACCGATCCCTGCTGGGGGCCTGACTTGCGGATCTGCCTGATCGCGTCGAGCCGCCACCCGGTGCGCCAGCCGTTCGCGGGCGGCCTCGAGGCCATGACGCACACGCTGGCGCGCGGGCTGGCCGCACGCGGCCACGAGGTCGCGCTGTTCGCGGCGCCTGGCTCCGACCCGGACCTGCCGGTGGAGCACCTCGCCCACCGCCCGTTCGCGCCCAGCGAGATCTCCCTCGGCGACGTCAACGCTCCGTCGCGGGCGTGGATGGCGGACCACCACGCCTACCTGTCGCTGATGATGCAGCTCGCGCGGGACGGCGCGCGCCGCTTCGACGTCGTGCACAACAACAGCCTCCACCACCTGCCGGTGGCGATGGCCTCCATGGTGCCGGTGCCGGTCCTGACCAGCCTGCACACGCCGCCGCTGCCCTGGCTCGAGTCCGCGGTCGCGCTCGACCCGGACGGATCGCGGTTCACCGCGGTGAGCCGGGTCATGGCGCGCGCGTGGGCCCACGTCGTCACCAGCAGGCCGGTGCTCAACGGGATCGATGTGCGGGCGTGGACCCCCGGCGAGGGCGGCGGCCCGGCCGTCTGGTTCGGGCGGATGGTCCCGGAGAAGGCGCCGCACGATGCCATCGACGCATGCCGGCTGGCGGGCGTGCCGCTGGTCCTCGCCGGGCCGGTGTCGGATCCGGGGTACTACGCCGCGGAGGTGGCGCCCCGTCTCGGACCGTACGCCGTGCACGTGGGGCACCTGGACCACGCGGCCCTGGACCGCCTGCTGGGCCGGGCGTCGGTGGCCGTGGCCACGCCGGCCTGGGACGAGCCCTACGGCCTGGTCGGTCCGGAGGCGATGGCCTGCGGGACCCCGCTCGCGGCGTACGCGCGCGGGGCGCTCCCGGAGCTGGTGGACGACGAGGTCGGCGCGCTCGCCGAGCCGGGCGACGTCGCGTCGCTGGCCGAGGCCGTGCTCGTCGCCGCGACGCGGGACCGGGCCGCGACCCGCCGGCACGCGGAGCTGGACTGCTCCCTCGACCGGATGCTCGACGAGTACGAGGAGTGCTACGCGGAGCTGCTCGAGGGGGACCGGGTCGCGTGATCGGCTACTACGTGCACCACCAGGGCCGCGGGCACCTCCACCGGGCCCGGGCCCTGGCCGCGACGCTGGACGTCGAGGTGGCCGGGCTCTCGAGCCTCGAGCGGCCCGCGGGCTGGCGCGGCCCCTGGATCCAGCTGCCCCGGGACGACGACCACCCTCCCCACCGCGAGGTCACGGCCGCGGGTCGCCTGCACTGGGCCCCCCTCGGACACCGGGGCCAGGCGGCGCGAGCGGCGCGGGTCTCGCGGTGGATCGAGCAGAGCGCCCCGCAGGCGGTCGTCGTGGACGTCTCGGTCGAGATGGTGCTGCTGTGCCGCCTGCACGGTGTCCCCGTGATCTCCGTGGTGCTGCCCGGCTGCCGGGACGACGCGCCGCACCGGCTGGGGTTCGACATCGCGGAGGCGCTGGTGGGGTTCTGGCCGGACGGTGACGGTCGGGCGACGACCACGCTGCTGCCCGCGGTCCCGGCGGAGGTTCGCGACCGGGTCCGAGCGGTGGGCGCGCTGGCGCGGTACCCCGTCGCCGAGGGCGCCGCCCCGGTCCCACACCCTCGGGGCCAGCAGCGCCGGGTGACGGTGCTGCTCGGGAGCGGGGGAGACGTGCTGGACCGGAGCCGGCTCGCCCGGATGCAGGCCCAGGCCCCGGGCTGGGCATGGACGGTCCTGGGTGGCGACCACGCCTGGGTGGAGGATCCCCGCGAGGCGGTCGCCGGGGCCGACGTGGTGCTCACCCACGCCGGGCAGAACGCGCTCGCCGAGGTTGCGGCGCTGCGGCGTCCCGCGGTCGTCGTGCCCCAGCGGCGGCCCTTCGACGAGCAGCACTGCACCGCGGTGCTCCTCGCCCACGGGCCGTGGCCGGCCACCGTGCTGCCCGAGCTGCCGGAGAACCCGGCCGCCGGGTGGGGCGCCGTGCTGGCGGCCACCGCGCGCCTGGACGGCGGCCGCTGGGAGCAGTGGTGCGACGGCGGTGCGGCGGCCCGGTTCGCCGCGGTCGTCGACGAGGTGCTGGCGGCGGCGGCGTGAGGCGCGTCGCGGTGGTGACGATCGCCCGCGGCCGCCACGCCCACCTGGCCGCCCAGCACCGCTCGCTCGCGGCGCAGGAGCGGATCCCCGACCGGTACGTCGTGGTCGCCATGGGAGACCCGCTGATCCGTCCGGTCGTGCGCGACGGGCTGCGCCGCGAGGTCGTGGCGGTCGACATGGCGCCGGAGGCCGGGGCGCGCCTGCCGCTCGCGCACGCGCGCAACCGCGGGGTGGCCGCGGCACTCGGGGCGGGGGCGGACACCGTGGTGTGCCTCGACGTCGACTGCCTGGCCGGGGCGGGCCTGGTCCAGGCCTACGAGGACGCGGTCCGCGAGGAGCCGGAGGTCGTCTGGTCCGGTCCGGTCACCTACCTCGCGCCCGCCGCGGACCATGCCCCCGGCGCCCTGGCCGACCAGGACGCACCCCACCCCGCCCGACCCGCCCCGGCGCCGGGCGAGCGGCGGAGCGGCGCCGACCCGCGGCTGTTCTGGTCGCTCTCCTTCGCCCTGTCCGGTGAGGCGTGGCGACGCAGCGGCGGCTTCGACGAGGCCTACACGGGCTACGGGGCCGAGGACACCGACTTCGGGTTCCGGGTCGAGCGCGCCGGGCTGGAGCTCGGCTGGGTCGGCTCGGCACGCAGCTACCACCAGCACCACCCGACGCAGGACCCTCCGGTCCAGCACCTCGAGGACATCTTGCGCAACGCGCGCACCTTCCACGACCGGTGGGGGGAGTGGCCGATGCCGGGCTGGCTGGAGGCGTTCGCGCGGCTGGGCCTGGTCGAGCGGACCGACGACGGCTGGCGGCGCGCCGAGGTCTGACCCACCGGCCCGGCGTTCGTCAGCGCCAGTCGAAGTGCTCGCGGTGGATCCGCAGGGCCGAGACGCCGTCCGCGCGGAACCCCTGCTGCAGGTCGCGCACCATCGGCTCGGGGCCGCACATGAAGATCGACAGGTGCCGGGGGTCGGCGCCGGAGCGCTCCAGGACGCGCCGGGCGGTGAGCCGGCCGTCGACGGCGGAGCGCACCACGTGCAGGTCGACCTCGGGGTGGCGCTCCAGGATCGCGCGCATCTCGGCGAGGTAGGGCACCTCGCCGTCGGACTCCTGGGAGACGGAGTAGAAGAAGTCGACGCGGTCCGGCGGCGGCTGCTCGTCCAGGGAGCGCAACCAGCTCAAGAACGGGGTGACGCCCACCCCGCCGGCGATCCAGACCTGGCGGTCGGTGCCCTTGCCGTGCACGAACCGGCCGTGCGGCCCGCTGAGCACGGCCGGCATCCCGGGCCGGGCCAGGGTGTCGACCCGGGAGGTGTAGTCGCCCAGCGCCTTGATCGTGACCCGGATGTCCGGCTCCGACGGGCTGCTTGGCGAGCGTGAACGGGTGGCGGTGCCAGCCGTCCTTGGCCTCCAGGTGCAGCATCGCGAACTGGCCGGGCCGGTAGTCCAGGGGCCGGCCGAGCGGGCGCAGCACGATCTCGGTCAGGCCCTCGCCCACCGGGCGGAGCTCCCGGACCTGGTAGTCGCGCAGGCCGTGGCCGCGCCGGGCGAGCAGCTCGCGGTAGGCGTAGACGGCCAGCCCGATCCCGCCCACCACCAGGTAGGACCAGCGCAGCAGTGGGCTGTGCGCGAACGGGGAGGCGTCGCCGAGGCCGTGGGCGAAGCCGATCGCTAGGAAGATCCCGGTGGTGCGGTGCACGGCCCGCCAGATCTCGTAGTCGCCGAGCACCCGGGCCACCAGCCGCGACGGCGCCCAGTCGTGCGCGGCGCGGATCAGCCGGCGCCCCAGCTCGGGCACCACCGACCGCCATCTCGGCAGGATCGCCCACACCGCCAGGGCGACCAGGCCGACGGTCGCGATCACGCCCGCGGGGTTCGCCCACCCGGCGCCGCCGTGGTGGGACATCAAGATGTGCGGCAGCAGCAGCACCAGGCCGGTGATCGCCACCCGCCGGTGCCAGACCGCCGCCCGGTCGATGCCGTCGAAGTAGGTGTCGAGCCAGGGCAGCGTGCTGACCAGCACGACGCCGATCGACATGAGCAGGACCGACTCCGCCCCGAGCAGCTGGCCGTAGTAGGAGCCGGTGTCCTCGCCGGCGGGGCGGGCCCACCACCACAGCAGCGCCTGGCCGAGGACCAGCGCCCACAGCACGATGGGCCCCAGGTGACGACGCAGGAAGCTCGCGGTCAGCGGCATGCGCCGACCTTAGGCCAGGCGAGCCCGGATCCGGGTCAGGTGGGACGGTGGTGCAACCAGGCCAGCACGCCCAGGGCCTGGGTCGCGGTCCAGCCCGAGTCCCTCCGCTCGTTGCGGTGCCCCCGCGCGCTCATGAAGCGCTGGAGGTCGCCGGGGATCCGGCGCTCGCCGAGCGAGGGCATCCCGTCGAGCAGGTACTGCTCCGCGCCGCTGCCGTCGAGGAAGAACACCTCGTCGGAGTGCTGCACGTCGTAGGTGAGGGGCTGCCCGGTACGCCAGTTCCGGACGGCGCCGTCCTGCGGGACCTTCTCGACGTAGACGCCGAGGAACTTCCACAGCGCGGCCAGGTCCGCGGGCGAGCCGGTCAGCAGGTGCCACTGGGGCAGCTGGTCCCCGGCGCCGGCGTACTGCCTGCGGTAGGCGCGCAGCTGGGCCGGCGTGTCCCGTTCCGGGTCCACGGTGACGCTGAGGAAGACGGTGTCGGAGGGGTCGTCGGCGCGGTCCTGGTACTGCCGGGCGGTGCTGACGAACGTCGCGGTGTCGATCGGGCACAGCTCCTGGCACAGGGTCGTCACGTCCTGCAGGACGACGGTCCTGCCGGCGTAGTCGGACAGGTGGACCGTGCGGCCCTGCTCGTCGGTGAGGGGCATCCGCCTCAGCCCGGCCGGCAACGGCCGGCCCACCTCGGTGCCGGAGGCGTAGTGCGGCGCCGATCGGGGAGTGTTGTGGGCGGAGCCGCCGCACGCCGTCAACTGGACGGCGGCCAGCAGGCCGACCGCGCCGCGCAGCAGCGCCGAGCGGAGGCGAGAGGAGGTCACGGACTCCGAGGCTAACGCGCGGTCCTTCCCGCGGTGGCCGCCCCCCGGTCCACGGCACGGCAGGCGGGGAGACCATAAGCATCGAGCCCCTGACCGCATCTCTGCAGGTCAGGGGCTCGAGGCCGCCGCTTGGGCACTGGGGTGAGTGACGGGACTTGAACCCGCGGCCACCTGGACCACAACCAGGTGCTCTACCAGCTGAGCTACACCCACCATGCAAGATCCCGGCGCGGCCGGGATCGAGAGAACTGTACTAGGCCCCCGCCGGATTCCCGGAATCGGGCTCCTCGGTGAGTCCGGTCAGCGCGCCGCCGTGCCGCGCGGCGATCCGGCGGGCCGCCTCGCTGTCGGGGCCAGGGGAGGGCACGAAGACCGCCTCGCGGTAGTAGCGGAGCTCCTCGATGCTCTCCCGGATGTCGGCCAGCGCCCGGTGGTTGCCCCGCTTGGCGGGCGCCTGGAAGTAGGCCCGGGGGAACCAGCGTCGCGAGAGCTCCTTGATCGAGGAGACGTCGACGATCCGGTAGTGCAGGAAGGCCTCGAGCTCGGGCATGTCGCGGGCGAGGAACGCGCGGTCCGTGGCGACCGTGTTGCCGGCCAGCGGAGGCCGGCTGCCCTCGGGGCAGTGCTCGCGGATGTAGGCGAGGACCCGGTCCTCGGCCTCGGCCATCGTGATGCCGTGGTCGAGCTCCTCGAGCAGGCCGGACTTCTCGTGCATGCTGCGCACGAAGTCGTTCATCTGCGCGATCGCCTCGGTGGGCGGCTTGACGATGAGGTCGACACCCTCCCCGAGCACGTTGAGGTCGAAGTCGGTCACCAGGGCCGCGACCTCGATGAGCGCGTCGGCCTCGAGGTCGAGCCCGGTCATCTCACAGTCGATCCAGACGAGTCTCTCGTTCACGAGGGCACCATACTGCGGGGTTCTCAGGCGCGATTCAGACCCGCCTTCTAGGGTCGAGGGTGTGAAGGAGTGGTTCGGGCTGGCGGCCAGGCTGGTCGTCGGTGCGGTGTGGATCGTCGCCGGCGCCATCAAGCTGCCCGACCCGGCCAGCAGCGTGCAGGCCGTGCGGGCCTATCAGCTGCTGCCGTCCTCGATGGTGCCCACGGTGGGACAGCTGCTCCCGGTGATCGAGATCGTGATCGGGCTGGCCCTCGTCGTCGGCGTGCTCACCCGGGGTGCCGCGGTCGCCTCCGCGCTGCTGCTGGTCGGCTTCATCGCCGCGATCTGGTCGGTGTGGGCGCGGGGACTGACCATCGACTGCGGCTGCTTCGGCGGTGGCGGCTTCGACCCGAACGCCGCGTCGAAGTACCCGTGGGAGATCGCCCGGGACGTCGGACTGCTCCTCCTCTCCGGCTACCTCGTGTGGGTCGGCCGGACCAGGCTGGCGGTGGACCGCCTGCTCTTCCACCCCACCACCGCCTCCGAAGGATCCTGAGCAATGTCGAAGCAGACCCCTGAGAGCCGCAGCGACCGCGCGGCCGCCGCGCTGCGCGACCAGCAGCGCGCCGAGCGCCGCCGCGCCACCCGGATGATCGCGATCGTGGTCGCGGTGATCATCGTGCTCGTCGGCGGCGGCTTCCTGCTCACCCGTTCCCTGGACACCAGCACCAACGTCTCCGCCCCACCGGCCGGGGCCGGCACCTGGGGCGTGACCGTCGGCGACAAGAACGCGCCGCACTCGGTGGTCGTCTACGAGGACTTCCTGTGCCCCTACTGCGGCGAGTTCGAGCGCGCCACCCACGACAAGCTCGCCACCCTCGCCGACCAGGGCAAGGTGTACGTCGAGTACCGCCCGTTCAACCTGCTCCAGACCGACTACTCGGTCGCCGCCGCCTCCGCGTTCAAGGTGGTGCTCGCCGACTCCGGACCCGCCGTCGCCAAGAAGTTCCACGACCTGCTCTACGCCGACCAGCCCCAGGAGCAGGGCCCCTACCCGTCCAGCAGCTGGCTGGTCGACAAGGCGGTCGCCGCCGGGGCGTCGGAGTCCGCGGTCAGGTCCGACATCGAGCAGGAGTCGCAGAAGGCCTGGGTGGACCGGGCCACCCAGGCCGCCGCCGACGCCGGCGTACGCAGCACCCCGACGATCCTGCTCGACGGGAAGGTCTTCGTCGACGGCACGACGATCGACCAGCTGGCGCAGAACCTGCTCGCCCGCGTGGGGTGACGCCGGATTTGGGGTCCGCGCACCCCGCGCTGAGATGATCGGCCCGATGACTACCTCGCACCCTCTCTCCAGCTTCATCGCCGGCCTCCCGAAGGCCGAGCTGCACGTCCACCACGTCGGCTCGGCGTCCGCCCGGATCGTCAGCGGCCTGGCCGCGCGCCACCCCGGCACGGTTCCGAGTGACCTGGAGGAGCTCAAGCGCTTCTACGAGTTCCGCGACTTCGCGCACTTCGTCGAGGTCTACCTCGCGGTGGTCGACCTGATCCGCACCCCCGAGGACATCCGCTACCTCACCTACGAGGTCGCGCGCGAGATGGCGACCGCCCAGAACCTCAGGTACGCCGAGCTGACCTGCACGCCGTACACCTCCGTGCGTCCGCACGAGGAGGGCAAGGGGATGCCGATCGAGGCCTACACCGAGGCCGTCGAGGACGCCCGGGTCGCCGCCGAGCGGGACTTCGGCCTCGTGCTGCGCTGGGTCTACGACATCCCCGGCGAGTTCGGTCTGCCCGCGGCGGAGGCGACGCTGGACTACGCGCTCAACCACCGGCCCGAGGGCCTGATCGGCTTCGGCCTCGGCGGCCCCGAGATCGGCGTGCCGCGCCCGCAGTTCCAGCCCCACTTCGACGCCGCCCGCGCCGCCGGGCTGCGCAGCGTGCCCCACGCCGGGGAGACCACCGGCCCGCAGACCGTCTGGGACGCCCTGACGCTGCTGGGCGCGGAGCGGATCGGCCACGGCACCTCCTCCGCGCAGGACCCGGCCCTGCTGGCGCACCTCGCCGAGCGCGGCATCCCGCTCGAGGTCTGCCCCTCCTCCAACATCGCGACGCGGGCGGTCAGCACCCTCGAGGAGCACCCGCTGCGCGCGTTCCGCGACGCCGGCGTGACGGTCACGATCAACTCCGACGACCCGCCGATGTTCGGCACCGACCTGAACCGGGAGTACGAGATCGCCGCCGACCTCCTCGAGCTCGACGAGGGCGGCGTCGCCGACCTGGCCCGGGCCGCGGTGCACGCGTCGTACGCCGAGGACGACGTGCGGAAGCGGCTGCTCGCCGAGATCGACTCGTACGCCGGGGCCTGACCGCATCGGCCGGGGCCCCCGGCGCGCGGTCGAGGACGCACTCGGCCCCGCGCACTCATACTGCGCGGGGCCGTTCCTCTTCTACCCGGCCCGGGGCGCCGCAAACCGCCTCGGGCCCGGTCGCGGGGGCCGGGCGGGTGACGTCGGTCGCGTGCAGGTCGCGGAGGAACCCCGCGAAGCCCCCGCTCACCCGGCTCCGGCGGCGGGCCGAGGTGGTCACCTCGGTGGTCGCGGTCGCGCACCACGGCAGGCCCGCCCGCTGCACCGCCCGGACCAGCAGGACGTCCTCGCCGACGGCGACCGGGGCGAAGCCCCCCACCCGGTGCAGGGCCGCCAGGGAGACCCCCAGGTTCGCGCCGTGGACGTAGGGGTGGCCCTCGCCGAGCGAGTGCACCCGGTGCCACGCGCGCAGCACGGCCGGGTCGAGATCGAGGTGGTCCGGCCGGACCGTGCCGACGACCATCCGGTGCCCGGTGTCGGCGAGCGCGAGCTGCCGCAGCAGCCAGTCGCGGGGCACCACGGTGTCGGCGTCGGTGTTGGCCACCCACACCCGGTCCGCCGCGACGGGGCCGGCCAGCTCGGTGGCCCGACGCACCCCCGCCTGGCGGGCCCGGCCCACGCAGCCGGCGTCGAGCTCGACCAGGTCGATGCCCGCGGCGCGGGTCAGCGCGGCGGTCGCGTCGGAGCACCGGTCAGCGACCACGGTCACCCGGGTGAGGACCTCCGGACGGTGCCGGCGCAGCTGCGAGGTCGCGGCGCGCAGCGAGCGCAGGCAGGCGGGGAGCAGGTCCTGCTCGTCGTGGGCGGGCACGACCACGTGCACCACGGCGTACGGCGGGGCGGGTGCGCTCACGCGGTCGGGTCCGGCCAGAGGTCGGGCGAGCACAGCACCGAGATCTCGACGTCGCGATCCTCGTAGCGCGCGACCTCCGGCGGCAGCCGGCTGGCCCGGAACCGCTCGTGGACGTCGGGCCCGTCCAGGACCCAGCCCTCGACCGGGTGGCGCCAGTGGCAGAGCACCACGGTGCCGTCCGGTTCGAGGCTGTCGCCGATCCGGGCCACGAGCCGGTCGAGGTCACCGGGGCTGAGGAAGTAGCCGACCTCGGAGACCACGACCAGGTCGAAGCGGCCGGCGGGCCACTGGGTCGGCACGTCTCGGACCTCGACGACCGCGTGCGGCAGGTCCGCGAGCCGGGCCTCGGCCCGGGCCGCCGCGGTCGGGCTGCGGTCGACGGCGACCAGCTCGGTGCAGCGGCCGGCCAGCTCCTCGGCGAGCGCGCCGCGCGAGCAGCCGACCTCGAGCCCCCGCCGGAAGGTCGGCCGGGGGAGCGCGGCCAGGGTGAGCTGGCGCTTGCGCTGCTCGTACCAGCGCACGTCGACCCCCCACGGGTCGGGCTGGTCGCGGTGCAGCCGGTCGAGGGTCTCGTCGTCGGCGGCCTCGGTGACGAAGTGCTCGACGGGGGTGCGGAAGTGGGCGAGCACCCCCGCGGGCAGCATCGCCCCGTCCTCGGGGTGCGAGGAGAGCGGCCGGACCTGGCTGGCGTGGGCGTGGATGGCCAGCCACTTGCGCTGGCTGACCTGCGGGGAGAGGTCGACCCGATTCATCCGCGGCCACGGCGCGTCGTCGGGACCGTCCTTGTGCCACATCCACACGGGGTACTCCGCCAGCCGGGCGCCGGTGCGCAGCGCCGCCGCCGCCGCGGCGCGACCGGCGGCCTCGTGGTCGGTGTGCCCGTCACGGCGCCACGGGGCGACCAGCAGCGTGCTGCGGCCGTCGCCGATCAGGTCGACCAGGCTCGAGGTCACCTCGGCCTCGACCTGGGCGACCTTGCCGTCCGAGGCACCCAGGAACACCAGCGGCGCCTCGGGCGCGAGGATGCCCAGGGCGCGCTCGGCCTCCGCGAGGCGCCGGGTGGCCAGCGCGTGCCGGGTCAGGGTGGGGGATTCGGGGTGCGAGGCCTCGCCGGCGGTGAGCAGCACGACGTAGACCGAGAGGCCGACGGCGGAGGCGGTGGCGATCAGCCCGCCGGCCCCCAGGCTCTCGTCGTCGGGGTGGGCGGCGACCACGACCAGCCGGGTGCACGGGACCTCGCCGTTGACCAGCGTGAGCTCCGGCACCGTGCCCCAGGCGGGGTGCCGGCGCCACTCCTCGGCCGCGGTCCCCGTGCCGTCGTGGGTGAACGAGGCGGTCACCAGGGCGACCCCTCCGCGGGCAGGTCCTCGACGAGGCGGGCTCCGAGCGCCGCCGCGTCGCGCTCGGCGTGGTGCTGGCGCAGGTAGAGCCGCAGGTCGGCGACCCGCCCGGCGTGCACCGGCTCCAGCGAGAGCGGCCCGGGCCCCAGGCCGTGGTCGACGGCGGTGAGGACCCGCTCGGCCGCGTCCGCCACCACGTGGCGCAGGCGCAGCGCCAGCAGCGCGCCGGTCTGTCCGCCGGCCGCCCCCTCGTCGACGCGGAGAGCGGCCTCGACCAGCGCCGAGCGTGCGGCGGCCAGCGCGGCGTCGACCGTGCCGAGGTGCATCAGCGCCACCTGGTCCGGGGTCCGCTCGCGCGCCGCCTGCAGCAGCCGGCGCGCCACGCCCACCGCCCCGCCGTACCAGATAGCGGCCACGCCCATGCCACCCCAGGCGAAACCGTCGCGCTGGAGGTACCATCCGGGCGCGCCCACGGCCCCGGCCGGTACGTCGGTGAAGCGGACCGGGCCCGAGCGGACCTCGCGCAGCCCGCGGGCGTGCCAGGTGCCCTCCAGGGGCTCGACCCCGGGGTGGCGCAGGTCGACCGCGAAGAGGCCACGATGGCTGTCGTCGACCCAGGCGGTGACCAGCGCGTGGGTCAGGTCGCCGGCCAGCGAGCACCACGGCTTGAGCCCCGCGAGCCGCCAGCCCTCGCCGTGCTCGCGCGCCTCCAGGCGGGCGCCTGGCCCCTCGGCGGCGTACACGCCCCAGCTGGTGTCCTCGTCCGGCGCCGGGGCCCCGGACTCGGCGAGGATCGCCAGCGCGTCGACGTGCGGCTCCATGATCCGGGCCACCGAGAGGTCGGTGGCCGCCACGGTCGCCAACGCCTCCCAGAGCTCGGTGGTGGCTCCGCGGCCGGGAAGCGGGAGCCGGCTGCCCCAGGTGCGGGCCAGCTCGACGGCCGCCGCCGGCAGGTCGTCGGCCGCGGCGCGAGCGGCTTCGGCGACGAAACCGAGCGAGGCGGTGACCAGGCCGGGTTCGGGGCGAAGCACGACGGGCGAGGGGGACTCGTCGGGCACAGCTGTCCTTTGTCCTTCGGATCGGGGTGCGGCCGCCCGGACGGGTGGCACGTCAGGTTAGGAGATCACGACACGTGGTCGCCTCCTCCTCGCGGGTGAACGGTGAATAGAGTTGGGCCATGTCCACCGACCAGACGTCGCCGATCAGGCTGGCCATCGTCAACGACTACGAGATCGTGGTGGCGGGGGTCGCGGCGATGCTGACGCCGTACTCCGACCGCGTGGCGATCGTCGAGCTCGACTCCGGCATGCCGGTGGCCAGCGACGTCGACCTGATCCTCTACGACACGTTCGGCCAGGTCCAGGGCGACGGTGTCGACCTGGACAGGCTGCTGCACGGCAACGACGCGCGGCTGGTGGTCTTCAGCTGGAACGTGCAACGCGACCTGGTCCAGCGCGCCCTCGAGCACGGCGCGGCGGGCTACCTGTCCAAGGGCATGACCGCCGAGGAGGTGGTCGACGCGCTCGAGCAGGTGGCCGAGGGGAAGATCGTGATCCCGGCGGACCGGCGACTGGACCACCACTCGGGTCAGTGGCCCGGCCGCGAGCACGGCCTCACCGAGCGGGAGGCCGAGGTGCTGGCCCTGATCACCCAGGGGCTGAGCAACCAGGAGATCGCCGAGCGGACCTACCTCAGCATCAACTCCGTCAAGACCTACATCCGCACCGCCTATCGCAAGATCGGGGTGGTGCGCCGCTCGCAGGCGGTGGTGTGGGGCATGCAGCACGGCTTCGAGCCCGATCGGACGCGCGTGGTGGAGTCCGCCGGCGACTGAGCCCTGCTCCCGGGAGCTGCGGGGGCCTCGATCCCGGGTCGCGGCGGGACGTCGGCCTTGAGATCTGGAGAGCAAGGGACGGATGGGGGTCTCCGGGGCCGCTGTGACCTGAGGATTCCCCAAGACTCTCGGTGAGGATGTGTGATCCTCGCGAGAACGGGCACGGGCAGGGGAGTACGTCATCTGCTCCGCTGAAACAGTCCGGTGGGCGATCGCACGACCTCGGGAGCCCGCATGACCATCGCAGCTTCGCCATCCCCCGCCCCGGACACCTCCTTCGCAGACCTCGGTCCCGAGCGCTCCGGCACGCTCTCCCTCCCGCGCGAGAGGAGGATCCGGCTGACCGCGGAGCTGCTGCAGCAGGCCGCGGACACCCGCGACGCGGCCCGGCGCGAGGAGATCCTCGACCGTGTCGTGCTGATGAACATGGGCGTCGCGCGCACCATCGCGCACCGCTACGGCCAACGCGGCGTGCCGAGTGAGGATCTCGAGCAGGTGGCCTACCTGGCCCTGACCCGGGCGGCCCGCCACTTCGACGTCTCGATGCACCACGACTTCCTCTCGTACGCCGTGCCGACGGTGCGCGGCGAGATCCGCAAGTACTTCCGTGACCTCGGTTGGTTCGTGCGCCCGCCCCGCCGGGTGCAGGAGACCCAGTCGAAGGTCGTCGCGGCCCGCGACAGCCTGAGCACCGCCGGCGGGCGGCCGGTCACGGCCGCGGAGATCGCCGAGAAGCTCGGGGAGGACGTCGCGACCGTGGAGGAGGCGCTCGCCGCCCAGGGCTGCTTCACCCCGACCTCGCTGGACCTGCCCGTGCACGACGGCGCCACGGCCACGCTCGGGGACGAGCTGACCGACTCGGTGGTCGACGGTCTCGGTGCCGCCGAGGCGAGGGTCGTGCTCGCGCCGCTGATGCGCAGGCTGTCCGATCGGGACCGCCGGATCGTGTGTTTGCGGTTCTTCGTCGACCGGACCCAGCAGGAGATCGCCGAGGAGATCGGGGTGACCCAGATGCAGGTCTCCCGGCTGCTGGCCCGCATCCTGCGGGACCTGCGCCGCATGATCGAGGAGGAGGAGGCGGTCGCCTCCTGAGCGGTGAGGGATGACCGGGAACCGACGGGGGAGACGGCCCCCGGCCATCACGGCAAGCCTACGTCGGCGGCCCGCACGATCCGACAGCGCGCAGCGGCGCGGCGAACGGATGAGACCGATGATCTGCTCGCGACGCCGAGCGCGTGCCTCACTCGCTGATGTCCGACACCCCGGACGGCGAAGGTGGGGCGGGCGCATGCTTGGGTCGGCGCATGTTCTGGCAACCGGGTGAGCACGTCTACTGGCACTACCGCCGCCCACGCTGGGAGCCTGGCGACGCCGAGTACGTCGACCCGGTGACGGTTGTCCGCGACGACGACCGTGGCTTGGTCGCCTGGCTCGCGCCGGGGACCGAGCTACTGAAGTCGGTCTTGCCAGACGGAGGGCCGCCAAGATCTGCGCCGCCGGACGTTGCGTTCTCGATCGGCCGGGTCTCCGCGCGTGGTCGTTGGCAGGGCCCGGGCATTCTGCGCATCGCCCCGTCCGGGGTGCCGTGGAGCGTCTGGCTGTTCTGGGACGAGGACTGGACCTTCGAGGGCTGGTACGTGAACCTCGAGGCGGTCCATCGTCGGGAGGGGCGCGATCTGTTCTCCTGCGACCACGTGCTGGACGTCTGGATCGCCGCGGGCGGCGACTGCCAGATGAAGGACGAGGACGAGCTCGAGGCCGCTGTCGAGCAGGGGCTGTTCACCCCGGCGGAGAGACAACAGATCGAGGACGCCGCCGGCGCCGCCCTGCGCACGTTTCGGGCCGGCCGGTTCCCCTTCGACGAACCGTGGTCGGACTGGCGCCCTGATCCCGCCTGGGAACGGCCGAGCCTCCCCGACGACGCCACGTGGGAGTTCGACCAGCTGGATGCGTAGCCCGGTGGTGGGGAGATGCCGGATCCGCTGACCGGCGGATTCGTGGGCTCCGCTCGACTTCGCGAGTGGTGGCGCCCCCGGCAGGACTCGAACCTGCGACCTAGAGATTAGAAGGCTCTTGCTCTATCCAGCTGAGCTACAGGGGCGGGGGGTAGGAACTCCAGTCGAGCAAAACATAGGAAATCCAGCTTTGTAGTTCTGCGCGCCCGGGGGCCTACCCGGCCGCCAGTATGCCGCATGGGGAACGGGGCCACGGCGGTCCCGTGCAACCGCGCCTCCGGCGATCGTGGGCGCGCTCCCTAGTAGGGGGCCGACGGATTTCGACGAGGCTCGCAGGCGGCGAGGTGACGCAGGCGGTCGCTCCGAACGCCACCGGCTTCAGCAGGAAGTGGGCCGGCTACCTACTCCTCGTCCGCCGTCGCGACCCCTTCGGCCGAGCCCTGGACCAGTTCAAGGGCTGGCCGGTACACGAATGGCACCCAGTAGTCACCGAAGCGCGGCTCGAAGAAGCCGATGACCACGAGTTCCTCGGCGAGCCTCGCTGCCTCGGCTTCCGGAACCCCCCAGACCGCGGCCAGGCTCGCGGCGTTGTGGCGCGTCTTCTGGCCCTCCATCTTCTCGATGTAGGGACGCAACGTCGGGTGCTCTGCGTACAGAGTCTGCCGAAGGCGCGCCTCTGACGACAGGGCAGCGGGAGCACACGTCGTGAACGTGCTGCTCCAGGCCGCCGACCAGCTGGGGGCCGGACTGGTCCTGGCCACCCACGACGCGACGGTGGCCGAGCGCCTCGACGCAATCTGGAAGATGCACGACGGAGAGCTGGTGATCACCTCATAACGTGGATCTGGCTGGCCGGTCTCCTCCGCAGGAGGCCCGCTCGGGTGCTCGCGGCGGCGGGGGGGCATCGGAATCGCCGTTGCGCTCGTCGCCGGGCTAGGCAGCTTCCTCGTCACCTCCGAGTCCACGATGACGCAGCGAGCGGCAGCCCAAGTGGCAGTGGACTGGCAGGTGCAGGTCGCGGCCCACCACAACCCGGCGCCGGTGCTGCGCGCCGTGCGGGCGACCCCAGGCACCGTCTCGGCGCTACCGGTCGGCTTCGCCGACTCCCCGGGCCTGCGCGCCACCGCGGGAGGCACCACCCAGGAGACCGGCGCCGCCCGCGTGCTCGGCCTTCCCCAGGGCCTTGCGCACACGTTCCCGCTGGCGATCCGGCTGCTGACCGGGCACGCCCAAGGTGCGCTGGTCGCCCAGCAGACCGCCGCGAACCTGCACGTGGGCCCCGGGCGACCGAGTGCTCGTCCGGCGCGCCGGCCTCCCGGCGTACTCCGTCAAGGTGGCCGGCATCGTAGAGCTCCCTCAGGCCGACTCCCTGTTCCAGCGAGTGGTGGCCCCGCCCCAGTCGCAGCCGGCCGCGCCTCCGGACAACGTGGTCCTTCTCCCCGCCGCCCGGTTCGCCTCGGAGTACACCCGGATGGCTCACACCCGGCCGGACCTGGTCACCACCCAGATCCATGCGGTCCGTGACCACGCCGGCCTTCCTTCCGACCCCTCCTCCGCCTTCATCGAGGAGACCGGTGCGGCCAACAACCTAGCGTCCCGCCCGGACGGCGTCCTTGTCAGCGCCGAGACCGTGAACGACTTCCAGCTCAATCAGGGCGACCTCATCCGGCTCCGGCTGCAGGACGCGAAGACCCACACCTACCGGACCGTGCCGTTCCACTACGTCGGCATCGTCAACGAGTTCCCGACCGCACCGAAGGACAGCTTCCTGGTGGCCAACTCGGGCTACGTGGCGCAGCAGACCCACAGCAACGCTGTCGGCACCTTCCTCGTCAACACCGGGGGCAGCGATGTGAACGGCGTGGCGAGCCGGATCAGGGGCGCGATCGGCACCAGCGGCAGTGTCGCCACGTTCAACCAAGCACGCGGGCTCGTCGGGTCCAGCCTGACCTCCGTGGATCTGTCGAAGCTGACGCGGCTCGAGCTCGGCTTCGCGCTGCTGATCGCGGCCGCCGCGGGCGGCCTCGTCATCGGACTCGGCATCGCCGAACGACGGCAGACCGTCGCTGTGGCCACCGCCCTGGGCGCCACCCGACGGCAGGTACGCCGGTTCGGGTCGGCCGAGCCCGTCTACGTGCTGCTCGTGGGCACCGTGTGCGGGCTGACCGCCGGCTGGGGACTCTCCTACCTGCTCGTCAAGGTCCTCACCGGCGTCTTCGACCTACCGCCCACCGTGCTCTCGTTCCCGTGGGGCTACCTGACGGCACTCGTCCTCGTGACCGCCGCGGCGGTCGGGGTCGTATCGGCGGCAGTTGTGGAGCGCGCCCGCCGACAGGCGCGGGACCTGCTGAGGACGATCTAGGCTGCCTGTCGTGGCGCAGGTGCTGGTCGTTGAGGACGAGGCGAAGATCGGCGCACTGCTGTCCTCGGCCCTGGAGGCCAATGGCTCCGGCGTGACGTGGTGCCGAGACGGCCGGGCGGCGCTGTCGGCGGTGAACGCCCGCGCCTTCGACCTCGCGCTGCTCGACCTCGGGCTTCCCGACGTCGACGGCATCGAGGTGTGCCGGCTGCTGAAGCGTCGCCAACCCCAGTGCGTGGTGGTCGTGCTCACCGCTCGGCGCGACGAGATGGACGTCATCGAGGGCCTGAGTCGGGGGCGGACGACTACCTGACCAAGCCGTTCCGCATGACCGAACTGCTGGCGCGGGTGCGGGCCCATCTGCGGCGCGCCTCGGTGGGTGACTTCGTGACCGGCGTCTTCACCAGCGGAGACCTCACTCTCGACCCGGCCGCGCGGCGACGCCTGGTCGGCGGCCGCGAGGTGCCTCTGCGGCCGAAGGAGTTCGACCTCCTGGCACGGCTGGCCTCGGACGCCGGGCGCGCTGTGACTCGCGAGGTGCTGATGGACGATGTCTGGGACCGCAACTGGTTCGGCTCCACGAAGACCCTGGGTGTCCACGTCGCCGCGCTGCGGCGGCGGCTCGCCGAGGCTGCCGAGCTCGTCGAGCCGCCCGCCCGGGTCCCTGCCATCATCACGTTGCGCAACCACGGCTACCGGCTGGACGTGGAACCTGGTCCGGCGGCCGACTGACCTTGCGGCTACGCCGGGGCCCCAGGTGCCGGGCGTCAGGGCCGGTGCACCGAGACCAGGTGGAACGACTCGTGGCCGCCGGCCATGTCGCCCTCGCGGATGATCCCGAGGTGGGGGCCGTAGAACTTCACCGACACCACGCCCTTCTCCAGCCGGCTCCACTCCAGCGACCTGACGACGTGGTGCACGGTGCCATAGGCCACTTTCGCGGTGAATCCCCGCTGCACGATCCAGGCCTGGTCCTCGGCAGACCCGCGCTGGTACTCCTGCCGGTAGGCGTCGGTGGGCCGCGGGTTGTGCGGCATGATCACGCCCGGCACGGCGCCCTTCATGCCCGCCTGCCAGGAGCCCTCGCGGCTCTGCACGTGGCCGTGCTTGTCGTAGGTCGCGGTTCGCTCGCCGAAGTACCAGACGTTGCCGGTGTTGTCGGCGGCGTACCAGTCGGACGTCTTCTCGGCGAGGCTGCCGTCGGTGCGGCGGAGCACGTCGGAGAGCACCCGGGTGCGGACGCCCTCGATCATCTTCGTGCGGTGGGTGATTGCCAGCGTCTCGCGGTAGTGCTGCGGCCCGTCGGTCCCGCGGTAGCGGAACACCGTGCCCGGAGCCATCGGGAAGTAGACGTTTGGCCTGGGGTGGGCGAAGTGCGCCGGGTCGACTGCGCGGGCTGCGTGAGTGTTGTGTGCTGCATCTGCGGAGGTGGCGATGGTTGCCACCGTTCCGGCCGCACCGGCTGCCAGCACGGCTGCTGCGGTGATGGCGATCCTTGTCCTCATGGGTGTGCTCCTTGGCTTGTGAGCTGATCTCCTGCCTGGCACGAGCCTTCATCACCAGCCCTGAAGCCACGCTGAAGAGCGCGCTCAGACGACTGGGTGCCGGGGTTCAGTGTGTATTCAGCAACGGCGTGGCACCGTTCGGAGCATGCGGATCCTGGTGGTCGAGGACGACAAGCGCGTGGCCTCCGCGGTGCGCCGCGGCCTGCAGGAGCACGGGTACGCCGTCGACGTGGCGCTGACTGGGACCGACGGCCACTGGCTGGCCACCGAGAACGCCTACGACGCGATCGTGCTCGACTCGATGCTGCCGGGGATGAGCGGCGAGGAGATCTGCAATGACCTGCGCGAGCAGGGCGACTGGACGCCGATCCTGATCCTGACCGCGCGGTCGGGCGCGGCGGAGGAGGCGACGGCGCTGGACGCGGGTGCGGACGACTTCCTGGCCAAGCCGTTCTCCTACGTCGTGCTGCTGGCGCGGCTGCGGGCTTTGCTGCGCCGTGGTGGGAAGGAACGGCCGGCCGTCCTGACCGCGGGCGATCTTCGGCTCGACCCGGCCACCCACCGGGCCTGGCGGGGCGATGCCGAGCTCGCGCTCACGCCTCGGCAGTTCTCGCTGCTCGAGTTCTTGTTGCGCCGCAAGGGCGAGGTGCTGCCGAAGTCGGAGATCTTGGCCCACGTGTGGGACTTCACCTTCGACGGCGACCCCAACATCGTGGAGGTCTACGTCCGCCAGCTGCGCACCCGCATCGACGAACCGTTCGGGCGGGCCAGCGTGCAGACGGTCCGGCTGGTCGGCTACCGGATGGACCCCGACGGTGGCTGAACGACGTCTCGCGCCCTCCGTCCGGCTCCGCACCACGCTGCTGGCGGCGGCGCTGGTCGCCGTCGCCCTCGTGGTCGCCTCGCTCGCCCTGGTCGCGACGCTGGACCGCTCGGTGGTCACCAACGGTGACGGCCTGGCGCGTTCGCGGGTCAGCGACCTCGCGGTGCTGGCCCGGCACGGCGACCTGCCGGCCGTGCTAGCCGCCGTCGGAGGCAACGGTGTGGCGCAGGCCGTCACCGCTGGCGGCCGGGTGCTGGCTGCCTCGCCCAACGTCCGGAGCGCGGGCCCGATCACCGGGTTACGCCCTCCGCTCGGCGCGCCTCCCGAGGTGCACACCCTGCGGGGTGCGCCGGACGACAACCAGACCGAGGACTACCGGGTCTGGGTGCAGACCGCGCCGTCGCCCGACGGGCCGGTCACGATCGTGGCCGGCTCGAGCCTGGAGTCGGTGCACGAGGCGTCCCTCGCGCTGCGCCGAGCCCTCTGGGTCGGTACGCCAGTGACCGTGCTCGTGCTGGGCGTGCTGATCTGGCTGGTCATCGGCCGCGCGCTGCGACCGGTCGAGGAGATCCGCGCCCGCGTCGAGAGCATCTCGGGCAGCGCCCTGGACCGGCGGGTGCCCGTGCCGCGAACGCACGACGAGATCGGCCGGCTGGCGGTCACCATGAACCAGATGCTCGACCGGCTCGAGGCGGCCCAGCGTCGGCAGCGCGAGTTCGTGGCCGATGCCTCCCACGAGCTTCAGAGCCCGGTCGCCGCCATCCGCGCCCAGGTCGAGGTCGCGTCGGCGCACCCGGAGGGCACCGACTGGCCGGAGCTCGCGCGCGGCATCCTGGCCGACTGCGACCAGACCGAGCGCCTGCTGCGCGACCTGCTCTTCCTGGCCCGCCACGACGAGTTGGGCGTGATCGAGGCGGCACATCCGCTGGACCTCGACGACTTGCTGCTGGAGGAGGTGGCGCGGGTGCGCCCGATGGCCGCCGTGACGATCGTCACCGGCGGCGTCTCGGCCGCCCCCGTCGACGGGCGCGGCGACGAGCTGCGCCGCATGGTGCGCAACCTGCTCGAGAACGCGGTGCGACACGCCGAGCACCGGGTGACGGTCACGGCGGGCTGCGTCGACGGGCGGGCCCGGGTCGAGGTGCTCGACGACGGCAACGGCGTCCCGGACGATGAGCGGGACCGCGTGTTCGAACGCTTCCACCGCGCCGACCCCTCGCGCGCCCGCGACACCGGCGGCACGGGCCTCGGGCTGGCCATCGCCCGGACGGTCGCGGAGCGCCATGGCGGCACCCTCGACCTCGCGGACAGCCAGCGCGGCGCCCGCTTCGTCGTCGAGCTGCCCCGGCCAGCGCGCTGAGGCCGCGCGCTCATTCAGGGAGGCTTCAGCGGCCGCCGGGCACGATGGACGCTCCGACAACCAGAGGAGTGTCAACCATGAGGAAGCGCTCAGCTGCCCTCGCCGGCGCCGCCGGCGTGACCGTGGCCATCGCCATCGGCGGCGTGGCCGCCGCGACGAACGGCGACGACGGCCAGATCAGCCACCAGTACACCCAGCAGCAGGCCGACGTCGCGAAGAAGGCGGCCCTGGCATCCACCGGCGGCGGCCGGGTCAACAGCCTCGAGACCGACAGCGAGAACGGCGCGACCTACGAGGTGGAGGTGACCAAGCCCGACGGCGACACCGTCGACGTTCGACTCGACGAGAACTACAGCGTGGTCGTCATCGAGGGCGACTCCGAGAGTCACTGAGCGCGCGAGCGGTTCCTCGCCGGGCTCCCGGGTACCCGCCCGCTACGCATCGCAGCAGCTCTGTGTGATGTTTACTTGGCCTCCGCTCTCCACGGGACCCTGATCGTTGCGAACATCCCTGGTTGGCCGTGAGCACGGACTGGAGTCACGACACGTGCCTCGGTTGGGACCTGGTGCCCTGTGGAGGGGTTCAAGCCGAGGCGGTAGGCGATCCGGCGGGGCCCGGCGTCGGGTCACCCGCGGCTTCACGATCCACCGCTGGGCGCGCTGGGGCGGGAGGACCGATCGACCATTCGGGTCTTCACCGACTCGCGGTAGCGAACGGCCCACCGCCGGGCGTTAGCGATGCCGACCGAGGGCCGTTCGGCCGCGGGAGGTAGGTCCAGCCCTTGTCGACGCTGAGCTGAGCCAGACGCAGCGCTACGGCAGGGGTCAGGCGGCGTTGGCGGGCCTCCTCTTGGAGTCGGCGGACCTGCGGCCGCTCACCCGCATGACAATCGGCACGCCCGGCGCCTCAACAGCACCTCTCGGCGGGGACCGAGAGGAGCTGCAGCGCGAGGTACGCGACCGCGTGTCGGGCCAGTCACCGGCGCCGGCAGACGGATCTGCGACCCTGTCAACCGCGGCGGATCCTCGCCGGCGCGAGGCTACGGTGCAACATTGCTCCCTGGCGGTCAACCGAAATCTCGCGCGTGTTCAGCGTGGCTTCAGCGTCAACTTGCGAACCTTGGGTCATGACCCTCGACAACGCCATCGAAGCCGAGGGTCTCAGCAAGTCCTATGGAAATCTGCGTGCAGTCGACTCATTCACTCTGGAAGTTCCGCAGGGCGTGGTGCTGGGTTTCCTGGGTCCCAACGGGGCGGGCAAGACCACGGTCATCCGGATGCTGGCGACCCTGATCGAGCAGGACACCGGCACGTTCAGCGTCGCCGGGGTGCCGGGTTCTCGTCCCGCGGAGTTGCGTCGAAAGGTCGGCGTGCTCGCCGAGAGCGCCGGATACCCCGAAGGGCAGTCTGGCCGGACCTGGCTGACCTACCATGCCGAGCTCTTCGGGCATCGGCGCGTCGCCGCCGAGGGCGGGCGCGGCCGACAGGCTTCTCGCCGATGTGGGTCTGAGCGAGCCCGCGCCTGGCGACGCGGCTCAGTGCGATCTGTGGTTCCCGCCGAAGAAGATCCCGCTCGAGGACGGCACGAAGGCGCCTGCCGGTCATGGTCATCACCGCGGCGCACTCGCGGTTCATGGTCGGACGGATGATCCCGACCCGGCACACCGAGGATCTGCTGTTGGGGATGTGGGAGTTGCTCCAGGAACTCGGCCGGGTTCCGCGACGCTTGATTTGGGACAACGAGTCCGGCATCGGGCGCGGTGAACGCCATGCGCAAGGTGTGGGCGCGTTCACCGGCACCCTGGCCACCACGCTGGTCCGGCTCAAGCCCTACGACCCCGAGTCCAAGGGCATCGTGGAGCGACGCAACGGATTCTTCGAGACCTCCTTCATGCCGGGCCGCGACTTCGCGTCGCCGGCCGACTTTGACGCCCAGTTCACCGACTGGTTGACCAAGGCGAACGCCCGGATCGTGCGGACCATCAAGGCGCGTCCGGTTGACCGACTCGACGCTGATCGGGCCGCGATGCTGCCCCTTCCGCCGGTCGCGCCGGCTGTCGGGTGGGTCAACCGGGTCGGGCTGGGACGCGACTACTACGTCCGCGTCGACAGCAGCGACTACTCCGTCGACCCTGCCGTGATCGGCCGGTTCGTCGATATCCGTGCCGACCTGGCCCGCGTCGAAGTCCGTCACGAAGGACGCCTCGTCACGGCCCATCACCGAGTCTGGGCGCGCGGCCAAACCATCACCGACCCCGCCCACGTCGCCGCCGCGAAGCAGTTGCGCGAGCAGTTCCAACAACCCCGGCCCGCGAGCGATCCGCACGACGGCCTGGTGCGGGACCTGGCCGACTACGACCGCGCGTTCGGCCTCACCTACGGCGGTGCCGACCAGCCGGCCGAGACCCTCGCTGATGGTGAGGTGGCCTGATGGCAGCCAAGACCAAGAGCGACGCGACGGAGGCGCTCAAGCAGCTGACCTACCTCGCATCCGCGTTGAAGGCACCCCGGATCACCGAGTCCGCAGCACGACTGGCCGGCCACGCCCGTGACGCCGGCTGGACCCACGAGGAGTACCTCGCCGCGGTGCTCGATCGTGAGGTCGCCGCCAGGAACGCGTCCGGTGCCCAGTTGAGGATCCGGGCCGCCGGGTTCGCCGCCAGGAAGACGATCGAGGAGTTCGACTGGGACGCCCAACCCGCCGTGCGCCAGCAGATCGCCGCGCTCGCATCAGGTGGGTTCCTCACCGAGGCACGCAACGTCGTCTTGCTGGGGCCGCCCGGCACCGGCAAGACCCACCTGGCCACCGGCCTGGGCATCGCCGCCGCCAACCACGGTCACCGCGTGTTGTTCGCGACCGCGACCGAGTGGGTAGCCCGGCTCACCGACGCCCACCACAGTGGCCGGCCGCCCCAAGAGCTGGCCAGGCTGCGGCGCTACGGGCTGATCATCGTCGACGAAGTCGGCTACCTCCCGTTCGAGCAAGACGCCGCGAACCTCTTCTTCCAACTCGTGTCCAGCCGCTATGAGCACGCGTCGTTGATCCTTACGACCAACCTGCCGTTCAGCGGCTGGGGTGGCGTCTTCGGCGATCAGGCCGTCGCCGCGGCGATGATCGACCGCGTCGTCCACCACACAGCTCCTCGGCGAGCAGCTCGGGGAGCTCTCCGACGTCCTCACCCTGAAGGGCGCCAGCTACCGGCTACGCAACCGCGGCATCGACACCCTGCCCAGCATCCACGAGACCGTGGACCACGAGCAGCACTAGGCCTTAGGAATCACGGGTTGGGGTGACACCCGGTGAGCCTGCGCGTAGGTGTGGGCCACGGAAGACAGTCTCTGGATTGCTGAGATCTAGAGAACAGGAAGTCATTCCGTGGCCCACGAGGACATTGTGTACGACAGGCGTGTCCGGCTCATCGAGCACGCCGCCAAGATCGGGAACGTCAGCGAGGCCTGCCGGGTCTTCGGCGTCTCCAGGAAGACCTACTACGAGTGGGTCAACATGGCCGAGCAATACGGCCTCTCAGCGTTGCTACCGCGTGATCGACGTAGGCCGCACCAGCCGAACGAGATGACCTCCGAGGAGGTCGCGGTGATCCTGTCCGAGGCGATCGCCCGACCGACGCTGGGTCCGAAGTCATTGCTGCGCCACCTCAGGAAGCGTGGTGTCGACCGGTCAGCATCGGGGGTCGCGAAGGTCCTGCGACGGCACAACCTCGGCACCGCGAAGCAGCGCGTGATCGCGTTGGCGTCGTTGACCGCGACCGAGACCGGTCAGCTCACTGAGGCCGCGATGGAGGGCCCGTTCGGGTTCTGCCAGTACGCCTCGCGGCCGGGGCAGGTCGTAGCCCTCGATGCGTTCTACGTCGGCAAGCTCAAGGGCGTCGGCGCGGTATGGCAGCTGACCGCGGTCGACATCGCGACCCGTGTCGCGGTGGTCCAGCTCGTGGTGGGCGACAAGACCGCCGCGGTCACAGCGCTCCTCCTGACGCACTTGAAGAAGGCGCTACGCAAGCACGGCATCACCTTGGAAGGGATCCTGACCGACAATGGCCCCGAGTTTGTCGGCAAGGCCTTCCAGAGCCGCGTGGGCGAGCTGGGGCTCCACCATCACCGGATCCCGCCCAGGTCGCCGAACCACAACGCCGTGTGCGAACGGTTCCACGGCACCGTGCTCGACGAGTTCTACCGCCCGCACTTCCACCGCGGCCGCGTCGAGGACGTCGCTCTGCTCGACCGGTCACTGCAGGCCTGGGTCACCGACTACAACAACGAGCGTCCGAATCACGGTGATTACATGGCCGGCCGGACCCCGCTGCAGGTCAAGAAGGAACTCAAGCGCCGCATCCGACAGACTGCTGCCTGACCATCCGGTCAAGCAAGCCAGAGACGTCGACCTGTCACCCCAACCCGTGCTTCGGAAGCACTAGGCTGCCCCCGCACCGTTCACTTTTCGAGCGTCGGAACCGACCAGAGTTCGAGCGTTGTCGACAATCGCTCGGACAGCGGTGGTCATGTCTGCGACGGTACGCCGTTCCAAGGCGCAGGGAATCGAGTCATCAGCATTCGCCGAAGTTCTGATCGCGGCAGACATGCGACTTGCTGCTGGTCCATTTGGGTTGGACAGCGCGTGCACACGCCGGGCCCGGCACCTGACGGGCCGGTTCCAGCGCCCCGGGACCGATGAGCGTGACTGCCGGACTTCTACGACATCTTCGGCAGCCGGCCATCGCAAGCCGGTCGCCATCAGCGAGACCGCCGCCCTGTACGCACCCCATGCGGGCGGCGCCGACGAGAAGAAGCCCAAGTCCGCCTGGTGGCGCCAGGTGTTCGCCCCGCGTCTGCTCCAGCGGCTTCCCCCGGTGGCCGCGCCTACGTCGCAGGCACGCGCTCACTCAGGTCCGTCGTACACCACTCTTGTGGACTCCACTCCGGTTCACGACCCGCGCCGACAGGCGGTGGAAGGGGCGACCGTCACCGGAATGGGTTGGCTTCCGGGGACTCCAGCCGGTACCCGTGACCGCGCAGGGTCGTGATGGCGGGCACGACTGCGGCCGGCTCGAAGGACTCCGCCGCTTCGCAGAGCCGGTGGCGCAGTGCCGCGATGTGCACGTCGAGGGTCTTGGTGGAGCCGAACCAGTTGCGGTCCCACACGTCATCCATGAGCGCCTCGCGTGTGACCGCTCGCCCGGCTTCGGCGGCGAGGCGTGCGAGCAGGTCGAACTCCTTGGGTCGCAAGGCGACCTCGCGGTCCCTGACCAGGCAGCGTCGGGCCGCGGTGTCCAGGACGAGCTCTCCGCCGGAGAACGTCGTCTGGGAGCCGAAATCACCCACAGATGACCGGCGCAGGTGGGCTCGCACTCGCGCCAGGAGCTCGGCCATCCGGAAGGGCTTCGTGAGGTAGTCGTCGGCTCCTGCTTCTAGCCCCTCGATGACGTCCATCTCGTCACGACGGGCCGTCAGCACCACTACCAAGGACTGGGGTTGGTGTCTCTTGATCAGGCGGCACACCTCGATACCGTCCAGATCTGGCAGGCCGAGGTCGAGCAGCACCAGGTCGAACGAGGCGCCGAGTGCCGCTTGTACCGCTTCTGCCCCCGACCGGAACCAGGTCACCTGGTACCCGTTGGCGCCCAGGGAGGAGACGAGAAGCTGACCGATCTTCTCCTCGTCCTCCACCACCAGCAGCTCGACCATTCCCTGAGCCTAGATCGCGCGCAGCAGGTCGGGTGCCTGGCGCCTCGCACGTTCGATCACCAGGACCGAGACGACACTGACGGCACCTATCGTGCAGACGACCAGGGTGGACAGGTACAGCCACGGAACCGTCAGGGCTGTCGGGGGTGGGTCGAACACGCCGGTGAGCACCTTGACGAGCAGGTAGGACAGCCCCCATCCGGAGCCGAGCCCGCAGAGCGTTCCGATGACGAGCACGAAGGCGGGCTCCGCGAATCCGAACCGACGTACCTGTCGACGGGTGGCGCCCAGTGAGGTGGCGACCGCGATGGCCCGGCGGCGTTCCGCGAGTCCGAGGCCGATCACCAGCCCGCCAGCGGCAGCCGCGATGACCAGGGCGAAGGAGAGTTCGAGACGTGTCAGGTGGCCGAGGTCGACGGAGGTCAGGCTCGATCCCACGAGTCCTCGCGCGTCCCTGATGGTGCCGACCCTGCCGGTCGTGCCGACCACGGCGCGTACCCGGTCTGCGACCGCGGACACGTCGTGTCCGTTGGTGTTGACCAGGAAGGTGCCGACGGCGGCGCTGCCAGTCTGTTGGGCGACGTAGTCGGCGTTGGCGACCAGGAAGCTGTCCTTCGGGGCGGTGGGGAACTCGTTGACGATGCCCACGTAGTGGAAGGTCACCGACTGGTAGGTGTGGGTGTGGGCGTCTTGGAGGCGGAGCTTGATGAGGTCGCCGAGGTTGAGCTGGAAGTCGTTGACGGTCTCGGCGCTCACCAGCACGGCATCGGGTCGAGAGGCAAGGCGTTTCAGGGACTCCGCAGCGGTGGCGCCCTGGAAGTAGGCGTCTTGGAGGGTGGTGGCCCGGGTGAGCATGGCCGGGTCGATGCCGTAGAGGTCCTGCAGGTCGTTGCCGACGTAGGCGAACCGGTGCTGGAGCGGCGAGACGGCCGTGACGCCGGGGATGGAGGAGAGCTTCGTGGCGTCGGCCGGTCGTGCGTCCGCACCGGGGGACTCGGTCACGGTGACGTCGGCGCCATTGGTGAGCTGGGCGTCGACCTCGGCCTGTACTTGGTAGGTCACGTTGAACGTGGCCGTGGAGATCGCGAAGGCCAGGGCGAGCGCAACGAGCACCGCAGAGCGTGCCACGAGCCGGCGCTGTCGCATCAGCATTCCGCTGACGGCACGCGCCAGGGGGCCCAGGAACGGTGTGGCCGCGAGGGCGACCACCGCGCGACCCCGTACGAGCAGGGTGTCCGCGATCCGCCAGCAGAGCAGGGCACCACCGAGCCAGGCCAGGGCCGGGGCGAGGAATGCCCAGTAGCTGACTGAGATCGTGGGGACGCCTTCTGGGGCGAGCACGAGGGTGTACTTGTTGCGGCCTGCCGCCCAGAAGACGGCTAGGCCCAGCGCGATGAGTGCCAGGTCGAGGCCGAAGCGCAACCAGATGGGCCGGGTGCGGTGTTGTTGCCGGTGGCCCTGGTTCGCGGCGAGGGACCTGAGGTCCCGCGCAGCTGGGATGGCGACGACCAGGCCGGCGATCAGCAGACCGGTCAGCGCGGCGGCCAGGTCCCAGGGCCACGAGGTCGCAGCGCCGATGGCCGCCGCGACCCCGAGACCGATCAGGGCGCCGAGCACACCGACAACGGCGGCCTCGACGAGGACGAGCCTGAGCAGCTGGGTGGGGCTGCTTCCTCGCGCCCGCAGGAGTGCCTGCTCCTTGCGGCGTCGCTCGGCACCGGCCTGAGTGATCGCGGCGGTCAGCGCGCCGGCCAGCAGCGCACCCGGCGCACCGAGGAAGAGGAACAGGATCCGTGAGTAGCTGGCGTCCTCGCGTGCCGCGTCCAGGGAGGCGCCCAGGTTGTTGCCCACGATCGCGGCTCCGCTGGTGCGAACCGACAGGTTGTTCGCCGCGCCGGTCTCGGCCACGAATGCGGACGAGGGGTCCGAGGCCAGGGCGGCGTGGTCGCGCTTGACGTGGATCTGGGTGGAGACCAGGTCGGGCCGGGTCCGGGACAGCGCGTGGTAGTGGTTCGCGAACTGTGGCGCTGGCAGCAGGACGACGTTGTCGGGCGGGGCGACCGGCTGCGACTGGCTCGGAGCCCCGACGTCCTGGAAGAGGGAGTCGGCCTGCGGGAGCTCGACGATGCCGGCGACGTGTACCGAGTAGGGGGCACTGCCGGCTCGCTTGACCTCGATCCGGTCACCAGGTGCGACGTGCAGGTTTGCAGCGGTCTGCTGCGCCACGAGCGGTCCGTCGAGGCTACCGGTGAGCAGCCTGATCGAGAGCGGAAAGGTGTCGACGTAGCCCGCCGGGAGCCCGAGCACCTTCGCGGCGCCGGTCTCCTGGGTGGTGCCGTCGGTGGTGGCACGTAGGCCCGGTGAGTCGGCGAACCCCACCGGGAGCGCCTTCAACGTGCCCGGTGCGGCGGTGACGGCTTTGAGGACCGCTGCGGGATCACGATGCGCCGCCACCTTGACCTGCCAGTCGACGGCCACCTGCGCGGCCGCCCGGGTGGTCATGGTGGCTTGGGAGGTGACCAGGAAGCTGCCCAGGCCCGCCACGAGCGCGACGGCGATGGCGATGCCGGCCGCGGCGGCAAGCAGCCGTGCCGGACTTCTGCGGAGGAGACCCGCGAGCCAGAGGTGGATCATGTCGTCACCACCAGCTGGCCGTCGCGCATTCGCCACTGCTCGTCCAGTCGTGCCGCGACGGTGGAGTCATGGGTCGAGACGACGAGGCCGGCACCGAGGTGGGCGGCCGCCTCGAGGAGCACATCGATCACCCGTTCGCCCGAGACGTGGTCGAGCTGGCCGGTGGGTTCGTCGGCGAAGATCAGCCGGGGGCCGCTGGTCACGACCCGGGCGGTCGCGACCCGTTGGGCCTGGCCGCCGGACAGCTCGTCGGGGAGCTTGTCGCCGAGCGCGCCGATGTCGAGCAGCGCCAGTGATCCTCGGGCCCGAGACATCGCCTCGCGGTCCTCGACCCCTTGCAGCAACAGGGGGAAGGCCACATTCTCCGCAGCGGTCAGTCCCGGGATCAGGCTGAGGCCCTGGAAGATCACCCCGGCACGTGACGGGTCCTGGAACGGTCCCCCCGGCCAAGCGGGCCAGGCGATCGTGCCGGAGGTGGGCTGGTCGAGCCCGGCCATCAGCTGCAGAAGTGTCGACTTGCCTGATCCCGAGGGTCCGAGCAGTGCGATCCGGCTCGTCGAGGTGATCGTGCACGAGACTTCGTGCACCGCCACGACCGCCACGTTGCCCTTGCCGAACGTGCGACCGGCGGCCTCGCAGACGACCAGGGTCTCGACCGGTGTCTGGCGGCTTGTGCTCGACCGCACCGATGAGGGAGTTGAGCCGGTCATGCGACGAGGCTCCCGTCGTCGAGGATGAGCACGCGGTCAGCGGTGCGACGGACCGCAGGACTGTGGCTGGCGACCAGGACCGCGCATCCGGCGTCGGCGCGGTGGCGCACCAGCGTCAGGAGGCGGGCTTCGGTCGCCTCGTCCAGCTCGCCGGTCGGCTCGTCGGCGAGCAGCACTGCCGGTGCGTTGACGAGCGCGACGCCCAGCGACGCACGGGCCAGCTCGCCGCCGGACAGCTGGTGGGGCCAGGCCTTGGCCCGGTGGTCGATTCCCAGGTCGCTCAGGAGCTCCTGGATGCTCGCCCTCCCACCGCGGATGTAGCGGGCGAGGCGCAAGTTGTCGGCCAGGGACAGGTGCGCCACCAGGTTGCCCGACTGTGCCATGGTGCCGATGTGGCGTCCCCGCAACGCGGCGCGGGTGGCCTCGGAGCGGCCACTCATCCGGTGTCCTTCCACCCAGACTGTCCCGCCCGACGGTTCGTCGGTGCCCGCCAGGCAGGCCAGCAGGGTCGACTTGCCTGAGCCCGAGGGTCCAGAAAGTGCCACGACCTCGCCGGGCAGGATCTCCAGGGAGACCCCCTGGACGGCGAGGGTCTCCTCGTCACCTGCTCGGTAGAAGCGGTAGAGGTTCTCCGCACGCAAGCTCATCGGCTGCTCACTTCCACTGCAGGGAGTCGGAGACGATCCGCCAGGGGTCGACGTTGTCGGCGTGCTGGGGGCCGGTGAGGGTGAGGATGGCCTCCTGCCCCTGGTGCCAGAACTCGAAGCGCTCGGCCACGTCGCGCACCACCTTGTCCGTGACCGGGTTGGGCGCGGAGTCGAGTAGGTAGGTGATGTGGACGGCGGGGCCGTGGGCGCGGGTGACCATGCTGACCTCGCCCGGCGCGAAGTTGGGGACGGACCGTCGCAGCTCCGGGATATCCTCCCGCTTCGCGCTGGCCACCGTTGGCGCCGTTGCTCGCTTCCGCACCTTGATGCTGATGCTGTTGTACTTGTCGGTGAACGTCGTGACGGGACCAGAGGTGGATCGTGCCCAGCCCTCCGGGACCGAGAAGTGCACGGCGGATCCCGGTGCGGTGTGGTCGACGAAGACCGCGTTGTCGGGGATGTCGCCCGGTGGGTTGAACTCCGTGGCGTGCGGCGCAGACGGGGACGCCGAGGACGAACCGCCTGATGATGGCGACGGCGCGCCGGACCCGCCACCGGTCCCCGGGGTGGCTGCTTGTGAGGTGGCCGCGGTTGCCGGGTCCGCGCTGGGCGAAGTGCCGGTTCCGGAGCTGCAACCCGCCGTGAGGACTGCGAGAGCGATGAGCGCGGCAGCGGGAGGGGCGTTGGTGGGTCGCATGAGACCAACCTAGAAATCCGCGGGCCAGGGGTTGGCCAACGCCGGGTTAGCGTTCGGCAAGAACGCCGGCCGTGGGGCGTCGCGGTGAGAGGCTGTCGGCGTGCGCCGCCGGATCCTGACCGTAGCCCTGTCGGCGGTCGTCCTCGCGGTCGCACTTCTCGGTCTGCCGCTGGCCATCGCGATCCAGCGGAACGCGGTTGCCGCAGAGCGCAGCGAGCTCGAGCGCGCGGCGCTGCAGGCCGCCGTGATGGTCTCGCCCAGCTACCGCACCGGGGATCCCGTCGAGCTCCCCCCGGCACCGGCCGGCAGCCAGGTGGGGCTCTACTCCGCAGACGGGACACGGGTCGCGGGGACCGGCCCGTCCCGGCTCGAGCCTCCGGTCGGCAGGGTGGTGGGAGGCGCCGTGGTTGACGCTGCCACCGAGCACGACCTGGTCGAGGCGGTCCCGGTCAGCGTGGACGAGCACGTGATCGGCATCGTCCGGGCCGCTTCCCCCCGCTCCGCAGTACGCGCCACCATCCTCAGGGACCTGCTCGCGCTCGCAGGCCTGGCCCTGCTGGCACTGCTCGGTGCCGGGTCGCTCGCCTTCGGGCAGTCGCGGCGACTCACCAGACCGATGCGGGCACTCGCGATGGCAGCCAGGGATCTGGGTGCCGGCGACTTCTCCGCCCGCCCCCCCGTGAGCGGCGTGAGCGAGATCGACCAGACCGCAGACGCTCTCGCTGCCACGGCTCGACGCCTCTCCGAGCAGATCGCTCGGGAGCGCGCCTTCGCGACCCGGGCCTCCCACCAGTTGCGGACACCACTGACCCGGCTGCGCCTCGAGCTCGAGGCCGGGCTCGAAGGGGATGTCACCGCACTCGTACCCGCCGTCCGCGAAGCGCTCGTCACCGCCGACCACCTGTCCCAGACGATCGATGACGTGCTCGCGCTGGCCCGGGAGCGACCCGAGGTGTCCTCGACCTTCGACGTCGACCACCTCCTCACAGAATGCGTGGCCCAGTGGCAGGGGATCTTCGCGACCGCCGACCGCCCACTGCGCCTGATCATCGACGACCCGCCGGTGGCCTCGGCGTCCCAGGTCGCGGTGCGCCAGGTGCTCCAGGTGCTGATCGACAACGCCTACCGTCACGGCCAGGGCGCGGTCACTCTGACCGGCCGCGAGAGCGGCGACGCCGTCGCGATCGACGTGGCCGACCGAGGCACCCAGCCCTTCACCTGGCCGACCCAGGAGACCTCACCGGGCCGGCTTGGCTTGACGATGGCCCGGGCCCTGGCCGCCTCACAGAACGGTCGACTCCTCCTGGCACACGAACCGTCCGGCACCAGGTTCACGCTCCTGCTCCCCGCTGGTGGTCCAGGAGACGCAGAAGGTGCGGCGAGCAAGAGCCCGCCGCACGTGGCTGGACCGAGCTGACGGCTCGGTCAGGTCTTTGGCAGGGTTGTGGGCACAGCATGGGGTGTATGACGACTGCGAATGTCACATCGACGAGCCGCCGGATGCTCAACAAGGTCCCCGAGGTCACCGTGTACTTCTGGGTCATCAAGATCTTGTGCACGACGGTGGGTGAGAGCTTTGCGGACTACATCAACGAGACCCTCGGCTTCGGTCTGACGAACACCACGCTCGTCTTCTCCATCGCCCTGGTCCTCGTGCTGGTCGCGCAGTTCAAGGTGAACCGCTACGTGCCTGGGATCTACTGGCTCGCGGTCGTCCTCATCAGCGTGGTCGGCACGTTGCTCACCGACAACCTCACCGACGGCCAGGGCGTGCCGTTGTGGATCAGCTCGACGGTGTTCGCGGTCCTGCTCGCCGCGGTCTTCGGTATCTGGTACTCCCGCGAGCGGACCCTGTCCATCCACACGATCGTCACCACCCCCCGTGAAAGCTTCTACTGGCTGACCGTCCTCGTCACGTTCGCCCTCGGTACCGCGGTGGGCGACTGGACACTCGAGCTGACCGGCTGGTCGCCGGGAGTGTCGGTCCTGCTGCCGCTGGGCCTGATCCTTGCGGTGCTGGTGGCCTGGAAGCTCGGCGCCGGCCCGGTGCTGTGCTTCTGGCTGGCCTACATCCTCACCCGCCCACTCGGCGCCAACATCGGTGACTACCTCGGCTCCGACAAGAGCGAGGGCGGCCTGGGGTTGGGCACGTTCGGGACCAGCATCTTGTTCCTCGGCACGATCCTCGCCGTCGTGGTCTACCTGACGGTCACCGATAAGGACCGCTCCGAAGCCATCCACTCGGACCACGACTGATCTTGCTCGCGTCACACAAGGAGCCCGTCATGCTCGAAGAGCGAACCCTGCGCATCCTGGTCGTCTCCGACCACGCCGAACCGACTCCCGAGCTGCGGGAGGCCATCCGGCACCGTGCGGCGGCCGGAGGCGTCCAGTTCCGGCTGATCGTGCTCAACCCCGCTCGTGCCGAGCTGCACCTGCTCCATCCCGAGCGGCACGACAAGGCCACAGAGGCGGAGCAGACCCTGCGGGCGGCGCTGCCGCAGCTCGAGCAGGCGGCCGGGGCGCCGGTGATCGGTTCGGTCTCGGTGCGGCACGACCCGATGGATGCCATCGAGGAGACCATCTACAGCGAACCGGTCGACGAGATCATGCTGGCCATCCCCGCCCATCACGTCTCGACCTGGCTCCACCAGGACCTGCCGCACCGGCTGCGGCACTTCGACCTCCCGGTCACCGTCGTCGGCGCCGCCCCGACCGACTGACCCCGGCCCCGGCCCGCAGGCGAGCGGCAGCAGGCCTGACGACCAGGGGGTCGGCGGGGACCCCTGCCTATGCTGGCTAGAGCTTGAGGAAGGGACACCGATGATCGAGGCACGAGGGCTGACCAAGCGGTACGGGGAGAAGGTGGCCGTCGACGACCTCACCTTCGACGTCAAGCCCGGGATGGTCACCGGCTTCCTGGGTCCGAACGGGGCAGGGAAGTCCACGACCATGCGGATGATCCTCGGCTTGGACACACCCACCTCGGGCTCGGTGACCGTGGACGGTCAGCCCTACTCCCGTCTGGCCAAGCCGATGCAGGCCGTCGGAGCGTTGTTGGAGGCACGCGCCGTACACACCTCGCGGTCGGCCTACAACCACTTGCGGGCGCTCGCCGCCACCCACGGCATCTCCCGCACCCGGGTCGACGACGTCATCGACATGGTCGGGCTACAGGACGTGGCTCGCAAGCGCGCCGGCGGCTTCTCCCTGGGCATGGGGCAGCGCCTGGGAATCGCCTCGGCCCTGCTCGCCGATCCCACCACGCTGATTCTGGACGAGCCGGTCAACGGCCTCGATCCGGAGGGCATTCGCTGGATCCGAGACCTGCTTCGACAGTTCGCGGCGCAGGGACGCGCGGTGTTCGTCTCGAGCCACTTGATGAGCGAGATGGCGCTGACCGCCGAACACGTGATCGTGATCGGCCGGGGCCGGCTGATGGCGGACATGCCGATGGCTGATCTCATCGCCCAGGCCTCCAGCAACGTGGTCACCGTGCGCGCCCCGCAAGCCGCGGCGCTCGCCGCCGCACTGGCCGGGCCGGACGTCACCGTCACCAGCAGCGCCTCGGACCTGCTCGAGGTGAGCGGTCTGACCGCAGCGCAGATCGGCGAGCACGCCCGCGCCCTCGACATCGCGCTGCATGAGCTCACACCCCAGCAGGCATCGCTGGAAGAGGCATTCATGGAGATGACCCGCGACCAGATCGACTATCACGCCCACGCCACCGGCAGGGACCACGCCGATGCCGGCGACAACTCCGGGAGCATCGCATGAGCACGACCGATGCCCGTCCCGGCGGCGTCCGGTCAGCGGTCCGGGTCGCGCCGGTGACCCAGGGCCGGGTGCTGGCCTCGGAGTGGATCAAGATGCGCTCGCTGCGCTCCACGATGCTGACGCTGCTGGCCGCCGTGATCGCGATGCTGGCCCTGGCTTGGCTGGTGGGCTGGGCCACCAACGCCCACTGGTCCTCCATGCACCCCGACGAGCGGGCGAGCTTCAACCCGATCGACCGCAGCCTCGCGGGGGTCAACCTGGCTCAGCTGGCCATCGGCGTTCTCGGCGTGCTGCTGATCACGGGGGAGTACGCCACCGGGATGATCCGGGCGACCTTCGCGGCGGCCCCACGCCGCCTACCGGTTCTCTGGGCCAAGGCGGCCCTCTACGCCGTGGTCACGTTCGTGTTGATGCTCGTCTCGGCGTTCCTCGCCTTCCTCATCGGGCAACACTTCCTCGCCTCCCACGGGACCACCCTCGGCGCACCGCACGCCTGGCGCGCCATCGTGGGTGTTGCTGCCTACCTGACCCTGGTAGGTGTGCTGGCCATCGCCTTCGGGTGCCTGATCCGCAGCACAGCCGGCGGTATCGCAACCCTGTTCGGTCTGCTTCTCGTGCTGCCCGGCGTCGGCCAGCTGCTGCCGACCAGCTGGCAGTCTCACACCCTGCCGTACCTTCCCAGCAACGCCGGCTCGGCGATCTTCAGCGCTCGCCCCGACCCCACCGCGCTCTCCCCGGCGACCGGCCTGCTGGTGCTCTGCATCTGGGTGGCGGTTGCCCTCACTGCAGCGGCAGTGATGCTCCGACGTCGCGACGCCTGACGGCCAAAGGCACTTGGGCTCTGGTGCCCGGAGAAGCTGACCGCGGGTGCCCGCGCCAGGGCTCGGAGTAGGCCTGGTTCTCTGGGGACTGAGGCGGTGCCGCAACGACGGGAAGGACAAAGATCGGGAACCTGGCCACGGGCAGCTGCGCGGTCGCGGCACCGTCCGCTGCTGGCGTTCCGAAGATGCGGTTGTGCCGTTCCGGATCAGCGAGAGCGACCGTGCGGAGATGCGACCTCGGCGCAGGTCAGAACTGGATTTTCTACCCCCCACAGGGGCGGGGGGTAGGAGATCCAGTCGAGCAAGACTTGGGAAATCCAGCTTTGTAGTTCTGCGCGTCAGATGCCTACCCGGCCGCCAGTATGCCGCATGCGGCAGGCGTCCCCGGCGGTCGTGTGCAGCTCCGGCGGCGGTGTGTGCGTCGCCGCGCGTCGGAGCCGCCATGCCGGGGCGTAGCGCGTCGTTGCTTCAGCGGAAACCTTCCTCCGGGGAACGCGACCGCCGTAGCACGTTCGGCGCCGCCGTCAGGCCGCCGAATGGGATCGGCGTTGCCGAGATCGTGGTACAGGTCGACGAGTTAGAAGTCGCCCGGCTGGACCGTCGCCGTGACGTCCCGTACGCGCGCGAGGACCCCGATTGGGCGCCTCCATCAGACCCCGGGCGATTCAACGACGTCCTGGCCGAGGGCTGCCGCCGCGCACCGATCCGTGGCACTTCTTCCACTTCTTGCCCGAACCACAGGTGCAAGGCTCGTTGCGGCCGCGGGCCGCGTCGTCGCGGGCGTAGACGGGCATCAGCTCTGACGGGGCACGGCCCTCCCGCAGCAGCAGGACCATCGCCTGCATCGGCTCGCGGACGTGGTGGAAGAACTCCAGGTAACCCGGGCACAGGTAGTGCTGACCGGATTCCCCGTTCGGAGCGGTCGTGAATCGATCCTTGGGGCAGCCCCCGTTACAGGCGAAACGTACGTCGCAGTCGCGGCAGAACTGGGTCAGCGTGTCGCGCTTGTCCTGCCCGAACTTCCGCTGCTGCGGCAGGTCGATCAGCTCGAGCATGGTCCGATCGCCGATGTTGCCGAGTAGGTAGTTCGGCTCGACGAAATGGGCGCAGGAGTACAGGTCGCCGTTGTGTTCCAGTGCCAGCTGGGATCCACAGGTCTCCGCGTGGACACACAGGCCTCCGCCCTCGCCGTACCAAGAGGCCAGTGCCGTGTCGAACGCCAGGACGTACACCGCCCCGATGTCGTGGCGGACCCATTCTTCGAACACCTCGATCATGAACCGGCCGTACTGTTCAGGGGCGACCGAGCGTCGCGTCACCAGCGAGCCGGCCTGGACGTACAGGGGTCGGCTGCGCACCTCGCTGCCCCAGCCCTCGTCCGCGATCGGTAGGGTCTCCGGGGTCGCCCGCTCGATGATCGGGATGAACTGGATGAACGACGCGCCCAGCTCGTCACGCAGGTAGCGGTAGACCTCGCCACCGTGGTGGGCGTTCGCGGAGTGGATCGTGGTCAGCACGTTCCATTCGACGCCGTGCCTTCTCAGCACGTCGAGACCTTTCAGTACCCGGTGCGACGTGGGCTTGCCACCCTTGTCGACCCGGTAGGCGTCGTGCATCGCCGGCGGACCGTCGATCGAGATCCCGACCAGAAAATTGTTCTCCCGCAAGAAGGCACCCCACTCGTCGTCGAGCAGGGTTCCGTTGGTCTGCAGGGTGTTCAGGACCTGCTGGTCCGGACGTTTGTACCGCGCCTGGAGCTCCATCGCCCGCCGGAAGAAGTCCAGCCCCATCATGGTCGGCTCGCCGCCCTGCCAGGCCATCACGACCTCGGACGAGCTCGGGTGGGCCTCCAGCAATTGACGGATGTACGCCTCCTGCAGGTCCTCGGCCATCCGGAACCTGCTGCCGGGGTAGAGCATCTCCTTGGACAGGAAGAAGCAGTACTGGCAGTCCAGGTTGCACACGGCACCCGTCGGCTTCACCATCACGTGGAACAGGCGTCCGGGCCCTACCCCGGTGGGGGTGGGGCCCGTCGTGACCGGCCTCTGCGTCATCGCCCCAGCCCCCTGCGCAGAGGGGTGACCGTGACGGGCTCGCCGGGCTCTGGCCCCGACGCAGCCGCGACCCGGCCGTAGCGACGTGCGAGCGGTGCCGCGGTGAGCCCGTGGGCGACCACACTGATCAGGATGGTCGTTGCCAGCACGGTCACGGCGTCGTCGGCGTGCGTCCCCAGCGCCTCCAGGGCCAGGAGCGCGAAGACCAGCGAGGCCAGGCCGCGCGGGCCGAACCAGCCGACGAACAGGACGGTGGTGCGGCCCAGCCCCGCACCGATCGAGGCCACCGCGACCGGCAGCATGCGCACCACGGTGAGGCTGAGGGCGGCGTAGACGACATCGCTGGTGCCGATGCGGTCGATCATGATCGGGACGGCGACGGCTCCGAACGCCATCCACACCAGCGAGGCCAGCAGGGTTCCCATCTGCTCGAGGAACTCCAGCTCGGCCGGCGCCCGGCGACCCGCGCAGGCCCCGAACGCCACGCCGCCGCAGAACGCCGCCACGAACCCGTTTCCGTTCAGCGTCAGCGCCAAGGCATACGCCGCCAGCGCGAGGGCCAGGACGGCGATGCCGGCGAACTCCTCGGCGGCCGTCCCGTGTCGGCGGGCCTCGCGCAGCGCCACACCGCCCGCCCCGCCGACCCCGGCGCCCACCGCCCCCCCGATGAGCAGCTCGAGGGCGGCCCGCCCGGGGCTCTCGGCGTGCTCCAGACCCGCAGCAGCGGCGGCCCCCGCGATGGCCAACATCACCACCGGGGTGGCGATGCCGTCGTTGAGGCCGCTTTCGACGGTGATGAGCTGGCGGATCCGCGAGGGAACGACCGGGTTGGTCACCACCGGCACACCGAGGGCGGCGTCGGTAGGGGCCAGCGCCGCTCCGACGAACAGCGCCAACCACAGCCCGAGGCCTGGGAACATCCAGGCCGCCAGACCCCAACCGAGAAGAATGGTCAGCGGCAAGCCGACCGCCAGCAGTCGCAGGTAGCGGCCGACGTCACTGCGCAGCTCCTGCACGGGCAACCGCGCCGCGTCGGAGAACAGCACCCACACGAGCGTGAGCTCGACCAGCGGGGTCAGAGACTCGGGCCCCGCCGGGCCGTCGACCAGGTCACACCCGGCCAGAGCGACGCCGACGGTGATGAACGCGATCGGCGCCGTGACGTCCGCCCGCTCCAGGCGATTCGAGACCAGCCCCCAGGCGAACAGCGCCGCGGTCGCGACCGCGACGGCCGTGACGTCCATGGCGGGCGCTCCGATATCAGTCGGACGGGGCCGGGTCAGCGACGGTCGCGCCGGTCGTCGCGGCGGTCGCGCCGGTCCTCACGCCGGTCCTCGCGCCGATCGCTTCGACGGTTGATGCCGTGCGCCACCACGACGGCTCCTCCGACCGCGGCCACGGTCCTGCGCCTGCGCCTTGCTGCCATGGGCATGTCAGTCTCCTTCCTCGTCCGCCTCTGCGGCGTCGGCCTCGACAGCCGCGACCACCGCCTGTACTGGGATGCGGCCACTGGCGGCCAGCTGCCCGCCGGCACGGCGGACGGCGGAACCGAACGGGGCGGCCCACAGGTTCTCCCACACGAGCACGGCGGCAGAGCTCCCCGGTTGGATGGTCTCGACCAGGTCGGTGACATCCTGCTCGCTCAGCAGCATCGCCAGCTCCGTCTCGTAAGTGCGCAGCGCACCGATGTCGCTGTCCTCCATGTCGGTGGCCTCGAAGACCTCGTAACCGCCGTTCTCGTCCTTGCTCAGGAAGATCAGGTCCAGGACGCGGATCAGCTCGCGGTCGACCAGGTCCTTCAGGATCGGGGCAACCTCCCCGGTGAACTTCGGTTCAGGGAACTCGACCACGATCCAGTCGACCGGGCCGAGCTCGTCGACGTTGATGCTCATGCGTGACTCCTCTCGTGCTGCGGGTGCGCCGGACCGATCGGTCCCGGCGCGGACGCTCAGCCGGCTGCCCCGTGGGCGAGTGCGGCCTGGGCGGTGGACTCGTGGAGGGAGAGGTCGTCGTCGTGGGCATGGGGCGCGAGGTCGAAGACGACGTTGCGGACGGTGCCGGTGAACGGGTATGGCGCCCGGTCCTCGTAGTCGAGGTCGACGACGCCGCCGTTGTCCCGGGAGATGTCCATGCCTGCGTAGGTGGTGAAGATCAGCGAGACGGTGCGCGGGATGTCTCCCTCCCCGATCTGCTTGCCATCGGCCCACAGGGTGACGTGGCCACCGGTGCCTGGGGTCGCCTGGTCGGCGTCGAACAGCATCTTGAGGGTGACGTCGCCGCTGGGGATCGGCTCGGTCGAGGTCTGCCGGTAGGTGTCGATGCCGAGATACTGATAGGTGTGGTTCAGCAGCCCATTCTCGTCGACCCACAGCGCGAACCCACCGATGAAGTCCGCGAAGGCCACCAGGACTCCCTCTGCCCCACTCTTGGGCACGTGGACATCGGCCTCGATGGCGTAGGAGCGTCCGATGATCCGTGGGATCTGCGTGGTCTGGATGTTCTGCACGTCGCCGGCGAACGGGAACCGGGTCTGGGTGGGCACCGGCGGCAGCATCCCGAAGAACACCGCGAACCCGCCCAGGAGTGGCAGCACCCGGTTGCGCTCGGCCTCGGCCCAGAAGAGCTCGACCAGCTCCGCGACCTTGTCGGGGTGCTCGGCCGAGAGATCGTGGGCCTGGGAGAAGTCGTCGGGCAGGTAGTAGAGCTCCCAGTGATCCTTCCCGGGATCCCAGTCGCTGCCGGGCCCGAACCGGGCGAGGGTGGCCGGTGAGAAGTCCCAGGGCAGCTTGTCGAGCTTGGTGCAGGCCCACCAGCCGTCCTTGTAGATCGCGCGACTGCCGTACATCTCGAAGTACTGGACCGTGTGCTGCTCGGCGGCCTCGGGGGCGTCGAAGGTGTAGGCGAAGCTGGTGCCGTCCATCGGCTCCTGCTCGACACCGTCCACGACGGTCGGCTCCGGGAGTCCGATGACGTCCAGGACCGTGGGGACGATGTCGATGCAGTGGGTGAACTGCGTCCGCAGGTCGCCGCCGCCGGTGATCCTCTTGGGCCACGAGATGACCATCGGGTCGCGCGTCCCACCGAGGTGGCTGGCCATCTGCTTGCCCCACTGGAACGGCGCGTTGTTCGCGTGCGCCCAGGCTGCCGCGAAGTGCGGGGCGGTGTGGAAGCCGCCGAGCTCCGCGAGGCCGCCGTACTTGTCGATCATCTCGAACTGCTCCTCGGCGTCGAGCACCACGCCGTTGAAGAACGTGGTCTCGTTGAACGAGCCCGTCACCGTGCCCTCCATCGAGGCCCCGTTGTCGCCCCAGACGTAGATCACCAGCGTGTCGTCGAGCTCGCCCATCTCCTCGACCGCGTCGAGCATCCGGCCGACGTTCCAGTCGGCGTTCTCCGAGTACCCGGCGAACACCTCCATCTGACGGGCGTACAGCTTGCGCTCCGCGTCACTAAGGCCGTCCCAGGCGGGGTACGCCGCGGGTCGCTCGGTGAGCTCGGTGTCGGCCGGAACGATGCCGAGCTTCTTCTGCCGTTCGAGAGTCTTCTCGCGGTACACGTCCCAGCCGTCGTCGAACTGGCCCTTGTACTTGTCCGCCCACTCCTTGGCCACGTGATGCGGGGCATGGGTCGCACCGGTGGAGTAGTAGACGAACCACGGCTTCTCGGCGTCCTGGGCACGGACCGCGTGCAGCCACTCGACCGCCTTGTCGGTGATGTCGTCCGGGAAGTAGTACAGCTTCCCGTCCGCCCCCTCGGGAACGCCGAGGGTCGAGTTGTCCTGGGTGATGATCGGGTCGTACTGACCCGCGGCCCCGGTCAGGAAGCCCCACCAATGGTCGAAACCCCACCCCGTGGGCCAGTGGTCGAACGAGCCCGCCGCGCCCATGTCATGCCCAGGAGTCATGTGCCACTTGCCGAACCCGCCGGTGACATACCCGTTCTCCTTCAGGATGCGAGGCAGTGCGGTGCAGGACCGCGGGCGGATACCGGTGTAGCCGGGGAACGGGGCGGGGAACTCGGCGATCCCGCCCATTCCCACGCGGTGGTGGTTGCGACCGGTCAGCATCGCGGCGCGGGTCGGGGAGCACACCGCGGTCACGTGGAACCTGTTGTAGGTGATGCCCTGCTGCTGCACGCGGGTGAGGTTCGGCGTCCGGATGCCACCGCCGAAGGTGTCGGGGCCGCCGAAGCCGGCGTCGTCGATGAGGATGATGAGGACGTTGGGCGCACCGTCGGGTGCCTTCGCCGGCGCCACGATGCTCCAGTCGCCCTCGGACTCGTCGATCGTCCGACCGCCGACCCCGCTGAAGCTTCGGTCCGGCATCGGGAGGACGCTGCGATCGGGCTTGAACTTGCCCATCGCCTCGGACAGCTTCGCCTTGAGCTCGTCGATCCCGCGCTCGTCGCTCTCCACCACGGACTTGAGGGGTGCGCCCGGAAGGGCCCGCTCGACGTCGAGGCGGGACTCGGCCGGGAACACGCCGATGATCACCGCGGTGCCCGCCTTCAGGGCGGCACCCACCTGCGCCTGGACGGTCGCGGTGAGCTTGTGGCCGGCGAAGTGGCCGACGACCCCACCGGCCGCCGCGCCCACCGCCACCGCACCGAGCATGGGCGGCGCGAATACCCCCACGAGCAGGCCCGCGCCCCCGCCCCAATCCGCGCCACGACGACCGAGGTGGTTCCCTGTGTCCAGCAGTCGAGGTGTCCCGTCGGTGTCCTTGCCGACGAGGATCATGCCCTGGCTCGACAGCTTCCTGGCCCCGACCTGACCCGCCAGCGCGCGGAACTCGGCGGTGGCGACCTCGACATCGGGGTAACCCGCCACGATGAGCATCTGCGTACTGGACATGGTCCGACCCCGTCTCTCGGCTCCGGTCTGAGCGCTCACTAGGAGGCTGGCCGCGGCCCTCGGGGGTGCCACAGAGGCAAAAGACCCGGGTAGGCCGCGGTGCGACCCGGCTCCGACGGGCAGCGGGCGGCGGGCGAGACTCCGGGTTTCGCGGAGGGACCCATCGTTGCCCCGGTCTCAACCCGGACGCCGGAGTGATCACCGGTGGCCATTACTTCCCAGGTAAGGGCCTTCTCGACGGACCGTGCAGCCCGTCATGGCGACAAGGTTGACTTCACCGGCTGCGACTAGCCGGCCAAGACCTCACCGGACTGACGCACCACAGCGACTGAGGAGTCCAGTATCGAGCGATCCGCTACACCGAGAGATTGGCCGAAGCTGAGGCCGTCGCTCCGGTTGGGTCGAAGGGCGATTCGTATGACTGCGAGCATCCTGTCTGCGCCACCCCCTGGGGTCTGACCCTTGCTTATGACCGGCCCTGCGGGTGCCCTCGCGTTGACGTGTCGGCCTCGGGTGGTGGCGTTCACCAGGCTGCTGGCCGGGTGGGCAGTGACCTGATAGGAGCCTGACTCGACCAGGGTCTCATCGCAGTCCTGTCCGCCCACTCCGGCCAGCTGAGCCATGGACAGCCCGCCCGGAAAATGCGAGAGAGGATCCACAGCCCGATGCCCAGCATGCAGCTTCGCCGCGACGATGTCATCGTCGGCGTCGACACCCACAAGGACAACCACGTCGCCGTCGCGATCGACGGCCTTGGCGGTCGACTCGGCGACATCATCGTGCCCACCACCATCGCCGGCTTCGAGGAGCTCCTCGCCTTCTGCCTGGCATTCGTCGGGCCCGCCGGTCGCCTGATCGGGTTCGGCATCGAGGGCACCGGCTCCTACGGAGTCGGTCTGGCTCGCTACCTGCGCAACCACGGCCACGACGTCCACGAGATCGCCCGGCCCGCACGCGCGGTGGAACGCCGACTCGCAGGCAAGAACGACACCATCGACGCCGAGCACGCCGCACGCCAACTCCTCGCTGGACACGGGCTGTCGACACCCAAGACCGCCGACGGCGCGGTCGAGATGATCAGGCTGGTCAAGATCGCCTACGACGGTGCCGTTCAGGCGCGCACCACCGCGATGATCACGCTCAAGGCGACCCTCGCGACCGGGAGCGAAGCACTTCGTGCCGAGCTGGAGAAGCTCACCGACCACAAGCTGATCACCGCGTGCGCGGCACTGGAAGGCCCGGCTCCTCTGCCGCCCGTCCGGCGTGGAGCGCCCGCTGTGGTCGTGCCTGGCGACCCCGACGCTGCGATGCGGCACGTGCTCTCATCGATGGCGAAGCGTTGGCTCGCGTTGCACGAGGAGGCCAAGGCACACGCCGCATCGCTGAAGGCCCTCACGGCAGCCGCGGCGCCCCAGCTCGTCGAGGCCGTCGGCGTCGGCTACGACACCGCCGCGCAGATGCTGATCACCGCCGGCGACAACGCCAACCGGATCAAGTCCGAGGCGGCATTCGCCAAGATGTGCGGTGCGTGCCCGATCCCAGCCGGATCAGGCAAGACCAACAACCGACACCGCCTGTACCGCGGTGGGAACCGCCAGGCCAACGCAGCGCTGTATCGCGTTGTCATCGTTCGCATGAGATGGCACCAGCCGACGATCGACTACGTAGCCCGCCGCACAGCCGAGGGCATGTCGAAGCGAGAGATCATCCGGTGCCTGAAGCGCTACCTGGCTCGCGAGCTCTTCCGGCTTCTGCCAGCACCGGACGCCGTCGCCAGTCCAGTCGGCAGAGAGCTCGAAATCGCGGCCTGAACGACTTGACGATCTATAGGAGCATCAACGCGATGGCCGAGGCGCTCAACTCGCTCTTCAAGGCCGAGTGCATCCGCAACCCGGTCATGCGGCCCAAGGGCGGCTGGAACAACGTGAGCGACGTCGAGATCGCGGTCGCCGAATACGTCGACTGGTTCAACCACCGACGCCTGCACGGCGAGATCGGCCAGGTCCCACCAGCAGAGTTCGAGGCCACCCACTGGGCATCGGTCAAGAACGAGAACTACCCTGCAATCCCGGTCCCGATCGAGGTCGGTTCCAACTAAACGAGCCTCCACGAAACCGGCTCTTCTTACTTCAGGTGGGGGTGGCTGAGCCCGCCGCCGATGAGCAGCATGCGTAGGCGGTAGTTCTCGCGGTTGCGGAATCCTCTGGCCACGCGTCGATGGAGCTCGATCAGGCCGTTGATGGCCTCTGTGCCGCCGTTGTTGGATCGGCCGGTCTCGAAGTAGGCCAGGAACGCCTCTTTCCAGCGCTTCAGTGTGCGACCGAGTCGGGCCATCTCGGGGACCGGGCAGGTCGGGAACGAGTCGAGGATCTTGGTCGCGATCTTGCGGCCCTCGGCCGGATCGGGGTGGCGGTAGGCGGTGCGGAGTTGTTGGGCGCACGACCAGGCGATCCAGACCTGCAGGTGCTCATCGGGTCTGGCTGCGATGGCTTTCTCGAATCTGGCCCACTGCTTGTCGGTGAGCTTCTCCGCGCCCGCGCGCAGCAGTTTCTGGATGCCGTAGAGCGGGTCGCCCTTGCGGCCGCGGCGACCCAGGGTCTCTTGCTGGACCCGGCGCCGGCACTCATCGACCGCGGCGGTGCCGAGCTTCACGACATGGAACGCATCAACCACCGCGACGGCGTCCTCGAGCTTGTCGTCGATCGCGGTCTTGTAGCCCTGGAAAGGGTCCAGGGCGGCGACCTTCACGCCGTCGCGGAAGGCGTTGCCGCGTTCTTCGAGCCAGTCGGCGTAGGCCTTGCCGGATCGGCCCGGGACCAGGTCGAGCAGCCGCGCACGCACGCGTCCTTCCTGGTCACGACTCAGGTCGACCATCCCGGTGAGCTCTTTCGGGCCGCGGCCGCCGTCCTTGATCGGTCTGGTCGAGACGTGGTGCCAGATGTGTTCGTCCACGCCCAGGCTGGTGACGTTCTCGAAGCGTGCCGGGTCGACGGCCATGGCCTCGAGCAGCGGCTCGATCGAGCGCCATAGCGTGCGCCAGGTCGTGCCGAGCTGCCGCGCGAGGCCGGCGACCGAGGCGTGCTCGCGGCGGAGCTGGTTGATCGCCCACCAGCACGCACGCACCGTCAGCAACGCCCGCGGGCCCGCCAGATCCTCGCGCTGTTCGGTGAACGACCTGGCCGTGCACTTCTCCTCGCCGCAGCGCCACGTTCGTTTGCGCCAGACCAGCCGGACCGGGCGCCCGAAGCAGGGCACGTCGATCAGGCGCACGTCGCGTCGACCGTGGCTGTGTGCGATCACCCCACACCTACGACAGCCCGTCGGCTCAGGCGGTGTCTCGACAACGACACGGACCGCGCCGGCGTGTTCGCCGACGCCGATGACGTGGAACCCATCGAGGCCGACGAGGAGGTCACACCGGTCGCAGTAGCAGGAGCGTTGAGAACGTGGGCGCGCGCGGTCGCACGCCGTAGGCTCGAGCATCGTCGAGGCCTTTCGGTCGGTCAGCTTGGTCGCTACCGATCCTGGAAGGCCTCGACCCCTGTCTGGGTCAGGCGCTCAGGTCGTGTCGCTCACTGCCCCCACCGCAGGTAAGAAGAGCCACGAAACCCGGGGCCCTTCAGTAAGTCGCAAGTCCGTCGTCGTGCGGATCGCAGGTGTGTCCGGGCGGTATCGGGGCGGCGGCGCCGATCAGTCCGTTACGGTCGCGGCGTGGATCTCCAGAGGCGCATCCGCGAACGTCGGGGCGAGTTCCTGCTCTTCGCGCTGACACCACCACGTCGAGCGACCTCCCCGGAGAAGAGTCAAGAGATCGCCGACGTGACACTCGAGCGCCTTCAGGAGTTGGACCTGGACGGCCTGGTGCTTTACGACATCGATGACGAGAGCGACCGAAACTCTGAGGAGCGCCCGTTCCCGTTTCTGCCGACCCTGGACCCCGCGGAGTATCTGTCCAGGCATCTCAATCACTGGAACACCCCGGTTGTTGTCTACCGCGCGGTCGGGAAGTACGACGAGGCCCAACTCGGATCATGGCTCGAGGCGCAAGAACCCGATCGGGTGCTGTCGGTCTTCGTCGGGCCCTCCTCCCGCGACAAGCCGGTGGCGACCACGTTGACGCGAGCCCAGGCGCTGGGGACCAAGATCAAGCCTGACCTGTTGCTCGGCGGGGTCGCGATCCCGGAGCGCCATACACGCAATGGCGATGAGCATCTGCGACTGCTCGCCAAACAGGCGGCCGGCTGCGCCTTCTTCGTGACCCAAGTGGTCTACGACCTCAACGCAGCAAAGAACCTTGTCTCGGACTACCGCTACGAGTGCGCCGCACGGGGCCAAGATCCGGTCCCGATGGTGTTCACGTTCTCGGTGTGCGGCTCGATGAAGACACTGGAGTTCCTCCGGTGGCTCGGCGTAGACGTCCCACGCTGGATCCAGAACGACCTTCGGCACGCCGACGACACCCTCGACGCGTCCTTCGAGCAAGCACTGGCGACGGCTCTCGAGCTGATTGCATACTGCCGACGTCTCGGCGTGCCATTCGGGCTCAACGTCGAGAGCGTCTCGATCCGGCGTACCGAGATCGAGTCTTCCGTGAATCTCGCCGCCCGTCTGCAGGCCGAACTCCGCCGCTCGGAGTGACCGCCCAATCCAGCGGATCCAGTCCGCACGGTGCGCCGACTGGCGGGGGTAGGACGCAGTACCCGGTCCGGCAACCGTCGCTTCCCGGAGCCGGCCGTCTCGGTGATGAGGGACTACCGGTCCGGCGGCCGCGGCGTCATCGTGCTCCCGCCCCACTCCTCGGGTGCCACGTCGGCCAGCGTCTGGTTGATGACCCATTGGTGGCCGAACGGGTCGTCGAGTGTGGCCTGTCGCTCGCCGTACTGCCAGTCGTGCGGTGGATCGACCAGGGTCGCGCCGCGACTGACCGCAGTGTCGACCACGCGCGCAACATCGTCGACCTTGAACATGATCTGGTGAGAACGTCCGCGCTCTGGTGTGCGCCGACCTGGCCGGACCTCGCTGAGCACGAGCTCGGCCGGAGGGCCGTTCGGCAACCCGAGCTGTGAGCGGTGCCCGTCGCCGACGCGGACGTGTTCGACGAAGCCGAAGACCTCGCTGTACCACGCGACGGCAGCTCGGACGTCCGCCACGGTCAGCACCGGGGTCACCCGGGCGCGCGGCGCCGAGCGGTTCACGAGCACGGGGTCACCATAGGTCCGCGAGCTCACGAGCGCACGGCCGTCCGTGCGGATTCCTCATCCTGCCCTCCGGCGCAGCCCGACCAGGCATGTCATACGACAGCCCCGGTGGCACCCTGGCGGCGGCGTGACGCACTTGCTCGGAAGGGGTCAACGACTTGCCTAAGACCGATCTGCGCGACCGCCGAAGCGTCTCGTGTTTCTTGTCGCGGCTGGGCGTGGTCGATGCCCTTATGACACTGCGCACCACGCGTGACGACTCGATCTCGAGCGGGCACAGAGTCACTCTCCGGACTGCACGTCGGTGATCTCCTTGAGCTCCTCGAGCATGTGCCGCAGGTCCGTCATCCGTTGCGAGCCGAGTCGGGCCTCCCACTCCGCCTCGACGCGCCGCTGCTCGACCAGCGCGACCGCCACCACGTCACGGCCGCGAGGAGTGATCCGGATCAGGCGGGCTCGCCGGTCCGTGGGGTCCGGGACGCGTTCGACGTAACCACCGGCCTCGAGGTCGTCGATGAGGAAACCGGCCGCCTGCTTGCTTACCTGAGCGGCCCGCGCAAGATCGGTGAGGCGCGAGCCGTTGCGGTCCAGACGCTGGAAGAGCCGGGCCTGGGCCAGTGAGATGTCGTAGCCCCCAGTCGTCACCGCGACCAGGATTCGCTGCTCCATGTGCCGGTAGGGGATGAACAGCAGCACCCCCACACTGATCGGCGTCTCCTCGGGTTCGATGATCGTCACGAGAACCCCCTTGCCGGATCGGTCGTCTCAGTTGCACAGTAGTCAAAGAACTTGACTACTGGTGGTGGTAATCATGGATGAGCCGGTATGGCACCTGATCCGTGACGAGCGCCTGAGCCTGGCTCAGATGCTCGAGGGCCTGCCCGAGGAGCGATGGGCCACCCGATCGTTGTGCGAGGAGTGGTCCGTGCGCGACGTGCTCGCCCACTTGGTCATGACGCCGGCCGGCGAGCCCCGCCCTTGGACCATGACGAAGGCGCTCTTGCGAGCGCGTGGCCGCCTGTGGACCGCTGGTCGAGACGTCGCTGTCACCTACGCGCGACGGAGCCCGGGGGAGCTGGTGTCATCGCTGCGGGCGAGCGCCGAGCTGAGGACCAAGCCGGTGTTCGTGGTCAGCCAGAACATCCTGCTCGACCTCGTTGTGCACGGCCAGGACATCGCCGTACCGCTCGCCCTGCCCAGACCTGTGCCGGACGCTGCTGCGGTCCTCAGCCTCCAGCGGATCTGGGCCATGGGTTGGCCCTTCCGAGCTCGCCGGCGCCTGGCCGGGGTGCGCTTGGAGTGCCAGGGCGACGCAACGCCAGAGCTGGTGTGGGAGGCCGGCTCTGGCCCACAGGTCCGTGGTTCGGCGGGCGACCTCGCTCTGCTCATGACCGGTCGGATCCGCGCCGCGCTGCCGCATCTGGTTGGACCCGGGGTGGAGATGATCGCCGCCCGACTGCATCCCGCGGGAGCGTCTTATTGAGACCCGACGGACTGCGTCCGTTTATCGAGCTGGTGGTCTGCACCACCCTGCCGCCCCCAGATGAAGTTCCGCGACGACTGGCCGTCTGGTCGCGACGAAGACGCGCACTACCCACGAGAGAGGAACAGAGAGAATCAGCGGGCGTACGACAGGGATGCTTGGCGGCGATCAACGCACCACCTGGAGCTTCCTGCGGGCCAAACCCGGGTGCGCCCGGCTGTGACAGGCTGCGCGCATGGTCACCGCACCCAAGGAAGTGCTTAAGGACTACCTGCAAGGGGCTCGCGATGTGCTGCTTTGGAAGCTGGAGGGCCTCTGCGAGCGGGACCTGCGACTGCCTCGCACGCCGACCGGCACCAACCTGCTGGGTCTCGTCAAGCACGCCCTGAACACCGAAGTGATCTACTTCGGACCTACCTTCGGCCGCGAGTGGCCGACACCAGGCGAGCTCGTTTCTCCCAACAACCCCGACCCGCTGGCCGGTTGGCACGCCACCGAGGCAGAAACCGCGGCCGGGATCGTCGACCTCTACCGCCGAGTCCAGGCCTTCGCCGACGAGACCATCGACGCCCTGCCGCTGGACGCGCTCGGGCACGTGGCCCACTGGGGCGACGCGAAGGTCACGCTCGACGAGATCCTGGTCCACACGACAGCCGACCTGCAGCGCCATGCGGGCCACGCCGACATCCTCCGCGAGCAGCTCGATGGCTCGGTCGGCCTGCTGCCGAACCACAACAACCTTCCCGACACCATCGACTGGCCGTCGCACAACCAGCGCCTGACAGAGATCGCCGCCCGATTCGAGTGAACAGGCTGAAGCGGCTCGGTCGCGAAACAGGTCGCGCCGTGCGGTGGCGATGCAGGCGACCTGCAGCCAGCGTCGCTGGGGTGGTGGTGTCCTCAGACGACTTCGCGGGGCGTCGCGAGGGTGACCCGGCCGTGCCTGGACCGTCCGGTTCGGGGACCCCCAGCGCGGCAGTTCCTAAGGTCCGGTCGTGGGTGGTCAGCGACGGAATCCGCCCTCGGAGTTGAGCACCTGTCCGACCATCCACTCGCCCTCGTCGCTGACGAGCCAGGCGATCAGGCGCGCAGGGTCCTGTGGTGCTCCGAGCCGGTGTTGCGGGAACCGGTCGAGCACGGCCGGCGGAGCACCATCGAGGTATCCGGTGTTCACGGGACCGGGGTTGATGGTGTTCAGCATGATCCCCCTGCCGACGAGGTCGTCCGCGACGGACCACGTGGCTCCTGCCAACGCAGCCTTCGACGCGGCATAGGCGAGGTTGTCGCTCATCGGCCCCAGAGCCTGTCCTGAGGTCATCCAGATCACCCTGCCGCCGGTGCGGCCGTCGTGTTGGGCCGCGAAGGCCTTGGTCAGCAACAGCGTCGCTCGCGTGTTGACAGCCCAGTGCCGGTCGAGACTCGTCGCCGTGAGGTCCGCAAGCCCGACCGCGTCACCGCCGTGGGCGTGGTTGCAGACGAGCACGTCGACATGGCCGAGCATGCCGTTCACGGCGTGGATCAACCCCTCTGCTGTCTCGGCGTCGCCCAGGTCGCCGGCCACGTCGACGATGCTTGCGTTCCCACTGAGGCGGGCCCGAAGGTCTGCAAGGAGCTCAGCGAGATCCTCGGAGGCGCCGTACTCGTCCGAGTCATGCCGAAGGTGGTGGTGGACTGCCAGGGAGGCACCCATCGACGCCAGTCGAGATGCGACCGCGAAACCGATGCCCCGCCTCCGGCTGACACCTGTGACCACCGCTGTACGTCCCGCGAGAGGTAGCGACATGCACGCGAGCCTAGGGGGGCCCGCGGCCGTCAGGTCAACCGCTTCCAGTGCCCTTCCGACACGACCTCGACCGCGCCGTCGACCACCTTGATGGCCGTCTGGTCGTCGATGGCGTACGCCGGGGCGGAGATGCTGGCCGCCCATTGCTCCGCCTCCGCCATGGAGTTGCCCGGCAGGCCGTCCGGAGCCAGGTGTGGGCAGATCGAGAAGTCGACGAGGCCCAACGTGCTGTCGTCACCCGTCGCCGGCCTCCACTGGATGAAGTCCTCCCCGACCTCGGGAGTCATCACCATGCTCCCGGCGCTCAGTCCCACCCACACCGTCTCGGTCAGCGACGGAAGGAGGTCGGCGAGTCCGGACTGCCGCATCCAGTGGCACAGGTAGAGGACGTCTCCGCCCGCCACCAGCAAGACGTCCGTCTTCCGGACCAGCGGGATCCAGTGCTCCTCGTCGATGCTGGGCAGCGCGGTGAGCTCCAGCACGCCCATCGACTTCCAGCCCAGGTCGACCATGGGATTGCCGGACTTCCCGCTGATGAACTGCCAGGCCCTCTCGCCCGGTCCGACCGAGGGGTGCCCGTACTGCGCGGTGGGGATGCACAGGGCGTCGGCATCGGAGATCGGCTTGCCCAGCAGCTCGACCAGGGCCTCGCGGATGCTGGTGTTCGTGACGCCGCCGGACGTCAGCAGAAGCTTCAAGATTCCTCCCGATTCGATCGCGATGGATCGTTGCGGGATACGGACCGGTCGCCACCGCGAGACTCATCGCCGCTGAAGGGGGCAAAGGTATCCGAAGTCGGGCCGCTCGCTGCGGACGCCGGGCGGTGATCCAAGGAGTCCGAACCGTGACCCGGGCGTCGACACGCGCCGAGGTCGTTGATGCTCGCCTGTTGATGTGATGTCGTGTCGAGTTCTGACCACGGCGAGCCGACGAGACCGGACGGTCTTGATGGGGCGCCCTCACAGGATCGGCACGAGGTTGAAGGTCATTCTGATGAGCGGCACGTGCGCGCTCGTGGTGTCGTTGTTCGCTACTCGCTGGGCGATCCGGCAGTTCGCCTCGTGGGGGCTGGGGCAGCTGATCCGGGAGGACGGCCCGCAGACGCATCACGTGAAGCGGGGCACCCCCACGATGGGCGGCACCGTCATCGTGATCTCGGTGCTGATCGGCTACGGCTTCGCCAAGCTGTTGATGTGGGAGGCGCCCACGCGATCCGCGCTGCTGGTCCTGTTCCTCCTGGTGGGCATGGCCGGCGTGGGCTTTCTCGACGACTTCATCAAGGTCAGGATGCAGCGCAGCCTGGGTCTGCGAAGCAAGGCCAAGTTGATGGGACAGACCGTTGTCGGTCTCGTGTTCGGAGTCGTGGCACTGCACCCTGCCCTCGGAGACGCGGCCACGGTCGTCTCTCACCGGCTGTCCCTCGTTCGTGACGTCGGACCGGCACTGCCCTGGATGATCGTCCTGGCGCTCGTCTGGTTCATGGTGAGCGGGACCAGCAACGCCACCAACCTGATCGATGGTCTCGACGGGCTGCTGACCGGGAGCGCCGTGATGGTCTTCGCGGCGTACACGATGATCGGCATCTGGCAGAACAACCACCTGTGCGGGTCCTCCAGTGCGACCAGCGGACTGTGCTACCAGGTGGCCTCGCCGCTCGACCTCGCCGCCGTCGCCGCCGGGCTGACCGGCGCCTGCTTCGGGTTCCTGTGGTGGAACGCGTCGCCGGCGAAGATCATCATGGGCGACACGGGCTCCCTCGCGCTGGGAGCAGCCATGGCCGGGCTGGCACTGATGACGCGGACCGAGCTGCTCCTGGCCGTCCTCGGCGGCTTGTACGTCGCAGTCACCGGGTCGGTGATGCTCCAGGTGTCGTGGTTCAAGCTGACCCGTCGTACGACCGGAGTGGGGAAGAGGATCTTCCTCATCGCGCCGCTGCACCACCACTTCGAGATGGCGGGCTGGGAGCAGGTGACGGTGGTGATCCGCTTCTGGATCATCGCCGGGGTCTGCGTCGCGGCTGGGCTCGGGATCTTCTACGGCGACTGGCTGGGAAGCCTCGCCTGAATCGTCGGCCGCCCGGGCGCGCGTGGACCTCGCTGGGTCTCAGAGCCGGCCTATCGCGGCGCCCCCGAGGGCACGGACGACCTGGGCGCTCGTCACGACGGTGGCGAACTCTCCGTGCAGGTTCGTTGCCGTGGCCCGGGCGAGCTCCTCGGCGGTCATCGTCGTGCCGTCCGGGCCGGTGCGGTCGAAGGTGTGGGTCGCGTCGAGCGCGAACCACACGTCGTAGCCGAGGTTTCCGCCGACCCGCGCCGTGGTCTCGCAGCAGTGGTTGGTGGTGATGCCCACGACCACGATCGTGCCGACGTCTCGCCCCCGCAGCCACGCGTCGAGGTCGGGGTCGCCGTGGAAGCTGGAGTTGACCGACTTGGTGACCACCAGGTCCGGCCGATGCCGGGCCAGGTACGGCTTGAGGGCGTTGCCCGGCCGTCCGGGGTGGAGCGGACTGTCCGGGTTCTCCGACTCGTGCCGGACGTAGACGACCGGCCGGCCGGATCCGACGAAGGCGTCGGCCAGCGCGGCGATGTTCGCGTCGCAGTCCGGGTTGTCGCGGGGCCCCCACCACGGATCGTCGAAGCCGACCTGGGCATCGACCACGACCAGCGCGGTGTTCTCGGGCAGCTGCATCGGATCCCTCCAGATCGGCCTGCTTCATCGGTGGCCGGCTCGCCACGAGACAGCTCGGCCGGCTCCCGCCCTTCCCGGAGGTCAGTATCCCTGGGCCGGCCACCGCTGTCTGCCTCGACCGCTGCGAGCCGCCCCGAAGAGACGGCTGCGGAGGCGGCGGCGTCGTGCCACGATGAGGCGCACCAGTCGCGCTCCTCGGGGGAGGACCCAATGCCCGTCTCCATGGCCACCGCGGTCAGGGCCTGGGTGGCCGTCGCGGCCGCGGGTGCCCTGCTCGGTGCCGGCGCGTCCGTCCCTGCGTCGGCTGCCGCCGCCGCGGCACCCGACACGTCGTACCTCAACCCCTGCGTGATCCCCGACAACGCGCCGCCGACGGTCGAGTCGGTGACCTTCTCGCCGTCGGCCGTCGACGTGAGCGACGGGCCGCGGGACGTCACGCTGACGATGCAGATCCCCGACGCGGGCGGCCCCGGCGCCGCGAGCGGTGTCCACCACGCCACGGTCTCGGTGCTCGCGCCGGGCCATTCGTTCGGAGCGCGGCTCGAGCTCGAGCACGGGGACGGCGATGCCTGGTCCGGCACGTTCACCGTCCCGCAGTACGCCGGGACCGGCGACTGGACGCTCGGCCCGGCGTACATCTTCGACCACGCCGGCAACTACGCCGCGCCGCCGCCCGACACCAGCCTCACGGTGACCTCGGCGGCACCGCCGGAGACCGACCCGCCCAGCGTGACCGGCCTGAGCGTCAGCCGGACCGTCGACGCCTCCTCGCACCCGGGCACCGCGCACGTCGTCGTCCAGACCTCGGACGGAGAAGGCGGCAGCGGCGTCGAGGAGGTCCGCGTGCGCGTCCAGCACACCAACGACCACCAGGTGGCGGGCACCCTCGCCGACGAGGGGGACGGCACCTTCGCCGGGGACCTCAGGATTCCGCGCTGGGTCACCGGGACGTGGAAGGTCAAGGAGATCTACCTGCGCGACCGGGCCGGCAACACGCGGGACTACCGGTACCGCTGGGTCAGGGCGCTGGGTGACACCGCCTTCGAGGTGACGGGCCGCAACGACGCCGCTGCGCCGGTCCTGCGCCACCACCGGGTCGGTCCCCGCCGCCTCGACGTGCGGCGGCACGCCGGCTCGGTCACCGTCACGGCGCACCTCCTCGACGCCAGGTCCGGTGTCGCCGAGGTCGAGGCCGGCATCGGCTGGGCCACCGGCCGGCTGACGCGCGTCAGCGGCACCCCGCAGGAAGGGATCTGGCGCGGCCGGGTCCGGATCAGCCCGTGCCTCCGGCTGCTGGGCCACCGCCTGTGGGTGTCCCTGGACGCCCGGGACCGCGTCGGCAACCTCGCCGACGAGCTCCTGGCGCGGGTGAGGATCCGGCACCAGGACCTGCGGCCGCCGCGAGCCGGCATGCCGGTTCACCGGACCGGCCCCGACGGGCCGGTGGCGGTGACCTTCGACGAGCCGGTGCACGGCCTCGACGACGCCAGCGTCGTCGTCCGGGCGTACGGCGGGACCGCCACGGTCGCCGGCAGCTGGGCCTGCCGCGACGACGCGAGCGCCGCGGTGCCGTGCCGGACCGGTCCGGTGAGCACCGCGAAGTGGACGCCGGACGAACCGCTCCCGGCCGGCTCGACGTACGAGATCGTGCTCAACCCGACCGGCAACCTCGGCGTGGTCGACCTCAACGGCATCCCGGTCCGCAAGCCGGGTCCGGACGACGACCACCCGCTCACGTTCGGCATCGAGTGACCGGGCGGGTCGGGCCCGGACGCGGACGCAACGGCCATCGGTCCCTGTTCCTGCGCAACCGGATGTGCCCACGCTCGTAGGGACGGGGGCCGACACCCATGGAGGTGGGTCATGAGACTCAAGCATCTGGCCGTCCCGGCACTCGCCCTCGGCGTGGCAGCGGGGTTGACGACGAGCGGTTCGGTGGCGGCGGCCGCCGGCGACTCCGCCACCACGGTGACCATCAAGGCGCAGGGCACGGACCTGTCCGGGCTCGTGAAGAGCTCCCACAGGAAGTGTGTCGACGGCCGCAAGGTGATCGTGTTCAAGCAGAAGGGCGCCCGCGGCGGCGGTGACGACACGCGGTTCGCCAGCGACACCGCATCGCTGACCATGAGCGGAGCCGCGCAGTGGTCCACCGGGAACACGGGCACCCCCGGCCGGTTCTACGCCAAGGTGCGCCACATCGACGGCTGCCGGGCCGACACCAGTCCGACGATCCGGGCGAGCCGCAACTCCTGACCCGGCCGGGGGACCGGTCGCGTCAGCGGCCCAGGAGTCCCTGGCGCTGCTTGAGCTCGAGCAGCCGCAGCGCCGACTCCCGGACGCGCGCGCGGAAGTGCCGGTCGGTGCGGGCCCGATGCAGCACCGCGGCGTACATGGCCGGGGTCGTGCGCGGGTCGACGGTCAGCACCAGGTCACCGCCCGCGCGCAGGAAGGACACCGCGCGGGCGCCGTACGACCACGGCGCGACCTGCCGGGCGAGGCCCAGGTCGTCGGAGACCACGACCCCGTCGAAGCCGAGGTCGTGGCGCAGCATCGTGCGCAGGACGAACGGCGAGAACGCCGCCGGACGCTTCGGGTCGAGCCGGGCATAGATGGCGGTCGACACCATCACGGCCGGAACCCCGGCGTCGACGGCCCGCTGGAAGGGGACCAGGTAGCGGTCGTGGCGGCGGGTCACGCGGTCGACGACGTGGGTGTCGGTGTCGGTGTTGGCGTGCACACGGCCCAGGCCCGGGAAGTGCTTGGCGGTGGGCACCACACGCCCGGAGCGCATGCCCCGGGCGAAGGCGAGACCGTGCCGGGAGACGGTGCCGACCCGGTAGCCGAACTCCCGGTCGTAGTGGCCGATCGGCGGGTTGTGGGCAGCGGCCCGAGGACCCGGGACGGTGTCGAGGATCGGCGCGAGGTTCATGTTCACCCCCGCCCGGTGCAGCTGCCCGGCCCAGGTCGTCGCCGCGTGCTCGAGCCGCCCCGGTGACCAGGAACCCTGGGTCAGGGCGGTCGGGATGCTTGGGAGTCCACGGCCTCCCAGCACCTGGACCTGGCCGCCCTCCTGGTCGGTCGCGACCAGCAGGCGTACGCCGCCGGTGGCGGCCGACGTGGCCCGCGCCTGAGCGGCCGCCGCGACCCGGGCGGGGGCGCGGACGCCGGCCCGGCTGCGGCCGGTCAGCATCACGTTGCCCACGTGCAGCCGGCGGATCTGGTCGAGCGTGGCCGGGCTCGCCGAGGTGGCGGGCGTGCCGACCATGAACAGCTGGCCGACCTGCTGCGGCAGGCTAAGCCGCGCCAGGCGCCGGGCGGCCGGGGAGCGGCGCTCGAGGGGCTGGTGCCGGTGGACGACCCGCTGGGGAGAGGCGACCAGCTGGGGGGAGAGGTCCGCGGTGGGCAGCAGGTCGGCGACCGGCGCGGACGAGGGACCGGTCAGACCCACCACGAGGGCGACCGCTGCCGCGCACGCGGCGGTGAACCAGACCGAGACCCTCACCACCTGACCGACTCCCCGTCACGACGACATCACCGACGCCGTCCGACGAGGACGGCCTCGCCCTAGGCTGCCACGCGAATGCCATCCGCGCCGTCCCGGGACACGCAACCGGGCGCGTGAGCCTCAGCACCGTGGCTGCGGCCCGTCCAGGCCGACGTTCCAGTGCGCCTGGACGATGAAGCAGGGACGGTCGTGGTGACCGGTCTGGCCGGCGGCGGAGACCGGGACGGCGAGGGCGGCGAGGCCGGAGGCCACGAGCAGTGCGGCGAGCCGGCGGAGCAGGGTGTGCGACATGGTGTGCTCCTGGTCGGGGGTGGGCCCGAGAGCCACTCCTCACGCTAGGAAGGTCGGCCGCCCGACGGAATCCGCGGTTCCGCGTATGTCGCGCCCGGCGAAACGGTCCTACCCTGGAGGAGGTGGGGGGAGCCGCCGGTCGGGCGTGGAGGAACCATGGCGGGCATCACCCTGAGCGAGCGCGACACCTCGTTGCTCCAGGAGATCATCGACGAGCTCGCGCGGCTCGAGCCCGAGCCGATCCCGTGGCCAGCGCTCGAGAAGCTGGCGGAGCTGTTGCACACCGACCAGGTCAACCTCGGCGGCTACTGCACCGCCCCTGCGCACGTCTGGTTCCTCAACGCCGTCGACCACGACGGCCACGGGACCGAGCAGGAGACCCCCGAGGAGGCGCTCGCCAACCCGTTCTGGCAGCACTACTGGCGCGTGGACTGCAGCTACCCGGACCGCTCCGGCGACTACGACTCCATCACCACGCTCTCCGACTTCACCAGCCTGCGTGAGCTCCGCCGGACCAGGGTCGAGCCGGTGCCCTACGAGCGCGAGATCATGGCGTGCATCCCGCTCGCGGCGCATCGTCAGCTGCGCCTGCTGGGCTGGCGCCACGGTCCGGACTTCACCGAGCGGGATCGCTTCCTGCTGCGGCTGCTGCGCCCCCACGTCCGCGAGCACTACCTGCGCTGGCGCCAGCAGCACACGAGCGCGAACGAGCTCACGCCGCGTCAGCTCGCGGTGCTGTCCCTGGTGCGCGAGGGCTACACCAACGGCCAGATCGGGCGCCGGCTGCAGCTCTCGGAGGGCACCGTGCGCACCCACCTGAACAACGTCTACGAGCGGCTGGGCGTGCAGAGCCGGACCGCCGCCGTCGCGGCGGTCTACCGCGACGCCGGCTGACGCCGCGCCGGACGGTCAGCCCCGGCGGCTGCCCATCCACTCCTCGACGTCGGCCGACGTGCGCGGCAGCGACGCCGAGAGGTTCCGGTGGCCGTCGGCGGTCACGAGGATGTCGTCCTCGATGCGGATGCCGATGCCGCGCAGCTCCTCGGGCACCAGCAGGTCGTCCTCCTGGAAGTACAGCCCGGGCTCGACCGTGAGCACCATGCCCGCCGCGAGGTCGCCCTTGGGGTAGACGTCCATCGCGGCGTTGGCGCAGTCGTGCACGTCCATGCCGAGCATGTGGCTGGTCCCGTGCAGGGTCCAGCGGGCGTAGACCTTGCTGTCGGGGTCGAGCGCCTCCTCGGCGGACACCGGCAGCAGCCCGAGGTCCTCCAGGCCGTGGGCCAGCACGCTCATCGCGGCGTCGTGGGCGGCCAGGAACGGTACGCCGGGCCGGACCGCCTGGATCCCCGCCTCCTGGGCGGCGTGCACGAGGTCGTAGAGGTTGCGCTGCAGGTCTGTGAACCGGCCGTCGACCGGCAGCGTGCGGGTCACGTCGGCGGTGTAGAGGTTGTGGCCCTCCACGCCCATGTCGAGCAGCACCAGCTCGCCGGGCGTGATCGGCCCGGAGTTCTCGATCCAGTGCAGCGTGGTGGCGTGCCGGCCGCCGCCGACGATCGAGTCGTAGCCGACGTCGTTGCCCATCGCCCGGGCCCGGCGGAAGAACGTGCCCTCGAGCCAGCGCTCGCCGTACTTGAGCACGTCGGCCCACTCGCGCACGGAGTCCTCGAAGCCGAGCGCGGTGATGTCGCAGGCCTCCTGCAGCTCGCCGACCTCCCAGTCGTCCTTGACCAGGCGCATCTCGGAGACCACCCGGGCGAAGTCCTCGTCGCGGGTGGCGTCGGCGGCCACCAGGCCGTCGACCAGGGCCGAGACGCCGCGGTGGACGCGGGTCTTGCCGGAGCCGGCCAGCGCCTGCGGCAGCTCGTCGACGTGGCGCACCGGCAGCCCGAGTGAGCTGGCGATCTCGTGCGCCGAGGGCCGGCGACCGGCCCACAGCTCGCCGTACTGCCGGTCGCGGAAGAACTCGTCGGTGTCCCGCGAGGACCGCGGCCGCGCGTAGAGGGTCGCCTCGCCGTCCTCGATCACCAGCACCGCGTCGCTGGTCTGGTTGCCGGAGAAGTAGGTGTGGGCGGTGTCGGGACGGAACCGGTAGTCGGTGTCGTTGCTGCGCACCTTGTAGGTGCCGGCCGGCAGCACCAGTCGCTCACCGGGGAACGCCTCGGCCAGCGCGGCGCGACGCCGGGCGGCGTGCTCGGCGATCGGGTGCGCTGGCAGGTCCAGCTCCCTCTCGCCCCACCCGGTCCGCATGAAGCGGGCCCAGGCGTCGGGCACCTTCGGGTCGTGGGACTCGGTCTTCGGCTCGGCCGGGGCGTCGTGCTGGGTCTGGTCGCTCACGTCGTCATGGTACGACGGGACGGCGGGCCGTGCCTCGACTGCCGATAGGCTGCAGCCCATGCCCGGGGCCCGTCGCGACAGCATCGCGTTCACGGTCGTCGTCACCGTGCTCGTGGGGCTGGGTGCGCTGGCGATGCTGCTGCTGATCGCGCTGTCGGGGGCCCCGTCGTCCCTGCTGCTGGCGACCGTGCTGGCCGCGCTGCCGGTGGGGCCGCTGGTGGCCTGCTACCTGTGGCTGGACCGCTACGAACCCGAGCCGCGACGGCTGCTCGCGCTCGGCCTGCTCTGGGGCGGCTTCGCAGCCACCGCGGCGGCCCTGCTGATCCAGGGCGTCGGCGGCTTCGTGGTCGGTTTCAGCGACCGCACCAGCCTCGAGGTCGTGGCCCCGATGTCGGAGGAGGCCAGCAAGGGCCTGTTCCTGATCCTGCTGCTGTGGTGGCGCCGCGCCGAGCTCGACGGCGTCCTCGACGGGCTCGTCTACGCCGGGATGGTCGGCATCGGGTTCGCGTTCACCGAGAACATCCTCTACCTCGCCGCGGCGTACAACGGCACCGACGGGACCGGCCCGGGCGGCACCGACGCGCTGACCGGGACCTTCGTGGTCCGGTGCCTGTTCTCGCCGTTCGCGCACCCGTTCTTCACCACGTTCACCGGCATCGGCGTCGGCATCGCCGTCAACGCCCGAGGCCGGGGGCTGCGCGTGCTCGCCCCGCTGGCGGGCTACGTCGCCGCCGTGGTCGCGCACGCGGCGTGGAACACCTCGACGGTCTACGGGCTGCAGGGGTTCGTGGGGGTCTACCTGCTGCTGATGACGCCGGCGTTCATCGGAATCGTCGCGCTGGCCACCTGGGCGCGCCGCTCGGAGCGGCGGATGCTGACCGCCTCGCTCGGTGACGCCGCGGCCCGCGGGCTCATCCCGGCCACCGACATCGGCTGGGTGGTCGACCTCGGCGCCCGGCGCCGCAGCCGCGCCTTCGCCCGCCAGCAGGGCGGCCGCCCGGGGGAGCGGGCGATGCGCGACTACCAGCAGGCCGCGATCGAGCTCGGCTTCCTCCACCACCGCTTCCTGCGCGGCACCCCGCCGCCCGACTTCGCCGCGCGTGGGCACGAGTACGTTGCGCGGATCAGCGCCGTACGCCCCACGATCGCCTTTCCCGGACAGGTGGTACCCACCCGATGAGCACGCCCCCGCAGTCCCCGGCCGCGGAGCCGCCCGCGGACGCGCAGATGCTGACCGCGCTGGTCCGGCTGCGCGGCTCGTTGCAGGACGCGTCGCTGCCGCTGGAGCTCGCCGACGTCGCCGAGCAGCGGGCGGCGCGAGAGGAGATGGTCGACCAGCTCGAGGACTACGTGCTGCCCCGACTGACGACCCTCGACGCGCCGCTGCTCGCGGTCGTCGGCGGCTCGACCGGCGCCGGCAAGTCCACGCTGGTCAACACCCTCGTCGGCCGGCGGGTCACCGAGTCGGGCGTGCTGCGCCCCACGACCCGGTCCCCGGTGCTCGTCCACCACCCCGACGACGCGGCCTGGTTCGGCCAGGACCGGCTGCTGCCCGACCTCGAGCGGGTCGCCCGGGCCACCACCGACCCCGGCGCGCTCCAGCTCGTGGCCTCCGAGACCGTGCCCGCCGGTCTGGCGATCCTGGACGCGCCCGACGTGGACTCGGTGGAGGAGCACAACCGGCACCTCGCCGCGCAGCTGCTCGCGGCCGCCGACCTCTGGCTGTTCGTCACCTCCGCGGCCAGGTACGCCGACCAGGTGCCCTGGAAGTTCCTGCGCCAGGCGGCGGACCGCTCCACCGCGGTCGCGATCGTGCTCGACCGCACGGCCGCCGACGCGGTGCAGACCGTCGCCACCCACCTGGCCCGGATGCTGGCCAGCCGGGGCCTGAAGGACTCCCCGCTGTTCACGGTCCCCGAGGGCCCGGTCTCCGCGGACGGGCTGCTCGACGCCGGCTCGGTGGCCGACATCAGGGGGTGGCTCGCCTCGCTGGCCGACGACGCCGAGGCGCGTGGGGCCGTGGTGCAGCAGACGCTCGACGGGGCGATCCGCACGATCAGCCGGCGCAGCCACGCGGTCGCCGACGCGGCCGGCGAGCAGGTCGAGGCGTGCCTCCGGCTGCGGGCGGACGCGGACTCGGCGTACGACCGGGCGGTCGAGGCGGTCGCCGAGGCCTCCTCCGACGGCACCCTCCTGCGCGGCGAGGTGCTGGCCCGGTGGCAGGAGTTCGTCGGCACCGGCGAGCTGCTGAAGTCCCTGGAGAACCGGGTCGGCTGGATCCGGGACCGGATCGTCAACGCGGTGAAGGGCAAGCCGGCGCAGGCCGAGCGGGTCACCGTCGCGGTGGAGTCGGGGCTCGAGACCCTGATCCTCGAGCACGCCGAGGCCGCGGCCGAGCGGGCCGCGGGGTCCTGGCAGTCCTTCGGGCCCGGCAAGGCGCTGCTCGCCGACGCCGGGGAGGACCTCGGCCGCGCGTCCCGCGACCTGCGCCTCCGGGCCGAGCGCGCCGTGCGCGACTGGCAGCAGGACGTGCTGGAGATGGTCCGCACCGAGGGCGCGGACAAGCGCAGCACCGCCCGCTTCCTCGCCTTCGGGGTCAACGGGCTGTCGGTGGCGCTGATGGTCGTGGTCTTCGCGCACACCGCCGGGCTGACCGGCGCCGAGGCGGGCATCGCCGGGGGCTCGGCGGTGCTCGGCCAGAAGCTGCTCGAGGCGGTCTTCGGCGACCAGGCCGTGCGCAGCCTCGCGGAGCGCTCGCGGCGCGCGCTCGACGCGCGCGTCCGGGCGCTGCTGGAGGCGGAACGGGCCCGCTACACCGACCTGCTGGACAGCCTCGGGGTGGACGCCGAGGCCCCCGAGCAGGTCCGGGCCGCCGCCCGCCGGGTCGACGACCTGCGCTTCGCCCGGACCCAGCGGAGCACCGATTGAGCCGGGTCGGCCGGGGAGGCCCTAGGGTTGGCCCCGCACCAACGGACCGGGGTCGAGGGGAACAATGACGTCCTTGCTGGAGGGGGCCAGGAAGCTGGTCACCCGAGGCTCCGACATCGGCGCCCGCATCGAGGGGCTGCAGGCGGCGACCGAGGCCGCCCGAGGTCGCCTGGACGACGAGGCCGTCGACCCGGCGAGCGCGGTGGTCGAGCGGGCGTCCGGACGGCTGCGGCTCTCCGCCGACCACACGGTGGTCGCGATCGCGGGCGCGACCGGCTCGGGCAAGTCCTCGACGTTCAACGCGCTGACCGGCCTGGAGCTCTCCGCGGTGGGAGTGCGGCGGCCCACCACGTCGTGGGCGACCGCCTGCGTGTGGGGCCGTGAGGGCGCCGACGAGCTGCTGGAGTGGCTCGGGATCCCGCCGCGCCACCAGACCACCCGCGACTCGATGCTCGACACCGGCCGGCGCGGCCGCAGCGAGAACGAGCTGGACGGCGTCGTGCTGCTCGACCTGCCCGACCACGACTCCACCGAGGTCTCGCACCACCTCGAGGTCGACCGGCTGGTGCAGCTCGCCGACCTGCTGGTCTGGGTCCTGGACCCGCAGAAGTACGCCGACGCGGCGATCCACGACCGCTACCTCGCGCCGCTGGCCGGGCACCAGGGCGTGATGGTCGTGGTGCTGAACCACATCGACACCGTGCCCGAGGACCGGCGGGAGGCGATGGTCGCCGACGTACGCCGGCTGCTGGTCGCCGACGGCCTCGACCAGGTGCCGGTGCTGCCGGTCAGCGCCCGCCAGGGCCTCGGGATCGCCGAGCTCAAGCGCGAGATCGCCGACCGGGTCGCCGCCAAGAAGGCCACCCGGGCCCGGCTGGAGGCCGACGTCCGGGCCGCCGCCGCCCGGTTGGACGCGGCCTGCGGGGACGCGCGCACCCGCGCCCTGTCCGAGGACCGGGTCGCGGCGCTGGAGGAGGCCTTCGCCGAGGCGGCGGGTGTCCCCACCGTCGTGGCAGCCGTGGAGCGCTCGACCCGGATGCGCGCCGGCCGCGCGACCGGCTGGCCGGTCGTGGCGTGGTTCTCGCGGCTGCGTCCGGACCCGCTCAAGCGCCTGCACCTCGACCTCGGTGACGCCGGGCGGCAGCTCACCGGCCGCGCCCGCACGTCGGTGCCCGCGCCCAGCCAGGTCCAGCGGGCCCGGGTCGATGCCGAGGTGCGCGCGCTGGCCGACGACGTCTCGACCGGGCTGGCCCGCCCCTGGACGGCCTCGGTGCGCCGGGCCTCGACCGCCCGCCTCGACGAGCTCGGCGACCGGCTCGACGCCGCGCTGGCCGAGACCGACCTGGGGGCCTCCCGCACCCCGCTGTGGGTCGGCGCGGTCCGGGTGGTCCAGTGGGTGCTGCTGCTGGCCGCGCTGGTCGGCGTGCTGTGGCTGCTCGCCCTGGCCGGGGCCGGCTTCCTGCAGCTGCCCGCGCCGCCCACGCCCGACGTCGGAGGGCTCCCGGTGCCGACGCTGCTGCTGGTCGGCGGCGTCGCGGCCGGCGTGCTGCTGGCCCTGCTGTCCCGCGCGCTCGTGCGGGGCACGGCGCGGCGCCGGGCCCGGGCCGCCGACCGCCGGCTCCGGGAGTCGGTCGGCTCCGTGGCCCGGGAGCTGGTCGTGGCGCCGGTGGAGCAGGAGCTCGCGGCGTACACCTCGGTGCGCTCCGGGATCAGCCGGGCCCTCAAGTAGCCCCCGGCGCCGGGTCCGGACCGCCGTCCGCCGGCCCGGATCCGGTCCACAGGCGCGGTTGCCGCACGGCCCTCCACAGGCGGACCCCGCGGGCGCCGACGATGTCGGTCCGGTCCTCCAGCCTCGTGCCCGGACGGGGAGCCTCCCCGGCCGGTCGACTGAGGGGAGACCGAGATGAACGAGACCATGGTGACGCTGCAGGGCTGGCTCGGCGGCGACGTCGTGCTGCGCCAGGCGGGCGAGGCGCAGGTGGCGACCTTCCGGGTGGCCTGCACCCCGCGGCGCTACCGCAAGCAGTCCAACGAGTGGGTCGACGGCGAGACCCAGTGGTACTCCGTCAACGCCTGGCGGGGGCTGGCCGAGAACTGCGAACGCTCGTTGCGCCGGGGCGACCCCGTCGTCGTGCACGGGCGCCTCAACGCCCAGACCTGGACCAACTCCGCCGGGGTCGCCGTGACCTCCTTCGAGGTCGACGCGCTGCTGGTCGGCCACGACCTGAACCGCGGCACCAGCCGGTTCACCAAGGCCGGCGCCACCCGGCCGCTGGGGGGCGACGCTCCCGAGCCCGGCTCACCCGTCGGCCCGGCGCCCGCATCCGGGCCCGAGGGCGAGGACGCGCCTCAAGGCGAGGGGGAGGGAGCGGGGGAGGGGGCGGCCGCGGCCTGACCGCCGAGTCGGCGCAGGTTGACGGCACACGGAGTGGCAAGGGGCGCCGCCGCCGCCTCGGCGCCCGAGACCCCGGATCGGCGTACGGCGGCTGTGCCCGTAGGCTCATGGACCATGGCGGAATATGTGTTCACCCTGCGCAACGTGCGCAAGGCCCATGGCGACAAGGTCGTCCTCGACAACGTCACGCTGTCGTTCCTGCAGGGCGCCAAGATCGGCGTCGTCGGCCCCAACGGCACCGGCAAGTCCACCCTGCTGAAGATCATGGCGGGGCTGGAGCACGCCAACAACGGCGACGCGATCCTCGACCCCGAGGCGACCGTGGGGATGCTCCAGCAGGAGCCGCCGCTCACCGAGGGCAGGACGGTGCTGGAGAACGTCGAGGAGGCCGTCGGCGACATCAAGGGCAAGCTCGACCGGTTCAACAAGATCTCCGAGGAGCTGGCCGACCCCGAGGCCGACTACGACAAGCTCCTGGCCGAGATGGGCGACCTGCAGACCGACCTGGACCACGCGAACGCCTGGGACCTCGACAGCCGCCTCGACCAGGCGATGGACGCGCTGCGCTGCCCGCCGCCGGACGCGCTGGTCGACAACCTCTCCGGCGGCGAGCGCCGCCGGGTCGCGCTCTGCAAGCTGCTGCTCCAGCAGCCGGACCTGCTGCTGCTCGACGAGCCCACCAACCACCTGGACGCCGAGTCCGTGCAGTGGTTGGAGGGCCACCTCGCGACGTACCCCGGCGCCGTGCTGGCCGTCACCCACGACCGGTACTTCCTGGACAACGTGGCGCAGTGGATCCTCGAGCTGGACCGCGGCAAGGCCCACCCCTACGAGGGCAACTACTCCACCTACCTGGAGACCAAGAAGGATCGCCTCAAGATCGAGGGTCAGAAGGACGCCAAGCGCGCCAAGATGCTCGAGAAGGAGCTGGAGTGGGTCCGCTCCAACCCGAAGGCCCGCCAGGCCAAGAGCAAGTCCCGCCTCGCGCGCTACGAGGAGATGGCGGCCGAGGCCGACCGGATGCGCAAGATCGACACCTCCGAGATCAACATCCCGGCCGGGCCGCGCCTCGGTGACGTGGTGCTGGAGGCGAAGGGCCTGGGCAAGGGGTTCGAGGGCCGCACCCTGATGCACGACCTGTCCTTCAGCCTGCCCCGGGCCGGTATCGTCGGCGTCATCGGCCCCAACGGCGTCGGCAAGACCACCCTGTTCCGGATGATCACCGGCCAGGAGCAGCCCGACGACGGTGAGCTGAACGTCGGCCAGACGGTCAAGATCTCCTACGTCGACCAGAGCCGCGGTGGGCTCGATCCCACCAAGAACGTCTGGGAGGTCGTCTCCGACGGGCTGGACTTCATCAAGGTCGCGAACTTCGAGATGAACTCGCGCGCCTACGTGGCGTCGTTCGGGTTCAAGGGTCCCGACCAGCAGAAGAAGTCCGGCGTGCTCTCCGGTGGTGAGCGCAACCGCCTGAACCTCGCGCTCACCCTGAAGATGGGCGGCAACCTGCTGCTGCTCGACGAGCCCACCAACGACCTCGACGTGGAGACCCTGTCCTCGCTGGAGGACGCGCTCCTGGACTTCCCGGGCTGTGCCGTGGTCACCTCGCACGACCGGTGGTTCCTCGACCGGGTCGCCACCCACATCTTGGCGTGGGAGGGCGACGACGAGGACGACGCCAAGTGGTTCTGGTTCGAGGGCAACTTCGCCGCCTACGAGGAGAACAAGGTCGAGCGCCTCGGTGTCGAGGCGGCCCGGCCGCACCGGGTCACCCACCGCCGCCTGACCAGGGACTGACGAGCTGACCCCGCGCCGGCGAGAGACCAGCCCGCGCGAGATCGGCCCGCGCGAGACCGGGTAGCCCCAGCGCGCGCTGGGGCTACCTGATCTCCATCTCGGGGTGGGCGGGGACCAGGTGATCGGCCACGGTGTTCATCACCCGGCCCACCGCCGCGAGGTCGTCGCTGCCGACCAGGTCGACGAGGTGCTCGCGGACTCCGCGGACGTGGACCGGCGCGGCGCGCACGAGCAGGTCCCAGCCCGCGTCGGTCATCCGGGCGACCACGCCGCGCCCGTCCTCCTGGGAGGTGCAGCGCTCGACCAGGCCGGCCTTCTCCATCCGGGAGACCGTGTGGGTGACCCGGCTCCGGCTGTGCGCCAGGGCGTCGGCGAGCTGGGCCATCCGCATCTGGCGGCCCTCACGCTCGGAGAGCCGGACGAGGATCTCGTACTCGGTCATCGACAGGTCGAACGTGCGCCTGAGCTCGTCGTCGAGCCGGTCGAAGAGCAGCGTCGTGCCCAGCACCAGGCCGCGCCAGGAGCGCTGCTGGCCCTCGTCGAGCCAGCGTGTGTCCGGGGAGCCCGTCATGCGCCCAACCCTAGTGGCGGTCCTCGCGCGGGCGCCGGAGGACCGCCGTACGACGTGAGCCGGTCAGGAGAGCCGCTCGAGGATCAGCGCCATGCCCTGGCCGCCACCGACGCACATGGTGATCAGGCCGGTGGTCTTGTCGTGCCAGTCCAGTGAGTTCAGCATGGTGTTCTGCAGGCGGGCGCCGGTCATGCCGAAGGGGTGCCCGACCGCGATCGCGCCGCCGTTGACGTTGAGGCGGTCGAGGTCGATGCCGAGGTCCTGGTAGGAGGGCACCACCTGTGCGGCGAAGGCCTCGTTGATCTCGACCAGGTCGATGTCGCCGATCGTCATGCCGGCGCTCGCGAGGGCCTTCTTGGTGGCCTCGACCGGACCCAGCCCCATGATCTCGGGGGAGAGCCCGCTGACCCCGGTGGAGACGATCCGGGCCAGCGGCGTGACGCCCAGCTCGGCGGCCCGGGTGTCGGACATGATCACCACGGCGGCCGCGCCGTCGTTGAGCGGGCAGCAGTTGCCGGCGGTCACGACGCCGTCGGGGCGGAAGACGGGCTGCAGCTGCGAGATCGCCTCGTAGGTCACGCCGGCGCGCGGGCCGTCGTCGGCGGCGACGACGGTGCCGTCGGGCGTGGTGACGGGGGTGATCTCCCGGGCCCAGAAGCCGTCCTTGATCGCCTTCTCGGCCAGGTTCTGGGAGCGCACGGCGAACTCGTCGAGCTCCTTGCGGTCCAGCCCGCGCAGCCGTGCGACGTTCTCGGCGGTCTGGCCCATCGCGATGTAGACGTCGGGCAGCTCGCCGTTCTCGCGCGGGTCCCGCCACTCGCTCTGTCCCTCACTGGCGCCCTCGGCGGTCTTCGCGGTGCGCGCCTTGGCGTCGTCGAAGAGCGGGTTCTGGGTGCCGGGGAGGTGGTCGGAGGTGCCCTTGGCGAACCGGGAGACCGTCTCCACCCCGGCCGAGACGAAGATGTCGCCCTCGCCGGCCCGGATCGCGTGGAACGCCATCCGGGTGGTCTGCACCGAGGAGGAGCAGTAGCGGGTGATCGTGGCCCCGGGGACGTCGTCCCAGCCGTTCAGGACGCTCACGACCCGGCCCATGTTGTTGCCGGACTCACCGCCGGGGAGGCCGCAGCCGAGCAGCAGGTCGTCGATGTCGTGGGGGTCGAGCCCCTCGACCTTCCCCACCGCCTCCTTGACGATCAGCGCGGCGAGGTCGTCGGGACGGAAGTCCTTCAGCGACCCCTTGTTCGCGCGGCCGATGGGGGAGCGGGCGGCGGAAACGATGACTGCCTCGGGCATGGGAACTCCGTTCGAGTGGGATCTGCTGCGCTCGTCACCCTAGACGGTGGGAGGTGGGGCCGGACGAGGCGTTGGTCACGGCCGCCCGGCCGGGATCGCTCACGCACTGACCGGCGGCGCGGCCGCGGCACGGCGTCTGGCACCATCGGGCCCGTGCGCCACGTCTACGAGTGCCCGATGCGTTGGGCCGACATGGACCTGCTGGGTCACGTCAACAACGTCACGTACGTCGACTACCTCCAGGAGGCGCGGGTCGACATGCTGCGCACCCACGGGCCCGCGGCCCGGACGGGGGAGCTCGCCGAGGGCGTCGTGGTGGTGCGGCACGAGGTCACCTACCTCTCGCCGCTGACCTTCCAGTTCCGGCCCGTGAAGATCGAGTCCTGGGTGACCGAGCTGCGCGCGGCGTCGTTCACGATGGCCTACGAGGTCTTCCACGACGAGCCGGACGGTGGGCGCCGGGTCTACCTGCGGGCCGCCACGGTGCTCACGCCGTACGTCTTCGCCACCGAGCGTCCGCGCCGCCTCAGCGAGGGCGAGCGGGAGACGCTGCAGGCGTTCCTCGAGCCGTGGGACCGGGCGCCGCGCGTGCCCCTGACGCCGACGCGTCGCGAGGAGATCGGGCACTTCCCGGTGCACGTGCGGTTCTCCGACGTCGACGTCTACGGCCACGTCAACAACGTGAAGTACTTCGAGTACCTCCAGGAGGCGCGGATCCAGCTGATGGACCGGTTGTGGAGGGACCTGCCCGAGGGCACGCCGCGGGTCAGCATGGTGGTGGCGCAGACCGACGTGGACTACAGGGTGCCGATCCTGTTCCGCCCCGAGCCGTACGACGCCTGGTCGTGGGTGTCCCGCGTGGGCAGCCGCTCCGCGACCATCGAGTCGGTCATCTGCGACGGCGACACCTTGCTCTCCCAGGCCCGCGTCTCGATCGTCTTCTTCGACCAGGCGACCCAGCGCTCGACGCCGCCGCCCGAGGTCTACCGCGAGCGGCTGATGGGCGTGCTCGCTTGAGCAGGCGCTGAGTCCTTCGCGCGCAGCCGCTTCAGGGCCCGGTGCCGGGCGACCCGCACGGCGACCGCGCTGATGTCGAGCGCCCGGGCCGTGCTCTCCACGTCCAGGCCGACCACCTCGGTGCAGGCGATGACGTCGCGCTCGCGCGGCGGCAGCCCCCGCAACGCGAACTCGACCCAGTCCCGGGCGACGAGCGCGGGTTCGGGGCCCTCGGCGTGCTCGCGGTCCGGCAGCTCGGGCACCGGTTCGGTGAGCCTGCGCCGGCTCCGCCGTGTCGAGTTGGTAGAGAGGTTGCGGGCGATCCCGAACAACCAGCCGGCGAAGTCGGAGGAGGTGCCGGTGAATCCGTGGATCTTCTGGGCGGCGGTCAGCCAGGCCTCGGCCGCGAGGTCCTCGGAGGAGATGGCGGCATCCTCGCTGGGCCGGACACCCAGCCAGACGACCAACCTGCCCGCATGGGTGCGGTAGAGCTCTCGCCATGCCTGTGCGTCGCCGGCCTTGGCCCGCGCCACCAGGTCGTCGTCACTCATCCAGCCGTGAGTGGTCCGACGCCGCCGCTGCTGCCTGCGGTGCCGTGACCGCTGTGGGAGCCGGAAGCGGGGTCGATCGCCCGGCCATCGCCGACGCTCCCGTCGTCGGCGGACGGCACGCCCGGATCTGCGCTCAGAGCCGCGTCCGGGTGGGTGCCCGGGCCCGTGCCGGCGTCCGTGCCCCGGTGGGACCCGCCGTGGTCGGCCGATGGGGAGTGGTGGTTCCCGTGCTTGCCCTGGGCTCGGCCGTGGCCCCGCTCCTGCCCGGGGTCCTGGCCGTGGCCCCGATCCTGGCCGTGGCCCCGATCCTGGCCGTGGCCCTGACCCTGGCTCCCGGGGTGGGCGTGGATGCTCGCCTGGGGTGGCAACGTGTGCCGGGGCCGGGTGGGAGCGGTCCCGGTCGTGGCCCCGGGGCCCCGGTCGGTCGGTGACGGTCCGTCTGTTGCCAGCGGACCTCGGGCGCCGTCGGACGTGGCGGGCCGGTCCGGTCCGCTGGTGGAGGCGGGGAGCGGAGCAAGCGGGCCGGGGGTCTTGGTGGATCCGGAGGCCGGGCCGGGCGCGTGATGGTGGGGAGCGTGGTGCTCGGAAGCCGTCATCGCCGCAGCGACCCAGGTGCCACCGCCGACCACGGCGCCGACACTTGCCGCGGCCACGCCGATCCGCCAGCCGGTCCGGGCGCGTCGCGCGGCGCCAACGGCCGGTCGGGAAGCGGCCGCGATCGTCGCGAGCCGGCCGACGAAGTCGTCGGCGGGCTCGAGCGTCGGCACCGGCAGCCGCAGCTGCCCGGGTCGGGGGTCGTCGGTCATCACTGGCCTCGGGTGGAGAGGGGCGCCCCGACGGTAGCGCAGGGGAAGCTACCGTCGGGACGCCGATCGGGGAGGACGCGGATCAGTCGTCGCCCTGGGTGTCGTCGCCCTGGGTGTCGTCGCCCTGGTCGTTCGGAGCGGAGTGGCCGTGGCTCTCGGTGGACTGGCCGTGGCTCTCGGTGGACTGCTCGCCGCCCTGGCCGTGGTCCGCCTGGTCGCCGCGCGTGGTGGCGTGGGCGTTCGGGTGGTCTCCGGCGTCGGGGCTCGGACCGCTGTGCGCGGTGTGGTCACCGTTGGCCACCGCGTGCTCGTCGGGGTGGTCGCCGGCGTGCTCGTTCGGGGTGGTGCCCGGGTGCTCCGACGAGGCGCCGGAGGTCGTGTCGGACGTGTCGTCGGACGTGGTGGTGTCATCGGACGTGGTGTCGTCGCCCGCGGTCGACGTGGAGTCGTCGGTCGAGGACTCGGTGGTCGAGTCATCTCCCGTGGCCGTGCTGTCGTCCGTGCTCTCCGGGTCCGTGCTGGGGTCCGTGTCGTCCCCGGTCGTGTCGCCCTGGTCGCTGGTCGCCTGGTGCTGGTCGCGAGCCAGAGCGGCGCGTGCCTGCCCCTGGGCGGCGTGCTCGTCGACGGCGTGTCCGTTCTTGTTGACCGCGGTGGCGGTGTCGGCCCGGCCGGTGTGGTCCTCGGTGTGGGCTCCGGAGGCGTACGCCGCCCCGAACGAGGTGACGGCGGCAATGGCGGCGCTGGCCGCGATGGCCCGAGCTGCGGTGGTCCTGCGCATGGTGTGACTCCTTGGATCGTCGGCGGACCGCACGGCCCGCGTCGGCGTTGGTCACTCACTACCTGTCGCGACCGGCCCCGGGCGTTACACCTCGATCGGAACCTTCTCGGAGAACCTTCGTGGGCGTCACTCCAGCGCGTTGACCATGAACTGCGCCGCGTGCGTGACGTACTCCCAGAATCGCGCGTCCTGCTCGGGCGTGAGCTCGACGGCGTCGAGCCCGGCGCGGAAGTGCGTGAGCCAGTGGTCGCGGGCCTCCGGCGTCACCTTGAAGGGCGCGTGCCGCATCCGCAGCCGCGGGTGGCCGCGGGTCTCGGAGTACGTCGTCGGGCCGCCCCAGTACTGCACGAGGAACAGCAGGAACCGCTCCTCGGCCGGGCCGAGGTCCTCCTCGGGGTAGAGGGGCCGCAGCACGTCGTCGGTCGCCACCCCTTCGTAGAACCGGGCGACGATCTTCTGGAAGGTCTCGAAGCCGCCGATCTCGTCGTAGAAGGTCGTCACGGGTCCCATTGTGCCGAGCGCCGGGCGGCGGCCGTGCACCGGCGTGGAAGACTCGAGCCGTTCACCACGCCTATGTCGAAACGAGGAACACATGGCAACCACCCGCAAGGCCACCACGCGCTGGGAGGGCTCGCTCTTCGAGGGCGCCGGCAAGGTCACGCTGGAGTCCTCCGGTCTCGGGACGTACGACGTGTCGTGGCCGAGCCGCGCCGAGGAGCCCAACGGCAAGACCAGCCCCGAGGAGTTGATCGCGGCCGCGCACTCGTCCTGCTTCTCGATGGCGCTGTCCAACGGCCTGGCCCAGGGCGGCACCGCCGCGACCTCGCTGGACACCAGCGCCGAGGTCGAGTTCACCCCGGGCACCGGGATCACCGGCATCAAGCTCACCGTCCGCGGCGTCGTCGACGGCATGAGCAACGAGGACTTCGTCAAGGCCGCGGAGGCCGCGAAGACGGGCTGCCCGGTCAGCCAGGCGCTGTCCGGCACCACGATCACGCTGGACGCCGCGCTCGCCTGAGCGGCGCGGAGCCGAGTACGACGCGGGGCGGTGACCAGAGGGTCACCGCCCCGCGGTGCGTCTCGGCCGCGATGCGTGTCGGGCCGCGGAGTGGTCAGGCGGTCGGAGTGGGGTCCCCGAAGCGCGGCGCCTGCGCCTCTGCGGTGCGCTCCTCGGCGGCCCGCGCCTCGGCCAGATCCTGCCGGTGCCAGACGACCCGCTGGGGGAGCGGGATCTCGATGCCCTCGTGGTCGAAGCGCGCCTTGACCCGCTGGCGCAGCTCCCGGGCGACGCCCCACTGCTCCATCGGGGCGGTCTTGAGCAGCACCCGCAGCGTGATGGACTCGGGGTCCAGCGCCTCGACGCCGGTGACCTCGGGCTCCTCGATGATGCGCCCCTTGAAGTCCTCGTCGTCCCACAGGTCGTGGGCGACGTCCTTGAGCACGCGCGTGACCCGGGCGAGATCCTCGTCGTAGGCGACGCGCACGTCGACGACCGCGCGCGACCAGTTCTGGCTCATGTTGCCGACTCGCATGATCTCGCCGTTGGGGACGTACCAGACGGTCCCGTTGAGGTCGCGGAGCCGGGTGACCCGGAGGCTGACCGCCTCCACGGTCCCGGTGGCCTCGCCGATGTCGACCACGTCGCCGACGCCGTACTGGTCCTCGAAGATCATGAAGACGCCGGACAGGAAGTCTTTGACCAGCGACTGGGCGCCGAAGCCGAGGGCCAGGCCGATGATGCCGGCGCTGGCGATGATCGGCGCGATGTTCACGTCCAGCTCGCTGAGCGCCATCGTGCCGATGATGGCGACGAGGACGCCGGTGATCACGCTCTTGAGCAGGTCGCCCATGGTCTTGGCCCGCTGGACCCGGCGGGTCGCCGTCGCCATGTCTCGGGCGGCCGCCGCCTGCGCGGTGGAGCGGCCCCGCATCCCGAACCGGGTCACCCGGTCGGGAAGCACGCCGTCCTGGGCCTGGGCCACCAGCCGGTCGACCAGCCGGTGCAGGACCCATCGGATCACCAGTCCCAGGACCACCAGCCCGAGGATCGACAGTGGCTTGCCGATGAAGACGTCGGAAGCGTGGGCGAGCGGTTTGCTGTTGGTCCATTCGTAGACCTGCTGGCAGACCTGCTCGCCGTCGGCGCATCCCTGGGTGCTGTCGAGGCCGAACATGGGGCCCAGTATGTACACGGCGCAGGGGCGGTTATCGAGTCCCCGCACCGTGGTGTGACCCAGTCGACGAGGCTCCCTTCGGCGAGGGAGGGGGATGCCGATATCCTCGTGCGCGTGACCCACACGCTCCCCTTCGTCCGTCGCGCCGCCCTCGTCCTCACGACCTCGGCAGGCCTCGGCCTCGTCGGTCTGGCGGGTCCCGCCAGCGCGGCCGTGCCCGAGGGGTGGAGCAACCCGCCGTCGGTCTCCGCGCTGCACGCCGTGCTGCTGCTCGGCGGCGTCCCGCTGCTGGCGTACGTCGTGCTCACGCTGCTGGTCTACCTGCCGTCCATGCTCCGCGGCGAGCGGCGCTCGTCGGGCGCCCACCCGGGGGAGAGCCAGTGGTTCGGCGGCCCGAGCAAGGGCACCTCGGAGCTCCCCGCGCCGGACAACGAGGAGTCGAAGGCCGGTGGCGCAAGTGGCCGCTGGTGACTTCAGCGACGCCGAACGCTATGTGATCGACGAGGCGATCCGCCGCGCCGAGACGCTCTGCCGCTTCGAGTTCTCGGTCTTCGTCGGCAGTGCTGCCGGCGACCCTCGGGCCTTCGCCACCCAGCTGCACAACTCGCTGGTGGCGCCCTCGCGCAGCATCTTGATCATGGTCGACCCGTCGGCGCACGCCCTCGAGGTCGTCACCGGCGGCCTCGTGCGCCGCAACGTCACGGACAGCGAGGTCGAGCTCGTCATCCTCGAGATGGGCACCCGCTTCGCGGAGGGTGATCTCGTCGGCGGTCTCAAGCGCGGCATCGAGATGCTCGCCGAGCACGCCAAGGCGCCCCAGACGCTGCACACCGAGCCCCAGCCCTGACCGCCGGGCCCGACCGGCGATCCCGCCGAGTCGGCGCTCGTTGACGGGTGTGGGGCGGGGCGTGGGGCGCGTGCGGTTGTCGTACGGCGTCAACCTGCGCCGACTCGGCGCTCGTTGACGGGTGGGCGGGGCGTGGGGCGCGTGCGGTTGTCGTGTAGGGCGTCAACCTGCGCCGACTCGGCGTTCGGTGATGGGGCGCGCGGTCGTCGTACGGCGTCAACCTGCGCCGAGTCGGCGTTCGTTGACGTGTGTGGGGCGGGGTGTGGGGCGCGTGCGGTTGTCGTACGGCGTCAACCTGCGCCGAGTCGGCGTTCGTTGACGGGTGTGGGGCGGGACTTGGGCTTCGTGCGGTCGTCGTACGGCGTCAACCTGCGCCGAGTCGGCGTTCGTTGACGGGTGCGGGGCGGGCGTGGGCCCCGCGGGGTCGGCGTACGGCGTCAACATGCGCCGACTCGGCGTTCGGTGATGGGGCGTGCGGTCGGCGTACGGCGTCAACATGCGCCGACTCGGCGAGATGACGAGGGCCCCCACCGGATGATCCGGTGGGGGCCCTCATCGTGCTCGTGGCCGCGGTCCCGGAGTGTCGGGGCCGGGCCGCTCAGACCTGGTGAGGCTACGCGTCCTTGGCCTGGGCGTCCTTGGCCTGGGCGGCCAGGGCCCGGGCGACGTCATCGCGGCCCTCGTGGACGTAGCGCTTCGCCGCAGGGTTGGCCTGCGAGCTCTGCAGCCAGGCGTCCACCCGGTCGAGCAGCTCCTGGCTGGCCAGCGGGCTGGGGAAGATGTACTCCAGCGCCGTGGACGCGCGCTGGGTGCCCTTGTCCTCCCACATGGTCTCAGCCGCCTCGAGGTACTTCTCGACGTACGGCGCCAGCACCTCCTCCTGGCCGTGGGCCTGGAAGGCCAGCACGATGCTGCGCTGGGTCTCGTTCGCGACGTCGTCGCGCACGATGGCCAGCTCCCACGCCTCGGCCTTGGCCTCGGCGGTGGGACGGGAGGCGCGGGCCGCGGCGGCGTGCTCCTGGCCCGAGATGGTGTTGTCGCGGGCCAGCTCGGCGTCGATCCGCTCGGCGTCGGCGCGGCCGGCGCGCGCGAGCGCGGTCAGCAGCGTCCAGCGCAGGTCGGTGTCGACCTCGAGCCCCTCGAGCGTGCGGGTGCCGTCGATCAGCGCCTCCAGCTCGTCGAGCGCCTGGTCGCTGTGGGCGGCCGCGGCGTACGCACGCACGAACGAGAGCTGGTGGTCGCTGCCGGCCGGGGCGTTCTCCAGCAGCTTGCGCAGGCCCTGCTCCCAGGTCTGCTGCAGCGCCGCGCGGTTCTCCGGCGCGCTGAAGGTGTTGGCGGCCTGGGCGGCGTACGACGGGATCCGGCTGACGCCGAACGCGTCGGTCTCCGCGGCGATCCCGGAGAGCACCAGCGCGACGAAGTCGGTGGCCGACAGCTCCGCGTCCCGCGTCATGTCCCAGGCGGCACCCCAGCACAGGGCCCGGGCGAGGGAGTCGTCGAGGGTGGAGATGCCACCGATGACGGTGGCCAGCGAGCGCTCGTCGAGGCGGATCTTGGCGTAGGCCAGGTCGCCCTCGTTGAGCAGCAGCAGCGCCGGCTGCTTCACGCCGACCAGCTCGGGGACCTCGGTGAGCTCACCGGCCACGTCGGTCTCGAAGGAGGACCGGCGCACGAGGCGGCCGTCGACCTCGTCGTACAGGCCCACGCCCACCCGGTGGCGGCGCAGCGTGGCGTGCTCCGCGGCGGCGGTCTGGCGGATCGCGAACGAGGTGTAGGCGCCGTCCTCGCCGAGCTGGAACTGCGGCGCCAGCGTGTTGACGCCGGCGGTCTGCAGCCACTCCTGCGCCCAGGACTGCAGCTCGCGGCCCGAGGACTTCTCCAGCGCGGCGAGCAGGTCGCCGAACTCGGAGTTGGAGTACTCGAAGTCCTTGAAGTAGGCGCGGACGCCCTCGATGAAGTTCTCCAGCCCGACCCAGGCGACCAGCTGCTTGAGCACCGAGGCGCCCTTGGCGTAGGTGATGCCGTCGAAGTTCACCTCGACCGCGCGCAGGTCGTAGTTGTCGGCGGCGATCGGGTGCGTGCTGGGCAGCTGGTCCTGGCGGTAGGCCCAGTTCTTGCGAGCGTTGGTGAAGCCGGTCCAGGACTCGGTGAACTCGGTGGCCTCGACGGCGGCGTGGTAGCAGGCCCACTCCGCGAAGGACTCGTTGAGCCAGAGGTCGTCCCACCACTTCATGGTGACCAGATCGCCGAACCACATGTGGGCCATCTCGTGCAGGATGACCTCGACGCGGAACTCGTAGAACGCGCGGTCCTGGCGGCTGCGGGGGAGGTACTCGTCGCGCAGCGTCACGCAGCCGACGTTCTCCATCGCGCCCATGTTGTACTCCGGCACGTAGAGCTGGTCGTACTTGCCGAACGGGTACGGGTAGTCGAAGAGCTCCTCGAAGAACGCGAAGCCCTGCTCGGTCACCTTGACCAGCTCCTCGACGTCGAGGTGCTCGGCCAGCGACTGGCGGCAGTAGTGGCCCAGCGGGATGTCGCCGTGCTTGCCGCGGTAGACGTGCGTCACCTCGTGGTACTCACCGGCGACGATCGCGGTGACGTAGGTCGACATCGGCTTGGTCTGCGGGAACGCCCACAGCTGCTTGTCCCCGGCGAGGTCCTGCGGCTCGGGGGCGGGCGCGTTCGAGACGACCTTCCAGCCGGCGGGCGCGGTGACGTTGAAGGTGAACGGCGCCTTGAGGTCCGGCTGCTCGAAGGTGGTGTAGACGCGGCGGGCGTCCGGCACCTCGAACTGGGAGTACAGGTAGACCCGGTCGTCGGCGGGGTCGACGAACCGGTGCAGGCCCTCGCCGGTGCGGGAGTAGGTGCAGTCGGCGCGCACGACGAGCTCGTTCTCGGCGGCGAGGCCGCTGAGCGCGATGCGGTTGTCGGCGTACGCCGTGGCCGGGTCGACCGACTCGCCGTTCAGCGTGATCTCGTGGATGTGGGCGTCGACGAGGTCCGCGAACGTGGAGGCACCGGGCTCGGTGCAGCCGAAGCGGATCGTCGTGGTCGAGCCGAAGGTCTTCTCGCCAGTCGTGAGGTCCAGGTCGACGGAGTACGACGTGACGTCCAGGAGGGCGGCGCGGGTGGCGGCCTCGTCCCGGGTCAGGTTGGTTCCAGGCATGGTGAGCATCCTCTCACCCGTCCGGGCCGGGTTGTGAAATCGTTATTCCGGAATGCATAGGCGTCCGATGGTGTTGCCCGGACATGACGAATGCCGAGTTCTGGTTCGACCCGCGCTGCCCGTTCGCCTGGATCACCTCGCGGTGGATCCTCGAGGTGGAGAAGGTCCGTGACATCGACGTCACCTGGCACGTGATGAGCCTGGCCTACCTCAACGAGGGCAAGGACATCCCCGAGGACTACCGCAAGGCGCTGGCCGATGCGTGGGGCCCGGTGCGCGTGGTGATGGCGGCGGAGCAGAAGTTCGGCAAGGACGCGCTGCTGCCGCTCTACACCGCGCTGGGCACCCGGCTGCACAACGAGCAGCAGCCCCAGTCGCGTGAGCTGGTCGAGGCGGCGCTCGCCGAGGCCGGGCTGCCCGTGGAGCTGGTCGAGGCGATGGAGGACCCGTCCTACGACGAGGACATCAAGAAGTCACACCACCTCGGCATGGACCAGGTGGGCGAGGAGGTCGGCACCCCGACCATCGCCTTCGAGGGGGCCGCGTTCTTCGGCCCGGTGATGACCTCGATCCCCAAGGGCGAGGAGGCCGGCCGGGTCTGGGACGCCGCGGTCGAGCTCGCGCGCTACCCCTACTTCTTCGAGCTCAAGCGCACCCGCAACCGGCCCCTCGACTTCAGCTGAGCCCCGGCGTACGGTGGACAGGAGACGGCACGTGAGTCGTCTCCTGTCACACCGGCACCGTTGGTAACGGTTTCGTAAAGATAGATTTTCCCCGGCGTGTCGCTTGACGGCAGGCCCTACGGTCCCCAAGTGCTCATCGTCCGGGGAGGTCCGCGATCCCGAGTGCGGCTGGTCGTCGCCGCGCTCGTGCTGTCGCTGGTCCCGTTCCTCTTCGCTCCCGCCCCCGCCCGCGCCGACTACACCGCGCTCTGCAACGGCTACGCCGGCTGCCGGGCCGCCGGCCTCGGCAACGCGGGGTACGCCAGGCACAACGACACGATGTACTGGCGGATGTACGGCGGGCACAACTGCACCAACTACGCGGCGTACCGGATGGTGCACGCGGGCATGCCGAACAGCCGTCCCTGGACCGGTGGCGGCAACGCCGAGAACTGGGGCCACGCGATGGCCTACCTCACCGACCAGACGCCCACCGTCGGGGCGATCGCCTGGTTCGACGCCTACGACGGGTACGCCGGCAGCGCCGGCCACGTCGCCTACGTGGAGCAGGTCGTCTCCAGCACCGAGATCGTGGTGTCGGAGGACATGTGGGGCGGCGACTTCCACTGGCGCCGGATCACGAAGTCCGGCCGCGGCTGGCCCAGCGGCTTCATCCACTTCCACGACGTCGCGCTGCAGAACCAGGGCGCGCCCACGATCAGCGGCACCGCCCAGGTGGGCCAGGTGCTGACCGCGACACCCGGCGAGTGGTCGAGCACCCCGTCGACGGTCGCCTACCAGTGGTTCGGCGACGGCCAGATGATCACCGGCGCGACCGACCCCACCTACACGCTCCCGGCCGGCCGGGTCGGCCAGCAGATCAGCGTGCAGGTGGCCGTGACCGCCACGGGCTACGCCTCGGCCATCGCCACCTCGACGGCCACCGACCCGATCGCCCCCGGGGTGATCACCCCTGTCGCGACCCCGGTCATCAGCGGTGACCCCGAGCTCGGCCAGGTGCTGACCGCGAGCAAGGGCGACTGGGCCCCGGGCACGACCAGGAAGAGCGTCCAGTGGCAGTCGGACGGCGTCGTGATCCCCGGCGCCACCACCTGGAGCCTGGAGCTCGGTGCCGACCAGGTCGGCACCCGCGTCACCGCGGTCGTGACTGCGACCCGGAAGGGGTACGACCCCGCCACCGCGGCCACGCCGCCGACCGAGTCGGTGCTCGGCGGGGACGTGAAGGTGACCTCGCCGTTCGCCGTCGACGGCGCCGCGCCCGGTGGCCCGCGGCTCGGCCAGACGCTCACTGTCGCCCCGGGCACCGTGGAGCCCGCCGACGCGACCGCGGCGTACACCTGGCTGCGCGACGGCACGCCGATCGCCGGTGCGACCGCCGACCACTACCAGCTGACCGCCGACGACGTCGGGGCCCGGCTCTCCCTGCAGGTCGCGCTGACCCGTGACGGCTACAAGCCGCTGACCGTCACCACCGAGCCGACCGCGCAGGTCCTGACCGTGCCGACGCTGGCCGTGCGCACCGTGGGCCGGCCGCAGCGGGCCGTGGTGGTGGTCAACGTGACCGCGCCCGGCCTCGACAAGGTCACCGGCAGCCTGGTGATCCGGGTCGGCAGGCACCGGCAGAGCGTCGACCTGGTCCGCCGCGGCCACGCGCGGCTGGTGGTCACCGACCTGCGCGCCGGGACGCGAGCCGTCGTGGTCAGGTACGCCGGCGACGGCGCCCTGGTGGTCGCGGCCCCCCGGGCCCGCGCGTCGGTGGACGTGCTGCGCCCGAAGCGGCCGTCGAAGGGGCACTAGGAGCGGCCGGGGAGCTGTCGGCCGGGGAGCTGTCGGCCGGCGACCGCCGCGGACCGACTCTCAGCTGCTCCCGGCGGACGACGCCGCGGCCGAGGACGCCGCGATCGCGGCCACCGTCGCCGCGGTCGCCGCCTGCACGGCCTCGCGGACCGCGTCCGCGGCCCAGTCGCCCTCGGCGACCTGCTTGGCGCGCCGGCGCACCTCCCGCGAGGACAGCCCCTCGTGGTCGACGCTGCGGTGCGCGCGGTCGACGGCGGACAGCAGCGCCACCAGCGTGCCGGTGCGCTCGTCGGGCTCGGCGCCGGCGCACAGCGTGGCCGTGAGCTGCCGGCGCAGCTGCTCCTCGTGCGTGGAGTCGACCTCCGGCCACCGGGTGCGGGGGAACAGCCCCAGGACCCGTTCGTCGCGGCGCTGGAGGATCCCGCGTGCCACCAGTCGCTCGCCGAGCCGCTCGCGCAGGCCCTTCCCGAGCCGGCGGACCAGGTCCTGCGCCGAGCGCTCCTTCTGCGCGACGAGCGCCAGCCCGTCGCGGAGCACCTCGTCCTCGACCACCGCTCCGGGCACGACCCGCACCCTGGCGGACCGCCACATCCCCTTCCGCTCGGAGACCGTGACGGCCCCCAGCAGGGCGAGCTCGGCGAGCACCGCTCCGCCCAGGCAGAGGTCGGTGTGCTGGCTCGCGGGTGTCCCTCGCCGGTCGTCGAGCAGGAGCAGCAGCAGGTCCTCGGCGATGAGCCTCATGTCACGGAAACGTACGCCAGCCGGATTCGGTTGCGGGACCTTCGCGGGCGACTCCTAGGATCAAGCCCATGAGCACAGTCCTGTCCGCCGTCGCCTGGCCCTACGCCAACGGCCCGCGCCACATCGGCCACGTGGCCGGCTTCGGCGTGCCCTCCGACGTCTTCAGCCGATACATGCGGATGGCGGGCCACGACGTACTCATGGTCTCCGGCTCCGACGAGCACGGCACGCCGATCCTGATCGCGGCCGACGAGGCGGGGCTCACCCCCCAGCAGCTCGCGGACCGCAACCACCGGATCATCGCCGAGGACCTGGCCTCGCTGGGCTGCACCTACGACCTCTACACGCGCACGACCACCCGCAACCACCACGCGGTCGTGCAGGAGCTGTTCCTCGGCGTCTACGAGAACGGCTACTTCGTCGAGCAGACGACGTTCGGCGCGATCTCGCCGTCGACCGGTCGCACCCTGCCCGACCGCTACATCGAGGGCACCTGCCCGATCTGCGGGTACGACGGTGCGCGCGGCGACCAGTGCGACAACTGCGGCAATCAGCTCGACCCGATCGACCTGAAGAACCCCCGCTCCAAGATCAACGGCGAGGTGCCGCAGTTCGTCGAGTCGCAGCACTTCTTCCTCGACCTGCCCGCGCTGGCCGACGCGCTGGGGGAGTGGCTCGACGAGCGCGAGGCGTCCGGCACCTGGCGGCCCAACGTGATCCGGTTCAGCCAGAACATCCTCAAGGAGATCCGCCCGCGGGCGATGACCCGCGACATCGACTGGGGGATCGCGGTCCCGCTCGACGGGTGGCGGGAGAACCCGACCAAGAAGCTCTACGTGTGGTTCGACGCCGTCATCGGCTACCTGTCCGCCTCGATCGAGTGGGCCCGCCGCAGCGGCGACCCCGAGGCCTGGCGCCGGTGGTGGAACCCTGCGACCGGCTCAGGGACCGAGACCGCGCTGTCCTACTACTTCATGGGCAAGGACAACATCACCTTCCACAGCCAGATCTGGCCCGCGGAGCTGCTGGCCTACTCCGGCAAGGGCGCCAAGGGGGGATCGCCGCGGACCTACGGCGAGCTCAACCTGCCCACCGAGGTGGTCTCCTCGGAGTTCCTCACGATGGAGGGCCGCAAGTTCTCCTCCTCCAAGCGCGTCGTGATCTACGTGCGTGACCTGCTCAGCCGCTACCAGGCCGACGCGTTCCGCTACTTCGTGGCCGCCGCCGGGCCCGAGAACCAGGACTCCGACTTCACCTGGTCGGAGTTCGTCCGGCGCACCAACGACGAGCTGGTCGCCGGGTGGGGCAACCTGGTCAACCGGACCGCGAACCTGATCGCCAAGAACTTCGGGGAGATCCCGCCGGCGGGCGCGCTCACCGCCGAGGACGAGGCGCTGCTCGCGGCCACCGAGAGGGCCTTCGACGTGGTCGGGGACCTGATCGCGCGGCACCGGCAGAAGCAGGCGGTCGGCGAGGCGATGCGGGTCGTGGCCGAGGTCAACAAGTACGTCTCCGACACCGAGCCGTGGAAGCTCAAGGGCGAGGAGCAGCGCGAGCGGCTCGGCACCGTGCTGCACGTCGTGGCCCAGTGCGTGGCCGACCTCAACCTGGTGCTGGCCCCGTTCCTGCCGTTCGCGGCCAACGAGGTCGACCGGGCGCTGGGCGGCAAGGGCGAGATCGCGCCGATGCCGCGCATCGAGGAGGTCGACGACCTCGACGGCGGTGCGCCGTACCCGGTGATCACCGGCGACTACACCGGCGCCCCGGCCTGGCACCGGCACCCGCTCGTGGTCGGCACCCCGGTCGCCAAGCCCACCCCGGTCTTCACCAAGCTCGACCCCTCGGTCGTCGACGAGGAGCTCGCGCGGCTGGCCGGCGACTGACGGCCGGCCCCCGCCGCACAGGATCCTGGGGCAGGTGGCCGGCTCCCGGCGCGGCCCCTCTGAGAAGATCTCCGCCATGCGCGTGCACCTGGGCTCCGACCATGCCGGACTCGACCTGAAGGACCACCTGCTCACCTGGCTGGCCGACCACGGCTACGAGGCCGTCGACCACGGGCCGTTCGTCTACGACGCCGTCGACGACTATCCGGTCTTCTGCCTGCGCGCGGCCGAGGCCGTCGCGGCGGAGCGGGCCGAGGGGCACGACAGCCTCGGCGTGGTCATCGGGGGTTCCGGCAACGGGGAGCAGATCGCGGCCAACAAGGTGATCGGCGTCCGCGCCGCGCTGGTCTGGTCCGAGGAGACCGCGGCGCTGGCGCGGGAGCACAACGACGCCAACGTCGTCTCCGTCGGCGGCCGGCTGCACCCGCTGGCGGACATGACCAGGTTCGTCGAGGTGTTCCTGACCACGCCGTTCTCCGGCGAGGAGCGGCACGTGCGCCGGATCGGCCAGCTCGCGGTCTACGAGACCACGCGCGAGCTGCCGCCGCTGCCCGAGTCCGCCCTCGGGGGCCCGGCGGCCGATGCCTGAGGGGCACACGCTCCACCGGTTGGCCCGCGGGCTCACCGAGGCCTTCGCCGGTCGGGAGGTGCGGGTGACGAGCCCGCAGGGCCGGTTCGCCGACTCCGCCGCGATCCTCGACGGCGGGCGGGTGGAGGGCGCGGAGGCCTGGGGCAAGCACCTGTTCGTGGAGTTCGCGGAGGAACGGTTCGTGCACGTGCACCTCGGCCTCTACGGCCAGTTCGCCGTGCACCGCGACCTGTCCGGTGCCGTGGATCAGGTGCCGCCGCCGGTCGGGCAGGTGCGGCTCCGGCTGGTCTCCAGGGACGGGCGGGCGTACGCCGACCTCCGGGGCGCGACGACCTGCGAGCTCGTGACCACCGAGCAGCGCGACGCGGTCGTGGCGCGCTCCGGGCCGGACCCGCTGCGCCCGGACGCGAGCTGGGAGCCGTCCTGGGCCCGGGTCCGCCGCAGCCGCGCGCCGATCGGCGGGCTGCTCATGGACCAGACCGTGCTCGCCGGCGTCGGCAACGTCTACCGCGCGGAGCTGCTCTTCCGGCACCGGATGCACCCGCTGCGACCCGGCCAGAGCCTGCGGGTCGGCCAGTTCCGGGTCCTGTGGGCGGACCTGGTCGAGCTGATGGCCGAGGGCGTGCGGACCGGACGCATCGACACCGTGCGGCCCGAGCACACGCCGGAGGCGATGGGCCGGCCGCCGCGGGTCGACGACCACGGGGGCGAGGTCTACGTCTACCGTCGTGCCGGGCAGCCCTGCCACGTCTGCGGCGCGACCGTGCGGACCGAGGAGCTGCTCGGGCGCAACCTCTTCTGGTGTGCGCGTTGCCAGCCGCGCTTCCGTTCCCGCGCCGTAGAGTGAACCGACCAAGCCCGAGGATCCGACCATGACCGCGCTGCGCGAGCCCCTGAGGCCGGCCCGTCCCACCGGGACGCGTCGTGCCTGGAACGGCCTGCTCCGGCGCGCCTCGAGACCCGAGGGCCGGACCACCACGGGGCTGGTGATCGGCACCCTGCTCATCGCCGGGCTGATCGACCGGTTCGACGTCGTACCGCTGAGTGCCCTGGTGGTGCCGCTGCTGGTCGGCAGCCTGCTGCTCGGACCCCGGCAGCTGCCCTGGTTCGTGGTGTTCGTGCTGGTCGTGCTGATGCTGCTGCTCACCACGCGGCCGCACCTGGACGCCCGCACCGTCGGCGCGGTGACGATCCTGTTCCTGCTCAGCTTCATCATCCTGCTGACCAGCTTCCGCCGTTCGCGCCTCGGGGTCGCCGGCGCGCTGGGGGAGTCGATGCTGGTCGACCTGCGCGACCGGATCCTCAGCCAGGGCGGCATCCCGCCGCTGCCGGCGGGCTGGTACGCCGAGTCCGCGCTCCGCTCGTCCGGCGGCACGCCGTTCGCCGGGGACTTCATCGTCGCGGCCAAGTCGCGCGCCGGCGACCGGCTCGACGTGGTGGTCGTCGACGTGTCCGGCAAGGGGGAGCAGGCCGGCACCCGGGCCCTGCTGCTCTCCGGCGCCTGCGGGGGGCTGCTGACCTCGCTGCCCTCGGCGGAGTTCCTGCGCGCCTCCAACGACTACCTGCTGCGCCAGGAGTGGGAGGAGGGCTTCGCCACGGCCGTGCACCTCTCGCTCGACCTGGTCAGCGGGGCGTTCCAGCTGCACTCGGCCGGCCACCCGCCGGCCGTGCACTTCGCCGCGGGGGCGGGGCGCTGGTCGGTGCTGGACATCGAAGGGCCGGTCCTGGGGCTCATCGAGGACGCCGAGTTCCCGGTGGTCGAGGGCGTGCTGCGGCCGGGGGACGCGCTGCTGCTCTACACCGACGGTCTGGTGGAGACCCCGCGACGCGACATCAGCCTGGGCATCGACCGGCTGCTGGGGCAGGCCGAGCGCCTGCTGCGGGGCGGCTTCGAGGGCGGGGCGGCCCGGCTGGTCGACGCGGTGGGCTCCGACAACGACGACCGCGCGCTGCTGCTGGTCCATCGGGCCTGAGGCGCCACGCGGTCGGCGCCGGGCCGGCGAGCCGGGGACCGGTCGGGTCCGCCTCGGTTGGGGAGGTCGGCCGGCCTTGTGGCACGATGACACCGGCGGACTCCCCCCTTCGACCCCGAGGGGAGGGCGATCTCGCGCGCGGATGTAGCTCAATGGTAGAGCCCCAGTCTTCCAAACTGGCTACGCGGGTTCGATTCCCGTCATCCGCTCCAAGGAGCCTCTCGGGGCGACTTGGCGGGGCGTAGCGTAGTGGCTAGCGCGCCTGCTTTGGGAGCAGGAGATCGCAGGTTCGAGTCCTGTCGCCCCGACGCACAACCGGAACCCCAGATGAGGAGACAACCTGTGAAGAGCGCCGTCGAGACCTTGAGCCCGACCCGGGCCAAGCTGACCGTCGAGGTGCCCTTCGAGGAGCTCAGGCCGAGCCTCGACGCGGCGTACAAGAAGATTGCCCAGCAGATCAACGTGCCCGGCTTCCGCCGCGGCAAGGTGCCGCCGATGGTGATCGACCGCCAGGTCGGTCGCGGTGCGGTCCTCGACCAGGCCATCAACGACGTGCTGCCCCAGAAGTACATCGAGGCGCTGCAGGAGAACTCCCTGACGCCGCTGGCGCAGCCGGACATCGAGGTCACCAAGTTCGAGGACAACGCCACGCTCGAGTTCACCGCCGAGGTCGACGTGCGTCCCGAGGTCGAGATCCCGGCGTACGACGGCCTCGAGGCCGAGGTCGAGGACATCGAGGTCTCCGACGAGGACGTCGAGGAGCAGGTCAAGGCGCTGCGTGAGCGCTTCGGCACCCTCAACGACGTCGAGCGCGAGGCCGCGGACGGCGACTTCGTGGTGATGGACCTCCAGGCCCGCAAGGACGGCGAGGTGCTCGAGGGCGCCGAGGTCGCCGGGATGTCCTACCAGGTCGGCCGCGGCGGCATGCTCGACGGTCTCGACGAGGCGCTGACCGGCATGAAGGCCGGCGAGACCAAGACCTTCTCCTCGCAGCTGGTCGGTGGTGACCTGCTCGGCGAGGAGGTCGAGGTCGAGGTCACCGTCTCCCAGGTCCAGGAGCAGGAGCTGCCGGAGTTCGACGACGAGTTCGCCCAGATGGCCTCGGAGTTCGACACCGCCGAGGAGCTGGCGGCCGACGTGCGTGAGCGCCTGGGTCGCGGCAAGCGCCTCGAGCAGGCCGCCGCCGCCCGCGACGCGGTGCTCGAGGCCCTGCTGGAGAAGGTCGAGATCCCGCTGCCCGAGACCATGGTCACCGACGAGCTGAACGCCCGGCGCCAGAACATCGAGCAGCAGCTGATGTACGCCGGCATCACCATGGAGAAGTACCTCGAGGACGCGAAGCAGACCCAGGAGGAGTTCGAGGCCGAGCTCGAGCGCCGGGTCCGCGACGCGGTGGCCGCCCAGTTCGTCCTGGACGAGATCGCGAAGACCGAGGACTTCAACGTCAGCCAGGAGGAGCTCTCCGAGCACCTCGTGCGTCGCGCCCAGCAGTCCGGCCAGGACCCGCAGGAGTTCGCGAACCACATGTTCGAGCACAACCACATCCCGGACCTGGTCCAGGAGATCCTGCGCGGCAAGGCGCTGGCCACGATCGTGGAGGCCGCGGTCGTCAAGGACGCCTCGGGCAACGTGGTGGAGCTGAAGAACCTGCGCCCCGACGGCACCATCGGTGAGCCCGAGGCCGCCGAGGAGGCTGCTCCCGAGGCAGCCGACGCCGAGGCCACCGAGGCTGAGGCCACCGAGGAGTCGGCCGACAAGGCCTGACCTTCGCGCTCACCCAAGCCTGACCACCGACCCGCCGGGAGCTCCCGGCGGGTCGGTGTCATTGGGGGCCGGTCGCTGCAGGTCGCTGCAGGAATCCCCGGCCAGCCGGGGAGTCTCTCGGTTGGGGGCCGTTGCAACGGCCCCCAACCGAGAGAAGAGCCTGACAAGTCGGGCGCCCCGGCCCCGGGCCTCCTGCGGCCGCGACCTCGCCACGCCGGGCCACGGTGCGCGCCACGCCGGGCGGGCGGCATTCGGTGCACATCCGTGCACTCGATTGGGTACGGTGCGGCCGTGTCCCCCACGCGAGGTCGTCCCACCACCGAGCCGGGCCTGCTCGATGCCCTGTCCCTGCTCTCGCAGGTCGCCGACGAGCTGGTCGTCCACACGGTCCGCGACACCCACCTCGCCTGGGCCGACCGGTTCCACGGCCTGACCCGTCGTACGACGGGCCCCGCGGCCGCGGTGCCGCACCTGGCGCACCGCGGGATCGCGGCGGCGGTGTACGGCGGGCTCTCCGCCGGGCTGCGGGCGACCTCCCGCGGCCTGGACCGGGCGGCCGCGACCGGGCTCGGACCGCGCCTCGACGAGCGGCCCGCCGGTCGGTTCCTGGCCTCGGCGGTCAACGGGCTGATCGGCGACCGGTTGCGAGACGAGCGGCCGCTGATGGCCATCCCGCTGGCGGTGCGGGTGGGCGGCCGCGACGTGGTCCCGCGGGCCGACGCGCTGGCGGAGGCCTTCCCGGACGCGACCGGTCGCGTGGTGGTGCTGCTCCACGGCCTGTGCGAGGACGAGTCCCACTGGGGCAGGGGGCGGGAGCAGGTCGGCGCGACCTACGCCGAGACGCTGGCGGCCGCGGGCTGGACGCCGGTGCTGCTGCGCGCCAACACCGGGCTGGGGCTGCGGGAGAACGGCGCGGGGCTCTCGGCGCTGCTGCAGCACCTCGTCGAGCAGTGGCCGGTCGAGGTCGAGCGGATCGCGCTGGTCGGGCACTCGATGGGCGGGCTGGTGATGCGGGCGGCGGGCGCCGTCGCCGCCACGGCCGAGCGGCCGTGGGCGCAGCGGGTCTCCGACGTGGTCACGCTCGGTACGCCGCACCTCGGCGCGCCGCTGGCCCGGGGCGTGGGCCACGGCAGCCGCGGGATGGCCGTGCTGCCGGAGACCGCCGCGTTCGGCCGGATCCTGGACTGGCGCTCCATAGGCGTGCACGACCTCGTGGCCGGGCTCACCGAGGACGTCCCACCGCTCCCGCACGCGCGCTACCACCTGGTCGCCGCGACGCTGACGCGCTCGGCGGGCCACCCCCTCGCGGAGGTCCTCGGCGACCTGCTCGTGCGCCCGGAGTCGGCGTACGGCCGGGACGCCCGGGGCCGGGAGCTGTTCCCCGGGGCGGACCTGCTGCACGTCGGCGGCACCGGCCACTTCGGCTTGTTGAACCACCCCGAGGTGCACCGGGCCCTGACCGCCTGGCTGGCCTGAAATCTGCTGTCGGCGAACAGCGAGGGGCAAACCGTGGAAGTGTCCCCGCTTGCGACTAGGGTCGCTCTCGTGACCCAGAATCCCAGCCCCAGCCTCGCGCCCCAGATGAACGGGGCGTCGGGCTTCAACGTCCTCGACGACCACATCTACCAGCGCCTGCTTCGTGAGCGGATCGTCTTCCTCGGCTCCGAGGTCCGCGACCAGAACGCGAACGCGATCTGTGCGCAGCTGCTGCTGCTCTCGGCGGAGGACCCCGAGGCCGACATCTTCCTGCACATCAACAGCCCCGGTGGCTCCGTCGACGCCGGCATGGCGATCTACGACACGATGAACTACATCCCCAACGACGTGGCGACGGTCGGCATGGGCCTGGCGGCGTCGATGGGCCAGTTCCTGCTCTGCGCCGGCACCAAGGGCAAGCGCTACGCGCTGCCGCACGCGCGGATCATGATGCACCAGCCCTCCTCCGGCATGGGTGGCTCGGCCTCGGACATCAAGATCCAGGCCCAGCAGTCGCTGCACATCAAGAAGGTCCTGCTCGAGCTGATCGCCGAGCACACCGGCCAGCCGGTCGAGCAGGTCGAGGCCGACGCCGACCGGGACCGCTGGTTCACCGCCGAGCAGGCCGTGGAGTACGGCCTGGTCGACCAGGTGGTCAAGAGCGCCCGCGACGCGGCCGACCACGGCCGCCCGGCCCACGAGAAGGGTTGATCGACATGAACTACTACATCCCGCAGTGGGAAGAGCGGACGTCGTACGGCTTCCGTCGCATCGACCCCTACGCCAAGCTGTTCGAGGACCGCATCATCTACCTCGGCACCCCGATCTCCGACGACGTCGCCAACGCCGTGATCGCCCAGCTGATGTGCCTGGAGTCGATGAACCCCGACCAGGACATCCAGATCTACATCAACAGCCCCGGTGGCTCGTTCACCGCGCTGACGGCGATCTACGACACGATGAACTTCATCAAGTGCGACGTGCAGACCGTCTGCATCGGGCAGGCCGCCTCGGCCGCCGCGATCCTGCTGGGCGCCGGTGCCGCCGGCAAGCGGATGGCGCTGCCGAACAGCCGGATCCTCATCCACCAGCCCTACACCGAGGGCACGTTCGGCCAGACCTCGGACATCGAGATCCAGGCCAACGAGATCCTGCGGATGCGTGAGCTGCTCGAGAAGATGATCAGCGACCACAGCGGTCGCAGCATCGAGCAGGTCTCCAAGGACATCGAGCGCGACAAGATCCTCACCGCCGAGGGGGCCGTCGAGTACGGCCTCATCGACGCGGTGGTCGAGTCGCGCAAGGGCACGCCCGCACTCTCGGCCTGACCCATCAGCTCGTCGACGCGAACCTCGTGTCCCGCCCCCGTCCGGGGGCGGGACGGGGTACCGTCGAGGGGCTTTGAAGATCTTTGGATTTCGAACCGGAGGATGACCGCCCGTGGCACGCATCGGTGACGGAGGGGACCTGCTGAAGTGTTCCTTCTGCGGCAAGAGCCAGAAGCAGGTCAAGAAGCTGATCGCCGGTCCCGGTGTCTACATCTGTGACGAGTGCATCGATCTGTGCAACGAGATCATCGAGGAGGAGCTCAGCGAGGGCGCCGAGGTCGGTCTCGAGGAACTGCCCAAGCCGCGGGAGATCTTCGAGTTCCTCAACTCCTACGTGATCGGCCAGGAGCAGGCGAAGAAGTCGCTGGCGGTGGCCGTCTACAACCACTACAAGCGGGTCCAGGCCGGCCTCCAGCCCGTCGCGGGCAAGCACAGCAAGGAGGAGTCGGTCGAGGTCGCCAAGTCCAACATCCTGGTGATCGGCCCGACCGGCTGCGGCAAGACCTACCTCGCCCAGACGCTGGCCCGGATGCTCAACGTCCCGTTCGCGATCGCCGACGCCACCGCGCTCACCGAGGCGGGCTACGTCGGTGAGGACGTCGAGAACATCCTCCTCAAGCTGATCCAGGCCGCCGACTACGACGTCAAGAAGGCCGAGACCGGCATCATCTACATCGACGAGATCGACAAGGTGGCCCGTAAGGCCGAGAACCCCTCGATCACCCGTGACGTCTCCGGCGAGGGCGTGCAGCAGGCGCTGCTGAAGATCATCGAGGGCACCACGGCCTCGGTGCCTCCCCAGGGTGGGCGCAAGCACCCCCACCAGGAGTTCATCCAGATCGACACCACGAACATCCTGTTCATCGTCGGCGGCGCCTTCGCCGGGCTCGAGCACATCGTCGAGCAGCGGGTCGGCAAGAAGACGCTGGGCTTCACCGCCGAGGTGCGCGGGCAGGCCGAGCGCGAGGCCGAGGACCTGCTGTCCCAGGTGCGCCCCGAGGACCTCACCAAGTTCGGGCTGATCCCGGAGTTCATCGGCCGCCTGCCGCTGATCGCGTCGGTCTCCAAGCTCGACCAGGCGGCGCTGGTGCAGATCCTCACCGAGCCCCGCAACGCGCTGGTCAAGCAGTACCAGAAGCTCTTCGACATCGACGGCGTCGAGCTGGAGTTCACCGCCGAGGCGGTCGAGTCGATCGCCGACAAGGCACTCGAGCGGGGCACGGGCGCGCGCGGACTCCGCGCGATCATCGAGGAGGTGCTCCTCCACGTGATGTACGAAGTGCCGTCGCGCGGCGACGTCAGCAAGGTCATCGTGACCCGCGAGGTGGTCATCGACGACGTGGCCCCGACCCTGGTGCCACGCGAGTCCGAGGCGAAGAAGAAGAAGTCCGCCTGACGACCGGCCGACGCCGGCCGCGAGCCGGCGTCGGACAGATGGACTAGTCATTTCCGACTAGTTCATCTGGGTCGATCGGGTCATGGTCCCCTGGCGCCCGTCCCGGTTGGATGGAGTCTGGGTCGCTCCACGCCCTTCTTTCCGGACACCGCCTCTCGGACATCGAGGACTTCGACTGATGAGCGCCGACCACAAGCGACCGCTGTACGCGTTCGTGCTCGTCGCCATCATCTGCGCGCTGATCATCGCGAACGCGCTGCGCAGCCAGGCGGTCGTGGGGGTGCTGCAGGCCGACGTCGCCCGGGTGCTGCCCGGCGTGGAGCTGCAGCACCGGGTGCCCGCCGAGCCGCCGCTGCTGGCCGTGCCGGCGCCCGCCCCGCCCGCGCCCGCCTCGCCGGCGCCCGCGGCCTCATCGGCGTCCTCGTCCTCCGCGGCGGGATCCTCCGCGACCGGCGGGTCGCCCGCGGCTCCCGCGTCGGCTCCGGCCCTGCACGGCCAGCACGGCCAGCAGCCCGGACACATCGCGCACCACCCCGATCCGGGGGCCTCCACCTCGCACCAGTCGCCCCAGTGGCCCGGGGCGCCGGTCGCCGGGCTCGCCCACCACGCCGTCGGCCAGGTCGCCCACCACGCCGTCGGCCAGGTCGCCCACCACGCCGTCGGCCAGGTCGCCCACCACGCCGTCGGCCAGGTCGGCCACACGGTCGGCCACACAGTCGGCCAGGCCGGACACGGGATCGGTGGCGGGGTCGGGGGCGGGTTCGGCCACGCGGTCACGTCCGCGATCGGCCCGGGTGTCGTGCACCAGGTGTTGCCCGGCGTCACAGAGCCGGGTGGGCCGCGGACCGCGCACCTCGCAACCGGCGTTCACGACGGCCACCCGGCCCGCGGCCCGCTCGCCGCGCCATCCGGCCTGATCGCCCACCCGCTCGGTGGCGCCATCGGGTCCCGCCACGGCCACGGGTCCACTCCTGGCCACCGCCACGGGTCCACTCCTGGCCACGGCCACGGGTTCGCTGCGGGCCACGGCCAGGCCCACGGTCACGGCCTCGGGCATGTCGTCCTCGGCCCGCTCGCCGCGGGCGGCGCGCTCGGCCAGCACTGGCCGGTGGTCCCGCACCCCGGCCACCACGGAGCTCAGGGCGGGGGCCAGCACGGCCACGGCCAGCGCGGCCACCGCGGCCACGACGTCAGCCACCGGCCCGGCCACCGCGGCCACGACGTCAGCCACTGGCCCGGGCCACCGGCACGCCGGGTAGCGCTTCGCCTCACCGGATCGGTGAGGACCGGCTGGGCTCCAACGCTCCAGCGAACCCGGTCGACGCCGAGCGGGTCGTCGACGAGCCGCGCCCCCGGTCCTCAGGGACCGGGGGCGCGGTGAACCGTCAGGGAATCAGCCGGGAATCAGGCCGGGGGAGTCTCGGCCAGCTCGGCCTCGACGCTGATCTCGCTGTCGTCGGTGGCGGTGAACACGAGGTCGCCGGTGATGCGACCGGTCTTGCGCAGGTCGTCGGCCGCCCGCTCGGCGGCGCGCACCTTGGCCTCGGGGCCGCGGACCTCGACCCGGGCCAGCTCGGCGCGCATCGAGACCTTCGCCTTCGACTTGGCGCCGCGGATCCCGATCAGCACCGCCGCCACCGCGTCGACCATCGACGGGTCGGCCGCCGCGGCCGAGCCGAGGTCGAGCTCGGTCGGCCACGCCGCCCGGTGGATCGAGCCCTCCTGCCACCACGACCAGACCTCCTCGGTCACGTAGGGCAGGAACGGCGCCAGCAGGCGCAGCTGCACCTGCAGCGCCAGGGCCAGCGTGGCCCTGGCTGACGCGGTCGCGGTGCCCCCCGCGCCGTCCTGGTCCGTGCTGGCGTACGCCCGCTCCTTGACCAGCTCGAGGTAGTCGTCGCAGAACTCCCAGAAGAACTTCTCGACGGTCTCCAGCGCGGTGGTGTAGTCGTAGGCGTCGAAGGACTCGGTCGCCTTGGTGATCACGTTGGCCAGCCGGCCGAGCAGGGCGCAGTCGATGGGCTCGGAGACCTCGAAGGCATGCAGCTCGGTCGCGCCGACACCGCCGAGGACGAACTTCGAGGCGTTGAGGACCTTCATCGCCAGGCGCCGGCCGACCTTCATCTGGCTCTCGTCGAACGGCGAGTCGAGGCCCGGGCGGGCCATCGCCGCCCGCCAGCGCACCGCGTCGGCGCCGAACCTGCCCAGGATCTCGTCGGGGACGATCGCGTTCCCCTTCGACTTCGACATCTTCTTGCGGTCGGGGTCGACCACGAAGCCGGAGATCAGTGCGTGCGACCAGGGCGCCACGCCGTTCTCGAAGTGCGCACGGACGACCCGGGAGAACAGCCAGGTGCGGATGATCTCGTGGGCGTGGGTGCACAGGTCCATCGGGAAGACCCGCGCGAACAGGTCGTCGTCGCTCTCCCAGCCGCCGGCGATCTGCGGGGTCAGCGACGAGGTGGCCCAGGTGTCCATGACGTCCGGGTCGCCCACGAAGCCGTTCGCCTTGCCGCGCTGGTCCTCGGTGTAGCCCCGCGGGGCGTCGGTGGACGGGTCGACGGGCAGCTCGGCCTCGGTCGGCATCAGCGGGTGCTCGTAGTCGGGCTCGCCGTCGGCGTCGAGCGGGTACCAGACGGGGAACGGGATCCCGAAGAAGCGCTGGCGCGAGATCAGCCAGTCGCCGTTGAGGCCGCCCACCCAGTTGTCGTAGCGGTGCTTCATGTGGGTCGGGACCCAGGTGATCTCCGCGCCCCGGTCCAGCATCTCCTGGCGCAGCGCGGCGTCGCGGCCTCCGTTGCGGATGTACCACTGGCGGGTGGCCACGATCTCGAGCGGCTTGTCGCCCTTCTCGTAGAAGTTCGCCATCCGCTGCGTCGGCCGGGGGTCGCCGTCGAGGTCGCCGCTCTCGCGCAGCAGCGCGACCATCGCCTCCCGGCCGGAGAACGCGGTCTTGCCGGCTAGCTGCTGGTACGCCGCCGAGGCCGCCTCACCGCTGAGCCATGCGGGGGTCTCGCGGGAGAGCCGGCCGTCGCGGCCGATCAGCGTGCGGACCGGCAGCTGCAGCTCGCGCCACCAGGTGACGTCGGTCAGGTCGCCGAACGTGCAGCACATGGCGATGCCCGCGCCCTTGTCCATCTCCGCGAGCGGGTGGGCGAGCACGGGGATCTCCACGCCGAAGACCGGCGAGGTGACCGTGGTCCCGAACAGCGGCTGGTAGCGCTCGTCGTCGGGGTGGGCGATCAGCGCCACGACGCTGGGGATCAGCTCCGGGCGGGTGGTCTCGATGTGGACCGGGGAGCCGTCGGGCCGGTGGAAGGCGACCCGGTGGTAGGCCCCGGCGTACTCCCGCGCCTCGAGCTCGGCCTGGGCCACGGCGGTCTGGAAGGTGACGTCCCAGAGAGTCGGCGCCTCCTGGAGGTAGGCCTCCCCGCGGGCGAAGTTGCGCAGAAAGGCGCGCTGGCTGACCGTCTGGGACTTCGGCCCGATGGTCGTGTAGTGCTCCTTCCAGTCCACCGAGAGCCCGAGGGTGCGCCACAGGGACTCGAAGACCTGCTCGTCCTCGACGACCAGTCGCTCGCACAGCTCGATGAAGTTCGGCCGGCTGATCGGGACCTGCTTCTTGGGGTCGGGCTTCTCGGGCGGGGTGAAGTCGGGGTCGTAGGGGAGGCTCGGGTCACAGCGGACGCCGAAGTAGTTCTGCACCCGCCGCTCGGTGGGCAGGCCGTTGTCGTCCCAGCCCATCGGGTAGAACACGGACTTGCCGCGCATCCGCTGGTAGCGGGCGATCAGGTCGGTGTGGGTGTAGGAGAACACGTGGCCCACGTGCAGGCTGCCGCTCACCGTCGGCGGCGGGGTGTCGATGGAGAAGACGTTCTCCCGCGGCTGGCTGCGGTCGAAGCGGTAGGTGTCGTCGTCCTTCCACCGCTTGCTCCAGGTGGCCTCGAGGCCCTCGAGCGCAGGCTTGTCCGGTACGACGGCGGCACGCTGGTCGGTGCTCGTCGCGTTCGGGGCCTGGGGGTGGGTCTCGGTCATGGCAGAAATCCTAGGGTGAGGGACGCCACGCGGGGAAACCGGTTGCGCCACGGGGACGGCACGGACCTACGCTGCGGCCCATGAGCGCTGCCACCGGGCGAGTCGAGCACCGCGTGCTCCTCACCGAGGACCCGGCCGAGTTCCTGGTCCTCGCCGAGGCGCACCTGGCCGCCGACCCGGTGCTCACGACGGTCGTCTCGACGGTCACCCACCGCGCCCTCGCCGAGGTCCGGGAGGGGCGGCCGGCGCCGTCGTACCCGCGCTGGTGGGCGGTGGTGCGCGACCCCGCCGGCGGGGTCGCCGGCGTGGCGATGCGCACCGCGCCGTTCGCGCCGTACCCGCTCTTCGTGCTGCCCATGCCCGACGCGGCCGCCGTTGCCCTGGCCGGGGCGTTGCGCGAGCGCGGCGAGGAGGTCCGCGGCGTCAACGGCGCGCTGCCGGCGGTCCACGCGCTGGCGGGGGAGCTGGCCCGGCTGCAGGGCCGGACCGCGGAGGTCTGGGAGCACACGCGGCTCTTCGAGCTCGGCGAGCTGGTGGAGCCGGCGCCGGTGGCCGGCCGGTTGCGGGTGGCCGGCCCGGACGACGTCGAGGTGTGCCTGGCCTGGTTCCGGGCGTTCTTCGACGACGCGGCCGAGCAGGCCGGCCGCTCGGAGGACGAGGAGCGGGAGGAGTACGTCACCCGCGAGGACATGCTGGAGCGCTGCGCCGCCGGCCGCGTGTGGTTGTGGGAGGACGGCGGCGAGGCGGTGCACATGACCGGCTTCAGCCAGCCGAGCTTCGGTGTCGCGCGGGTCGGGCCCGTCTACACGCCCAAGCGGCACCGCGGCCGGGGGTACGCCAGCGCCGCGGTCGCCGCGGTCTCGCGGATGCTGCGCGACCAGGGTGCCCGGGTCTGCCTGTTCACCGACCAGGCCAACCCGACGTCGAACCGGATCTACCAGGCGCTGGGCTACCGACCGGTCGTCGACATGGCGAACCTCCGCATCCGCTGAGCCCGGGCGGTCACGTCCGTGGTCACCCCGGTCGGGGCGCCGCTCGGTTCGGGCCGTCGGCAGCCGCGCCCCTAGACTCGGGGGGACATGAGTGAGACCCCCGCCGCCCCCCGGTACGCCGAGACCTTCGAGGAGGTCGAGGACGCGCTGCTGTCGCGGTGGCCCGAGACCCGGCTCGAGCCGTCCCTGGACCGGATCCGGGCCTTCACCGAGCTGCTCGGCGACCCGCAGACGGCGTACCGCGTCGTCCACCTGACCGGCACCAACGGCAAGACGTCGACGTCCCGGATGATCGACACCCTGCTGCGCGCGCTCGAGCTGCGCACCGGCCGGTTCACCAGCCCGCACGTCGAGCGGATGAACGAGCGGATCTCCATCGACGGGGAGCCGCTCACCGACGAGGCGTTCGTGCGCGCGTTCAACGACGTGGCGCCCTACACCCACTTGGTCGACGAGGACCAGGAGCACCCGCTGTCGTTCTTCGAGGCGGTCGTCGGGATGGCCTACGCCGCGTTCGCGGACGCGCCGGTCGACGTCGCCGTGGTCGAGGTCGGCATGGGTGGCTCGTGGGACGCGACCAACGTGGCGGACGGCGACGTCGCGGTGGTGCTGCCGATCGCGCTCGACCACGCGCAGTACCTCGGCTCCTCGCCGGTCGCCATCGCCGAGGAGAAGGCCGGCATCATCAAGCCGGGCGCGTCCGTGGTGCTGGCCGAGCAGTCGCCGGAGGTGGCCGAGGTGCTGCTCGCCCGGGCCGCCGAGGTCGGTGCCACGGTCGCCCGCGAGGGCCTGGAGTTCGGGGTCGTCTCCCGCACGCCCGCGGTCGGCGGCCAGCTGGTCTCGCTGCAGGGGCTCCAGGGCCGGTACGACGAGGTGTTCCTGCCGCTCTACGGCGCCCACCAGGCGCAGAACGCCGCCGTCGCCCTGGCCGCGGTCGAGGCGCTGGTCGCCAGCGGCCCGCAGGCCCAGGCCCTGGACGAGGAGATCGTCCGCGCCGCCTTCGCGGAGTTCACCTCGCCCGGGCGGCTGGAGATCATCCGGCGCAGCCCCACGATCGTGCTGGACGCCGCGCACAACCCGCACGGCGCCGAGGCGCTCGGGGCCGCGCTCGACGACTCCTTCGCGTTCTCCCCGCTCATCGGGGTGCTCGGCGTGATGGCCGACAAGGACCACGAGGGGCTCCTGGTCGCCCTCGAGCCCCACCTGGCCCACGTGATCTGCACCCAGAACTCCACCAAGCGGTCGATGCCCGCGACCGAGCTGGCCGCGGCCGCGGTCGAGGTCTTCGGCGAGGACCGGGTCTCGGTCGCCGTTCGCCTCGCCGACGCCATCGACCAGGCCGCCGCGCTGGCCGAGGCCGGGGAGGCCTTCGGCGACCCGCTGGGCTCCGGCGCGGTCCTGGTGACCGGCTCGGTCGTGACGGTGGGCGAGGCGCGCAGGCTGCTGCGCCCGCGTGGCACGGAGGCCGAGGCGTGAGCGGCGGCCCGCGGGACGAGCGCACCCGCTCGCCGCGGCGCGGCATGTGCGCCGCGGTGCTGAGCCTCGAGGCGATCACGCTCGGCCTCACCACCCCGGTGATGGTGTCGGTGACCGGCGTCGAGCTCGGCACGGCACTGTGGGTCGGGCTCGGGCTGACGGTGGCCTGCCTGGTGCTGGCCGGGATGCTGCGCGCCGAGTGGGCCTACGGGGTCGGCTGGCTGATCCAGGCGGCCGCGATCGCCCTGGGGACCGTGGTCCCGTTGATGTTCTTCCTCGGCGCGGTCTTCGGCCTGCTGTGGGGCACGGCGTACTTCCTGGGGCGCAAGATCGAGCGCGAGCGCGCCGCCGCCTTCGCGGCGTACGACGCGCGCCGCGGCGCCTGAGCCCCGGGCCCCCGGTGAGGCCGGCGGCGCGCGGGCTCAGCGCAGCGCGCCGACCAGCACCGCCAGGGCCGCGTCGAGCTCGGCGTCGCTGACCCCGCCGAAGCCGACGACCAGGCCGGTCAGCCGCGCGGAGCGGCAGTAGTCCGAGAGCAGGTTGACCCGGAAGCCGGCCCGGGCGGCCGCGTCCCGGGCCCGTCGGGCCGCGGCCTCGGGCAGCAGCCACGTGGAGTACATCCCCGCGGGCGTGCCGGCCAGCTCGGCGTACGGCGCGAGCGCCGCCACCACCCGGGGCGCCCGCTCGGCGTAGACGCGCCGGGCGGTGCGGACGACCTTGTCGACGTAGCCCTCCCGCAGCAGCGCGACGAACGCCCGCTGCACCGGCCAGGGCGTCGCGTCGTGGGTGACCCGGCGCCGCTCGTCGATCGCCGCCAGCAGCCGCGGCGGGGGCACCAGCCACCCCAGCCGCAGGCTCGGCGCCACCGACTTCGAGGCCGTGCCGAGGTAGGCCACCCGGTCCCGGTCCAGCGTCGCCAGCGCCGGCACCGGCGCCACGTCGTAGCGGAACTCGGAGTCGTAGTCGTCCTCCAGCAGCAGCGCGTCCGCGTCCCGGGCGGCGGCGAGGGCCGCGAGGCGGTCCGGCGCGGGCATCACCCGGCCGAGCGGGTGCTGGTGGGCGGGGGTGAGGTACGCCGCGGCAAGGCCGGCCAGGTCGGTGACCGGCTCGGTGGCCGGCAGATCGTGCACGCGGCGGCCGGCGCCGCGGATCGTCTCCACGGCCGCCCGGTAGCCCGGGTCCTCGACCGCGACATCGCCCGGAGCCAGCGCCGCCAGGACGTGGCGCAGCGCATCGGTCGTGCCGTTGGTGACCAGCACCTCGTCCGGGTCGACCCGCAGCCCGCGGGTGCGGGCGAGGCGCTCGGCCAGGGCCCGGCGCAGCTCGGGCAGGCCACGGGGGTCGTCGTACCCCCGCGGCGGCCGGGCGGCGGCGACCTCGCGCCACGCGCGGCGCCAGCCGGCCGCGTGGCGGGGGTCGATCCACGGGGTGCCCGCGTCGAGGGGGAGCAGCGCGGGCTCCGCGGGTGCCGCGGGCGGCCGTCCGCGAATGAGCCTTGATTGGCCCGTGACGACGGGCCACTCGCGGACGACGATAGGCGGGTGACCAGCACCAGCACCAGCACCGGCGGCTCGCCGCTCTCGCCCACCGCGCGCACCACCGTGACCCGCGGCCGCAACCGGGCGGTGGTCGACCGCGCCGCGCTGCACGCCCTGCTCGCCGATGCGCTGGTGGCCCACCTCGGGGTGGTCCTCGACGGGCACCCGCTGGTGCTGTCCGCGGCGTACGCCTTCGACCCCGCCGGCCCGGACCGCGACGGCACCCTCTATCTGCACGGGTCGGTGGCGGCCCGCTGGCTGCGCGCCTCGGGTGCCGCCACCGTGTGCGTCACCGTGACCCAGCTCGACGGGCTGGTGGTGGGCAGGTCGGCGTTCCACCATTCGATGAACTACCGCTCCGCGGTCGTGATCGGGCTCGCCCGTCCGGTCGTGGACCCGGCCGAGAAGGACCGGGCGCTGGCGATGGTCGTCGACCACATGCTGCCCGAGCGCTCGGCCACGCTGCGCGCGAGCACCCGCAAGGAGCTGGCCGCGACCGCCGTGCTCGCCGTGTCCCTGCACGAGGCCTCGGTCAAGGAGCGGGCCGGCGGCCCCGGGGACGAGCCCGAGGACGTGGCGGCGGGGACCTGGGGCGGGCACATCCCGCTGCGGGTGGTCGCGGGCGCTCCGGTTCCCGACGAGGACGCCCGCGGCGCGGTGCCGCCGGACGTGACCGCCCGCGCCGTCCGGATGGCGCCGGGAGGCCCCGCGGCGAGCCGGCCGGGCGCTCGGTAGGGTGCGGGCCATGACGCAGCCGTCGACCCAGCGCACCCTCGTCCTGCTCAAGCCCGACACCGTCCGGCGCGGGCTGGTGGGCGAGGTGATCGGCCGCTTCGAGGCCAAGGGCCTGTCCCTGGTCGCGATGGAGCTGCGGACCATCGATGCCGCCAAGGCCGACGAGCACTACGCCGAGCACGTGGAGCGCGACTTCTACCCGCCGCTGCGCGCGTTCGTGACCAGCGGCCCGCTGGTGGCGATGGTGCTCGAGGGCGACGAGGCGATCGAGGTCGTCCGCGCGCTCAACGGCGCCACAGACGGTCGCAAGGCGGCCCCCGGCACCATCCGCGGCGACCTGTCGCTGTCGAACCGCGAGAACCTCGTGCACGGGTCCGACAGCCCGGAGTCGGCCGAGCGCGAGATCAAGATCTGGTTCCCCGGCCTCTGACCCTCGCCGGCGGCCGCCGCCCGGCGCCGCGCCGGCCCGGTCCCGGCCCTGATCCCGGGCCCAATTTCTGGCCGGATTCCTGGCCGGCCCCCGGATCCTCCGGCCCCCCTGCCGCGAGCTCACCCCTGACCGCGTGTCCTGCCGGGGTTGGGCCCCTCGCCTTCCTACGCTTGCCCTGGGACCGTCACACCAGCACCTGGCGCCCCGACTTCCCCACCCAGCGCTAGTCAGCTTGCGAGGCACCACGGCAATGGCGAACAGCTTCATCGGTCGGGACATGGCCGTTGACCTCGGCACCGCCAACACGCTCGTCTACGTCCGCGGCAAGGGCGTGCTGCTCGACGAGCCCAGCGTCGTGGCGCTCAACGCCACCACCGGCGAGATCCTCGCCGTCGGCCACGAGGCCAAGCGGATGATCGGGCGCACCCCCGACAACATCACCGCGATCCGCCCCATGAAGGACGGCGTGATCGCCGACTTCGAGGCGACCGAGCAGATGTTGCGGTTCTTCATCCAGCAGGTGCACCGGCGCCGCTACTTCGCCAAGCCCCGGATGGTCATCTGCGTGCCCAGCGGCATCACCGCGGTCGAGCAGCGCGCGGTCAAGGAGGCCGGCTACCAGGCCGGCGCGCGCCGCGTCTACATCGTCGAGGAGCCGATGGCCGCGGCCATCGGGGCCGGGCTGCCGGTGCACCAGGCCACCGGCAACATGGTGGTCGACGTCGGTGGCGGCACCACCGAGGTCGCCGTCATCTCGCTGGGCGGCATCGTCACCAGCCTCTCGATCCGCACCGCCGGCGACGACCTGGACCAGGCGATCGTGCACTGGATGAAGAAGGAGTACTCCCTGATGCTCGGGGAGCGCACCGCCGAGGAGGTCAAGATGACCCTCGGATCGGCGTTCCCGCTGCCCGACGAGCCGGAGGCCGAGATCCGCGGCCGCGACATGGTCTCGGGCCTGCCGCGCACGGTCGTGGTGTCCAGCGCGGAGGTCCGCCAAGCGCTCGAGGAGCCGCTGCACGCGATCGTCGACGCGGTGCGCGCCACGCTGGACCAGACGCCCCCCGAGCTGGCCGGCGACATCATGGACCGGGGCATCGTGCTCACCGGCGGCGGCGCGCTGCTGCGCGGCCTCGACGAGCGGCTGCGCCACGAGACCGGGATGCCGGTGCACGTGGCCGAGCACCCGCTCACCTCGGTCGCCCACGGCGCAGGCAAGTGCGTCGAGGAGTTCGAGGCCCTCCAGCAGGTGCTGGTCACCGACCCCCGGCGGTACTGATGGCGCTGCTCGACAAGCGCTTCCGCGGCCCGCTGGACGACCGGCGGCGCCCCTCCCGCGCGCTGCTGGTCGCGCTGGTGCTTGCCAGCCTGACCCTGATCACCCTCGACTACCGCGGCGGCGATGACTCCCCGGTGGAGCCGGTGCGGCGCGCGGTCGGCGAGGCGCTCGGCCCCATCGAGAACGGCACCGCCGACGCGGTCCGGCCGTTCACGGCGGTCCCCGACTGGTTCCGCTCCCGCAACGACCTGCGCGACGACGTGGCCCGCCTCCAGGCCGAGAACTCCCGGCTGCGCTCGCAGGCGGCCACCGCGGACTACGACCGCAACCGGCTCCAGGAGTACGACGGGCTCACGGCCGCCGCGAAGGACCTCGGCTACGCCCTGGTGCCCGCCCGGGTCGTGGCCCTCGGCAGCGCCCAGTCGTTCAGCGACACCGTCACGATCGACGCCGGCTCCGCCGCCGGGATCCACCCGGACATGACGGTCCTGAACAACGACGGCCTGGTGGGACGGGTGCTGCGGGTGACCCGCACCACGGCCACCGTGCTGCTGATCATCGACAGCGACTCGGTCGTGGGCGGCCGGGTCGGCCAGAGCATGGAGGTCGGCTTCCTGCACGGCCGGGGCGAGCTCGGCGACGGCGGCAGCCTGGACCTCCAGCTCGTCGACGAGGCCCAGCCGCCGGCCAGGCACGACACGGTCGTGACCTGGGGCAGCCGCGACGGCGCGCCGTACGTCTCGGGCATCCCGGTCGGCACCGTCACCAGCGTCTACAGCAGCGTCCGCGAGACCACCCAGCGCGCCGTGATCGACCCGTTCGTCGACTTCGGCTCGCTGGACCTGGTCGGCGTGGTGGTGCCCTCCGGCACCCGCAGCGACCGCGCGGTCGTCGAGGCCGACGGGAGCATGCGATGACGTTCGTGCGCGGCGCGGTCGCCGCGCTCGCGGTGCTCGTGGCGCTGGTGCTGCAGGTCTCGGTCTTCCCGCACTTCGCCTGGGAGGGCGTCGTGCCCAACCTGTGCCTGCTGGTGGTCGTCGGGGCCGCCCTCACCCGCGGCGCCCAGTTCGCGGCGGTGCTGGGCTTCCTGGCCGGGGTCGCGCTCGACCTGGCGCCGCCGGCCGACCACGTCGCGGGCCGCTGGGCCCTCGCGCTCGTCATCGTCGGGTACGTCGCGGGGCGGGTCCGGCAGGACCTCCGGCCCGGCGCCGGCGCGATCGTGGCGACGGTCGCGGCCTCCTCCTTCGTCGGCACCTCGATCTACGCGATCAGCGGCCTGCTCCTCGACGACCCGGGCCTGGGCGTGCCGCAGCTGCTCAAGATCATCCTCGTCGCGGTCGCCTGGGACGTGCTGCTCACGCCCTTCGTGCTGCCGCTGGTGATGCGGGCGTTCACGCGCCTCGAGCCGGCGCGGGTCGCCTGATGGCGCCGCCGAACCTCTCCGGGCGGCTCTCCGCCGGCCAGACCACCAAGAGCCGGCTGCGGCTGCTGGTGATCCAGGCGCTGGTCTTCTCGCTGTTCGTCACGCTCTTCGCCCGGCTCTACTACCTGCAGGTCGTCGGTGGCGACGCCTACCACGCCCAGGCGGCCTCGCAGTCCGTCCGCGAGGTCGTCGTGCAGCCGCAGCGCGGCCTGATCGTCGACGACGAGGGCCGGCCGCTGGTCGCCAACCGTCCGTCGTGGGTGGTCTCGGTGGATCGCACGATGCTGGACAAGATGTCGCACGGCGAGCGCACCCGGCTGGTCGAGCGTCTCGCCGCGGTGGTGGGGGAGCAGCCGGGCACCATCCGCAAGCGGCTGGTCACCTGCGGGGACCCGGGCAGCGTGACCGGTGTGTGCTGGAACGGCTCGCCCTACCAGCCGGTCCCGGTCGCCAGCGACGTCCGCCGGACCGTCGCGCTGCGCATCCTCGAGCAGCCCGAGGACTACCCGTCGGTGGTCGCCGAGCAGCAGAGCGTGCGCGCCTACCCGCAGCCCTACGGCGTGAACCTCGCCCACGTGCTGGGCTACCTGAGCCCGATCACGAAGGAGGAGTACGACACCGCGCAGGCCGACGGCGACCACTCGCTCAACGGCGCCTCCTCGGTCGGGCGCGCCGGCGTCGAGAAGCAGTACGACGCGTGGCTGCGCGGCATGCCCGGCTACAAGCGGGTGGCGGTGGACTCGATGGGCCGGATGCTCGGTGACGACAGCGAGGTCGGGAGCCAGCCCGGAGACACGCTGGTCACCTCGATCGACGCCAAGGTGCAGGGCGTGGTCGAGCGGCAGCTCGCGCAGACCATCCGGACCGCCCGGCACACCTACGACCCGGTCACCCACCAGAACTACAAGGCCGACTCCGGCGCGGTGGTCGTGATGGAGGCGAAGACCGGTCGGATCGTGGCGATGGCCAGCCAGCCGACGTACGACCCCTCGGTGTGGGTCGGCGGCATCACCGCCAAGCAGCTGGCGCACCTCTACTCCGACAAGGCCGGCACGCCGCTGCTCGGCCGGGCCACCCAGGGCCAGTTCGCGCCGGGCTCGACCTGGAAGCCGATCATGACCGTCGGCGCGCTGAACAACGGGTTCACCCCGCAGACCCGGCTGGACTGCTCCTCGGGCTTCCAGGTCGGCAACCGGTGGTTCAAGAACTACGAGTCCGAGTCCTACGGGATGATCGACTTCGCCCGGGCCCTCCAGCTGTCCTGCGACACCTTCTTCTACCGGGTCGGGTTCCACTTCTGGCAGAAGTACGGCTCGGACCCGACCGACGTGAACGCCAAGGACCCGCTCGTCGAGGCGGCCAAGGGCTTCGGGTTCGGCAAGGAGACCGGCATCGACCTGCCGGGGGAGGCGTCCGGGCGGATCGCCGACCGGCACTGGAAGCTGGCGTACTGGAAGTCCATGAAGGACTACTACTGCAAGATGGACCGGCAGCACAGCGCGCCGAACTCCTTCCTGCGGCTCTACTCCCACGAGTTCTGCCTCGAGGGCAGCTACTACCGGGCCGGCGACGCGGTGAACTTCTCGATCGGGCAGGGCGACACGATCGTCACCCCGCTGCAGCTCGCCCGCGCCTACGCCGCGCTCTCCAACGGCGGCACGCTGTACGAGCCTCGCATCGGCAAGGCGGTCGTCAGCCCCGGCGGCAAGGTGCTCAAGCGCATCGCACCCCAGGTCGCGGGCCACGTGCACTACTCGAAGGCCAGCCTGCGCTACGTCAACCAGGCCCTGCTCGGCACGCCCAAGGTCGGCACCCTGGCCTGGAAGTTCATCGGCTTCCCGCTCGACAAGGTCCACATCCGCGGCAAGACCGGCTCTGCGGAGGTCTACGGCAAGCAGTCCACGTCCTGGGTCGCGACGTTCGACGACAACTACGTCGTGGTCATGATGGTCGCCCAGGCCGGCACCGGCTCGGGCACCTCCGGCCCGGCGGTCCGCAAGATCTGGGAGTCGCTCTACGGCATCCGGGGCACCCACGTCGACCCCGGCAAGGCGGCGATCCCGGGCACCACCCCGCCGGCCGGGATCCCCACGTTCATGAAGGACGGGTCGATCCTGCCGCCGGCCCGGAAGGAGCACTGAGGTGTCGTCCGCAGCCACCCCCCGACCCACGCGTACGACGCTGCGCGCGCCCGGGATCGACTGGGTGCTGCTGCTCGCGGTGCTCGCGCTGGTCGGGCTCGGCAGCCTGCTGGTGTGGTCGGCCACCAGCCACCGCGAGGACCTCACCGGCGGCGACCCCACGGCGTACCTGAAGAAGCAGCTGGTCAACGTGGCCATCGGCCTGGTTCTGCTGGTCATCGTGATGGCGACCGACCACCGATGGGTCCGGATCGTCGCGCCGCTGGCCTACCTCGCCTCGATCCTGGGGCTTCTTCTGGTGCTGACCATGGGCTCGACGATCAACGGCTCCCGCTCCTGGCTGGAGTTCGGCGGCATGTCCATCCAGCCCTCGGAGTTCGCCAAGCTCGCCGTGGTCATCGGCATGGCGCTGCTGGTCGCGGAGCGTGCCGAGGGGCACTGGCAGAACCGCGTCGGCACCGTCGAGGTCGCCGGGATGCTGGTCATCGCCGGGGTCCCGGCGGCGCTGATCCTGCTGCAGCCCGACCTCGGCACGATGCTGGTGCTCTCGGCCACCGTGTTCGGGGTGCTGGCGACCTCGGGCGCCCCGCGGCGCTGGCTGGCGCTGCTCGCCGCCGGCGGCGTCACCGCGGCGGCGGCCGCGGTCGCGCTGGGCTTCCTCAAGCAGTACCAGGTGGACCGGTTCATGGCGTTCACCAACCCCGACCTCGACCCGCGAGGCGCCGGCTACAACACCGAGCAGGCCCGGATCGCGGTCGGCAACGGCGGGCTCTTCGGGCAGGGGCTCTTCCACGGCAGCCAGACCCGGGCCGGCTTCGTGCCCGAGCAGCACACCGACTTCATCTTCACCGTCGCGGGGGAGGAGCTCGGGCTGGTCGGTGCCGGCGTGCTGATCGCGCTGCTGGCGCTGGTGATCTGGCGCGCCCTGGCGATCGCCCGGCACACCGACGACGTGTTCGGCCGGGTCGCCGCCGCGGGGATCGCCTGCTGGTTCGGCTTCCAGGCGTTCCAGAACATCGGCATGTGCCTGGGCATCATGCCGGTCACCGGCGTGCCGCTGCCGTTCGTGTCGTACGGCGGCAGCTCGATGTTCGCGGGCATGCTCGCGATCGGGCTGCTGCAGAACATCCACCTGCGCTCGACCGCCTCGCTGCCCACCCGCTACGTCATGCCGGTGCGGGTGCTCGCCTCCCGCTGAGCCTGCCCCCCCTGCGGCGCAACCCCGTCCCACGCTCGGGCGAGGCCGGCGTGCTGGGCGGTGCGCCTAGGCTCGAGCCGATGAGCACCCGAGCCGATGCCCCCGAGACGGGTGGGTACACACACGCGCAGGTCCTGACCATCCTCTCGGGGCTGATGCTGGGCATGTTCCTGGGGGCGCTGGACCAGACGATCGTCTCCACCGCGATCCGCACCATCGCCGACGACCTCCACGGCCTGTCGGTGCAGGCCTGGGTGACCACGGCGTACCTGATCACCTCGACCATCGCGACGCCGATCTACGGCAAGCTCGGCGACCTCTACGGCCGCAAGAAGCTGTTCATGTTCGCGATCACGATCTTCATCCTCGGCTCCGTGCTGTGCACGTTCGCAACCTCGATGTACATGCTCGCCGCGTTCCGCGCGGTGCAGGGCATCGGCGCCGGCGGGCTGTTCTCGCTGGTGCTGGCGATCATCGGCGACATCGTCTCCCCGCGGGAGCGGGCCCGCTACACCGGTTACTTCATGGCCATGTTCGGCACGTCGAGCGTGCTCGGTCCGGTCATCGGCGGCTTCTTCGCCGGGCAGAGCACGCTGCTCGGCGTCGCGGGCTGGCGGTGGGTGTTCCTGGTCAACGTGCCGATCGGGATCGCCGCGCTGATCGTGGTGGCCCGGACGCTGCACCTGCACCACCATCGTCACGAGGTCCGCATCGACTGGTGGGGCGCGGTCTGGCTGGTGGTGGCCCTGGTGCCGCTGCTCACCGTGGCCGAGCAGGGCCGGGACTGGGGCTGGAGCTCGCCGCGCTCGCTGACGGCGTTCGCGGTGGGGGCGGCCGGCGTCGTGGCGTTCGTGGCCACCGAGGCCCGGATGCGTGACGCGGCCCTGATCCCGCTGCGGATCTTCCGGATCCGGGCCGCCGCGGTGGCGATCGGTGCCAGCGTCATCGTCGGCATGGCGATGTTCGGCGGCATCATGCTGCTGCCGCTCTACATGCAGATCGTCCACGACGCCTCGCCGACCGAGTCGGGCTTCCTGATGCTGCCGATGGTCGTGGGCATGATGAGCGCGTCCATCGGCTCCGGGCAGGTCATCGCCCGCACCGGGCACATCCGGCTGTTCCCGATCGTCGGCTCGCTGGTGGTCACCATCGGCCTGCTGCTGCTGTCCTTCACCGGCGCCGACACGCCGCTGCTGCTGGTGATGGGCGCGATGTTCGTGCTCGGCCTGGGGCTGGGCAACTGCATGCAGCCGCTGCTGCTGATCCTGCAGAGCGCGGTGCCACCGCGGGAGATCGGCGTGGCCTCGAGCTCGTCGACGTTCTTCCGGCAGATCGGCGGCACGCTGGGCGTGGCGATCTTCCTGTCCATCCTCTTCGGCAGCGTCGGCGGCAACATCGCCGATGCGGTGCGCGCCGACTCGCACACCCCGGCCTGGAGTGCGGCCGTGCACGACCCGCAGGTGATGGCGAACCCGGTGAACCGCGCGGTGGTCGGGTCCCTGCAGCACCCCGGCACCGGCGGCGGCGTCCTGGCCCGGGTCCAGGACGACTCCTCGATCATCGGCCGGATGGACGCCACCCTGGCCCACCCCTTCAAGGTCGGCTTCGCCGACTCGATGAGCACGGTGTTCGGGATCGCCTCGGCAGCGGCCTTCGTGGCGTTCCTGATCCTGCTGCTGATGCCGGCGGTCGAGCTCCGGGCGACCTCGGCGAGCGTCGCGGCACGGTCCGAGGCGGTCGACTGATCCCCAAGCCGGGTCATCGGCGCAACGACCCGAGCGGACCATGGTCCGGGGCCCGGTCGTGGTGTGACCGTGGAGAGATGGACCTGGGCACCCTGTACGCACGGACGGTGGAGGGCTGGGCGGAGCGGGTGAACGCCGTACCTCCCGAACGGTGGGACGACCCGACCCCGTGCCGCGACTGGACGGTGCGCGACCTGGTGAACCACGTGTGCGGCGAGGACCGGTGGACGGCCCCGTTGGTCGAGGGCCGCACGATCGAGGAGGTCGGCGACCGCCTCGAGGGCGACCTGCTCGGCGACGACCCGATCAGCAGCGCGCTCGCCGCGGCCGCCGACGCGACCCGGGCGGTGGCCCACGGCCTGCCCGAGGACCGGCCGGTGCACCTGTCCTACGGGGACGAGCAGCTCGGCGAGTACGTCCACCAGCTCGCCGCCGACCACCTGATCCACGGCTGGGACCTGGCCGTGGCCACCGGCGGCGACCCCCGGCTCGACCCGGCGCTCGTGGCCGAGGTGTCGCGGTGGTTCGCCGAGCGCGAGGAGCTCTACCGCTCCGTGGGTGCCGTCGGCCCCCGGGCCGCCGCCTCGCACGGCGACCCGCAGAGCGAGCTCATCGCGGGCGCCGGCCGCGACCCTGGCTGGGGGCCGAACCACGCCGCGCTCACCCGCTTCTCCCGCGCCTTCGGGGACCGTGACGTCGACGCGATCATGGCGCTGATGACCGAGGACTGCGTCTTCGAGGCCACCGGGCCGGCGCCCGACGGGGTTCGCCACGAGGGCGCGCCGGCGGTCCGCGCCGCCTGGACGCAGCTGTTCGACGACACTCGGGACGCCACCTTCGCGGAGGAGGAGGCGTTCGTCTGCGGTGACCGAGGCGTGCTGCGCTGGCGCTTCGCGTGGACCGACGAGCAGGGCGCGCCCGGCCACGTCCGCGGGGTCGACGTGCTGCGGCTGCGGGACGGGAAGGTCGCCGAGAAGCTGTCGTACGTCAAGGGGTGAGGTCGCGGCCGGGCGGGCCCGCCGGGCGGGCGTGCTTGGATGGGGGCATGACCGAGCAGACCATTGACCCGGCCATTGACCCGGCCATCGACCCGGCCATCGCCGAGGCGGTGCAGTCCGTCGCCAACCGCTTCGGCGTCTCGGGACTCGAGGACCTGATCGCGGAGGCCCAGCGCGAGCTGCGCGAGGCCCGGGCCGCCTACGCCGAGCTCGCGCCCGACACCGACTGACCGAAGACCGGTCCGAGCGGACCGGCCCGGCTCCCCGGCGGGCGGGGGCTCCTGCAGCCGCCGGCCGCGACCCGCAAGTTCGCCGCGAGCCGGAGGGTCGACGTACCCTTGGCCGTTCCCGATCCTGTGAGGTTTCCCTTGTCTGCCAGCGTGACGGCCAGCGTCTTCCCCCGTCTCGAGCCCCGCCTCTCGTCGGTGTCGAAGCCGATCCAGTACGTCGGCGGCGAGCTCAACTCGACCCTCAAGGACTGGGACTGCGGCGCCGCCGCCACCGGGGAGGGCGAGACCGTCCGGTGGGCGCTGATGTACCCCGACGCCTACGAGGTCGGGCTGCCCAACCAGGGCGTCCAGATCCTCTACGAGGTGCTCAACGAGCGCGACTGGATCGTCGCGGAGCGCACCTACGCGGTGTGGTCCGACATGGAGAAGGTCATGCGCGAGGGCGACGAGCACGGGCCCATCCCGCAGTTCACCGTCGACGCCCACCGGCCGGTGCGTGACTTCGACGTCTTCGGCCTGAGCTTCTCCACCGAGCTGGGCTACACCAACATGCTCAACGCGCTGGACCTCGCGGGCATCCCGCTGCACGCCGCGGACCGCGGCGAGGACGACCCGATCGTGCTCGCCGGCGGCCACGCGGCGTTCAACCCCGAGCCGATCGCGGACTTCCTGGACGCCGCCGTCCTCGGCGACGGCGAGGAGGTCGTGCTCGCGATCTCCGAGGTGGTGCGCGAGTGGAAGGGCGAGGGCCGGCCGGGCGGTCGGGACGAGCTGCTGCGGCGCCTCGCCGTCAGCGGCGGGGTCTACGTGCCGCGGTTCTACGACGTGGCGTACGGCGACGACGGGTCGATCGAGGCGGTCGTGCCGAACCGGCCCGGCATCCCGTTCCGGGTGCGCAAGCACACGCTGATGGACCTCGACGCCTGGCCGTACCCCGCCAAGCCGCTGGTGCCGCTGGCCGAGACCGTGCACGAGCGGTTCTCGGTCGAGATCTTCCGCGGCTGCACCCGCGGCTGCCGGTTCTGCCAGGCCGGCATGATCACCCGGCCGGTGCGCGAGCGGTCCATCGAGACCATCGGCGACATGGTGGAGAACGGCATCCGCAAGTCCGGCTTCGAGGAGGTCGGCCTGCTCTCGCTGTCGAGCGCCGACCACACCGAGATCGGTGAGGTGGCCAAGGGGCTGGCCGATCGCTACGAGGGCTCGAACGTCTCGCTCTCGCTCCCGTCCACCCGGGTCGACGCCTTCAACATCACGCTGGCCAACGAGTTCTCCCGCAACGGCCGCCGGTCCGGCCTGACGTTCGCCCCCGAGGGCGGCTCGGAGCGGATGCGCAGGGTGATCAACAAGATGGTCACCGAGGAGGACCTGATCCGCACCGTCGCCGCGGCGTACTCCCACGGTTGGCGCCAGGTCAAGCTCTACTTCATGTGCGGGCTGCCGACCGAGACCGACGAGGACGTGCTCGCGATCGCGGACCTGGCGAAGAAGGTGATCGCCAAGGGACGTGAGGTCTCGGGCCGCAACGACATCCGCTGCACGGTCTCGATCGGCGGGTTCGTGCCCAAGCCGCACACCCCGTTCCAGTGGGCGGGGCAACTCGACCACGAGACCACCGACGAGCGGCTGAAGAAGCTGCGCGACACCGTGCGCGAGGACAAGCGCTTCGGCCGGGCGATCGGCTTCCGCTACCACGACGGCAAGCCCGGCACCATCGAGGGACTGCTCTCCCGGGGCGACCGCCGGGTCGGCCGGGTCATCGAGGCGGTGTGGCGTGACGGCGGTCGGTTCGACGGCTGGAGCGAGCACTTCTCCTACGACCGCTGGGTGGCCTGTGCCGAGCAGGGGCTCGCCGGCACGGGCGTGGACCTGGCGTGGTTCACCACCCGCGAGCGGGAGTACGACGAGGTCCTGCCCTGGGACCACCTCGACTCCGGCCTCGACAAGGACTGGCTCTGGGCCGACTGGGAGGACGCGCTCGCGGCCGCCGACGGTGCGGACATCGAGGTCGAGGACTGCCGCTGGACGCCCTGCTACGACTGCGGCGTCTGCCCGGAGATGGGCACCGAGATCCAGATCGGCCCCACCGGCCAGAAGCTGCTGCCGCTGTCGGTGGTCTGAGCCGCCGCTACCCTCCGGACGTGGCCAGGCTCATCCACCTCAACGGCGCTCCCGGCGTCGGCAAGAGCACGATCGCCGAGCGGTACGTCGCGGAGCACCCCGGCGTCCTGAACTGCGACGTCGACCGGCTTCGCGGCCTGGTCGGCGGCTGGCGGGAGGACTTCGGTGGCACGGGCGCGATCATCCGCCCGGTGGCGCAGGCGATGATCCGCGCGCACCTGGCCGGCGGGCACGATGTCGTGCTGCCCCAGCTGCTGGCGGACGAGGTCGAGCGGGCCAGGTTCCGCGCGGTGGCACTCGAGTCCGGGCACGCCTACGTGCACCTCCTGTTGCAGGCGCCGCCCGGCGCGGCCCGCGCTCGGTTCTACCGACGGCCGCCGGGCGACCCGCTGCACGCGGTGGTCCGCGCCGTCGTGGACGGCGAGGGCGGCGGCGACACGATCGATGACCTGGACGTTCGTCTCGCGGGCACCGCCGCCTCGGCGCGCGGGGCGATCCGCATCGACGCCGGGGCGGGCATCGAGGACACGTACGCCGCAGTGCTCGGAGCGCTCGGCGGGGCCTGAACCCCCTCCCTGATGGGCCCTCAGGCCTGTTGGGGCGCGCGGTCGCGGGCGCGCAGCTGGTCCTCGAGGAACACCGGGCGGGCGACGTAGAGGCCGATCGCGATCTGGGGCACGGTCAGCGCGGTGAGCATCACCAGCGGCCACGTCCAGCCGCCGGTGGCGTCGTGCAGAGTGCCGACCCCGAACGGCCCGATGGCCGCCATCAGGTAGCCGATCGACTGGGTGAAGCCGGAGAGCGCGGCGGTGCCCTGGGGGGTCCGCGAGCGGAGGCCGATGAGCACCAGCACGATCGGGAAGGTCACCGCGCCGAGGCCCACGAGCAGCGCCCACACGATGGCCAGGGCGTGCGGGGCGAGCATCAGGCCGCCGTACCCGACCGGGTAGCACAGCATCACGGCCAGCAGGATCCGGCGCTGGTCGTCGCGACGGGCCACGGCGGCCGGCGCCCACAGCGACAGCGGGATCGAGACGGCGGCGACCAGCCCGACGAGCGCACCCGCCTCGGTGGCGCTGAAGCCGTTCTCACGCCACAGCTGGGCGAACCAGCCGAAGACGGCGTACGCCTGCAGCGACTGCAGTCCGAAGAACAGCGCCATCGCCGGGCCGATCCGGGTGCGAGCGACGTCGCCGAACCGGATCGACCTCGGGGTCGGCTCCAGGGACCGGTCGTGGGCGATCAGGCCCAGCCACGGCACGGCCGCGACCAGCGCGACGAACGCCCACGCGCCGAGGCCCTCGCGCCATCCGCCGAAGGTGTGCGAGATCGGGACGGTGAGCACCAGGGCGCCGGTGAGGCCGATGGACAGGGCGGTGGTGTAGATCGCGGTGACCGGACCGACCTTGTCCGGGAAGTGCAGCTTCACCAGGGAGGGGAGGAGCACGTTGACCATGGCCATCCCCGCGAGCGCGAGCATCGAGAGCAGCAGGAAGAGTGCCTGGCTGTGGGTCAGCGCGCGGCCCAGCAGGCCGGCGGCGACCAGCAGCAGCGCGAGCAGGGTGACCCGGTGGACCCCGAGGAGGCGCGCGGCGACCGGAGCCAGGGCGCCGAAGAGGGCGAAGGCCAGCACCGGCAGCGAGGTCAGCAGGCCGGCGGTCGCGCCGGACATGCCGAGCCCGTCGCGGACCTCGGCGAGCACCGGCCCCACGCTGACCGCCGCGGGTCGCAGGTTGAGCGAGAGCAGGACCAGTCCGAGTAGGACCAGGAGCGAAGCGCGGCGGGAGGGGGTCACTGCCTGATTCTCCCAGCCGGTCCGGGCGCCCGCGGCGGCGGTCCGCCTGTCGGCGGCGTCGTGGAGGATGGTGGCATGCGGGAGCTAGGGGACGCGGAGCGGCGGGTGCGCCTGGCCCGCAGGCACGGCCTGGCGCCCGGGCACCGGCTGCCCGACCCGGTCGCGGTGACCCGGGCGATGACGGTGCTGCACGCGACGGAGTTGGCCAGCGTCCACCTCGCGCTGCACGCGCGGATCGACGGGCTGGCGGTCGCCGACGTCGAGGCCGCGTTGTACGACGACCGGGCGCTGGTCAAGCAGCTGGCGATGCGCCGCACCCTGTTCGTGTTCCCCCGGGAGCTGCTGCCGGCGGCGTGGGGGAGCGCCTCGGCCCGGGTCGCGACCCAGCTGGCCGCGCGGCTGGTGAAGGAGGTCGAGGGGGCCGGCATCGCGACGGACGGCGCGGCCTGGCTCCAGGCCGCCCGGGCGGCGGTGCTGGAGCGGCTCTCCGGTGGGCAGGAGCTCTCCGCGCAGCAGCTGCGGGAGGAGGTCCCCGAGCTGGCAGGGCGGCTGGACCTGGCCCCCGGCAAGTCCTACGGCGCGAACGTGCCCGTCGCGCCGCGGGTGCTCACCCAGCTCGGCGTGGAGGGTGCGCTCGTGCGTGGCCGCAACGACGGGCACTGGCGCACGTCCCGCCCCCGGTGGACCCGGATGGACACGTGGCTGGGGGAGGTGCCCGCGGCCCTGAAGGCGGACGAGGGGTACGCCGAGCTCGTGGCGCGCTGGTTGGCCGGGTTCGGTCCCGGCACGGCCGCCGACCTGCAGTGGTGGCTCGGTGGCACGGCCACCGCGGTCCGGGCCGCGCTGACGGCCGTGGGAGCCGTGGAGGTGGCCCTCGAGGACGGCTCGACCGGGTTCGTGCTTCCGGACGACGTGGCCGCCGAGCCGGCTGACGATCTCGGCCCGGAACCGTGGGCAGCCCTGCTGCCGGTCCTCGACCCGACAGTGATGGGCTGGAAGGACCGCGCGTTCTTCCTCGGCCCCCACGGCGCGGCCGTCTTCGACAGCAACGGCAACGCCGGGACCACCGCCTGGTGGGCCGGCCGGGTCGTCGGCTGCTGGGTGCAGGACCCGGACGGTGTCGTGCACGTGGACCTGCTCGAGGAGCTGCCGGCCGCCGGCCGGGAGGCCCTCGCCGTCGAGGCCGAGCGGCTGACGTCGTGGCTCGGCGGCACGGTCGTCAACACGGTCTACCCGTCCCCGGCCATGAAGGCGGCTCGTGCGCGTATCGCCGCGCTCCAGGAGAGGTGAGCACGGGCGAGCAGGCCCCCCTCAGCGCCGTCCCTCAGCGCCATCCCGATGAGGTGCTCGAAACCGTCAGGGCTCCCGCCTTCGGTTGATACAAAGGGTTCGGTCAAGGTGCACACGGTCGTGTTGAGCGTGGCAGGTGGGGCCGATCCTGCCGGTGTGCCGCACCGACTCGAAGGGCGCTTCAAGCGGCGTCTCGTGCGGCACCATGGATTCATGAATGGAACGACACCCTTGGCTGGCCCCCGCTCGCCTGCACGATGGAGCGTCTCGCCAGCCGGTCGTCTGTGCGCGGGCGCGGCGGCCAGCGTGTCGGTGAACCTGGCGGTCGCCGTCGTCGCCTGGCTCTGGGCGCCGTCGATCGACGGGGAGCTGGTGTTTCTGACGCCGGTCACGATCGCGTTCGTGGTCTCCGTGGCGGTCGGGGTCGTCCTGCTGAGGAGGTTCGGGCGGCGCTGGTCCGGAGCGGGGGTCGTCGTGGGCGCGCCGCTGGCGGTCGTGCTGACCCGTCCGGTGCTGACCCTGCTGTTCGGCTGGTAGCTCGCCCCCGCGCCGGGACGGCCCGGGCAGTCAGTGCAGGTGCGCGCCGGCGGTGATGCCGACCCACTGGACCGGGGGGCCCTGGTGGGCTTTCGAGGTAGTCGCGGATGCGGCGGGCGTGGTCGTCGACCTGGCCCCGACCGCGGCGGTGCAGGCGTCAGGTCCCGCAGCCGGCTGGTCCGCACGGTGTTGCGCAGTAGTTGGGAGCGGTCCTTGATTGCGGACCGGATCGTGGCCAGCTAACTAGGTGTGTCCCATTTGGGGTCGAGGCCTGAATCCGGCTGCTTACCGGATCTGTAGCCGATGAGCGGTTATCGCTTACGCGGCGGTGGATACTCGGTCAGCCGCGTGACACCCACGGACTGAAGCTCAGGAACTTGTTCGGGACCCTGTCTCGCTTGTGGGTGAGGCTCACAAGCATGACGTTCGCTCGGACCCGTTCGTCATGGGGTTTGCTCATGCAGGAACGTGGGAGGCGGATGTCGGCCCGGTCGTTTGCCCAAGTCAGCTTCAACCGGGCACACGGGGGCAGTGTCGTGCCGCCTTCGGCGTAGAGCCGCACCCACGACAGCCGCTTGGCGAACCCGCCGTGTGCACGTCGCTTGAAGACGATCACGTACCCCCGACCGAGTAGCTTGCCGACATCCAGCTCCGACCTGACCAATCGGACGCGGGACCTGTGCAGGTCTGCGAAGTGCATATGGATCCGTACGGCGTGCTGCGCGTTGTCCACGCGGATCCGGGTGACGTCAATGGCCCGTGGTGCGTCGCCTTTGGGGTCCTGCACGGCGACGGACTCCGCAGATGCCACGGCCGCCGTCGTGACCAGAGCGATCGTGGCGAGCAGGCTGATTGCGAGGTTCATTACGAAACGCACGGATTCCCTCCTTGTCCTACGGCCGCCCTGCCGCCGTCTGCGTGGTCCGAGGGCAGGGGCGTCCTCGCATCGGCCACGCTAGGCGGACGAGGGGGACGGAAAGAGAGCCGAATGTCCCGTGCCGCCCGAGCTGCTCGCACAAACGCGAAGCAGGTTCAAGAACACCCTGACCTTTGGGCACGATTCGAGTCGCACTCAAATGCCGCAATCCGCGCGCTTGGTCAGGGGTCGACCGGTCAGGCTGCAGTGCTGGGCGCCGGTGGGTCTGCTCTCGGGGCAGGTGGCGCAGCGTGGTGGCGATGCAGGCGACTTGGAGCCAGCCGGTGGCTGAGGCGGTGGTGTTCTCGAACGACTTCGCCAGCCGGCAGGAACGGCCAAGGCGGCCGTGGGCGACCTCGACGCGCCAGGCGTGCCGGATGGGTCGGAAGGTCGGCTGCTTGTCGTCCCACCCGACAGCCTCGAGCCCGCCGATCGACTTCGGCAGGTGCCGGGGCCGCCGGGTCACGAGGTCCTCGCGGATCCCCGCGTGGCGGACCATCCAGGTCAAGACGGTATTCGTCTGCCACTTCCGCACGAGCTTGAAGCAGGCGTCACAGTCATCGACTGAGCGGAGCGCCCGGTCGGCGGCGCCGGCCCGCGCGGTGCGGGCGGTGCACATAGGCGACCCGGGAGCCGACCGCGACCACCGCCTGGGCGATCACCCGGCCGCGAACCCGTGCTGCGGGCCCTCGAAGTCAGCGTCTATGTGTCAACCGATTGCGGAAGCCAACCGTTATCGTTTCGTGATCTAGGGCCTGTGGGTAACCCGTCCGGAGGGGCTCTGACCGTCGGTGGTCGCTGGTTGAGTCGTCTCATGGAGCAGCCGCCGACCCTCGCACCGACCAGCCCCGCGGGCGTGGTCGCGGCGGCCAACGCCCTGGTCGGGGATGTCGATGGTGTGCTGTGGGCGGCCCGGTCGGGCGAGGAGCTGGTGGCGGCGAACGAGCAGATCGAGGTTCTGCGCTCTCACTTGGCCGCGGTGCAGGCCTCGATCGTGACGGAGGTCGAAGCCCGCGGTGTCGCGAAGCGGGAGTTGGCGTGGGGGTCGACCGGGGACTGGTTCACCCACACCGCGGGCCGGCACCGCCGGTCGGGGCGGCGAGTGGTGCGGCAGGCGCCGGTGCTCGTGGGCGAGCGGACCGCGACCCACGTCGCGCTGACCCGTGGGGAGGTGTCGCCGGAGCAGGCGGCGGTGATCGTCGACGCCGTCGACGCGCTGCCCCACGACGAGGCCCTGCGCTGCCGCGCCGAGCAGGTGCTGCTGGCGGAGGCTGCCAGGTTGGATGCCACCGCGCTGGCGGTGGTGGGCAAGAAGATCGCCGCGGTGGTCGACCCAGACGGCGAGGAACGCCGCCAGCAGCAGAAGCTCGACCGCGAGGAACGCGCCGCCCACCTGCACCGGTTCCTCTCGATCACCGACGACGGTGCGGGTGGGGCGTGGTTGAAGGGCCGCGGGACCGTGGAGGACGCCGCGATCCTCAAGGCCGCCCTGCTGCCGCTGACCAAGCCCGCCCCCGCCCTCGACCCCGACCACCCCGACGAGCAGGTGCAGACCGACCCGCGTGACCACGGCACCCGGATGTGGGACGCCCTCGTCCAGGTCGCCCAGCACGCGCTGGGCACCGATCTGCCGCCCGAGTGCCACGGCGCCCGGCCCCGGCTCGCGGTCACCACCGACCTGGACTCGCTACGCACCCAGCTCAGATCACGGAGCCCCGGCGGGACAGATGGCGGGACGACCGAGGATGGTGGGCACCTCTCACCCGCCGCGGTCCGGCGGCTGGCCTGCGACGCCGACGTGATCCCCGTCGTGCTCGGCACCCTGGGCCAGGTGTTGGACGTGGGCCGGGCCAACCGGCTGGTCACCGCCGCGCTGTGGACCGCGCTCGTCTGCCGCGACGCGCATTGTGCGTTCCCCGGCTGCACCCGGCCACCGGTGATGTGCCAGGCCCACCACATCCATCACTGGGCCGACGGCGGTCCCACCTCCCTGCCGAACCTGGTGCTGCTGTGTGGCCACCACCACCGGGTCCTCCACCACACCCCCTGGCAGGTCCGCCTCGATCCCGCCGACGGGCGCCCGGAGTTCCGACCCCCACCCAGACACGGCGTCGAACAGGCGTGGATCCGGTGGAGACCCCGACGAGAATGAGGCTCGGCGCGGCTTCCGACGCCGCCGGATGAGGCCCTGACGCGCCAAGCCCTCTAGCCTGCTGCGGTGCGTCAACAGCCCGAGCAGCAGGCCCCGCCCGTCCAGCGACTGCGGATCCGCTACGCCAAGCGTGGCCGCATGCGCTTCACCAGCCACCGCGACTTCAGTCGGGCCTTCGAGCGCGCCGTCTTCCGGGCCCGGGTGCCCATGGCCTACTCCTCCGGCTTCAACCCCCACCCGCGCATCTCGTACGCCGGAGCGGCGCCGACCGGCTCCGCGAGCGAGGCGGAGTACCTCGAGATCGGGCTGGCCGAGGTCGTGAGCGTCGACGAGGTCCACGGAGCCCTGGCCGAGGCCCTGCCCGACGGGCTGGACATCCTCGAGGTCGTGGAAGCCTCCGGCGGCTCCCTGGCAGACCGTCTCGAGGCGAGCCACTGGGAGCTGGACGTGGCCGCGCCGCTGGCCGATGCCTCCGCCGCGGTGGAGCAGTTCCTGGCCACGGACTCGGTGCGGGTCGAGCGGATGACCAAGAAGGGTCTGCGGGAGTTCGACTGCCGGGCCGCGGTGGTCTCGTTCGCGGCGGCGCCGTCCGAGCGCGGAGCGCGCCTCGACCTGGTGCTGCGACACGCCGTGCCCGCCGTACGCCCCGACGACGTGCTGTCCGGGCTGGCCCGGGTCTCCGGGCTGGTGGTGGGGGGGGCGCCGCTGCTGACCCGCCTGGCCCAGGGCCCCCTGGACGAGACGACCGGTTCGGTCGGCGACCCGCTGCACTCGTCGGTATAGGGGCGAATCGGGGGCCGTGTGCGATACTCGCCGTGGTCGACGACGTACGGCTTGCCGTGCACCAGTCGATCCGACGACGTTCTCGCCGTCCCGCTCGCGGGTCGGCACAGTGGGACACGTCCTCGCCAGACCGCGACGCGGCAGAGGTTCGGTGACAGCGGACCTTGGCAGTCCCAGGACTGCGCCCGGCGACCGCGGCAGGTGGGCGATGTGCTTCCAGTGACGCACTGCGGAGGGTGTCGCCGCCACCGAAGGCTTTGCGCCGTCGGCCCAGCCTGACCGGGTCCACGGCGTCCGACACGCCCGGTGCCACGGCGCCGGGTCGAGGAGCAGTACATGCCCGACGAACTCCAGCCCGCAGGCACCACCACGGAACCGGAGGTCGCCGACGGCGCCCCGGTGACGTCCGCGCCGGCGAAGAAGGCCGCCAAGAAGACGACGGCCAAGAAGGCCGCCGCCAAGAAGGCGCCGGCGAAGAAGACCACCACGAGGAAGAGCGCGGCCAAGAAGGCCACCGCTCCCGCTGAGCAGCCCGACGCCACGGACGACCCCCTGCTCGTCGACGCGGGCGAGGCGCAGGTGCCCGGCGCGGAGGCTGAGCCCCCCAAGGCAGCCGCGAAGAAGACCGCCCGCAAGGCCGCGGTGAAGAAGACCACGACCCGGAAGAGCGCGGCCAAGAAGGCCGCCGCCCCCGCGGAGCCGACCGACCCGGCGCAGGACGTCCTGATCGCTGCGGCCGAGGACGCCGAGGAGACCGAGGAGACCGAGGCCGCGACGTCCGTCGCCGCGGCCCCGATGGTGCTCTTCCAGGCTCCCGAGCCCACGAAGAAGGCGCCCGCGCGACGCGCCCGCAAGACCACGAAGCCGCCGGTCGAGCCCGCCGAGGCCGCGCAGGACGAGAGCGTCGAGACCGCAGCCGGCGAGACCGAAGCCGCCGTCATCGAGGCCGGCCCCGAGTCCGCTGAGACCAAGCCGAAGCGGGGCCGGGGCCAGCAGTCCGAGGCCAAGCAGTCCGAGGCCAAGCAGGCCGAGGCCAAGCAGTCCGAGGGCAGGCAGCCCAAGGCCAAGGCCGGCCGGCCCGAGCAGCACCAGCCCGACGTCGAGGAGGCCACCGCCTCCGCCGAGGACGAGGACGAGGCCGGGACCGCCACCGCGGAGGAGTCCTCCGGGGTCACCGAGGAGTCCGGCGACCAGTCCGGCGAGCAGGAGTCCGAGGGTGGCGGCCGTCGTCGTCGCCGCCGCGGGGGCCGTCGGCGCCGCAAGTCCGGCGACGGGGACAACGCCGGCCAGGACAACCACGACCACCACGACGAGCAGGGCGAGACCGGCGCGACCCAGCCGAAGGACTCCGAGGGCTCCGACAAGGAGGCCGAGGGCGAGTCGGGCGAGGGCACATCCCGCCGCCGCCGGCGCCGTCGCCGCTCCGGGGACGACTCGGGCGACGGCTCGACCGACGACTCGTCGAGCACCGTCACCCGGGTCCGCCGCCAGCGCTCGGCGGAGGACGAGATCACCGCGGTCTCCGGCTCGACCCGACTCGAGGCCAAGAAGCAGCGTCGCCGCGAGGGTCGCGAGGCCGGCCGACGCCGGGCCCCGATCGTCAGCGAGGCCGAGTTCCTGGCGCGCCGCGAGGCCGTCGACCGGGTCATGGTCATCCGCCAGCACGAGGAGCTCACGCAGATCGCGGTGCTCGAGGACAAGGTCCTCGTCGAGCACTACGTGGCCCGCGAGTCGCAGACCTCGCTGATCGGCAACGTCTACCTCGGCCGGGTGCAGAACGTGCTGCCCTCGATGGAGGCCGCCTTCATCGACATCGGCAAGGGCCGCAACGCGGTGCTCTACGCCGGTGAGGTGAACTGGTCCGCGCTGGGCCACCGTGACGGCCAGCCGCGCAAGATCGAGTCCGTGCTCACCTCCGGCCAGCCGGTGCTGGTGCAGGTCACCAAGGACCCGATCGGCCACAAGGGCGCCCGGCTCACCAGCCAGGTCAGCCTCGCCGGACGGTTCCTGGTCTACGTGCCGGACGGCACCACGAGCGGCATCTCCCGCAAGCTCCCCGACACCGAGCGCAACCGGCTCAAGGCGCTGCTGAAGGAGATCGTGCCGGACAGCGCCGGTGTCATCGTGCGCACCGCCGCCGAGGGTGCCAGCGAGGACGAGCTGACCCGGGACGTCGAGCGGCTCAAGGCGCGCTGGGAGGACATCGAGAAGAACGCGAAGTCCGGCAGCGCCCCCAAGCTGCTCTACGGCGAGCCCGACCTCACCCTCAAGGTCGTCCGCGACCTGTTCACCGAGGACTTCGGCAAGCTGGTCATCCAGGGCGACGACGCGTGGGACACCGTGCAGGGGTATGTCACCCACGTCGCCCCCGACCTCGAGGAGCGCCTGGAGCGGTACGACGGCGAGGGTGGCAAGGACGTCTTCGCGGCGTACCGGATCGACGAGCAGATCGCCAAGGGCCTCGACCGCAAGGTCTGGCTGCCCTCCGGTGGCTCCCTGGTCATCGACCGCACCGAGGCGATGACGGTCGTCGACGTCAACACCGGCAAGTTCACCGGCTCCGGGGGCAACCTCGAGGAGACCGTCACCAAGAACAACCTCGAGGCGGCCGAGGAGATCGTCCGGCAGCTGCGGCTGCGCGACATCGGCGGCATCATCGTCGTCGACTTCATCGACATGGTCCTGGAGTCCAACCGCGACCTGGTGCTGCGGCGGCTCGTCGAGTGCCTGGGTCGCGACCGCACCCGTCACCAGGTCGCCGAGGTCACCTCGCTCGGCCTGGTCCAGATGACGCGCAAGCGGATCGGCACCGGCCTGCTCGAGGCCTTCAGCGAGAACTGCGAGCACTGCCACGGCCGCGGCGTGGTCGTGAAGGACGCGCCGGTCGAGCCCAAGCGCGGCGAGGACGAGTCCCGCCGCAGCGGCGGCAGCAGCAGCAGCGGCCGCCGCAGCCGGGGTGGCCGTGGCCGGGGTCAGGAGGCCGAGAACGAGCAGGCCCGCAGCTCGGACGGCCACGACCACGACCACAAGGCGCCCTCGCCGAAGGACGTCGCCGCCATGGCCAAGGAGCACGCAGCCGAGCGTGCCGCCGAGGAGCCGGTCGAGGCGTCGAGCGACGGCCAGCCCCACGACAACCAGCCCCACGACAACCAGCCCCACGACGGCCAGTCGGGGGACGGGCAGCCTCGTGACGGCCGGTCGAGGGGTCGGCAGGCCCCCGCCGCCTCCACGCCCGCACCGGCGCAGGCCGCCCAGGCCGAGGAGGCGACTCCGGAGGCGCTCGAGCCGGCCCAGCCCGCCGCGGAGGCCTCGCCGCAGCCGGCCGCCGAGCCGGCGCGCCCGCAGGTCGTGACCCGCACCCGCACCCGCCGGACCGCGAGCCGGCCGGCGGGGCAGCCCGAGCACCTGCCTGCCCCCGAGCCGGTCGTGCTGGAGGCCCCGGTCGCGGCCCCGGTCGCGACCGAGCCGGTCGAGCAGGCTGCCCCGGTGGAGCAGGCCGCCCCGGTGGAGCGCCCCAAGGTGGTGACCCGCACCCGCGGCCGCCGCGCCACCCGTCCGGCCGGGCCTCCGACGTCCGCTGCTTCCGGGCCGTCGGGGCCGGGCAGCGTCGGCTCCGTCGGCGCGCCGCCGGAGCACGGGGCCGTGGAGCCCGGCACCGCGCTGAGCGAACCCGGCGCGGCCGGGGACGGTGAGAACGCCGACGACGCGCACCTCGAGGCGCACGTCGAGCACGTGCCGATCAAGAAGAAGGGCTCGCGCAAGCGCTGAGCAAGGACGCGCCCGGTCATCCCCAACGGGGCACCGTTTTGCGGTGACCGGGCGCGATCCGTAGTATTGACCTTCGGTGCGCCACGGCGCGCCCTCTCTGTGCGGCGGTTCTCCGTAGTCACGTTGCCGGCCCGAACTCCTGAGCCTCGGTGTGTGCGACCCGCCCCAGACCAACAGACGCAAGCCAAGAAGTTTCGACGAAGGAGACCGCGGTGTACGCGATCGTGCGCGCTGGCGCCAAGCAGCAGAAGGTTGCCGTGGGCGACGTCATCGAGATCGACAAGGTCGCGACGACCGTCGGCGAGACGGTGACGCTGCCTGTGGTCATGGTCGTCGACGGCGAGCAGGTCACCGCGACCGGCCTCGACAAGGCCGCCGTGACCGTCGAGGTGCTCGGCGCCACCAAGGGCCCGAAGATCGTCATCCAGAAGTACAAGAACAAGACCGGCTACAAGAAGCGCCAGGGTCACCGTCAGAAGTACACCCAGGTCAAGGTCACCGACATCTCCCTCTGAGCCTCCGGGCTCGCACCAGGCCCAGCAGACACCTAAGGACTCGAAATGGCACACAAGAAGGGCGCGGCGTCCACCAAGAACGGTCGCGACTCCAACTCGCAGCGGCTCGGCGTCAAGCGCTACGGTGGCCAGGCGGTCAACGCGGGCGAGATCATCGTGCGCCAGCGTGGCACCCACTTCCACCCGGGCAGCGGCGTCGGCCGCGGCGGTGACGACACGCTGTTCGCGCTGGTCGCGGGTGCGGTCGAGTTCGGCACCCGGCGCGGTCGCCGGGTCGTCAACATCGTCCCGGGTGAGTGACTGACGCTCACCACCTGAACTTCATCGAAGGGCGTCCCTGGTCACCGGGGACGCCCTTCGACATTTCGTCCCGAACCGCCTCACCCGGGCCGCACCCGGGCCCGATCCGATCGAACCCTCCGGCTGATAGGAACCCCCCCATGGCTGTCCCGACCTTCGTCGACCGGGTGACGCTGCACGTCAGCGCCGGCCGCGGCGGCAACGGCGTCGCGTCGGTGCACCGCGAGAAGTTCAAGCCGCTCGGCGGCCCCGACGGCGGGAACGGCGGCCCCGGCGGTTCGGTGATCCTGCGGGTCGAGCCCAACGTGACCACGCTGCTCGACTACCACCACAGCCCGAAGCGGCGTGCCGAGCACGGCGGGCACGGCGCCGGCAGCCACCGCAACGGTTCCCACGGCGCCGACCTGGTGCTGCCGATCCCGGAGGGCACGGTGGTCAGCGACGCCGAGGGGACCGTGCTCGCCGACATGGTCGGGATCGGCACCGAGCTGGTCATCGCCCAGGGCGGGCGCGGCGGACTCGGCAACGCCGCCCTGGCCTCGTCCAAGCGCAAGGCCCCGGGGTTCGCGCTGCTCGGCGAACCGGGGGACGAGCTGGAGATCGTGCTCGAGCTCAAGGTTGTCGCCGACATCGGCCTGGTCGGCTTCCCGAGCGCCGGGAAGTCCAGCCTGATCGCCGCGATCTCGCGGGCCCGCCCGAAGATCGCGGACTACCCGTTCACCACCCTGGTCCCCAACCTCGGGGTGGTCACCGCCGGCGACCTCACCTTCACCGTCGCCGACGTCCCCGGCCTGATCGAGGGCGCCAGCGACGGGCGGGGCCTGGGCCACGACTTCCTGCGGCACATCGAGCGCTGCGCCGCGATCGTGCACGTCATCGACACCGCGACCATCGAGCCGGGCCGCAACCCGGTCGAGGACCTCGACATCATCGAGAACGAGCTCAGCAGGTACGGCGGGCTGGAGGACCGGCCCCGCCTGGTGGCGCTGAACAAGGTCGACGTCCCCGACGGGCGGGACATCGGCGAGTTCGTCATCGACGAACTGCGGGAGCGCGGGCTGCGGGTGTTCCCGGTCTCGGCCGCGTCCGGGGAGGGGCTGCGCGAGCTGACCTTCGCGATGGCCGAGATCGTCGCGCAGGCCCGAGCCGACAAGCCGGTCGCGGAGGCCAAGCGGATCGTGCTGCGACCCGCCTCCGCGGACGGCGCCGACGACTTCACCGTCAAGGCGACCGGCGAGGGCTGGCGGGTGCGGGGCGAGAAGCCCGAGCGCTGGGTCCGCCAGACCGACTTCAGCAACGACGAGGCCGTCGGCTTCCTCGCCGACCGGCTCAACCGCCTCGGGGTGGAGAGCCGGCTGCTCGAGCTGGGCGCCGAGGAGGGCGACGCGGTCCTCATCGGCCACCCCGACAACGCGGTGGTGTTCGACTTCAAGCCGGGCATCGACGCGGTCGCGGAGATGCTGGGCCGCCGCGGCGAGGACCAGCGCTTCGACCACTCCCGGCCTGCGGCCCGCCGCCGCCGCGCGATCGACGAGGCGATGGAGGACCGCGAGGAGGGCGAGACCCGCGCCGACGTGGCCCGCCGGCTCGATGGGCCCGCGCGAGGCGGGTCCGGGCACGGACCCACGTCGTACGAGATCGGTACCAGGGAGGACCCGGACTGGCTCGAGGAAGACCCGGGGACGGCGGAGTGAGCTCGCGGCGGGAGGTCACCGACGCCCGACGGGTCGTGGTCAAGGTCGGCTCCTCGTCGCTGACCACCGCCGCGGGCGGCATCGACCCGGAGCGGGTCAGCCGGCTGGTCGACGTCCTGGCCGGGCTACGCGCCCGGGGCCGGGAGGTGGTGCTGGTGTCCTCCGGCGCGATCGCCGCCGGCCTGGCTCCGCTCGGGTTGGCGCGCCGGCCACGCGGCCTGGCGGCGCAGCAGGCCGCGGCCTCGGTCGGCCAGGGGTTGCTGGTGCACCGCTACACCGAGGAGCTCGCCCGCTACGGCGTGATCGCGGGGCAGGTGCTGCTCACCGTCGACGACGTCACCCGCCGCGCGCACTACCGCAACGCCTACCAGACCTTCGCCAAGCTGCTGGAGCTCGGCGTGCTCCCGATCGTCAACGAGAACGACACCGTGGCGACCTCCGAGATCCGCTTCGGCGACAACGACCGGCTCGCCGCGCTCGTGGCGCACCTCGTGCACGCCGACCTGCTGGTGCTGCTCTCCGACGTCGACGGCCTGTACGACGCCGACCCGGCCCACCCGGACAGCTCGCTGGTCTCCGACGTGGTCCACCCCGAGCAGCTGCAGCAGCTGCGCATCGGGAGCACCGGCGCCGGCGGCCTCGGCACCGGCGGCATGCAGACCAAGGTCGAGGCGGCCCGGATCGCCACCGGTGCCGGCATCCCCGTCGTGCTCACCTCGGCCGCCAACGCGGGGGAGGCCGTCGCGGGTGCGTCCGTCGGCACCCTCTTCCACGCCCACGGACGGCGCCGGCCCACCCGACTGCTGTGGCTGGCGCACGCGACCGAGCCCCGGGGCAGCCTGCACCTCGACCAGGGCGCGGTGCGCGCGGTCGTCGAGCGCCGGGCCTCGCTGCTGGCCGCCGGCGTGACCGGCAGCGAGGGCTCCTTCGTCGCCGGGGACCCGGTCGACCTGTGCGACCCCGGCGGGATGCCCGTCGCGCGCGGACTGGTCAACTTCGACGCCGCGGAGGTCCCGCAGCTGCTGGGCCGCAGCTCCCACGAGCTCAAGCGCGAGCTGGGCGCGGGCTACGAACGCGAAGTGGTCCACCGCGACGACCTGGTGCTGCTGTGACGGGTGGCGGAGTGAGGCCGCGGTAGCGTCACGCGGTGACCAGCTGGCAGCCCACGCCCGAGGAGGACGCCGAGGAGCGGGAGTTCCAGCGGCCTTACGGTCCGTGGGAGGCCTTCGACCGGCCCAAGGACCGGCCCAAGAACCGGCCCAAGGACCGGGCCGACCTCGAGGTCACCTGGCCGCGGCTCGGCCGGGCCGAGCAGGAGTGGCTGCGCGCCGCCGTACGCCGCCTGCACCCCGGCCACGCGCGGCCGGAGCGCCCGGGCTGAGGGAACCGGCCGGTGCTCCGGCTCGTCCGATCATCAGGCACCGGACGGTCCGAGCCGGGAGGGGAAGCATGGGAAGGCAGCCGAGAAGAGTGCGACTGGCCGGGCTCGCCGCGCTCGCGGTGGTGCTCAGCGCCTGCGGGAGTGCCACGACGACCACGGACGCGGGGGAGGCCGGGCGGTCTCCCGGACGGTCGCAGGCCCCGTCCCCGTCGCCCGCGCCGGTTCCGCACTGGCCGGCGCAGGGCTGCGCCACGCACTCGCGGTCGGTCATCGACTACGCCGCGGACAGCCACGGCGCGCCCAGCCGGCGGGCCGCGATGGCGAGGTACGTCGACGCCGGCACCCACGTCGTCCCGGCGCGCCGCACGCCGCACGGCGAGCCCAGCTGGCTGGTCGTCAAGGACGACGGCGAGATCGTCCGCGCGGTCTACGTGGAGCACTTCGACGGCGGCTGGCTGGTCAGTGGCGTGGAGCAGTGCAGCGGCTGAACCGGTTGGGCGCGGCGACCGGTCGCGCCGTACTCTGGTCGCTGCCATGTCAATCGCGACGTCCACCCCGACGGTCTACCTCGACCACGCCGCCACCACGCCGATGCGTCCCGAGGCGGTCGAGGTGATGACCCGGCACCTGCTCGAGGTCGGCAACCCGAGCTCGCTGCACGCCTCCGGGCGCAAGGCCCGCCGGATCGTGGAGGAGTCCCGGGAGACGATCGCCCGGGTGATGGGGTGCCGGCCCGGGGAGATCGTGTTCACCTCCGGCGGCACCGAGGCGGACAACCTCGCGCTCAAGGGCATCTATTGGGCCCGCCGGGCGGCCGACCCGGGCCGCACCCGCCTGTTGACCACGGCGGTGGAGCACCACGCCGTCCTGGACCCCCTGCACTGGCTGGCCGAGCGCGAGGGCGCCGAGGTGGAGCTGTTGCCCGTCGACGCCCGGGGTCGGCTCGACGTCGGCGCCCTGCGCGCCTGCGTCGAGCGCGACCCCGGCTCGGTCGCGCTGGTCTCGGTGATGTGGGCCAACAACGAGGTGGGCACGCTGCAGCCGCTGGACGAGGTCGTGGCGATCGCGTCGGAGCACGGCATCCCGGTGCACACCGACGCGGTGCAGGCCGTCGGGTCGGTGCCGGTCGACTTCGCCGCGTCCGGCGTCGACGCGCTGACCCTGACCGGGCACAAGGTCGGTGGGCCCTACGGCGTGGGCGCGCTGATCGTCCGGCGCGAGGTCGCGGTCACCGCGCTCGTGCACGGCGGGGGCCAGGAGCGTGACATCCGCAGCGGCACCATCGACCCCCCGGCGATCGCCGGGTTCGCGGCCGCCGTCGAGCTGGCGGTCAAGAACCAGCCCCACCACGCCGCCCGGGTCGGCGCGCTCCGCGACGACCTGGTGCACCGGGTTCTGGAGGCGGTGCCGGACGCCCACCTGCACGGGGCCGCGCTGGACGGGCCCGCGCCGGACGGCGCCCCGCTGGACGGGGGAGCGGTGCACCGGCTGCCGGGCAACGCCCACCTCGGGTTCCCGGGTTGCGAGGGCGACTCGCTGCTGATGCTGCTGGACGCTCGCGGCATCGAGTGCTCCACCGGCTCGGCCTGCTCGGCCGGCGTCCCGCAGCCCTCCCACGTGCTGCTGGCGATGGGCTGCGACGAGGAGTCCGCCCGCCACTCGCTGCGCTTCACGCTGGGCCACACCTCCACGCAGGCCGACGTGGACGCCCTGGTCGAGGCGATCACGCCGGTCGTCGAGCGAGCCCGCGCGGCGAGACGCTGACGGGGCCTCGATGAGGGTCATTGCAGCCATGTCCGGCGGCGTGGACTCCGCCGTGGCGGCCGCCCGCGCCGCCGAGGCGGGCCACGACGTCACCGGCATCCACCTGGCGCTCTCGCGCAACCCGCAGTCCTACCGGTCGGGGGCGCGGGGCTGCTGCACGATCGAGGACAGCAACGACGCCCGGCGCGCCGCCGACGTGATCGGCATCCCGTTCTACGTCTGGGACCTCAGCGACCGCTTCCACGAGGACGTCGTCGAGGACTTCGTCGACGAGTACGCCGCGGGCCGGACCCCCAACCCCTGCCTGCGGTGCAACGAGAAGATCAAGTTCGCCGCGGTGCTCGACCGGGCGCTGGCCCTCGGCTTCGACGCGGTCGTCACCGGCCACTACGCCCAGCTGCGGACCGGGCCGGACGGGCTGGTCGAGATGCACCGGGCGGTCGACCCCGGCAAGGACCAGTCCTACGTCCTCGGCGTGCTCGACCAGCAGCAGCTCGCCCACTCGCTGTTCCCGCTGGGGGGCTCGCGCAAGGAGGACGTGCGCCGCGAGGCCGCCGAGCGCGGCCTGCTGGTCGCCGACAAGCCCGACAGCCACGACATCTGCTTCGTCGCCGACGGGGACCACGCCGGCTGGCTGCGCGAGAAGCTCGGCGACCGGGTCGCGAACCCACCGGGCGACGTCGTCGACGAGGCCACCGGTGAGGTGGTCGGCCACCACGACGGGACGCTGGGGCTGACCATCGGCCAGCGCCGTGGCCTGCGCCTGGGCCGGCCCGCGCCGGACGGCCGGCCGCGGTTCGTGCTCGACATCGAGCCCGTCTCGGGCACCGTCACCGTGGGCGCCCGCGAGCGGCTCGCGGTCCGGCGCCTCGAGGGCATCCGGCCGCGCTGGTGCGGCACCGTGCCCGGCCGGCTCGACGGGCCAGCCGTGACCGTGCAGCTGCGGGCCCACGGCACCGAGCACCGGGCCGTGGTCTCGACCAGCGGTGACCCGGTCGACCGGGTGGAGGTCGAGCTGCTCGACCCGGCGTACGGCCTCGCCCCGGGGCAGGCCGCGGTGGTCTACGACGGCACCCGCGTCGTCGGCTCGGCCACCATCGCCGCCACCGAACGGGTGGGCCCCCCGGCATGACCGGCGCGACCGGCGTCGGGTCGATGCCCGGCGACACCCAGCACGCCTACGCCGAGGCGGTGCGCGCCGTGCTCGGTGAGCTGGGCGCGAGCGGGCTGCCGTACCTCCCCGAGGTCCCCGGACGCGGCGCCCCCGCCGGCATGACCGGGCGAGCGCTGGCCGTGGTCAGCGAGCTCGGCGCCGACCTGCAGCCGGCCGGCTGGCGGCTCACCGGCAACGACGGCTCCGGGGCCGACCACCGGCGCGCGCGCAGCCTGCTGGCCCAGGACCTCGACGGCCTCGAGGAGCAGACCCAGGGCTACGAGGGCGCGCTGAAGATCCAGGTCACCGGTCCCTGGACGCTGGCCACCACCGTGGAGAAGCCCCGCGGCGACAAGGTGCTCAGCGACCGGGGTGCCCGCCGGGAGCTCGCCCAGGCCCTGGCGGAGGGCCTGCGCGAGCACGTGCGCGACGTGCGGCGCCGGGTCCCCGGCGTACGGCGGCTCGTGGTGCAGGTCGACGAGCCGGCGCTGAGCGCCGTGCTGGCCGGCTCGGTGCCCACCGCGTCCGGGTTCCACCGGCATCGCAGCGTGGACCTGCCGGAGGCCTCGGCCACGCTGGCGTGGGTCCTGGAGGCGGTCGACGGCGCGGGAGCCGAGCCCTGGGTGCACACCTGCGCCGCCGGCACGCCGCTGCGGCTGCTGCGGGGCGCGGGCGCCCGGGGGCTCTCGGTCGACCTGGACCTGATGAGCGCGGCCGACCACGACGAGCTCGCCGAGGCGCTCGAGTCGGGGGAGTCCGTGGTGCTCGGCGTCCTGCCGGCCACCGACCCGGCCGACCCGCCCACCGACGCGGCCGTGACCGAACGGGTGCTGCGCTGGCTGGAGATGCTCGGGCTGGACCCGGCCACGACCGGCGACTCGCTGCTGCTCAGCCCGGCCTGCGGGCTCGCCGGCGCCTCGACCGCGTGGAGCCGGCGGGCGCTCGCCCTCGTGCGCGCCGCGGCCGGGCACCTGAGTGACTGACGCCGCCCGCGCCGGGCGCATCCGCACCCCGGGTGCCGGGTAAGGAGAGCAGGACAGCAGCCCGACCGAGAGGAGACTCCATGAGCGACCTGACCGGCAAGAAGGTGGCGATCATCGCGACCGACCACTTCGAGGAGGCCGAGCTGGTCCAGCCGCGCGACGCGCTGCGGGCGGCCGGCGCCGAGGTGCGGATCTACTCCACCGGCACCGACCCCATCCAGGCCGTCGAGGGGGACACGAAGCCGACGCAGAAGATCGAGGTCGACGGCACGTTCGACGACCTCGACGCGTCGGCCGTCGACGCGCTGATCGTCCCCGGCGGCACCGTCAACGCCGACACCATCCGCACCGAGGAGAAGGCCCGGGAGGCCGTGCGTGCCGTCTCCGAGGCCGGCAAGCCGCTGGCGGTCATCTGCCACGGGCCGTGGCTGCTGGTCTCCGCCGGCCTGGTCCGGGGCAAGCGGTTGACCAGCTACGCCAGCCTCGCCGACGACGTCCGCAACGCGGGCGGCGAGTGGGTGGACGAGGAGGTCGTGGTCGACGGCAACCTGATCACCAGCCGGAACCCCGGCGACCTGCCCGCCTTCATCAAGGCCATCGAGGCCGCGCTGGGCTGAGTCGGTCCCCACGCACGGGGGCCCGGTCACCCCCATGGTGACCGGGCCCCCGTCGTACGTCGTGCGCCGCGGCGCCGAGCGTCAGCCGACGTGCACCGCGCCCTCGGGGCCGTCGGTGGCGAGCTCCTGGTGCTTGACGTTGAGGAACACCCAGGTGACCAGCGAGGCGACCAGCATCAGCCCGGCACCGAGCAGGAACGCGTCGGTCGCGCCCTCGGTGAAGATCTGGTGCGAGGCGACCGCCTGCGCGGCCTTCTGCTGGGCCTCGCTCATCTGCTGGCCCCCGCCGGCCATCGCCTGCTGGGCCGCCGCGGACAGCTGGTGGACCCGGTCGTTGATGGTCTGGGTGGCGATGGTGCCGAGCAGCGAGAGACCCAGCGCGCCGCCGACCTGCTGCATGGTGTTCAGGACCCCGGAGCCGATGCCGGAGTCCTCCGAGCGCAGGTGGTGGACGGCGGTGAGGGTCAGCGGCACGAAGGTCAGCCCCATGCCGACCGACATCATCACGATGAACGGGAAGACGTTGCCGAGGTAGCTGCCCTGGACGTCGGTCACCGGGAAGGTGGTGTCGTAGGGCAGCCGCGAGAAGCCGTAGAGCGCGCCCGCGGCCAGCAGCGTGCCGGCGCCGGCGAGGTAGCGCGGGTCCATCCGGTTCGCCAGGTTCGAGGCCAGGCCCGCGGCGGCGACGAGTCCCACGCAGAACGGCAGGAACGCGACCCCGGCCTGGATCGGGCTGTAGCCCATCACGGTCTGGATGTACTGGCTGAGGTAGAAGAACATCGCGAACATCGCGGCGGGCGCGAAGAACATCGCGACGAAGCTCGCGGCGCGGGTCCGGTTGACGAACACGCGGACCGGGAGCAGCGGGTGCGCGATCCGGCGCTCCACCGCGAGGAACGCGGCCACGAGCACCAGGCCGGCCGCGAGGCTGGCGACGGTCCAGGTGTCGCCCCACCCGTCGGTGCCGGCGCGGCTGATGCCGTAGACGATGCCGAGCACGCCGAGCGTGCCGGTGACGGCGCCGGGCAGGTCGAGCTCGCCGGGGTGCGACTCCGACTCGGCGAGGAAGCGCGGCGCGAGCAGCGCGGTGACGATGCCGATCGGGGTGTTGATCAGCAGCGTCAGCCGCCAGCCCTCGACCCCGAGACCGAAGACGCTGTCGAGGCCGGTGAGCCAGCCACCGAGCAGCAGCCCCACGGCGGCGCCGACGCCGGACATCGCGGCGTAGACGGCGAACGCCCGGTTGCGCGCGGGGCCGGCGGGGAAGGTCGTGGTGATCAGCGCCAGGGCCGCCGGCGAGGCGAGGGCGGCACCGAGTCCCTGGAGGCCCCGGGCGGCGAGCAGCAGGCCCTCGTTGCCGGCCAGGCCGCCGAGCAGCGACGCGACGCCGAAGACCACGAGGCCGATCATGAAGATCCTGCGTCGGCCGTAGAGGTCACCGAGCCGGCCACCGAGCAGCAGCAGGCTGCCGAAGGCGAGCGCGTAGCCGGTGACGATCCAGCGCAGGTTCGCGTCGGAGATCTGCAGGTCGCTCTGGATGTAGGGGAGCGCGATGTTCACGATGGTGCCGTCGAGCACCACCATCAGCTGGGCCACGGAGATGAGCACGAGCGCCCACCCCAGGTGGCGGTGCTGGCCGGGTGCGCGCACCTCGGCCTGCTTGAGGTCGGTCATGGGGGTCCTTCGGTTGCTTGGAGGTGAGAGGTCAGCGCCGGCCGGTCGCGGCCGGAAGGATGATCTGGTCGATCACGCGGGTGATCAGGGCCTCGTCGGGGGCCTCGCCCAGGAGGAAGATCCGGTGCAGCACGATGCCGGCCAGGGACGGGGCGAGCAGGTCGAGGTCGACGTCGACCGGGATCTCGCCGCGGTCCCGGGCGCGTTCGAAGACCGTCCGGGACGCCTGCGCCTTCGGCCCGATGACCTGGGTGCGGAAGGCGTCGGCGAACTCGGGGTCGTGGGTGATCGCGGTGAGCACGGCGGTGAACGTGCCGACCGACGTCGCGTCCGTGAGCCCGCCCAGGCCGCAGAACGACGCGATCAGGTCGCCGCGCAGGGTGCCGGTGTCGGGCAGCGGGGCGACGTCGTGCACCGAGAGCAGCGCCTCGACGACCAGCGCCTCCTTGCCGTTCCAGCGGCGGTAGAGGGTGGCCTTGGAGGCCTTGGCCCGGCTCGCCACCGCGTCCATCGTCAGCCGGTCGTAGCCGACCTCGGTGAGCACGGCGAGCGTGGCGTCGAGGATCTGCTGCTCACGGTCACCCTCGACCCGGGGCCGCGTGGGACCCGTGGCGTCGACGTGGGTGGACATGGCGGCTCCTCGCTGGGACTTTCAGGGATGAAACGAAACCGTTTCGTTTCATCGAACAGCGTAGGTCGCTGGGACATTCCCGCCGGATTCCGGCCTCACCGGTGGTCTGGTCCACCCGCGGTCAGCTGGTCGAGCACCCCGGAGGCCGCGACGTCGTTCCAGGCCGCCACCCGCGTCAGCAGGTAGTGGCCGACCCGCCCCATGTCGCGCAGCTCGGCCCGGCGTGCGACGCCACGGGCGCGGTCCACGAAGCGCTCGGTGGCGCGGTACGACGTGATCCGGTCGTGCCGGCCGTGCGCGGCGAGCAGCAGCTTGCCGGCCAGTGCGGCCACCGGCTCGTCCCGCGGGAACCACGGCGCCAGGCCGACCACCCCGACCACCGACGGGTCGTCGGCCACGTGGACGGCGGTGCGGGCGCCCATCGAGTGGCCCAGCAGCACCACCGGCACGGGTCCGTGCACCCGGCGTACCTCCGCCAGCGCCGCGCGGGCGTCCGCGACGGGGGACGCGCCGCCGTTCCAGCCGCGCTGGGAGTAGCGCAGCAGCCAGGTCGCCGCGCCGGCGGCGTGGAGGCGGGGGTCGACCGCCCGCTGCAGCGCCGCGGCGCGTCGCCACGAGGCGCTGCGGCCGTCGACGGGCCGGGTCGAGCGCTCCTTGCCGCCGTGCAGCAGCAGCACCACCGCGCTGGGCGGGCCGGCAGGGCCGGCCGGCTCGTGGCGGGTCAGCGCGTGCGGGGGCAGGGCGTGCGGGGCCTGGGCGGGCGGGGGAGTCTCCGGGGGAGCCACGCAGGTGGTTCGCCGCGGACCCAGTGGCGGATGGGTGGCGGATGGGTGTCGGCGGGGTTGGGCAAGATGGTGCCGTGGACACCCAGCACGACACCGCCCCCGCCCCGGCGACCGACCCGGCGACCGGCCCGGCCCCCGAGGAGGCGCTCGAGGAGCACCGCCGGCTGGCCGAGGAGGTCGACGAGGCGCGCTGGCGCTACTACGTGCTCGACTCGCCCACGCTCTCCGACGCCGACTTCGACCGGCGGATGCGGCGGCTGGAGGAGCTCGAGGGCCGGTTCCCCGAGCTGCGCACGCCGGACTCCCCGACGCAGAAGGTCGGCGGGGCGGTCTCGACCGAGTTCACCGCGGTCGACCACCTGCAGCGGATGGAGAGCCTCGACAACGCGTTCTCGGCCGAGGAGCTCCAGGCGTGGTACTCGCGCCTCGCCCGCGACGGCGTCGAGAAGCCCTCGCTGCTGTGCGAGCTCAAGGTCGACGGGCTGGCGATCAACATCCTCTACGAGGACGGCCGGCTGGTGCGCGCGCTCACCCGCGGCGACGGCCGCACCGGCGAGGACGTCACCCCGAACGTCCGGACCATCGACTCGGTGCCGCACCGGCTGGCCGCCACCGCCGAGCGTCCCGTCCCGCGGCTGCTGGAGGTCCGCGGCGAGGTCTTCCTGCCCGTGGAGGCCTTCGAGCGCCTCAACGAGGCGATGACCGACGCCGGCAAGCCGGTCTTCGCCAACCCGCGCAACGCCGCGGCCGGGTCGCTGCGCCAGAAGGACCCGCGGGTGACCGCGACCCGCGCGCTGGGCATGGTCTGCCACGGCATCGGCGCCCGGGAGGGCTTCGAGCCCGCCTCCCAGTCCGGTGCGTACGACGCGCTGAGGGCCTGGGGCCTGCCCACCTCCGATCGGGTGCGGGTCCTCGACACCCTCACCGAGGTCGAGGAGTTCATCGCCCACTACGGCGAGCACCGCCACGACGTCGAGCACGAGATCGACGGGGTCGTGGTCAAGGTCGACGACGTCGCGCTGCAGCGGCGGCTGGGGTCCACCAGCCGGGCGCCCCGGTGGGCGATCGCCTACAAGTACCCGCCCGAGGAGGTCAACGCCCGGCTGCTCGCGATCGAGGTGAACACCGGCCGCACCGGCCGGGTCACGCCGTACGGCGTGATGGAGCCGGTCCGGGTGGCCGGCTCGACGGTGGAGATGGCGACCCTGCACAACGCCCACGAGGTCAAGCGCAAGGACGTCCGCCCCGGCGACACCGTGATCCTGCGCAAGGCCGGCGACGTGATCCCCGAGATCGTCGGGCCGGTGCTGCCGCTGCGGCCGGCCGACGCGCCGGAGTGGGTGATGCCGACCCGCTGCCCCGCCTGCGGCACGACCCTGGTGCAGCAGAAGGAGGGCGACAAGGACCTGCGCTGCCCCAACCACCAGAAGTGCCCCGCGCAGGTGCGCGAGCGGGTCTTCCACGTGGCCGGGCGCGGGGCCTTCGACATCGAGGGGCTGGGCTACGAGGCGGCGGTGGCGCTGCTCGAGGCCGAGGTGATCACCGACGAGGGGGACGTGTTCGACCTCGACGAGGCCGCGCTGCTGCGGGCGCCGCTGTTCACCCGGGCGCCGAAGAAGGGGGAGGGGGACCACCCGGTGCTCAGCGCCAACGGCCAGCGGCTGCTCGACAACCTCGGCCGGGCCCGCGAGGTGCCGCTGTGGCGGGTGCTGGTGGCGCTGTCCATCCGGCACGTCGGCCCGACCGCCGCCCGGGCCCTGGCGACCGAGTTCGGGTCGATGGAGGCGATCCGAGCCGCGTCCGAGGAGCAGCTCGCCGCGGCCGAGGGGGTCGGCCCGACCATCGCGGAGTCGGTCATCGAGTGGTTCGGGGTCGACTGGCACCGCGCGATCGTCGAGAAGTGGCAACGGGCCGGGGTCTCGATGGCCGACGAGCGCGACGCGTCGGTGCCGCGCACCCTCGAGGGCCTCACGGTCGTCGTGACGGGGTCGCTGGTCGACTTCAGCCGCGACTCGGCCAAGGAGGCGATCCTGGCCCGCGGCGGCAAGGCCGCCGGCTCGGTGTCGAAGAAGACCGACTACGTCGTGGTCGGCGAGAGCGCCGGCTCCAAGGCCGACAAGGCCGAGCAGCTCGGCGTCCCCATCCTCGACGAGGACGGCTTCAAGCGGCTGCTCGAGGGCGGGCCGGACGGGCTCTGACCGGGCTTCGATCAGGCTCTGACGGGGCTCCGACCGGGCTCTGACCGGGGCGGTGGCGGTGGCGGCGGTGAGGGCCGGCCCCGAGCCGCGCGCCGGGGCCGCCCCGGGCTCTCCTAGGATGGAGCCCATGCCCGATATCACCCGTGACGAGGTCGCGCACCTGGCCGACCTCGCCCGGATCGACCTCTCCGAGGCCGAGCTCGACCACCTCGCACCGCAGCTGTCGGTGATCCTCGAGTCGGTCGCCTCGATCCGCGGGGTCGCCGGCGACGATGTCCCCCCGACCTCCCACGCGCTGCCGCTGACCAACGTCTTCCGCGACGACGTGGTGCGACCCGGCCTGACCGCCGAGCAGGCGCTCTACGGCGCTCCCGCGCAGGAGCAGCAGCGGTTCGCCGTCCCGCGCATCCTCGGGGACGAGCAGTGAGCGGGCTGACGCGGCACACCGCCGCCGAGCTCGCCGACGCGCTCGCGGCGGGGGAGACCACCTCCGTCGAGATCACCCGGGCGCACCTCGACCGGATCGCCGAGGTCGACGGCACCGCCGCGTCCGGCGGGGTGCACGCGTTCCTCCACGTCGACGCCGAGGGCGCGCTCGCTCAGGCCCGGGCCGCCGACGAGCGCCGTGCCGCCGGCTCACCTGCCTCCGCGCTCGACGGCGTCCCGATCGCGGTCAAGGACGTGCTGGCCACCGAGGGGCTGCCCACCACGTGCGGATCGCGGATCCTCGAGGGCTGGATCCCGCCGTACGACGCCACCGTGGTCGCGCGCCTGCGGCGGGCCGGGCTGCCGATCCTCGGCAAGACCAACATGGACGAGTTCGCGATGGGCTCCTCCACCGAGCACTCCGCGTACGGGCCGACCCGCAACCCGTGGGACCTGGACCGGATCCCCGGCGGCTCCGGCGGCGGGTCGGCCGCGGCCGTCGCCGCGTTCGAGGCGCCGCTGGCGATCGGCACCGACACCGGTGGCTCGATCCGCCAGCCCGGGGCGGTCACCGGCACGGTCGGCGTCAAGCCGACGTACGGCGGGGTCTCGCGCTACGGCTTGGTGGCGCTGGCCAACTCCCTGGACCAGGCCGGCCCGGTGACCCGGACCGTGCTGGACTCCGCGCTGCTGCACGAGGTGATCGGCGGCCACGACCCGCTGGACTCCACCAGCATCGACCAGCCGCTGCCGCCGCTGGTCGACGCCGCCCGGCGCGGCGCCACCGGCGACCTCACCGGGGTCCGCGTCGGCGTGGTCAGGGAGCTCGGCGGCGAGGGCTACCAGCCCGGCGTGTTGAGCCGCTTCCAGGAGTCGGTCGACCTGATGGTCAAGGCCGGCGCGGAGGTCGTCGAGGTCAGCTGCCCGCACTTCGTGCACGCGCTGGCGGCGTACTACCTGATCCTGCCGGCCGAGGCCTCCAGCAACCTCGCCAAGTTCGACGCGATGCGCTACGGCCGGCGGGTGCTGCCCGACGGCGCCGACAACCCCTCCGCCGAGCAGGTCATGCGCGCGAGCCGGGACGCCGGCTTCGGCGACGAGGTCAAGCGCCGGATCATCCTGGGCACCTACGCGCTGTCCAGCGGCTACTACGACGCCTACTACGGCCAGGCCCAGAAGGTGCGGACCCTGATCAGCCGCGACTTCGCGGCCGCCTTCGAGAAGGCCGACGTGCTGGTCTCGCCGACCGCCCCCACCACGGCGTTCAAGCTGGGCGAGAAGCTCGACGACCCGATCGCGATGTACCTCAACGACCTCGCGACCATCCCCGCCAACCTGGCCGGCGTGCCGGGCATCTCGGTGCCCAGCGGCCTCGCCGACGAGGACGGACTGCCTGCCGGCGTGCAGGTGCTCGCCCCCGCCCTGGCCGACGACCGCCTCTACCGCGTCGGCGCCGCCCTCGAGGCGGCCCTGGTCGACAAGTGGGGTGGCCCGCTGCTCGACCGCGCCCCGGCCCTCGCCACGAACGGAGCTGTCCGATGACCGCCGACGTCCTGGTGCCGTTCGAGCAGGTGCTGGAGAAGTTCGACCCGGCGCTGGGCCTGGAGGTCCACGTCGAGCTGAACACCGCCTCGAAGATGTTCTGCGGCTGCCCCACCGAGTTCGGCGCCGAGCCGAACACCCAGGTCTGCCCGACCTGCCTCGGCCTGCCCGGCGCGATGCCGGTGGTCAACGTCAAGGCGGTGGAGTCGGCGATCCGGATCGGGCTGGCGCTGAACTGCGACATCGCGGAGTGGTGCCGGTTCGCCCGGAAGAACTACTTCTACCCCGACATGCCGAAGAACTTCCAGACCTCGCAGTACGACGAGCCGATCGCCTTCGACGGGTTCATGGACGTCACCGTGCCCAACGAGGCGGGCGAGGGGGAGACGTTCCGGGTCGAGATCGAGCGCGCCCACATGGAGGAGGACACCGGCAAGTCGCTGCACGTCGGCACCTCCGGGCGCATCCACGGCGCCGACTACTCGCTGGTCGACTACAACCGCGCCGGCATCCCGCTGATCGAGATCGTCACCAAGCCGATCCGCGGCGCCGGGGAGAGGGCCCCCGACGTCGCCCGGGCGTACGTCGCCCAGCTGCGCGACCTGATCGTGGCCCTCGGCGTCTCCGACGCGCGGATGGACCAGGGGTCGATCCGCGCCGACGTGAACCTCTCCCTCGCGCCCAAGGGATCGGGCACGCTCGGCACCCGCACCGAGACCAAGAACGTCAACTCGCTGCGCTCGGTCGAGCGCGCGGTGCGCTACGAGATGTCGCGGCACGCGGCGGTGCTCGAGGAGGGTCGCACGATCCTCCAGGAGACCCGGCACTGGCACGAGGACACCGGCATCACCACGAGCGGGCGGGAGAAGTCCGACGCCGAGGACTACCGCTACTTCCCGGAGCCGGACCTGGTGCCGGTCGCCCCGTCGCGGGAGTGGGTCCAGCAGCTGCGCGGCACCCTCCCGGAGAACCCGACCGCCCGCCGGGCCCGCCTGCAGGCCGAGTGGGGCTTCTCCGACCTCGAGATGCGCGACACCGTGGGTGCCGGGGCGCTCAGCTCGATCGAGCAGACCATCGCCGCCGGGATCTCCCCGCAGGCCGCCCGGAAGTGGTGGCTCGGCGAGCTCGCCCGCCGCGCCAACGAGCAGGGCGTCGAGGTCTCGGCGCTGTCGGTGACCCCGCTGGAGGTGGCCCGCGTCCAGACGCTGGTCGACGAGGGGAAGATCAACGACAAGCTGGCCCGGCAGGTCTTCGACGGCCTGCTGGCCGGCGAGGGCACCCCCGACGAGGTCGTGGAGGCGCGCGGTCTGGCGATCGTGTCCGACGACGGCGCCCTCGGGGCGGCCGTGGACAACGCGATCGCGGCCAACCCAGACGTCGCCGACAAGATCCGCGACGGCAAGGTCGCCGCGGCCGGTGCGCTGATCGGTGCGGTGATGAAGGAGATGCGCGGCCAGGCCGACGCCGGACGGGTGCGCGAGCTGATCCTCGAGAAGCTCTCCTGACCCTGACCCTGACCCAGACCCTGCCCCCGCCCGACCCCCGAGGGGCACGCCGAGTCGGCGCTCGTTGACACCCAGGGCTGGGCGAGGGGCACGCCGAGTCGGCGCTCGTTGACGCCCAGGGGAACGCCGAGTCGGCGCTCGTTGACGCCCAGGGGTACGCCGAGTCGGCGCTCGTTGACGCCCAGGGGTACGCCGAGTCGGCGCTCGTTGACGGATTGGCTGTCAAGCTGCGCCGACTCGGTGTGCTGGGGGCGTCAAGCTGCGCCGACTCGGCGTACTGGGGGTGTCAAGCTGCGCCGACTCGGCGTACTGGGTGGTGACGGACGGCACGAGAGGCGGGCCTCGGATCGTTGGTAGGCTGCGGCCACCAATCATCACGCCCGTAGCAGGGGAAGCCGGTCCGAGTCCGGCGCTGACCCGCAACCGTAGGCCGCCCCGGAGCATCCGGGGCTGCGAGCCGGAGCACCTGCTGCGACGCGTCCTGACTACACGCTGTCGAGGAAAGCAGCGGGTGGTGTCCGCGGGCAGCAGCCTTCGGTCCTCCCGTTGTGCAGCGGGAAGGAACCCCATGTCGCACCGCCACCAGTCCCCGTTCCGGCGCACCGCATCCCTAACCGGGATCGGAGCGCTCGCCCTGCTCCTGTCGGCCTGCGGGTCGTCGGACCCGGACCCGGGCCAGCAACCGGCCGACCGGCCCGCCCACGACACCGCCGCGGTCGCCTCCGGCGCCGCCTGGCTCGCGGCCCAGGCGCCGCACGGAATCGTGCACAACGACCAGTACGACGTCGACGACCAGGGGCTCTCGGTCGACGTGGCGCTCGCGCTGCAGGCGGTCGGTCAGCAGGACGACACGGTCCGGCAGGTCGGCGACCACCTCGCGTCGAACATCAAGGCCTACGTCGCCCCGGGCTACGGGACCCTGACCTCGGCCGGCAGCACCGCCAAGGCAGCGGTCCTGGCCGAGGCGATGGACGAGGATCCCACCGACGTCGGCGGGCTCGACCTGGTGAGTCGGCTGGAGGGCACGGTCGCCGGGTCGGGCGCCGCGACCGGCCGGGTCGAGGACCAGCTCGACCCGAAGCAGAAGGGCGCCGCGGACTACGCGAACACGATCGCCCAGGCGTACGCCGTGCTGGCGTTGGACGGGGCGCACAGCGACGCGGCCGGCGACGCGACGACGTACCTCCTGCAGCAGCAGTGCCCCGACGGCTGGTTCCGGCTGGACCTCCCGGCTCCGGAGGCCAAGGACCAGGGCTGCGCCGCCGACCCCAAGAGCAGCCCGGACGTGGACGCGACCGCGTTCGCCGTGCGCGCGCTCCACGGCTCCGACGACCCGAAGGCGGCCGCGGCCGTGCAGAGAGCCGTCTCCTGGCTGGAGCGGGTCCAGGCGGCCGACGGGTCCTTCGGCGGCGCGCCGGTCGGCCAGGACCCGAACAGCAACAGCACCGGACTGGCCGGCTGGGTCCTCGGCGACCTCGGCGAGACCGACGCGGCCGAGCAGGCGGCGACCTGGCTCGCCGGCCGACAGCTGCGCGACTGCCCGGGCACCGCGAAGGCCGACGTCGGCGCGGTGGCGTACGACGACGCCGCGCTGTCCGCCGCGGCCTCGAAGGGCATCACGCCCAAGACCCAGGACCAGTTCCGCCGGGCGAGCGCACAGGCCGTGCCTGCCCTGCAGTGGCTGCCGGCCGGCGCCGCCGCGAAGGCCAGCTGCTGACGTGACCTCCTGCGGCCGCCTCGCGCGCCTCGCCGCCGCCACCCTGCTGGCGGCGGCGGCCGGAGTGCTGCCCGCGCTCGCCCCCGTGGTCGCTCCCGCGCTGGCCGCCGACGGCTGCCGGCCCGGCCACGGGGTCACGGTGGTCGTGGACTTCCACCGGCTGCCTCACGACGACGTGCGTGCCTGCGTCCCCGGCGGGGGCGGCTCCGATGCCGCCGCCGTGCTCGCGGACGCGGGGCTGGCGCTCACCGACGTGCAGCGCCAGCCCGGGTTCGTGTGCCGCGTCGACGGGCTGCCCGCCGACGACCCGTGCGTGAACACGCCGCCGTCCGACGCCTACTGGTCGCTGTGGTGGTCCGACGGCTCGTCGGGCGAGTGGACCTATTCCACCGTGATGGCCTCCGCGCTGGAGGTGCCCGACGGCGGCTTCGTCGGCCTGGTCTGGCAGCGGGGTGCGGCCGAGCTCCGCCCCGCGGTGCCTCCGGTCGCGGGCCGGGGGAGCGGGCCGACGCCCGCGCCGACGCAGGCAGCCCGAGCAGGACAGGCGGGGCAGGCAGGGCAGGCGGGCCACACCCGTGCCCCCGGAGGGCTGCCGGTCTGGGTGACGCCGGTCGCGGTCGGCGTCCTGCTGGTCGGCGCGGCCGGCACCGCCGCCGCCCGCCGTCGTCGAGCCGGAGGCGGCTCGTGAACGCCCGGCTGCCCCGCGACCTGCACCCGGTGGCCTGGTGGCTGTGGGCGATCGGCCTCGCCACGGCCGCCTCGCTGACGACCAACCCGTTCGCGGTGCTGCTGGTCGTGGCCGTCACCGTGGTCGTGGTCGTCGCCCGCCGGTCCGGGCAGCCGTGGGCGCGCTCGTTCCGGCTCTACGTCGCCATGGCGGCCCTGGTCGTGGCGGTGCGGGTGGCGTTCCGGCTGCTGTTCGGGGGCGGGTACGGCGGGCACGTGCTGCTCGACCTGCCGGCGGTGCCGCTGCCCGGCTGGGTCGCCGGCGTCACGCTGCTCGGCCCGGTGACCCGCGAGTCGCTGCTGGCCGGGCTCTACGACGGCCTGCGGCTGGCCACGATCGTGGTCTGCGTGGGGGCCGCGAACGCGCTGGCCAACCCCAAGCGGCTGCTGCGGTCGGTGCCGCCGGCGCTCTACGAGATCGGCACCGCCTTGGTTGTGGCGGTCTCGGTGCTGCCGCAGTTCGCCGACAGCGCCCGCCGGGTGCGGGCCGCGCAGAGCCTGCGCGCCGGTGACACCCGGCGGGTCGGCCGACTCCGACGGTTCCTGGTGCCGGTGCTCGAGGACGCGCTCGAGCGCTCGCTGGCCCTCGCGGCCGGCATGGACGCCCGCGGCTACGGTCGTTCCGGACACCTGACCCGGGGTCGGCGCCGGCTCACCGGGACCTTGATGCTCGTCGGCCTGGTCGGCACCTGCGTCGGCGTCTACGCGGTGCTGGACCGGACCGCCCCCCGCTACCTGGCGCTGCCGATGCTCGCGGGGGGGACCGGGGCTGCGGTTGCCGGCCTGCTCACCGCCGGCCGCCGGGTGGAGCGCACCCGCTACCGGCCGGACCACTGGCGGTGGCCCGAGCTCGCGGTCGCGGGCTCCGGCGTGGTCGCCGGCGCGCTCGGCTGGTGGGTCGCCGGCCACCAGCTGGCGCTGGCCTACCCGGCCCTCGACGGTGTCCCGCGGGTCAGCGCGTGGACGCTGGCCGCCGCGGTGCTCGCGCTGGCCGGCGGCCTGTGCGCCCCGCCCCCGGCCACGCCGTACCTCCCGACGCCGGCGCTCCCGCAGGAGGTGGCGGCGTGATCGAGCTGCGCGGCATCGGGTTCGCCTACGACGAGGTGCGGGTCCTCGACGGCGTCGACCTGAGCATCGAGGAGGGCGAGCTGGTCCTGGTCTCGGGCCCCACCGGCGTGGGCAAGTCGACCCTGCTCGGCGTGGTCGCCGGGCTGGTGCCGCGGTTCAGCGGCGGCCGCCTGGACGGCGACGTGCTGCTCGACGGGGTCAGCGTCGTCGGCCGCCCGCCGCGCGAGCGCGCCCACCTGGTGGGGTACGTCGGCCAGGACCCGGCCGCCGGCTTCGTCACCGACACCGTCGAGGAGGAGCTCGCCTACGGCATGGAGCAGCTCGGACTGCCCCCCGAGACGATGCGGCGACGGGTCGAGGAGACGCTGGACCTGCTCGGGATCGCCGACCTGCGCGCCCGCGCGCTGTCCACGCTGTCGGGGGGACAGCAGCAGCGGGTGGCGATCGGCTCGGTGCTGACCATGCACCCCCGGCTGCTGGTCCTCGACGAGCCGACCTCGGCGCTCGACCCGACCGCGGCCGAGGAGGTGCTGGCCACGCTCACCCGGCTGGTGCACGACCTGGGCGTCTCGGTGCTGCTCGCCGAGCACCGCCTCGAGCGGGTGGTGCCGTTCGTGGACCGGATGTGCCTGATGCCCGGCGACGGGAGCGTCCGGGTGGGCGAGCCGGCCGACCTGCTGGCGACCTCCCCGATCGTCCCGCCGATCGTGGAGCTGGGTCGCGCCGCCGGCTGGCACCCGCTCCCGCTGAGCGTGCGCGACGCCCGGCGCCGGGCCCGCGGGCTGAGGCTGCGCGCCCCCGAGAGCGTGGAGCGCCCCCGACCGGAGGGCCCGGCCGCGACCGCCGAGCCGGCGCTGCGGGCCCGTGGGGTGAGCGTGGTGCACGGCAGCACGGTCGCGCTGCGCGGGGTCGACGTCACCCTCGGCGCCGGACGGGTGACCGCGCTGATGGGCCGCAACGGCGCCGGCAAGTCCACGCTGCTGTGGGCGCTGCAGGGCAGCACCCGACGGCGGGCCGGCGAGGTCCGGGTCGGCGGCCGGGACACCGCGTCGCTGGACCCGGCCGGTCGCCGCTCGCTGGTGGGGCTGGTCCCGCAGACCGCCGCCGACCTGCTCTACCTGGAGACGGTCGCCGAGGAGTGCGCGGCCGCCGACGGCGGGACCGGTGCGGCCCGCGGGATCCTGGAGCGGCTGGTGCCCGGCGTCCCCGACGACCAGCACCCCCGCGACCTCTCCGAGGGTCAGCGGCTGGCGCTCGCGCTGGCCCTGGTGCTGGCGCCGCGCCCGCCGCTGCTGCTGCTCGACGAGCCCACCCGCGGCCTCGACTACGCCGCCAAGCGCGTCCTCGCCGGCATGCTGCGCGCCCTGGCCGCCGAGGGGCACACGGTGCTGGTCGCCACCCACGACGTCGAGTTCGTCGCCCAGGCCGCGGACGACGTGGTGGTGCTGGCCGACGGCGAGGTCGTCTCCTCGGGCCCGGTGCGCCGGGTCGTCGCCGAGTCGCCGGCCTTCGCGCCCCAGGTCACCAAGGTGCTCGGCGCGCCCTGGCTGCGGGTCGACGAGGTCGTGGCCGCGCTGGACGCCTCATGACCCGGCCGAGGACCCGGCCGATGATCCCGCCCGCCGTGGCCCTCGCGCCGCGCTCGGCGCTGGTGCTCGCGCTGGCCTCCCTGGCCGGGCTGATGATGCTCGCCTGGCCGCTGCTGGTGCGGGTGCCGGAGCACGCCCGCGTCGACCCGCCGTTCCTCTTCCTGGCGCTGCTGCCGGTGGTGATCGTCGTCGTCCTCGCCGAGCTCAGCGAAGGCGGCATGGACCCCCGGGTGCTGGCGGTGCTGGGGGTGCTGAGCGCGGTCAACGCGCTGCTCCGGGGGCTCTCGGCGGGCGTGGCCGGGGTGGAGCTGGTGTTCTTCCTGCTGATCCTCGCCGGGCGCGTCTTCGGCCCCGGGTTCGGCTTCGTCCTCGGCTGCACCTCGCTGTTCGCCTCGGCGCTGATGACCGCCGGGGTCGGCCCGTGGCTGCCGTTCCAGATGCTGGTCTCCGCGTGGGTCGGCATGGGCGCCGGGCTGCTGCCCCGGCGGGTCACCGGGCGCGCGGAGGTCGCGATGCTGGTGGGGTACGCCGTGGTCGCGGCGTACGCGTTCGGCCTGCTGATGAACCTCTCCACCTGGCCGTTCGCGCTCGGCGTCGAGGTGCCCGGCCACCCGGGTTCGCTGGCGTTCGTGGCCGGGGACCCGCTGGTGGCCAACCTGCACCGCTTCGCGGTCTACACGCTGCTCACCTCGACCGGCAGCTGGGACACCGGCCGGGCGATCACCAGCTCCGTCGCGATCATCGTGCTCGGCCCGGCCGTGCTCACCACGCTGCGTCGCGCGGCCCGCCGAGCCAGCGTCACCGGCAGCGTCAGCGGCGGCGTGGCCGGCAGGGGCAGCGGCAGCGGGGCCGGGACCGCGGGGAGCGGCGGGTCAGGTCGGGTCGACGAGGAGGATCCGGTCGTCGCCGGCGACGGGTGACCCACGACCGTCCCGGTTGCTGGTGGTCACCCAGAGCATCCCGTCGGGTGCCACGACCACCGTGCGCAACCGGCCGTACGCGCCGACGAAGAACGCCCGCGGGTCGTGGGCCCGCGCGCCGGTGACGTCGACCCGCCACAGCCGGGCGCCGTGCAGGGCCGCCAGCCAGAGGTGCCCGTCGAGCCACGCCAGCCCGGAGGGCGAGGCCTGGTCGGTGGGCCAGACGAGCTGGGGATCCACGAGGCCGCCGGTGCCGCCCTTCCCCTCCACCAGCGGCCAGCCGTAGTCGCGTCCCGGGCGGATCAGGTTGAGCTCGTCCCACGTGTCCTGGCCGAACTCCGAGGCCCACAGCCGGCCGGCGTCGTCGAACGCGAGACCCTCCACGTTGCGGTGGCCGTAGGACCACACCGGGGATCCGAACGGGTTGCCCGGGGCGGCTTCGCCGTCGGTGGTGATCCGCAGGATCTTGCCGCCGAGCGAGCCCTTGTCCTGGGCGAGGCTGGAGTCGCCGGTCTCCCCGGTCGAGGCGTAGAGGTAGCCGTCGGGCCCGAAGGCCAGCCGGCCGCCGTCGTGGATGAACCCGGCCGGGATGCCGTCGAGGACGGTGCGGAGCGGGCCGAGCCGGCCCCCGTCGTACGTCGCCTCGACGATCCGGTTGCCGGAGGTCGTGGTCTCGTAGAAGAACAGCAGGTGATCGGTCGCGAAGTCGGGGGAGACCGCGACCCCCAGCAGCCCGGACTCGCCCGCGGCGCCGGGGTCGACCGGGTCGGCGAACGTGGCGATCACGCTGACCCGGTGGGTGGTGCCGTCGATGCGCAGCACGCGCTTGGTGTCGCGCTCGGTGACCACCGCGTCGCCGCCGGGCAGGAACGCGATCCCCCACGGGACCTGGAGGTCGCGGGCGACGGTGCCGACCACACGCGGGCCGCCGTGGGAGCCGCCCTGGGAGCCCGCGGAGGAGCCCGCGGAGGAGCCGGTGGGGGAGCTGGTGGGGGAGCCGGTGGGCGAGCCGGTGCCGGGGTGGTCGGAGCTCGTGCAGGCGGGGAGCGCCAGGGCCGCGAGGGCCACCACGAGCGCCGCGCCCCGGCGCATTCAGCCCACCCGGTCCAGGAACTCCAGCAGCAGCTCGTGCACCCGCGTGGGCTGTTCCATCTGCACGAAGTGGCTGCCGCGGAGCTCGACGTACGTCGCATCCGCCATCCGCTCCGCCGCGGTGGCCATCTGGCGGGCACCCGCGAGCACGTCGTAACGCCCCGCGACGAAGACCGCCGGCGCGTCGATGCGGCTGAGCGGGACCCGGCCGTGGCGGGCGGTGTGCAGCGCCAGGTGGGCGTACCACTCCACCGGCGTGCGCAGGAACTCACGCACCGCGCGGACCGCGAGCTGACGGTCGGGCACCGGGAACATGAATCCGGAGTGGCTGATCAGCACCAGCCCGCGCGGACCCACGGGCAGCCGGGTCACGACCGGCGTCAGCGCCCGGCCCCCGAGCCGCAGCGCGCGGGAGGCGCCGCCGGCGACCGCCTTGGCGGCGAACCGCGGCAGCCGCAGCGGGCCGAGCATCGTCGAGAACGTGTCGCCCGGGACCCCCGCGACCGCGAACAGGCCGGCCACGCGCTCGGGATGGGTCAGCGCGAGCTCGAACATCGTGTTGACGCCCATCGACCAGCCCACCAGGACGGCCCGGTCGAGGCCGAAGTGGTCCATGACCGACAGGGCGTCCTCGACGAAGGCGTCGATGCCGACGCGCTCGGGGTCGGCGGGTCGCGCGGAGCCACCGGTGCCGCGGTGGTTCCAGGACACGACGCGGACCCCGCAGTCCGGGTCGAGCAGTGCCGGCCAGGCCCACGGGTTGGTGCCGAGGCCGTTGCAGAGCACCACGGTGGGACCGTCGATGCGACCCGCGGGGTCGTTGGTCCACGCCCGCAGGTGGGTGCCGTCGTCGGATCGGATGTCCTGGAACCCGATCCGCGCCGCCGGCTCCGGCGACCCCTCGGCGCTGTCGTCGGGGCCTTCGTGGGCACTGTCGGAACGGGCGGGCATGGCCCGATTGTGCCCCAGCGGCCCGGGGGTGGGCGGGATCACCGGGAGGGGTCACCGGGATCGGCCGCCTGCAGGAATCCCCGGCCAGCCGGGGATCCCCTCGGTTGTCAGCCGTTGCAACGCCCGACAACCGAGGGAACGCCCTGACAACCCTGGGGTGATCGGCCCGCCACGTCCCGGCACGTCCGCCACGTCCCGGCACGTCCGCCACGGCCCCGGCCGGGCTGCCGGCGTGGCATTGGGAGGCGTACGGCGGCCGGGCCCGCCGGTTCCCGGAGAGGCGGGCCGTCGCCGCGTCAGCCGCGCCGCGCGCGGGGCAGGGAGGAGTCCCCGACCGGCGCGTGGACGGTGACCCGTGCGTGCGCGGCGAGGAACTCCTCGACCTCGAGCCGCTCCGCCCGTCGTCGGGCGAGCGCGGTGGAGGCGAACAGCGCGTTGCGTCGAGCCCGCTGCTGGGACTCGACCGGCCAACGCCGCACCCCGTCGACCAGTCGCCGCACCGGCTGCGTGAGTGGTGCGAGCGGTCGGGCCGACGGTGTGGCGGTGTCCATGTGCTGCTCCCCGGTTCCGTGGTCGTGGCTCCACGCTAGGAGCGGTACGCGTCGCCGGCGTCAACGTCGTGTGTCGTCCGTGTGAACTCGTCGGCGACCGACGCGCCGGGGCTCGGACTCAGCCGGGGCTCGCACTCAGCCGGGGCGCGGACTCAGCCGGGGCGCGGCTCAGTCGGGCACCGGCTCGGAGAGCGTCGCCGAGGTGCGCGTGGCGCCGATGCTGGCGGCGACCACGCAGCCCATCGCGAGCCACTGGGCGGGGGCGAGCATCTCCTGCAGCACGACGATGCCGGCCAGCGCCGCGGCGGCCGGTTCGAGGCTCATCAGGATGCCGAACACCGACGGGGGCAGGCTGCGCAGCGCGACCAGCTCGCAGCTGTAGGGGATCACCGAGCTGAGCAGCCCGACGGCCGCGCCGAGCAGCCACACGCGGCCATCGCCCAGGTGACCGCTGCCGAGGTGCAGCGCCGCCGGCGTCAGCAGCAGGGCGGCCACCACGCTGGCGACCGCGAGGCCGTCGAGGCCGGGCCAGTGGCGCCCGGTCTGCGCGCTGAGCAGGATGTAGCACGCCCACGCGGTGCCGGCGAGCAGCGCGAAGAGCACCCCCGCGAGCGTGAGGTGGCCGGGCTCGAGGCCGAGCAGGGCGACCCCGGCCGCGGCCAGCAGCACCCACACCAGGTCCCGCGGGCGTCGGGAGCCGAGCACCGCCAGCGACAGCGGCCCGATGAACTCGACGGTCACGGCCACACCCAGGGGGATGCGGGCGAAGGACTGGTAGATCGCCCAGTTCATCACGCCCAGGCTGGCGCCGAACCCGACCACCACCAGCCAGTCCCGGCCACTGCGCCGTCGTACGCCGGGCCGCGCGATCGCGACCAGGACGACCGCGCTGGTGACCAGCCGCAGCCACACGATCAGCGTCGGTGGCACCTCGCCGAACAGGCTCTTGGCGATGCCCGCGCCGAACTGGACCGACAAGATCCCGATCAGCACCAGCCAGACCGGTGAGAATCGGGAGGTCACCGGGTCAATGTAGGTGTCGGCGCCGCATGCTGGGATCACAGGGGTCGCAGCGAACCCGCGCGGCGGCCGCGCGAAGGGAGCAGGGATGGAAACCGTGCTGATGGTCGGCACCCGCAAGGGCCTGTGGTTGGGCCGGTCGGACGAGGAGCGCAGGGACTGGGAGTTCACCGGCCCGCACTTCGACATGGAGGAGGTCTACTCCTGCCTCGTCGACAAGCGGGGCGACCGGCCGCGGCTGCTGGCCGGCACCTCCAGCCCCTGGCTCGGGCCACAGGTGCGCCGCTCGGAGGACCTGGGCGCGACCTGGACGGAGACGCCCGGCGGGGCGATCCGTTTCCCCGAGGGCGCCGACGCCACGGTCGAGCGGGTCTGGCAGCTGGTGGCGGGCGCCGAGCCGGGGGTCGTGTACGCCGGGACCGAGCCGGGCGCGGTGTGGCGCTCGGCGGACGGGGGCGAGACCTTCGCGCTCGAGCAGGCGCTGTGGGACCACCCGCACCGCCCCCAGTGGGACGCCGGCTTCGGTGGCCAGGCCTTCCACACGGTGCTCCCGCACCCGGCCGACCCGCGCTCGGTGACCGCCGCGCTCTCGACCGGCGGGGTCTACCAGACCGCCGACGGCGGCGCGTCCTGGGAGCCGCGGAACCAGGGGGTCCGCGCGGAGTTCCTGCCCGAGGGCGAGCAGTATCCGGAGTTCGGGCAGTGCGTGCACAAGGTGACCCGCCACCCCTCCCGGCCCGAGCGGCTCTACCTGCAGAACCACGGCGGTGTCTACCGCTCCGACGACCACGGCGGCTCGTGGCAGTCGATCGCCGACGGGCTGCCCGCGCAGTTCGGCTTCCCGATCGTGGTGCACCCCCACGATCCCGACACGGTCTACGTCTTCCCGATCAACGGCGGTGACCGGCGCTACCCGCCGGACGCCCGGGCGAGGGTGTGGCGCTCGCGGGACGCCGGCGAGAGCTGGCAGGAGCTCGGCGACGGGCTGCCCGACGGTTTCTGGGTCGCGGTGATGCGCGACGCGATGTGCACCGACGACCACGCTCGCGCGGGGATCTACTTCGGTGCCCGCAACGGCGCGGTGTGGGGCTCGGCCGACGAGGGCGAGACCTGGCGGCTCCTGGTCGCCGACCTGCCCGACGTGATGGTGGTCCGGGCCGCGGCCCTCTGAGCGACAACCGGGGCCCAAATGGCGGTCGGCCCGTCCGCGGGACGCGGACGGGCCGACCACCTGTTTCTCCGGAAGGGGAGAAGATCACGGAGCCGCGCCGAGGCTCTCCTCCTCGACCTCGGACTCCCGGCGGGACTGCTCGATGTGCTCGGCGGCCTCGTCGGGGTGCAGCGCGGTCTTCTGCGCGATCGCGTAGATGACCACCGAGAACACGAAGACGACCAGGAACGACCACCCGAAGTTGAACGCGCCGAGGTTGCCCGCGCCGGCGCTCTTCTCCGGGAAGTTGCCCAGGTAGGAGATCAGCGCCAGGCCGGCCAGCCACGGCAGCAGCCAGGCCGCACCGGCCTTGAAGTCCAGCTTCGGCGCGGTCACCCGCCCGGTCACGTGGAAGACGCCGAGCAGCACGAACCCGATCAGCACGGCGATGAACAGCTTCCAGTTCACCAGCCAGCCCGACCAGTAGACGATCAGGTTCGAGCAGTAGAACGCCAGGATCGGGATCACGTGGCCGCCGGGCACCCGGAACGGCCGCTCCTTCTCGGGCTTCTGCTTGCGCAGCGCGGAGAGCACCAGCGGGCCGGAGGCGAAGGACAGCACGGTGGCCGAGGTGATGAACCCGACCAGCTGCTGCCAGCTCGGGAACGGCAGGAAGACGATCAGGCCGACCACGAAGGCGAGCACGAGACTCACCAGCGGCACGCCCCGGTCGGAGGTCTTCGCCAGCGACTGCGGGGCGTTGCCGTTGCGGGCCATCGCGTAGGAGATCCGCGAGGTGATGGTCGTGTAGATCAGGCCGGTGTCTCCGGGGGAGATGATGGCGTCGGCGTAGAGCAGCACCGCGAGCCAGCCCAGGCCCAGCAGCGTGGCGACCGCAGCCAGCGGGCCGAAGTCGTTGGCGAAGCTGAGGTTGCTCCAGCCCTTGTCGAGCAGCTCCGGCTTCAGCGCGCCGATGAACGCGATCTGCAGGGCGACGTAGATGACGCCGGTCAGCAGCACCGAGCCGATCACCGCGATCGGCACGTTGCGGCGGGGATTGTCGGTCTCACCGGCCAGCTCGATGCCCTGACGGAAGCCGAGGTAGGAGAAGACCACGCCCGAGGTGGAGATCGCGGTGAAGACGCCGTGCCAGCCGGTCGGCATGAAGCCCTGGCTGGAGAAGTTCTCGCCGTTGTAGGCGGTGAACAGGAACGCGGCGATGACGAGCAGGATGATGAACAGCTTCCACCACACCAGCACGTTGTTGACACGGGCGAACCAGCGCACGCCGTAGTAGTTGACGACGACGAACACCGCCATCAGCACTACCGCGGCGCCGTAGCCCAGCGCGGTCAGCGTGTGCACGGTTTCGCCGTTCACCTGGTTCGCGGCCGTGAACGGGGCGTACTTGGTGGCGTACTGCAGGGCGGCCTCGACCTCGATCGGGGCGGTCGTGGCGACCGCGACCCAGGTGATCCAGCCGGTCGTGTAGCTCGCGAACGAGCCGAAGGAGAGGTGCGGGTAGCGCACCACCCCGCCCGAGAGGGGGTACATGGTGCCGAGCTCGGCGTAGACGAGGGCGATCATCAGGATCATCACCCCGCCCAGAGCCCAGGAGATGGTGGCCGCGGGGCCCGCGGTCACGGCGGCGTTCAGGGCGCCGAAGAGCCAGCCGGAACCGATGATGGATCCAACACTGGCGAACAGCAGTCCCACGATGCCGACGTGGCGTTTGAGCTGTGGTTGCTCCGTCGACGTTGATGGGGGGGTGGTGTCCGTGGTCATGTTCACCTTCTCTGTCCTGGTGGTCACGGCATCCGGCCGAAAAGAGGCCGAACACCCTTCCCTACCCGCCCGGATGCCGGACAAACCCGTTCGGTGACCGGCGGGTCAACCGCAGGGGTCCCGCGCGTTGGTAGGGGGCTGGGGGGACATGGCTGGACCCGGCGTCGGTGGAGGCCGGGTCCCGCGCACGTCCGGAGGGGTACGGCGGCGCTCAGCCGCCGGCCCTCGCATAGGTCGCGTCGTCCTCGATGTCGCTGTCGGTGTGGTCGCGCAGCAGGGCGCACGCGATAAGCGTGATCACCGCGGAGATGAGCATGTAGCCGGCGACGGCGTACCCGGTGTCGAAGGTGTGGATCAGCCACACCGCCACCAGCGCGGCCGGTCCGCCGGCCACGACCGAGGCGAGCTGGTAGCCGAGCCCGGCCCCGCCGTACCGCAGGCTGGTCGGGAACGACTCGGCGATCAGCGAGGCCTGGGGGCCGTACTGCATGGCGTGCGGGATCAGGCCGACGCACAGCGCGAGGAAGACCAGCCAGGAGAGCCCGCTGTCGAGCATCGCGAAGTACACGAAGCCCCACACGCCGGTGACCGCGGCGCCCGCCATGTAGACCTTCTTGCGGCCCCGGGAGTCGGAGAGATGGCCGAAGTAGGGGACCAGGAAGAACTCCAGCCCGGCGGCGACCAGCGTCCCGATCAGCACGAAGTTGCGGCTGTAGCCGTGGGCGTCGTCGGTGAGGTAGGAGAGCACGAACGCGGTCACGATGTAGAACGGCATCTGCTCCGACATCCGCAGCAGCGCCGAGAGCAGGATCTCGCGCGGGTGCTCGCGGATCACCTCGAGCACCGGCGTACGCCGGATCCGCTGCTCCTTGACCGCCTTGGCGAAGATCGGCGTCTCGAGGATCTGCAGCCGGATGTAGAGGCCGATCGCGACCATCAGCAGGCTGATCAGGAACGGGACCCGCCAGCCCCACGAGAGGAAGGCGGCGTCGGAGAGCGCGCTGTTGAAGATCGTGAGGAACAGCGTGCCCAGGATCAGGCCGCAGGCCACGCCGAGCTGGGGCCAGCTGCCCATCAGGCCGCGCCGCTTCTGATCGCCCCACTCCATCGAGAGCAGCACCGAGCCGCTCCACTCGCCGCCCACCGCGATCCCTTGCAGGACGCGCAGCGCGATCAGGGCGACCGCCGCGCCGTTCCCCCAGGTGCCGGCGCCGGGCAGGAGGCCGATCAGCGCGGTCGAGAGCCCCATCAGCACCAGGGTGACGATCAGCGTCGCCTTGCGGCCGATCCGGTCGCCCCAGTGGCCGAAGATCGCCGCACCGATCGGCCGGGCCGCGAAGCCGACGAAGTAGGTGGCGAAGGACTCCAGGGTCGCCACGTAGTGGGAGGAGTGCGGGAAGAAGACGTCGGGGAAGACCAGGGCGGCCGCGGTGCCGTAGAGGAAGTAGTCGTACCACTCGATGGTGGTGCCGACCGTGCTGGCCAGCGCGGCCTTGCGGACCTGGCGGCGGTGTTCGGCGGTGCCCTCGGCACCCGTCGCGGCTTCGGCGGAGTGTGGGTCAAGTGTCATAGGGACGCCTCTCTCGCCCGCGGCCCGAGGTCGCAGGTCGTTCGGCTCCCGGGTCGTTCCCGAGAGACCCGGCAACATCTCTACCCCCGATGTGGTCCGGACCACAAGCACCGTGAACCGGCGTGGCGGGCGCGCGGCGCCGGTGCCGGCGCCCCCGATCACGGGTGGCCGCGGGCGGTCCGGCGGGCGGTCCGGCGGGCGGTTCCGCGGACGGTTCCGCGGGCGGTCCCGCGGTGGGGGCCTCTCGCGGACCGAACGCGGCGCCGGACCGGCCCGCCGGCGCGGCTAGTCTCCTCGCCATGACCGACGAGCGACCCCAGGACGGCCGGATCGACATCAAGCCCCGCTCTCGCGACGTCACCGACGGGTTGGAGCGGGCCGCCGCCCGCGGCATGCTCCGCGCGGTGGGCATGGGCGACGAGGACTTCGCCAAGCCGCAGATCGGGGTCGCCTCGAGCTGGAACGAGATCACCCCCTGCAACCTCTCGCTCGACCGGCTGGCCAAGGCCGTGAAGAACGGCGTGCACGCCGCCGGCGGCTACCCGCTGGAGTTCGGGACCATCTCGGTGTCCGACGGCATCTCGATGGGTCACGAGGGCATGCACTTCTCGCTGGTCTCCCGCGAGGTGATCGCCGACTCGGTCGAGACCGTGATGATGGCCGAGCGGCTCGACGGCTCGGTGCTGCTGGCCGGCTGTGACAAGTCGCTGCCCGGCATGCTGATGGCCGCCGCCCGCCTCGACCTGTCCAGCGTCTTCCTCTACGCCGGCTCGACGATGCCGGGCCAGGTCGACGGCCAGGACGTCACGATCATCGACGCCTTCGAGGCCGTCGGCGCCTGCCTGGCCGGCCGGATCAGCCGCGAGGAGGTGGACCGGATCGAGCGCGCCATCTGTCCCGGCGAGGGCGCCTGCGGCGGCATGTACACCGCCAACACCATGGCGTCGGTCGCCGAGGCCATCGGCATGTCGCTGCCGGGCTCCGCGGCCCCGCCGGCGGTCGACCGGCGCCGCGACGGCTTCGCCCACCGCTCCGGCGAGGCGGTCGTCAACCTGCTGCGCCAGGGCATCACCGCCCGCCAGATCATGACCCGGGAGGCGTTCGAGAACGCCATCACCGTGGTGATGGCGCTGGGAGGGTCGACCAACGCGGTGCTGCACCTGCTGGCGATGGCCCGCGAGGCGGAGGTGGACCTGACCATCGACGACTTCAACCGGATCGGCGACAAGGTGCCGCATCTCGGCGACCTCAAGCCGTTCGGCCGCTACGTGATGAACGACGTCGACAAGATCGGCGGCATCCCCGTGGTGATGAAGGCGCTGCTCGACGCCGGCCTGATGCACGGCGACGTCCTGACCGTCACCGGGCGGACCATGGCCGAGAACCTCGAGGACCTGGCACCGCCGGCCCTCGACGACGACGTGATCCGCCGGCTCGACCGGCCGATCCATAAGACCGGTGGCCTGACCATCCTCAAGGGCTCGCTGGCGCCTGAGGGCGCGGTCGTGAAGTCCGCCGGCTTCGACGAGTCGGTGTTCTCCGGCACCGCCCGGGTCTTCGACGGCGAGCGCGCCGCGATGGACGCGCTCGCCGCGGGTCAGATCGTCGCCGGCGACGTGGTGGTCATCCGCTACGAGGGCCCCAAGGGCGGACCGGGGATGCGCGAGATGCTCGCGATCACCGGCGCGATCAAGGGCGCCGGGCTCGGCAAGGACGTGCTGCTGCTGACCGACGGCCGCTTCTCCGGGGGTACGACGGGGCTGTGCGTCGGGCACGTCGCCCCCGAGGCGGCCGACGGCGGCCCGATCGCGTTCGTGCGCGACGGCGACCCGATCACCCTCGACGTGGCGAACCGGCTGCTCGAGGTCGAGATCGACGACCTCGAGGCGCGTCGGCCGGGCTGGCAGCCCAACCCCCCGAAGTACACCCGCGGCGTGCTCGGCAAGTACGCCAAGGTGGTGCAGTCCGCGGCGCACGGCGCCGTCACCAGCTGACGCCGGGATACCTGGGACACCTGGGCCACCCGGAGCGCTCGGGCTCCCGGGCTGCGGTAGACATGTCCGCGTGACCCACAGCACCGCAGGCCGCCCCGCCGACCCGACCACCCCCTCGACGGCCGAGCGGCTCGACCGCGACGACCCGCTGGCGTCGTACCGGGACCGCTTCGTCGGCGCCGCGAGCCCGCTGGTCTACTTCGACGGCAACTCGCTGGGACGACCGCTGCAGGGGACGGCGGAGCGGCTGGCCCGCTTCGTCACCGAGGAGTGGGGCGGGCGGCTGATCCGCGGCTGGGACGAGCGGTGGATGGAGCTGCCCGCGGCGATCGGCGACGAGATCGGCCGGGTCTGCCTCGGGGCCGGCCCCGGCCAGACCGTCATCGGCGACTCCACGACGGTGCTGCTCTACAAGGCGATGCGCGCCGCGCTGGCCGCGCGCCCCGGGCGCGCGGAGATCGTCGTGGACCGCGACAACTTCCCGACCGACCGGTTCCTGGCCGAGGGCCTGGCGCAGGAGTGCGGGGCCACCCTGAGGTGGCTCGACGTGGACACCTCCACGGGCGTGAGCGCCGAGCAGCTGGCCGCGGCGGTCGGCCCGGGCACGGCGCTGGTCGTGCTCAGCCACGTCGCCTACCGGTCGGCCTGGCTCGCCGACATGCCCGAGCTGACCCGGATCGCCCACGAGGCCGGCGCGCTGGTCCTCTGGGACCTCAGCCACTCGGTGGGGTCGGTGCCGATGCAGCTGGACAACTGGGAGGTCGACCTCGCCGTCGGCTGCACCTACAAGTACCTCAACGGGGGCCCCGGGGCGCCCGCCTTCATCTACGTCGCCGCCCACCACCAGGGCGTGCTGGTGCAGCCGATCCAGGGCTGGATCGGCGCCGCCGACCCGTTCCGGATGGGCCCCGAGTACGCCCCGGCGCAGGGGATCCGCCGCTTCCTCTCCGGCACCCCGCCGATCCTCGGCATGCTGGCGATGCAGGACATGCTCGCGCTGATCGACGAGGCCGGCATGGACGCGGTGCGCCGGAAGTCGGTCGCGCTGACGGAGTACGCCGTACAGCTCGCCGCCGAGCTGCTCGCGCCGGCCGGGGTGGTGCTGGCCTCCCCGCTCGACCCGGACCGGCGCGGCGGCCACGTCACCCTCAACCACCCGGGGATGCGGGAGGCGACCGCCGCGCTCTGGCGCCGCGACGTGATCCCCGACTACCGCGACCCCGAGGGGCTGAGGATCGGGCTGTCGCCGCTGTCGACCTCGTTCGCCGAGGTCCGGCGCGGGCTCGAGGCGGTCGCGGAGGTGCTCGCCGCGCCGGCTCGCTGAGCTCGCCGCCCGTCCCGGCGGCCCAGCAGGTTGTTGGCCACGAGGGCGCCCAGCGTGAGGGCCACGCCGACCAGCTCGCCCGCGTGCGGGGCGTCGCCGCGCAGCGCCTGGATGGTGAACGTCGTGACCGGGACCAGGTTGATGAACAGCACGCCGTCCTGGGCGCCGAGGACCCGCATCGCGTGGTTCCAGCACAGCACGGCCACCACCGCGGCGACGACGATCACGTAGGCCAGCTGCCAGCCGATCGCCGCGACGTCGCCGGCGGTCGGCACCACGAGGACCCCCGCGGCCGAGAGGGCCAGCGCCAGCACGACGATCACCACGCTGCCGGCCGTGGCGCTCAGCGCGGTGTAGCGCAGCGGCGACCACTGCGGGAACCCCGCGGCCCCGGTCGTGTAGACGACCCACGAGGTGGCCCCCAGGAGCACCAGCAGGTCGCCCCGGTTGAGGCCGCCGTGCAGCACCGCGGCGGGGTCGCCGTCGCCCAGGACGGTGGCCACCCCCACCAGGGCCACGGCCCCGGTGGCCCAGGTGAGCGGCCTGGGCCGGACGCCGGTCCGCGCCCAGAGCACGAACGCCGTGAGCAGCGGCATCGTCGAGACGATCAGCGAGGCCGCCTGCGGCGTGGTCCACCGCAGGCCGACGAACGCGAGCAGGTTGAACCCGGCGAACCCGATCGTGCCCAGCGCGGCGACCGGCAGCAGCTGCCGGGAGGGCGTGAACGCGGCGCGGCCCTCGCGGAATGCGAGGAGCACCAGGAACACCACGCTGGCGGCGCCGTACCTCAGCGCGGTCTGCCACACCGCGTCGACGTGCGCGAACGCGGACTCGGCCACCACGAACATGCCGCCCCACGACAGCGTGGTGACCGTGGCGGCGAGGAGGGCGGGGGGACGGCTGCTGGACATCGGCGGGCTCTTTCGTCGTCGGGGGATGGTCCGGCCAGCGTGCAACCGGTACCGCCGCCGCACCAGTGGCCCGGGGGACGGCTCCCGCTCGGTTCGGGCCAACAACGATCGGATGGCCCGAATCCATCGGGAGCTGGCCCGTGGGCCACCCTCGGACGGCGGCCGGCGGCCCTAGGATCGGTCCGTCGAGAGGAGCCCCCGATGGCCGTGATCGTCGTGGTCGCGATGGACCGCACCCCGTTGTTCCACCTGTCGGTGCCGTGCGAGGTGCTCGGCGCGGACCGAAGCGACATGGGGCTGCCCCGGCACGACGTCCGGGTGGCGCGGGTCGGGCGGGGGCCGGTGCGGTCCAGCAGCGGGGTGACGCTGCAGGCGCCGTACGGCCTGGAGGCGCTCGACGACGCCGAGGTCGTGATCGTCCCCTGGTGGGGGCGGCTCGAGGACGAGCAGCTGCCGGCCCGGTTGCTCACCGGCCTGCGGCGGGCGCACGCGCGGGGCGCCCGCATCGTCGGGCTCTGCGGGGGCGCCTTCGCGCTCGCCGAGGCGGGGCTGCTCGACGGGCGGCGGGCGACCACGCACTGGAGGTACGCCGAGGAGCTGGCGGCCCGCTACCCGCAGGTCCGGGTCGATCCGCGCGTGCTCTACGTCGACGAGGGCGACGTGCTCACCTCCGCCGGCACTGCGGCGGCGATCGACCTGTGCCTGCACCTGTTGCGCTCGCTCAGCGGCGCCGAGGTCGCCAACGCCGTCGCCCGGCGGATGGTCGTGCCGCCGCACCGCGCCGGCGGCCAGGCCCAGTACGTCGACGTGCCGGTCCCCGATGTCCGCGCCGACGACGGGCTCGCGAGCGCGATGCGCTGGGCGCTGGAGCACCTCGACCGGCCGCTCGGCGTCGAGGAGCTCGCCGAGCAGGCGGTGATGAGCCGGCGCACCTTCACCCGGCAGTTCCGCCGGCGCACCGGCACCAGCGCCCACCAGTGGCTGCTGCAGCAGCGCACGATCCTCGCCCAACGCTTGCTCGAGACCACCGACCTCCCGGTCGAGCTCGTCGCCGGGCGCAGCGGCTTCGGCTCCGCGGTGACGCTGCGGACCCACTTCCAGCGCACGCTCGGCACCTCACCGCGCGACTACCGCGCCACCTTCTCCCGCGCGGCGCACCCCGAGCCGGAGCGGATCGCCGCGGTCTGAGGTCGAGACGGCACTCGCGTCAACACTCAGCGCGCCGAGACGGCACTCGCGTCAACACTCAGCGCGCCGAGACGGCGGTCGTGGTGGCTGTCCGGGTCGCGACCGTCCGGTCCGCGATCGCGCGTCCCCGGCTGGGGCGGGGCGGCCGGCCGGCGCGCGCCGTCCGCGGGCTGTGCCAGAGTGACCGGATGGACCAGCGCGTCAGCTTCATCACCCTGGCCGTGCACGACCTCGACGCCACCCGTCGCTTCTACCTCGACGGCCTGGGCTGGACGGCCGACCTCGACGTGCCGGGGGAGGTGCTGATGATCCCGGTGGGGGAGCACCTGGTGCTGTCGCTGTGGCACGAGGCCGGCTTCGAGGCCGAGGTCGGAGCGATCCGACGCGGCCCGGGGCTCGCGCCGCTCACGCTGGCCCACAACGTGGCCAGCCGTGAGGAGGTCGACGCCGTGCTCGAGACCGCCCGACGGGCCGGGGCGGACCCGGTCCAGGACGCGCAGGAGCGTGCGTGGGGCGGCTACACGGGCTACTTCGGCGACCCCGACGGGTTCCGCTGGGAGGTCGCCTGGAACCCCGGCCCGATCGGTGAGAAGGTGCTGCCGTGACCGACGACCGGGTGATCCTCGACGGCGCCGCCGTCGAGGCCGAGGGGCTGACCGACTGGCGCCTGCTCTTCCAGGCCCTGCACGCCCGGTTCCGCACCGGCGACTTCGCCACCGGGCTGCGCCTGGTGCAGGCGGTCGGCGAGGCCGCCGAGGAGATGGACCACCACCCCGACCTGGACCTGCGCTACGGCCAGCTGCACGTGCGGTTGTTCAGCCACGACGTCTTCGGGGTCACCCGGCGCGACGTCCGGCTGGCGCGCCGGATCAGCGGGCTGGCCGCCGAGCTCGGCGTCACCGCCGACGTCGCCGCCCCGCAGGTCCTGGAGATCGCCCTCGACGCCGTGGACGCGGCCGCGGTCCGGCCGTTCTGGCGGGCGGTGCTGGCGCTGGAGGACTCCCCGGTCGACGACGAGCTGATCGACCGGGGCGGCATCCTGCCCACCCTGTGGTTCCAGGCCACCGACCCGCACGAGCCGCCCCGCCAGCGGTTCCACCTCGACATCCGGGTGCCCCCGGAGCAGGCCGAGGGGCGGGTCCGGGCCGCGCTCGAGGCCGGCGGCACCCTGGTCAGTGACGACCGCGCCCCGACGTTCTGGGTGCTGGCCGACCCCGAGGGCAACCGGGCCTGCGTCACGACGTGGGTCGGTCGGGGTGCCCCCTCCGCCTGAGTGGCCACGATGTGGGACCGTTGTCCCAGATGTTGGGACGAGTGGCAGACTCGGTTCCAGCCGCGAGGGCCGAGGGCTAGGTTGGACGCATGCGCCAGCAGATTCTCGTACGCACGCGACGCGTGAGCTGAGTCCACCGATCTCAGCACGCGCGTCGTCCCCCTCGTTGCCTCGCGGCCGAGGGGTTTTTTGTTGCCGGACGACCCCGGCCGGGAACCGCCGGCCCACCACACCGCGAAGATGAGGAACCAACCGATGAGCGAACAGGTCACGGGCGCGCAGAGCCTGGTGAAGTCGCTGGAGGCCGCAGGGGCGGAGAACATCTTCGGCATCCCCGGCGGCGCGATCCTCCCGGCGTACGACCCCCTCATGGACTCCACCGCGATCCGGCACATCCTCGTGCGCCACGAGCAGGGGGCCGGCCACGCGGCGCAGGGGTACGCCGCGGCCACCGGCAAGGTCGGCGTCTGCATGGCCACCTCGGGGCCGGGCGCGACCAACCTGGTCACGCCGCTGGCCGACGCGCACATGGACTCGGTGCCGCTGGTCGCGGTCACCGGCCAGGTCGGCGCCTCGATGATCGGCACCGACGCCTTCCAGGAGGCCGACATCCGCGGCATCACGATGCCGATCACCAAGCACAACTTCCTGGTCACCGACCCCGCCGAGATCCCCCGGACCGTCGCGGAGGCGTTCTACCTCGCCTCGACCGGGCGGCCCGGGCCGGTGCTGGTCGACGTCGCGAAGTCGGCGCTGCAGGCCATGACGACGTACTCGTGGCCGACCGAGCTGCAGCTGCCCGGCTACCGCCCGGTGACCAAGCCGCACTCCAAGCAGATCCGCGAGGCCGCGCGGCTGATCCTCGAGTCGAGGCGTCCGGTGCTCTACGTCGGCGGCGGCACCATCCGCTCCGGCGCCACCGCCGAGCTGCGGGTGCTCGCCGAGCTCACCGGGATGCCGGTCGTGACCACGCTGATGGCGCGCGGCGCGTTCCCCGACAGTCACCCCCAGCACCTCGGCATGCCCGGCATGCACGGCACCGTGGCCGCGGTCGCCGGCCTGCAGCGCAGCGACCTGATCATCAGCCTCGGCGCCCGCTTCGACGACCGGGTCACCGGCAACCTCGACTCGTTCGCGCCGGGCGCGAAGGTCATCCACGCCGACATCGATCCCGCCGAGATCAGCAAGAACCGGGTCGCGGACGTCCCGATCGTGGGCGATGCCCGGGAGGTGATCAGCGACCTCATCGTGGCGCTGAAGTCCGCCGCGGACGCCGGGCACACCGGTGACTACGAGGCCTGGGTGGACTTCCTCGCCGACACCAAGAAGCGCTACCCGCTGGGGTACGACGAGCCCTCGGACGGTGGCCTGGCCCCGCAGTACGTCATCGAGCGGCTCGGCCGGCTGGCCGGCCCGGACGCGATCTTCGCCTCGGGCGTCGGTCAGCACCAGATGTGGGCCGCCCACTTCATCCAGTACGAGAAGCCCGGGACGTGGCTGAACTCCGGCGGGCTGGGGACCATGGGCTACTCGGTGCCGGCCGCCATGGGCGCCAAGGTCGGCTGCCCCGACCGCACGGTCTGGTCGATCGACGGCGACGGCTGCTTCCAGATGACCAACCAGGAGCTGGCCACCTGCGCGATCAACGACATCCCGATCAAGGTCGCGGTGATCAACAACGAGTCGCTGGGCATGGTGCGGCAGTGGCAGACGCTCTTCTACAACGAGCGCTACTCGAACACCGACCTCCACTCGAAGCGGATCCCGGACTTCGTCAAGCTCGCCGAGGCCTACGGCTGCGTGGGCCTCTCGTGCGAGAGCCCCTCCGAGGTCGATGCGACGATCCGGAAGGCGATGGAGATCGACGACGTGCCGGTGGTCGTGGACTTCCGGGTCCACCGCGACGCGATGGTGTGGCCGATGGTCGCCGCCGGCACGAGCAACGACGACATCAAGTACGCCCGCGACATGGCGCCGAGGTTCGACGGCGTGGACGACGACTGGGAGGTCCGGGACGCATGAGCAAGCACACCCTGTCGGTGCTGGTGGAGAACAAGCCGGGCGTGCTGGCGCGCATCGCCGGCCTGTTCAGCCGGCGCGGCTTCAACATCGACTCGCTGGCGGTGGGCCCGACCGAGCACGACGAGATCTCGCGGATGACGATCGTCGTCAATGTCGAGGAGTCGCCGCTCGAGCAGGTGACCAAGCAGCTGAACAAGCTGGTCGAGGTCATCAAGATCGTCGAGCTCGACGGGCCGGCCTCGGTCAACCGGGAGCTGCTGCTGGTCAAGGTCAAGGCGGATGCCGAGTCCCGCGGCCAGGTCCTCGACGCGGTCGCGCTGTTCAAGGCCCGCGTGGTCGACGTGGCGACCGACGCGGTGACCATCGAGATCACCGGCAACACCGACAAGCTCGCGGCGTTCCTCAAGGTCGTCGAGCCCTTCGGGGTCCGCGAGCTCGTGCAGTCCGGCATGGTCGCGATCGGCCGCGGCTCGCGGTCCATCAGCGAGCGCACCATGCGCCCGGTGCCGATCCCCGCGCCGCGGTCCGCGGTCGCCGGCTGAGCGGCGCCCCCGCAACCCCCGACGTGCCTACCTGACGTACAGAGAAGACAACAAGAAGGAGAAGCCCCCGTGGCTGAGATGTTCTACGACGACGACGCCGACCTGGCCCTGATCCAGGGCAAGAGCGTGGCGGTGATCGGCTACGGCAGCCAGGGCCACGCCCACGCGCTGTCCCTGCGTGACTCGGGCGTCGACGTGCGCGTCGGGCTGCAGCCCGGCTCGAAGAGCCGCGCCAAGGCCGAGGCCGAGGGCCTGCGGGTGCTCACCCCCGCCGAGGCGGTGGAGGAGTCCGACGTCGTCGTGATCCTCGCCCCCGACCAGCACCAGCGCAAGCTGTACGCCGAGGAGATCGAGCCGCACCTCGCCGAGGGCGACACCCTGGTCTTCGGCCACGGCTTCAACATCCGGTTCGGCTACATCACCCCGCCGGCCGGCGTCGACGTGTTCATGGTCGCCCCCAAGGGCCCCGGGCACCTGGTCCGCCGCGAGTACGTCGACGGGCGCGGCGTGCCGGTGCTTGTGGCGGTCGAGAAGGACGAGTCGGGCAAGGCCTGGGACCTCGCGCTGTCCTATGCCAAGGCCATCGGCGGCCTGCGCGCGGGCGGCATCAAGACCACCTTCACCGAGGAGACCGAGACCGACCTGTTCGGCGAGCAGGCGGTGCTCTGCGGTGGCGCCAGCAAGCTGGTGCAGTACGGCTTCGAGGTGCTCACCGAGGCCGGCTACCAGCCCGAGGTCGCCTACTTCGAGTGCCTGCACGAGCTGAAGCTGATCGTCGACCTGATGTACGAGGGCGGCATCGCCAAGCAGCGCTGGTCGGTCTCCGACACCGCCGAGTACGGCGACTACGTCTCCGGCCCGCGGGTCATCGACGAGCGCGTCAAGGAGAACATGAAGGCCGTCCTCGAGGACATCAAGAACGGCTCCTTCGCGCAGCGCTTCATCGACGACCAGGAGGCCGGCTCGCCGGAGTTCAAGAAGTTCCGCGAGGAGGCCGAGCAGCACCCGATCGAGAAGACCGGGCGCGAGCTGCGGAAGCTGATGTCGTGGGTGAAGTCCCACGACTCCGACTACGTCGAGGGCACCTCCGCCCGCTGACCTGCCTGCTGCCCTCGCCGAGTCGGCGCTGGTTGACACCTCCCACGGTGTCGGTCGGCGCCGACTCGCGCGTTCTGGGGCGCTCCGGCCGCCGTGGACCCGGTCCCGCCGGTCCGTCGGAATAGCCCGGGGGTGGCGGACGGTTCCACCCAGCGTGCTTATCGAGATCTGGAGTGACATCGTCTGCCCGTGGTGCTACGTCGGCAAGCGCCGGCTGGAGGGGGCGCTGGCGCGGTTCGAAGCGGCCCACCCCGAGGCGAGCGAGCAGGTGGAGGTCGTCTACCGCTCCTTCGAGCTCGACCCGAGCGCGCCCCGGCACGGCCACGAGCCCACGACCGGGGTGCTCGCCCGCAAGTACGGCCGCACCGAGGCCGAGATGCGCCAGATGCAGCAGCAGCTCATCGACGTGGCCGCCGGCGAGGGGCTGGCGTTCCGGCTCTTCGACAACGTGCACACCAACACCGTCGACGCGCACCGACTGCTCCACCTGGCGCTCGACGAGGGCGGGCCGAGCCTGCAGCGGGAGCTGAAGGAGGCGCTGCTCGCGGCGTACTTCCTCGACGCGCGCGACGTCGGCGACCACGGCGTGCTCGCCTCGGCGGCGGCCGCGGTGGGGCTCGACGAGATCCGGGTCAAGGAGGTGCTCACCTCCGACGCGTACGCCGCCGAGGTGCGGGCCGACATCGACCAGGCCCGGGCGTACGGCGCCACCGGCGTGCCGTTCTACGTGCTCGACCAGAAGTACGGCGTGTCCGGTGCGCAGCCCGGTGAGGTCTTCGACCAGGTCCTGGAGCGGGCCTGGGCCGACGCCCGCCCGAGCCTGCAGGTGATCGGGGACGGGGCCGGTGGGGGAGAGACCTGCGGCCCCGACGGCTGCGCCCTCTGACGACTCGGCGCTGATTGACGCGCAGCCGCGCCCAGTCGGCGCAGGTTGTCGCGTAGGTACGTCGAGTCGGCGCAGGTTGACGCGTAGGTACGTCGAGTCGGCGCAGGTTGACGCGCAGATACGCCGAGTCGGCGCAGGTTGACGCGTAGGTACGTCGAGTCGGCGCAGGTTGACGCGCATCGGGTGTCAACGGGCGCCGACTCGGCGTGCTCCCGGGTGTCAACGGGCGCCGACTCGGCGTACTCCCGGGTGTCAAGGAGCGCCGACTCGGCGTACCCGGGTGTCAACGAGCGCCGACTCGGCGTGCCCGGGGTGTCAACGAGCGCCGACTCGGCGTACTCGGGGGAGTCGGTGTGGCCGAGGTCGCAGGGCGGGACGGGTTCACGCGTCGAGGTGCCATGTGTAAGGTTAGGCGTGCCTAAGTAAGGACAGCCTCACCGCACCGAAGGACATCCCGTGATCGGCAACTACCTGATCGGCCTCCGCGAGGGACTCGAGGCCTCGCTCGTCGTGAGCATCCTGGTCGCCTACCTCGTCAGGTCCGACCGACGGCACCTGCTGCCCCGGATCTGGAGCGGCGTGGCGCTGGCCGTGGCGATCAGCCTCGGGTTCGGCGCGTTGCTCACGTGGGGCCCCAGCGGGCTGACCTTCGAGGCGCAGGAGGCCATCGGCGGGACGCTCTCGATCGTCGCGGTCGGGTTCGTGACCTGGATGATCTTCTGGATGGCCCGCGCCGCCCGTGCGATGGGCGGGGAGCTGCGCGGCCGGATCGACAAGGCCGCCGAGGGGGCCCGCTGGTCGCTCGTCGTGGTGGCGGTGCTGGCCGTCGGCCGGGAGGGCCTCGAGACGGCGCTGTTCCTGTGGGCGGCCACCGAGGCCGGCACCCGCGACGCCGCCGGGGCCGCGGCCACCGCGACCTGGCAGCCGCTGCTCGGCGCCGCCCTCGGCCTCGCGACCGCGGTGGTGCTCGGCTACCTGATCTACCGCGGCGCGGTGAAGATCAACCTGAGCCGCTTCTTCGCCTGGACCGGTGGGTTCCTGATCATCGTCGCCGCCGGTGTCCTGTCCTACGGCGTGCACGACCTGCAGGAGGCCGGCATCCTGCCGGGCCTGACCACCATCGCCTTCGACGTCTCCGGCGCGATCCCGCCGAGCTCGTGGTACGCCACGCTGCTCAAGGGCGTCTTCAACTTCTCGCCGACCACCACGGTCCTCGAGGCCGCCGCCTGGCTGCTCTACGTCGTGCCCACGATGACGCTCTTCGTGCGCGGCATCCGCCGCCGCGCGGTCGCCCCGCCGGTCGCCCCGTCGGCTGGCCACCCCGGCCAGTCGGCCCAGCGGACCCAGCCCGCGACGGCCCCGGCCGCCCGCTGACCCGTCAGCCCCGACGCAGCCGCTGAGCGGCCGCCGCGCGGTCGCTGCGGTCCCGCGACGCGCCGTACCACCCCTGCCCACCCCACGAAGCCCGAGACGGACTCCGATGCGCCTTCCCCTGCCCCTGCTCGCCGCGACCCTGGTCGCCCTGCCCGCGCTGGCCGCCTGCACCCAGAACGCCGCCTCCGAGACGACCGGCTCCTCCGGTGACGGCACCGTGACCGTCAGCTCGACCGACGACGCCTGCCGGCTCTCCAGCACCGAGGCCCCCTCGGGCAGGCTCACCTTCGAGGTCACCAACGACGGCTCGCAGGTCACCGAGTTCTACCTGCTCGACCAGGACGGCAAGCGGATCGTCGGCGAGGTCGAAAACATCGGACCGCAGCTGACCCGGCAGCTCGTCGTGCAGGCCGCCCCCGGCACCTACACGACCGCCTGCAAGCCGGGCATGAAGGGCGACGGCATCCGCGCGGACTTCACCGTCACCGACTCCGGCACGAAGGTCGAGACCTCCGCCGACGAGCAGGCGATGGTCGAGGAGGCGCAGGAGGACTACCGCGCCTGGGTCCAGCAGCAGTCCGACCTCCTGGTGCAGCGCACCCGGGCGTTCGTCGAGGCCTACGAGGCCGGCGACGACCGCACCGCCAAGGCGCTCTACCCGCGGGCGCGCACGCCCTGGGAGCGGATCGAGACCGTCGCGGAGTCGTTCGGCGACCTGGACCCGAGGATGGACGCCCGCGAGGTGGACCTCGAGCCCGGCCAGGAGTGGACCGGCTGGCACCGCCTCGAGAAGGACCTGTGGCCGGCCCGCGCCGAGAAGTACGCCTCGCTGACGCAGCAGCAGCGCAAGCAGTACGCCGAGGGCCTGCTCGCCAACACCGTGGACCTCGACAAGCGGATCGGCGGTCTCACCTTCACCGTCGACCAGATCGCCAACGGCTCGCGCGGCCTGCTCGAGGAGGTCGCCAAGAGCAAGGTGAGCGGTGAGGAGGAGTACTGGTCGCGGACCGACCTCTACGACTTCCAGGCCAACGTCGACGGCGCGCGCAAGGCGCTCGACGTGCTCACGCCGCTGCTCCGGGCCCGGGACCCCCAGCTGCTCACGACGCTGCAGCACCGGTTCGACGCGCTGCAGCAGCTGCTCGACGCCCAGCGCTCCGGGGACGGGTTCCGCTCCTACGACCAGCTCTCCCAGCAGCAGGTGCACCGGCTCGCCGACGCCGTCAACGCGGTGGCGGAGCCGCTGTCCCGGCTGACCGCGGCGGTGATCTCCTGACCATGCAGCAGCGATCGGGGCAGCAGCGACCCGACCAGCAGCGACCCGACCAGCAGCGACCCGACCTGCAGCGACTCGAGCAGCCGCCGGCGCCGCGCGGCGCCCGGGTCTCCCGGCGCGGGCTGATCGGCGGCGGCGCGGCCGCGGCCGGACTGGCCGGCGCGTTCGTGGCCGGTCACGCCAGCGCCCAGTCGCCGTCGGGGACGTCGGCCGGGACCTCGTCGTACGCGTTCCGCGGCGCCCACCAGGCCGGCATCGTCACGCCCGCCCAGGACCGGCTGCACTTCGCGGCCTTCGACGTCACGACCGGCTCGCGCGCGCAGCTGGTCGCGCTGCTCAGGGCCTGGACCGACGCCGCGGAGCGGATGACCCGGGGGCTGCCGGCCGGCGGCGGCGCCGTGGAGGGCGCACCCGACCTGCCCCCCGACGACACCGGCGAGGCCATCGGGCTGCCGGCCAGCGGCCTGACCATCACCTTCGGCTTCGGGCCCGGACTGTTCCGCGACGCCCACGGCCGGGACCGGTTCGGCATCGCCGACCGGCGGCCGGCCGCCCTGGCGCAGCTGCCGCACTTCCCCGGCGACGTGCTCGACGAGGCGCGGTCGTACGGCGACCTCTGCGTGCAGGCCTGCGCGGACGACCCGCAGGTGGCGGTGCACGCGATCCGCAACCTGGCCCGGATCGGCTTCGGCACGGTGGCCGTGCGCTGGTCGCAGCTGGGCTTCGGGCGCACCTCCACCACCTCGACGTCGCAGTCGACCCCCCGGAACCTGTTCGGCTTCAAGGACGGCACCCACAACGTCAAGGCCGAGCAGGCCAGCGCGGTCGACGAGCACGTCTGGGTCGCCGCCGGTGACGACCCGGCGGCCGAGTGGCTGGCCGGCGGCTCCTACCTGGTGGCCCGGCGCTTCGACATGGCCATCGAGGTCTGGGACCGCCAGACGCTCGGCGACCAGGAGGACTCGATCGGCCGCACCAAGGGCACCGGGGCGCCGCTGTCGGGTGGCGGGGAGTTCACCCGCCCGGACTTCACGATGGCCGGCAGCCACGGCCCGGTCATCCCGGAGGACGCCCACGTCAGCGTCGTGCACCCCGACCACAACGGCGGGGCCCGGATGCTGCGGCGCGGCTACAACTTCGTCGACGGCACCGATGCGCTGGGCGGGCTGAACGCCGGGCTGTTCTTCCTCGCCTACGTCCGTGACCCGCGGACCCAGTTCATCCCGATCCAGGCCAAGATGGCCAAGGCGGACGCGCTCATGGAGTACCTCCAGGTGACCGGGTCGGCGCTGTTCGCCGTGCCTCCCGGGGCCGGGGCGGGGGAGCACGTCGGGCAGGCCCTGTTCACCTGAGGTTCGCCTGACGCTCGCCTGACGCCGGGACACCCGGTCCAGACACTGCCCGGTTGTCCCGTGCCCACGGGACGGGGCGCCTCCTACGCTGCTCGTCCACCCGACAGGAGGACGACGATGACCGCCGAGACCTGGCTGCCCGAGGACTGGCAGCACCCCACCCGCGTCGAGCTCCCGACCGGCCACCACCTGCGCCCGATCCACCCCGACGACACCGAGCTCGACCTGCCCGCGGTGATGGGCTCGCGCGACCGGCTGTGGTCGATCTACGGCGAGGCGTGGGGCTGGCCGCCGGCGGCCATGACCGCCGAGCAGGACCGCGCGGACCTGCAGCACCACTGGGACGAGGCGCTCGCCCACGAGTCGTTCAACTACGCCCTCTTCGACGCCGGGGAGACCGAGCTGGTCGGCTGCGTCTACATCGACCCGACCGACAAGGCGGGCGCGGACGCCGACATCTCCTGGTGGGTGCGTGACGAGTACGTCGGCTCCCCGGTCGCCGCCGCCCTCGACGAGCTGGTGCCCCGGTGGATCGCCGCGGACTGGCCGCTGCACCGGCCGAGGTACGTCGGCCGCGACCTGAGCTGGGCCGAGTGGCTGGCGATCCCGCGCGAGCGCTGAGCGGTCAGAGTGCCCGGACGGTGACGACGCCGGCCTCGACGTGCCAGCGGTGGGTGAGGCCGACCGCCTCGACCAGCGCCTCGTCGTGGCTGACCAGCAGCAGCGTGCCGGCGTAGTCCGCGAGCGCGGACTCCAGCTGCTCGATCGCCGCGACGTCGAGGTGGTTGGTCGGCTCGTCGAGCACCAGCACGTTGACCTCGCGGGCCTGGAACAGCGCCATCAGCGCCCGGGTCCGCTCGCCCATCGACAGGGTGCGGGCGGGCCGGTCGACGTGCTCGCTGCCGAGGCCGAACTTGGCCAGCAGCGTGCGCACCTCCCCGCGATCCGGCTCCTGCCCGCCCACGCCGGCCAGCTCCCGGCGTACGACGTCGGCCACCGGCCGGTCGGTCTCCAGCAGCGTGCGCCGCTGGTCCAGCACGCCCAGCCGCACCCGCGAGCCGAGCGTGTGGCGACCGCCGTCCAGCGGCAGCTCGCCGAGCAGCGCGCCCACCAGCGTGGTCTTGCCGCTGCCGTTGTCGCCGCTGATCGCGACCCGGTCCCCGCGGCCGAGCCCGAGGTCGACCGGGCCGAGCCGGAAGTCGCCGCGGACCACCACGGCCCGGTCCAGCGACGCGACCACGGCCGCGGGCTCCGGCCCGGCGGCGATCGCGTAGCGCAGCTCCCACTCCTTGCGCGGCTGCTCGACGACCTCCAGGCGGTCGGCGGCGGCGCGCAGCCGGGAGCCCTTCGCCGCCTGCCGGTCGGCGCGGGCGCGGTGCTTCTCGCGGATGTGCTTGTCGGGTTCGCCACCGGCGGAGACGTTGCGCTGCCCCTGCGCGGCCCACTCCTCGCGCCGACGCGCCTGGGCGACCAGGTCGTCGCGTCGCGCCGCATAGGTCTCGTACGCCGACCGGGCCTGCCGCCGCGCCAGCGCCCGGGCCTCGGCGTACTCCGACCACCCCCCGGCGTAGTGGCCGATCCGCTGCTGGGCCAGGTCCAGCTCGACGACCCGGGTGGCGACGGTGTCCAGGAACGCCCGGTCGTGGCTCGCGACCAGCACCGGGCCCTCGTGCCCGACGACGAAGTCGGTCATCAGCGCCAGGCCCCGCGCGTCGAGGTCGTTGGTCGGCTCGTCGAGCAGCAGCACGTCGTACCTGCTGAGCAGCACCGCGACCAGGGCCGCCCGCGCGGCCTGCCCGCCCGAGAGGCTGCCGAGGGGACGGCCGGGGTCGACGTCCAGGCCCACCGGCCCGGCGACCTGCGGGAGCCGGTCCTCCAGGTCGGCCGCCCCCAGCGCGAGCCAGCGCTCCAGCGCCGTGGCGTAGCGGTCCTCGGCGCCCGGGTCGCCGGCGGCGAGCGCGGTCGCGGCCCGCTCGAGCTCCAGGTCCGCGGCGGCCACGCCGGTACGCCGGCGGGCGTAGGCCAGCAGCGACTCCGCCGGGTCGGGGACCACCTGCGGCAGCCAGCCGATGGTGGCGTCACGCGGCGCGAGCCGGACCGACCCGGTCTCGACCGGGAGGTCGCCGACGATCGTGCGCATCAGCGTGGACTTGCCGGACCCGTTGGGCCCGACGACGGCGGTCACGCTGCCGTCGGCGAGCACCAGGTCGAGGCCGCGGAAGAGGGTGCGGGCGGCGAACGAGACGTCGAGGCCCGCGACGGTGAGGGTGGTGGACATGCTGCTCCGGAGCTGATCGGTTCGGTCCCGCGGGGGCGGGTGGGGCAGGGCGATCAGGCGAGGTCCACGCCGCCACCCTACCGACCGTCCCGGTCACCGACACAGCCATTTTCGCCGGCCCGCTCGGGTAGGGTGGGAGACCGCACAGCGTCGTGCGTCCCTGCCGGCACCCCGCACGAGGACCCGCTGTGACCAAGCCCGTCGTACTGCTCGCCGAAGAGCTGAGTCCCGCCACGGTCGACGCCCTCGGGCCGGACTTCGACATCCGCACCTGCGACGGCGCCGACCGCGGCGCGCTGCTGGCCGCGCTCCCAGACGCCGAGGCGGTGCTGGTGCGCTCGGCCACCCGGATCGACGCCGAGGCGCTGGCCGCGGCGCCGCGGCTGAAGGTGGTCGCCCGCGCCGGGGTCGGGCTCGACAACGTCGACGTGCGCGCCGCCACCCAGGCCGGGGTGATGGTGGTGAACGCGCCGACCTCCAACATCGTCTCCGCCGCCGAGCTGGCCGTCGGGTTGATGCTGGCCGCGGCCCGGCACCTCTCCGCCGCCCACCAGTCGCTGCGGAAGGGGGAGTGGCAGCGGTCGCGCTACACGGGGACCGAGCTCTACGGCAAGACCGTGGGCATCGTCGGGCTCGGCCGGATCGGCGTGCTCGTGGCGCAGCGGCTGGCGGCGTTCGGGATGCAGCTGCTCGCCTACGACCCCTACGTCCAGGCCGGCCGGGCGGCGCAGCTGGGCGTCCGGCTCGTCGACCTGGACACGCTGCTGGCGCAGGCGGACTTCATGTCCGTGCACCTGCCGCGCACGCCGGAGACCGTCGGCCTGATCGGGGCCGAGCAGCTGGCCCGGGTCAAGCCGTCGCTGGTGCTCGTCAACGCCGCCCGCGGCGGGATCGTCGACGAGGAGGCGCTCTACGCCGCGCTCAAGGAGGGCCGGGTGGCCGGCGCCGGGCTGGACGTCTTCGCCCGCGAGCCGAGCACCGACAGCCCGCTGCTCGAGCTCGACAACGTGGTGGCGACCCCGCACCTGGGGGCCTCGACCGACGAGGCCCAGGAGAAGGCCGGGCTGGCCGTGGCGCGCTCGGTGCGGCTGGCCCTGGAGGGCGAGCTGGTGCCCGACGCGGTCAACGTGCAGGGCGGGGTGATCGCCGAGGACGTGCGGCCCGGCATCCCGCTCACCGAGAAGCTCGGGCGGATCTTCACCGGGCTGGCCGGGGAGGTCTGCCAGCAGCTCGACGTCGAGGTGCGCGGCGAGATCGCCGACTTCGACGTGAAGGTGCTCGAGCTGGCCGCGCTGAAGGGGCTGTTCACCGACATCGTCGGCGAGCAGGTGTCCTACGTGAACGCGCCGCTGCTGGCCGCCGAGCGCGGCTGCGCCGTACGCCTGGTGACCGAGCCGGAGAGCCCCGACCACCGCAACCTGATCACGCTGCGCGGCACGCTCGCGGACGGCTCCCAGGTGTCGGTGGGCGGCACCCTGATCGGCCTGGCCCACAAGGAGCGGCTGGTCGAGGTCAACGGCTTCGACGTCGACATCGAGCCGACCGAGCACCTGGCGTTCTTCAGCTACGGCGACCGGCCCGGGATGGTCGGCACCGTGGGCGGCATCCTCGGCGACGCCGGGGTCAACATCGCCGGCATGCAGGTGGTCCGCGACAGCGCCGGCGGCCGGGCGCTGGTGGTGCTCTCCGTGGACTCCCGGATCCCCGCCGAGGCGCTGGTCGAGATCCAGCACGCGATGGACGCCACCTCGGTGCGCGCGGTCGACCTGGCCTGACCGAGCCCCGCCCCCGACCGGGGCCGGATCGCCGCCGACCGCGCGAGCGGTCAGGCGACCATCACCCGGCCCGACCCCCGGCCGGACCCGCGTCCGGCGCCGCGGGAGGGGCCGCCGGCGCGGCCCCGGACGACCGCCCAGGCGGTCGCCAGCCGGTCCACGGCGGTCTCCAGCTCGGCGACCGGCCGGGTCCAGGGGATCCGCACGAACCGGTCGAGGCCACCCTCGGCGGCGAAGACCGGACCCGGCGCGACGATCACCCCGTGCCGCTCGGCCTCGGTGGCCAGCGCGGTGCCGAGCGGGCCGGGGAGCTCGCACCACAGCGCGAGGCCGCCGCCGGGGACGACGAAGCGCCACTCCGGCAGCGCCCCGGCGACCCGGCGCACCAGCGCGTCGCGCTGCTCGCGCAGGCGCGCCCGGTGCTCGGCCAGCACCTGGGCGGGGTCGGCCAGCAGCCGCGCCAGCACCAGCTGCTCCATCACCGGCGTCCCGAGGTCGAGGGAGACCCGGGCCTCGGTCAGCTGCTCCATCCGCTCGTGCGGCGCCCGGATCCACCCCAGCCGCAGCCCGCCCCAGAAGGTCTTGCTGGCGCTGCCGATCGTGATCGCGTCGGGGGCGTGGGCCGCGAACGGCCGCGGCATCGGCCGCCCGTCCAGCGCCAGCGCCTGGTGGGCCTCGTCGACGACCGCGGTCGTGCCCGAGCGTCGCAGGTGCGCGGCGTACTGCTCGCGCTGCACGTCGGACATCAGGTGCCCGGTCGGGTTCTGGAAGTCGGGGATCAGGTACGCCAGCCGGGGCCGCGTCCGGCGCAGCGTGTCCGCGACCGCGGCGAGGTCCCAGCCGGTCGGGTCCACCTCGCTGACCACCAGCCGGGCCCCGGCGTGCCGGATCGCCTCGGTCGCGTTGGGGTAGACCGGCGACTCGACCAGCACCCGCTGGCCGGGGCCGCTGCACGCCTGGGCCACCACCGAGGTCGCGCTCAGCGCCCCCGGGGTGACCATGACCTGCGAGGGGTCGGTCGGCAGCCCGCGGGCGTCGTAGGTCGCGGCGATGGCGGCCTGCAGCTGCGGCAGCCCGGCCGGGAAGTAGCCGTGCCCGCCCAGGTAGGCGGGCAGCTCGGCGGCGGCCTCGGCGTACGCCGTGGCGAGGCCGGGCGGGGCGGAGGCCGCGGCGCAGTTCAGGTCGATCGCGTCCTGGTCGCCGGGCCGGGGGAGCAGGGCCCGGTCGTGGGCGCGGGCCCGGCCGCCCGGCACCGTCGTGTAGGTGCCCGAGCCCTGCCGGGCCTCGGCGTACCCGGTCTCCCGCAGCGCGGCGTAGGCCCGGGTCACCGTGGTCCGGGAGACCCCGAGCGCCTCGGTCAGCTCCCGCTCGCTGGGCAGCCGGGCGCCGAGCCCGATCCGGCCGTCGCCGATCAGGAGCGTGAGTGCCTCGGCGAGGCCGGCGTAGGCGGGGCTGCGGTCGAAGTCGCCGATCAGGGCGGCGACTCGCGTCGCGCTCACGGTGGACTGGCTCATGCAGGCCACTGTTCCACAATTGGCTATTGAGGAGAAGGCCAATCGGCCGGGACGATGGTCCGGTGACCTCGACCGCCCGCTCCGCCGACCCGACCACGCCCGCCGCCGCGCCCGCCGCCGCGTCGTGCGGCCCGACCGCGCCGTCCGGCCCGATCGTGCTGGCCGAGCTCGGCCCGATCGCCCAGCTGCGTGCCGGCCGCCTCGGCCGGCGGCTGCCGCAGCTCTACGTCGGGCTGGTGCTCTACGGCGTCTCCATCGCGATGATGGTGGCGGGCGACCTGGGCCTGGCGCCCTGGGACGTGCTGCACTCCGGGCTGATCCGGCACGTGCCGCTGAGCCTGGGCCAGGCCGTGGTGGTGATGAGCTTCGTGGTGCTCCTGGCCTGGATCCCGCTCCGCGAGGTGCCCGGCATCGGCACCGTCTCCAACGCGGTGGTGGTCGGGTTCTCCGCCGACCTGGCCCTCCGGATCCTCGGCCAGCCCCAGGAGCCGGTGCTGCGGGTCGCACTGATGCTCGGCGGCATCGCGCTCTGCGGGCTCGCCGGCGCGATGTACATCGGCGCCCAGTTCGGCCGCGGTCCGCGCGACGGGCTGATGACGGGGCTGCACCGGCGCACCGGCCTCTCGCTGCGCCTGGTCCGCACGCTGCTGGAGGTCGCGGTCGTGCTGGTCGGCCTGCTGCTCGGGGGCGTGGCCGGGGTCGGCACCGTGCTGTTCGCGTTCACCGTCGGGCCGCTGACCCAGCGCTGGCTGCCCCGGTGGATCGTCCCGCTCCACCGCTGAGGTCCGGCCCGGCGGCGGCTCAACGCCGGTCGGCCCGGCCCTGGTCGGCCAGCCTCGGGTGACTCAGCGCCGGGTGGCGAGGATCGTGGAGGCGTCCGGGGCGACCATGACCTCCACGGCGGTGAACCGCTCGTCGGTCAGCCACTGCTCGCGCAGGCTGTCCACCCGGCCGCCGGTGATCGGTGGCCACATCTCGCAGGGGACGAAGTCGTCGAGCACGACCAGGCCGCCCTCCTCGACCAGGTCGGCGATCGCGTCGACACCCACCTGCGTGGGCTCCCCGGAGTCGAGGAAGAGCAGCGAGAACGGGCCCTTGTCGAGCAGCGTCGACCAGTCGGCGGAGAGCACCTCGACCTGCGGGTCGTCGACGAAGATCTTCGCGGCGGCGCCGGCCAGCCGGTCGTCGAGCTCGGCGGTGAGGATCCGCGCGTCGCCGCGCAGCCCCGAGCGCAGCCAGGCGGTGCCGACGCCGCAGCCGGTGCCGAACTCCGCCATCGTGCCGCTCCGGGTCGCCGCCAGCGTCGCGAGCAGACGGCCGGTCTCGTTGCGGCAGAACGACACGTAGCCGGCGGTGCGGGAGACCGCGAACGCGCGCGCGACGATCTCGGGCAGGTCGGGGGGAGCGGACATGTCGAGGAGTCTCTCATCCTGGTCGCGTCGTCTCGCATCGTGAGCAGTTGACGGAAATCGCGTGTCACGTCCCCGGCCCCCGTCGTACCGTGGACGCACCATGCGGAGCGTCTTCGTACTCATCGAAAGCCGCGGCGAGGCCTGATCGGTAGGGCCACCTCGTCGCGGAGTTCGGCGTGAGCGGCCCCCATCCCCGGCCTTCCGGCCCGGTACCCCGGGCCGACCGGAACCGAAGACCTCCGCGGCGGTACGCCAGCAGCGCGACAGCGATCCTGTGCGACCCGCATCCGGCTCAGCTCTCTCACGCGATCCGTGGGACGACCCTCATCGCCACGCGAGGCCTCGTCATTCCCGAGTCATTCCCGACCGACCACGAGACACCAGAGAAGAGACAAGCGATGTACGACATGTACCCCGACTGGGGACCGGCCAGCCACCACCCGGAGAACCCCCGCAGCGCCGAGAACACCACGGCCGCCGTCCAGGCCTCGCTCGACCTGCGGGACAACGGCGGGTTCCGCCCCGAGGACAACTAACGTTCCGGGCATGACTGACACGACCCCGGCCGTCGCCGCCGCCTCGGGCACCGTCCGCCTCGCCGTCATCCCCGGAGACGGGATCGGGCCGGAGGTGACCGCGGAGGCCCTGAAGGTCCTCGAGGCCGCGGCGCCGGCCGGGGTCAAGTTCGAGCCCACCCGCTACGACCTCGGCGCTGAGCGCTACCTCGCGACCGGTGAGGTGCTGCCCGACTCGGTGCTCGAGGAGGTCCGCGGCCAGGACGCGATCCTGCTCGGCGCCGTCGGCGGCCGGCCCGGCGACCCGAACCTGCCGCCCGGCATCCTCGAGCGCGGGCTGCTGCTGCGGCTGCGCTTCGAGCTCGACCACTACGTCAACCTGCGCCCCTCCCGGATCTTCCCGGGCGCGGTCTCGCCGCTCCGTCCCGAGATCACGGGGCACCCCGGCGAGGTCGACTTCGTGGTCGTCCGCGAGGGCACCGAGGGCCCCTACACCGGCAACGGCGGCGCGGTCCGGGTCGGCACCCCCCACGAGGTGGCGACCGAGGTCTCGCTCAACACGGCGTACGGCGTCGAGCGGGTGGTGCGCGACGCGTTCGCCCGGGCCCGGCGCCGGCCGCGCCGGAAGCTGACGCTGGTCCACAAGACCAACGTGCTGGTCAACGCCGGCAAGGTCTGGAGCCGGCTGGTCGACGAGGTCGGGCGCGAGTTCCCCGAGGTGGCCGTGGACTACCTGCACGTGGACGCCGCGACGATCTTCCTCGCCACCGACCCGCGGCGCTTCGACGTGATCGTCACCGACAACCTCTTCGGCGACATCCTCACCGACCTGGCCGCCGCGATCACCGGCGGCATCGGGCTGGCCGCGTCGGGCAACATCAACCCCGACCGCACCGCGCCCTCGATGTTCGAGCCCGTGCACGGCTCCGCGCCGGACATCGCGGGTCAGCAGAAGGCCGACCCCACCGCCGCGATCCTCTCGGCGTCGTTGCTGCTCGACCACCTCGGGTACGCCGACGCCGCGGCCGCCGTCGAGCGTGCGGTCGTGGCCGACCTCGCCGAGCGCACCCCGGGCGCCACCCGGCGCACGGCCGAGATCGGCGACGCCGTGGCCGCGCGGGTCGGCGGCTGAGACCGCGCCGGGATCCCCGGGCTGCCGGGGATCCCACCACGTCCGCCGGCGCCGCCGGCAGGAAGGTCGGCTAACGTGCCTCCCATGCAGATCAGCACCACCCACAACGCCCAGCCGGTCACGGACGCGCGTCTCGCGGAGATCCTGGCCAACCCCGGGTTCGGTCAGTACTTCACCGACCACATGTTCACCGTGGAGTGGACCCCGGCGGAGGGGTGGCACGACGCGCGGATCACGCCGTACGGCCCGCTGACGCTGGACCCGGCGACCGCGGTGCTGCACTACGCGCAGGAGACCTTCGAGGGCATGAAGGCCTATCGGCACGAGGACGGCTCGATCTGGTCGTTCCGCCCGGAGGAGAACGCCGCCCGGATGGCCCGCTCGAGCAAGCGGCTGGCCTTCCCGGTGCTCGACGAGGCCGACTTCGTGCAGGCCGTCGACGAGCTGGTCGCCGTCGACCAGCGGTGGGTGCCGGACTCCACGGGCGAGAAGAGCCTCTACGTCCGCCCGTTCATGATCGCCACCGAGAAGTTCCTCGGGGTGCGCCCCAGCCAGCACGTCACCTTCATGGTGATCGCCAGCCCGGCCGGCGCCTACTTCAAGGGCGGGGTCAAGCCGGTCACGCTGTGGCTGACCGAGGAGTACACCCGCGCCGGCCGCGGCGGCATGGGCGCCGCCAAGACCGGCGGCAACTACGCCAGCTCGCTGGTCGCGCAGCAGGAGGCCTCCGCCCACGGCTGCGACCAGGTGGTCTTCCTCGACGCGCAGGAGGGGAAGTACGTCGAGGAGCTCGGCGGCATGAACATGTACTTCGTCTTCGACGACGGCCACATCGTCACCCCGGCGACCGGCACCATCCTCGAGGGCATCACCCGCTCGAGCATCATCGAGCTCGCCGGCAAGCTCGGCCACCAGGTCGAGGAGCGCCGGTTCTCCATCGACGAGTGGCGCGAGGGCGTGACCAGCGGCCGGATCACCGAGATCTTCGCCTGCGGCACCGCCGCCGTGGTGACCCCCGTGGGCAGCCTGAAGTGGGAGGGCGGCGAGGTGCCCGCCCCGGTCGGCACCGAGCTGACGATGAAGGTGCGCCAGGCGCTCGTGGACATCCAGTACGGCCGCGCCGAGGACGCCTTCGGCTGGATGCACCGGATCGTCTGAACTCAGTAGCGGGGGCCGGGACTCCCGTGTCCGGCCCCCGACCCCGGTAGCCTCGGTCCGTGACGACCGCGCCGCGCCCCGACCTGCCCGAGAGCCGGAGCGTGGGTGGCTACACCCTCCTCGCCCGGATCGGCGAGGGCGGCATGGGCGTGGTCCACCTCGCCCGCCGGCCCGGCGGGGAGCGGGTCGCGCTGAAGGTGCTGCGGCCGCACGTGGTCGGCGACGACGAGGCCCGGGCCCGGCTCGCGCGCGAGGTCGGCTCGCTGCGCCGGATCCGCAGCCGCTGGGTCGCCGAGATCGTCGACGCCGACCCCTGGGCCGAGGTGCCCTACGTCGCCACCCGCTACGTCCCCGGCCTCTCGTTGCACGACCACGTCGTGGAGGAGGGGCCGATCACCGGCGAGGACCTGACCTGGTTCGCCGGCTGCCTGGCCGAGGGGGTCGCCACGGTGCACGCCGCGGGGGTGCTGCACCGCGACATCAAGCCGTCCAACGTGCTGATGGAGGGCCGCACCCCCATCCTCATCGACTTCGGCCTGGCCCGGGTCGCCGACGACCCGAAGCTCACCCACACCGGCTGGCTGCTCGGCACGCCGGGCTACCTCGCGCCGGAGATCCTCTACGGCGACGACGCCACCACCGCCTCCGACGTGCACTCGTGGGCGGCCACCGTGGCCTACGCCGGGACCGGACGCGCGCCGTTCGGCCGCGGGCCCACGATGGCGATCATGGACCGGGTCCGCCGCGGCGAGCACCGGCTCGACGGCCTGCCGGAGCCGCTGCGCGGCGTCGTGGAGCAGGCGCTCGACCCCGACCCCGGGCTCCGGCCGAGCGTGGCGGACCTGCGCGCCTGGCTGCGCCCCGACGACGGCGGCACGCGCCGACACCCGGGGCTCCCCGGCCACCGGGGGCGACCGGTCGACCCGCTGACCGTGCCGCTCGCGGCCCTCTCCCAGCAGGCCGCCGACCGCCCGACCGACGGGTTCGACGGCGGGTTCGCCGACGGGGTTGACGGCGAGCAACCCCCCGGGACCCTCGTCGACCCCGACGGCCACGAGCCGACCCGCGCGCTGCCGGGGGAGTGGCGCGACCCGGCCTACCGCGCCGCCGAGCCCTGGGCCGAGGGGGCCGCGTGGCCCCAGGACGACGACCGGCCGCAGCAGGCCTGGGACCAGCAGCAGGCCTGGGACCAGGAGGAGGCCTGGCCGCCCGCCCCGCGGCGGGCGCCGTGGCCCGAACGGCTGCGCCGCGGGGTGCTGCTCCTCACCGGCGCGGTCGCGGCCGGGGCCGCGGTCGCGGCGTACCCCTGGCCGGTCGCCGCCCTGCTGCTCGGTGGCACCTGGCTGCTGCGCAGCGGGTCGTCGGCGGCGAGCGCCGCCGGGGACCGGCGCCGCCTGCGCGGACGCAGGTGGTACGACGGGGTCCAGTTCCTGCTCGCCGCCCCCTGGCACCTGACCCGCTCGATCGTGGGCACCGTGGTGCTGGCCCTGTGGAGCCTCGGCCTCGCGCTGGCCGCCCTGCTCGTCTGCTACGCGGTCGCCGCCGGGCCGACCGCCACCCTGTTCGCCGGCGGCACGGTGTTCGCCGGCTCCCTGTGGCTGGGGCCCGGGGCGTCGCGGGTGCGCTCGCCGCTGGCCCGGGTCCTGCACCCGCTCTCGGCGGCGCCGCAGCGCTGGCTGGCTGCCCTGGCGGTCCTGCTCGCGGTCGTCGTCGGCCTGGTGCTGCGGGTGGATTCGGCCGGCACGTCGTGGTTCCCCGGGACCGACCAGCCGTTCGCCGGCCTCTCGCTGCCCCACGGCCTGCCGTCCCTGCCGGGTCGCTGAGGCACCGCCCGCCGCCGCGCGGCCCGCGGGCCGGCCCGCATCGCGAGACCACCGCCCGCCCCGTGGACAGCCGTGGCAGCATGGGCCGCATGCAGCAGCAGGGCATCATTCCCTAGCGCGTCGTCGCCCCGCCCCGGGGCAGCCGACGCGCCGACCTCTCGTACTCCGGGAGGTCTTTTTGTTGCCCGACCAGCACCGGCGACCACCGGGCGCCGTGACCACGAAGGATGAGACCGATGGACCTGCAGGGCGCGTTCCACGTCTACGACACCACGCTGCGCGACGGCGCGCAGCAGGAGGGGCTGAACCTCACGGTCGCGGACAAGCTCGCCATCGCGCGCCAGCTGGACGGGCTCGGGGTCGGCTTCATCGAGGGCGGCTGGCCGGGCGCGAACCCCAAGGACACCGAGTTCTTCCGCCGGGCCGCGCAGGAGCTGGAACTGGGGCACGCGCGGCTGACGGCCTTCGGCGCCACCCGCCGGGCCGGGGTGCGGGCGGCCGACGACCCGCTGGTCGCCGCGCTGCGCGAGAGCGGGGCGGGGGTCGTGACGTTGGTGGCCAAGTCCCACGACCGGCACGTCGAGCTGGCGCTGCGCACCACGCTGCAGGAGAACCTCGCGATGGTCCGCGACACCGTCGCCCATCTGCGGGCCGAGGGACAGCAGGTCTTCCTCGACGCCGAGCACTTCTTCGACGGCTACCGCGCCAACCGCGACTACGCGCTGGAGGTGCTGCGGACCGCCGCCGAGGCCGGCGCCGAGGTCGTGGCGCTGTGCGACACCAACGGCGGGATGCTGCCGGGCTGGGTCGCCGATGTGGTGTACGACGTCATCGAGACCACCGGGGTGCGGGTGGGCATCCACTGCCACAACGACACCGGCTGCGCGGTCGCCAACACGCTCGCGGCGGTGGAGGCCGGCGCCACCCACGTGCAGGGCACGATCAACGGGTACGGCGAGCGCACCGGCAACGCCGACCTGGTGACCGTGGTGGCCAACCTCGAGCTCAAGCTGGACCGCACGGTGCTGCCGGCCGGGCTGCTGCGCGACGCCACCCGGATCGCGCACGCGGTCGCCGAGGTGACCAACGTGCCGCCCTCCTCGCGTCAGCCGTACGTCGGGACCTCGGCGTTCGCCCACAAGGCCGGCCTGCACGCGAGCGCGATCAAGGTCGACCCGAACCTCTACCAGCACCTCGACCCCGTGACCGTCGGCAACGACATGCGCCTGCTGGTCTCCGACATGGCCGGGCGTGCCTCGATCGAGCTGAAGGGCCGCGAGCTCGGCTTCGACCTCTCCGACGGATCACCGGAGGACAAGGCCCTGGTCTCCCGGATCACCCAGCGGGTCAAGGAGCTGGAGGCCCGGGGGCACACGTTCGAGGCCGCCGACGCCTCCTTCGAGCTGCTGCTGCTCGAGGAGGTGGAGGGCGCGCGGCCGTCGTACTTCGAGGTCGAGTCGTGGCGGGTGATCACCGAGACGCTCGACCGGCGCAGCACCTCCGACGAGGCGGTGTCGGAGGCGACGGTCAAGCTGCGCGCCGGCGGGGTCCGCTTCGTGGTCACCGGGGAGGGCAACGGCCCGGTCAACGCCCTGGACCAGGCGCTGCGCGAGGCGATCGGGCAGGCCTACCCCGAGGTGGCCAAGTTCGAGCTGATCGACTACAAGGTGCGCATCCTGGACCAGGGCCACGGCACCGACGCGATCACCCGGGTGCTGATCGAGACCAGTGACGGCGAGTCGTCCTGGGTCACGGTGGGCGTCGGTCACAACGTCATCGAGGCGTCCTGGCAGGCGCTCGTCGACGGGCTGACCTTCGGGCTCCGGCGCCAGCAGGCCTGAGCCCGGCCCCGCCCGCCCCTGGCCGGCCCCGGCCCGGCAGCACGGCACCGGGCCCCTCCTCCCGGCTGGGAGGAGGGGCCCGGTGTGCGCGGCGATCAGCGACGCAGGTAGATGGTGCGCCCGGACGCGTGGTCGTAGGTCCAGCCGTTGGCCGGGTCCTCGGTCGCGAACACGAAGTCGAAGACGCGCGCGGCGCCCTTGACCCAGTGGAAGCCACCGGTGGGCCGGCGGACGGGCAGGTAGACCCACTCCTCGTTGCCGTTGCACTCGAAGGCGTTGTACGCCGCGAGCACGCCGGTGTTCTCCTGGGCGTTGCCGTGGGTCACCTGCGCGAGCGTGCCCTCGAGCCGGGCGTCGGTGACGTCGGGCGAGCAGGTCACCTTGACCTTGATCCACGCGATGTTGCGGCTCTTGCTGAGCAGTCCGTGCTTGGCGATCTTGATGATGGTGCTGCCGTTGCTGGTCCCGCCACCGCCGTCGTCGGTGTGGGCGAGCGCCGAGCCTGCCGGCAGGGCGACCAAGGTGAGCGATGTGGCGCCGGACGCGATCGCTTTGGTGATGGTGTGCATGTGTTGGCCCCCTAGGCCTCTCGATGCTGGGAAGGCCTGTCCTCCCATGCGTTTGACGCTAGGAACGGCCGTCTGGACCGGTCATGCCACAAATTGATGGTGTGGCCCGGATCCCCTTGCCCTTTAGGGCAAAGCCGTCCTCAGGCTGGGGGACCCGTCCTCAAGCACGAGGAGTGCGCGCGACCGCGCGGCCGGGGCCCCGACCGGCCCCATCGCGGCGCCCTCGCCTACCGGGGCTCGCCGCCGTGACGCGTCTCGTCGCGGGGAGGGCTTCCTCACACGCCCCGGTGGAAGCGAACCGGTCCGCGGTCGGTTCCAACTATCGACGTCTCTTTCCCACCCCCGAGGAGAACCGCCATGCCCCACACCCGTGTCGCCGTCCTGGTCGGCAGCCTGCGCGCCGACTCCGTCAACCGCCGGCTCGCCGAGAGCCTCCGCGAGCACGCGCCGGCCGGCGTGTCGGTCGAGCTGGTGGACGGCCTCGACCAGGTCCCGTTCTACAACGAGGACGTCGACCGGCCCGGCAGCGTGCCGGCCGCCGCGGCCCGCCTGCGCGAGCAGGTCGCGGCCGCCGACCGGGTGCTGGCCGTGACGCCGGAGTACAACGGGACGATGCCGGCGGTGCTCAACAACGCGATCGACTGGCTCTCCCGGCCCTACGGCGCGGGCGCGATCCAGGGCAAGCCGTTCGGCGTCGTCGGCGCCACGCCCACGCCGTACGGCGGCAAGTGGGCGCACGCCGACACCGTCCGCTCGGCCGGCATCGCCGGGGCGGTCGTGGTGGAGGACGTCACGGTCTCGCAGTCCGCGCTGGAGGTGGACGTGCTCACCGACCCCGAGGTCCGTGACCGCCTCGACCGTGCGGTGGCCGCGCTCGTGGAGTTCGAGGCGGAGACCGCCGCGGCCTGAGCCTGGGCCGCGGCTCGACGCCGGCGCCGGACGAGGCGCGGGTGCTCACCGGTGGGACGGGACCGACGGTCCCGTCCCACCGGCCCTTCGCCCCTGACCCCCGACGAGGTCCGGACGGACGCTGGGCGGTGCGCCGCACCCTGCGGTGCCCGGACGGGGGATCCGGCCTCGAGGCCAGGAACAGGCCAGGGACAGGGGAGCACCATGCGACTCAACCGTCGGGCCGCCGCCGTCAGCGCGGTCGCCCTCGCCGCCAGCAGCCTCGCTGCCTGCGGTGGGGGGAGCCACAACAACAACTCCGGCAGCAACCCGAGCTCGTCGAGCAGCGTGCCGGCGATCTCCAACTCCGACTTCACCTCGGACTTCTCCGCGATGGAGACGCTCAAGCCGCTCGCCCAGCAGGGCAAGGGGATGGTGGCGGTGCTGCTCCCCGACACCACGACGTCCGCGCGCTACACGACGTTCGACGCGCCGTACCTCAAGGAGGCCTTCCAGAAGGCCGGGCTGAGCTCCTCGCAGTTCAAGATCCAGAACGCCCAGGGCAGCGCGAGCACCATGCAGACGCAGGCGGAGGCCGCGATCACCGCCGGCGCCTCGGTGCTGCTGGTCGACGCGCTGGACTCCGGCTCGGGTGCCGCGATCGAGCAGAACGCGACGTCCAAGGGCGTCAAGGTCATCGACTACGACCGGCTCACCCAGGGTGGGCCCTCGGACCGCATCTACGTCAGCTTCGACAACGTCAAGGTCGGCAAGCTGATCGGCGAGGGCGAGGTCAGCTGCATCCAGGACTGGGGCGTGAAGAACCCCAACGTGCTGATCATGGACGGCGACCCGACCGACAACAACGCCAAGCTCTTCGCCCAGGGCTACAACGGCGTGCTGGACCCGAAGTTCAAGAGCGGGGACTACACCAAGGTCGGTGAGCCGGCCGGCACCTGGGACCCCGACAAGGCGCAGACCACGTTCGCCCAGCAGTACACCGCACACCCGCAGATGAACGCGGTCGTGACGCCGAACGACGACAACGCCAACGCGGTGATCTCCTACCTGCAGAGCAAGAAGGTGCCTGCCAACACCTTCCCCACCACCGGCCAGGACGCCTCCCTCTCCGGGCTGCAGAACATCCTCAAGGGCTACCAGTGCGGCACCGTCTACAAGCCGATCTACCTGGAGGCGCAGAGCGCCGCGGCGATCGCGCTCTACCTCCGGGCCGGCCAGCCGGTGCCCTCGGGGCTCGTCAACGGGTCCACCAAGGACGACACCGTGGGCAAGGACGTGCAGTCCAGCCTCCAGACGCCGCTGTGGGTGACCAAGGACAACATGGCTGACACGGTGGTCAAGGACGGTGCGGTGAAGACGTCCGACCTGTGCATCTCCTCGCTCCAGCAGGCCTGCAAGGACGCGGGGATCCAGTGACCGGGGCCGCGGGCCCGCTGCTGCGACTCGAGCACATCGACAAGCACTTCGGGCCCGTCCAGGCGCTCACCGACGTCAGCCTGGACGTGGCCGCCGGGCAGGTCACCGCGCTGGCCGGCGACAACGGCGCGGGCAAGTCCGTGCTCATCAAGTGCATCGCGGGGATCCATGCGCCCGACGGCGGCCGGATCGTGTGGGAGGGGCAGCCGGTCGAGCTGCACAGCCCGCGGGACGCCGCCGCGCTCGGCATCGAGACCGTCTACCAGGACCTCGCGCTCTGCGACAACCTCGACATCGTCCAGAACATGTTCCTGGGCCGGGAGCGGCTGCGCCGGTGGCTGCTGGATGAGGAGAGCATGGAGATCTCGGCACGGGAGACGCTGACCAGCCTGCGCGTGACCACGGTCCGGTCGATCCGGCAGCCGGTCGCGTCGCTCTCCGGCGGCCAGCGGCAGTCCGTCGCGATCGCCAAGTCCGTGCTGTGGAACTCCAAGCTCGTGATCATGGACGAGCCCACCGCCGCCCTCGGCGTCGCGCAGACCGAGGTGGTGCTCTCGCTGATCCGCAGGCTGGCCGACCAGGGCCTGGCCGTGCTGGTGATCTCGCACAACATGAACGACGTGTTCGAGGTCGCCGACCGGATCGCGGTGCTCAGCCTCGGCCGGCTGGTGGCCATCCGCCCGGTCGAGGACCTCGACCGCAAGAGCGTCGTCGACCTGATGACCACCGGCTCCTCCGACCGCCTCGGGGCGAGCCGGACGGAGGCGCCATGACCACCGGAGGCACCGTGCCGCGGACCCCCGAGCCGCCGGAGGAGGCCGACCCGACCGGCGCCGACGCCGCCGCCGTCGCGATCGACCCGTCGCTGACCGCGACCTCGCTGGGGGAGTACCTGCGCGGGCAGTGGGTCCGGATCCGAGGCGGCGAGACCGGCGCGCTCCCCGTGGTCGCCGGGCTGATCCTCATCGGGGCGTTCTTCCAGTACCTGAACTCCAACTTCCTCACCGCCGGCAACATGGTCAACCTGCTCGTGCAGGGGTCGGTGTTCATGCTGCTGGCGATGGGCGAGGTCTACGTCCTGCTGCTCGGGGAGATCGACCTGTCCATCGGCTACATCGGCGGCCTGGGCGGGGTGATCATGGCCGAGCTGATCTCGAACAAACACAACTGGCCGTGGTGGGCGGGGGTCGCCGCCGCGCTGCTCGCCTGCACCGCGATCGGCGTGTTCCAGGGCACCATCATCACCCGGATCGGCCTGCCCTCGTTCGTCGTCACCCTCGCCGGCCAGCTCGGCTGGCTCGGCGTGATGCTGCTGATCCTCGGCAGCGGCGGCGTGGTCCCCGTCAACGACGCGACCATCAACGACATCGCCAGCGGCCAGCTCTCGCCGGCCGCGAGCTGGGTGGTCATGCTGGTCGTGGTCGGCGTCTTCGGCGTGTGGTCCTGGTTCCGCGACGAACGGCGCCGGCGCAGCGGCCTGGTGGCGCCGCCGCGGAGCCTGACCCTGATCAAGATCCTGCTGACGCTGACCGCCGGCGTCGTGGTGGTGGCCATCTGCAACACCGACCGGGGCGTGCTGGTGCCGATCAAGGGCGTCCCCTGGGTGCTGCTGCTGGTGCTCGCGGTGCTGCTCGCGTGGACGGTGGTGCTGGCCCGCACCCGCTTCGGCCGCTTCGTCTACGCGATCGGCGGCGGCCCCGAGGCGGCCCGCCGGGCCGGCGTGAACCTCGCGCTGATCCGGACGGTGGCGTTCGCGCTCGGGTCGTTCACGGCGGGCATCGCCGGCATCGTCTACGCCTCGCGGCTGCGGTCGGTCTCCACGTCGTACGACGGCGGGACGCTGGTGCTCTACGCGGTGGCCGCCGCCGTCATCGGCGGCACCAGCCTGTTCGGCGGCCGGGGGAAGCCGCTGCACGCCGTGCTCGGCGGCCTGGTGATCGCCGCGATCGACAACGGCATGGGCCTGCAGGGCTACAGCGCCCCGTCGAAGTTCATCGTGACCGCGATCGTGCTGGTGCTGGCGGTGACGATCGACGCGCTCGCCCGGCGGGGCCGCGCCGCGGTGTCCCGCTGACGGTGCCGAGCCGCGCCGAGCCGGGCCGGCCGGGGGACCGCGCGCGGTAGCGTCGCGCCATGGCCGAGCTGCACGACCTGACCGCCCTCGAGCAGGGAGCGCTGGTGCGCCGCCGCGAGGTGTCACCGCGCGAGCTGGTCGACCACTACCTCGACCGGGTCGAGCGCCTCGACGACGTGGGCGGGTTCGTCACCGTGACCCCGGAGCGGGCCCGGGCGCGCGCGGACGCGTGGGAGCAGGGGGAGTCGCCGCTCTCGGGCGTGCCGACCGCGGTCAAGGACCTCAACCTGACCGCCGGCGTGCGGACCACCTTCGGCTCGGCGGCGTTCCGCGACTTCGTGCCGGAGGTGTCCGACGGGGTGGTGCTGTCGCTCGAGGCGGCCGGCCTGGTCAGCCTCGGCAAGACCAACACCCCGGAGTTCGGGTCGCCCTGCTACACCGAGCCCGACGTCGCCCCGCCCGCGGTCACGCCGTACGACCGGAGCCGCACGGCCGGCGGCTCCTCCGGCGGCGCGGCGGCCGCGGTCGCGGCCGGGCTGGTGCCGCTCGCCCAGGGCTCCGACGGCGGCGGCTCGATCCGGATCCCGGCGTCCTGCTGCGGGCTGGTCGGGCTCAAGCCCACCCGGGGGCGGATCAGCGGCCACCCGATGTACGGCGACCCGGTGGGGCTGGCGACGGCCGGTCCGCTCGCGCGCACGGTCCGGGACGCCGCTGCGCTGCTGGACGTGCTGGCCGGCCGCCGACTCGGCGACCCCTCCTGGGCGCCGGAGCCGTCGGGGACCTTCCTCGCCGCCTGCGAGCGGGAGCCGGGCCGGCTCCGGGTGGCGAGGTTCGTCCGGCCGGTCATCGCCGACGTGGCGGTGGAGGCGGACTGCGTGGCCGCCTGGGAGCAGGCGTCCTCGCTGCTGGCGTCGCTCGGGCACGAGGTCGTCGACGTCGACGTCCCGCTGCCGCGGGAGGCCGTGCCGGTCTTCGAGACCTGCTGGGCGGTGCTGACCGCCCTGTCGGTGGTGCCGCCGGACCGGGAACCGCTGCTGCGCCCGCTGACCCGCTGGCTCGCGGAGCGCGGGCGGGCGGTCAGCGGGCCGGAGTTCGGGCTCGCGATCGGGGCGATGCGGCGGTTCGCCGCGGGCGCGCTGACCGCGCTCGCGCCGTACGACGCCGTGCTGACGCCGACCCTGGCCGCGCTGCCCCCGCTGGTGGGGGCGATGCGCGACGACGCCGACCCGACGCGGGACTTCGCCGCCCAGAAGGCGTTCACGCCCTGGACCTCGGCCTGGAACGTCACCGGCATGCCCGCGGTCTCGCTGCCCCTGCACTGGACGCCGGCCGGCCTCCCGGTGGGCGTGATGCTCGCCGCCCGGCCCGCCGAGGAGGAGCTGCTGCTCTCGCTCGCGGCCCAGCTCGAGGCGGCCGCCCCCTGGGCGGACCGTCGCCCGCCCGGCTGGTGAGGCCGCCCCGACGGAGGTGACGCCGAGGGCGCGCCCGCTGTGTGTGCGCGTCAGTCGTCGCCGATGCCGCGGGCGTGCAGGGCGTCGCCGGTCGCACGGGCGTGGGCGACGACCCGGATCACCATCGGCGTCAGCCGGGCGCGGGGGTCGCGCTCGAGGCCCCGCGCGAGCGCGGCGTCGCGGGTCTCCCCGGCGATCTCGAGGGTGGTCGGGATCGCGCGGATCATCAGCGAGAACGCCAGGGCCACCTGCTCGGGGTCGACGCCGACCCGGCGCAGCGGCCGCAGCCCCGCGGCGATCGCGTCGAGCACCTCGTCCACCGGCGTGGTGGTGGTGAGCACGGTCGCGAGCAGCACCAGGGTCAGCAGGTCGCCGACCGACTCCACGGCGAGCGGCCAGCCGTGCTGCCAGGCCTGGTACGCCGCCAGCAGGACGGCCATCACCAGGACGCCGCGCAGCGCGCCCAGCGTGGCCCGCAGCCCGGTCCTGGCCCAGGCGCAGGTCGCGACCGCAGCCGCCAGCAGCGCCAGGGCGCCGGCCGGACCCCGCAGTGCCACCACCACCCCGCCCACGACCAGGAAGCCGAGCAGCTTCGCGCCGGCCGGGGCCCGGTGCAGCGGGGTCCGCCCCGGCCGGTAGGCGCCGAGCAGGGTGCCGGTCACGCCGTGGCCCGGTAGCGGGCGACCGCCGCCTCGGCGGCCCCGTCGAAGACCACGCGGCCGCCCTCGACCACCAGCGCCCGCTCGCAGCGGGCGGCGAGCTCGAGGTCGTGGGTGACCAGCAGCAGCTGCTGGGGCAGCGCGAGCAGCAGGTCGCCGACCCGGCGGCTGTTGCCGAGGTCGAGCAGCGTCGTCGGCTCGTCGGCGACCAGGACCGCGGGCTCGGTGGCCAGCACCCCCGCCAGCGCCAACAGCTGCCGCTGGCCGCCGGAGAGCGCGTGCACGCTGCGGTCCGCCAGCCCCTCGAGGCCGTAGGACGCCAGCACCGCCAGCGCGGCCCGGCGCCGGGCCGCCTTGTCCCGGTGGGTGCGTCGCAGCGACAGTGCGACGTCCTCGACGGCGGTGGGCATCACCAGCTGCGCGGCCGGGTCGGTGAACGCGAACGCCACCCGGCGGCGTACGGCGCGGCCCTCCTCTGCGACGTCCAGACCGTCGACCACCACCCGCCCGGTGGTCGGCGTGACCAGGCCGTTGACCAGCCGGGCCAGCGTCGACTTGCCCGACCCGTTGGGGCCGATCAGCGCGATGCGCTGCTCGGTGAGCGTCAGCGAGGTCTCGTCGAGGATGAGCAGGTCGCCGTCCGCGGCGGGGACCCGGACGCTGACCCGGTCGAGGTCGATGCGGCTCACGCGACGACGGGGTTCTCCGGGGAGCCCTCCGTGGTGCCCCCCGTGGGGCCGTCGGCGGGAGCGGTGTCCCGGCGACCGGGCCGGCGGCCGAGCAGGTCGGGGAAGGCGCGGTGGACGGCGGTGGCGACGACCGCGACCAGCAGGCCCTTGAGCAGGTCCCCGATCCAGAAGACCTTGTCGATGTCGAACGCCGCGGCCCAGGAGATGTCCAGCCGCCACACCAGGCCGGCCATGCCGAGCGCGTGGTTGAGCAGCACGCCGGCGACGGTCGCGAGGAAGATCAGCGGCACGCTGGTCTGGATGGCCCGGCGGGGCAGCCGCTCGACGACCAGGCCGCACAGCCCGGCCGCGAACGGGAACGAGACGAGGTAGCCGACGGTCGGGCCGGAGAAGACCCCGAGGCCGGCGGTGCCGCCGGCGAAGACGGGCAGCCCGGCGGCGCCCACCGCGAGGTAGAGCAGCACGGCGAGGAACCCGCGCCGGGCGCCGAGGACGGCGCCGGCGAGGAGCAGCCCGAAGGTCTGCAGGGTGATCGGGACCGGGCCGGCGACGTTGATCGAGGGCAGCACCGCGCAGACGGCGACGAGCGCGCCGAACCCGGCGATCAGTGCGAGGTCGGTGCTGGAGCTGCGGCGGGGCGAGGAGGCGGTCATCGGGGGATCCTTCTGCTGCGGGCCGACCTGAACGGTGGTCAGGTGAACGGCGTTCAGGTTAGGGTGGACGTCGGTGGGTCGTCAACGCGGCCCGCCACCCGGACCGACCGCACAGGGGGAGTCGATGCGCTACCGGCGTACGGACGTCGTCGAACGGGCGCTGGAGGTGCTCGACCGCTACGGCCTGGCGGACCTGACCATGCGGCGCCTCGGCGCCGAGCTCGACGTCCAGCCCAGCGCGCTCTACCACCACTTCGCCAACAAGCAGACGCTGCTGGCCGCCGTGGCCGACGAGATCCTGGCCCGCGGGCAGCGGCCGCTGCCCGATCCGGCCGACTGGGAGCAGCGCGTCGTCGCGGTCTGCGTCGGACTGCGCGAGGCGATGCTCGCCTACCGCGACGGTGCCGAGGTCGTGGCCACCGTGCACGCGTTCGGGCTCGGCGCTGACGGCCCCACGGCCGACCTCGGGTCCACCCTGCGTGCCGCCGGGCTGGGGGACAGCCTGGCGCGCACCGCCGCCCGGACCCTGCTGCACTACGTCTTCGGCCACGTCTCCGAGGAGCAGACCCACCTGCAGGCGGGCAGCGCCGGAGCGATCGCCGACGAGCCGCGCGAGGAGTCCGACTTCCTCACCGGCCTGGCGCTGGTGCTCGACGGGATCCGGCTGCGGCGGGAGTCGCTGGCCCACTGATCGCTGGCCCGCTCACCGAAGTGGGCGGTGCCGTGGTGGCCGCGCCGGTAGCGTCTCGGCCATGGCCGAGACCGGAGCCGGGACGCCCGGCGGCTGGGCGCGCGATCACCGGATCGTGCGCCGGGTGGCCGCCAACGACCACGCCCCTACGGGCAGCGGGGAGTGGCCCGCCTCCGTCCCGGCCGTCGACCAGCTGCTGCGCGAGGGACTCGACCTCGCCCCCGGCGTGACCTTCCTGGTCGGGGAGAACGGCAGCGGCAAGTCCACGCTGGTCGAGGCCGTCGCCATGGCCTTCGGGCTCTCGCCGGAGGGCGGCTCGACCGGCGCCCGGCACTCCACCCGGTCGACCGAGTCGGACCTGTGGCGGTGGCTGCGGCTCGACCGGTCCCTCGGCGGCTCGCGCTGGGGGTTCTTCCTCCGGGCCGAGAGCATGCACAGCTTCTACACCTATCTCGAGGAGAACCCCGGCAAGCGCGATCCCAGGTTCCACGAGATGAGCCACGGCGAGTCGTTCCTGGAGGTGCTGCGGACCCGGTTCGACTCACCCGGCCTGTACTGCCTCGACGAGCCCGAGGCCGCACTGTCCTTCAGCGCCCAGATCGCGCTCGTCGGCACCCTGCACGACCTGGCCGCCGGTGGCGCCCAGGTCCTCTGCGCCACGCACTCACCTCTGCTGGTGGCGCTGCCCGGCGCCCGGATCCTCGAGGTCGGCCCGTGGGGGATGCGCGAGGCGGCCTGGGAGGACCTCGAGCTGGTGCAGCACTGGCGGCGCTACCTCGACGCGCCGATGCGCTACCTGCGCCACGTCCTCGACGACGTCTGACCGGCGCCGGCCGGGCGCCGGCCCCGCTCCGGCCCGGGGTGCCGCTCAGTCCTCCGCCGAGGTCTCCACCCGCGCGCCGTGCAGCTCGGCGAGCAGCACCGCCCCGGCGAGATCCAGGCGGGTACGCCGCAACTGGGCCGCGGCGAGGTCGACCCCGTCCAGGTCGGCACCACGCAGGTCGGCACCGTCGAGCTCGGCCTCGCGCAGGCTGGCGCCGGCGAGCCGGGCGCCGCGCAGGTCGGTGCCCGTGAGGTTGGCCAGGGAGAGGTCCGCCTCGCGCAGGTCCAGGCCCGCCAGGTCGAGCCCGGACAGGTTGGCGCCGCGGGCGGTGACGCCCCGCCACTGACCGCCGCTGACTCGGATCGGGCGCAGCGTGCACTCACTGAAGACCGAGCCGAGCAGCTTGCAACCCTCGAACGTCGCGTCGAAGAAGCTCGTGCGCCGGAAGTCGCACGCCACGAACGCCGAGCCGTCGTGGACCGAGGCGTTGAACCGGCAGCCGTGGAAGGTGCAGCGGTCGAAGAGCGCCCCGGCGGTGGTGACCTCGCTGAGATCGACACCGGTGAACGTGCACTCCTCGAAGCGGACCGCGCCCAGGTCCTCGCCGTACCAGTCCTCGTCGCGCCGGTCCTGCCGCACGACCGGGGGCTCAGGCTCAGGCATCGGCGGCGCCGTACGCCTCGGTGCCGTCCGCCGCGGCGCCGTCCGTCACGGTGCCGCCGCTGCGCCAGTAGCTGCCGTTCTCCCGGGTGAGGAAGAGGCTCTCCACCAGGTAGCGGCGCAGCGCGGCGTAGTCGGGGTGGAAGCGGGTGAGGATCTCGTTGACCTCGGCCTCCGGGTAGTGCACCCCGGGCTCGAAGGACTGCGCGAGGTGGTCGAGCACGACCAGCAGCTTGGCGCGCTTGGCGGGGATGGTGTGCAGCCGGCCGTCGGCGGTGAGGAAGTTGGCCAGCACGCGCTGGTCGCTCACGAGCGCCTCTCCTTCGGGGTCAGGTCGAGCAGCCGCCGCGGCCGGACGGCGGTCGCCAGGTCGCCGTGCAGCGCACGTCGCTCGAAGTGCAGGTGGCAGCCGTCGGGTGCGCCGTTGTCGCTGGCGAGCGCGATCCGCTGGCCCCGGTGGATCCGGTCGCCGGGGTGGGCGAAGACCCGGCGGGTGTGGCCGATGACCAGGTCGTAGCCGCGGGCCCGGTTGCGGATCAGCACCGGGTTGTCGCCGTACGCCGGGCCCAGCGACGCGTGCGAGACGACCCGGCCGCCGAACCGCGCGAACAGCGGGGTCCCGCACCGCATCGCCACGTCGATGCCGTGGTGGAAGCCGCGCTCGTGCGCGCAGCGCGGGTCCGGGGAGTAGTACGGCGCCCGGGTGCAGCCGAACGGGACCATGATCCGGTGCGCCCCGGCGAACCACGGCGAGGTGTAGCGGGTCGCGTCGTGGCTGTAGAACACCCAGCGCGGGTCGCCCGCCCGAGCGGCGGGTGCCAGGACCCCGACCAGCAGCGGCACCACGAGCAGCAGGATCAGGGCGCGTCCGGGTCGCATGCGGGCCACGCTAGACCGTGCCGCGGACGTCGCGCTCGCCGATCCGGCGTCGTCCGGGCCGCGGCGCCGGCTCATCGGGCCTGTGGTCCACGCAGCTCGTGGACCTCGGCGGGATCGCCGTGGGTGGAGGCCAGCTCCCAGGATGAGTGCACCTCCTCGGTGCGGACCTGCCGCAGTGCGGCCAGCTGTTCTCGCACGGCCTGCTCCCGCTCCACCGGGACATGCCGCTCGAGGTCGTGCAGCATCGTCTCGAGCCGACGGTGCACCCGCAGGTACCCCATGCCCCAGTGCCGGATCTCGTCGCAGGCCAGCCCGAGGTAGTCCTCCCAGGTCGGCACCGCCAGTCGAAGCCGGACCACGCCGTCGAGGACCGTGTCGCCGACGGCGAGATCCTCGCGGGCGAGCCGGGCGAGCAGCGAGTGGATCCGGTCCAGGCACTGCACCGCGGTGGTCGGGTCGTTGACACCGGGGGACAGGGCCCGCTCGGCGATGTCGACCAACAGCCGGAAGCCGTAGGCCGGGTCGCGGGCCACCTGCCGCTCGTGGCCGAGGCCGAGGGCGGCGTCGGCGTCGACGTCCTCGTCGGTTCGGCCGTGCACCATGAGCAGGGGCCGTCCCGCGACCACCCACGAGCCGGCCGGGACCAGCACCTCGATGCTGAGGTCCTGCTCGGCCGCCAGCCGCACGAGGGCGTCCCGGTCGTACCACGCCAGCACGCCGTCGCGCCGAGCCGTCACCATCCGGCGCGGCCCCTCGACCAGGGCGCCGGCCCGCTCCTGGTCCCCGCCGTACCACGCGTCCAGGGCGGCCGCGGTGTCCCGGAAGGTCCGGTCGATGATCGTGACCACGCGCAGCGACTGCGCGATGTGCTGGATGAAGCCGACCAGGGCGCTGATCGCCGTCAGCGCGAGCACGAGCGCCAGCCCGACGGCGAGCCCTGGCACGAAGGCCTCCCGCTCCGCCGTCTCGCTCTGCACCTCGCGCAGCACCATCAGGCAGTAGGCGAACGTCCCGACGAACGTCGCCAGCGCGCTCCCGGTCCAGCGGTCGCGCAGGAGCGGGCCGAGCACCCGCGGGCTGAACTGGCTCGACGCGAGCTGCAGCGCCACCACGGTGATGGAGAAGGTGAGGCCGGCGAAGGTGAGCACCGAGGTGGCCACGGTCTGCAGGATCGCCTGCGCCGAGTCCGGGCCGCCGCCGAAGAGCAGGCCGTCGTGGCCGCCCAGGCGCAGGTCGATCCGGGGGGCCAGCCAGCCGAACACCACGCCGAGCACCGCTCCGACGGCCGGGATCGTCCAGAACGCGGCGCCGAGCCGGGACAGGGCCTGCCGCACTCGCATCCGGGCACCCTAGCCGTGACCCGCAACCTCCAGGAGCTCCCGGCACTCGTCGATGAGGCGCTGCCGCAGCGGCGCGGCCCGGTCGGCGAACACGCGCTGCGCGGCGGCGTACTGCTGCTTGCCCTCGGCCGTCTCGACGCGCACCGGGTCGAAGCCGAGGTCGGCGAGGTCGTACGGCGACGCCCGCATGTCGAGCACTCGGATGTCGCGGGCCAGCTCGAAGCAGTCCGCGACCAGATCGCTGGGGATCATCGGGCTGAGCCGGAACGCGTGCTTGTAGAGGTCCATCCCGGCGTGCAGGCACGCCGGCTGCTCGAAGTCCGGCCGATCGGCGGAGGTGGGCTGCAGCGTGTTCAGCGGACGCGCGGGCCCGGTGAAGAACCGGTAGGCGTCGAAGTGGGAGCAGGCGATGCGATGGGACTCCACGACCTGGTCGGTGGCCGCCGGCCCCAGGCGCAGCGTCCGGTCCGCGTGCCGGGTCTCGTCCTCGTCCAGGCGGTAGACCATCGCCCACTCGTGCATCCCGAAGCAGCCGAAGTTGGGGGACCGGCCGGCGGTGGCGGCCAGCAGCCGGTGCAGGGACTCCAGCAGCGGCCGCCGGGACGCGACGCACTCCTCGCTGACGGTCACGGGCCGGCCGGCGACCCCACCCTCGTAGCCCTTCAGCCCGGCGTACTCCGACGCGTCGCCGGCGAGCGCGACGCCGTACCCCGGGTGCCAGCGCCGCAGCTGCGCCGGCCGGTGGGAGTAGTAGGTGAACAGGAAGTCGTGCACGGGGTGCTTGACCCGCGCCTCGCGACGGGCCAGGTGCGGTCGCACGAAGTCGTCGACGCGCGCGGCGTGTGCCGCGGCACACGCGCGCCACTCGGGCTCCTCCATCACCTCCACGGCACGAAATCGTAGGTGGATAGGCTCGCGGCGTGCGCATCGCGAGATTCACCACCGGAGAAGACCCCATGTACGGCGTCGTGACCGGCGACGTCGACGAGTTCGGCCAGCCCGACGAGGACAGCGTCGTCGTGGCGCTGGCTGGCGACCCGCTCTACGTCGGGGTGAAGCTGCTCGACCAGGAGCACAAGCTCGCCGACGTCCGGCTGCTCGCCCCGGTCCTGCCCCGCAGCAAGGTGATCGGCATCGGCAAGAACTATGCGGCGCACGCCGCCGAGATGGGTGGGGAGGTGCCGGCCGAGCCGCTGATGTTCCTCAAGCCCAACACCAGCGTGGTCGGCCCCGGCGACCCGATCTTCTACCCGAAGCAGACCCAGAACCTGCATTTCGAGGGGGAGCTGGCGGTGGTGATCGGCCGGATCTGCCGGGACGTGCCGCGCGAGCAGGCGACCGACGTGATCCACGGCTACACGATCGCCAACGACGTCACCGCCCGCGACCTGCAGCGTTCCGACGTGCAGTTCACCCGCGCCAAGGGCTTCGACTCCTTCTGCCCGCTCGGGCCCTGGATCGAGACCGACCTCGACCCCAACGACTTCGCCGAGGGCCGCAGCGTCCAGACGTTCCTCAACGGTGACCTCAAGCAGGACGGCAACACCCGCGACCTGATCTTCGACATCCCCACGCTGGTCGCGCACGTCTCGAGCGTGATGACGCTGCTGCCTGGCGACGTCATCCTCACCGGCACCCCGGACGGTGTCGGTCCCATGAACGTCGGCGACGAGGTCGAGATCTCGATCGCCGGACTCGGCACTCTCACGAACAAGGTGGCACTGCGTTGAACGACCAGGGGTTGACCGACCAGGGGTTGCGCACCCGTCCCATCCGCGTCCGCATGGCGCCGAGCCCGACCGGCTCGCCGCATGTCGGGCTGGCCCGCACCGCCCTCTACAACTGGGCCTTCGCCCGTCGTCACGGCGGCACGTTCGTGTTCCGGATCGAGGACACCGACAAGGAGCGGAACACCGAGGAGTCCTACAACTCGCTGATCGACCTGTTCCGCTGGCTGGGCCTGGACTGGGACGAGGGTGTCGAGAAGGGCGGCGAGCACGGCCCCTACCGGCAGTCCGAGCGGACCGAGATCTACGCCGACGTGCTGGCGAGGCTGCGCGCCTCGTCGTTCACCTACGACTGCTACTGCACCACCGAGGAGGTCGACGCGCGCCGCAAGGCGTCGGGCTCCAAGGTGATGGGGTACGACGGCTTCTGCCGCGACCTCACCGAGGAGCAGGTCGCGGCGTTCCGCGCCGAGGGCCGCCGGCCGTTGGTGCGGTTCCGGATGCCCGACGGGTCGGTCACCTGGGACGACCTGGTCCGCGGCGAGATCACGTTCCAGACCGAGCACGTGCCCGACTTCGCGCTGGCCCGAGCCAACGGCGACCCGCTCTACACGCTGACCGCGCCGGTGGACGACGCCACGATGGAGATCACCCACGTGCTGCGCGGCGAGGACCTGCTCTCCAGCACGCCGCGCCAGATCGCGCTGTTCGAGGCCCTCAAGGCGATCGGCGTCGCCACCGAGACGCCGGCCTACGGCCACCTGCCCTACGTCATGGGCGAGGGCAACAAGAAGCTGTCCAAGCGCGACCCGCAGGCGCACATGGAGCTCTACCGCGCGCAGGGCTTCCTGCCCGAGGGGCTGCTCAACTACCTGGCGCTGCTGGGATGGGCCATCGCCGCGGACCGCGACGTGTTCACGCTCGAGGAGATGGTCGAGGTCTTCGACCTGAAGGACGTGAACCCGAACCCCGCCCGCTTCGACCTGAAGAAGTGCGAGGCGATCAACGCCGCGCACATGCGGATGCTCAGCGTCGAGGAGATGACGCGGCGGGTGTTGCCGTTCCTCAAGAAGGCCGGCGTCGTCGGCGATCCGGTCCGGGACTCCGACGCGCAGCTGCTCGAGCTCGCCATGCCGCTGGTCGCCGAGCGGATCAACAAGCTGACCGAGGCCGTGGACATGCTGGGCTTCCTCTTCGTCGAGGAGGCGGCCTTCACGCGCGACGAGGCGGACGCCGCCAAGCTCCTCGACGAGACCGGGCGCGGGGTCGTCCGGGCCGCGCACGACGCGGTCGCGGACGTGAAGTCCTGGTCGACCGCCGACATCCAGGCCGCCCTGCAGGCGAAGCTGGTCGACGAGATGGGCCTCAAGCCGCGGCACGCGTTCGGGCCCGTCCGTGTGGCCGTGACCGGTCGCCGGGTCTCGCCGCCGTTGTTCGAGTCGATGGAGCTGCTCGGCCGGGAGCGGTCCCTCGCCCGCCTGCGCGGCGCGCTGGCCTGACGTGACCGGCCTGCCCGTCCCGGCGCCCCGGCCGGGGCTCGACTACCACCAGGTCCACCGGGGAGGGCGGCCCGGCTGGTGGCGCCCGGTCGTGGGGACGTTCGGGCTCGTGGTGGTGATGCTCGGGCTGGTGCCGCTGCTCGTGCAGCTGCCCTTCGCCGCCGGGTACGCCGCCGCCGGTGACGACGTCGGCGCCAAGATGCACCGGCTGGTCGACCTGCAGGACCCGACGCCCGCCGGACTGGCGTACCTCAACCTGGTGCTCGCGGCGGCGATCCCGGTCACCTGGGCCCTCCAGCGGCTCGTGCACGGCCTGCGACCCGGCTGGCTGGCCTCGGTGCGGCCGCGGCTGCGGTGGCGGTGGTTCGCGACCTGCCTGGGGCTGGCGGTGCTCTCGCTGGTCGCGACGCTGCTGGTCTCGTCCTTGGTGCCGTCCTCGTCGAGCGACCCGCAGCTGAGCGGGCACCTCAACAGCTTCACCGACACCACCCGCGGCTTCCTGCTCGTCGTGCTGTTCCTCACCCCGCTGCAGGCGGCGGGGGAGGAGTACGCGTTCCGCGGCTACCTCACCCAGGCCTTCGGCGGGCTGTTCCGCAGTCGGTGGGTCGCGGTGGTGGGGCCGGCGGTGCTGTTCGCGCTCGCTCACGGTGCACAGAGCGCGCCGGTCTTCTTCGACCGGTTCGCCTTCGGCGTGGTGGCCGGGGTGCTGGTGATCGGCACCGGCGGGCTCGAGGCGGGGATCGCGATGCACGTGCTCAACAACTGGCTGGCGTTCGGTCTCGCGCTGGCGTTCGGTGACATGGGGTCGACGCTCAACCCGACCGGCGGCAGCTGGTGGAGCATCCCTGTGACGCTCACCCAGTCGCTGGTCTACCTCGGCCTCGCGCTGCTCGCGGCCCGTCGTACGGGCGTCCGAACGGCCACCGAGAGGGCCGTTTTGCTCGCCCCGAAGGGGCGCGTGTAAGGTTCCATCTCGGCTCGGCGGGAAACCGGACGGGCCCGGCCATTGGGATATGGTGTAATTGGCAGCACGACTGGTTCTGGTCCAGTTAGTCTAGGTTCGAGTCCTAGTATCCCAGCGAAGTCCCGGTCCAATCGGCCGGGATTTGGTGTGAAAAGCCCAGTTCTACTAGGGTTTCACCCGCTGCTCGATCAGAGCGGCAAGGCAAGCCCCCGTTGTGTAGCGGCCTAGCACGCCGCCCTCTCAAGGCGGTAGCGCCGGTTCGAATCCGGTCGGGGGTACAGAGGCGAAGTGAGGCCCTGGCCAGCGAAAACGCTGGCCAGGGCCCCATTGTCATTTCGCTGTGACGCGCGCTGCGGCAAGAGCGGATCGGCCCGGGCGGCAAGCCGCAGCTCGGTGCACGGGTGCGTGCGGCTTCGCGGGCCCGGTTCAGGGTCGATCAGGAACGCGCCCAGTGCGCGGAGCGACCGACCAGGTCGGAGATCAAGGGGCCACCAGCATCTGGTCGGTGTCGGGCGGGACGGGATCGAGGTATACGGTCGAGCACAGCAACGCGGGAGCTCGTGCAATCGGGCTGAGAGGGTGTCTGCTTCGACACCGACCGCCGAACCTGTCCGGGCAATGCCGGCGGAGGAAGGTGCTTTCGATGAGCGACACCACCACGGACCACGGGGTGAACCGGCCCGGCTCCGCCACCCACGACGCACCGCTCACGCTGGAGCAGCCGACGGTCGGCTCCCTCGGGTTGACCGACACCCTTGGCCTGTGGGGCAACCTCGGCATCAGCCTGCTGCTGCCGGTCGCGGCGAGCTACGTGGTGCTGGCCGACCGGCCGCTGTCGGTGACCCTGCTGGCCATCGTGGTCGGCGCCGTGATCGGATCCGTGCTGCTCGGCCTGGCGGCGGCGCCGGGTGCCCGCCAGCGGGTGCCCGCGATGGTGCTGCTGCGCGGCGTGCTCGGCCGGCACGCCTCGGCGCTGCCGACGGTGCTCAACCTGGCCCAGTGCGTCGGGTGGGCGACCTTCGAGATCGTGATCATCGCCGAGGCCGCCTCCACGGCCCTGGGCACCCCGCGGTGGCCGTTCGTGCTCGCCGCCGGAGTCGTGGCCACCGGGATGGCGCTGCGGCCGGTCGGTGCGATGCAGGTGCTGGCCCGATACGCCGTGTGGGTCGCCCTGGCGGCTGTGGTCTACCTGTTCGTCCGGGTGCTCGCCCACCCGCTGCCACCGCTGCACGGCGGTGGTGCCCCCTCGTTCTGGGCCGCCGTCGACATCGTGATCGCGCTGCCGGTCTCGTGGTTCCCGTTGGCCGCCGACTACACCCGCCACGTTCGGTCGGGGCGGGCGGCCTTCACCGGCTCCGCGGTGGGGTACGGAGCCGCCACCATCGCCTTCTTCACCTTGGGCGTGCTGGCTCTGGCGGCCTACGGCACCGAGGGGCTCGACGTCATCGGGGCCCTGGTGGCGGTGCCCTTCGGCGCGGCGTCGGTGCTGGTGCTGGTCGTGGTCGAGGTGGACGAGGCGTTCGCCAACATCTACTCCACGGCGATGTCGGCGCAGAACCTCGTGTCCCGGGCCGACCGGCGGATCCTGGCGGCCGGCGTCGGGGTGCTCGCGACGCTGTTGGCGCTGACCTTCGACATCGCCAGCTACGAGGCGTTCCTGTTCCTGATCGGCGCGGTCTTCGTGCCGCTGGCGGGCGTGTTCGTCGTGGCTTACTACCTGCTCCCGCGGGACCGGTGGGACGTCTCGTCGACGGCGCCGACGCGCCCGGCGCTGCTGCTGGCCTGGGCGGCCGGGTTCGTGGCCTACCAGCTGACCCTTCCGACGTACTTCGACGGCCCCGGCGCGGGCTGGACCGACTGGTGGACGGCCCGCCAGCACGACCTCGGGATCGACCCGGCCAACGGCTGGTCGGCCTCGCTGGTGAGCCTGGCGGTGGCCTCGGTGCTCGCCGTGCTGCTCGCCGGGCCGGGAGCGCTGGCCGCCCGGTCGAGGAGGCGGTCGTGAGTCGTGACGTCCGCGGCCTGCACGTCCTGACCGACGTCCGCGACGGGCGTGACTGCCTGGTGGCGGTGTCCGCGGCGGTCGCCGCCGGCGCCCACGTCGTCCAGGTGCGCGCCAAGGGCGTCACCGACCGCGAGCTGTTCGACCTGGCCGGCCACGTCGTGCAGCGGTGCCGCTCGTACGACGCCTTGTGCATCGTCGACGACCGGGTCGACATCGCGCTGGCCGTCGGCGCCGACGGTACCCATCTCGGGGAGCACGACCTGCCGATGGCGGCCGCGCGCCGGCTGGCCGGCGCCGGCCACCTCCTGGGCGGCACCGCCCGCACGCCCGAGGCCGCCCGTGAGCTGGTGGCGGCCGGGGCCGACTACCTCGGGGTCGGCCCGGCCTTCGCCACAGGGACCAAGACCGGACTGCCCGACGCGCTCGGCCCCGAGCGCGTCGGGGCGGTCGCGGCCGCGGTCGACGTGCCCGTGATCGCCATCGCGGGCGTCACCGCCGACCGGGTCCGTTCGCTGGTGGCCGCGGGTGCCGCCGGGGTGGCGGTGGTCTCGGCGGTCTCCGAGGCCCCCGACCCGGCTCGGGCGGTCCGTGACCTGCTGGCGGCGCTGGGACGGGACGGCACGAGATGACCGGGTCGGTGGTGATCGCCGGCGGCGGCCTGATCGGGGTCGGGATCGCCTGGCGCTGCGCCCAGCGTGGTCTGCGCGTCACCGTCGTGGACCCCCGGCCGGGTGCCGGTGCGTCGTACGCCGCCGCGGGGATGCTGGCCCCGGTGACCGAGGCGGCCTACGGCGAGGAGCGGCTGCTGCAGCTGTGCCGGGCCAGCCTCGACCGGTTCCCCCGCTTCGTGGAGGAGGTGCAGCAGGCCAGCGGCCTGCAGGTCGGGCTCCGCACGGTGGGCACCCTGGTCGTGGGGTTCGACGCCGACGACATGGCGGCCCTGCAGGAGCAGCACGAGTTCCAGCGCCAACTGGGCCTGGAGGTCGAGCGGCTCACCCCGCGCGAGGCCCGGCGGCGGGAGCCGGCGCTGTCGCCACGGATCCGCGGCGCCCTGGCCGTCGACGGCGACCACTCCGTCGACGGACGCAGCCTGCACGCGGCCCTGCTCTCCGCGGCCGAGGCCGCGGGTGTCCGGGTCGTCCGTCGGAGGGCCACGTCGCTGGTGGTGCACGAGGGCCGGGCGAGCGGGCTGGTGCTGGACGACGGCAGCACGGAGTCCGCGGAGTCCGTCGTGGTCGCCCTGGGCGCGTCCTCCGACCGGCTGCCGGGCGTGCCCCGGTTGGGGGTCCGGCCGGTGAAGGGCCAGATCCTGCGGCTGGCCGGCGCCGGCGGCCTGCTGCGCGGGACGGTCCGGGCGCTCGTGCACGGACGGCAGGTCTACCTCGTGCCCTACGGCCAGGACCGGCTCATCGTGGGCGCCACCGTGGAGGAGCGCGGGTTCGAGACCACCGTGACCGCCGGTGGTGTCCACGACCTGCTGCGCGATGCGGTCGCGGTGGTCGCCGGCGTCACCGAGCTGGAGTGGGTGGAGGCCATCGCCCGCTGGCGTCCGGGCACGCCGGACAATGCCCCCGTGATCGGTCCCACCTCGGTGCCCGGGCTGGTGGTGGCGACCGGGCACTACCGCAACGGGGTGCTGCTCACCCCGGTCACGGGGGACGTGGTCGCGGAGCTCCTGGCGACCGGTGTGCTGCCGGACGTGGCGTCCCCGTTCGCCGTACCCGACCTGACAGGGAGCAGACCATGAGGCTGACGCTGAACGGGACCGACACTGAGCTGAGCGACGGCACCACGGTCGAGCAGATGGTCGCCGAGCGGGCCGGGACGCAGTCCCGGGTGGCGGTGGCCCGCAACGGTGAGGTGGTGCCCAGGAGCGCCTGGGCGGCGACAAGACTGATGGAGGGCGACGACGTCGAGGTGCTCGTCGCCGTGGCAGGAGGATGAGGTGAGCGACGTGGAGCAGTTCGAGGTCGGCGGGGAGAGGTTCAGCTCCCGGCTGATCCTGGGGACCGGCGGCATCCCGAGCCTGGACGTGCTCGAGCGGGCGGTCAAGGCGTCGGGGACCCAGCTCGTCACGGTGGCGCTGCGCCGGGTCGAGAGCTCGCGCAGCGGCTCCCTGTCCCAGGTCCTGGAGGGCTGCGGGGTGCGGCTGCTGCCCAACACCGCCGGCTGCCGGACCGCGCACGAGGCGGTGCTCACCGCCCGCCTCGCGCGAGAGGCGTTCGAGACCGACTGGGTCAAGCTGGAGGTGATCGGTGACGAGGACACCCTGCTGCCGGACCCCGTGGAGCTGGTCGACGCGGCCGAGCAGCTGGTCGCCGACGGGTTCACCGTGTTCGCCTACACCAACGACGACCCGATCACGGCGCGCCGGCTGGCCGACCTCGGCTGCGCGGCGGTGATGCCGCTGGGCTCCCCGATCGGCAGCGGGCTGGGCATCCGGAACCCGCACAACATCGCGCTGATCCGCGAGCAGGTGGAGGTCCCCGTCCTCCTCGACGCCGGCATCGGCACCGCTTCCGACGCCGCGCTGGCGATGGAGCTGGGCTGCGACGCGGTGCTGCTGGCCTCCGCGGTCACCCGGGCGCGCGACCCCGAGCAGATGGCGATGGCGATGCGGCACGCCGTCGAGGCCGGTCGGCTGGCCCGCGGTGCCGGGAGGATCCCCAAGCGGTGGCACGCCGAGGCCTCCACGCAGCGGGAGGGGTTGCCATCGCTGTGAGGCTGCCGGGGCTGCTCGTCGTGACCGACCGCGCGCAGGCCGGCGAGCCCCTGGAGGACGCGCTCGTCCGGTTGGCCGACAACGGGGTCCGCGGCGTGGTGCTGCGCGAGAAGGACCTGCCGTACGACGAGCGGAGCCGGTTGGTCGACCGGGTCGTCGACCGGCTGGCGGACCACGACGTCGTGCTGCTGGTCGCGATCGGCCGCGACGGCCGACCCGCGGGACCCCGTGTGCACCTGGCCGCCGACGCGGACTTCCCGACCCCCCGCCCCGAGATCGTGGGCAGGTCCTGCCACGACGCGGGTGAGGTCGGCCGGGCCGCCGCGGAGGGGTGCGACTACGTGACGGTGTCGCCCGTCTTCCCCAGCGACTCGAAGCCGGGCTACGGCCCGTGCCTGGGGCCCGACGGACTGGGTCGTCTGCTGGCCGGTGCGCCGCCGGCGTACGCCCTCGGCGGTGTCCTGCCCGGGCACGTCGAGGCCTGCCTGTCGGCGGGCGCCGCGGGCGTCGCGGTGATGGGACCCCTGATGCGCGAGCCCGCCCTCGCCGCCGACTACCTCGCCGCCCTCGGACAGGAGACCTGATGACCCCGACCGTCGCTCTCACCATCGCCGGCTCGGACTCCTCCGGCGGTGCCGGTGTCCAGGCCGACCTGAAGACCTTCGCCGCACTCGGCGTCTTCGGTGCCTCGGCGATCACCGCCCTGACCGCGCAGAACACCACGGGCGTCGTCGCGGTGCACACCGTCCCGCCCGAATTCGTGCTCGCCCAGGTGGAGGCCGTGCTGGCGGACCTGCCGGTGGCCGCGGTGAAGACCGGGATGTTGGCTGACGCCGGGATCGTCGCGGTCGTCGCCGAACTCGCCTCCGCTGGTCGGCTGCCCCGCCTGGTGGTGGACCCGGTGATGGTCTCCTCCAGCGGCGACCGGCTCCTCGAGCGTGACGCCGAGCGGGACTACCGGTCGGCACTGCTCCCGCACGCCGCCGTGGTCACTCCCAACGTCCACGAGGCCGGGGTACTGCTGGACCGACCGATCGGCACCCTCGCCGACCAGCACGAGGCCGCCCGGGCCCTGGGGTCGACAGGTGTCGCCGTCGTGGTGACAGGGGGACACGAGGTCGCCGAGACCGGACAGGAGGCCGTTGACGTGGTCTGGGACGGCAACCGCACCTATGAGCTGCGCTCCCCCCGACTGGTGGCGTCGAACAACCACGGCACCGGCTGCACCTTCGCCTCCGCGGTCGCCGCGGGCCTCGCCCGCGGCCTCGACCTCGAGCCGGCGCTACGCCGGGCGAAGGCCTACGTCGCATCGTCGATGGCCTCGTCCGCGCAGTGGCACCTGGGATCCGGGCACGGGCCCCTGGACCACTTCGGCTGGAACTGACGCGGTCGACGCCGCGATCCGGAAGCACCTGCGCCATCGCGCCCAATGACCACCGCGGGAGGGCTCAGGCGCAGAGGCCGTTGGCGGCGGCGTCCTCGCGTGGACCGTGCGGGTGCTCGGCGGTGATGGCGCCGTGTCCGAGCCGGCCGAGCGGCTGGTCGTGGATGACGCGTCGCCACAGCTTCGGCGCCTCGTCGGTGAGCTGCAGCCGACCCCAGCGAGGATCGCCGACCGGGAAGTCCGAGGTCGGCGCGGTGACGAACCTGATCTGGTCGAGCTCCACGTGTCGCAGCGAGGACCCCAGCCGGGCGAGCGGGGCCGCGCCCGCCAGGTCCGGGCTGGTCTCCAGCGAGCCGGCGAGCTCGCTGGCGAAGTGGAAGAGCCGGTCGGGGCGACCGAGGGTGTCGCTGGACATCACCTTGTCGATCATCGAGGCGAGGAACGCCTGCTGCCGCTTCATCCGGCCCAGGTCGGAGTTCGCGGTGGAGTGCCGCTCGCGCACGTACTCCAGCGCCCGCTCGCCGTCGAGGGTCTGCACCCCTGCGTCGAAGTGGATGTGGGCCGTCGTGTCGTCGACCTGCTGCGGCAGGCACACCTCGACGCCGCCGATCGCGTCGACCATGCCCTTGAAACCACCGAAGTTCACGGTGAGGTACTCGTCGACGTAGATCCCGGTGACCGCCTCCACCTGCTCGACGGTGCACTCGGGGCCGCCCACGGCGTACGCCGTGTTCCAGGTGGCGTCCTCGGCTCCGGGGACGGTGTGACCGTCCTCGGTGCAGTCGGGCCGGTCGACGAGGGTGTCACGCGGGATCGAGATGCCGTACGCCGAGCGGCGACCATCGGCGATGTGCAGCAGGATCGTGGTGTCCGACCCGCCCTTGCCGGTCGCGTGGTCGATGCCGCATCCCGCACAGTCCCGGCGATCGGTGCCCATCAGCAAGATGTTGAGCTCGGAGTCGTCGCGGGCCGGCTGCTGCCGGTGTGCGTGGTGGTGGATCCGCTCGCCCGCGGAGATCCTGCCGTCGATGTGTCGGTAGGCGAAGGCCACGGTCGACGCGGTGGCCAGGGCGACCACCAGCTCGGCGACCAGGATGACGCGCAGCACGGTGGCCCCGTGCCGAGGACGGGGGCGTCGCGGGAAGGCAGCCGGCATCGTGGTCCCTCGGTCGGTGGCTGGGAGGACTGTCGAGACTAGGACGGACCGAACGGCCCGTCGGTTGCCTCGACGCGGCGGCCGTGTCCGAATCCCGCGAGATGTGATCGCCGGCATGGGTGATGATGGAGCCATGGATGCGGACGCAGTGGGCACGGCCGGCCTCGACATCGAGTCCTGCTACCGCGCGGTGAAGTCGCGCGACCGGCGCTTCGACGGGGTGTTCTACACCGCCGTGAGCACCACGGGCATCTACTGCCGGCCGTCCTGCCCGGCCCGCACGCCGGCGTACGCGAACGTCACCTTCCACCGCAGCGCCGCGGCGGCACAGGCCGCCGGTTATCGCGCGTGCAAGCGGTGCCTGCCCGATGCCACGCCCGGCAGCCCCGACTGGGACGTCGCCGCGACCGCTGCCGGTCGCGCGATGCGCCTGATCGCCGACGGAGTGGTCGACCGGGAAGGTGTCGACGGTCTGGCCCGCAGGGTCGGCTACACGTCACGACACCTGTCCCGGATCCTCGCCGCCGAGCTCGGAGCAGGGCCCCTGGCGCTGGCGCGGGCGCGACGGGCGCAGACGGCCCGGGTGCTCATCGAGACCACCTCCCTGACGTACGCCGAGATCGCGTTCGCGGCGGGCTTCTCCAGCGTCCGGCAGTTCAACGACACCGTGCGCGAGGTGTACGCCGCCACGCCGACCGAGCTCCGGGGCCGACGCGGGGGCGGCCGTGCCTCGACCGGCAGCGTCACCATGCGACTGGCCGTGCGCACGCCGTTCGCGGGCAGGGCGCTGCTGGACTTCCTGGCCCACCACCTGGTGCCGGGCGTCGAGGTGGCGGGCCCGGGCTGGTACGCGCGCACGCTCGACCTCCCTCACGGGCCGGGCACCGTGCGGCTGGCGCTCGGGGACGAGCCGCAGGAGGGTCAGACGGCGCTCGTGACCGCGTCGTACGAGCTGACCGACCTCCGCGACACCGCCGCCGCGGTGGAGCGCACCCGTCGGTTGCTGGACGCCGACTGCGACCCGCTCGCGATCGCCGCGCACTTCGCCGGCGACCCGGTCATCGGGCCGCTGGCCCGGCGGCACCCCGGCCTGCGGGTGCCCGGACAGGTCGATGGCGACGAGGTCGCGATCCGGACGGTGATCGGCCAGCAGGTCAGCGTCGCGGGCGCCTGCACGGTCACCGGGCGGCTGGTCGCCGCGCACGGCCGGCCGGTCGCCAGCGCGGTCCCCGGGCTGACCCACCTGTTCCCGGACGCGGCCACGCTGGCCGAGGTGGATCCTGCGTCCCTGCCGATGCCGCGGTCGCGGGGGCGGGCGCTGGTCGCGCTCGCGGGCGCGCTGGCCGCCGGTGCGGTGGCGCTCGATCGCGGCCCGGACCGAGCCGCCGTCCGCGAGGCGCTGCTGTCGCTGCCCGGCATCGGGCCGTGGACGGCCGACTACGTCGCGATGCGTGCGCTGGCCGACCCCGACGTCTTCCTGCCCACCGACGTGGGCGTGCGCAACGCGCTGACCGGGCTCGGCCACGACCCCGTGACCGTGGTCGGCCGGGCCGCCGAGTGGCGGCCGTGGCGCTCCTATGCCCTGATGCACCTGTGGAACACCCTGATGCCGCCGACCGCGGCGACCGTACAGACCGTCCCGACCGTCTGGGCCGGGACAGAGGAGGCCTGACATGTGGACCCTGATGGACAGCCCCGTGGGCGAGCTGCGCCTCGTCGAGGAGGAGGGCGCGATCACCGCCATCCACTTCGCGCCCGACGAGGCGCGAGCCGACGACGGCGGGCGCGAGGACACTCGCCCGGTGCTCGTCGAGGCGGTGCGGCAGCTGCGTGCGTACTTCGCCGGCGAGCTGGAGGAGTTCGACCTCCCGCTCGCGCCCGCGGGCACGCCGTTCCAGGCCAAGGTGTGGGAGCAGCTGCGCACCATCCCCTACGGCGAGACCCTGACCTACGGCCAGATCGCCCTGCGGCTGGGACTGACCGGCCACGGCTCACGGGCGGTCGGGCTGGCGAACGGCCGCAACCCGATCCCGATCGTGGTCCCGTGCCACCGGGTGATCGGCGCGAACGGCACCCTCACCGGCTACGCCGGCGGTCTCGCGCGCAAGCAGACCCTGCTCGAGCTCGAGCAGACCGGCCTGTTCTGACCGTCAGGCGCCGAGTCGGCGCAGGTTGACGTGCTGGGCGCGTCGAGTCGGCGCAGGTTGACGCGGGGTGCGCCGAGTCGGCGCAGGTTGGCGCGCTGGCTGCGCCGAGTCGGCGCAGGTTGGCGCGTGTGTACGGCGTACCTGGGTGCCAACGAGCGCCGACTCGGCGTGCGGCGGATGTCAACGAGCGCCGACTCGGCGTGCCGAGGCGCGCTACTCCGCGGCGGCGCGACGCAGGGACTCGGAGAGCCGCTCGGCGGCGGCGAGGACGGCGGGTGCGTGCATCCGGCCGGGCTGCCGGGAGAGCCGTTCGAGGGGGCCGGAGACGGAGACGGCGGCGAGGATCTTCCCGCTGGGGGAGCGGACCGGGGCGGACACCGAGGCGACGCCCTGCTCGCGCTCGCCGACCGATTGCGCCCAGCCGCGGCGACGGATGCCGGACAGGGCGGCGGCGGAGAAGGCGGCGTTCTGCAGTCCGCGGTGCATCCGCTCGGGGTCCTCCCAGGCCAGCAGCACCTGGGCGGCGGAGCCGGCACGCATGGTCAGCTGGGAGCCGACCGGGATGGTGTCGCGCAGGCCGCTGGGTCGCTCGGCGGCGGCCACGCAGACACGGTGCTCGCCCTGGCGCCGCCAGAGCTGCGCGGACTCACCGGTGATGTCGCGCAGTCGCGCCAGCACCGGTCCGGCAGCGGCGAGCAGCCGGTCCTCACCGGCGGCCGCCGACAGCTCGGCGAGGCGCGGGCCCAGCACGAAGCGCCCCTGCATGTCCCGGGCCACGAGCCGGTGGTGCTCGAGGGCGACCGCGAGCCGGTGCGCCGTCGGGCGGGCCAGGCCGGTGCCGGCCACCAGTCCCGCGAGCGTGGCCGGGCCCGACTCGAGGGCGGTGAGGACCAGGGCGGCCTTGTCGAGAACGCCTACTCCGCTGCTGTTGTCCATATGGCAATACTGCCGTCTCAGAAGGTGGGATGCAAGCGCTAGGGTGTTCCATGTCGCCGCCACCGGGGTCGAACCTCCTGTGCAGCGGGCAGTCGTCGTTGAGAGAACCGAAGTGTGAGGGAGACAGTCATGGGCAAGACCCTGGCCGAGAAGGTCTGGGACGAGCACGTCGTCCGGTCCGCCGTGGGGGAGCCGGACCTGCTCTACATCGACCTCCACCTGATCCACGAGGTGACCTCGCCGCAGGCCTTCGACGGGCTGCGGCTGGCCGGCCGGAAGGTCCGCCGCCCCGACCTGACGCTGGCCACCGAGGACCACAACGTCCCGACGCTGAACTGGGACAAGCCGATCGAGGACCCCGTCTCGCGTACCCAGGTCGAGACCCTGCGGCGCAACACCGAGGAGTTCGGCGTCCGGCTGCACCCCCTGGGCGACCTCGAGCAGGGCATCGTCCACGTCGTCGGCCCGCAGCTCGGCCTGACCCAGCCCGGCATGACGATCGTCTGCGGCGACAGCCACACCAGCACCCACGGCGCGTTCGGCGCGATCGCGTTCGGCATCGGCACCTCGGAGGTCGAGCACGTGCTCGCCACCCAGACGCTGCCGCAGGCCAAGCCGAAGACCATGGCCGTCACCGTCAACGGCACGCTGCCCGAGGGCGTCACCGCCAAGGACCTGGTGCTGACGCTGATCGCCCACACCGGCACCGGCGGCGGCCAGGGCTACATCGTGGAGTACCGCGGCGAGGCCATCGAGGCTCTCTCGATGGAGGGCCGGATGACCGTGTGCAACATGAGCATCGAGTGGGGCGCCAAGGCCGGCCTGATCGCCCCCGACCAGACGACCTTCGACTACATCCACGGCCGCCCCGAGGCGCCCGAGGGCGCCCAGTGGGACGCTGCGGTCGAGCACTGGCGCAGCCTGCGCACCGACGACGACGCCGTGTTCGACGAGGAGATCGTCCTCGACGCGAGCACGATGACGCCGTTCGTCACCTGGGGCACCAACCCGGGGCAGGGCGTCCCGCTCGGGGCGAGCGTGCCCGACCCCGCGTCGTACGACGACGAGGGTGACCGCGTCGCGGCCGAGCGGGCCCTGGAGTACATGGCCCTCGAGGCCGGCACCCCGATGCGTGAGATCAAGGTCGACACGGTCTTCGTGGGCTCGTGCACCAACGGCCGGATCGAGGATCTGCGCGCCGCCGCCGAGATCGTCCGGGGTCGCCACGTCGACAAGAACACCCGGCTGCTCGTGGTCCCCGGCTCGGTGCGGGTGCGTCTGCAGGCCGAGGAGGAGGGCCTCGACGTGGCCTTCAAGGAGGCCGGCGCGGAATGGCGCGGGGCCGGGTGCTCGATGTGCCTGGGCATGAACCCCGACCAGCTGCAGCCGGGGGAGCGCAGCGCGTCGACCTCCAACCGCAACTTCGAGGGCCGCCAGGGCAAGGGTGGTCGCACCCACCTGGTGTCGGTGCCGGTCGCGGCCGCGACCGCGATCCGCGGCACGCTGTCCTCGCCCGCTGACCTGGAGCCGGTCACCGCCGGCGCGAGAGACTGAGAGGCCCGCCATGGAGAAGTTCCGCACCCACACCGGCGTCGGCGTGCCGCTGCGCCGCAGCAACGTCGACACCGACCAGATCATCCCGGCGGTCTACCTCAAGCGCGTGACCCGCGACGGCTTCGAGGACGGCCTGTTCGCCGCCTGGCGCAACGACCCGTCGTTCGTGCTCAACCAGCAGGCGTACGCCGCCGGCTCGGTGCTCGTGGCCGGTCCCGACTTCGGCACCGGCTCCTCCCGCGAGCACGCGGTCTGGGCGCTGCAGAACTACGGCTTCAAGGCCGTCATCTCGCCCCGCTTCGGTGACATCTTCCGCGGCAACGCGGGCAAGGCGGGGCTGCTCGCGGCGCAGGCGGACGAGAAGGTCGTGCAGCGGCTCTGGGACCTGCTCGAGGCGGAGCCCGGAGCCACCGTGACCGTCGACCTCGAGGCCCGCACCGTGCGTGCCGGCGAGGGCCCGGACGCGATCGAGGACTCCTTCGACATCGACGACTACACCCGGTGGCGGCTGCTCGAGGGCCTCGACGACATCGGCATCACGCTCGGCCACGACGACGAGATCGCGGCCTACGAGCGCAGTCGCCCGAGCTGGAAGCCCGCCACCCTCTAGGGAGTCTCAGGCGGGGCGCAGCGCCAGCTGGGTGCAGTACGCCGCGAACCCGAGCCGGCGCGCGGTGGCCAGCGAGCCCAGGTTCGTGTTCCGGGCACCCCAGCGCGCGAGCCCGTGCGCGGTGACGGCGTACGACGCCGCGTGCCGCGCGACGACCGGGGCCAGGCGCCGGCCCCGGGCCTCGGGCGCGACCAGCACGCCGACGTCGCGCGGCAGGCCGTCCCACGCGTTGAGGTTCGAGGCGGCCACCAGCACACCGTCGCGCTCGAGCCCGAACGGCCTCGAGGTGTCCGCGAAGCCCGACTCACGCCAGTCCGCGTCGCCCGCCCTGGAGCGCAGGGACGCGAGCTGCTCGACGGTCGGCACGACCACCCCGGGGACCGGCCCCGGGTCGACGTCGAGGTAGTGGTGGGTGCTCGGTCCGATCAGTGCGACCCCGCGCTCCTCCGCGAGCTCCGCCCAGAAGGCGTCTTGCCGCAGGAGGTCGGGCGCCGCCCGGACGAGGTGGGCCGCGAGGTCTTCGACGTCGTCGGCGGGAGCCGAGACGTGCACGCCCTCGCCGCGAAGGGCGACGAAGAGCCCGGGGTAGTCGCCGAGCACCCCGTGGGGCCGGACGGTCACCGAGGACCACAGGGACCGCTCCTCGATGGCGAATACCCCGGACCACCACCGCTGCAGATACTGCTCGTTCTCGGGCCGCATCGAGCCGATGGTAGTCATCGGCGTGGCGCGGCAGTGGGCAATGGGCGGGCGGCAGTGGGCGGTGGTCAGGATCGGTGGGCGGCGAGAACTCCAACAACGGCGGAGGATCCGCGGACGAGAAGGGTCCGCGGAGTACGGCGGCCGCGCGGTGGCGCACGCTCTCGGATCGCGCCTCGGGCGGCCCGCGCGCGGTCCCTCCGGCCCGCGTTCTCGAGCCTCGGCCAGGCCCGGATCCCCTGTGCTGACTGGGAAATCGAGAACTTCGCTGTCACCGACCGGTGATGATTCCCTGACCGGAAAAGGTCGAAAGCCCCATGGTTGAGCGCATTCCGGGCGGTAAAAAGGTCGAGAAATCGTCGGCGTGGCGATTGTGGGAATGCTCGCGAAAACCTAGCGTGCGTGCAAGAACGTCGAGCACGGGCTCGGCCGCAGAGGTTCATTGGAAGGGAAGCTAGTGAACAAGTCTCAGCTCATCGATGCACTGGCCCAGCGCTACGAGGGAAATCGCAAGGCCGCCCAGCACGCGCTCGACTCCGTCCTCGACACCATCACGCGCGAGGTCGCGAGGGGTGAGAAGGTCGCGATCACCGGTTTCGGCTCGTTCGAGAAGCGCATCCGCCAGGCGCGCTGGGTCCGCAACCCGCAGACCGGCGAGCGGATCAAGGCGAAGAAGACGGCGGTTCCGAAGTTCAGCGCCGGTGCCGACCTCAAGAACGTCGTGTCCGGCGCCAAGAAGCTGCCGAAGCTGACGCTGACCGCGTCGGGTGCGGCCGCCAAGAAGGCGACGGCTCCGGCCAAGGCGGCGGCCTCCGCGGCCAAGAAGGCCGCTCCGGCGAAGAAGACGACGGGCACGGCCAAGAAGACCGCGGCCAAGAGCACGCCCGCCAAGAAGACGACGACGGCGAAGAAGGCCGCCACCACGACCAAGAAGTCGGCGCCGGCGAAGAAGGCGCCCACCTCGAAGTCCACCGCGTCGAAGTCGACCGCGTCGAAGTCGACCGCGTCGAAGTCGACGGCGGCGAAGTCGACGGCGGCCAAGAAGTCCTCGACCGCCAAGAAGTCCTCGACCGCCAAGAAGTCCGCGCCGGCGAAGAAGACGACGGCGAAGAAGACCAGCGCGGCGAAGTCCGCCCCGGCCAAGAAGACGACCACGGCCAAGAAGACGACGGCGAAGAAGGCCGCCAAGAAGTCCTGAGCAACAGCGTCACACGGTGGCGGGTCTCCCTCGGGAGGCCCGCCATCACTGCGCCAGGACCGGCCCCGCGGCCGCGACCGTGTGGTCGCCGAGACCGAGCGCCAGCACCTGGCGCAGATCCTCGAGGTCGTCGACGTCGTGGCGCAGCGTCCGCAGGTCCCCGCCGAGCTCGACCGCGCCGGTTCCCAGGTGGGCCAGCCGCGACCCCACACCGAACCGCGGGTCGAAGTGGTCGAGCGGCGCGGCGTACATCGTGGTGCCCACGCCCGCCGCGTCGGAGACGAAGCACGGCCTGGCCGCCGGCACCGCGGCCAGCGCCTCGTCCAGGTCGCCGGGTCGCAGCGCCGGCAGGTCGGCGCAGACGGCGACCGGCTCCAGCTCCGGCCACCGACGCCCGGCCTCCGCCGCGGCCTGCCGCAGCGTCGCGTTCAGGTCGCCGGACACGCCGTCAGGGATGGCCGCGCAGCCGGCCTCGGCGAGCCGCTGCGAGAAGGCCGCGTCGTCGGTGACGGCGAGGACCGCCGCCACGCGGCCGGCAGCCAGGCACGCCGCGACGGTGTCGAGCGCGAAGGCGGCGGCGAGGCCGCGGCGCAGCTCCTGGGACGGCGCGACCAGCCGGGACTTGCCCTGGGCGGGCGGCTTGACCGGGACCAGCACGGCGAACTGCGGCGACGTCATCGTCGCCATTGTCCCACTGGGCGGGTGCCACCGGCCTCCCCGGCCGGACCCTCGGCCGACCGACAGGGGCGGCGTCCCCCTTCGTCCCCGACGACGAGCTGCGCCGGGCGCTCTCCGAGGACACCGCCGACGCGATCGTCCGGGAGAACGAGGAGTCCCGCCTCGCCGGGTTGCGGGCCTCGCTGTTCGTCCTGGCCCTGCTCGCACTGCTCGCGCTCTTCGTCTCCGAGGGCATCCCGAGCCGCCAGCCCGGCGCAGCGGATGCCACGGGACCGGCTCGAGCCGCCCGGTGACGCCGCGTGGCCCCTGACGGGTCGGGTGCGTCCGCACCGACGAGCCGGCCGTGCCCGGGTGTGCGTGGCGAGACCAGCGGCGGTCCGCGACCCGCCGCGCGCCGCGCGGGGATCGAGCGTGTCGCGACTGGGGGAGCGGCCCGCCCGACCGGATAACCTGCACTCGACGGGTGGCAACGCGGTCCGGAGGCCGCAGAGACGACAGGGACGTACGTGACGGTTCGGAAGCTGCAGCAGCCGCGTGGGTGGGCGTTCGACATCGCCGTGGCGCTGATCAAGCCGGCGCTGCTCGCCACGACGAGACGCAACTGGATCGACGGCGAGAAGATCCCCGCCGAAGGCGGTTTCATCCTCGTGCTCAACCACGTCTCGCACGTCGACCCGCTGACCGCCGCGCACCTGCTCTACGACCACGGCCGGCTGCCCCGCTACCTCGCCAAGTCCGGGCTGTTCAAGAACAAGGCGCTCGCCTACTTCCTCGACGCGGCCGGCCAGATCCCCGTCGAGCGGCTGAGCAAGAACGCCGTCGGCGCGTACGACGCAGCCGTGCGCGCCGTGCAGGCCGGCCAGTGCGTGGTGGTCTACCCCGAGGGCACGATCACCCGGGACCCGGACATGTGGCCGATGACCGGCAAGACCGGTGCGGCCCGGATCGCGCTGGCGACCGGCTGCCCGGTGATCCCCGTCGGCCAGTGGGGGGCGCAGCAGCTGCTCGCGCCGTACGCCAAGAAGCCCGACCTCTACCCGCGCAAGCTCGTGACCATGAAGGTGGGCGACCCCGTCGACCTCGACGACCTGCTCGCGCTGCCACCCGCCACCGCCGTGACGCAGCAGGCGACCGACCGCATCATGGCCGCGATCACCGCGCTCGTGGAGGACATCCGCGGCGCGAAGGCGCCGGCCGAGCGGTTCGACGTGCGCAAGGCCGGCGTGCCGGAGACCGGCAACCCCTACAAGGTCGACCGCAAGAAGGAGCGCCGATGAGTCTCGAACCGACCCCGCACGGCAAGGTCGCCGTGTTCACCGCCGGGTCGTGGGGGACGGCGTTCTCGATGGTGCTCGCCGACGCCGGGAACGAGGTCGCGATGTGGGCGCGGCGCGACGAGGTCGCGCGCGCCGTCAACGAGCAGCACGAGAACCCCGACTACCAGCCCGGCGTCGAGCTCCCGCCGTCGGTGTCGGCGACCACGGACGTGGAGAAGGCGTTGCACGGCGCCGACATGGTCGTGCTCGCCACGCCGTCGCAGTCGCTGCGCGCCGGCCTGACCGAGTGGGCGCCGTTCATCGAGAAGGACGCCGTGATCGTCTCGCTGATGAAGGGCGTCGAGCTCGGGACCCTGGAGCGGATGAGCGAGGTCATCGCCCAGGTGACCGGCGCCGGACCCGAGCGGATCGCGGTCGTCAGCGGCCCGAACCTGTCGCCCGAGATCGCCCGGCGCGAGCCGGCCGCCTCGGTGGTGGCGTGCGCCGAGGAGTCGGTGGCGAAGCTGATCCAGGCCCGGATCCACTCGCCGGCGTTCCGTCCGTACACCAGCACCGACGTCCTCGGCTGCGAGCTCGGCGGGGCCTACAAGAACGTCGTGGCGCTCGCGGTCGGGATGGCCGTCGGGCTCGGCTTCGGCGACAACACCACCGCCTCCGTGATCACCCGGGGGCTGGCGGAGACCGCCCGGCTGGCGACCCAGCTGGGCGCCAACCCGCTCACGCTCATGGGCCTGGCGGGGCTCGGGGACCTCGTGGCGACCTGCTCCTCGCCGCTCTCGCGCAACCGCACGTTCGGCGAGAAGCTCGGCCGCGGGATGACGACCGAGGAGATCTACGCCAGCACCCGGCAGGTCGCCGAGGGCGCGAAGTCCTGCTCCTCGCTGCTCGCGCTGGCCCGCAGCCGCGGGGTCGACGCGCCGATCGCCGAGCATGTCGAGGCGGTGGTCGCCGGCCGGATGACCGCGCAGCAGATGATGGACTCCTTCATCGCCCGGGACACGAAGGCCGAGGCCGACTGATGAGACGGCCAGGCGCGACCGAGGTACGAGGTCGGGCCGTCGGCCGGCCAGGTTGAGCAAGCGACGCGACCGAGGAACGAGGTCGCGCGAGCGCGTCGAAACCCGGTGACGTGCTCGCCGGGGGTGTGGACGTCGACCGGGCCGCGCCGCCGCTCGGCTCAGACCACCCCGTCGAGCGCGCGGACCAGGTCGTCCCACAGGTCGTCGACGTCCTCGATGCCGACCGAGAGCCGCACCAGCCCCTCGGGGATCGTGGCCGGCTCGGACTTCCAGCGCCGCCGGCGCTCGAACGTCGACTCGACCCCGCCGAGCGAGGTGGCGTGGACCCACAGCCGGGTCTTGTGGGTCAGCAGGTCGGCGGCGAGCGCGCCCTGGGCGAGCACGACCGAGACGATGCCGCCGAAGCCGGGGTAGCGGACCTCGCCGACCGCCGGGTGCGCGGAGAGCCGGCGGACCAGCTCCTGGGCGTTGGCCTGGGCGCGCTCGACCCGCAGGTGCAACGTGCGCAGCCCCCGCAGGGCCAGCCAGGCCTCGAGGGTGCCGGGCACGGCGCCCAGCAGGTCGCGCCGGCCCTTCAGCACGCCGTACAGCTCCTCGCTGCGGGTGACCACCGCACCCATCAGCACGTCGCTGTGGCCGGCGAGGTACTTGGTGGCCGAGTGCACGACCAGGTCGACGCCCAGGTCCAGCGGCTTCTGCAGCAGCGGGGTCGCGAAGGTGTTGTCGACGACCACGTAGGCGCCCGCCTCGTGGGCGGCCACCCGGATGGTCTCGATGTCGGCCACCTCGAGCGCCGGGTTGGTCGGCGACTCCAGCCAGACCAGCGCGGCGCCGTCGCAGGCCTTGACCACCTCGTCGGTGTCGGTGACGTCCACCAGCTGCGTGCGCAGCCGTCCGCGCGCCTCGAGGTCGCCGAGCTGCATGACCGTGCCGTTGTAGGCGTGCCGCGGGACGACCACCTTGGCGTCGGTCCCGACGAGGTCGAGCACGGTCGCGACCGCCGCGAGGCCGCTGGCGAAGCTCAGCGCCCGGCCGCCCTCGAGCGCGCCCAGCGCCTCCTCGAACGCCGCCCAGGTCGGGTTGCCGTAGCGGCCGTACTCCAGGTCGCCGCCGGCGACGTACGTCGAGGCCATCACGATCGGCTCGTTCAGCGGCTGGTCGGGGGAGTGCGCCGGCCGGCCGGCGGCCACCGCGACCGTCGACGGCTTCCACGCGGGGTCGAGGCCGGTGCGGCTCGGGGTGCTGGGGGACACGGGGGAGGGGCCGGTGGGCGGGTCCGCGGACATGGACCCGACTCTAGGCCGCTAGTGTCGGGCCGGTGAACGAGCCCACCGTCCCGGACTCCTCCGGGACCCGCAAGCCCCGCGTCGCCGTCGTGTTCGGCGGCCGTTCGAGCGAGCACGGCATCTCGTGCGTCACGGCCGGCAGCGTGCTGCAGGCCATCGACCGGAGCCGGTACGACGTGGTCCCGGTCGGCATCGCCCCCGACGGCCGTTGGGTGCTGGAGTCCGGCGACCCCGAGCGGCTGCGGATCGAGAGCGCCGACAAGCTGCCCTCGGTCGACGCCGCCGGCGCCTCGGTCGCGCTGTCCCAGCACGTCGGCTCGACCGACCTCGTCGTCACCGAGCCGTCCGAGCCGCCGCGCACGCTCGGCGAGGTCGACGTCGTCTTCCCGCTCCTGCACGGCCCGTGGGGTGAGGACGGGACCATCCAGGGCATGTTCGAGATGGCCGGGGTGCGCTACGTCGGCGCGGGCGTGCTCGCCTCCGCGGTGAGCATGGACAAGGCCTACATGAAGGTCGTGCTGCAGGCCGCGGGGCTGCCGGTGATGCCGTCGGTGACGGTCACCGCCCGGGAGTGGCAGCGCGACCCGCAGGGCTGTCGCGAGCGCGCCGCTGGGATCGGCTACCCGCTGTTCGTCAAGCCGGCCCGCGGCGGGTCGAGCTTCGGCATCTCCAAGGCCCACGACGCCGCGGAGCTCGACGCGTGCGTCGAGGAGGCGATGCGCCACGACCCCAAGGTGCTGCTGGAGGTCTCCGCCGAGGGCGCGCGCGAGGTCGAGTGCGGCGTGCTGCAGGCCTTCGACGGCAGCCCGGAGACCAGCGTGCCCGCGGAGGTGCGGGTCCAGGGGGAGCACGAGTTCTACGACTTCGCCGCCAAGTACCTCCCCGAGGAGGCCACCGAGCTCGACATCCCGGCGAAGCTGGCGCCGGAGAAGACCGCCGAGCTGCAGTCCCTGGCGGCGAGGGCCTTCGAGGCCGTCGGCTGCGAGGGCCTGGCCCGCGTGGACTTCTTCGTGATGCCCGATGAGTCGTTGGTGGTCAACGAGATCAACACGATGCCGGGCTTCACGCCGACCTCGATGTACCCCCAGATGTGGGCGGCCAGCGGCGTGGACTACCCGGCGCTGGTCGACCGGCTGATCGGCCTGGCCCTGCAGCGCGACACCGGCCTGCGCTGAGGGGGGCGACCCGCCGCCTCAGTGGCAGTGCTCGACCAGCCGCAGGTCGCGGTGGACGACCTCCCCGATCTCGGCGGCCGCCTGCACGAACCCGTCCGGCCGGTACCCGCCGGGCAGGAACACCTGGACCCGCGGGCGGTAGCCCACCGCGGTCATCGTCACGTCCCGGGTCTGGTCGTCGGACATCAGCACGGAGTCGGGGACGTACCACTCCATGTCCGCGGTCTGGATGCAGGTCGAGGTGTTGTTGAAGCCCGCCGGCACGGGGACCCCGCAGGTGAGCACGATCGCGGGGTCACCCCACGCCGCGCCGAGATGCTCGTCCCCGGAGACCTCGCGCCGCTCGTGACCGGCGACGGTCCTGGGGAGGTCGTCGACCAGCTTGCGGCAGGCCGCCGCGTCCGCCGAGGGCATCGAGGGGGCGTCGATCTCGACCGCGCCTCCGCCGCAGCCGGCGAGCAGCGCCAGGCAGCCGCACGCGACGGCGCCCCGTGTCCACGTGGACACGGGGCGCCGGCGGGTGGAGCGTGGGTCGCTCACTCAGATGTGCACGACCGGGCAGGTCAGCGTGCGCGTGATGCCCTCGAGGTTCTGCACCTTGGAGACCACGAGCTTGCCGAGCTCGTCGACGTTGCGGGCCTCGGCGCGCACGATCACGTCGTACGGTCCCGTGACGTCCTCGGCGAGCGTGACGCCCTTGATCTGGGCAATGGCGGCGGCGACCTCGGCGGCCTTGCCGACATCGGTCTGGATCAAGATGTACGCCTGGACGACCATCGTGGACTCCTCGTCTGTACGGGGCTCGTGTGCGGTCAACCTACCGTGCCCGCCGCGGCCCGCGATAGGCGCGCCCAGGTGCCGCGGGGCGGCACCGATCTGGTGGGATGGTCGCCATGGCCTTCCCCCCTGACGCCACCCTCGCCGACGTCGGCGAGTTCGGACTCATCGCAGCCCTCACCGAGCTCTTCGCCCAGGGCGAGCAGGTGCTCGTCGGCCCCGGTGACGACGCCGCCGTGCTGCGCGTCAAGAACGGGCACGTGGTGGTCTCCACCGACCTGATGGTCGAGGGAAGGCACTTCCGGCGGGAGTGGGCCTCGGCCGAGGACGTCGGCCACCGCGCCGCTGCCCAGAACCTCTCCGACGTCAACGCCATGGGCGGGCGTGCCAGCTCGCTGACGATCGGGCTGGCGGCGCCGGCGGACCTGCCGGCGCAGTGGGCGCTGGACTTCGCCCGCGGCTTCGCCGACGAGTGCGCGGCGGTCGGGGCGAGCGTGGTCGGGGGCGACGTGACCCGCGCCGACCAGGTGGTCATCGCGGTGACGGTGCTGGGCGCCTGCACCGAGGCGCCGGTGCTCCGCTCGGGGGCCGAGCCGGGTGACGTGGTCGCGCTGTGCGGCCGTCAGGGCTGGGCCGCGGGCGGCCTCGCGGTGCTCGGGCGGGGGTTCCGCTCGCCGCGGGTGCTGGTGGAGGCCTACCGCCGACCGGAGCCGCCGTACGACGCGGGCCGGGCGGCGGCCGAGGCCGGCGCGACCGCGATGATCGACGTCTCCGACGGGCTGCTCGCCGACGCCGGGCACGTGGCCGAGGCGTCCGGGGTCGCGATCGACATCCACCGGGCCGCGTTCGCGGTGCCCGACCCGCTCCAGGCGGTGGGCGCGGCCCTCGGCGCCGACCCGCTGCAGTTCATCCTCGGCGGCGGCGACGACCACGCACTGCTCGCGACCTTCCCGGACGACGCGGTCCCCGCCGGCTGGACGGTCGTCGGCGCCGTGGCCGAGGCGGGCCCCGACGGCCCCGCCGTCACGGTCGACGGCGCGGCGTACGACGGCCCGACCGGCTGGGTGCACTTCTGACCACGCCGAGTCGGCGCTCGTTGACACCCCCGGGCCCGCCGAGTCGGCGCTGCTTGACGGGCGAGTACGCCGAGTCGGCGCTGTTTGACGGGCGGATACGCCGAGTCGGCGCTGCTTGACCTGCTGCGCGCTCCTCCCACGACGAATCATCCCTCCAGGGGGAGGCGACACCTGTGGTCGATGGGGACCGTGTGCACAGGAGACGAGGAGAGGGGCTGCCGATGGTCGTCATGATCGGACACGCCGGTGTCTACCTGATCCTGGCGCTGGTGTTCCTGGCCATCATCGGGGGCGGGGTCTACCTCGCCTACCGGAGGAGCCGCTAGCCGGTGCCGGAGATGGCTCAGCTCGCTGCGTTCTGCGGGCCATGGGCACGTCGTCGAGTCGGCGCAGGTTGACGGGCAGGTACGCCGAGTCGGCGCAGGTTGACGCGATCGAGCGTCAACGAGCGCCGACTCGGCGTACCGCGCGTGTCAATGAGCGCCGACTCGGCGTACCGCGCGTGTCAATGAGCGCCGACTCGACGGACCGAAGGTGTCAACGAGCGCCGACTCGGCGTGCTTGTGGACACAAAGCAGAAGACCCCCGAGAGCCGCGGAGCAGCTTTCGGGGGCCTTCGTGGGTTACGTCAGCGGGTGACCTTGCCGGCCTTGAGGCAGCCGGTGCACACGTTGAGGCGCTTGGGGGTGCCGTTCACGGTCGCCCGGACGCGCTGGATGTTGGGGTTGAAGCGACGATTCGTAATCTTGCGCGACCACGGCCGGTTGTGACCGAAGCCCGGCTTCTTGGCGCAGATGTCACAGACGGCAGCCACCGTGAACTCCTGAAGTCGAGGTTGCAGAACTAGGGGCCCGCGGCAGCGGGCAACCGGACGAGGATATCCGATGCTCCCGTCCGCGGGCGAATCGAGGACCGGAGGACAAGCTGCCCGCCGGGGCCTCGCCCTCATCGTCGCACGTCCTATCCTGTGTCCTCCACCCGGCGCGGGGACGTCCCGCGCCGGGGCACGGGGTCCGGTGACACGAGGGCAGGCGATGGAAGTTCCGCACGGGGGCACGATCGAGCTCGCCGTCGTGCAGCGATTCGTCGAGATCGCCACCGACGCGCTGGCCGGCGCCCGGGAGGAGATCGACGCCCTCAACGTCTACCCGGTGCCCGACGGCGACACCGGCACCAACATGTTCCTCACGGTCTCCGCCGCCCGGGAGGCGCTGGCGCAGGCCGCCGGCGGCGACTCCGACGCGGGGCGGACCACGGCGCTCGCCGCCTGCAGCCGCGGTGCGCTGCTCGGCGCCCGCGGGAACTCCGGGGTGATCCTCAGCCAGATGCTCGGCGCCATCTGCCACCGGCTCGCCGAGGCCCGGCCGGGGGAGCGCAACGCGGTCGTGATGGCCGAGGCGCTCGAGCGGGCCGCCGACGCCAGCTACGCCGCGGTCGGCACGCCGGTGGAGGGCACCATGCTCACGGTGGTGCGCGCGGCCGCGGCCGCGGCCCGCGGCCGGGCCGAGGACCCCGCCGCCCGCTCCCGCGACGTGTTCACGACGGCGGCCGCCGCCGCCCGCGAGGCGCTCGCGCGCACCCCCGAGCAGCTCCCCGCACTGCGGGAGGCCGGCGTGGTCGACGCGGGCGGGCGCGGGGTGAGCGTGATCCTCGACGCCGCCGAGACCGTGCTGACCGGCCGGCGGCCGGCTGCGGTCACCGGACCGCGGGGCCCGCTGGGCAGCCACCACATCCCGGTCCCGCACCCGGCGGAGGCCGGCGACCTCACCGCCGACGGTCCCGCCTACGAGGTGATGTACCTCCTCGATGCCGAGGAGGGCCGCATCCCCGCGCTGCGCAAGGCCCTGGCCGCCCTCGGGGACTCCCTCGTGGTCGTGGGCGACGAGGGCCTGTGGAACGTGCACGTGCACGTCGACGACGTCGGCGCCGCCCTCGAGGCCGGCATCGAGGCCGGCCGGCCGCACCGGGTGCGGGTCACCCACTTCGCCGAGCAGGTGTCCTCCGCCGCCGAGCAGGCCCGCGGGTCGCGGGACGGGCGGCGGATCGTCGCGGTCGCCGCCGGCCCCGGGCTGGCCGCGCTGTTCGAGGAGGCCGGGGCCACCGTGGTCGTCGGCGGCCCCGGGCGCCGCCCCTCGGCGGGCGAGCTGCTCGAGGCGATCACCGGCTGCGGTGCGGCCGAGGTGGTCGTGCTGCCCAACGACGCCGACTCGGTGCGGACCGCCGAGATCGCCGCGCGCACCGCCGAGGAGGACCACGGCGTCCGCGTCACCGTCATCCCCACCCGGGCCCAGGTCCAGGGGCTCGCCGCGCTGGCGGTGCACGAGCCGGGCCGCGCCTTCGCCCAGGACGTCCTCGAGATGACCGCCACCGCCCGGCACGCCCGGCACGGCGCCGTGACGGTCGCCGCCCGGCGGGCGATCACGATGGGCGGCCCCTGCGAGCCGGGCGACGTGCTGGGCGTCGTCGAGGGCGACTTCGCGCTGGTCGGCCACGACCTGCTCGCGGTGGCGACCGGCGTCCTGGACCGGCTGCTCGGTGGCGGTGGCGAGCTCGTCACGATCGTCGCTGGGACGGTCGACCCCGCCGAGCACGCCGCGGCGTACGCCGGGGTGGACCCCGGGGACCTCGCCGCCTGCTGTGCCGCCTGGGTCGAGGCCCACCACCCCGCTGTCGACGTCGTGGTGTACGACGGAGGCCAGGAGCGCTACCAGCTCCTGGTGTCGGTCGAGTGACACCCAGCAGTCGGGCGTCGGAAACGATGCGGAGCCGCGCATGATCACCCCCTCCTCGCCGATCGAGGCCGTGCTGGGTGCCGGGATCAAGCCCAAGAAGCGCCAGCGGATCGTCGACGGGCTCGGCCTGCACACGGTGGGGGACCTGCTGCGGCACTTCCCCCGGCGCTACCTGGAGACCGGCCGGCTGACCCGGGTCGAGGAGCTCGAGGAGGGGCGGCTCCTGACGCTGGTGGGTGACGTGGTGACCAGCACGGTCAACACCTACAACGACCGCCGCACCGGCCGCCCGGCGTACCGCCTCGACGTGACCGTGCGCACCGACGGGCCGCGGCTGCGGATGTCGTTCTTCGCCAAGAGCCGGCGCACCGCGGAGTGGAACGCCGGCCGGCTGGCCCCCGGGACCCGGGGCATCTTCCTGGGCAAGCTCGGCAGCTTCCGGGGGGAGTGGCAGCTGACCAACCCGCAGACGGTGCTGACCGGCTCGGAGGAGGAGAGCGCCGCGCAGATGTCGCTGGACGCGCTGGGGGAGTACTACCCGATCTACCCGCTCACCCACGGCGTCGACTCCTGGGACCTGCAGCGCGCGGTGACCTTCGCGCTCACGGTCCTCGACGACGTCCCGGAGCTGCTGCCCGCCGAGGTGCGGGAGCGCTACGACGTCCTCGACGCCCGCACCGCCTACGACTGGATCCACGCCCCCCACGACCTGGGCCAGGTGGGCCGGGCGCAGCGCCGGTTCCGCTTCGAGGAGGCTCTGGTGACCCAGCTGGTGCTGGGCCGGCGCCGCCGCGAGCTGACCGCGCTGGGCGCGCAGGCCCGCACCGGCGACCAGGGGTCGCTGCTGAAGCGCTTCGACGAGCGGCTGCCGTTCGAGCTCACCGCCGGGCAGCGGGAGGTCGGCGCCGAGGTCGAGCGCGAGCTCGGCCTGCCCCACCCGATGCATCGGCTGCTGCAGGGCGAGGTCGGGTCCGGGAAGACCGTCGTGGCGCTGCGCGCGATGCTGCGCGTCGTCGACTCCGGCGGGCAGGCCGCGCTGCTGGCCCCCACCGAGGTGCTCGCCCAGCAGCACCACCGCTCGATCACCGCGATGCTCGGCGACCTGGCCGCCGGCGGCATGCTCGGCGGCGACCCCGACGCCACGACTGTGGAGCTGCTCACCGGCTCGATGGCCAAGGGCCAGCGCACCGGCCCGCTCTCCCGGATCGCCAGCGGCGAGGCCGGCATCGTCATCGGCACCCACGCGCTGCTCGAGGACACGGTGATGTTCGCCGACCTCGGGCTCGTGGTCGTCGACGAGCAGCACCGCTTCGGCGTCGAGCAGCGTGCCGCGCTGACCGACAAGGCCGGCACCCCGCCGCACGTGCTGGTGATGACCGCCACCCCGATCCCGCGGACGGTGGCGATGACGGTCTTCGGCGACCTCGAGACCTCCACGCTCACCGAGCTGCCCGCCGGGCGGGCGCCGATCCAGACCAACGTCGTCCCGCTCGCCGACCGCCCGCAGTGGGTCGACCGGGTCTGGGAGCGGGTGCGCGAGGAGGTCACCAAGGGCCACCAGGCCTACGTCGTGTGTCCGCGCATCGTCCGCGACGAGCTGGAGCAGGGGGAGCACGACCAGCTCGACCTCGACGAGGAGGGCAACCTCGTCGTCGACCGGACCGGCACCGGCCTGGCCTCGGTCGCCGACGTCTCCGCGGACCTCGCCGACGGGCCGCTGCGCGGCCTGCGGATCGGCGTGCTCCACGGCCGGCTGCCGGCCGAGGAGAAGGACCGCACGATGCGTGCCTTCGGCGCCGGGGACCTCGACGTCCTGGTGTCCACGACCGTCATCGAGGTCGGGGTCGACGTGGCCAACGCGACGGCGATGGTGCTGCTCGACGCCGAGCGCTTCGGCGTCTCCCAGCTCCACCAGCTGCGCGGCCGGGTGGGGCGTGGCGGGTTCCCGGGCCTGTGCCTGCTGCTCACCCGCGCCGAGGTCGGTTCGGCTGCCCGCGACCGGCTGGACGCGGTGGCCGCCACCACCGACGGCTTCGAGCTGAGCCGGGTCGACCTCGAGCAGCGCCGGGAGGGCGACGTGCTCGGCAAGTCGCAGTCCGGCTACCGCTCCAGCCTGCAGAACCTCCGCGTGCTGCGCGACGAGCAGACCATCCTCGACGCCAGGTCCGCCGCGGCGGACCTGCTCGACGCCGACTACGAGCTGCGCCAGGTCCCGCACCTGGCGGCGGCCGTGGTCGAGCTGGAGCAGTCCGTGGCGTCGGAGTTCATGGAGAAGTCATGAGGGACCACGGGGGCTGCACATGACGAGGATCATCGGCGGCGCAGCCGGCGGACGCCGGATCGCCACACCGCGGGGCTCCAGCACGCGGCCGACCAGCGACCGGGTGCGCGAGGCGCTGTTCTCGGCCGTGGAGTCGTGGTGCGGCTCGCTGCACGGGCTGCGGTTCCTCGACCTCTACGCCGGGTCCGGTGCGGTCGGGCTGGAGGCGTGGTCGCGGGGCGCGGGCGTGGTCACCCTGGTCGAGCAGGACCGCCGCACGGCGGCGCTGATCGCGGCGAACGCCAGGTCCCTGGGCTACCCGCGGGCCGACGTGGTGGCCGGGTCGGTCCCCACGACGCTGCGCCGGCCCCCGGCCGCGCCGTACGACGTGGTGTTCGCGGACCCGCCGTACCCGCTCTCAGAGGAGGCCGTCGCCACCGACCTGAGGGCGCTGGTCGACTGCGGGTGGCTGGTCCCGGGCGCGCTGGTGGTGGTCGAGCGCTCGGTGCGCAGCCCCGAGCCGGGCTGGCCGCCGGGGTTCGAGGACGTGCGCGCGAAGAAGTACGGCGAGACCGTGCTTTGGTACGGTCACGCCCCGTCGACCCAGCAGTCGACCCAGCCGTCGATCCCACCGCCCACGCCCCTGTCGGAGGAGTAGCCCGTGCGCCGAGCCGTCTGCCCGGGGTCGTTCGACCCGGTGACCAACGGTCATCTCGATATCATCGGCCGGGCCTCGCGGCTCTTCGACGAGGTCGTCGTCGGGGTCGGGGTCAACCGGTCGAAGAACCGCCTGTTCAGCCCCGAGGAGCGGATCGCGATGCTCGAGGAGGTCTGCCGCGACTTCGCCAACGTGCGGGTGGCCGGCTTCCAGGGGCTGCTGACCGACTTCTGCCAGGAGCACGACATCCACGCGATCGTGAAGGGGCTGCGCGCGGTCAGCGACTTCGACTACGAGCTGCAGATGGCGCAGATGAACGCCTCGCTGGCGCCCGTCGAGACCGTGTTCGTGCCGACCAGCCCGGAGTACTCCTTCCTCGCCTCCAGCCTGGTCAAGGAGGTGGCGACCTTCGGGGGAGACGTCTCCGGTCTGGTCCCGGGCTCGGTGCACGAGCGGCTCGTCGCCCGCCTCGCGGAGCGCGCCGCGGCCCGCGACGACTGATCCCGCCCCCCAGGACACCCCGGGACACCCCGGGGCACGCCGAGTCGGCGCTCGTTGACACCCAGGGGTACGCCGAGTCGGCGCTCGTTGACAGCCCCGGGCGTCAACATGCGCCGACTCGGCGACGTACTTGGCCCCGAGCCGGGCGTCAACATGCGCCGACTCGGCGCCCGGGGGTAGAGCGGTTTTGCTCCCTCGGCAGCGCGACAGGTACGATTCCCGACGATCTGTTTGTGCCCGGAACCGGAAAGTCAGTCCCCTGAGCAAGTTGGACCCGAGAGCGCCGCTCGTGCTCGATACACGCGAGCTCGGCCGCCGCCCGGGGTCCCAGCGCGAGGTGACACGGACCGTACCGGCACCGGCAGATCTGGGCATCGAAGTGCTCCGTGTCCCCGAAGGTTCACAGGTCGAGCTCGACCTGCGGCTGGAGGCGGTCATGGAGGGGGTGCTGGTCACGGGCGCGGCGCATGCCGGGCTCGAGGGCGAGTGCGTGCGGTGCCTGGAGCCGATCTCCGAGGAGTTGGAGGCGGGTTTCCAGGAGCTGTTCGTCTACGACGACCCTGACCACCGCACCACCTCCGAGGAGGACGACGAGGTCAGCAAGCTCGAGGACGACCTGCTCGACCTCGAGCCCCTGCTGCGGGACGCGGTGGTGCTCGCGCTACCGTTCCAGCCCAAGTGCCAGGACGACTGTCCCGGACTGTGTCCCGACTGTGGGGCCCGTCTGGCCGACGACCCCGACCATGGGCACGAGGCGCCGGTCGACCCGCGGTGGGCCAAGCTGACCGAGCTCGAGCAGCAGCCCGAACGACCTGAGTAACGAGACGGCCGGAGATCCCGGTCCTGGTTTGAGGAGATAACAGTGGCAGTCCCGAAGCGGAAGATGTCGCGGAGCAACACGCGTCACCGTCGCTCGCAGTGGAAGGCCGTCGCGCCTTCCCTGGTGACCTGTGCGAACCCTGCCTGCGGTGCCAAGCACCTCCCGCACCGTGCGTGCGGCGAGTGCGGTCAGTACGGCGCCCGGGCCGACCGTCGTCAGGTCCTCTGAGTCGGGTCCCGGTCCGCTGACCAACTACGACGCGCTGCGAGCAGCCCTCGGGAATCCTGAGCTGGATCCCGAGCTGCTCGAGCGCGCCCTGACCCACCGGTCCTACGCCTACGAGAACGGCGGCCTGCCGACCAACGAGCGCCTGGAGTTCCTGGGCGACTCGGTGCTCGGCGTCGTCGTGACCGAGACGTTGTACCGGACCCACCCGGACCTCTCCGAGGGACGGCTGGCCAAGTTGCGCGCCGCGGTGGTCAACGCCCGGGCGCTGGCCGAGGTGGGCCGCTCGATCGGCCTGGGCGAGCACGTCAAGCTCGGCCGGGGCGAGGAGTCCACGGGCGGCCGCGACAAGGCCTCGATCGTCTCCGACACCGTCGAGGCGGTGCTCGGCGCGATCCACCTCAGCGGCGGCTTCACCGTCTCCGCCGAGGTGGTCCACCGGCTCTTCGACCCGCTGATCGAGGCGGCCTCGGCGATGGGTGCCGGCCTGGACTGGAAGACCTCCCTGCAGGAGCTCTCCGCCGAGCACGGCCTCGGCGTCCCCGAGTACGTCATCGAGGACGACGGCCCCGACCACATGAAGACGTTCACCGCGAAGGTCAGGGTCGGCGACGGGCTCTACGGCAACGGCATGGGCCGCTCCAAGAAGGAGGCCGAGCAGGCCGCCGCGGAGACGGCGTACGGCGAGATCGCCGCCGACCTCGGCGGCGAGCCCGCTGCCGGCACCGCCGTGGTCCGCTCCGCCGACCGCGCCAGCGGCGACCTGCCCGACTGACCGCCGGCCGACCCACCCACCACCGTGCCGGAGCTGCCCGAGGTCGAGGTCGTCCGTGCCGGCCTGGAGCGGCACGTCATCGGGGCGAGGATCGCCCGGGTCGACGTCCTGCACCCGCGCCCGGTCCGCCGCGACCCCCGCGGGCCCGCCGGGTTCGCGGACGCGCTGACCGGCCGCCGCATCGAGGCCGCCCGCCGGCGCGGCAAGTACCTCTGGCTGCCGCTCGACAACGGTGACGCGCTGCTGGGGCACCTCGGCATGAGCGGCCAGCTGCTGGTCCAGCCCCCGGACGCCCCCGCGGAGCGGCACCTGCGGGTGCGGATGGCGCTGGAGGGGGGCCCGCGAGACGCCGCGCCCCTCGCCGCCGCGACGACGACCGCCGGCGACCTCGAGCTCCGGTTCGTCGACCAGCGCATGTTCGGCGGTCTGTCGGTCTCCACGGGCGGCGCGGAGCTCCCGCCCGAGATCGCCCACATCGCCCTCGACCCGATGGACCCCGCGCTCGACGAGGACGAGGTGGTGCGCAGGATCCGGCGCCGGTCCTCGGGCATCAAGCGCCAGCTGCTCGACCAGAACCTGCTCTCCGGCGTCGGCAACATCTACGCCGACGAGGCGCTGTGGCGCGCGCGCCTGCACGGTGACCGCCCCGGCGAGCGGCTCACCGGCCGGCAGGTGCGCGAGCTGATCGGCCACGTGCGCGAGGTGATGACCGACGCGCTGCGCCAGGGCGGCACCTCCTTCGACTCGCTCTACGTCAACGTCAACGGCCAGTCCGGCTACTTCGACCGCTCCCTGCACGCCTACGGCCGCGAGGGCGAGCCGTGCGACCGGTGCGGCACCCCGATCCGGCGGGTGGCGTTCATGAACCGGTCGTCGTACTTCTGCCCCTCCTGCCAGCGCCCGCCACGGACCGTGCGGCCGCGTGCGGACCGGCTCCGCGGGGCGGCGTCCGAGGCCTTGCCTGCGCCGGATTGACCCGGCGCCGATCGAGTGGGACTCTTGAAGACGGCCCGCTACCGCGGGCTTCCCTCCCACCCGGAAGGCTCGCCCATGGCCAAGGCGCTGATCGGCTACATGAACAGCGACCTGCGGACCCCGGCTCGACTGACTGCCGAGAACGACCGGCTGCGCACCCGCGTGCGCGACCTCGAGTCGTTGGTCCGCCGACTCAGCGAGGAGAACGACCGGCTCGCGCAGGCGCAGGCCGCGCTGCTCGACCTGGAGTCCGCCTCGTTGTCGGAGATGCAGCCCGTCTGACCGACGGTCTGCCTCGCACCCAGCCCGCGCCCGGGAAATCCGGGTGACGCGGAGGGTCGTTCGCGGCTAGCGTCGCCCAGTTGTGAGCAGTCGCCTCGTCGAGACCGTCGTCCCCGCGCGCCTCGGCAGCGGATTCCGGTGGCTGCTGGCCTCGTCGTGGATCTCGAACCTCGGCGACGGCATCGCGATCGCCGCGGGCCCGCTGCTGGTGGCCTCGCAGACCCACGACGCGTTCCTGGTCGCGCTGGCCGCGCTGCTCCAGTGGCTGCCGCCGCTGGTCTTCGGGCTGTACGCCGGGGCGCTCGCCGACCGGCTCGACCGGCGGCTGCTCGTGGTGGTCGTGGACCTGCTCCGCGCCGCGGTGCTCGTCGTGCTGGCGCTCTCGGTGCTGACCGGTGTCGTGTCGATCGCGGTGGTGCTGGTCGCGATGTTCCTGCTCGGCACCGCGGAGGTGTTCGCCGACACCACGTCCAGCACGCTGCTGCCGATGCTCGTGCACCGTGACGACCTGGCCGTCGCGAACTCGCGGCTGCAGACCGGGTTCATCACGGTCAACCAGCTCGCCGGACCGCCGCTCGGGGCCGCGCTGTTCGCGACCGCGACCGCGGTGCCGTTCGCGACGCAGGCCGTGCTCGTGGCGCTGGGCGCCGCGCTGATCTCGCGGCTCTCGGTGCCGCGGCCCGGGGGACACCCCGGCGAGGGCGAGCAGGGGCCCGGGCAGGTGGGACGCGACGTGCTCGAGGGCTTCCGCTGGGTGTGGCACCACGCCGCGGTGCGGACGCTCGTGCTCACGATCTTCATCTTCAACATCACCTTCGGTGCGGCCTGGTCGGTGCTGGTCCTCTATGCGACGCAGCGCCTCGGGATGGGTGCGCTGGGCTTCGGCCTGCTCACCACGGTCTCGGCGGTCGGCGGACTGATCGGGACCCTGTCCTACGGCTGGATCACCCAGCGGATCAGCCTCGGCGACCTGATGCGCGTGGGGCTGGTCGTCGAGACGCTCACCCACCTGGCGCTGGCGCTCACCACGAGCTCGCGGATCGCGATGGCGATCTTCTTCGTCTTCGGCGCCCACGCGTTCATCTGGGGCACCACCTCGGTCACGGTCCGGCAGCGCGCGGTGCCCTCCCACCTGCAGGGCCGGGTCGGCGGGGTGAACCTGATCGGCGTCTTCGGCGGCCTGGTCGTCGGCTCCGGTGTCGGCGGCGTGCTGGCGCAGCACGGCGGCGTGACCGCGCCGTTCTGGTTCGCCTTCGCCGGCTCGGCGGTGTTCGTGGTGCTGATCTGGCGCCAGCTGAGCCACATCGCGCACGACGAGCCGGTGCCGCTGGCCCGCTGACCCACGGACCCACTGGCCCGGTGACCCGCAGGCCCGGCGTACCGACGCCGCGGGGACCGCCGCGCTGACCCCTGCGCTGACTCCGCGGTGACTCCGCTCCGCCTCCCGCGTGCGGGGGGTGCCGGCCGGTAGGGTGAGCCGCGCTGAGCTTCCCCGACGCCGGTGGCGACCCTGCCCCCGGCCTCTCAGTGACCAGGACCGGTGGACCGACCCCCGGCTCGTCGATGGTGAGGAGCCCCGCGTTGTACCTGAAGAGCCTGACCCTCAAGGGGTTCAAGTCCTTCGCCTCCGCGACCACGCTCCAGCTCGAGCCCGGCATCACCTGCATCGTCGGGCCGAACGGGTCGGGCAAGTCCAACGTCGTCGACGCCCTGGCGTGGGTGATGGGCGAGCAGGGTGCCAAGTCGCTGCGCGGCGGCAAGATGGAGGACGTCATCTTCGCCGGCACCTCCGGGCGGCCCCCGCTGGGGCGCGCCGAGGTGCTGCTGACCATCGACAACTCCGACGGTGCGCTCCCCATCGAGTACGCCGAGGTCACGATCAGTCGCACGATGTTCCGCAGCGGCGGCTCGGAGTACGCCATCAACGGCAGCTCGTGCCGGCTGCTGGACGTGCAGGAGCTGCTCTCGGACTCCGGCATCGGTCGCGAGATGCACGTGATCGTCGGGCAGGGCCAGCTGGACACGATCCTGCACGCGACCCCCGAGGACCGGCGCGGCTTCATCGAGGAGGCCGCGGGCGTCCTCAAGCACCGCAAGCGCAAGGAGAAGGCGCTGCGCAAGCTGGACTCGACCGACGGCAACCTCAACCGCCTGGGCGACCTGCTCACCGAGATCCGGCGCCAGCTCAAGCCGCTGGGGCGGCAGGCCGAGGTCGCCCGCAAGGCGGCCGCGGTGCAGGCCGACGTCCGCGACGCCCGCGCGCGGCTGCTCGCCGACGACCTGGTCACCGCCCGCACCTCCCTGGAGCAGGAGCTCGCCGACGAGTCGGTGCTGCTCCAGCGCCGCGAGCAGGTCGAGCAGGCCATCGCCACCGCCCGCGAGCACGAGTCGCGCCTCGAGGCGGCGCTGCGCGAGGACCTGCCGGCGCTGTCGGCGGCGCAGGAGACCTGGTTCGCGCTGTCCGGGCTGCGCGAGCGGATCCGGGGCACCCAGTCGCTGGCCGCCGAGCGGGTCCGCAACGCCGCCGGCACCTCCGAGACCGAGGCCGGCCACTCCGGGCGCGACCCCGAGCAGCTGGAGGCCGAGGCCGAGCGGGTGCGCGAGCAGGAGCAGCGGATCGCCGCGGAGGTCGAGACGCACCGGGCGGCGCTGGAGGAGGCGGTCGACGCGCGCAAGCACGCCGAGGACGCCGCGGCGGAGGAGGAGCGGCGGATCACCGCGCTGCAGCGCGCCGCCGCCGACCGGCGCGAGGGGCTCGCCCGCCTGCACGGGCAGGTCAACGCCCTGAAGTCCCGCGCCGCCGCCGCCGAGGACGAGGTCGGCCGGCTCACGCTGGCCCGCGAGGACGCGCTCGCCCGCGCCGAGCGCGCGCAGCGGGACTTCACCTCGCTGGAGACCCGGGTCGCGGGGCTGGACGCCGGCGAGGAGGGGCTCGACGCCGAGCACGAGGCGGCCGCGGGCCAGCTCGACGACGTCGAGGAGCGGCTGGCCAAGGCCCGCGAGGAGGCCCAGCAGGCCGACCGGGACCGCGGGGCCCTGGCGGCGCGCAAGGAGGCGCTGGAGCTCGGCCTGCGGCGCAAGGACGGGGCCGGTGCCCTGCTCGCGGCCTCCGAACCGGTCTCCGGCCTGCTCGGCTCGGTGGCCGCGCTGCTGGCGGTCCGCGCGGGCTACGAGACCGCGGTCGCCGGTGCGCTCGGCTCGGCGGCCGACGCCGTGGCCGTGGACGGCGCCGACGCCGCGGTGGCCGTGATCGGCCGGCTCAAGGACGACGACCTCGGCCGTGCCGGCATGCTCGTCGCCGGTGCCGGTGCCGGTGCCGGTGCCGGCGCCGGCGCCGGTGCCGAGGACCGGGCCGCCTGGCCCGAGCTCGGCGGGCGGGCGACCTACGCCGTGGACGTCGTCGACTGCCCGTCCGCGCTGCGCCCCGGGCTCACCCGGCTGCTCTGGCGGGTGGCGGTCGTCGACGACCTGCCCGCGGCCCGGGCCCTGGTCGCCGACCACCCCGAGGTGGCCGCGGTCACCCGCGAGGGTGACCTGCTGGGCGCCCACTTCGCGGCCGGCGGCTCGTCGAGCCAGCCCAGCCTGATCGAGATCCAGGCCGCCGTCGACGAGGCCGCCACCCAGCTCGCCGACGCGGTCGCGGCCACCGAGCGGCTGGGCTTCGACATCTCCCGGCTGGAGGCGGAGCGGCTGGAGGCCCACAAGCGCGTCGACGTCGCCCTGGCCCGGCTGCACGAGTCCGACGCGACCCTGGCCGCCGTCGCCGAGGAGCTCGGCCAGTACGGCTCGCAGGCGCGCGCCGTGCGCGGCGAGGCCGAGCGGCTCGCCCAGGCGATCGAGAAGGCCGAGGCCGCCCGCGACCAGAACCTCGCCGGGCTGGCCGAGCTCGAGGCCCGGCTCGGCCGGGCCGAGGACGACCCGGAGGAGGAGCCGGACACCTCCGGGCGCGAGCGGCTCGCCGAGCAGGCGCGCGAGGCCCGCCAGGCCGAGATGGACGCCCGGCTGGCGCTGCGCACCTCCGAGGAGCGGGCCCGGGCCATCCACGGCCGGGCCGACTCGCTGCTGCGGGCCGCCCGCGCCGAACGGGAGGCCCGGGCGCGGGCCGCCGAGCGGCGCGAGCGGCTGCTCCGCGAGGGCCGTGCGGCCGAGGCGGTCGGCGCGGCCGCGGCGTACGTCCTGCGGCGGCTCGAGGTGTCGGTGCAGCGGGCCGCCGAGGCCCGGGCGCAGGTGGAGCAGGCCCGCGCGGGCCGGGAGCAGGAGCTGCTCGCCGTCCGGTCCGCCCTGCGCGACCTGCAGCGCGAGCTCGACGAGCTGGTCAGCTCGGTGCACCGCGACGAGATGGCCCGGACCCAGCAGCGGATGCGGATCGAGCAGCTCGAGGAGCGGGCGCTGGAGGAGCTCGGCCTCGACCCCGACGCGCTGGTGGCCGACTACGGCCCCGGGCAGCCGGTGCCCGCCACCGCGCCGGACGAGGACGGCACGATGCCCGACCCGGTGCCGTTCGTGCGCGAGGAGCAGCAGAAGCGGCTGCGCGCCGCCGAGCGGGCGCTGTCGATGCTCGGCAAGGTCAACCCGCTGGCGCTCGAGGAGTTCTCGGCGATGGAGGAGCGGCACAAGTTCCTCACCGAGCAGCTCGAGGACCTCAAGAAGACCCGCAAGGACCTCCTCGACATCGTCAAGGAGGTCGACACCCGGGTCGAGCAGGTCTTCACCGAGGCGTACGCCGACGTGACCCGCGCCTTCGACGCCACCTTCGCCCGGCTCTTCCCGGGTGGCGAGGGCCGGCTGGTGCTCACCGACCCCGCCAACATGCTCACCACCGGCATCGAGGTCGAGGCGCGGCCGCCCGGCAAGAAGGTCAAGCGGCTCTCGCTGCTGTCCGGCGGGGAACGCTCCCTGGTGGCGGTCGCGTTCCTGGTCGCGCTGTTCAAGGCGCGGCCCTCGCCGTTCTACATCCTCGACGAGGTCGAGGCCGCCCTCGACGACACCAACCTCGGCCGCCTGCTGGAGATCTACGAGGAGCTGCGCGAGAACTCCCAGCTGCTCGTGATCACCCACCAGAAGCGCACGATGGAGGTCGGCGACGCGCTCTACGGCGTGACCATGCGCGGGGACGGGGTCTCGGCCGTCATCAGCCAGCGGCTGCGGGAGGCCGAGTCGGCCTGACCGCCCGCGGCCGGCTCAGCCCAGCACCGGCTCAGCCCAGCACCGGCGCCAGGGCGGCCTCGTAGCGGTCCAGCGGCGGGTCGACATCGCTGAGCAGCCGGAACAGGGCGGCCCGGAGCATCGCCTGGCGCTCGGGTCCGGCCGCCCAGTCGTGCAGGCGCGCGAGGGGCGCGCCCAGCCACAGCGCCGCGTCGAGCACGGTGACCGCCTCGGCCCAGCGCGCTGGCCGCCAGGCCGGCGCCAGGTCGAGGACCACCGGGGCGCCGGCCGCGTCGAGCAGCACGTTGCCGGCGAGGTCGGCGTGGACGAGCTGGTCGGGGCCCAGGGGGGTGTCGTCGCGCAGGCCCGCGAGGCGGCGTACGAGATCGGGGCCGGCGGGGGAGCCCTCGAACGCCTCCCGCTCGGCGCTCGCCCACCGGTCGTCACGGCGGGCGAGCCCTGCCGGCCGCGACGGCACGGCGCCGGCCAGCTCGGCGTGCAGCAGCCGGCCGGTCGCGACCAGCACGTCGACGTCGGTGCACGACGTCGTGCCGGGCTCCCACCGGCTGGCACCCCACCCGTCGACGACCCACTCGCCGTCCCGCGCCGGGACGGGCATCGCGATCCGCAGGTCGCGGAAGGACCGCGCCGGCCGCTCGTCGAGCCGGACCGCCAGGCGGGCCAGCACCGGGTTCAGCCACGCGCACACCGCGGGGTCGCGGCCGGGGGAGAGCACCAGGTCGCCGGCGCGGACGCTGGCCCCCTGCCCGCCGGCCAGCGGCTGCACGTCGGCGGGCACCGCGAAGAGGTCCAGGACGCGCTCGGAAGGCAGCACGGTGCCGAGCCTAGGGCGTGGGCCAACCCCCTAGGCTCGGCGCCGTGACCCGTGCCATCCCCACCCGCGACGACTACGTGGCCTGGACCACGATGACGACCCGGTGGGCCGACATCGACGTCTACGGCCACATGAACAACGCCCGTTACTTCGAGCTCATCGACACGGTGGTCAACAACCACCTCGCCGCGGCCACCGGGACCGACATCCGGCAGCTGCCCGCGATCGGAGTGGTGGCGGAGGTGTCGTGCCGCTACTTCGCGGAGGTCGGCTACCCCGAGCCGGTCGAGCTGGGCCTCGTGGTCGACAGGGTCGGCCGGTCCAGCGTCGTCTACCGCGTGGGGCTCTTCCAGGGCGACCGGGAGGAGGCGGCCGCCGAGGGGCGCTTCGTGCACGTGTACGTCGACAACGCCGACCCCGCCCGGCCGGTCACGCCGATGCCGGAGGTGGTCCGCGCCGCCGTGACGCCGCTGCTGCGGGCCTGACCGCGGAGCCACCCGGTGGGTGTGGGACCGTGGGCGCGGGGTACTTCTCTGCTGCCTCGCCCACGTCCGTCCGGGAGGACTCCCCATGCTCGTCATCGCCCTCGTGATGCTCGTCATCCTCGCGCTCGCCGCGCTGGTGATGACGTTCGCCGCCTTCCCGAACCGGGGCCACGGCGTCCCGCGGGCCGCGTGGCTCGGCGAGGCGATGAACCGCGCGGTCGGGGCGATGCCCACCGTGGAGAACGTCGACGGCGTGCCGTCGCGGGCCGCCCGTCCCGCGGACCCGCGCCAGCCCGCCCCGGCCGTCACCGCGCCGAAGGCCAGCGCCCGGGCCAGCTGAACCCTCTGGTTGGATGACGGCCATGACCCTGCTCGTGCTCATCGTCCTGATCGCCGTCGTCGCGCTGGTCGTCGTCGGCGTCGGCGTCGGCCTGCTGGTCGGCGGCAACCGTCGCAAGACCCCGCCCGCCGGCGGCGGCACCGGGGTCATCAGCCCTCCGGAGGCGCCGACCGAGCGCCCGGTGGAGGCCACCGTGGAGGCGCCGGTCGAGGTGCCGCCCGCGCCCGCCGAGGTGCCCGCGGCGCCGACGCTGGAGAAGCCGGAGAGCACCGCCTCGCGGCTGGTGCGACTGCGCCAGCGACTGGCCGGGTCCCAGGGCGGCCTGGGCCGGGGCCTGCTCGCGCTGCTCTCGCGGGACCGTCTCGACGAGGACACCTGGGAGTCGATCGAGGACACCCTGCTCACCGCGGACGTCGGCGTGGCGCCGACCCAGGAGCTGGTCGAGAAGCTGCGGACCCGGCTGCGCGTCGAGGGCGGCTCGGCCGCTGACGTGCGCGCGGTCGTGCGCGAGGAGCTGCTGGCGCTCGTCGACCCCACCATGGACCGGCGGCTGCAGGTCACCGGCGCCGACGGCAAGCCCGGCGTGGTGCTCGTGGTCGGCGTCAACGGCGCCGGCAAGACCACCAGCGTCGGCAAGATCGCCCGCATCCTGGTCGCCGAGGACCGCCGCGTCGTGCTCGGCGCGGCCGACACCTTCCGGGCGGCCGCCGTCGAGCAGCTGGCCACCTGGGGCGAGCGGGTCGGCGTCGACGTCGTGCGCGGGCCCGAGGGCACCGACCCGGCCAGCGTCGCCTTCGACGCGGTCAAGGAGGGCGTCGACACCGGGGCCGACACGGTCATCGTCGACACCGCCGGCCGCCTGCAGAACAAGGCCGGCCTGATGGACGAGCTGGGCAAGGTCAAGCGGGTCATCGAGAAGCAGGCCCCGGTCACCGAGGTGCTGCTGGTGCTCGACGCCACGACCGGCCAGAACGGGATGATCCAGGCCCGGGTGTTCCGCGAGGTGGTCGACGTCACCGGCATCGTGCTGACCAAGCTCGACGGCTCCGCCAAGGGCGGCATCGTGGTGGCCGTCCAGCGCGAGCTCGGCGTACCGGTCAAGCTCGTCGGCCTCGGCGAGGGCGCCGACGACCTGGCGCCGTTCGATGCCGGCGCGTTCGTCGACGCGCTGCTCGGCGGCTGAGCACGGCGTAACGCCGAAGTAACACCCGCCGGGCACCCGTATCCTCCCGGCAACACACGACGGCGTACGACGAAACCCGCGCCCCCGAAGGTTGCTGCCACCGGGACGAGCGCCCGGGCCGACAGTGCGGTCGGCCCGGCGTACGTCCCTCCGGAACGCAACCTGGAGGTCCTGTGGACGGCTACTACGCCTGGATGATCGTGGCGACGGCCCTCGTCCTGATGATGACGACCCCGGCGCTGGCCCTGTTCTACGGCGGCATGAGCCGGTCGAAGTCCGTGCTCAACATGATGATGATGTCCTACGTCGCGCTCGGGGTCGTCGGCATCGTCTACGTGCTGTGGGGCTGGTCGATGTCCTTCGGCCCCAGTGACGTGGGCGGGGTGTTCGCCAACCCGTTCTCGCTCTTCGGGCTCGAGGGCGTGGCCGGGGGCTCCTACATCGCGGTGTGCTTCCAGATGACGTTCGCCGTCATCACGGCGGCCCTCATCTCGGGCGCGATCGCCGACCGCGTCAAGCTCTCGGCCTGGGTGGTCTTCCTGCCGCTGTGGGTGACGCTCAGCTACTTCCCGCTCGGCCACATGGTGTGGGGCGGCGGGTTCATCTCCCAGCACCTCGGTGCCCAGGATTACGCGGGCGGCACCGTCGTGCACATCAACGCCGGGGTGGCCGGCGGCGTGCTCGCGCTGATCATCGGCAAGCGGGTCGGCTTCGGCAAGGAGCCGATGAAGCCCCACAACCTGACCCTGACCATGGTCGGCGCGGGCCTGCTGTGGTTCGGCTGGTACGGCTTCAACGTCGGCTCGATCGTCCTCGCCGGCGGGGGGGAGAAGGCCGACACCCGGCAGTTCATGACCGAGACCGGGGTCACCTTCCTCAACACCACGATCGCCACCTGCGCGGCGATGCTGGCGTGGCTGGCGGTCGAGCGGGTGCTGCACGGCAAGGCCACCTCGCTGGGCGCCGCCTCCGGCATCGTCGCCGGGTTGGTCGCGATCACCCCGTCCTGCGGGGCGGTCGACACCCTCGGCGCCATCGTGATCGGCGCGGTCGCCGGTGCGCTGTGCGCGTGGGCGGTCGGGCTGAAGTACAAGATGGGCCTCGACGACTCCCTCGACGTCGTGGGCGTCCACCTGGTCGGCGGCATCGTCGGCACCGTGCTCATCGGCTTCCTGTCGACCTCCTCGGCCCCCGGCGGGATCGACGGCCTGTTCTACGGCGGCGGGCTCGGGCCGCTCGGGGACCAGGTCGGCGCGGCCGGGATCGCGATCGCGTGGTCGGCCGTGTGCACCACGGTCATCGGCCTGGCGATCAGGCACACCATCGGCTGGCGGGTCTCCGACGAGGCCGAGGTCGAGGGCATCGACAGCGACCAGCACGGCGAGGCGGCGTACGACCTGGGCACCGGCCTGGGCCGTGGCCTGCCCAGCTCGGGCGTGCTCGCCGCCACCCAGGGCCGGGCGCCCGTCACGGAAGGAGCACCGGCATGAAGCTGGTCACCGCGGTGATCAAGCCGCACAAGTGGGAGGACGTCCGCGAGGCGCTCGAGACCTTCGGGGTGAACGGGATGACCGTCAGCGAGGTCAGCGGCTACGGCCGGCAGAAGGGCCACACCGAGGTCTACCGCGGCGCGGAGTACGACATCGCGCTGGTCCCCAAGATCCGGATCGAGGTGGTCGTCGACGACGCGGACGCCGACGACGTGGTCGGGATCGTGGTGAAGGCGGCCCAGACCGGCCGGATCGGGGACGGCAAGGTGTGGGTCAGCCCGGTCGACACCGTGGTCCGGGTCCGCACCGGCGAGGTCGACGGGGCCGCGCTGTAGGGAGCGCCCCCGGCATGTAACGCGGGGTTAGGGGCTCGACGTGACCGTTCGAACGGTGCGGGAGCGACCCTAACCCCGCGTTACATGTTCTCGGCCGCGGCGCTCGTTTACGCGGGTGAAACATTTCCAGCGGCCGTCCGTAACAGCGACTGGCGAGGGTGAGGGGCCATGACCGCCCTCGCCGCCGCCCCCACCGTCCTCGCCGCCGGGGCGGGCGCGGGACTGGACCCGGGGCTGGACCCGGGGGACACCGCGTGGCTGCTGGCCGCCACGGCGCTGGTGCTGCTGATGGCGCCCGGGCTGGCGCTGTTCTACGGCGGGATGGTCCGCTCCAAGAGCGTGCTGAACATGATGATGATGACCTTCGGGGCGCTCGCGGTGATCACCGTGGTGTGGGTGCTGGTCGGCTACTCCCTCGCGTTCGGCGACGACCTGGGGGCCGGCCTGCTCGGTGACCCGCGGCAGTACGCCGGGCTCGGACAGCTGATGTCGGCGGCCAGCAACGGTTCCGCGCACGTGCCGCTGATCTTGTTCGCGGCGTTCCAGGGTCTCTTCTGCGTGATCACCGGCGCGCTGGTCTCGGGCGCGATCGCCGACCGGGCCCGGTTCGGCGCCTGGCTCGTCTTCGTCGCCCTCTGGACCGTCGTGGTCTACGCCCCGGTGGCGCACTGGGTCTTCGACGTCGGCCGCGCCGGCCGCGCCGGCCACGCCGGTGGCTGGCTGGTCAACCGGCTGGGCCTGGTCGACTTCGCCGGCGGCACCGCCGTGGAGATCTGCTCGGGGGCCTCGGGGCTCGCGCTGGCGATGGTCCTGGGCCACCGGATCGGCTTCGGCAAGGACCCGATGCGCCCCCACAACCTCACGCTGGTGATGCTGGGCGCCGGCCTGCTCTGGTTCGGCTGGTTCGGCTTCAACGCCGGCTCCGCGCTGGGCGCCGACCAGGCGGCCGCGGTGGTGTTCACCACAACGCTGGTCGCCGGGGCCGCCGGCTCGCTCGGCTGGCTGGCCCTGGAGCGCTACCGCGACGGCCACGCGACCTCCCTCGGAGCGGCCTCCGGCCTGGTCGCCGGGCTGGTCGCCATCACCCCCTCGTGCGGCTCGCTGTCGCCGCTGGGCGCGATCGTGATGGGCGGGGCCGCCGGCGCCGTGTGCGCCTGGGCGGTCGGCCTGAAGTACCGCTTCGGCTACGACGACTCCCTCGACGTCGTCGGCGTCCACCTGGTCGGGGGCGTGGTCGGCACCGTGGGCATCGGGCTGCTCGCCACGGCGGCGGCCCCCACCGGCGTCGACGGGCTGCTCTACGGTGGCGGCGTCGCCCAGCTCGGCCGCCAGCTGACCGGGGGAGGGGTGGTCCTCGTCTACGCGCTGGTCGTCTCCGGGGTCCTGGGCCTGGTCGTGGACCGGGTGCTGGGCTTCCGGATCGACGAGGAGCACGAGGTCACCGGCATCGACCTGGTCGTCCACGCCGAGACGGCGTACGACCTGCACGCCACCGCCGGCGCACGCACGGCGGGACACGGGATCCTGGGTGCGATCACCCAGCCCGCCGCTCAACCCAGCAGCCCACGACGAGAGGGGGAGCCACGCCCATGAAGCTGGTCACCGCGGTCATCAAGCCGCACAAGTGGGAGGACACCCGCGCCGCCCTGGAGACCGTCGGGGTCACCGGGATGACGGTCAGCGAGGTCAGCGGCTACGGCCGGCAGAAGGGCCACACCGAGGTCTACCGCGGCGCGGAGTACGACATCGCGCTGGTGCCGAAGCTGCGCGTCGAGATCGTCGTCGACGACGCGGACGCCGACGCGGTCGTGCAGGCGATCGTCGCCAGCGCCGCCACCGGCCGGATCGGCGACGGCAAGGTCTGGGTCACCCCGGTGGAGTCGGTCGTGCGCGTGCGCACCGGCGACCGGGACGAGGCCGCGATCTGACCCCCGCTCGATGACCCCCGCCCGATGACGTCAGCCGAGCGCTCCGCGCGCACGACCGAGGCCGACGCGCTGTGCGCGTCGGCCTACGAGCGGTGCGGCGGCCCGGACACCGGGATCGCGCTGGTCGCGGTCGGCGGCTACGGCCGCGCGGAGCTCGCGCCGTACTCCGACCTCGACGTGGTCCTGGTCCACGACGAGGACGTCGACGTCGGCGAGCTGGCCGAGCAGGTCTGGTACCCGTTGTGGGACTCCGGGGCACGGCTGGACCACTCGGTCCGCACGCTGCCGCAGATGGTGGCGGCCGCGGCCGCCGACCTGCGGGTGGCCCTCGGGCTGCTCGACGTGCGACACCTGGCCGGCGACCCGAACCTGACGTTACGGGTGCGGACCACGGTGCTGGCGCACTGGCGGCGACAGGCGCGCCGGCAGCTGCCCGCGCTGCGCGAGCTGGTGCGCGCCCGCCACGAGCTGGTCGGCGAGCTCGCGCACCTCTCGGTGCCGGACCTGAAGGAGGCCGAGGGCGGGCTGCGCGACGCCACGGTGCTCAAGGCGCTGGTCGCGACCTGGCTGGTCGACGTGCCGCACGCCGACCTCGAGCGGACCCGTCAGGCGCTGCTCGACGTCCGCGACGTGGTCCAGCAGCTGGCTGGCCGGCCCACCGACCGGATCGGCCCGGAGGCGTGGGGCGGCCTCGCCGCGGGGCTGGGCCTCGAGGACGACCTCGCGGCCCAGCGGCAGGTCCGCGAGCTCGGCCGCCGGGTCACCCACCTGTCCCGGCTCACCTGGCGCCGGGTCGGCGCGGTGCTGGCCGGTCCGGCGGCCACGGGCGTACGACGCCCCGCGCTCACCCCGCTCGCCCCGGGGGTGGCCCTGGCGGCCGGCGAGGTGGTGCTCGACCGCCGGGCCCGGCCGGCCGAGGACCCGGCCCTGCTGCTGCGCGCCTGCGCGGCGGCGGCCGAGCACGACGCGCTGCTCGCCCCGCCGACCGCCGCGCGGCTGGCCCGGGACGGCGCGCCGCTGCCCGACCCGTGGCCCGACGAGGCCCGCGACCTGTTCGTCCGGCTGCTCGCCTCCGGGCGCGGGCTGCTGCCGGTCTGGGAGACGCTCGAGGAGACCGGCGCGCTGGACCGGATCCTGCCGGAGTGGGAGCGGGTGCGGCTGCTGCCGCACGCGAGCGCGATCCACCGCTACACCGTCGACCGGCACCTGGTGGAGACCTGCATCGAGGCCTCGGCGCTGATCCGGGAGGTGTCCCGGCCCGACGTGCTCATGGTCGCCGCGCTGCTGCACGACATCGGCAAGGGCGGGTCGGCCGACCACAGCGTCGAGGGCGAGCCGGTCGCGGGGGCGGTCGCGGCCCGGATGGGGTTCGCCCCGGAGGCGGTCGACCTGGTGGCCGCGCTCGTGCGCCGGCACCTGCTGCTGGCCACCACCGCCACCACCCGCGACCCCGCCGACCCCGCCACCGCGGAGGTGGTCGCGGCCGCGGTCGGCAGCGCGGAGGCGCTGGCCCTCCTGGCCGCGCTGACCCAGGCCGACGCCCGGGCCACCTCCGCCCAGGCGTGGACCAGGTGGCGGGCCGGCCTGGTGGGCGAGCTGACCCGCCGCACCGCGGCGCTGCTGGAGAGCGGCGCGTTGCTGGAGAGCGGCGCCTCGCAGGCGGCCCCGGAGCTGCCGCCGCTGCCTCCGGGGGCCCGGCCGGGGACGGTGTCGTTCACGGTCGAGGCGGCCGCGGACGGGGCCCGGGTCACGGTGGCCGCGCCCGACCGGGTCGGCCTGCTCGCGGACGCCGCGGCGGCGCTCGCCCTCGGCCGGCTCCCGGTCCGCAGCGCCCGGGCCTGGGCGCGCGACGGGATGGGGGTCTCGGTGTGGGACGTCGCCGCGGAGCAGCCGGACCCGGCGGTGCTGCGGACCCGGTACGACGCGGTGGTCGCGGGCCGGATCGACCCGGCGACGCGGTTCCGGCCGGTCGACGCCGGCGGGCTGGCCCCGGCGGTCGTCGTACGCCCCGAGGCGTCGCGGCAGGCGACCGTCCTGGAGGTCCGCACCGCCGACCGCCCGGGGGTGGTGCACCTGGTCTGCGCGGCGCTGGCGGGGCTCGGCGTCGCGGTGCGCTCGGCGCACGTGGACACCCTCGGTCCGCAGGCGGTCGACGTGTTCTACCTGCAGGAGGAGTCCGCGGGGGCGCTCGGGAACGCCCGCGCCGCGGAGGCGGCGCACGCCGTCAGGGCGGCCCTCTCGGCAGCCGCCCGTTAGGCTGGCACTCGCAACGCCCGCGTCCGGGCCGACGTACCGACACCCTCGAGGACCGACTTGTTCGCCACACTCTCCGACCGCCTCGCCGACACCTTCAAGAACCTCCGCGGCAAGGGGCGGCTCTCCGAGGCCGACATCGACGCGACCGCGCGCGAGATCCGCATCGCGCTGCTCGAGGCCGACGTCGCGCTCCCCGTGGTCAAGGAGTTCGTCGGCGCGATCAAGGAGCGCGCCCGCGGCGAGGAGGTCAGCCAGGCGCTGAACCCCGCCCAGCAGATCGTCAAGATCGTCAACGAGGAGCTCGTGGGCATCCTCGGTGGCGAGACGCGGCGGCTGCGCTACGCCAAGAACGGCCCGACCGTCGTCATGCTGGCCGGCCTGCAGGGCGCCGGCAAGACCACGCTGGCCGCGAAGCTCGCGCTGTGGCTGAAGGACCAGGGCAAGGCGCCGATGCTGGTCGCGGCCGACCTCCAGCGGCCCAACGCCGTCAAGCAGCTGCAGGTCAACGGCGAGCGGGTCGGCGTGCCGGTCTTCGCGCCGGAGCCGGGCAACGGCGTCGGCGACCCGGTGGCCGTGGCGCGGGCCTCGATCGACGAGGCGAAGCGCAAGCTCCACGACGTCGTCATCGTCGACACCGCCGGCCGCCTCGGCGTCGACGCCGAGATGATGCAGCAGGCCGCGGACATCCGGGACGCCGTGGACCCCGACGAGGTCCTCTTCGTCGTCGACGCCATGATCGGCCAGGACGCCGTGAGCACGGCCCAGGCCTTCCTCCAGGGCGTCGGGTACGACGGGGTCGTGCTCACCAAGCTCGACGGTGACGCCCGCGGTGGTGCCGCGCTCTCGATCGCCTCGATCACCGGCAAGCCGGTCATGTTCGCCTCCGCGGGCGAGAAGATGACCGACTTCGACCTCTTCCACCCGGACCGGATGGCCTCGCGCATCCTGGACATGGGTGACGTGATGACCCTGATCGAGCAGGCCGAGAAGGCCTTCGACCAGGAGCAGGCCGCCAAGGCCGCGGCCAAGCTGAGCGGCCAGGGCGGGGAGTTCACCCTCGACGACTTCCTCGAGCAGATGCAGCAGGTCCGCAAGCTCGGCTCGATGTCGAAGATCATGGGGATGCTGCCCGGGATGGGGCAGTTCCGCGAGCAGCTGGAGAACTTCGACGAGCGCGAGATCGACCGGATCCAGGCGGTCATCCAGTCGATGACCCCGGCCGAGCGGGCCAACCCCAAGATGATCGACGGCTCCCGGCGGGCCCGCATCGCCCGCGGCTCGGGGCGCCAGGTCTCCGACGTCAACCAGCTCGTCGACCGCTTCTTCGAGGCCCGCAAGATGATGTCCTCCCTCGCCCGTGGGGGCGGGATCCCCGGCATGCCCGGGATGCCAGGGATGCCCGGCATGGGGGGCGGCAAACGGGCCAAGGCCAAGCAGCCGAGCAAGAAGGGGAAGGGCCGCCGGGTCTCCGGGAACCCCGCGAAGGCCGCCCAGCAGGCCGCCGCGGAGAAGGACCGGCCGGCGGCCGCCGCGGCCAACCCGTTCGGCCAGCCCGCCGGCGAGGACGTCGACTACGAGCAGGCCGCGGCCGCGCTGAACCTGCCCAAGGACTTCTCCAAGTTCCTGAAGTGAGCCGCCCAGCCGTGCCCGCGGAGCGGGTACGGCGTCGGGCGGCCAGGTCGAGCAAGCGACGCGACTGAGGGACGAAGTCGCGCGAGCGCGTCGAGACCCGGTGAGACGAACGGCAGCGGTGACCACGCGCGAGCGCGTCGAGACCCGGTGAGACGAACGGCAGCGGTGACCACGCGCGAGCGCGTGAGACCCGGTGAAACGAAGGGCATCCTGATGGCCACCGTCCTGATCGTCGACGGCGCCAACGTCGTGGGCAGCCGCCCCGACGGCTGGTGGAAGGACCGCGCGGGCGCCGCCCGCCGGTTGCACGAGGGGCTGGTCGTGGCCGACGTGCCCCAGGACGAGGTCGTCCTCGTCCTGGAGGGGGCGGCCAAGGGTGGCGTGCGCGCCGGCCGCGACGGCCACCTGCGCACGGTGCACGCGAGCCGCGACGGCGACAGCGCCATCGTGGCGGAGTCCCGCGCCGCACTCGAGCGGGGCGACCGGGTCACGGTGGTCACCGCCGACCGGATGCTGCAGGCGCGGGTCCAGGGGCTCGGGGCGATGGCGCTCAGCCCGTCCTGGCTGCTCGACCTGCTCGGCTGACACGAGCCGCCACCGGACCGGTAGCGTCCGGCGCATGACCTCCTCACCCGTGCTGAAGTTCTCCGGTCCGGTGCTGCCCGACGGCGAGGCGCGTGACCTCTACGTCGTCGACGGCCACGTCACCTACGAACCGGTGGCCGGCGCCGAGCCCGCCGGCAGCGGCTGGATCGTGCCCGGGCTGGTCGACGCCCACTGCCATGTCGGCCTCGACAACCACGGGGCCGTGGACCAGGCGACGACCGAACAGCAGGCGATCACCGACCGGGACGCCGGGGCGCTGCTGCTGCGCGACTGCGGCTCGGCCGCCGACACCGCCTGGGTGCATGACCGGGAGGACCTGCCGCGACTGATCCGCGCCGGACGGCACATCGCCCGCACCAAGCGCTACATCCGCAACTACGCCCACGAGGTCGAGCCCGGCGAGCTCGCGTCGTACGTCGCGAAGGAGGCCGAGCGCGGTGACGGCTGGGTGAAGCTGGTGGGGGACTGGATCTCCCGCGAGGAGGGTGACCTCGCGCCGTCGTTCCCCGCGGAGGCGTTCGCCGAGGCGATCGCGACCGCCCACGAGCACGGTGCGCGAGTGACCGCGCACTGCTTCGGCACCACGGTGCTGCCCGAGCTGATCGGGGCCGGCATCGACTGCATCGAGCACGGCACCGGGCTGACGACCGACCTGATCGACGAGATGGTCGCGCGTGGCACCGCACTGGTGCCGACGGTGATGCAGCTGAACAACTTCCCCGGGTACGCCGAGGCCGGCGAGGCGAAGTTCCCGGCGTACGCCGCCACGATGCGCGACCTCTACGCCCACCGGCGCGAGACGATCATGTCCGCCCACGACGCCGGGGTGCCGATCTATGCCGGCACCGACGCCGGGGGCGTGCTGCCGCACGGCGGCATCGCCGGTGAGGTGCTGGAGCTGCACGCCTACGGCTTCTCCGCCGAGGCGGCGCTGGCCGCCGCCTCGTGGAAGGCCCGGGAGTGGCTGGGCTGGAACGCCACGCTCGAGGAGGGGGCCCCGGCCGACTTCGTGGTGCTCGACCGGAACCCGCTGGAGGACCTCTCCGTGCTGCGCACCCCGAGCCGGGTGGTGCTGCGCGGGCGGGTGGTGGCGTGAGCGAGCGCCCGGCGATCTCCCTGGGCACGCTCTGCCTCGACTGCGACGACGCCCACGCGATGGCGGCGTTCTACGGCGGTCTGCTGGGCTGGGAGGTCACGGCCACCGAGCCGGACTGGGTGCTGATGCGCGACCCCGCCGGGGGTGTGGGGCTGTCGTTCCAGGCCGAGCCCGCCTACGAGCCGCCGACCTGGCCCGAGCAGCCGGAGACGCAGCAGAAGATGATGCACCTCGACGTGCGTGTGGTCCCGGCCGCCGGCGGCGACCCGTGCGGGCCGGCCGGCCAGGAGGCGCTCGAGGCGGCGGTCGCGGTGGCCGTCGCCGCCGGCGGTCGGCTGGCGGAGCACCAACCGCGGGAGGACCTGCGGGTCGTCCTGGACCCGGCGGGCCACCCGCTCTGCCTGTTCCTGCACTGACGGCTCGGGGGAGACGTTCGAGGGCCTCACCGCGCGGGGTGGCCCGGCGAGACCGGTGCCGGACGGCCGGATGGCCGGGAGGAACCCTGCGCGGGCCCCTCGGTGTCCACGATGAGCTCCTCCGGCGGGGCGTACTTCACCAGGGCGCAGTTGCGCTTGACCAGCTCCTCACCGAGCACCGCGCCGGTGCGCCGGTCGATCCGGGTCCGCCAGATCTCGTTCTGCCGGAACACACGCCCCTCGTGGCGCCAGAACCGCTCGTCGCGCGCCTCGACCCGATAGGTCTCCGCCGGCCGCCGGTCGGCCCGCAGCTCACCGCGCAGGTGCCGCTCCCCGACGCGGACCCGCAGCTGGAGGGTCGCCGCGGTGTCGTTGCGCACGACGAGGTCCACGTAGTTGTAGACGATCGAGCAGCCCACCCCCCACGGCAGCACCCGGCCCTTGTCCGGGAACGGGTCGAAGCTGTGCTCCGAGCGCTCCACGACGGTGAGCGGCGAGTGCAGGAACATCCAGTGCAGCAGGTTCGCGAGCTGGCAGATCCCGCCTCCGACGCCGGGCACGGCCTCCCCGTTGGAGAGCCGCATGCCCTCGACGTACCCCTTGCGTCGGGTGCAGCTGCCCACGACCTTGTTGAACGAGAACGTCTCGCCCGGCCGGATCAGCAGCCCGTCGACCCGCGCCGAGGCCAGCCGCAGGTTCACCACCTTGTTGCGCTGCAGCCTCATCTCGGCCGGGGACAGCTCGCGCAGCAGCAGCGAGCCGTGCTTCTTCACCCGCACCGGCAGGTCCTCGGTCTCGCGGTCGTGGGCCCACACGGCGCCGCTGAGCAGCCACGCCACCCGCCTCCGCGCCCGGTGTGCGCGGACCGCCCACGGGAACAGCCAGGGGTGGCGCTCCGAGGGTCGGCGCGGGTCCCGGACGCGCGGCGAAGGGGCGAGGGTCGTGGCGGGGCGGGTGGTGAGGTGTGTGGCCGGCGTGGACATCGGGCTCCTCCCTGGGGTCCTGGGTCACTGGTGGGACGCCCCGGGTGGCAGACTTGGTTGCGCAGCCTGCCTGTCCCGGCCGATTTCGATCTGTGCCGCAGGATCTGGCAGAATCCTGCGCTGAGTCCTGCGCGCCCGGCCCCTCTCATCCGGTCGCTGCAGTGCCCATCGAGGAGCCCGGCCCGGTCCCCACCTGGCGTGCGGGTTCCTCAACCACACACAACTTCCGAGGAGACACCACAAACGTGGCCGTCAAGATCCGTTTGAAGCGCCTGGGCAAGGTCCGGGTTCCGCAGTACCGCATCGTCATCGTCGACTCGCGCAAGAAGCGCGACGGTCGAGTGATCGAGGAGATCGGGAAGTACCACCCCAAGGAGGACCCGTCCTACATCGACGTCGTCTCCGACCGGGCGCAGTACTGGCTGGGTGTCGGCGCGCAGCCGACCGAGGCCGTCGAGGTGCTCCTCAAGGTCACCGGTGACTGGCAGAAGTTCAAGGGCCTGCCGGGCACCGAGGGCACGCTGAGGACCGCCGAGCCGAAGCGCGACAAGCTCGAGATCTTCAACGAGGCGCTCAAGGAGGTCGCCAGCGAGCCCAAGGGCGGCGCGGTGACCAAGAAGACCTCCGCCAAGAAGGCCGAGCCCAAGGCCGAGAAGGCCGAGGAGGCTGAGAAGGTCGAGGAGGCCCCGGCCGAGGTGCCGGCTTCCGAGACCCCCGAGGGTGCGGCGGACCAGGCCGAGGCGGCCGAGACCGTCACGCCTGAGGACGCCGGCAAGGGCGAGTCCTGAGCGCCATGCTCGCCGAGGCGCTCGAGCACCTCGTGCGCGGCGTCGTGGAGCACCCGGACGACGTGGTCGTCCGGGACAGGGAGCTGCGCCGCGGCTCGATCCTCGAGGTGCGGGTCAACCCCGAGGACCTCGGCAAGGTGATCGGCCGGGGCGGGCGCACCGCGACCGCCTTCCGCACGGTCATCTCGGCGCTGGCCGGCCGGGGTGGGGCGCGGATCGACTTCGTGGACGTCGACCGGAGCCGCTGAGGCGCACAGCCATGCAGTGCATGCAGTGAACGGGTGCCGCCCCCAGGGGTGGCACCCGTTCATCATTTCGGAGGCACCGGCCCGGCCCGGGCCCGACACCAGCGAGGAGACGCAGGCGTGGACACCATCGAGGTCGTCGTCGGCCGCATCGGCAAGCCGCACGGCGTGCGCGGCGAGGTCACGGTCGACGTGCGCTCCGACGAGCCCGAGCGCCGGTTCGCGCCGGGCTCGGTGCTCCTGGTCCAGCCGCCCCGCGGGTCGGCGTACCCGCACACCACGCTGACCGTCGAGCGGGCGCGCTGGCACCAGACCACGCTCCTGGTGACCTTCGAGGAGATGGACGACCGGTCGGCCGCCGAGGCGGCGCGCGGCGTGCTGCTGCGCGCCGAGATCGCGGCCGACGAGTCCCCCGAGGACCCCGACGAGTACTACGACCACCAGTTGGTCGGGCTCGCGGCGTACGACCTGGAGGGGACGCTGCTGGGCGAGGTCACCGCGCTGGTGCACGGGGGCGCCCAGGACCTGCTGACCATCCGCACGACGGACGGCCGCCAGGCGCTGGTGCCGTTCGTGAAGGCCCTGGTGCCCGAGGTCGACCTGGCCGGCCGTCGCCTCGTGGTCGCCGACCGTCCCGGCCTGGTCGCGCCCATGCCCGACGACACCGTCGCCGAGGACGGCTGAGGATGCGCATCGACGTCGTCTCGATCTTCCCCGACTACCTCGCGCCGCTGGGGCTCTCGCTGCCCGGCAAGGCGCAGGCGACCGGGCTGCTCGAGCTGCACGTCCACGACCTGCGCGGCTGGACCCGCGACCGGCACCGGACCGTCGACGACACGCCGTACGGCGGCGGCGCGGGCATGGTGATGAAGCCCGAGCCGTGGGGTGAGGCGCTCGACGAGCTGCTGGAGCCGGGCGTGACGCTGGTGGTGCCGACCCCGTCCGGGGAGCCCTTCACCCAGGCGCTCGCCCGCGAGCTGGCCACCCGGGACCGGCTGCTGTTCGCCTGCGGTCGCTACGAGGGGATCGACCAACGGGTCCTCGACGAGGCGCACGGCCGGGCCGAGGTGCGCGAGATCTCGATCGGCGACTACGTGCTCAACGGCGGCGAGGTCGCGGCCCTGGCGATCACCGAGGCGGTGGTCCGGCTGCTGCCGGGCTTCATGGGCAACCCCGAGTCGCTGGTCGAGGAGTCCCACGAGGACGGGCTGCTGGAGTACCCGGTCTACACCAAGCCCGCCTCCTGGCGCGGCCGGGAGGTGCCGCCGGTGCTGCTCTCCGGCGACCACGCGGCCATCGCCGCCTGGCGCCACGAGCAGGCGGTACGCCGCACCGCGGCGCGCCGGCCCGACCTGGTGCCGGCCTCGGTCGTGCTCGACGACGTCGAGGTGCGCCCGGCCCGGCCCGGCGACGCCGGCGAGCTGTGGACGTTGCAGCTGGCCTGCTGGGTCCAGGAGGCGCACGACAACCCCGGAGTGCGGATCCCGGCGCTGCACGAGTCGCTCGACGACGTGCGGGCCTGGCTGGCCGACCAGGTCGTGCTGGTGGCGCACTCGGCCGGCCGGCTGGTCGGCGCCGTGCGCGGGCGGCTCGCGGGGGAGCAGTGGGAGATCGGCCGGCTCATGGTCGCCCCCGACCTCGCCAGCCGCGGTCTGGGCCGCGCGCTGCTGGGTCGGATCGAGGGCCTCGCGCCGGCCGCGGCCACGTCGTACTCGCTGGTCACGGGGGCGGGCAGCCTCCGCAACCAGCGGATCTACAAGAAGGCCGGCTACCGGCTGCGTGGCGAGGTCGAGCCGGGCGTCGTGCGGCTGACCAAGCGGCGGACGGCGTAGTCCGTGACGTTCGGGCCCCTGGTGGGACCCAGGAGGGGCCCGAACGTCACGGACTAGCCGGGCCGGTCCGATTTCCGGGCGCCGCCCCGCTGTGGCAGACTTGCCGATCGGCCCGTCGGCCAAACAGGGGTCGCCCCGTGGACTCGTTCCGGGCGGGGGACCCGCGTCAGCACCTGCCACAGGGGGAGCATGGCGCCGCCGGCCACCACGACCGGCCACAACTGAACCGTTCCCCGTACCGCGGCTGGCCTGTGGCAGCTGTGAGGAGAGACCATGAGCAGCAACGTCATCGCCGAGCTCGGCAACGCGATCAAGCGCACCGACGTCCCGGACTTCCGCGCCGGCGACACCGTCAAGGTGCACGTGAAGGTCATCGAGGGCAACCGGTCCCGCGTCCAGGTCTTCCAGGGTGTCGTCATCCGCCTCCAGGGCGCCGGCGTGGGTCGCACCTTCACCGTCCGCAAGGTCTCCTTCGGCGTGGGCGTGGAGCGCACCTTCCCGCTGAACTCCCCGATCTTCGAGCAGATCGAGGTCGTGAGCCGCGGTGACGTCCGCCGGGCGAAGCTCTACTACCTGCGCAACCTGCGCGGCAAGGCCGCCAAGATCAAGGAGCGTCGGGAGGCCTGAGCGGCGACCAGCCACTCGCTTCATACACTCTGCGCGTGACTTCCGAAGACCGCGACACCGTGTCCGCCGCCGAACAAGACGGAACGGGGTCGCGGTCTTCGCACGTCCCGGGCAAGCCCCGCAAGAAGCACCTGCCGATCTGGCAGGAGACGATCCTGCTGCTCGGGATCGCCCTGGTTCTGGCGATCGTGATCAAGGCGCTGTTCATCCAGGCCTTCTACATCCCGTCGGAGTCGATGGAGCCCGGCCTGGTCAACAACGACCGGATCCTGGTGGAGAAGGTCTCCTACTGGTTCGGCGGTACGCCGGAGCGCGGCGATGTCGTGGTCTTCAAGGACCCGGGCGACTGGCTCAGCGCGGAGGAGAAGGCCGGACCCCAGAGCGGAATCGCCGAGCTGATGGCGCAGATCGGGCTCTACCCCACCGGCGGACACCTGGTGAAGCGGGTCATCGGCGTCGCCGGTGACGTCATCCACTGCTGTGACAAGAAGGGCCGGATCTCCGTCAACGGCCACCCGCTCGACGAGGCGTCCTACGTCAAGGAGAAGGGGATCGCCTGCAACGGCCCGATGGTCACCGACTGCAAGGCCGACTGGACCGCCGGTCCGGTGCCGCCCGGGCACATCTTCGTGATGGGGGACAACCGCGGCCACTCCGCGGACTCGAGCTACCACATGTGCAAGCCACACCTGGAGACCGACTGCGTGCCGGGGGACGAGTACGTCGCGACCGACCTGGTGGTGGGCAAGGTCTTCGTGCTGCTCTGGCCCAGTGACCACTTCCGCTGGTTCCACCGGCCCGCGACCTTCGCGGGCGTGCCCGACGACCCGTCCTCCTGAGCCTGGTCGTGAGCGAGCTGCCCCGGGGAGCGACGGTCCGGCGTGACGCCGGGCTCTACGGCTACGAGCGCGCCCTGCGCAGGCACGGCATCGAGCCGGTCGCCGGGGTGGACGAGGCCGGTCGCGGCGCCTGCGCCGGCCCGCTGGTGGCCGGCGCGGCCGTCCTGCCGCCGGGCCGGGCGGGGGTCGTCCCGGGCCTGGCCGACTCCAAGCTGCTCACCGAGCGGGCGCGGGAGCGCTGCTACCGGGAGGTGGTCAGGCGGGCCGTGGCCTGGTCGGTCGTGGTGGTCTCCCACGAGGAGTGCGACCGGCTCGGCATGCACGTGGCCAACATCGAGGCGCTGCGCCGGGCGGTGGCCCTGCTGGAGGTGCCGCCGGCCTACGTGCTCACCGACGGGTTCCCGGTCGACGGCCTCGGGGTGCCCGGGCTGGCGGTCTGGAAGGGCGACCGGGTCGCGGCCTGCATCGCGGCCGCCTCGGTGCTCGCGAAGGTCACCCGCGACCGGATGATGACCGAGCTCGATGCCGACTTCCCGGCGTACGACTTCAAGACCCACAAGGGCTACATCACCGAGAGCCACACCGCCGCGCTGCACGAGCACGGGCCCTCCCCGGTGCACCGGATGCGCTTCGTGAACGTACGCCGGGCCGCCGGGCTCGAGGTGACCTCAGCGGCGACGGACGCGGAGACGTTGACGGGGTCGTTGGGGGAGTCGCTGGGGGAGTCGCCGGTCGAGTCGTTGGGGGAGGCCGAAGGTGGTCCGGACGCCGGGGGAGAACAGCACCGACTCGGGGCGTGAGGCGGCCAGCCGGGCGGGCAGCCCGGCGGCGGCGAGGAGCGTGTCCTCGAGGTGGGTCGGCCGTGCCCGGTGCAGGGGCCAGGGTCCGTGGGTGTTCGGCACCCACAGCGTCCGCCCGAGCACGCTGGTGTGCAGGCCGAAGCGGGCGGTGAGGAAGTGCTCGAGCGGGGAGGGGGCGGCGACCAGCGCGCCGACCTCGACGTCGATCCGCCCGCCGGCGCCGGAGCCGCGGCGGCGGGTCCGGTAGGACAGGCGGGCCCCGGCCGGGTCGGGCCCGGCGGACCGCGGGGTCAGATCCATGGCCGCCCAGCGGTAGGGCACCCCGACGGCGAGGTTCGCGCCGACCACCACGGCCAGCCGCTCGGCGTCCAGGGAGCGGAACACGACCCCGTGGCGGCCCTGCTCGTCGATCGAGTAGAGCCTCACGTTGGTCTCCAGGAAGGTGCCCAACCACGGGACCGGCCGGCCGCGGCCGAGCCCGGCGTCGACCATGCGGAACGCGATGAGGCCCACCCAGGCGCTGCCGTCGTGGAGATCGGGACGGACTCCAGCGGGCAGCAGCGGCGCGACCACGGCCGCGGGCACCCGCCAGTGCAGGAAGGTGGCGTCGCGCCACCACTGGCTCATCACCTGCGGCGTGGGCAGTGGTGGCCCCTGCGGGTCGAGGACGTCCCCGGCTCCGGCCCCGGTCATGCGACGGCAAGGTGCTGGTGCACGGCCGTGGCCGTGCGCGCGCCGGAGACCAGCGCGCCCTGCAAGGAGGAGGTGTCGCGGTGGTCGCCGGTGACGAACAGCCCGTCGCCGAGGTCGACGGGACGGCGCGCCTGCAGGGGCGGGCGGACCTGCGGCAGCGCCTCCGGGAGGTCGTGCCGGGCCACGACCTGCCAGCGCTGCGTCGACACGGCCCACAGCTCGTCCAGGTGCCGGCGGACGTCCTGCTCGCCGGCGTCGGAGGGCAGCAGCGTGGTCGCCTCGACGAGGTGGCGGCCGGGTGGGGCGTACGACGGGGCCGCGTTGCTCATCACGACCGTGTTCACCACCGGCCCCGCGGCGGCACCCCGGCCGTCGACCCGCAGCAGCGCGGAGCAGGCCGGAGGCTGCTCGGCCGCGAACCACCAGGTGCGCAGGCCGCCGAGCAGCGGCGCCGCCACCCCCGTCAGCTGCGCCGCGGAGACCGGGTCCGTGGCCACGACCACGGCCCGGCCGCGCAGCCTGAGGTCGCCGTCCACCTCGACCCCGCCGGCCACCCGCGCGACGCGGGTGACCCGTGCGCCGGTCGTCACCGTGCCCGGCGGCAGCTGGGCGAGCTGGTCGGCCAGCGCCTGCATGCCGAGGGACGGCACCGCGGGGGTGGCGCGCAGGAAGCTGCGCAGCAGCAGACGCACGAAGGTCGCGGACGTGGCGCCGTCGGCCTCGGCCAGGACGCCGGCGAGGAACGGCTCGAGCACCTCGTGGCGCAGCCGTCCGTCGACGGCCGCCCGGTCCAGGGAGTCGGCCAGCCTGCGGTCGGGACCGGCGAGCAGCCGGTCGACCGGCCCCACAGCCGGCGCCAGCCAGCGGCCCAGCCGGGCGAGCTCGCCGGGACGCAGGTAGCCGCTGCGCAGCGTGGCGGCCAGCAGGGACGGGTGGCGCAGCGGATCGGCCAGGGTGGACCGGCCCCGCGCCGTCAGCACCTCCACCCCCCGCCCGAACGCGCGCAGGTCGAGCCCGGGGAGGTCGACGTACCGGCGCACCGCGGGGTAGGCGGGGTTCAGCAGCTGGAACCCCCGGTCGCACCGGAACCCGTCGACGAGGTCGGTCCGGACCCGGCCCCCGGGGGCGTCCCCGGCCTCCAGCACCCGGACGACGTGGCCGCGCTCGCCCAGCCGGCGCGCGCACAGCAGACCCGCCAGCCCTGCACCCACCACGATGACGTCGGCATCCGTGCTCACGCGTCTACGATGCCAGTGGAGTCCAGCGGAGGCGGGACTCGACCTGACGACTGGTGGCGAGGAGCGCGTGATGAGTGCCGAGGATCTCGAGAAGTACGAGACCGAGATGGAGCTCACCCTCTACCGCGAGTACCGCGACGTGGTCTCGATCTTCAAGTACGTCGTCGAGACCGACCGCCGCTTCTACCTGTGCAACCAGGTGGACGTGAAGGCCCGCACCGAGGCGGGCGAGGTGTTCTTCGAGGTGTCGATGAGCGACGCGTGGGTCTGGGACATGTACCGCCCGGCGCGGTTCGCCAAGAACGTCAAGGTGCTCACGTTCAAGGACGTCAACGTCGAGGAGCTCAGCCCCGCCGACATCGAGCCGCCCAAGGACTGAACCGGCCCCCCAGACCTCCACAGGGGAGACTCCCGCAGCGTTCTCCACCGGGCGACCGGCCACGCACCCCGCCGTCCACGATCCCGGCCACGCTGGTGGCCAGGAGGTGTGGAGGATGACGGGATCGGCGACGGCGGCCAGCAGGCAGGCCCTCGGACAGTACGGCGAACGGCTCGCCGCGCGGCACCTGTGCGCGCAGGGGATGGTGCTCCTCGACCGCAACTGGCGCTGCGACGAGGGCGAGATCGACCTGGTGCTGCGTGAGGGCGACGTGCTGGTCGTGTGCGAGGTCAAGACCCGCAGCAGCGTGGACCGCGGCACGCCCCACGAAGCGGTCGACGACGCCAAGCTCGAGCGCCTCCACCGGCTCGCGGGGCGCTGGGCGCTCGCCCACGACGTCACGCCACCCGACGTCCGGGTCGACCTGGTCGCGATCCTGCGGCCGGCCCGCGGCCCCTCGGTCCTCGAGCACGTGGCGGGAGTCGGGTGATGGCCTTCGCGACCGCACGCACGGTCTCCCTGCACGGCGCGATCGGCCACCTCGTGGACGTGCAGACCGACGTATCGCCCGGCCAGGTGGGCCTGACGCTGGTGGGGCGGCCCGACGTCACGCTGAACGAGGCGCGGGACCGCTGCCGGATGGCCATCGTCAACAGCCGGCTGGACTGGCCGGCGACCCGCCGGATCACGGTGCTGCTCTCGCCGGCCGACCTGATCAAGAGCGGCACCCACTTCGACCTCGCGATCGCGGTCTCGGTGCTGGCGGCGGCCGGCGGCCTGCCCGCCGCCGCGCTCTCGGGCACCGTGTTCATCGGCGAGCTCACCCTCGACGGTGGCCTGCGGTCGGTGCCGGGCGTGCTGCCGATGGTGCTCGCCGCCTCGGCGCGCGGCGTGGGCCGGGTCTTCGTCCCGGAGCCGCACGCGCAGGAGGCCGCGATGGTGCCGGGCATGGAGGTGATCGGGGTCCGGTCGCTGGCCCAGGTCGTCGCCGAGCTGCGGGGCGACGAGATCCCCGAGGCGCCGCCGGTGGCGCCGATGTCCGGCAGCCGGCTGCTGAGCTGGCGCGGCGCCGAGCGCCGCGAGGAGCTCGACATGGCCGACCTGTTCGGGCTCGAGGACACCCGGTACGCCGTCGAGGTGGCCGCGGCCGGCGGCCACCACCTGATGCTGTCCGGGCCGAAGGGGGCCGGCAAGACCAGCATCGCCGAGCGGATCCCGGGGATCCTCCCGGACCTCACGCCCGAGGAGTCGCTGGAGCTCACCGCGATCCACTCGCTGGCCGGCGCCCTGGAGCCGGGGGACGGGCTGGTGGTCCGGCCGCCGTACTCCGCGCCGCACCACGACGCGAGCAAGGCCAGCCTGCTGGGCGGCGGCCTGAACGCGGTCCGCCCCGGCGAGCTCAGCCGGGCCCACGCCGGCGTGCTGTTCCTCGACGAGTTCCCGCTGTTCCGCTCCGACGTGATCGAGGCGCTGCGCCAGCCCTTGGAGAGCGGTGAGGTCACGGTGGCCAGGCGGGACGAGTCGGTCACCCTGCCCGCCCGCGGCATGGTGGTCCTGGCCTGCAACCCCTGCCCCTGCGGGGAGTACGCCCCGCAGGTCGGGAAGAGCCAGTGCCAGTGCAAGGAGACCCAGCGACGTGACTACCGCGCCAGGATCACCGGCCCCGTGGCCGACCGCATCGACATCCTGCGGCACGTGGTGGGGTTCACGCCCGGAGACCAGAGGGACCGCTTCGAGCGTCGTGAGTCCAGTGCCGAGATCCGGGTGCGGGTCGAGGCCGCCCGCCGGCGCCAGGCGCGTCGGTACGCCGGCTGCAGCTGGCGGCTCAACGGCCAGGCCTCGGCCCCGGCCCTGCGGGACCGCTGGCCGGTGACGCCCGCGGCCCAGGCGCTGGTGGACGACGAGACCTGGGCGGGCCGGCTGACCCAGCGCGGCGCCGTCCGGGTGCTCCGGCTGGCCTGGTCGGTGGCCGACCTGGCGGGCCTGGACCAGCCCGACGTCGCCGAGGTCAACGCGGCGCTGGCCCTGCGGACCGGCGCCCCGCTGATGGTCGACGTGCTCTCCAGGAGGGTCGGATGAGCGCGCCGGAGGCGGAGCGGCTCGCGCGGGCCGCGCTCTCGCGGCTCATCGAGCCCGGCACGCTCAAGCACCTGTGCCTGGTCGACCAGCTCGGCGCCCAGGCCCTCTACGAGGGGCTGCTGGCCGAGTCCGAGATGGACGACCTGCGCAACGACGTGAGCGCCCGACTGGCGGGCATCGACCCCGCGCGGGAGCTGGAGCAGGCCGCGGCCAGGGGGGTGCGGTTCGTGGTCCCGGGCGACGACGAGTGGCCGGCGGTGCTGCAGGACCTGGCCGGGGCGGATCCCGTCCAGGAGCGCGGCGGGGTCCCGGTGGGGCTGTGGGTGCAGGGCCCGATGCGGCTCGACGAGCTCGCCGGCTCGGTGGCGGTGGTGGGCTCGCGCTCGGCGACGACGTACGGCACGGCGACCGCGCGGGACCTCGCCGGACGGGTCGGGCACGCGGGCCGGGTGGTGGTCTCCGGGGCCGCCTTCGGCATCGACCAGGCCGCCCACCGGGGCGCGATCGCGGCGGGCGGCCGCAGCCTGGCGGTCCTCGCCTGCGGCGCGGACCGGGTCTACCCCCAGGGACACCGGGACCTGGTCGAGCACCTGGCCCAGGAGCACGCGGTGGTCTCGGAGACCCCGCCCGGGGGTTCGCCGACCCGGCTGCGCTTCCTCTCCCGTAACCGCCTGATCGCGGCGCTCACCGCCGGCACCGTCGTGGTCGAGGCCGCGGCCCGCAGCGGCGCGCTGAACACCGCCAACTGGGCCACCCGGCTGAACCGGGTGCTCATGGGCGTGCCGGGGCCGGTGACCAGCGCCCCGTCCGAGGGCGTGCACGAGCTGATCCGGGTCGGCGCGGCCACCCTCGTCACCGGCGCCGCCGACGTGCTCGAGCTGCTGGGCGTCTCCGGCGAGCACCTCGTCGAGCCGCCGCGGGGCCGGGCCCGGCCGCGCGACCGGATCAGCGTGCGCCAGCAGCAGGTGCTCGACGCGGTGCCGGTGCGACAGGCGGCCGGCGTGGACTCCATCGCCCGGGCGGCGGGCGTGGGGATCGTGGAGGCGAGCACCGTGCTGCACGCACTGCTGCGCCAGGGCCTGGTCGAGCAGGCCGGCCCGGGCTGGCGGCTCGCCGCGCACGCGCTCACCTGAGCCGTGGCCCCGGCGGCCTAGACTCCCTTCGTGACGCAGGAGGCTGGAGGGGCCGACGTGACGGGGGAGGACCCCGTCGTGCAGCCCGACGCGCTGCCCGAGCCGATGGCCCGGGTGCTGGGAGCCTACGAGCGCCACCTGGCGGCCGAGCGCGACCTCAGCCCGCACAGCGTGCGGGCCTACGTCACCGACGTCGCCGGGCTGCTCGAGCACGCCGCCCGGCTCGGCTGCACCGACGCCGCCGAGCTGGACCTGCGCACCCTGCGCAGCTGGCTGGCCAAGCAGCAGACCCTCGGCCGGTCCCGGACCACCCTGGCCCGGCGGGCCACCGCGGCCCGGGTCTTCACCGCCTGGCTGGCCCGCACCGGCCGCGCGCCGGCGGACCCGGGGACCAGCCTCGGCTCTCCCAAGGCGCACCGCACCCTCCCCGCCGTGCTGCGCGTCGACGAGGCCGAGGAGCTGATCCGGACCGCGGCGGAGCGGGCCGACGACGGCAGCCCGGTCGGGCTGCGCGACGTGGCCATGCTGGAGCTGCTCTACGCCACCGGCATCCGGGTCGGCGAGCTGGTGGGGCTCGACGTCGACGACGTGGACCGCGACCGGTTCGTCGTCCGGGTGCTCGGCAAGGGGCGCAAGGAGCGCTCGGTGCCGTTCGGCCGGCCGGCCGCGCGCGCCCTGGACTTCTGGCTCCGGCACGGCCGGCCGCACCTCCTGGTCGACGGCTCGGGCCCGGCGCTGTTCCTGGGCGCGCGCGGACGACGGATCGACCCACGGGCCGTACGGACGCTGGTGCACCGCCGCATCGCCGACGTCCCCGGCGCCCCCGACATCGGCCCGCACGGGCTGCGGCACAGCGCCGCCACGCACCTGCTGGAGGGCGGTGCGGACCTGCGTTCGGTCCAGGAGCTGCTCGGCCACGCCTCCCTGGCCACCACCCAGCTCTACACCCACGTCACCACCGACCGGCTGCGCCGGGCCTACCAGCAGGCGCACCCCCGCGCCTAGCGGAGACGCGCCAGCGGATCCGCTGATGGTGGTCGAGCGAGCCGCGCGACCGAGGCACGAGGTCGCGACCGGCGTGTCGAGACCTGGAGACGCGCCAGCGGATCCGCTGATGGTGGTCGAGCGAGCCGCGCGACCGAGGCACGAGGTCGCGACCGGCGTGTCGAGACCTGGAGAGGCTCAGCGGAACAGCCGGCCCAGGGGAAGCCAGCCGGCGTACGGACTCGCCGGCGCCAGCGGCCCCGGAACCGCGACGAAGCCGGACGGCGCGGCCCGCCACAGCGGCAGCAGCCGCACCGGCCCGGCGCCCACCAGGCGCAGCGGATCGAGGTACGCCGGGCCGCGCAACCATCCCCAGTGCAGGCAGGTGCGGGGCAGGCAGTGGGAACCCGCCCCCTCCAGGATCCCCAGGCGGTCCCCGGCCGCCAGCGGCGTCCCCACCGTCACCGCCGCGCGCACCGGCTCGTAGGTGGTCCGGGTCTCGCCGTGGTCGACCACGACCACGCCGCGCCCGGCGATCACGCCGGCGAAGGTCACCACGCCCGCCAGCGCGCTGTGCACGGACTGCCCCGGCCGGCCGAGCAGGTCCACGCCCCGGTGACCGGCGCCCCAGGGTGAACCGGGTGGGTCGAACCCCGCGACCACCTGGGGGCGCGGACGAAGCGGCCACTGGCCGACCGGGTCTGCCGGGTCTGCCGGGTCTACCGGGGCGGCCAGGCCGGGGGTGGGCACCAGGACGAGCAGGGCCGGCACGAGGAGGACCAGCGCCAGCAGCGCCCGCGGGAGCGGGCCGACGGTGCGAGCGGGCCGGACCGGCGAGCGCCGGTCGGGGATGAGTGCGGGCATGCCGACAGGCTGCCGGGCCGGCCGGGTGGTCGCTCGGTCCGGCGGTCCGGCGGTGGACGTCCGGGACCGGACCCCTCACGGTGGACGGCTGCCGGGCCACGGATTCGCCCGCCGGCGCACGGCTGGACTACTCTGGCCGGAGCGATCCCCAGCGGGATCGACTTCGCACGCCCGCAGACCGCGTCGGAGCCTGCTTCTGGACTCCGGTCACCCGTGGGCGAGCCCCTCAGTCCTCACCCCCGTGGCGAGGTCCGGGTCTCGCGCGAGCGTCAGGGCAGCCGGGCACCCGCCCGGTCGCAGCAACTGAAAACCACATCGGAGCGTGCTCCGGCCCGTCCTGGTCCAAGGGCGGGCGGACGGTGTCGCGCTCCACATCACAGGAGACACACATGGCAGTCGTCACCATGCGCCAGCTTCTCGAGAGCGGCGTGCACTTCGGACACCAGACCCGGCGCTGGAACCCGAAGATGAAGCGCTTCATCATGACCGAGCGCAACGGCATCTACATCATCGACCTGCAGCAGTCGCTGGCCTACATCGACCGCTCCTACGCCTTCATCAAGGAGACCGTCGCCAAGGGCGGCGCGATCATGTTCGTCGGCACCAAGAAGCAGGCGCAGGAGGCGATCGCCGAGCAGGCGACCCGCGTCGGCATGCCCTACGTGAACCAGCGGTGGCTGGGCGGCATGCTCACCAACTTCCAGACCGTGCACCAGCGGATCAACCGCCTCAAGGAGCTCGACGAGGTCGACTTCGACGACGTCGCGAGCAGCAGCCGCACCAAGAAGGAGCTGCTGCAGATGCGTCGCGAGCGCGACAAGCTCAACAAGTCGCTCGGCGGCATCCGCGAGATGACCCGGACCCCCGCCGCGGTGTGGATCGTGGACACCAACAAGGAGCACCTCGCCGTCGAGGAGGCGCGCAAGCTGCGCATCCCGATCATCGGCATCCTGGACTCCAACTGCGACCCCGACGTCGTCGACTTCCCGATCCCGGGCAACGACGACGCGATCCGCTCCGTCGGCCTGCTGACCCGCGTCGTGGCCGACGCGGTCGCCGAGGGCCTGATCGCCCGTTCCGGTGGCAAGGCCGGCGGCGAGACCGCCGAGGTGGCTGCCGCGGAGCCGCTGGCCGAGTGGGAGCGTGAGCTGCTGGGCGGCGAGGCCGACAAGGCCGCCGTCGAGGCCACCGGCGGCGACGCCGCCGCCCAGGCGACCCCGGCCGCCGAGGCCACCGGCGCCTCCTCCGAGGCCGCCGAGTCGACCGAGGCCGCCGCCGCGGCCACCGACGAGTCCGCTGCTCCGGCCGAGGCCGCCGCTACCGAGACCGCCGCCACCGAGGAGGCTCCGGCCGAGTCCGCGGCCGCCACCTCCGACGAGGCCAAGGCCTGACGGAACCCGCGCGATCGCTGTGCGCCGGCCTCCAGGCCGGCGCACAGCGCAGCGGCGACCGAACCACCACCCACACCTCTCGAGGGAAGAAGGAACATGGCTAACTTCTCCGCGGCCGACGTCAAGAAGCTCCGCGAGCTCACCGGCGCCGGGATGATGGACTGCAAGAAGGCGCTGGACGAGAGCGACGGCGACTTCGAGAAGGCCGTCGAGCTCCTCCGCGTCAAGGGCGCCGCGAAGGCCGCCAAGCGTGGCGCCGAGCGCGAGGCCTCCGCCGGTCTGGTGGCGCACGCCCCGGGCGTCCTGGTCGAGCTCAAGTGCGAGACCGACTTCGTGGCCAAGGGCGAGGACTTCGTCGCCACCGCCCAGAAGATCGCCGACGCCGCGTCCGAGGCCGCTCCGGCCGACGTCGAGGCGCTCAAGGCCGTCCCGCTCGGCACCCAGACCGTCGGCGAGGTCGTCGAGGGGCTGGCGATCTCGATCGGCGAGAAGATCGAGCTGGGCCAGTACGTCCACTTCGCCGGCCCGGTCGTCGCCTACATGCACAAGCGCGCCGCGGACCTGCCGCCGGCCGTGGGTGTCCTCGTCGAGTACGACGGTGACGCCGACGCCGCCCGTGCCGCCGCGATGCAGATCGCCGCGATGCGCCCGCAGTACCTCAGCCGCGACGAGGTCCCGGCGGACATCGTCGCCAAGGAGCGCGAGATCGCCGAGGCCACCTCGCGCGAGGAGGGCAAGCCCGAGCAGGCGATCGCCAAGATCACCGAGGGTCGCCTCAACGGCTTCTTCAAGGACGTCGTGCTGCTCGAGCAGCCGTCGGTGACCGAGAACAAGAAGACCGTCAAGGCGGTCCTCGACGCGTCCGGCACCACCCTGAAGCGGTTCGCCCGCTTCGAGGTCGGCGCCTGACCGCAGCGTCCGCACCAGGGGCCGGTCCCGCGAGCTTCACCGCTCGCCGGACCGGCCCTGTGCTACTCCAGCAGCCCACACCGAGACCGGGTGCCGCCGTCTGGTCGTGGCCGGGCCCGAGCCGGTCGCGAGGGACGACGGCCGAGTCGGGCCGGACCGGCCGGATCCGATAGGTTGCAGGTGGGCGACGACGATCAGGGAGGTCCTGGATGACCGGCTACAAGCGAGTCCTGCTCAAGCTGTCCGGCGAGGTGTTCGGCGGTGGTCAGGTGGGGCTGGACCTCGACGTCATCAACGCGATCGCCGCGGAGATCGCCGAGGTCGCCCGTTCGGGTGTCCAGGTGGCGATCGTCGTGGGAGGTGGCAACTTCTTCCGGGGCGCGGAGCTCCAGCAGCGCGGCATGGAGCGCGCGCGGGCCGACTACATGGGCATGCTGGGCACGGTGATGAACTGCCTGGCGCTCCAGGACTTCATCGAGAAGCACGGCGTCGAGACGCGCGTCCAGACCGCGATCACCATGGGCCAGGTGGCCGAGCCGTACATCCCCCGGCGCGCCATCCGGCACCTCGAGAAGGGTCGAGTCGTCATCTTCGGCGCCGGCGCCGGCATGCCGTTCTTCTCCACCGACACCGTGGCGGCCCAGCGGGCGCTCGAGACGCGCTGCGAGGTCATCTTGATGGGCAAGCAGGGCGTCGACGGCGTCTACGACTCCGACCCGCACCAGAACCCTGCCGCGGTGATGTTCGACGCGCTGACCTACGACGAGTTCCTGGCGCGCGGGCTGAAGGTCGCCGACGCCACGTCGGTCAGCCTCGCCCGCGACAACGACCTCGACATGGTCTTCTTCAACCTCTCGACGGCGGGCACCATCGGCCGCGCCGTGACCGGTGAGAAGATCGGTACGACGGTCTCGCGCGACTGAGCGCCCGGTCCCGCCGCAACATCCCACGACGTAGGAGCACACCGTGATCAACGACATCCTCAACGAGGCCGACAGCAAGATGGACAAGTCGGTCGAGGCGACGCGCGAGGAGTTCGCGGCGATCCGCGCGGGCCGGGCCCACCCCGGCATGTTCAGCAAGATCGTGGTGGACTACTACGGCTCGATGACGCCGCTGCAGCAGCTCGCGTCGTTCACCGCACCCGAGGCCCGCGTCATCTTGATCTCGCCCTTCGACCAGGGCGCGATGAAGAACATCGAGAGGGCCATCCGCGACTCCGACCTCGGCGTGAACCCGGCCGACGACGGCAGGGTCATCCGCTGCGTGTTCCCCGAGCTGACCGAGGAGCGGCGCAAGGAGTACATCAAGGTCGCGCGGTCCAAGGCCGAGGACGGCCGGGTCGCGGTGCGCAACCTGCGGCGCTCGGCCAAGCAGGGCCTGGAGAAGCTCGAGAAGGACGGCGAGGTCGGCAAGGACGACGTCACCGGCGCCGAGAAGCGGCTGGACTCGATCACCAAGAAGCACACGGACGCGATCGACGAGATGCTGAAGAACAAGGAAGCCGAGCTGCTCGAGGTCTGAGCCTCCCGAGCCTCCCCACCACATGACCGAGACCTCGCCCGGCCCGGGCCCCGGGTCCGTGCCCCCGCCCGTCTACGGGCGCGCGGGGCGCGACCTGCGCAAGGCGGTCGCGTCCGCCGTCGTGCTGCTCGCGGCGGTCGCCGCGTCGCTGCTGGTCTGGAAGACCGCCTTCATGCTGATCGTGGCCGCGGCCGTGGTCGTCGCGGTCTGGGAGCTCCACCGCGGCATGCGGGCCAAGGACATCGACGTTCCCGAGCAGCCGCTGATGCTCGGGGGAGTCGTGATGGTCGTGGTGGCCTACGTCTGGGGTGCCGACGCCCTGGTCACGGCCACCGCGGTCTCGGCGCTGGTGGTCATGCTGTGGCTGCTGCGCCGCGGCATCGACGGCTACGTCAAGAACGCCACCGCCGCGGTGTTCACGCTGGTCTACGTGCCGTTCCTGGGCTCGTTCGTGGCGCTGATGCTCTCCGAGGGGGGCGCGGGTGGGGGCGGCGGCCTCGACGACGACGGCGTGAAGGGCATCATCGCCTTCGTGCTGGTCACGATCGCCTCCGACATCGGCGGCTACATCGCCGGCGTGCTGTTCGGCAGGCACCCGATGGCCCCGGTCATCTCGCCGAAGAAGTCCTGGGAGGGCTTCGCGGGCTCGGTGCTGTTCTGCGTGGTCGTCGGCTGGGCGCTGGTGGTCTTCCTGCTCGAGGGCGACTGGTGGGTCGGCGTGCTGCTCGGCCTGATCGCGGTGGTGATGGCCACGCTGGGCGACCTGTGCGAGTCGGTGATGAAGCGCGATCTCGGCATCAAGGACATGAGCCAGGTGATCCCGGGGCACGGGGGTCTCATGGACCGACTCGACTCGCTGCTCGCCACGATCGCGCCGATCTGGCTGCTGCTGCACTACCTGGTGTTCTGAGGCGGACGATCCGATGACTCTCTTCCTCGTGCGACACGGTCGCTCCGCGCCCCGGTCCGGGGTTCCCGCCCACGAGTGGGAGCTGGACCCGGCGGGCTACGACGACATCTGGGCCCTGCGCGAGTCCGGCCGGCTCCCGGACCGGGCCGCCTGGTTCACCTCACCGGAGCCCAAGGCGATCGGCACCGCCTCGCTGCTCACCGACGGCGAGGTCGGCGTGATGCTCGACCTGCGCGAGCACGTGCGCGACTCCACGGACCTGATCGAGGACTTCCCGGCGGTCGTGGAGCGCGCGTTCGCCGAGCCCGAGCGGTCGGCGTACGTCGGCTGGGAGCCGCTCGCCTCCTGCCGGGAACGGGTGAGCCGGGCCGTCGAGGGCATCCTCGCCGCCCACGCCGAGGAGGACGTGGTCCTCGTGGGCCACGGGACCGCCTGGACGGCGCTGGTCGCCGCGCTCACCGGGGAGCCCGCCGACCTCGCGCGCTGGCGGACGCTCGCGATGCCCGACCTGATCGTGGTCACCCTCGACCCGGACGGCAGGCCCGGCACGGCCGCAGGCTGATCCCCCCACCGGCCTGCCGGCGGGGCACCCGATCGAGGCCCGGGAGGGCTCCGCCGGGCAGCACGGCCGGGTCGGGCGGGACGGGCGTGCGGCACGTGTCACATGGTGCGCACAGAACCGGCGCGGGTGGCTGACTCGCGGGCCCGGCTCTGCGAGGATCGTCTCGATGACTGACGAGCAGACCCGCCCCGGGACTGCCGCGCCGCCGGCGCGGCAGCCGGACTGGTGGCACCGCGACCACCCGACCTTCACGGCGATCACCGGGTTCTTCACCGGCCTCGCCTACGTGATCGTGGTGCCGAGCCTCTTCGCCGCCATCTTGTACTGGGCCTTCGACGAGCAGACCGCCGCGGACGCCTACCCGTTCGTGCTGATCTCCCTGGCGGTGCCGATCGGCCTGGCGGTGGCCCCGCCCACTCGCAGGTTCGGCGGCTACATGCTCGTCGGCGTGGTCACCACGGCCCTGGTGGTCCTCGGCGTGGCCGCGGTGGTGCTGTGGGTCCTGGTCGGGCGTGAGAACTCTCATGGAGGCTCGCTTTAGCCCCGTCCGGGGTCCGGGTGCGATGATCGAGGCCTATGTCCGATGCTGCTGAGTCCACCGCGCCCGCCCCCCAGGAGGGGGCGGCGACGCTTCCCCTCGTCTTCGACGAGCCACGCGGCCGGCGCAAGCCGCCGCGCCACCTCGCCGACCTCACCGCCGAGGAGCGCAGCCGGCGGGCCGCCGAGCTGGGCCTGCCCGGCTTCCGGGCCAAGCAGCTGTCCACGCACTACTTCGCCCGACTGGTCGACGACCCGGCGCAGATGACGGATCTGCCGGCCGCGCAGCGCGAGCAGCTCGTGGCGGCGCTGCTGCCGCCGCTGATGAGCCCGCTGCGGACGATGGAGGCCGACCGGGGGACCACCCGCAAGACCCTGTGGAGGCTCTTCGACGGCGCCCTGGTGGAGTCGGTGCTGATGCGCTACCCCGATCGCGCCACCGTGTGCGTCTCCAGCCAGGCCGGCTGCGGGATGGCCTGCCCGTTCTGCGCCACCGGTCAGGGCGGGCTGCAGCGCAACATGTCCACCGCCGAGATCGTCGAGCAGGTCGTGGCCGGCGCCCGGGCGATGCACCGCGGCGAGGTCCCCGGGGGACCGGGCCGGGTCTCCAACGTGGTGTTCATGGGGATGGGCGAGCCGCTGGCCAACTACAAGGCCGTGATCGGCGCCGTCCGCCGGCTCACCGACCCGACCCCCGACGGGCTGGGGATGTCGGCGCGTGGCGTCACGGTCTCGACCGTGGGCCTGGTGCCGCGGATCAACCAGCTCGCCGAGGAGGGCATCCCGGTGACGCTGGCCCTGAGCCTGCACGCGCCCGACGACGAGCTGCGCAACGAGCTGGTCCCGATCAACACCCGGTTCTCGGTCGACGAGACCGTCGACGCCGCCTGGAACTACGCCCGCACCACCAAGCGCCGGGTCTCGATCGAGTACGCCATGATGCGCGGCATCAACGACCAGGCCTGGCGGGCGGACCTGCTCGGCGACGTGCTCAACGCCCGGGGCGACTGGGGCTGGGTGCACGTCAACCTGATCCCGCTCAACCCGACCCCCGGGTCGAAGTGGACCGCCTCCGACCCCGCCGACGAGCGCGAGTTCGTGCGCCGGCTGGAGGCGAAGGGCATCCCCACCACGGTCCGCGACACCCGCGGCCGCGAGATCGACGGGGCCTGCGGGCAGCTGGCCGCCACCGAGGCATGACCCGGGACCCGGCCGGCGGGGGCGGGATCGGCCACGAGCGGGTGGCCGCGGCCGCGCGCGCGTGGCTGTGGTACCCCGACGACGCCGTCGTGGTGCACCGCGACGACCTGGTCGTGGTGCGGTGGCCCGACTACTTCGCGGCCTCCGGGCCCGGCGTCCTGCGGCTCGGCGGCGACACGCCCACCCCGGTGCTGCTCGACGAGGCGCTCGCCCTCGCCCGCCGGTGGGGCGCGGGTCGGGTCACGGTCTGGGTCACGCTCGACGCGCCCCCCGACCTCGAGCCGCTGCTGGCCGAGCGCGCCGCGCGCCTCGACGAGACCCTCGACGTCTTCGCGCTCGACCTGACCGGGCCGCTGCCGGCGCTCGACGTCCCGGGCGACCTGGAGCTGGGCTGGCAGCGCGACCCCGCGACCACCCGGGAGGTGCTCGAGATCGGGATGGCCGCCTTCGGCGAGGGCTCGATCCCGCCGGAGGCCAAGCTGGCCGAGCTCGGCGCCGAGGCGGACGCCTCCTACCGGGCCGGGCGCGGTGGCAGCGTGCTGGCCCGGCTCGCCGGGCGGGCGGTCGCCGCCGGCGGGCTGGCGGTGGCCGAGGACGTCGCGCGGCTGTGGGGCGGCGGCGTGGTCCCCGCCGCCCGCGGCCGCGGCGCCTACCGGGGCGTGCTCGCGGAGCGCCTGCGCTACGCGGTCGAGCACGGCTGCACGCTCGCCCTGGTCAAGGGACGGGTGGAGACCTCCGGCCCGGTGCTGCGCCGGGCCGGCTTCGCGGCGTACGGCCAGGAGCGGTCCTACACCCTGCCGGTCGGCTGACCGGCCGGTCAGCCGCGAAGGACCGCCGGGGCCGGCAGCACCAGCTCCACGTTGCGGTCGCGACGCTTGCCGCGCCGGTCGGTGGACTGCTCCTGCGGGTCGTTGGCGGCGAGCAGCCGGCCCAGGGCCGCCAGCCGGACCGGGCCGTCGAGGTGCGAGGGCATCCGGACGGGCGCGCCGTGGTCGACCATGGTGGCGAAGATCGACACCGTGCCGTCGTGGTTGTCGACCATCTCGATGATCCGCGACTGCTGGGGCCAGTCGATGTGCGAGGCGGTGTTGATCTCCCAGAAGCCGCCGCCGGCCGGGCGCGAGTGGGCCCGGACCGTGTTGCGGTGGGTGTGGCCGTTGACCCAGGCCACGACGTTCTCGTGCGCGAGCAGCTCCTCGACCAGCTGCCCGCCCAGCACCCGGTCGGCGGGCGCCCCCGTGGGCACGGTCGCGTTGGTCATCGACCAGGACGGGTGGTGGCAGGCCACCACGACCAGCCGGTCGGCGGCGTCCTGGAGCTGCTGCTGCAGCCAGGCGAACTGGGCCGGGTCCAGCGAGCCGTTCTGCCCGCCGTACGGGTTGACGGAGTCCAGGACGATGAAGCGCACCAGGCCGTCGGTGCCGCGGTCGACGGTGTAGTAGGCCGTGCCGTCCTGCCGGTTCTGCTCCGTGAACCCGTGGCCCACCGGCAGGCCGGTCGTCGTGAAGTGCTCGGCGACCATCTCGGACGCGCTGAGCAGCCGCCGGTCCGGGTCGGCGGTGACGGTGCGCACGCCCTTCGAGGTGTTCTTGCGGTCGCCGACGGCGATCGCGTTGTCGGGGTCGGTGTGCACGAAGTTGCCCTGCCAGAGCCCGTCGTGGTTGCCGAAGGCGGTGAACCACTGCATGCGCAGGCCGTGGGCGCGGAAGGGCCGCCGGCACTCGTCGAGCAGTCCGGGCCGCCTCGGGAACCCGGCCTGGCGGTAGCGGTCGACCGGCAGCCCCGCGGGTGCGCCCGGGTGCCAGAACTGCGGGTCGTAGTACGTCGGGTCGTCGTCCATGACGCCCTCGTAGCGGGTCAGGTCGCCGGAGTCCTGGCGCACGGTGCCACCGTCGAGCAGGTCGATGTTCCACCGGGTCTCGTTGTACTGGCCGTTGTCGGAGTTGTCCCCGGTCTGCAGGGCCAGCGCCAGGTCGGTGCCGGTCACCGGGCCCCGGCCGATCTGGTTGATCTCGCGCACCATCGCCTCGGCGATGTGGGCCGTGAGCACCTCCTGCGGCCGGTAGGCCGAGCTGGAGAGCACCTCGGCCATCTCCTTGCGCAGGGGGGACTGGGCGTCGACGATGTGCACGTCGGAGAGCTGGACGAAGGCCAGCAGCGGCGTCCGCCGCTTCCCGCGGCCGCTCCGGGGACCGGCGAGGTCGCCGCGGACCAGGTGCGGCTCGCCGGCGCCGCTCACCACCGGGCGCCAGCCGTGCCTGCCGGCGGGACCACGGAGCAGCACCCGGTCCAGCGTGGTCCTGCCGACGCTCCACGCGCCGGCGACGGCCTCCTCGGCCAGCCCGGTGACCCCGGTGACGGCGGCCACGCCCGCGACGGCTGCGGCGGAACGGAACAGGGCGCGGCGGCTCAGGGTCATGGACACGAACCCTAGGGTCTGCCGGCCCCCGCGGTGGTGGATTCGACGAGGTCCGCGGCCTCGTCGACGGTGTCGACGAGATGGGCGTGCGGCTCCATGGGCCGACCCCGCGCGAGCGACCGCAGCAGCGGCCAGGCCGGGACCGTCTCGGTCCAGTACCGGCGCCCGACGAGCACCATCGGCGCCACCGAGGACTCGTCGGCGTAGAAGTTCTCGCAGCCGTCCTGGAACACCTCCTGGACGGTGCCGCCGACGCCCGGGAGGAAGACGATCCCGGCGTCGCAGACCTGCACCAGGATCGCCTCGCGGGTCGCGTTGCGGAAGTACTTCGCGATCGCGGTGGCGAAGACGTTCGGCGGCTCGTGGCCGTAGAACCAGGTGGGGATGCCGAGCGTCTCGGTCTCGCCGGGCCACTTCTCCAGCACGTCGAGCGCGATGTCGGCCCAGGCGCCGATCGTGGGGTGGTACGACGGGACCGTGGCCAGCTCCGAGAGCGCCTGGCCGTGCTCGTCCTCGGTCCGGTCGGCCAGCCGCGCGCCCAGGTTGGCCGCCTCCATCGCGCCCGGACCGCCGCCGGTGGTCACGGTGTGGCCGGCCGCGAGCAGCCGGCCGAGCCGGGCCGCATCGGCGTACCCGGTGTCGTCGCGCTCCAGTGCGTGCCCGCCCATCACGCCGACCAGCCGGCGGTCGCCCACCCAGGCGGTGAGGGCCTCGTCGATCGCGTGGTCGTGCAGGGCGCGGGCCAGCATCGCCCGGGGCGCCTGGGGCCCGCGCGACCACGCATAGGCGCGGGCGTCGAGGCTGGCGGCGTACGGACGCTCGTCGAACAGCTCGCCCGCGGTGTAGAGCCGGCTGCGGTAGGGGTCGACCGGCACGCCCGGCAGCGCGGGGAACACGATCGCGCCCCGCCCCTCGATCCGCTCGGCGTCGCCGTCGGCGAAGGTGCACGCCAGGAACGACGCGCCCGCGACGTCACAGGCGGCCAGCTGCTCGGTGCGGCCCGACAGGTCCACGCCGTGCACCCACCAGCCGGAGAGCCGGGTGGTGCCGCGGGCCAGCCGCCGGTCGAAGTCCTCCAGCGAGTCGATCTCGACCTGCCGGCCCCGGGTGCGTCTCACAGCCGCAACCTACCCGGGACCGGTGGGTGGGAGATCAGAACGCGTGGGCGAGCAGCTCCCCGAACAGGTCGTGCTCGTCGACCTCCAGCCCGCGGGCCCGGAACCAGCCGCAGACGTTGGCGCAGTCCCGCATCAGGAAGTCCATCCCGGACGCGTTGCCCACCAGGTCGACGATCTGGGGCAGGTCGATGATCACGAGCCGGTCCCCGGCCGCCAGGATGTTGTAGGCCGACAGGTCACCGTGCACCACGCCGTGCTGCACCATGGCGGCCAGCGCCTCGCGCAGCTGCTCGAAGTACGACGCGAGCAGCGCCGCCGAGGGTCTGGTCTGCGCGAGCCGGGGTGCGGTCTCGCCGTCGACGGTGATCCACTCCATGAGGAGCTCGGTCCCGTCGACCTGCACCGGGTAGGGCACCGGCAGCCCGAGCGACCAGAGCCGCGTGAGCGCGTCCCACTCCGAGACCGCCCACTCGCCGGCGGCCACGATCCTGCCCCAGGTGCTGTTGCGCCGGAGGGCCCTCTCGTCGCGGGACCGCTTCGTGCTCCGGCCCTCGGTGTAGGCCGCGGCCCGGTGGAAGGCCCGGTGCCGGCTGTCCCGGTAGCGCTTGGCCGCCATCACCACCCCGGCGGAGGGGTCGTGGGGATCGGCCCGCTCGAGGAGGAAGACGTCGGCCTCCTTCCCGGTCTTGAGGATGCCGAGCTCGGTGTCGATCGCGCCGCGGGAGGTCACGACCCAGTCGGGCCGCGGCTCCGGCCCGCGGCTGAGCGGCTCGACGTCGTGCCAGGTCGACCAGCGCTGGTCGTCGTCGAGGTCGTCGTAGGCGGCGAACTCGAAGACGAACGACGGGTCGATGCCCTCGAGCCGGGTCTTCTCGTCGCTCGGCTGCTCCGGCAGCCGGACGAGGTTGTCAGAGACGTACTGCTGGTCCTGCGTGAAGTCGTGTGACATCGCTGGAGGTGCTCCATGAGGTGAGAGGGGAACGGTCTGCGGACAGGCCGAGGACAGTGATGGTCATGTCACGGCTCCTCTCGGTCATGGGCACGGCTGCGCGGCTGGAGGCGCAGCGCCCGGGTGCGGCCATGGTGACCACCGGCCGGCTCCTCGCGCAACGCAATTAGCGACGGCGCGCGAGCGGAGGCCCTCCTCGGCTAGGTTGCGCCACGTGCACCGTCTCCCGCCCGGTCGCGGGCTCCGGCCGCGCCGGACCCCCGCCCTCGCGGGCCTCGCCTTCGCGGGCCTGGTCCTCGTGAGCCTCCTGCTCGCGGCGTTCGTCCCCGGCCCGGTCCACGCCGCGGACCCCGTGCCCTACGGGGCCGCCGGCATCGGCGACGCCTACTTCCCCGAGGACGGCAACGGCGGCATCGACGTGCAGCGCTACGAGGTGCACGACCGCTGGCGGTTCGCCGACCGGTCCCTGCGGGGGCGCACCCGGGTCACGCTCACGGCCACCGCGTCGCTGCGCGGCTTCGACCTCGACCTGCTGCTGCCGGTCCGCGGCGTCACCGTCGACGGGGTCGCGGTCCCCTGGAGCCGGCCGGACGCACACGAGCTGCGGGTCGAGGCGCCGGTCGACGCGGGCGCGACGTACGACGTGGTGGTCCGCTACGCCGGCCGGCCCGGCGAGCTGGGCTGGGACGGCGAGCACAGCTGGCTGGCCGACGAGACCGAGGTGGTGGCGATGGGGGAGCCGCACATGGCGCCGTGGTGGTTCGCCGCCAACGACCACCCCTCGGACAAGGCGGTGTTCGACCTGCACCTGCGGGCCCGGCGCGGGCTGGACGTGGTGTCCAACGGCCGCCGGGTCTCCCGGGTCGACCACGGCGGCTGGACCACGACGCACTGGACGGCCGCGGAGCCGATGGCGCCGTACCTCGCGTTCGTCGCCGTCGGCGACTTCGTGGTGCGGCGCGGCGTCCACGACGGGCTGCCGTGGCTGGTGGCGGTCTCGCGTCAGGTGCCGGTCCGCACCCGGCGCCGCTCGCTGCACCTGATGCTGCAGTCGCCGCGCGTGGTGCACTGGCTCGCGCAGCGGCTGGGGCCCTACCCGTTCTCGACCACCGGCGGCCTCACGACCAGCCTGGCTCCCGGGTTCGCGCTGGAGAACCAGACCCGGCCGACCTACCCGGTGCTGGCCGCCGGGGCGATCGGCACGGTCGTGCACGAGCTCGCCCACCAGTGGTTCGGCGACGACGTCTCGATCGCGGCGTGGCGCGACGTCTGGCTCAACGAGGGCGCGGCGACCTTCATGCAGGTGCACTGGACCGAGACGCACGGCGGTGAGCCGGCCCGGCGCTGGCTCGAGCGCTGGTACGACGCGAACCCGGCCGGCGCGTCGTTCTGGGACCTCGACATCGCCGACCCGGGGCCGGCGCACCTGTTCGACCGGTCGGTCTACGAGCGGGGCGCGATGACCCTCGAGGCGCTGCGACAGCGGATCGGCGAGGACGCCTTCTGGACGCTGCTGCGGACCTGGCTGCAGCAGCACGCGGCCGGCACCGGCTCCACCGGACAGTTCCAGGCGCTCGCGGAGCGGGTGAGCGGTGCGGATCTCTCGGGCTTCTTCGACGCGTGGCTGCGGGCCACCGAGCGGCCCGCCCGCACGGCCGCCAACGGTCTGGACACCGCGGCGCAGGCGCGGCGCTGACGCTCCCGCGCGGGGTCAGCCGCCGAGCAGCGGCGCCACGGCCCGGGCGACCAGGCTGGGCCGCCGGGTGAGCCGCTCCTCGGCGTCGGCCAGCGTCGTCGCGCGCAGCCCGGCGTTGATGCCCAGCCAACGCAGCGGCTCGGGCTCCCACCGGCGGGAGCGGTGGCCGACCCACGGGAGCCGGGTGAGGTCGGTGTCGTGCCCGAGCACCAGGTCGCGCAGCGTCCGGCCGGCGAGGTTGGTGGTGGCGACGCCGTCCCCGACGTACCCGCCCGCCCACCCCAGGCCGGTGCTCCGGTCCAGGCCGACCGAGGCGCACCAGTCCCGCGGGATCCCCAGCGGGCCGCCCCAGGCGTGGGTGACCCGGGTGCCGGCGAGCGCGGGGAACATCTCCAGCAGCGTCGCGTAGAGGCGCATGAAGACCCGCTCGTCGCGGTCGAACTCCGGACGGACCCGGGAGCCGAGGTGGTACGGCGCGCCGCGGCCGCCGAAGACCAGCCGGTCGTCGGCGGTGCGCTGGCCGTAGATGATCAGGTGCCGGTGGTCGCTGAAGGTCTCGCGGCGGGCCAGCCCGACCTGCTCCCAGACCGCGGGGGACAAGGGCTCAGTCGCGATCACCAGCGAGTAGACCGGCGCCACGGCGCGCTCGTGGCCCGGCAGCCGGGGCGTCCACCCCTCGGTGGCACGGACCACGACGTCGGCGCGCACGAGGCCGTGCCGGGTGTGCGCGCGGCCCGGTTCGATGGAGGTCACCCGGGTGCCCTCGAAGAGGTCCACGCCCCGGCGCAGCACGGCGTCGGCGAGTCCGTGGACCAGCCGGGCGGGGTGCAGGGCCGCGCAGTCCGGGGTGTACGTCGCGCCGCGGGTGCCGGCGCCGGCGAGGACCCGTCGCGCCTCGTCGGCGCCGAGCAGGAGCAGCTCGTCCTCGCCGCGACCCCACTCCCGGGCGGCCCGCACCTCCTCCCGCGCGCGCTGCCACTGGGCCCGGCTGCGGGCCAGGATGATCGTGCCGCCCTTGGCCACGTGGGCGTCGATCCCCTCGGCCGCGGCGACCCGGACCACCTCGTCGACCGTCGCCCGCATCGCGCGGTGCTGGGCGAGCGCGCCGGCGCGGCCGGCCAGCCCGGCCGGCCCCGCCAGCCCCGCCAGCGCCGGGAGCGACGCCGGGAACAGCGCCGAGCACCAGCCGCCGTTGCGGCCGGACGCGCCGTACCCCGCGGTCTCGGCCTCCAGCACGGCGATGCGCAGCGACGGGTCGGCCTCGGCCAGGTAGTACGCGGTCCACAGCCCGGTGTAGCCCGCCCCCACGATCGCCACGTCGACGTCGAGGTCGCCGGGCAGCGCCGGCCGGCGGGTGCGGCCGGGGCGGGCCGTCTCGTGCCAGAACGAGAGCCCGCCGGTCATGACTGGGTGAGCGGGACGCCCCAGGAGTAGGTCTGCTTGCGCAGCCTGAGGTACATGAACGTCTCGGTGGCGACCACGCCCTCGATCATCCGCAGCTTGGCGGAGATCAGCTCGAGCAGGTGCTCGTCGCTCTCGCAGACGACCTCGACGAGCAGGTCGTAGCTGCCGGCGGTGACCACGACGTAGTCCACCTCCTCGAGCTCGGCGACCTGGTCGGCGACCGGCTCGAGGGGCCCGGACACCCGCACGCCGACCATCGCCTGGCGGGCGAACCCGAGCTCCAGGGGGTCGGTCACGGCGACGATCTGCATGACGCCGCCGTCGATGAGCCGCTGCACGCGCTGGCGTACGGCGGCCTCGGAGAGACCAACGACCTTGCCGATAGCGGCGTAGGACCGTCGACCGTCCTGCTGGAGCTGCTCGATGATCGCCCTGGACACCTCGTCGAGCTGGGCGCCGGGGCGCGCGGTCTTGCGGGTCATGGGCGCATGCTCGCAGGGGTGAGGGCCGCGGTCAAAGGTTGCGGAGGCGAGGCACACGTGGCGGATGGTTCGGAGGGTCCGGTTGTGCTGTCCGCCTCGGACGAGCGATTTCGTTGCGAGCAGGTTTTATCTCGACGGTTTCGCTTGTCGTGGGGTCGAGGTCGTGGCACGATCCCAGCCATCGATGCACCCACCCGAAGGGGAGTGGAATGCCGCCTGACCAGCCGTACACCGGCCCCGGCCTGAGCCGGCGCGGACTGCTCCGCGGGGCCGGGGGCGTGGCGTTCGCGGGCGCCAGCCTGGCCGCGCTGAAGCTGCCGTTCTTCGCGGTCGACGGAGCCCAGCAGGTCCCGGCGAACTGCCGCGCCACCGACGTCTCGGCCCAGGACAAGCAGCTGGTGATCTCCAACTGGCCGGGCTACATCGACCCGAGGAAGAAAGCGACCTCCACCTTCCAGGTGTTCGAGGACCGCACCGGGATCAGCGTCAGCTACACCGACGACATCAACGACAACGCCGAGTTCTACGCCAAGGTGAAGAACCAGCTCAGCGCCTGCCAGACCATCGACCGCGACATGATCATCCTGACCGACTGGATGGCGGCCCGGATGATCGGCCTCGGCTGGATCCAGCCGCTGGACAAGAAGAAGGTCCCGAACCTCCACGCCAACCTGATCGACCCGCTGCGGAACAAGCCCTGGGACCCCGACGAGCGGTTCCACGCGCCGTGGCAGAGCGGCCTGACCGGCATCGCCTACAACGCCTCCATGGTCAAGGAGGTCGGCAGCTTCGAGGATCTGATCACTCGCTCCGACCTCTCGGGCCGGATCACCCTGCTCTCCGAGATGCGGGACACGATGGGGTTCATGCTCAAGATCGTGGGCGCCAACCCGGAGAAGTTCACCCCGACCCAGTGGGGGCAGGCGATCGACAAGCTGGATGCCGCGGTGCAGGGCGGCCAGGTCCGCTCCTTCACGGGCAACGAGTACATCCAGGACCTCGCGGCGGGCAACATCGTGGCCTGCGAGGCGTGGTCGGGCGACGTGATCCAGCTCCAGTTCGACAACCCGGACATCAAGTTCGTGACGCCTGAGGAGGGGTTGTCGCTGTGGAGCGACAACATGATGGTGCCCAACCAGGCCACCCACGAGGCCAACGCCGAGGCGTGGATCAACTACTACTACGAGCCCGAGGTCGCCGCGAAGCTGGCGGCCTGGGTCAACTACATCTGCCCGGTCAAGGGAGCCCAGCAGGAGATGGAGAAGATCGATCCGTCCCTCGTGGACAACCAGCTGATCTTCCCCGACGACTCCATGCTCTCGGTGACCTGGGGGTTCATGGCCCTGGACGACAAGCAGATCGTCGAGTACGAGAGGGACTTCGCCAATGTCACAGGTGGCTGAGCACGACCACACCGCTCCGGTCGCCGCGGGCGACCACTTCGACGGTCTCCGGCTGCGGGGGGTCACGAAGTCCTTCGGCGGCTTCACCGCCGTGCGCGACCTCGACCTCGACATCCCGAGCGGCTCGTTCTTCGCGCTGCTCGGCCCGTCGGGCTGCGGCAAGACGACGACGCTGCGGATGGTGGCGGGTCTGGAGACCCCGACCTCGGGGTCGATCACGCTCGCCGGTGAGGACATCACGACGGCCAAGCCGTACCGGCGTCCGGTGAACACCGTCTTCCAGAGCTACGCGCTCTTCCCGCACCTCGACATCTTCGAGAACGTCGCCTTCGGCCTGCGCCGGCGCAAGCGGCCCGAGGTGGAGCGGCAGGTCAACGAGATGCTCGAGCTGGTCGAGCTGACCACCCAGGCGCGCAAGAAGCCGGCCCAGCTCTCCGGCGGCCAGCAGCAGCGGGTCGCGCTCGCCCGCGCGCTCATCAACGAGCCGCAGGTGCTGCTGCTCGACGAGCCGCTGGGCGCCCTGGACCTCAAGCTGCGGCGGTCGATGCAGATCGAGATCAAGCGGATCCAGACCGAGGTCGGCCAGACCTTCGTGCACGTGACCCACGACCAGGAGGAGGCCATGACCATGGCCGACACCGTCGCGGTGATGAACGGCGGCCTGATCGAGCAGATGGGCTCGCCCTCGGAGCTCTACGAGAACCCCCGGTCGACCTTCGTGGCGAACTTCCTCGGCCAGTCGAACCTGATCGAGGGGGCGGTCCGCGAGCGGGCCGCCGACCTGGTCAGGGTGGAGATGCACGGCATCACGGTCTCGATCCCCGCCGCCCGCGCCCACGCCGACGGCGACAAGGGCTGGGTCGGCATCCGGCCCGAGAAGGTCCTGATCGGCGAGGAGGGCGAGGAGCTCGACGCGCCGGGCAACAGCGTGCCCGGGGGCGTGGTCAGCGACGTCAGCTTCGTCGGCGTCAGCACGCAGTACCTCGTGCGGATGCCGTGGGGCCAGGAGCTCCAGGTCTTCGCCCAGAACACCGGGCACCGGCGGCTCTTCCGCGTCGGCGAGCGGGTCGAGCTGTCCTGGCGCCCGGAGTACTCCTTCCTGCTCGACTTCAGCCAGGACGCCTCCGCCGGCGCCCAGCGCGGCGACGAGGGCTGAGCCGGCGATGAGCGACGTCCGCCGTCGGGGGGCCATCGGCTACCTGCTCCTGATCCCGGCCGCCCTGTGGCTGGTGCTGTTCTTCGTCATCCCGTTCTACTCGCTGCTGGCCACCAGCCTCTTCGACCCCTCGGGGTCGGACTTCCGGGGCTACACGATGACCTACGAGTGGAGCAACTACTGGCACGCGCTCCAGGACTACTGGCAGCCGCTGGTGCGCGCGCTGGCGTACGGCGCGGCCGCGACGCTGCTCTGCCTGCTGCTGGGCTACGTGCTCGCTTACGCGATCGCGTTCCGGTCCGGGCGCTGGAAGAACCTGCTGCTGGTGCTGGTGATCGCCCCGTTCTTCACCAGCTTCCTGGTCCGCACGCTGGCGTGGAAGCTGATCCTCGCCGACGACGGGTTCGTCGTGAACAGCCTGCAGTTCCTGCACCTGCTCGGCCCGGACGGCCGGCTGCTGGCCACTCCGGTGGCGGTGATCGCCGGCCTGACCTACAACTTCCTGCCGTTCATGGTGCTGCCGCTCTTCGCCAGCCTCGACAAGATCGACCCGCGGCTGATCGAGGCCTCCAGCGACCTCTACGCGAACCCGTTCGTCGGGTTCTTCAAGGTGACCTGGCCGCTGTCGCTTCCCGGCGTGGTGTCGGGGACGCTGCTGACCTTCATCCCGGCCGCCGGCGACTTCATCAACGTCCAGCTGCTCGGCAGCCCCAACCAGCGGATGGTCGGCAGCGTGATCCAGAGCCTGTTCACCAACGCCAACGACTATCCGGCGGCGGCGGCGCTGTCGATGATCCTGATGGTGCTGATCGTCGGCATGGTGCTGGCCTACGTGCGCCGCGCCGGGACCGAGGAGCTGCTGTGAGCGAAGCGAACGGAGTCCGCTGATGCGTTGGATCCGCGACCACCTGGTGCTGCTGCTGGGGCTGCTCGTCCTGGCCTACACGTTCATCCCGATCGCCGTGGTGGTCCTGATGAGCTTCAACAGCCCCGCGAACCGGCTCGTCTACCAGTTCAACAGCTTCACGCTGCACAACTGGCTGAACCCGTGCGAGGACCCGAGCATGTGCCACGCGCTGGGCCGCAGCATGGAGATCGGGCTGCTGGCGACCCTGGGGGCGACGATCCTCGGCACGCTGGCGGCGTTCGCGCTGGTGCGCCACGACTTCGCCGGCCGGTCGGCGTCGAACCTGCTGATCTTCCTGCCGATGGCCGCCCCCGAGATCGTGCTGGGCTCCTCGCTGCTCGCGCTGTTCGTGGCCACCGGGTTCTCGGGGCAGCTGGGCTTCTGGACCATCCTGGTCGCCCACATCATGTTCTGCCTGTCCTTCGTGGTGGTGACCGTGCGCGCCCGGCTGGCCGGCATGGACGACGACCTCGAACAGGCCGCGATGGACCTCTACGCCACGCCCGGGCAGACGTTCTGGCGGATCACCTTCCCGCTGGTCTTCCCCGGCATCCTCGGCGCCGCGCTGCTGAGCTTCTCGTTGTCCTTCGACGACTTCATCATCACCAACCTCAACGCCGGCAACACCACGACCTTCCCGATGTACGTCTGGGGCGTCGCCCAGCGCGGCGTGCCGATGCAGGTCAACGTGGTCGGCACGGTGATGTTCCTGATCTCGATCGCGATCGTGCTCGGCGCCGAGTTCCGCAGCAGGCAGCGGGCCCGCGGCCTGGCCCGGTCGACTACCGTCACGGAGACCGCCAGCCACCTTCCCGCGAGGAGTGCCGCATGACCGAACCCACCCGCATCGACCACTGGCGCGACGGCGCCCGCTGGGCCGGCACCGGGGGGAGGTACGGCGACGTCCACGACCCAGCCACGGGCCGGGTCACCGGCCGGGTCGCGTTCGCCACCGCGGCCGACGTCGACGCGGTCGTCGCGGAGGCGCAGGAGGCCGGGCGGACGTGGGCGGCGATGTCGCTGTCGCGTCGTACCTCGGTGCTGTTCGCGTTCCGCGAGGCGCTGCACCGCCGTCGCGAGGAGCTGGCCGCCGTGATCACCGCCGAGCACGGCAAGGTGCTCGACGACGCGCTGGGTGAGGTGCAGCGCGGGCTGGAGGTCGCGGAGTTCGCGTGCGGCGCCCCGCACCTGCTCAAGGGCGGTTTCAGCGACGGCGTGTCCACCGGTGTCGACGTCTACTCGCTGCGCCAGCCGCTCGGCGTGGTGGGGGTGATCTCGCCGTTCAACTTCCCGGTGATGGTGCCGCTGTGGTTCGTGCCGGTCGCGATCGCCTGTGGCAACGCCGTGGTGCTCAAGCCGAGCGAGAAGGACCCCTCGGCCGCGCTGCTGCTGGCCGAGGTGTGGGCCGAGGCCGGCCTGCCCGCCGGTGTGTTCAACGTCGTGCACGGGGACAAGGAGGCCGTCGACGCCCTGCTGGAGAACCCGACGGTCAGGGCGGTCTCGTTCGTCGGCTCGACGCCGATCGCGCGCTACGTCTACGAGACCGGCACCCGCCACGGCAAGCGCGTGCAGGCCCTCGGCGGGGCCAAGAACCACATGGTGGTGCTGCCCGACGCCGACCTGGAGTCCGCCGCCGACGCCGCGGTCTCGGCCGGGTTCGGATCGGCGGGGGAGCGGTGCATGGCCGTCTCCGTGGTGGTGGCGGTGGACCCGGTGGGCGACGCGCTGGTCCCGCTGATCGAGAAGCGGATGGCCGCGCTGCGCACCGGCGACGGCCGCCGGGGCTGTGACATGGGGCCGCTGGTGACCGGCGCGCACCGCGACAAGGTCGCCTCCTACGTCGAGGCCGGGGCCGGCGAGGGCGCGGAGCTCGTCGTCGACGGCCGCACGGTGGCGCCGGACGGGGAGGCGGACGGCTTCTGGCTGGGCCCGACGCTCTTCGACCGGGTCCGACCGGGGATGTCGCTCTACGACGAGGAGATCTTCGGGCCGGTGCTCTCGGTGGTCCGGGCCCCGTCGTACGACGAGGCCCTGGCGCTGGTCAACGCCAACCCCTACGGCAACGGCACCGCGATCTTCACCCACGACGGCGGCGCCGCCCGGCGCTTCCAGCGCGAGGTCGAGGTCGGCATGGTGGGCGTCAACGTCCCGATCCCCGTCCCGATGGCCTACTACTCCTTCGGTGGGTGGAAGGCCTCGCTGTTCGGCGACACCCACGCCCACGGCATGGACGGCATCCACTTCTTCACCCGCGGCAAGGTCGTCACCTCCCGCTGGCCCGACCCCCGCGCCACCCGCCCGGGCATCGACCTCGGGTTCCCCCGCCACGACTGATTGTTGAGTTGGGCCCCCCGCCGGCATGAGTTGGGCCCCGCGCCGGCGCGGGGCCCAACTCGGACCGGCGGGGGGCCCAACTCAACGTTCGTCAGAGCATCGCCCCGGCCTTCTCCAGGACGACGCGCATGATCTGCTCGATCTCGTCGAAGTGGGACTGGTCGCAGATGAGCGGGGGAGCGAGCTGGACCACTGGGTCGCCCCGGTCGTCGGCGCGGCAGTAGAGGCCCTCGGCGTAGAGCTGCTTGGAGACGAAGCCGTAGAGCAGCCGCTCGCACTCCTCGTCGCTGAACGTCTCCTTGGTCGCCTTGTCCTTGACCAGCTCGATGCCGTAGAAGTAGCCGTCGCCGCGGACGTCGCCGACGATCGGCAGGTCGAGCAGCCGCTCCAACGTGGCGCGGAAGGCCGCCTCGTTGCTGCGCACGTTCTCCAGCACCTTCTCGTTCTCGAAGATGTCGAGGTTCGCGAGCGCGACCGCGGTCGAGACGGGGTGCCCGCCGAAGGTGTAGCCGTGGGCGAACATCTCGCCGGAGCCGTGCTCGGCCCGCGCGCCCGGCGGGATGTGCTCGTGCTCGAGCTTGGCGCCGGGGCCCAGGAACGGCTCCATCAGGCGGTCGCTGGCGATCATCGCGCCGAGCGGGGCGTAGCCGGAGGTGATGCCCTTGGCGCAGGTGATCATGTCGGGCTGGTAGCCGTAGCGCTCGGCGCCGAACATGTGGCCGAGCCGACCGAAGGCGCAGATCACCTCGTCGGAGACCAGCAGCACGTCGTACTCGTCACAGATCTCGCGCACCCGCTGGAAGTAGCCGGGCGGCGGCGGGAAGCAGCCACCGGCGTTCTGCACCGGCTCGAGGAAGACCGCCGCGACGGTGTCGGGGCCCTCGTTCTCGATCGCGATCGCGATCTGGTCGGCTGCCCAGCGGCCGAACGCCTCGGGGCTCAGCCCGTCGGGGGCGCCGTGCTCGGAGGACCGGTAGATGTTGGTGTTCGGCACCCGGAAGGTCGAGGGGACCAGCGGCTCGAACTGCTGCTTGAGCAGCGGCAGCCCGGTGATCGACAGGGCGCCCTGGGTGGTGCCGTGGTAGGCGATGGAGCGGCTGATGACCTTGTGCTTCATCGGCTTGCCGACGAGCTTGAAGTAGTTCTTGGCCAGCTTCCACGCGGTCTCCACCGCCTCGCCGCCACCGCTGGTGAAGAACACCCGGTTCAGGTCGCCGGGGGCGTAGCCGGCGACCCGCTCGGCCAGCTCGATGGCCGGCGGGTGGGCGTAGGACCACAACGGCATGAAGGCCAGCTCGCGGGCCTGCTTGGCCGCCGCCTCCGCGAGCTCGACGCGGCCGTGCCCGAGCTGGCTGACGAAGAGTCCCGCCAGCCCGTCGAGGTAGCGCTTGCCCTTGTCGTCGTAGATGTAGGCGCCCTCGCCCCGGACGATCACCGGCACGTCCGCATGGTCGTAGGTGGAGTGCCGGGTGAAGTGCATCCACAGGTGGTCCTTGGCGGCCTGCTGGAGGTGGTCGTGGTCCATGTCCCCATGTTGTCGGTCATTCGGCATTCCGGCAAGTGATTCCGTGGTCGACCTTCGGTGAGAACGCGGAATCCGTCGCCGATGTAGACCCTGGCGGATGACCTGCGCGACCCCCGCTGGTTCAATGGCGCCCATGGTGACCACCGTCCTGCGCGGGGGAACGCTCTTCGACGGCCATCGGTACCTCGGGCCGGGCGCGGTCGTCCTGCGCGACGACCGGATCGCGCTGGTCCTGGCCGGCCCCGAGCTCGAGGCCCTCGCCCCCCGCCTGGCCGCCGCCCCGGAGCAGGTGCGCGTGGTCGACCTGGCCGGAGGCCTGGTCGCCCCCGGCTTCGTCGACGCGCACGTGCACCCCGTCCAGGGCGGCCTGGAACGGATCCGGTGCGACCTCTCCGTGCTCGACACCCGCGAGGAGTACCTCGCCGCGGTGGCGGCGTACGCGCGTCGGCACCCCGACCGGCCGTGGGTGCTGGGCGGCGGCTGGGCGATGCCCGCCTTCCCCGGCGGCACGCCGACGGCTGCCGACCTGGACCGCGCGGTGGCCGACCGGCCGGTGTTCCTGCCCAACCGGGACCACCACGGGGCCTGGGTCAACAGCTGTGCGCTGCAGCTGGCCGGCATCGACGCGCGCACCCCCGACCCGACCGATGGCCGGATCGAGCGCGGTCCCGGCGGGCAGCCCACCGGGACCCTCCACGAGGGCGCCATGCGCCTGGTGTCCCGGCTGGTGCCGCCCACCGCCGAGGAGGAGTACGACGCCGCGCTGCTGGCCGGCCAGGGGTTCCTCCACTCGCTGGGCGTGACCGGCTGGCAGGACGCGATCGTGGGTGAGTACGCCGGGATGGGCGACCCGGGCCCGGCGTACCGGCGGGCGGCCGAGCGCGGCGACCTGACCGGCCATGTCGTCGGGGCGCTGTGGTGGGACCGCGACCGCGGCGAGGAGCAGGTGGCCGAGCTCGTGGCGCGGCGCGCGGCGTACACGCACGGTCGGTTCCGGGCCACCAGCGTGAAGTTCATGCAGGACGGTGTGGCCGAGAACGGCACGGCCGCCCTGACCGCGCCGTACCTCGACCGCTGCGGACACCGGACCGGCAACCGCGGTCGCTCCTTCCTCACGCCCGACGAGCTGTGCCGGCACGTGGCCCGGGTGGCGGCCGAGGGCTTCCAGGTGCACGTGCACGCCATCGGCGACCGGGGCGTGCGCGAGGCCCTGGACGCCTTCGAGGCCCTCGGCGCCGACGGCCGGGACCTGCGCCACCACGTGGCGCACCTGCAGCTGGTCCACCCCACCGACGTGGCCCGGTTCGCCCGGCACGGCGTGGCCGCCAACATCCAGGCGCTGTGGGCCTGCCTGGACGAGCAGATGGTCGACCTCACGCTCCCGTTCCTGGGGGAGGAGCGGGCCCGGTGGCAGTACCCGTTCGGCGACCTGCACCGGGCCGGGGCCCGCCTCGTGGCCGGCAGCGACTGGCCGGTCAGCTCGCCGGACCCCCTGGCGGCCCTCCACGTCGCGGTCAACCGCCGCCCGCACGAGCCGGCCGGGGCGGCCGGTCCGCTCGGGTCGGAGGCGTTCCTGCCGGAGCAGTCGCTGGCGCTGGAGACCGCGTTCGCGGCGTACACCTCCGGCTCGGCCTGGGTGAACCACCGCGACGACGCCGGCCGCCTCGAGCGCGGCGCGGCCGCCGACCTGGTGGTGCTCGACCGCGACCCCTTCGCCGCGCCGGCCGACCAGGTCGGGGCGGCCCGCGTGGTGTCGACGTGGGTCGACGGGGTGCCGGTCTTCGAAGCCTGATCGCAGAAAAAGACGGATTCCGTCATCGTGGACCGCAGAGCCCTACTCAATCCGTTGTCATCTGGTTAGGGTGGCGCCACCCACCACCAGGACCGGAGGGACCACAGCCATGGCAGACACGACGTTCCGGAACGTCATCGACGGCGAGCTCGTCGACTCGGCGTCGGGGGAGACCTACGACGTCATCGACCCGACCACCGGCGAGACCTACGCCCGTGCGCCGATGTCGGGGAAGGAGGACGTCGACCGGGCCTACGCCGCCGCGGCGAAGGCGTTCGAGTCCTGGGGCGCCAGCACCCCGCAGGACCGCGGCAACGCGCTGCTGAGGATCGCCGACGCGATCGAGGCGCGCGTGGACGAGATCAACGCGGTGGAGTGCCGGGACACCGGCAAGCCCCTCGGGCTGACGATGGCCGAGGAGATGCCCTACGCCTCCGACCACTTCCGCTTCTTCGCCGGCGCGGCGCGGGTGCTCGAGGGACGCTCGGCCGGCGAGTACATGGCCGACCACACCTCCTGGGTCCGGCGCGAGCCGATCGGCGTCGTGGGGCAGGTGACCCCCTGGAACTACCCGCTGATGATGATGATCTGGAAGATCGCGCCCGCGCTCGCGGCCGGCAACACGATCGTGCTCAAGCCGAGCGACACCACGCCCGCGAGCTCGACGCTGCTCGCCGAGCTGTGCCAGGAGTTCCTCCCGCCCGGCGTGCTCAACGTCGTCACCGGCGACCGGGACACCGGCCGCGCCCTGGTGGCGCACCCGACGCCGCAGATGGTGGCCATCACCGGTTCGGTGCGCGCCGGCATGGAGGTGGCCGGATCCGCGGCGACCGACCTCAAGCGCGTGCACCTCGAGCTCGGCGGCAAGGCGCCGGTGATCGTCTTCGACGACGCCGACATCGAGAAGGCCGCCGAGGGCATCGCCGGCGCCGGCCTCTTCAACGCGGGCCAGGACTGCACCGCGGCGACCCGGGTGCTGGCCGGGCCGGGCATCCACGACGAGTTCGTCGCCGCGCTCACCGAGGCCGCCCGGGGCATGAAGACGGGGCTGCCCGACGACGAGGACACCTACTACGGGCCGTTGAACAGCCAGAGCCAGCTCGAGCGGGTCTCCGGCATGGTGGACCGGCTGCCCGACCACGCCAGCGTCCGGACCGGCGGCACCCGGCAGGGCGACAAGGGCTACTTCTACGAGCCCACGGTGCTCTCGGGGCTGAGGCAGGACGACGAGCAGATCCAGACCGAGATCTTCGGCCCGGTGATGACCGTGCAGCGGTTCAGCGACGAGGCCGAGGCGCTGCGCTGGGCGAACGGCGTGGAGTACGGCCTCGCCTCGAGCGTCTGGACCAAGGACCACGGCCGGGCGATGCGGATGTCGCGGGGCCTGGACTTCGGCGTGGTGTGGATCAACACCCACATCCCGTTCGTCTCGGAGATGCCGCACGGCGGCTTCAAGCACAGCGGCTACGGCAAGGACCTGTCCATGTACGGCCTGGAGGACTACACGCGCGTCAAGCACGTCATGTCCTACATCGGTGACTGAGCAGCGGGCCGCGAGGGACGAGCGGGTCGCGTTGCGAAGGAGGGTCGAGCAAGCGCCACGACCGAGGAACGAGGTCGTGACGCGCGGGTCGAGACCCAGTGAGATGAAAGGCAACGTGAATTCATGAGGATCCTCCTGATCGGCGCGGGGGGCGTCGGCGCGGCGTTCGCCGCGATCGCGGCGCGCCGGGACTTCTTCGAGGCCATCGTGGTGGCCGACTACGACCCCGCCCGGGCCGAGCGGGCGGCCGAGGTCGACGGCCGGTACGTCGCCGCCCAGGTCGACGCCTCCTCCGCCGAGTCCATCGTGGCGCTGTGCCGGGAGCACCGGATCACCCACGTGATGAACGCGGTCGACCCGGTGTTCAACATGTCGATCTTCGCCGGCGCGTTCGAGGCCGGCGCCGACTACCTCGACATGGCGATGTCGCTGTCGAGGCCGCACCCGGACGCGCCGTACGAGCAGCCGGGCGTGAAGCTGGGCGACGAGCAGTTCGCGCTCGCCGGCGACTGGGAGTCGGCCGGCCGGCTGGCGCTGGTCGGCATCGGCGTCGAGCCCGGGCTCTCCGACGTCTTCGCGCGCTACGCCGCCGACCACCTGTTCAGCGAGATCGACGAGCTCGGCACCCGCGACGGGGCCAACCTCGTGGTGACCGACGAGGACGGCAACGAGATCTTCGCGCCGTCGTTCTCGATGTGGACCACGATCGAGGAGTGCCTCAACCCGCCGGTGATCTGGGCCGGCGACGGGTCCGGGCAGGGCGAGTGGCACACCACCGCGCCGTTCAGCGAGCCCGAGGTGTTCGACTTCCCCGAGGGCATCGGGCCGGTGGAGTGCGTCAACGTCGAGCACGAGGAGGTGCTCCTCATGCCGCGCTGGATCGACTGCAAGCGCGCGACCTTCAAGTACGGCCTCGGCGACGAGTTCATCAACATCCTCAAGGTGCTGCACACGCTCGGGCTGGACCGCACCGAGAAGGTGCGGGTCAAGGCCGCTTCGGGTGGGCACTGCGAGGTCAGCCCGCGCGACGTGGTCGCGGCGGTGCTGCCCGACCCGGCCACGGTCGGGCCGCGGATGAGGGGCAAGACCTGCGCCGGCCTGTGGGTCACCGGCACCGGCAAGGACGAGCAGGGCAGCCCGACCGGTCCGCGCTCGACCTACCTCTACCACGTCGTCGACAACGAGTGGACGATGCAGGAGTACGGCCACCAGTGCGTGGTCTGGCAGACCGCGATCAACCCGGTCATCGCGCTGGAGCTGCTCGCCCGCGGGACCTGGAAGGGCGCGGGGGTGCTGGGGCCGGAGGCGTTCGACGCGGTCCCCTTCCTCGACCTGCTCACCGAGTACGGCAGCCCGTGGGGACGCAAGGAGCTCTAGCGTGCCGACCGCCATCGAGCTCCGGGGACTGAGCAAGCACTTCGGGGAGGTGCGCGCCGTCGACGAGCTCGACCTGGACATCGTCGACGGCGAGTTCTTCTCGATGCTCGGCCCCTCGGGGTCCGGCAAGACGACGGTGCTGCGGCTGGTCGGCGGCTTCGAGCAGCCCACCGCCGGGACGATCCTGCTGGGCGGGGAGGACGTGACCGACCGGCCGCCGTTCGGCCGCGACGTCAACACGGTCTTCCAGGACTACGCGATCTTCCCGCACATGAGCGTGCGCCAGAACGTCGAGTACGGCCTGCGGGTGAAGCGGGTGCCGCGGACCCAGCGCCGCGACCGGGCCGAGGAGGCCCTGGCGACCGTGCGGCTCGAGGGGTACGGCGACCGCCGGCCGCACCAGCTCTCCGGGGGCCAGCGCCAGCGGGTGGCCCTGGCCCGCGCGCTGGTCAACCGGCCCAAGGTGCTGCTGCTCGACGAGCCCCTCGGCGCGCTCGACCTCAAGCTGCGCCGGGAGATGCAGATCGAGCTGAAGCAGATCCAGCGCGACGTCGGGATCACCTTCGTGTTCGTGACCCACGACCAGGAGGAGGCGCTGACGATGAGCGACCGGATCGCGGTCTTCAACCAGGGCCGGATCGAGCAGCTCGCCACCCCGGTCGAGCTCTACGAGCAGCCGGCCAGCGCCTTCGTGGCCGGCTTCGTCGGCACCTCCAACCTCCTCACCGGCGAGGTCGCCGGCAAGCTCCTCGGTGAGGACGGGACATTCGTGGTCCGCCCCGAGAAGGTGCGGATGACCGCGCCCGAGGAGGCCCCGGCGCCCGACGACCGGACCTGCGTCGCGCGCGGCGTCGTGCGCGAGGTGGTCTACCTCGGCGCCTCGACGCACTCGGTCGTCGAGCTCGACGCCGGCACCACCCTCACCGTGTCGCACCAGAACACCGACCGCTCCATCGACGCCGCCCTCGAGCGGCGTGACCGACCCGTCGCACTGGTCTGGCAGCGCGACCACCTGGTGGCGCTGGCTGGGGGAGCCCCCCACCCGGCGACGACCCCCGAGGAGGAGACAGCATGAGGAAGATCAGCCCTCGGCGGACCGGCACGCGCCGGTCCGGCGCGCGACGGCTCGGCGTACTCGCCGGCGTCGCCCTGCTCGCAGTGGTCTCGGGATGCGGCACCAGCGGTGGCGGCGGCTCGAGCCCCAGCGCCAACGGCGGCTTCACCCCGCCCGACGTACCGATGAAGCAGTCGCTCGGCAGCATGGAGGGACAGGTCAACATCCTGGCCTGGCCGGGCTACGCCGAGGACGGCAGCAACGACCCGAAGGTCGACTGGGTCACGCCGTTCGAGAAGCAGACCGGCTGCCAGGCCAACGTGAAGTACTTCGGCACCTCGGACGAGGCGGTGAAGCTGATGAAGACCGGTCAGTACGACGTGGTGTCGGCCTCCGGCGACGCCTCGCTGCGGCTGATCGCCGCCGGTGACGTGGCCCCGGTCAACACCGACCTGGTGAAGAACTACGCCGACATCTCGCCGTTCCTCAAGGACCGGGACTGGAACTCGGTGAACGGGCAGATGTACGGCATCCCGCACGGCTGGGGCGCCAACCTGCTGATGTACAACACCGACGTGGTCAAGCCGGCCCCGACCAGCTGGGGCTCGGTCTTCACCGGCGCCTCGCAGTACGCCGGGAAGGTGACCGCCTACGACTCGCCGATCTACATCGCCGACGCCGCGCTCTACCTGATGAAGCACCAGCCCGGCCTGAAGATCACCAACCCCTACGCGCTGGACTCCGACCAGCTGCAGGCGGCGGTCGACCTGCTGAAGAAGCAGCGGCAGAACGTCTCGGAGTACTGGTCGGACTACCTCAAGGAGGTGCAGGCCTTCTCCACCGGCGACTCGGTCATCGGCACCACCTGGGAGGTCATCGCGCAGGTGGCCCAGGGCGAGAAGGTCCCGGTCAAGGCGGTGCTGCCGCAGGAGGGCTCGACCGGCTGGTCGGACACCTGGATGGTCAGCTCGAAGTCGCAGCACTCCAACTGCGCCTACGCGTGGATGGACTACATCACCGGCCCGCAGGCCCAGGCGGACGTCGCGCAGTACTTCGGTGAGGCGCCGGCCAACCCCAAGGCCTGCGACCTGACCGCGAAGAACTTCTGCGACGCCTACCACGCCAGCGACGCGCAGTACGCCGACAAGATCTGGTACTGGACCACCCCGATCAGCAACTGCCTGGACGGCCGCAAGGACGTCCAGTGCACCGACTACGGCGACTGGACGCAGGCCTGGACCGAGGTGAAGGGCTGAGCGTGACCGCGACCAGCCTCGAGGAGCCCCCGGCGCCGGACGGACCCCCGGGGGCGGACCGGCCGCCACCGTCCCGGGCGCGCCGGCGGCGACCGCGGCCCGGCGTACGCACGGGGCTGCTGCTCCTCCCGCCGATGCTCTGGCTCGGTGTCGCCTACCTCGGCGCGCTGGCCGCGCTGCTGATCACCGCGTTCTGGAGCCAGGACGACTTCACCGGCGAGATCCAGCGGGTCTGGACCCTGGACAACTTCCGGCAGCTGTTCACCATCGACGTCTACCGCACGATCACGGTCCGGACGCTGCTGATCGCCGCGCTGGTCACGGTCGTCGACGCGGTGCTGGCGTTCCCGATCGCGCTGTACATGGCCAAGGTGGCCTCCGCCCGCGCCCAGCGGCTGCTGGTGATCGCGGTGCTGATGCCGCTGTGGGCGTCGTACCTCGTCAAGGCCTACGCGTGGCGCGCGATGCTGTCCGAGAACGGCCTGATCTCGTGGCTGCTGGCGCCGTTCGGGCTCGACACACCCGGCTACGGGCTGGTCGCGACCACGGTGACGCTGGCCTACCTGTGGCTGCCGTACATGATCCTGCCGGTCTTCGCCGGGCTCGAGCGGCTGCCGGGCTCGCTGCTCGAGGCGTCCTCCGACCTCGGGGCGCACTCGTGGACCACACTGCGGCGGGTCGTGCTGCCGATGGCCTTCCCGGCGATCGTCGCCGGGTCGATCTTCACGTTCTCGCTGTCGATGGGTGACTTCATCGCGGTCACGATCGTCGGCGGGACCGGCCAGCTGCTCGGCAACGTGGTCTACAACAACGTCGGTGCCGCCAACAACCTGCCGTTCGCGGCCGCCGTCGCTACCATCCCGATCGCGGTCATGCTCGTCTACCTCGCCGTCGTACGCCGTACCGGCGCGCTGGAGAACCTGTGAGGCCGCGATGACGCAGATCTCCCGCGGCCTGCGCGCCGTCCTCGTCGGGTTCACGGCGCTGGTGCTGGTGGTGATCTACACCCCGCTGCTGCTGGTGCTGCTGAACTCGTTCAACGCCGACAAGACCTTCACCTGGCCGCCGAGCGAACTGACCCTGCACTGGTGGGACGTGGCCGCGCACAGCACCGGCGCGCGCTCGGCGCTGTGGACCAGCGTGGAGGTCGCCCTCGCCGCCACCGCGGTCTCGCTGGTGCTGGGCACCCTCGCCGCGCTGGCGTTGCGACCGACCCGGTTCTTCGGTCGCAACGTGATCTCGCTGCTGATCATCCTGCCGATCGCGCTGCCCGGCATCGTCACCGGCATCGCGCTCAGCAACATGTTCACCACGGTGCTCGGGGTCGGGCTGAGCCTGTTCACGGTGGTGGTCGCGCACGCGACGTTCTGCATCGTGACGGTGTTCAACAACGTCCAGGCCCGCGTGCAACGCCTCGGCAGCAACTACGAGCAGGCCTCGATGGACCTCGGCGCGGGCCGGTGGACGACGTTCCGGCTGGTGACCTTCCCGATGCTGCGCTCGGCGCTGCTGGCCGGGGCGCTGCTCTCCTTCGGCCTGTCCTTCGATGAGATCGTGGTCACCACCTTCACGATCAGCGCGACCGACCAGACCCTGCCGATCTGGATCTTCCAGAACCTGTTCCGCCCCAACCAGGCGCCCGTGGTCAACGTGGTGGCCGCGGTGCTGGTGCTGCTCTCCGCGGTCCCGATCTACCTTGCCCAGCGGCTCTCGGGCAGCCACGCCGAGGGGCTCACCGGCGCCCGCTGACCGGAGACCCCGCCGAGTCGGCGCTGGTTGACGGGAGGTGTGCGCCGAGTCGGCGCTGGTTGACAGGGGAGTACGCCGAGTCGGCGCTGGTTGACGGGGGGTGTACGCCGAGTCGGCGCTGGTTGACCGAGCCGGGCGTCAACGAGCGCCGACTCGGCGTTGCTCTTGGTGCCGCTACGTGTCAACGAGCGCCGAGTCGGCGTTCCTCGAGGTGCCGCGACGTGTCAACGAGCGCCGACTCGGCGGTGCTCTTGGTGTCGCGAGCGTGTCAACGAGCGCCGACTCGCGTTTCAGGCGGTGGCGCGGAACGCCTCCGCGACCACGTCGAAGGCCTCGTGCAGCAAGGCGTCGGAGATGGCCAGCGGCGGCAGGAAGCGGAACACGTTGCCCCAGGTGCCGCAGGTCAGCGTGACCACGCCCTGGGAGTGGCAGTACGCCGAGATCGCGGCGGTGCGGACCGGGTCCGGGAGTGTGGTGCCGGGCTCGGTGAGCTCGACGGCCATCATCGCGCCGCGGCCACGGACGTCGCCGACGACCGGGTGCTCGGCCGCGATCCCGGTCAGCCGCTCGTGCATGATCGTGCCGATCTCGCGGGCGCGGCCGGCCAGGTCGTGGCTTCGCATCTCCTCGATCGCGCCGAGCGCGGCCGCGCAGGCGACCGGGTTCCCGCCGTACGTCCCGCCGAGGCCGCCGACGTGGACGGCGTCCATGATCTCTGCGCGGCCGGTGACGCCGGCCAGCGGCAGGCCGCCGGCGATGCCCTTGGCCGTCGTGACCAGGTCGGGCACGACGCCCTCGTGGTCGCAGGCGAACCAGTCGCCGGTGCGGCAGAACCCGGACTGGATCTCGTCGGCGACCAGCAGCACGTCGTTGCGCCGGCACCATTCGGCCAGTGCGGGCAGGAACCCCGGCGCGGGGACCACGAACCCGCCCTCGCCCTGGATCGGCTCGATCACCACGCACGCCAGGTTGGCGGTGCCGACCTGCTTCTCGACGACGTCGAGGGTGCGGGCGGCGGCCTCCTCGCCGGCGAGCCCGTCGCGGAACGGGTAGGACATGGGGGCCCGGTAGACCTCGCCGGCGAACGGCCCGAAACCCTGCTTGTACGGCATGTTCTTGGCCGTCATCGCCATCGTGAGGTTGGTCCGGCCGTGGTAGGCGTGGTCGAAGGCCACCACCGCGTCGCGGCCGGTCGCCACCCGCGCGATCTTCACCGCGTTCTCGACCGCCTCGGCGCCGGAGTTGAACAGCGCCGACTTCTTGGCGTGGTCGCCGGGCGTCAGCTCGGCCAGCGCCGCGCACACGTCGAGGTAGCCGTCGTACGGCGTGACCATGAAGCAGGTGTGCGTGAAGGCCGCGACCTGCTCCTGCACCCGGGTCACCACCCCGGGCGCGGCGTTCCCCACCGTGGTCACCGCGATCCCGGAGCCGAGGTCGATGAGGGAGTTGCCGTCGACGTCGACGAGCACGCCGCCGCCGGCTGCGGTCACGAAGACGGGCAGCGTGGTGCCGACGCCGTCCGCCACGAGCGCGCGCTTGCGCTCGAGACGCTCGAGCGAGCCCGGGCCGGGGATCTCGGTGACGAGGCGGCGCTCCTGGGGCAGGGCGGGCCCGCCGGTGCGGCTGGCGACGGTGGATTGGGTCATGTGGAGAGCCTAGATGCTTCGGTTCCGGTTGTGCAGGGGCGGTGGGGCGACGTATTCCCGGCCGCCACGGCCGTCCTCTCGGCGCCGGCCCGGTGCCTCGACGGAAGGCGGTCGGGGGCCTGCGAGGATGGACCGGTGAGCTCTCCCCACGGCCCCCGCTCGATCGTCGTCCTCGGTTCCACCGGGTCGATCGGCACCCAGGCGCTGGACCTGGTGCGCGCCAACCCCGACCGGTTCCGGGTCGTGGGACTGACCGCGGGCGGCGGCAACCCCGAGCTGTTCGAGCAGCAGGTGGCGGAGTTCCGCCCCGTGGTGCACGGCCTCGGCGAGGACGCCTCCTGCGAGGCGGCCGGCCTCGCCTGCGACGTCGTCCTCAACGCGATCACCGGCGCGGTGGGCCTGCGCCCCACGCTGACCGCGCTGGATGCCGGCAACACGCTGGCGCTGGCCAACAAGGAGTCGCTGATCATCGGAGGCCCGCTCGTCCTCGAACGAGCGAAGCCGGGCCAGATCGTCCCGGTCGACTCCGAGCACTCCGCGATCGCGCAGTGCCTGCGCGGTGGAAGCCCTGCGGAGGTACGCCGGCTGGTGCTGACCGCGAGCGGCGGCCCGTTCCGAGGCCGGACCCGCGCGGAGCTCGCGGACGTGACCCCGGAGCAGGCCCTCGACCACCCCAACTTCTCGATGGGCCCGGTCATCACCATCAACTCCGCGACCCTGGTCAACAAGGGCCTGGAGGTCATCGAGGCGCACCTGCTGTTCGGCGTCCCGTTCGACCGGATCGACGTCGTCGTGCACCCCCAGCAGATGATCCACTCGATGGTCGAGTTCCACGACGGCTCGACGATCGCCCAGGCGTCGTGGCCCTCCATGCTGATCCCGATCGCGCTGGGTCTGGCCTGGCCGGACCGCGTCCCCGACGCCGGACCCGGCTGCGACTGGTCGAAGGCGTCGAGCTGGGACTTCTTCCCGCTCGACGACGAGGCGTTCCCGGCCGTGTCGCTGGCCCGCCGGGCGGGGGAGAGCGGCGGCACCGCCCCGGCGGTCTACAACGCCGCCAACGAGGTGTGCGTCGACGCGTTCCGCCGCGGAAGGCTGGCCTTCACCGACATCGTGCCCACGGTTGCCGCCGTGCTCGCCGAACACGCCGTACCCTCGAAGCAGCGGCTCTCCGTCGAGGACGTCCTGGACGCTGACGGATGGGCTCGCAGCGCTGCTGACCGCCGGATCGAAGGGGCTTCATGACCGCCGTCTACTACACGCTGGGAGTGCTGATCTTCGCCTTCGCCATCCTGGCGTCGATCGGCCTGCACGAGCTCGGCCACATGATCCCGGCCAAGGCGTTCGGCACGAAGGTGACGCAGTACTTCGTCGGGTTCGGCCCCACCGTGTGGAGCAAGCAGGTCGGCGAGACCGAGTACGGCGTCAAGGCGATCCCGCTCGGCGGCTACGTCAAGATCGTCGGGATGCTCCCGCCGGGGGCGGAAGGCGTGGCCGATGAGGTCACCCACGACGCGGAGGGCAACACCGTCGTCCGGGTGCGCAAGTCCAACACGGGCATGTTCACCCAGCTCATCACCGACGCGCGTGCGGCGGAGTGGGACACGATCGGGCCCGAGGACAGCGACCGACTCTTCTACAAGAAGGCGTGGTGGAAGAAGGTCATCGTGATGGCCGCCGGCCCGTCGGTGAACCTCCTGATCGCCTTCGCGATCTTCTGGGCGGTCTTCGCGACGTACGGCACCCGGGAGGCGGTCGCCGACCCGGGCCAGCCGGTCATCTCCTCGGTGTCGCGATGCGTGATCCCCTTCGAGGACAACCGCACCCGCTGCCGGCCGAGCGACCCGGTGAGCCCGGCGGCCGAGGCGGGGCTGCGGCCCGGTGACGTGATCACCAGCTTCAACGGCACGAAGGTCACCGGCTGGGACCAGCTGCGCGCGCTGATCCGCGGCAACTCCGACGGCCGCGCGGTGATCGGCTACCGGCGCGACGGCAAGGAGCTGTCCGGCACCACCAGCACCACGGTCGAGGCCCGTCCGACCTCGAACACCGACATGACCCTGCACCAGGTGGGCTTCCTGGGCGTCTCGCCCACCACCCATGAGGTGGTCACCAAGGGCGGACCGCTCTTCACGCTCCAGCAGATGGGCACGATGACGGTCACGACGGTCAAGGCCCTCGCCACCCTCCCCGTGAAGGTGTGGGGGGTGGCCGAGGCGATCGCTGGGGTGCACCCGCGGTCCATCGACAGCCCGGTGAGCATCGTGGGCGGCGGCCGGATGGCCGGCGAGACGGTCTCGGCGCAGGGCTTCCCGCTGGCGGAGAAGGCGGTGTTCCTCGCCTCGCTGATCGGCGGGTTCAACTTCTTCATCGGCATGTTCAACTTCGTGCCGCTGCTGCCGCTGGACGGCGGGCACATCGCGGGCGCGCTCTGGGAGGCGCTGCGCCGGGGCCTCGCGCGGTTGCGTCGGCGTCCCGATCCCGGTTACGTCGACGTGGCGAAGCTGCTCCCGATCGCGTACGCCGTGGCCGCCTGCCTGCTGGTGATGGGCGTGGTGCTGATCGTCGGCGACCTCGTCGTACCCCTCCACCTCTCCTCGTGAGCGTGCGGTGCCGGCCGGTAGCCTCTGGGGCATGACCGAGATCAACCTGGGCATGCCGGCGGCACCGCCGCCCGTGCTCGCGCCCCGCCGCCGGACCCGTCAGATCCAGGTCGGCAAGGTGGGCGTCGGCAGCGACCACCCGATCTCGGTGCAGTCGATGACCACCACGCTGACCGCCGACGTGAACACGACGCTGCAGCAGATCGCCGAGCTGACCGCCGCCGGCTGCGACATCGTGCGGGTGGCCTGCCCCAGCCAGGACGACGCCGACGCGCTGGCGGAGATCGCGCAGCACTCGCAGATCCCGGTCATCGCCGACATCCACTTCCAGCCCAAGTACGTCTTCGCCGCGATCGAGGCGGGCTGCGCCGCGGTCCGGGTCAACCCCGGCAACATCCGGAAGTTCGACGACCAGATCAAGGAGATCGCCCGGTCCGCGAAGGACCACGGCACCTCGATCCGCATCGGCGTCAACGCCGGCTCGCTCGACAAGCGGCTGCTGGAGAAGTACGGCAAGGCCACCCCCGAGGCGCTCGTCGAGTCCGCGGTGTGGGAGGCGAGCCTCTTCGAGGAGCACGACTTCCACGACTTCAAGATCTCGGTCAAGCACAACGACCCGGTGGTCATGGTGCGCGCCTACGAGATGCTCGCCGAGCGGGGCGACTGGCCGCTGCACCTCGGGGTCACCGAGGCCGGGCCGGCGTTCCAGGGCACGATCAAGTCCGCGACCGCCTTCGGCGCGCTGCTCAGCAAGGGCATCGGCGACACCATCCGGGTCTCCCTCTCCGCCCCGCCGGTGGAGGAGGTCAAGGTCGGCCTGCAGATCCTGGAGTCGCTGAACCTGCGTCCGCGGCGCCTCGAGATCGTCTCCTGCCCCTCCTGCGGCCGCGCCCAGGTCGACGTCTACAAGCTGGCGGACGAGGTGACCGCCGGCCTCGAGGGCATGGAGGTCCCGCTCCGCGTGGCGGTCATGGGCTGCGTCGTCAACGGCCCCGGCGAGGCCCGGGAGGCCGACCTGGGCGTCGCCTCCGGTAACGGCAAGGGCCAGATCTTCGTCAAGGGCGAGGTCATCAAGACCGTCCCCGAGTCGCAGATCGTCGAGACGCTGATCGAGGAGGCCCTGCGGATCGCCGAGGGCATGGAGTCCGTCGACGGCGCAGGCGCCAAGGTCACCGTCTCCTGACGGCTCGCCGGCGCCACGGTCGGGCGGGTCCGCCCACCACGATGGCGTGAACCCCGGGTTCCGGCGCCCCGGGCCTCGCTCCGCGGTGTACGCACGTGCGTACACCCGGGAGCGGCACCGGGTGGATGCGGCGGCTGTCAGCCGCGAGCCGGCGAGGCAACCGAACGTCGCCTCGGGGGACGCCGCAGTCGGAGTCCCGGCGCCCCGGGCCTCGCTCCGCGGTGTACGCACGTGCGTACACCCGGGAGCGGCATCGGGCGGACACGGCGGGCGGTGGCCGGGGGCAGCGACGCCCCCGCGCGACGCCGCAACCGGGCCCTTGGTCCCGCGGCCGCCGTGCCGTCCGCCGCTGCCGGTCCGCAGGCCGGACCGCAAGGGTGAGCCCATGGCAGGCGAGGTCCCCAGCGGTGCGATCACGGTCGGTGTCGACGAGTCCGAGGTGAGCCTGGTCGCGCTGCACCGGGCGGTGCGCGAGGCCGAGCTGCAGGACCGTCCGCTGTGCATCGTGCACGCCTACGACCCCCGGCCCACCGTCTACTCCGCGCTTGGCGCCATGGTGCCGCCGCTGGAGCTGACCGAGGCGCTGGACCAGGCCGCGGAGGAGGTCCTGCACCACGCCGGCCACCTCGCCCGTGCCCAGGCGCCGAAGGTGCGGGTCACCCTGGTGTGGAGCACGCTCGACGCCCGCGAGGCGCTCGCGGAGTGCGGCCGCAGCTCCTCACTGCTGGTGCTGGCCTCCAGGGGGCGGAGCACGATGCGGCACCTGCTGCTCGGGTCCGTGGGCCTGTGGGTCTCCCAGCACGCGCCGTGCCCGGTCCTCGTGGTCCGCGGTGAGCACGACGAGCGGGGTGAGCCGGTCGGGCGGCGGTGGATCGTGGTGGGCACCGACGGCACGCCCCAGGCCGAGGCCGCCGTCGGCTTCGCCTTCGACCAGGCCAGCCGTCACGGTGCGCCGCTGACGGTGACCCGGTGCCTGCCCGTCGAGGTGGGCGGGCACCACCGGGTCCACGAGGGCCCGGTCACCGGGGACACCCCGGAGGGCAAGGTGCTGGCCGAGCAGGTGGCCGCGCTGTCCGACCGCTACCCGCACGTGCGGGTCGAGAGCGAGCTGGTCCGTGGCCCCGCGGTGGGCCACCTGACCCGGCTGTCGGAGGCGGCCGGCCTCGTCGTGCTCGGCAGCCGGCCGCGCCACGGTCCCGGGCCGTGGGGGCTGGGAGGTGTACGCCGGGCCGTGGCCGAGCACGCCCACTGCTCGGTGGCCGTCGTACCGGCCCACCCGACCTCAACCGACCCGAGCGGTCCAGGTGACCCGGGTGCCGGGAGCGCGGTCCTCGAACGAGAGCGTCCCTGAGCGGCGCTTCGCCCGGCGCCGGATGTTGTCCAGCCCGCTGCGCCGGCCGACCTCGCCCAGCCCGACCCCGTCGTCGGTGACGGTCACGGTCATCTGCTCGGTGGTGCCCGACACGAGCACCTGGGCACCCGAGGCGTTCGCGTGCCGGGCGATGTTCGTCAGGCCCTCGCGGACCACGGCCACGACGTCCGCGGTGAGGTCCGGGTCGCTGAGCAGGTCGACGGGGCCGCTGAAGCCGACGTCGGGGGAGAACCCCAGCGCCGGGGTGACCTCGGCCGCGGCCTCCAGCACCGCCTTGCGCAGCTGGCCGCTGAACCGCTGGGGGGTGAGCTGGAAGATCGAGGACCGGATCTGCCGGATCGCCTCGTCGACCTGCCCGACGATCCGCTCCACCTGGGCGGCCTCCTGCCCGGCGAGGCCTGCGGCGACGCCCTGCAGGCCCATGCCGGCGGCGAACAGCTGCTGGATCACGTGGTCGTGCAGGTCGCGGGCGATCCGGGCGCGGTCCTCGAGCAGCAGCACCCGCTGCTGGTCGCGTCGTGCCTCGAGCAGCTCCAGGGCGATCGAGGCGTGGTTGGCGAAGCCGCTGGCCATGTCGACCTCGTCGTCGTCGAAGCGACGGCGCCCCCGCAGCCGGCCCACCATCAGCACCCCCCGGGGCTTGGCCGTGACGGTGCCGACCAGGGGCAGGACCATCACCGGCCCGACCGGCACCACCGCGGACAGGTAGACGCTCAGCGGCTGGGGGAGCCGGTCGCGGGTGCTGTCCACGACCACGGGGGTGCCGGTCTCCAGCACGTGCTTGGTCAGCGTGCCCGCGCTGGGGTAGGACGAGGCCATCAGCTCCTCGGCCCCGGCGCCGACCGCGACCTCGACGACCAGGGACTCCCCGTCCGCCGCGGGCTGGATGACCGTGACCACGTCGGCCTCGGAGAGCTCCAGCACGCTGCGGGCGATGGACTCGAACATCTCCACCGGCGTGCCGGTGAGCATCCGCAGCGTGGTGTCGCTGGAGGCCTGCAGCCAGCGTTCCCGACGCTGCCCGGTGTCGTAGAAGCGGGCGTTCTCGATCGCGGTGCCCGCGACGTTCGCCAGCCAGACGACCAGCTGCTCGTGCCGCTCGGTGAACGCCCCGGGTTCCGACGTCGCGAGGTAGAGGTTGCCGAACACCTTGTCGCGGATCCGCACCGGCGCCCCCAGGAAGCCCCGCAGCTCGGGGTGCCCGGCAGGGAAGCCGCTCGAACGAGGGTCCTCGGAGAGGTTCGCGAGCCGGATCGGCCGCGGGTCGTCGATGAGCGCGCCGAGCAGGCCCTTGCCCTCGGGGAGATGGCCGATCGCCTCGACCGTCGCGGCGTCCATCCCGACGTGGACGAACTGCTCGAGGTCCCGCCCGTCGGCCGCGACCACGCCCAGGGCGCCGTACCGGGCGCCGGTCAGCTCGAGGCCGGCCTCGACGACCCGCCGCAGCACCGTCGGCAGGTCCAGGACGCTCGAGATCCGGGCCTGCACCCGTAGCAGCACGCTGAGGTCGCCCTCAGGCACCACGGCGTCCCCGCGCTCACCCTCCACGCGACGAGGGTAGACGAGGAGCAGTCGGGCGGGCAGCGTGCTCGCCGACGGCCGGGCGACAATCGGGCGGCATGCGGGTGACGGGCCGGTGAACAGTGGGATCGGGCGGTGGCCGGCGGCGCGGCGATCCGGGATAGTGCGGGCGTGACGCTCTCGCGACGAGACCTGCTGGGTACGGCCGCGGCTTCGGGACTCGTCGTCGCGGCTGCCGCCGGCCGGTGGTGGCCCGACCAGGCGCAGGCGGCCGCCCCTCCGCTGCCCGACCCCGCCCACTCCGGCATCGAGCACGTGGTGGTCGTGATGATGGAGAACCGCTCCTTCGACCACTTCCTGGGCTGGCTGCCCGGCGCGGACGGCAGGCAGGCCGGCCTGAGGTTCCGCGACCGGTACGGCCGGGTCCATCCCACCCACCACCTCGAGGTCTTCGCGAGCTGCGGCTACGCCGACCCCGACCACTCCTGGGAGGGCGGCCGGATCCAGCTGGACCGGGGGCGCTGCGACGGCTTCCTGCGCTCGGGGGAGAACGACCTGCTGGCGATCGGCTACTACGAGCAGGACGACCTGGCCTTCCTCGGCCGGGCCGCGGGGGACTGGACGACCTTCGACCGCTACTTCGCCGCGACCATGGCCGAGACCTACCCCAACCGCTTCTACCAGCACGCGGCGCGCACCGACCGGGTCCACAACAGCACCGCGCAGTGCACCCTCCCGACGATCTGGGACCGGCTGGCCGGCCAGGGCGTCACCGGTCGCTACTACTTCTCCGACGTGCCGTTCACGGCCCTCTGGTACGACAAGCACCTCGACATCTCGGTGCCGTTCGCGCAGTTCCTCACCGACGCCGCGGCCGGCACCCTGCCCGCGGTGTCGTTCGTCGACCCCCAGTTCACCGACGAGGGGTCCGGCACCTCCAGCGACGACCACCCGCACGCCGACATCCGGGCCGGGGAGCACTTCCTCAACCAGGTGTACGACGCCGTCCGCAACGGTCCGGGCTGGGAGAAGACCGTGCTGGTCGTCAACTACGACGAGTGGGGCGGCTTCTACGACCACGTCGCCCCGGCCCACGCCCCCGACGCCTGGAGGAAGATGTCGCTGCGGGGCTTCCGGGTGCCGGCGGTGCTGATCTCCCCGCTGGCCCGCCGCGGCCACGTCGCGCACCACACCTACGACCACACGTCGATCCTGCGGATGATCGAGTGGCGCTGGGGTCTGGAGCCGCTCACGCCGCGGGACCGCCACGCCCGCAACATCGCCGAGGTCCTGGACTTCGAGCGTGGCCCGGACCTCTCGTCGACCACCTACCAGGTGCCGCCCGTGGTGCCGACCGGGTGCACGGCGGGGGAGGGTGAGTCCGCCGCGGAACGCGCTGAGTGGTCGGAGCTGAGGGAGCTCGCGACCCGACTGGGATGGAGGCTGCCGCAGTGAGGACCGTGAGGACGTCGACCGGGCACCGCCTGCCGCTGCTGCTCCTGCTGCTCACCGTGGCCGCCCTGGTGCTGCCGCCCGCCGTCGCCGCGCCGCACCCCGGCTCGCCCTCGGCGCCGCGGGCCTCCGGGGCGCCGGCCCGGGCCGCCACCGCGAGGTACGTGCCGCCGATCCGGCATGTCTTCGTCGTCAACATCGAGAACAAGGGCTACGACGAGACCTGGGGCCCCGACTCGGCCGCGCCGTACCTCGCGCGGACCCTGCGCCGCCGGGGCGTGCTGATGAACAACTACTACGGCACCGCCCACAACTCGCAGCCCAACTACGTCGCGCAGGTCTCCGGCCAGGGGCCGAACCCCCAGATGCAGGGCGACTGCCAGGTCTTCTCCACGTTCGTGCAGACCGGGACGGTCGCGCCCGGCCAGGCCCAGGGGACCGGCTGCGTCTTCCCGAAGGGCGTGGCCAGCCTCCCGGTGCAGCTGACCCGCCACGACCTGACCTGGCGCGGCTACATGGAGGACATGGCGCGCCCCTGCCAGCACCCGGCCCCGGACACCCGGGACCGGACCCAGCAGGCGAGCGCCACGAGCCAGTACGCCGCCCGGCACGACCCGTTCGTCTACTTCTCCTCGATCGTCGACCGCCCGACCTACTGCAAGCGGCACGTGGTGCCGCTCAGCCGGCTCACCCACGACCTCGCGAAGGCACGGCACACCCGCAACCTCACCTACGTCACGCCGGACTTGTGCCACGACGGCCACGACGCGACGTGCGCGGACGGTGGCCCCGGTGGGCTGAAGGGCGTCAACGCCTGGATGAAGCGGTGGATCCCGCGGATCCTCGCGTCTCCCGCCTTCCGCCGCAACGGCCTGCTGGTCATCACCGCCGACGAGTCCGACGGCCCCCAGAGCGACGCGAGCGCCTGCTGCGGGGAGGGCGCGTCGGCCAACAGCCCGGCGCCGGGGATCGCCGGACCGGGCGGCGGCCGGATCGGCGCGCTGGCGATCTCGCCGTTCGTGCACCCCCACACGTGGAGCACGACGCCCTACAACCACTACTCCCTGCTGGCCTCGATCGAGGAGGTCTTCGGGCTGCGCAAGCTCGGCTACGCACGCGCCGACGGCCTGGACCGGTTCGGGCTCGACGTCTACAACAGCGGCTGGAACGAGTGAGGCCGCGGCCGGGCCGATCGCTGCTGCCGCCACGGCCGGGTGCCGCGTAGGCTCGCGGCGTGCTGACCACCCGCCACGGGGTGCGCCCCCTGGGGCCGCCGGACCTCGACGACTTCCTGCACCTCGCCGAGCGGGATCCGGTGGTCAACGTGTTCGCCGACCACCGGGCTCGCACCACGACCCTGGAGCCGCGCTGGCTGGGGGGTGAGATGTGGGGCCGGTTCGAGGACGGCCGGCTGGTGGCGGCCTGCCACGTCGGCGCGAACCTGGTGCCCGTGCAGGCGCGCCCGGCGGACGCCCGGGCGTTCGCGGACCGGGCCCTGGTGCGCGGCCGCTCCGTCTCGACGATCGTCGGACCCCAGGACGCCGTGCGCGTGTTCTGGAACGAGGTCGCCCATGCCTGGGGCGCTCCGCGGGAGATCCGCTGGAATCAGCCGCACCTGGAGATCGCGACCACCCCGGCGGTCCGCCCCGACGCCGGCGTACGCCGGACCACCCGCGCCGACCTGGACCAGCTCTACCCGGCCTGCGTGGCGATGTACACCGAGGAGGTCGGGCTCTCACCCGAGTACGGCGGGGGCGCGGAGCTCTACCGCGCCCGGGTGACCCAGCTGGTCAGCCGCGGCTGGTCGTTCGCGCGCTTCGACGACGACCGCCTGGTGTTCAAGGCCGAGGTCGCCTGCGCCACGCCGTACGCCGCCCAGGTCCAGGGCGTCTGGGTGCCGCCCGACCGCCGCGGCGAGGGCCTGGCCACCGCGGGCATGGCCGCGGTGGCGGAGTTCGTGCGCCAGGAGATCGCGCCCGTGGTCTCGCTCTACGTCAACGAGTGGAACGAGGCCGCCCGGGCCGCCTACGAGAAGGTCGGGTTCCGGGAGACCGCCCGCTTCGCGACCGTGATGTTCTGACCGGGGCTCCCTCTCTGCTCCGGGAGTGCTCCGAGACTCCGGGGACCGGGCCGGATCCCCGCGGGCCGGGTCACCGCAGGTCGGGCAGCGGACGCAACGCCGAGGCGCGCTCGCAGTCGGCGACCACGCACCGCACCGTGGCGGCCTTGCGAGCCCCGTTGGTGTCGAGCAGCAGCGCCTTCTCGGTCTCCCACGTGAGCAGCCCGAAGTAGCGGGCGGAGTAGTGGGCGAGCAGCCGGCCGCCCGCGGCGCGCACCCAGGTGTCCCGGGCGCCGAGCCCGTCGGCGAGGATCGGGATCGTCGCCATCCGGCCGTGGCGCGGCGAGAAGACCTGCACCCGCTCGTCGCACGAGCGCCACACCCGGTCGCGCCCCCGCAGCGTCGACACGACCGAGCAGCCGCCGTCGTAGGGGTCGCGGTCGTAGGTCGCGACCCGGTCCGCGCTGATCTTCGCCGCATAGCCGGGACGCTGTGCGATCCGCCTGGTCCCGTCGGTGCCGGTGTTCCACCAGAAGGTGCGGTCGGGGCCCCAGCCGCCCAGCACCATCCGGGTCCCGGCGAAGTCGAGGATGTTTACCGCACCCAGGAAGCGCCGGTGCGCCTCCAGGCGGCCGTCGCGGCTGTCCCACACCCGGATCCCGGTGCGGTGCCGCCCCTGGTCGGCCCAGGCGAGCCGGGCGCCGTCACCGGACAGCCACGTGTCCCAGATCGGCACGCCGCGCAGCACCACGGTCCGGCCGCCGGACGCGGTGAGCCGCAGCACGCGGAAGTGGTCGGTGCCGGAGCTGTCGCTCGCGCCCACGACGTACGCCGGGCCGGAGGTGCCCAGCAGCCGCACCTGGCCGGCGGGCACCCGGATGCGGGTGTCGCCGTCCACGACGGTCGTCCCCTCGATGTGGGGGATCGTGACGTCGGGGCCGCGCTCGAGCGCGCCCGGTCGCAAGCGGGTGTCGGGGACCGCGGCGGCCGGCGCCGCGAGGCCGAGGACCAGGCCGACGACCAGGGCGGGGAGCAGGGTGGCGGAGGCGGCCGCGACGGCGGCGAACGAACGCTTCATACCTGCATGACGAGCCGCCGGCCGGGAAGGTTGCGGTCGCGGCGGAACTGGTTCGCGGCGCCGCGGGGCCCACGGCTAGCCTTGCCCGCATGATCTTGAGGATGTCGAGCCTGTTCGTGCGGACCCTGCGAGAGGACCCCGCGGACGCCGAGGTGCCGAGCCACCGGCTCCTGGTCCGGGCGGGCTACATCCGGCGCGCCGCCCCGGGCATCTACACCTGGCTGCCCCTCGGCCTCCGGGTGCTGCGCAAGATCGAGAACATCATCCGTGAGGAGATGGACGCGATCGGTGCCCAGGAGCTGTCGTTCCCCGCGCTGCTGCCCCGCGAGCCCTACGAGGCGACCGGACGCTGGACCGAGTACGGCGACAGCCTGTTCCGGCTCCAGGACCGCAAGGGCAACGACTACCTCCTCGGGCCCACCCACGAGGAGATGTTCACGCTGGTCGTCAAGGACCTGTACTCGTCGTACAAGGACCTGCCGCTGTCGATCTACCAGATCCAGACCAAGTACCGCGACGAGGCGCGGCCCCGGGCCGGCCTGCTGCGCGGCCGCGAGTTCGTCATGAAGGACTCCTACTCCTTCGACGTCGACGACGCGGGCCTCGAGGCCAGCTACCAGAAGCACCGCGACGCCTACATCCGGATCTTCGACAAGCTCGGCTTCGAGTACGTCATCGTCAAGGCGACCTCCGGTGCCATGGGCGGATCGAAGTCCGAGGAGTTCCTGGCCAAGGCCGCGGTGGGTGAGGACACCTACGTCCGCTGCACCCGGTGCGACTACGCCGCGAACGTCGAGGCGGTCGAGGTGCGCGCCCCCGCCCCGCAGTCGTACGACGGCGTGCCCGACGCGCACGCCGAGGCGACCCCGGACACGCCCACCATCGACTCGCTGGTCGGCCTCCTGAACGCGAAGTTCCCCCGCGAGGACCGTCCCTGGGCCGCGGGGGACACCCTGAAGAACGTGCTGGTCACCCTCAAGCACCCCGACGGCACCCGCGAGCCGATCGCGATCGGCCTCCCCGGCGACCGTGAGGTCGACCAGAAGCGGCTCGAGGGCCAGCTGGAGCCGATCGAGGTCGAGCCCTTCGACGAGGCCGAGTTCAAGAAGCACCCCGCGCTGGTCAAGGGCTACATCGGGCCCGGCGCGCTGGGGGAGAAGAACGCCACCGGGATCCGCTACCTCGTCGACCCGCGCGTCGTCGAGGGCACCCGGTGGGTCACCGGCGCCGACGTCGAGGGCAGCCACGTCATCGACCTGGTCGCGGGCCGCGACTTCACCCCCGACGGCACGATCGAGGCCGCCGAGGTCCGCGACGGCGACGCCTGCCCCAGCTGCGACGAGGGCACCCTCGAGGCGGCGCGCGGCATCGAGATGGGCCACATCTTCCAGCTCGGCCGCAAGTACGCCGACGCGCTGGACCTGCAGGTGCTCGACGAGAACGGCAAGCTCGTGACCGTCACGATGGGCTCCTACGGCATCGGCCCGTCCCGCGCCGTGGCCGCCATCGCCGAGGGCACCCACGACGAGCTGGGCCTGGCCTGGCCCCGCGAGGTGGCCCCGGCCGACGTGCACATCGTCGCCACCGGCAAGGACGAGCACGTCTTCGCGGTCGCGGAGCGGGTCGCGCACGAGCTGGCCGGGCAGGGCGTCGAGGTGCTCTACGACGACCGTCCCAAGGTCAGCCCCGGCGTGAAGTTCAAGGACGCCGAGCTGCTCGGCGTGCCCACCATCGTCGTGGTCGGCAAGGGCCTGGCCCAGGGCACGATCGAGATCAAGGACCGGGCCACCGGGGAGCGGCAGGAGGTGCCCGCCGACCACCTGGTCGACCACGTGGTGAGGCGCGTGCGTGCCTGAGGGCCGGGGCGTCGAGGCGGTCATCTTCGACTGGGGCGGCACCCTCACCAAGTGGCACGACATCGACTTCCACGCCGAGTCGCTGGCGCTGGCCCGGGCCGTGGTGAACTCCGAGCACGACCACCACGTCAACGCGCGGCGGCTGCACGCCGCCGGCGACGTGGTCTGGGGCCGCAGCCGCGACCAGCACCGGAGCGCGGGCCTCGGCGACCTGTTCGACGCGGCCGGCCTCGAGCACGACCCGGAGCTGCTCGACGCCTACTACGAGTTCTGGGAGCCGCACACCGCCACCGATCCGGAGGTGGGGCCCCTGTTCGAGGCGCTGCGTGCCGAGGGCCTGAAGGTCGGCGTGCTCTCGAACACCATCTGGCCGCGGGAGTGGCACCGCGGCTTCTTCGAGCGCGACGGCGTGCTGCACCTCATCGACGGGGACGTCTACACGAGCGAGATCTCCTGGACCAAGCCGTCGCCGCACGCGTTCGCGGCCGCGATGGCCGCGGTGGGCGTCGAGGACCCGGCCCGCTGCGTGTACGTCGGGGACCGGCTCTACGACGACATCTGGGGTGCGCGGAACGCCGGGCTGCGTGCGGTCCACGTCCCGCACAGCGCGATCCCGGCGAACCAGGTCGGGCACACCGAGGGCGAACCGGACGCGGTGGTCGAGCGGCTCTCCGACCTCCTGGCGGTCGTCGCCGGCTGGGCCTGACCTGCGGGCCCGGTTGCAGGTTCCTGCAATGCGAAATCATGAGGGGGAGCGGATCTCGCCCTTGAACCGGCCGCTGCTGCATGATCTTGCACAGGAGATCGTCAGTCCCCCCACGTCGGGCGAGATCCTTCCGGCCGACCTCCAGCCTCGGCCTCAGCGGTCCGTGTACTCGTCAGCTCCGGGGAACATCTCGGGAGTTCCCCGGAAGGCGAGCACACGGACCGCTGCGTCTTCCAGGGCCGTCACCGCCCAGCGGCGCCGGTGCCCGGTGGTGCTCGCCACGAGGGCGGCGTAGGTCGCCGCGCAGGCGTCCTCCACGTCGCGCGCGACGCGGCACAGCTGGGCGGGGGCGCGCAGCGGCGCCGGCACGTCGTAGGCCGCCGCGGCCGCGACCGGGTCCGCCCCGAGGTCGGTGAGGTCCCGGGTCAGCACGTCCCGGCGGCCCCGGTGCGTCGTGTAGGCGCTGGTGACCGCGGCGAAGAGGGCCGGCTCCCCGGACTGCGTGGTCTGGCCACCGAGGACGCCGTACACGTAGACCGCGGCGTGCTCCGCGGCCAGCGTGGCCTGCAGGGCCTCGATCTCGCTCACGCGGCCGCGACCTTCCCGTGCTGCGCGTCGGCGGCGAGCCGTTGGGCGGCGCCGGCGGCCATGGCGGCCAGCACCCTCGCCAGGCTGCCGCTCGCGGCTGCCACGGACGCGTCGGCGAGGTGGCGTCGCCCGAGCTGTTCGTGCCGGGTGAGCTCGTGCCACGCGGCGGCCGGGGTGCGCGCCGTGGCGTCGCCCGGCGCGCCGCCGCCGTCCACCGGCGCGGGGGCGTCGAGCGCCTGGAGGTGGGCCGTGTGCAGCTCGCGCCACGGTCGCAGCCGGGAGCGCAGGGAGGGGAAGCGCGCCTCGAGGGCGTTGACCTGGCCCAGCAGCTCGGTGAGCTGGCCGGTGACCCGGTCGACCAGCGCGAGGTCCGGATCCGGCGTCGCCGACACGCCCGGGGCGGCTGCCGTCCCGCCGCGATGAGCATCACACCCGGAGGCGGCCGCGACCCCGAGGACCAGGCCGGCGGCGAGGGTCCGGCGGCCGAGCGCCGGCGGCGCGGTGCGGTGGCGGTGGTCGGACACGCCGCCGACCCTATCGCCGCGGGCCGGCCGGGGGCCCGCGGAGGACGACGTACGCCGTGGGCGTGGTCCCCGGCCGGCTCCGGCGAGATGAACCGGGCGGTGACCAGCGGCTATCGTGGTTCCTCGACAACAGCACAAGGAGGTCGCACCCGTGAGCAGTGCCAGGCAGGACGCCGTCCGGGACCGGATCGAGCAGGAGCTGGTCGACCCCCTGAGCGCCCTCGGCCTCGATCTGGAGGCCGTCGAGATCTCTCCGGCCGGCAAGCGCCGGGTCCTGCGGGTCGCCGTCGACAGGGACGGCGGGGTCACCCTCGACGACGTGGCCGACGCGACCCGCAAGGTCTCGGAGGTGCTCGACAGCTCCGACGTGATGGGGGAGCAGCCCTACACGCTCGAGGTCACCTCCCGGGGTGTGGACCGTCCGCTCACGCTTCCGCGCCACTGGCGCCGCAACGCCGACCGGCTGGTGAAGGTCACGCTGGCCGACGGCTCCAGCCACACCGGCCGCATCCTCGACAGCGACGAGGACAAGGCCACCCTGGACGTCTCGGGCCACCGGCAGGACGTGGCGTACGCCGACGTCGCCAAGGCCCTCGTCCAGGTCGAGTTCAACCGCAAGCCGGGCTCCGGCGCCCGCACTGAAGACACCGAGGAAGAGGACGCCTGATGGACATCGACCTGAGCATCCTGCGGATGCTGGAGCGGGAGAAGGAGATCTCCTTCGACGTCCTGGTGGAGGCGATCGAGCAGGCGCTGCTGACGGCGTACCACAAGACCCCGGGCGCGCGGGACAACGCGCGCGTCCAGCTGGACCGCAAGACCGGGCACGTCACGGTGCTGGCGGCCGAGGTCGACGAGGACGGCAACGTCGTCGGTGAGTACGTCGACACGCCCGAGGGCTTCGGCCGGATCGCGGCCACGACCGCGAAGCAGATCATGCTGCAGCGGCTGCGCGACGCCGAGGACGACATCAAGTTCGGGGAGTTCTCCGGCAAGGAGGGCGACATCATCTCCGGGGTGATCCAGCAGGGTCGCAACCCCGACGACGTGATGGTCGACCTCGGCAAGATCGAGGCGCTGCTGCCGGCCGGCGAGCGGGTGCCCGGGGAGCGCTACCAGCACGGCGACCGCATCAAGTGCCTGGTCGTCTCGGTGCGCAAGGGCATGCGCGGCCCGCAGATCACCCTGTCGCGCACCCACCCGAACCTGGTGAAGAAGCTCTTCGCGCTCGAGGTGCCCGAGATCGCCGACGGCACCGTCGAGATCGCCGCGCTGGCCCGCGAGGCCGGCCACCGCACCAAGGTCGCGGTGTTCACCCGGGCACAGGGCGTCAACGCCAAGGGCGCGTGCATCGGCCCGATGGGACAGCGGGTCCGCAACGTGATGTCGGAGCTGCACGGCGAGAAGATCGACATCGTCGACTGGTCCGAGGACCCCGCCGAGCTGGTCGCGCACGCACTCTCGCCCGCCCGGGTGTCCTCGGTCGAGATCGTCGACGCGGCCGCGAAGTCCGCGCGCGTGGTCGTGCCGGACTTCCAGCTCTCGCTGGCCATCGGCAAGGAGGGCCAGAACGCCCGCCTCGCCGCCCGCCTCACCGGCTGGCGCATCGACATCCGGAGCGACGAGGCAACCGAAGGCTGACGAGGAGCGCCGACTCGGCGGAAGCCGCACTGCCTGAACCTGCCCACGAGCCCGGCGAGCGCAGCGAGCGGCGGCCGCGGGGTGGGCTCGGTCGCCGTGGGGCTGCCACCTGGATCTGCGGTTTGGCGGCAAACCGCAGATCTCCGGGCCGTCTGGGTGCGGTTTGTCGCCAATCCGCAGCGGCCTGGGTGGGGGTCTGGGGTACGGCGGTGGGTGGGCCACCGTTTCCGCGCTGGGTTCGGTGGAGGGCTCACCGCTGGCGGGGGCGGTTGCGGTTTGGTGGCAAACCGCAGATCTCCGGGTCGTCTGGGTGCGGTTTGTCGCCAATCCGCAGCGGCCTGGGTGGGGGTCTGGGGTACGTCGTCGCGTCCACCGGGATCCGGCCCGCCCCCCTCCCGAGGGGTGGACGGCTCGTCGGGTCAGGGGGGAGGAGACCGGAGATCGTGGGTGCGCACGCACGCTGGCCGGGGCCGGGTCGGCCGGCCGCGAAAACCTCGGTTCGGTATCCGCTGCCCGGGCACGGTAAGGTTGCCTCAGTGGTTCGCCAACACGCCCCTGTTCCCTGCCCGGAGACCGACCTCGTGTCGGGGCCGGTCAGGACCTGCATCGGTTGTCGGAAGCGGGCCACCAAACGCGAGTTGCTGCGGGTCACCGCCGGCTCGGACGCGCACGGCGCCAGCGCCGTCGTTCCCGATCCCGACGGCACCGCACCCGGGCGGGGCGCACACCTGCACCCCACGTCCGAGTGCTTCGACCTCGCGGTGCGGCGGAAGGCCTTCACCCGCGCCCTCCGGGCCGGGACCGGGCTGTCCTCCACGCTGGTGCGTGAGTACCTCGACTCGTGGCAAGCCAAGCCCTGATGACCGACAAGAAACTGGAGCAGCAGCTCATGAGCACTCGATGAGTACTTCGCGATGAGTTTGCACAACCACTAACGGTCTCGAGGATCCCCAGCTCGGCTGGACCCGGGTCTCGAGGCCATAAGGAGAAGCGTGGCCAAGACCCGAGTTCACGAGCTCGCCAAGCAGTACGGCGTTGAGAGCAAGTTCGTTCTCGAGAAGCTCAAGGAGATGGGGGAGTTCGTCAAGTCGGCGAGCTCGACAGTCGAGCCCCCCGTCGAGATGCGATTCAAGAAGGAGTTCGGCGAGCAGCTGAAGGCTGCCGGTGCTTCGGCGCCGTCCGAGACTCCCGCACCGCAGCAGCAGGCGGAGGCCGCCCCGGCGCCGAAGCCCGCCGCCGCCAAGCCTGCCGCGGCCAAGCCGTCGGCCCCGGCCGCCGAGCAGCCTGCTGCGGAGAAGCCCGCCGAGCGGCCCGCCGCCCCGGCACCGACCCCCGAGGCTCCCGAGGCCCCGGCCGCTGCGGCGCCGGCCGCTGCGGCGCCGGCCCCCAGGGCTCCCTCGGCCCCCAGGCCCGGCCCCAAGCCGGCCCCGGCCCCTGCGCCTGCCCCGGCCGCCGAGAAGCCGACCCCGCCGGCCCAGCCGGAGGCGCCGGCCGCGAAGGCGACGCCTTCCGCGCCCGCCCCGAAGGCTCCGGCGCCCCGTCCGGTCGGTCGACCCGGCTCGCCGCGTCCGGGCAACAACCCGTTCGCGTCCAGCCAGGGCATGGGCCGTCGTCCGGCGCCCAGCGACCGTCCCCAGGGCGGTGCCGGTGCTGGCGCTGGTGCCGGTGCTGGTGCCGGTGGCGACCAGCGCCCGCCGCGTCCGCCGGCCGGGCGTGACGGTGGCGCCCCCGGGCGTCCCGGCATGCCGCGCCCCAACCCGGCGATGATGCCGAAGTCGCCCGCCGCGTTCGGCACCGGTCCCGGTGGCCGTGCGCCCGGCGGTCGTCCGGGTGCCCCCGGTCGTGGTGGCGCCCCCGGTCGTGGTGGTGCCCCCGCTCGTGGTGGCGCCGGCGGTCCCGGTGGTGGCGGTCGTCCCGGTGGGTTCGGTCCCAGCGGTGGCGGTCGTCCCGGTGGCGGTCGCCCCGGCCAGCGTGGCCAGACCCAGGGCGCGTTCGGTCGTCCCGGCGGCCCGTCGCGCCGCGGTCGCAAGTCGAAGCGGGCGCGTCGCCAGGAGTTCGAGGCGATGCAGGCCCCGACGATCGGGGGCGTGCGCGTCCGCAAGGGCGACGGCGAGATCGTCCGGCTGCCCCGCGGGGCGTCGCTGACCGACTTCGCCGAGAAGATCAACGTCGAGCCGGCCCAGCTGGTGCAGATGCTGTTCAGCCTCGGCGAGATGGTCACCGCGACCGAGTCGGTCAACGAGGAGACCCTGCAGCTGATCGGCGAGGAGCTCAACTACATCGTCCAGGTCGTCTCCCCCGAGGACGAGGACCGCGAGCTGCTCGAGTCCTTCGACATCGAGTTCGGTGAGGACGAGGGCGACGAGTCCGACCTGGTCGTGCGGCCCCCGGTCGTCACGGTCATGGGTCACGTCGACCACGGAAAGACCAAGCTCCTCGACGCGCTGCGCAAGGCCAACGTCGTCGCCAAGGAGGCCGGTGGCATCACCCAGCACATCGGTGCCTACCAGGTGCAGACCGAGGTCGACGGCGAGGACCGCCGCATCACCTTCATCGACACCCCCGGTCACGAGGCGTTCACCGCCATGCGTGCCCGTGGTGCGCAGGCCACCGACATCGCGATCCTCGTGGTCGCGGCCGACGACGGTGTGATGCCGCAGACGATCGAGGCGCTCAACCACGCCAAGGCGGCCAACGTGCCGATCGTGGTGGCGGTCAACAAGATCGACAAGCCGGACGCGGACCCGACCAAGGTGCGTGGCCAGCTGACCGAGTACGGCCTGATCCCCGAGGAGTACGGCGGCGACGCGATGTTCGTCGACGTCTCGGCCAAGTCCGAGCTGAACCTCGACAAGCTGCTCGAGGCCGTCGTGCTCACCGCCGACGCGTCCCTGGACCTGCGGGCCAACCCCGACCAGGACGCCCAGGGCCTCGTCGTCGAGGCGCACCTCGACCGCGGTCGTGGTCCGGTGGCGACGGTGCTGGTCCAGCGCGGCACGCTGCACGTGGGCGACTCGATCGTCGCCGGTCCGGCCCACGGCCGGGTCCGCGCGATGCTCGACGAGCACGGCAACGAGCTCAGTGTCGCCGACCCGTCGCGTCCGGCGATGGTCCTCGGCCTGAGCGCCGTGCCGGGTGCGGGCCAGAACTTCATCGTCGTCGACGATGACCGGATGGCTCGCCAGATCGCCGAGAAGCGTGAGGCGCGCGAGCGTGCGGCCATGCAGGCCAAGCGCCGGGTCCGTCGTACGCTCGAGGACTTCATGGCCTCCATGGAGAAGGGCGAGAGCCAGGAGCTCAACCTCATCCTCAAGGGCGACGTGTCGGGTTCGGTCGAGGCCCTCGAGGACGCGCTGGCCAAGATCGACGTCGGTGACGAGGTCGGCATCCGGGTCATCGACCGCGGTGTCGGTGCGATCACCGAGACCAACGTCGACCTGGCCGCGGCCTCCGACGCCATCATCATCGGCTTCAACGTCCGGCCCCAGGGCAAGGCGACGGAGATGGCCGACAAGGAGGGCGTCGAGATCCGCTACTACTCGGTCATCTACCAGGCGATCGACGAGATCGAGGCGGCGCTCAAGGGCATGCTCAAGCCCGAGTATGAGGAGCAGGCCCTCGGTCAGGCGGAGATCCGCGCGATCTTCCGCTCGTCGAAGATCGGCAACATCGCCGGCTGCATGGTCATCGGTGGCGTGATCCGGCGCAACGCCAAGGTACGCGTGATCCGGGACGGTGCCGTCGTGGCCGACAACCTCGACCTGGCCTCCCTGAAGCGGGAGAAGGACGACGCCTCCGAGGTCCGCGAGGGCTTCGAGTGTGGTCTGGTGCTCCGCAACTTCCAGGACATCAAGGAAGGCGATGTCGTGGAGGCCTTCGAGATGCGCGAGATCCCCAGGAGCTGACGCTCCTGCCGCCCTCGGCGGAGGGGAAGCGTGGTCCGGCCTCGCCGGGCCGCCTTTCCTTCCGCCGAACCAGGCTGCTGCCGCCTTCGGCGGAGGGGAAGCGTGGTCCGGCCTCGCCGGGCCGCCTCTCCGTCCGCCGCACCAGCGGTTCGACCGGTCGTCATCGAAGAGTAGGAATGAACCATGAGCAACCCACGGGTGCGCAAGATCGCCGACCGGATCCAGGTCATCGTGGCCGAGATGCTCGAGCGGCGGATCAAGGACCCCCGCCTGGGCTTCGTCACGGTCACCGACGTCCGCGTCTCCGGTGACACCCAGCAGGCGACGATCTTCTACACCGTGCTCGGCGAGTTCGGTGCCGAGGAGGCCGCGCTGCAGGGCACGGCGGCGGCGCTGGAGTCGGCCAAGGGGCTGCTGCGCTCCGAGGTCGGCAAGCAGCTGGGCATGCGCCACGTCCCGAGCCTGACCTTCATCCACGACGCCCTGCCCGAGACCGCCCGGCACCTCGACGAGGTGCTCGCGAAGGCCCGGGCCGCCGACGAGCAGGTGGCGGCGCAGCGTGCGAGCGCGGCGTACGCCGGGGAGACCGACCCCTACCGCAAGCCCCGCGAGGACGACGACGAGGACGCTGACGAGCACGCCGAGGTCGCCGGAGACCCGGCCGGCCGCACGGACTCCGACGAGGACGACGCCGGCCGGTGAGTGCCCAGGTCGCCGGGTCCGGGCTGGTGGTCGTCGACAAGCCCGCCGGGATGACCTCCCACGCGGTGGTCGCCCGGGTCCGCCGGCTGGCCGGCACCCGCAAGGTCGGCCACGCCGGCACGCTCGACCCGATGGCCACCGGCGTGCTCGTGGTCGGGCTGAACCGCGCCACCCGGCTGCTGGGGCACCTGATGCTGACCGAGAAGGCCTACGACGCCACCGTCCGGCTCGGCGAGTCGACGACCACCGACGACGCCGAGGGCGAGACGACCGCGACCACCCCGGCGGCGGGGCTGGACCCGGCGGCCGTCCGGGCGGTGCTCGGGGAGTTCGTGGGCGACATCGAGCAGGTGCCGACGGCGGTCTCGGCCATCAAGGTCGACGGCAAGCGCGCCTACCAGCGGGTTCGGGACGGCGAACAGGTCGAGCTCGCCGCCCGGCCGGTCACGATCCACGACCTGCAGGTCCATGACCTGCGGCCCGCGGGCGGCTGCCTCGACGTCCGGATCTCGCTGCGCTGCTCCAGCGGCACCTACGTGCGCGCCGTCGCGCGCGACGCGGGGGCGCGGCTCGGCGTGGGCGGGCACCTGACCGCGCTGCGGCGTACCGCCGTCGGGCCCTACGACCTGTCCGCCGCGCACACCCTGGAGGAGCTCGAGGACCACTTCGCGATGGTCCCGATCGCGGAGGCGGCCCGGTCCGCCTTCCCGGTGCGCGACCTCGACGACGCGGGCGCCGCCGACGTACGGGTCGGGCGGCCGCTCGACCTCGACCTCGCGGGGCTCACGGCGGTCTTCGCGCCGGACGGCGAGTTCCTCGCGCTCTACGAGCCGCGCGGGGCCCAGGCACGGGCGGCCGCGGTCTTCGTCTGAGCACCGCCAGTAGTGTTCTCGCCGTGCACCTGTGGCGATCCCTCGACGAGGTCCCGGCCGACCTGGGCCCGACCGCCGTCGTCATCGGCAACTTCGACGGCGTCCACCTCGGACACCGGCACGTGCTCGCCCGGGCCCGGGAGGTGGCCGGCGAGCAGGGCCTGACCCTGGTCGCGGTCACCTTCGACCCGCACCCGATGGCGGTGCTGCGTCCCGAGCACGCCCCGACCTCGCTCACCTCGCTCGAGCGCCGGGCCGAACTGCTCGTCGAGGCCGGTGCCGACGCGGTCCTGGCGCTCCCCTTCGACCGGGGGGTCGCCGCGTGGACGCCCGAGGAGTTCGTCGAGCGCGTCCTGGTCGCCGGCCTGCACGCCGCCGTGGTGGTGGTCGGCGCCAACTTCCGGTTCGGCAACCGGGCGGCGGGCGACGTCGCCACCCTGCGCGCGACCGGCGAGCGGTTCGGCTTCCGCGCCGAGGGGATCGCCCTCGACGGTGGGCCGCAGGTCTGGTCCTCGACCTACGTCCGGACCTGTCTGGCGGCCGGCGACGTGGCCGGTGCCGCCGAGGCGCTCGGCCGGGCGTACGCCGTGCGCGGCGTCGTCGTCAAGGGCGACCAGCGCGGCCGCGAGCTGGGCTACCCCACAGCCAACGTCCCCACCGGCACGCAGACCGCCGCGCCGGCCGACGGCGTCTACGCGGGCTGGCTGCGCCGCCGCGACACCGACGAGGTGTTCCCCGCCGCGATCAGCGTCGGCACCAACCCGACCTTCGCCGGCCAACGGGAGCGCCGGGTGGAGAGCTACGTCCTCGACCGCACCGATCTCGACCTCTACGGCGTGGAGGTGGAGGTCTCGTTCGTGGAGCGGCTGCGCGGGATGACCGCGTTCTCCTCGGTCGAGGAGCTCGTGGAGCAGATGGCCCTCGACGTCGAGCGGGCCCGCGCCGTCCTGGGGGCGGCTGGGTGAGCGCGGCCACGGCGCACACGAGGGCGGCCGCCGAGGAGTGGTTCCTCCACCACGGCCTGACCTACTTCGTGCCCGAGCAGCGCGCGCACGTCCGCCGGGCGGCCCGCCCGGGCCGGGTGGTGCCGTTCCTCGTCGTGGTGGCCGTGGTCGCGACCGGCGCCGGGGGAGCGGTGGCCTGGTTCGCCGACCAGCTCACGCTCGGTCCGGCGACCCTGGCCTCGCTGCTGCTGCTCGCGGCGGCGTGGTACGCGCTGACCAGGCTGCATGCCGCGCCGATCGTCACCTGGGCGCTCGCGCGGACCACGGGCAGCCTGCGCACGCTGCTGCCGATGACCACCCGGGCGCTGCCGCTGCTGCTGCTGTTCATCACGTTCCTGTTCATCAACACCGAGGTGTGGCAGGTCGCCTCCAACCTCACCGCGGGTGCGCTGTGGCTGACCGTCGTGCTCTTCTTGGTGCTGGCCGTCGGCTTCCTGCTCGTCCGGCTGCCCGAGGAGGTGGACCGGGCCGACGACGCGGTCACCGACGACTTCCTGCTCGCCACCTGCCGCGGGACCCCGCTGGAGCGGGCGTCCCGCGAGCTGGTCGAGGACCCCGACGCCGACCCCGCCGCGCACGCGGAGGTGACCGGCTACGAGCGCTGGAACCTGATCCTGGTGCTCGTGGTCGTGCAGGCGGTCCAGGTGCTGCTGCTGACCCTGTCGGTGTTCGTCTTCCTGATGGTCTTCGGAGCCCTCACGATGACCGACCCCGTGATGAAGGCCTGGCTGGGCTCCTCACCCGCGAGCCTCCCCGGCGTGCACAGCGTGTCGGTGCCGCTGCTCCAGGTCGCGACGTTCCTCTCGGCGTTCTCCGGCCTCTACCTCACCGTCTCGTCGGTGACCGACGAGACCTACCGCGAGCAGTTCTTCGGCAGCGTGGTGCACGAGCTCGAGCGGGCCGTGGGGATGCGCGAGGTCTACCTCGCGCTGCGCGAGCGCGACCGGCCCGCCGTCGATGACGGCAGGCCGGTCGGGGGCTGAGCTTCGCGCGCGGCTCACCGGGTCTCGACACGCGCGGTCGCGACTTCCTTCGTCATCCGCGGGCGCTGCTCGACCACCAACGAGGTGATCCGCTGGCGCGGCTCACCTCAGGCGTCGAGGTCCTTCTCGACCAGCGCGGCGATCGCGTCGAGGGCGGCCTGGTCCTCGCTGGAGACCTCGACGGTGTCGCCCTTGGCGGCACCGAGGGTCATGATCAGCAGCGCGGAGCTGGCGTCGACCGGCTCGTCGCCGGGGACGCCGATCAGCACCTCGTGGTCGAGGTCGGCGGCCGCCTCGGAGATGATCGCGGCGGGGCGGGCGTGGAGGCCGACGGCGGAGCCGACGACGACGGACTTGGTGGGCATGACTCTCCTTGCGGTGGTGGACGGGTCGGACGTTACGCGGTCAGGGGCCGGTCACACCGGCTCCAGCTCGGCGTCGCTCTCGCCGATCGACTTCAGGGCGACGACGCAGGCGGCGGCGACGAGGGTGCCGGCGGCCAGGGCGATCAGGAAGCCCCAGATGTGGCCGACGGCGAAGAGCACGAAGATCCCGCCGTGCGGCGCCCGCAGGGTCACGTCGAACGCCATCGCGAGACCACCGGCCACGGCGCTGCCCGCCATGATCGAGGGGATCACGCGAACCGGGTCGCCCGCCGCGAACGGGATGGCGCCCTCGGTGATGAACGACGCCCCGAGCGCCCAGGCCGCCTTGCCGTTCTCCCGTTCGGGCAGGCTGAACAGTCCGGGCCTGATCACGGTGGCCAGCGCGAGACCCAGCGGCGGCACCATGCCGGCGATCATGACCGCGGCCATCACCTTGAGCTCGGGCGCGTCGGTCGCGGTGGCCGCGGCGGCGAGCCCGGTGGTCGCGAAGGCGTAGGCGACCTTGTTCAGCGGGCCGCCCATGTCGAAGGCCATCATCAGGCCGAGGATCACACCGAGCAGGATGGACAGGCTGGAGTGCTGGCTCATGTTGGTCAGGCCCTCGCTGAGCTTGTCCATCAGCTTGCCCAGCGGCTTGCTGAGCACCACGATCATGACGATGCCGCTCAGCAGCGTGGTCAGCAGCGGGATGACCAGCACCGGCATCAGGCCGCGAGCCCAGGTCTGGACCTTCCAGCGAGTGATCCACAGGGCGATGAAGCCGGCGAGCGCGCCGCCGATGATGCCGCCGAGGAAGCCGCTCTGGGGCAGGCCGAAGCCACCCAGGTCGACGGCCAGGGCGCCCATCACGAAGCCGGGCGCGATGCCGGGCCGGTCCGCGATCGCGAACGCGATGTAGCCGGCCAGCGCGGGCACCAGGAACTTGAACGCCGTGGCGCCGAGCACGAAGAGGACCGCGCCGACGTAGGCGAAGAACCCGTTGTCCAACAGCGCGTGGTCGAGCCCGAGGGCCGAAGGGTCGGGCAGGTCGAAGATGTTGTTGTCGGCCATGATCTTGATCGCGGCCGCCCCGCCGTCCTTGGCGATCTCGTAGCCGGCGAAGAGGAAGCCGAGGGCGATCAGCAGGCCGCCGGCGGCGACGAACGGGATCATGTAGGAGACGCCGGTCATCAGCACCCGACGGACGTGGTGGGTCCAGCGCTCCCCGCCAGCGGCCGCCTCGGCCGCGGAGGCGTGGCCCTCCACCCGGGGTGCGTGCGGGTCGTCGGCATAGCGCAGTGCCTCCGCGATCATCGCGTCGGCGTCGTCGATCGGGCGCTTCACGCCGGAGGAGACCACCGGCTTGCCCGCGAACCGGTGCCGGTCGCGGACCCCCACGTCGACCGCAAAGATCACCGCGGCGGCCTCCGCGATCGTGTCGTGGTGCAGCGGCGTGGAGCCCGCCGAGCCCTGGGTCTCGACCCGGATCTCGACGCCTGCGCGGGCCGCGGCGGCCTCGAGTGCCTCGGCCGCCATGTAGGTGTGGGCGATGCCGGTCGGGCAGGCGGTGACCGCGACCAGGCTGCGGTGCCCGGCGGCGGGGGTCGCCGTGCCGGCGGCTGCGGCCTCGGCGCCGGGAGCGGCGGCCGACTCGGGCGGCCCCGCGGTGGCGGTGGCCGAGGCGCCCGCGGTGGCCGCTGCGGGTGCCGCGCTGGCCGGGGCGGGTGCGGGGCTGACGACCTCGGTGACCAGGGCGACGACCTCCTCGCGGGTCTCGGCCGCGCGCAGGGCATCGGTGAACGAGGCCTTGACCAGCGCCCGGGCCAGCTTGGTCAGCAACTGGAGGTGGGTGTTGTCGCCGCCGGCGGGCGCCGCGATCAGGAACGCCAGGTCGGCCGGGCCGTCCTTCGCGCCGAAGTCGACCTTCGGGCGCAGGCGGGCGAAGACCAGGGTGGGCTCCTCGACGCCGGCCGTGCGGCAGTGCGGGATCGCGATGCCGCCGGGCAGTCCGGTCGGCGACGTGGCCTCCCGGGCGAGGGCGTCCTCGACGAGCTGGGACGTGTCGGTGGCGCGGCCGGCGCTCCTGACCACGTCGGCGAGGGCGCGGATCACGTCGAGCTTGTCGGAGCCAAGTTCGACGTCGAGGCGAACCAGATCGGTGGTGATCAGGTCGGACATCGTCACCCTCCTTGGGTGAGGTCGAGGTCGCGGACCGAGACCAGCTCGGGCGTGACCTGCGCGGGATGCGGGATGGTGGTGCCGGGCAGCCCGGCTGCCGCGCTGCCGTAGGCCACGGCCAGCGCGAGTCGTTGGGCGGGGCTCCGTCGCCGGAGGTCCCCGAGGAGGTAGCCGAAGAGGCTGGAGTCGCCGGCGCCGACGGTGCTGACGACCGTGGTGGGCGGGGGAGTCGCGTGCCAGGCGCCCTCGGCCGTGACCAGTACGGCGCCGTTGCCGCCGAGGGTGACGAGAACGGTCTCCACGCCGCGTTCGACGAGCACCCGGGCCGCCTGGGCCGCGGCGAGCGGGTCGGACTCGAGCTTCTCGGCGTCCGCGCCGGTGAAGGAGGCGAGCTCCTCGCCGTTGGGCTTCATCAGGTGGGGGGCGCTGCCGGGCAGGCCCTCGACCAGGGCCTGCAGCGGCGCGTCGCTGGTGTCGACGGCGACCCGGGCGCCGTTCGCGCACAGCACGGCGACGAGGTCGGCGTACCAGTCGGCCGGCGTGCCCGGGGGCAGCGAACCCGCGAGCACCGTCCAGTCGGCCGAGGGGGCGCGGCGCAGCATGGCCTCGGTCAGCGCGGTCAGCAGGGCCGGGGTCGCGGTCGGGCCGGGGCTGTTCAGCTTGGTGGTGGTGCCGTCCGGCTCGCTGATCGTGATGTTGACCCGGAGCATCCCGTCGGTGGCGACCGGACGGCAGTCGATCCCGGCGGCGAGCAGCTCCAGCACGAACGGGTCCTCGGCCGGGGCGGGGAGCACCGCGATCGTGGGGATGTCGGCGGCCACCGAGGCGCGCGAGATGTTGACGCCCTTGCCGCCGGCCTGGTCGGTGACCGACTCGGCCCGCAGCACCGCACCGCGCTCGAGCGGGACCGACAGCGCGACCGTGCGGTCGTGGCTGGGGTTGGGGGTGAGGGTGAGGATCATGCGACCACGACCTCGACCCCGGCGCCCTCGATCCGCTTGCGGTCGTCGGTGGCGACCGCGTCGTCGGTGACGAGCACGTCGACCTGGTCGAGGGAGGCGAACCGCTGCGAGGACTCGGTGCCGACCTTGGAGGCGTCCGCGAGCACGACGACCCGGCGCGCGGTGTCGACCATCGCCCGCTTGGTGGCCGCCTCGTCCCAGTCGGGGGTGGTGAGGCCGTGGTCCGGGGTGAGGCCGTTGGTGCCGAGGAACAGCACGTCCACCCGCAGGTTCGCCAGCGCCGAGACGGTCTCCGGGCCGACCGCGGCCTGGGTCGTGGACCGCACCCGCCCGGGCAGCAGGTGCAGCTCGATCTGCGGGTTGCCGGCGAGCCGGGCTGCGACCGGGACCGCGTGGGTGACGACGACGAGCCGGTGGTCGCGCGGCAGCGCGCTGGCGAGCCGGTTGGTGGTCGAGCCGGCGTCGAGGAGGACCGTCGACCCGGGCGGCGGGAGCAGCTCCACGGCGGCGCGGGCGATCCGGTCCTTCTCGTCGGTGTTGGCCCGGTCGCGCTCGACGAGGCCGGACTCGATGACGGCCAGGCTGTGCGCCGGCACGGCGCCACCGTGCACCCGCCGCACCAGGCCGATCCGCTCCAGCACGGAGAGGTCGCGGCGCACGGTCTCGGTGGTGACGTCGTACTCCTCGGCGAGCATCGCGACCGACAGCCGGCCACGCTCGGCCACCAGCTGGGCCATCGCCTGCTGACGTTCCTCTGCATACATCGTCATCGGTGTCCTCCTCTCCCTCGGTCAATCTGTGCATATGTTGTTTTACGCCCGAACGTGTTGACTGTCAAGGGTGCCTCGGGGTTAACTTGTGAGCATGGTCACCAGCTCCGACACCCACCGGTCCCCGGACGCCACGCCGGACGCCACCCCGAGCGCCACGCCGAGGGCAACACCGGGCGCCCCCGCCCTCCTGCACGGCACGCCGGTCGTCCCCGGCGTCGCCCACGGACCCGCGCTCGTGGCGCGGGCCGAGGTCGATCCGGCCGCGGTCGCCGCCTTCGGGGCCGGCGGCTTCGCGGGCGAGGAGGAGGCGCTGGCGGCGTACGACGCCGCCGTGGACGCGGTCGCGAAGGGCTTCGAGCACAAGGCGGGCCGGGCCTCCGGCGCGGCGGCCGAGGTGCTCCTCGCGAGCGCGGGCCTGACTCGCGACAAGGGCCTGCGGTCGGCGGTGCGCAAGCAGCTGCGCACCGGCGCGGACCTGTTGGCCGGCGTCGGCGCCGGCGTCGAGCAGTTCGTCTCGGTGTTCACGAGCATGGGTGGGCTGATGGCCGAGCGGGTGACCGACCTGCACGACATCGAGCGCCGCCTGGTCGCCCGGCTCGTCGGCGAGCCCGAGCCCGGCGTCCCCAACCCGTCCCGACCCTCGGTCCTGGTGGCCGAGGACCTCGCGCCCTCCGACACCGCCGGCCTGGACCCGGAGGTCGTGCTCGCGCTGGTCACCGAGCGCGGGGGGCCGACCAGCCACACCGCGATCATCGCCCGCCAGCTGGGCATCCCCTGTGTGGTGGGCACGGCCGGCGCGACCGGCATCGCCGGCGGCACGGCCCTCCTGGTGGACGGCACCGCCGGCACCGTCGAGGTCGAGCCGGAGGAGTCGCTGGCCCGCCAGCGGGTGGAGGCCGACCGCGCGATGCGGGCGGTGCTCGCCACCTGGGGCGGTCCCGGCGCCACCGCGGACGGGACCCCGGTCAAGCTCCTGGCGAACGTCGCGGACGGCGAGTCCGCGCGCGCGGCCACGCAGGCGCCGGTCGAGGGGGTGGGCCTGTTCCGCACCGAGCTGTGCTTCCTCAACCGCCGGGACGAGCCGTCGGTCGAGGAGCAGGCCGAGATCTACGCCGGGGTGCTCGAGCCGTTCGTCGGGCAGGGCGGCCACGTCGTCGTACGCACGCTGGACGCCGGGTCCGACAAGCCGATCGCCTTCGCGACCCACGAGGGCGAGGAGAACCCCGCCCTCGGCGTGCGCGGGCTGCGGCTGTCCTTCGACAACCCGGGCCTGCTCGAGCGGCAGCTCGACGCGATCGCGTCCGCGGCCGAGCGCACCGGGGCCGAGGCCTGGGTGATGGCGCCGATGGTCGCGACGGTCGCGGAGGCCGCGGAGTTCGCCGGCCAGGTGCGTCGCCACGGCCTGCGGGCGGGCGTGATGGTGGAGGTGCCGAGCGCCGCGCTGCTGGCGCACCGGATGCTGGAGGTCGTGGACTTCTTGTCGATCGGCACCAACGACCTGACTCAGTACACGATGGCCGCCGACCGGATGGCGACCGACCTCGCCCACCTGACCGACCCGTGGCAGCCGGCCGTGCTGCAGCTGATCGCGATCACCGCCGAGGCGGGCCGGCAGGCCGGGAAGCCGGTCGGCGTCTGCGGTGAGGCGGCCGCCGACCCGCTGCTGGCGTGCGCGCTGGTCGGCATGGGCGTCACCTCGCTGTCGATGGCCGCCGCGGCGGTCCGCCCGGTGGGCGCGCGGCTCTCGACGGTGTCGATCGAGACCTGTGAGGAGGCGGCGGAGGCGGCCCTGTCGGCCTCCGACCCCCGGGCCGCCCGGGACGCCGTGCTCGCGCTGCTCGGCGGCTGACCGCCCGGGCCGGTGCGTTTATCCGCCGGTCGGGCCGGGCATCGTCTCGTCGACCAGGGGGTACCTCCCTGGCTGGACCGTCCCGCCGGGGCGGCGGACGAAGGGAACGAGTAGCAATGGGTTACGGACTCGGTGTCTTCCTGCTCGCGCTGGGCCTCATCCTGGCCCTCGCGGTGCAGGATGCGCTCAGCGGTGTGAACCTCACCATGGTCGGCTGGATCCTGACGCTCGCCGGCCTCCTGGTGATCGCGCTGACCGCCGTGCAGGCCAACCGGAGCCGCCGTACGTCGGCGGTGACCACGCACGCGGACGGGTCGCGGACCGTGACCGAGCGCCGCGACGACGTGCCGCCTGCGGTCTGAGCTCCCCCCAGAGGACTCCCAGGGCGACTCCCGGGCCTCCCCGCGTCGGCGGGGCGGCCCGGGCTGCATTTTGGGGCCCGACCCGGCGCGCTGCTAGCCTTGCCCGGTTGTCCGGCCCGGTCTGTCGACCGATCCGGGCGGCGATCCACCGCACGACTGCCGTCCAACGGCCGCGGATCGAGAGTGCCCGGGTGAACAGGCCCCGGCGCGCCGCGCAACGAGCAGGCCCACCGGGCCGGAAGGAGCCCCGCATGTCGATCGGTACCGACGCGGAGACCAAGAAGAAGATCATCGCCGAGTACGCCACGACCGAGGGCGACACCGGCTCGCCCGAGGTGCAGATCGCGCTGCTGAGCCACCGCATCAGCCACCTCACCGAGCACCTCAAGCAGCACAAGCACGACCACCACAGCCGTCGTGGTCTGCTGCTGCTGGTCGGTCAGCGCCGTCGCCTCCTGAACTACCTGCAGAAGACCGAGATCGCGCGCTACCGCTCGATCGTCGAGCGCCTCGGCCTGCGTCGATGACCTCACGGAGCGGCTGCCCCAGCTCGGGGCGGCCGCTCCGCTCGCATTTCGGTCCGATACCGCTAGTGTCGGACCAGCACCACAACTGAAATCATTGCCACCAGGAGCGACCCGCACGTTTCGGCCCGGTCCTCGGTAGTGGCTCTCAGGATCCCGACCACGCTGAACGCAGCCGTGGGGGATCTGCGGGCCTCGATCGAAGACCGGCCCCCCTTCACGAGAAGGCGACCGGCGGGAGACTCGAGCTCTTCGAGCCCCGCCTCCGGCGGGACGCCGCGGATCGCTCCGCGAATCGATAGGAATGAACCCCTTGACCGAGAACAACGCCGGGGGTCCCGTGATCTCCGCCGTCGAGACCGTGATCGACAACGGCAAGTTCGGCCAGCGGACCGTCAAGTTCGAGACCGGGCTGCTGGCCCGTCAGGCCGCCGGTTCGGTGACCGCCTACCTCGACGACGACACGATGCTGCTGTCGGCGACCACCGCCGGCAAGCACCCCAAGGACCACTTCGACTTCTTCCCCCTCACCATCGACGTCGAGGAGCGGATGTACGCCGCGGGTCGCATCCCGGGCTCGTTCTTCCGCCGTGAGGGTCGCCCGTCCGAGGACGCGATCCTGACCTGCCGCCTGATCGACCGCCCGCTGCGCCCGACCTTCAAGAAGGGCCTGCGCAACGAGGTCCAGGTGGTCATCACCGTCCTGGCGCTCGACCCCGACACGCCGTACGACGTGCTCGCGATCAACGCGGCCTCGATCTCCACCCAGCTGTCCGGCCTGCCGTTCTCCGGCCCGGTCGGCGGCGTGCGCGTCGCGCTCATCGAGGGCCAGTGGGTGGGCTTCCCCAGCCACAGCCAGCTCGAGAACGCCGTCTTCGACATGGTGGTGGCGGGTCGCGTCACCGAGACCGGCGACGTCGCGATCATGATGGTCGAGGCCGAGTCCACCGACAAGACGTGGCACCTCGTGCAGTCCGGTGTCCAGGCGCCGACCGAGGAGATCGTGGCCGGCGGCCTGGAGGCTGCCAAGCCGTTCATCAAGCAGCTGTGCGAGGCCCAGGCCGAGCTCGCGCGTGAGGCCGCCAAGCCGGTCCAGGAGTTCCCGGTCTTCCTCGACTACGAGGACGACGTGTACGCCGCGGTCGAGGCCGCGGTGCGCGAGGAGACCGCGCAGGCGCTGACGATCGCCGGCAAGCAGGAGCGCGAGGAGCGCATCGACCAGATCAAGGCCGGCCTGCTCGAGAAGATCGCCGGTGACTTCGAGGGCCGCGAGAAGGAGATCGGCGCGGCGTTCCGCTCGCTGAACAAGGAGCTCGTGCGCCAGCGGGTGCTCCGCGACAAGGTGCGCATGGACGGGCGCGGCCTCGCCGACATCCGCCCGCTGCACGCCGAGGTCGGCGTGATCCCGCGCGTCCACGGCTCGGCGCTGTTCGAGCGCGGCGAGACCCAGATCCTGGGCGTCACCACGCTGAACATGCTGACCATGGAGCAGAAGCTGGACACGCTCTCCCCGGAGACCAGCCGCCGCTACCTGCACAACTACAACTTCCCGCCGTTCTCCACCGGCGAGACCGGTCGCGTCGGCTCGCCGAAGCGGCGCGAGATCGGCCACGGCGCGCTGGCCGGGCGGGCACTGCTCCCGGTGCTGCCCAGCCGCGAGGAGTTCCCGTACGCCATCCGTCAGGTCTCCGAGGCGATGGGCTCCAACGGCTCGACCTCGATGGGCTCGGTCTGCGCCTCGACCCTGTCCCTGCTGCAGGCGGGTGTGCCGCTGCGCGCCCCCGTGGCCGGCATCGCGATGGGCCTGGTCTCCGGTGAGGTCGACGGCAAGACGGAGTACGTCGCGCTGACCGACATCCTCGGCGCCGAGGACGCGTTCGGCGACATGGACTTCAAGGTCGCCGGCACCCGCGAGTTCGTCACCGCGCTGCAGCTCGACACCAAGCTCGACGGCATCCCGGCCGAGGTCCTCGCGCAGGCGCTGACCCAGGCCCGCGACGCCCGGATGGTGATCCTCGACGTGATGAACGAGGCGATCGAGGCGCCCGAGGAGATGTCGGTGCACGCGCCGCGCATCATCACCGTCAAGGTGCCCGTGGACAAGATCGGCGAGGTCATCGGCCCCAAGGGCAAGGTGATCAACCAGATCCAGGACGACACCGGCGCGACGCTGTCCATCGAGGACGACGGCACCGTCTACATCGGTGCGACCAACGGCGAGGCCGCCGAGGCGGCCCGGGCCGCGGTCAACGCGATCGCGAACCCGACGATGCCCGAGGTCGGCGAGCGCTACCTCGGCACCGTGGTCAAGACGACCAACTTCGGTGCCTTCGTCTCGCTCATGCCGGGCAAGGACGGCCTGCTGCACATCAGCAAGCTGCGCCCGCTCGCCGGCGGCAAGCGGGTCGAGGCGGTCGAGGACGTCGTCTCGGTCGGCCAGAAGATCCAGGTCCAGATCGCCGAGATCGACGACCGCGGCAAGCTGTCGCTGACCCCGGTGGTCGAGGAGTCCGAGGGCTCCGCCGAGGCCGCCGAGGACCAGGCCGCGGAGTGATCACTGCGTGACCAGGCATGACGCCCGGACGACCGGCCAGCAGGCTTCTGCTGGCCGGTCGTCCGGTTCTACCCCCGCGAAGACCCGGAGGGCCCTTGTGACCGGCAACCAGACCACGCGCACCATCCAGACCGTCACCGACGACGAGGGCCAGGTGACCTCGCAGGTCCGGCGTACCGTCCTGCCGGCCGGGTTGCGGGTGATCTCCGAGCAGATGGCCGGCGTCCGCTCGGCCAGCATCGGGGTCTGGGTCGGCGTGGGCTCGCGGGACGAGACGCCCAGCCTTCACGGCTGCTCGCACTTCCTGGAGCACCTGCTCTTCAAGGGCACCGAGGAGCGCTCGGCGCTGGACATCTCCGTGGAGCTGGACGCCGTCGGAGGCGAGTTCAACGCGTTCACCGCCAAGGAGTACACCTGCTTCCACGCCCGGGTCCTCGACGAGGACCTGCCGTTGGCCGTGGACGTGCTCGGCGACATGATCACCAGCTCGCGGCTGGCGGCCGAGGACGTCGAGGCCGAGAGGGACGTCATCCTCGACGAGATCGCGATGCACGACGACGACCCCGACGACGTGGTGCACAACCTCTTCGCCGCGCAGGCGTGGGGGGACACCCCGCTGGGTCGTCCGATCGCCGGCACCGAGGAGTCGATCGCGAGCCTGACCCGCGACCAGATCGCGCGATTCCACCAGCGCCACTACCGGCCCGCGACCGTCGTGGTGGCCGCCGCCGGCAACATCGACCACACGGCGCTGGTCAGGCAGGTCAAGAAGTCCTTCGGCCGCGGCGGCTGGCTCGACCGCGAGGAGGCGCCGGTGCCGCCCCGGCACGCGACGCGGACCCGGCGGGTCGCGCCCGGGGTGGTGCAGGCCCGCCGCCCGTTCGAGCAGGTCAACGTCGTGCTCGGCGTGGAGGGCCTGACCCGCCACGACGAACGCCGCTTCGCGCTCGGCGTGCTCAACACCGCGCTGGGCGGCGGCACCTCGAGCCGGCTCTTCCAGGAGGTGCGCGAGCATCGCGGCCTGGCCTACTCGGTGTTCTCCTTCGCCAGCCACCACGCCGACTCCGGCCTGGTCGGGGTCTCGGTCGGCTGCCTGCCCAGCAAGCTCGACGACGTGCTCGCGGTCGTGCGCGCCGAGCTGGCCAAGGTGGCCGCCGACGGCATCAGCGCCGAGGAGCTGGCCCGCGGCAAGGGCATGCTCCGCGGCGGGCTGGTCCTCGGGCTGGAGGACTCCGGCTCCCGCATGTCGCGCATCGGCAAGGCCGAGCTGGTCCACGACGAGCTGCTCAGCATCGACGAGGTGATGCGCCGCATCGACGGCGTCACCCTCGAGGAGGTGCGCGGGCTGGCCGCCGAGCTGTTCACCCGCGCCGAGGTGCTCGCCGTGGTGGGCCCGGCCTGAGCCGTCCCGCCGGGTCAGCCGGGTCGGCCGGCGAGAACGGCTTGGCGTTGGTTGAGGCTGCTGTGGTTGCTGGGGCCCGAGAGCGCTGCAGGAATCCCCGGCCAGCCGGGGGTTCCTGCGCTTGATGGGCGTTGCAACGCCCCTCAAGCGAGAGTTTCCCCGGCCAGCCGGGGATTCCTGCACCCGCCCAGGCAGGGCCGGGGCGAGGCCAACGCCTCAGGCGACCAGCACCACCACGCCCGCGCAGGCGGCGGCCCAGAGCACGCTGGTGAAGGTGCCGATGATGAACCGCTCGGCGGCGCCGGTGCGGACGCCGTTCTCGGCGGCCCGCAGCTCGGGGTAGCGGCCGAGGCCCTTGAGGGCCAGCACGACCGCGAGGCCCTCGGGCCAGCCGGTGGTGAGGGAGACGAAGATCGCGATCCGCTCCAGCGCGCCGATCCAGGCGCCGCCCCGCAGCACCTGCCCGGCCCGGTCCATCGAGCCGGCCGGCGGCTCGCCCCGGTCGACGAGCCCGAAGACCCGGCTGGTGACCGGGCCGCCGCCCAGGACGGCGAGCGCGCCCGCGAGCGTGACCAGCGCGGTGTGCCCGAGGTGGCCGGCGAGGTCGACCCGGTCGGGCAGGGCCGCACACAGGGCCGAGGCCGCGAGCAGCACGAGCGCGGCCGGGGCCCACACCCGCTGGCCGAGCGGGGACCAGCCCCAGGCGGCCGCGAGGACGCCCGCGGCGAGCAGCGCGAGCAGCAGCTGCCCGTAGTTCGCGGCACTCATGTGGCGCTGCCCTCGCTCAGCAGGCCGGTGGCCAGCTCGGTGGCCAGCTCGCGGGCCCGGCGGCCCTCGACGAGGCCGGCGGCCTGCGCCCGCTGGCTGACCGCCGACTGGCTGATGCCCAGCCGCTTCGCGCACTGCTCGTAGGAGAGTCCCTGCTCGACGAGGTCGGCGACCTCCCAGCCCCGGGCGGTGCGCCGCCCGAGCACGACCGCCCACAACCACAAGGTGGTCTCCAGCGACCTCGCCGTCGGGGGGTCGCCGACCACCCGCAGGTGCCACGGGCTGGTCTTCGCAGCGGTCACGGCGCTGCGTGCGTGGAGGTACGCCGGGCCGCGGCCGGCCCGGGCGTGGTCGGGCAGCGGCTCCTCGACCTCGCCGATGCCCACCCCGATGTTCCAGGCGTCCTCGCGGAGCAGGTGCTCGACGACCCTCACCAGCGTCCCCGCGTCGTCGACGAGGCCCTGGAACTCGTCGCCGGCGGTGCGCTCGAAGCCGCGCAGCAGCGCGACGTCTCCGAGCGCGGCCAGCGTCCCGGGCACGAGGTCGGGACCCGAGCGACTGCTGCGCTGGTCCACGGTGAGCACGGCCACCGACATCTGCCCTCCCCGGTCATTTCCTGAACCGAAGATACATTAGGGAATCGCCTAATGTGAAGGGAGATAAGGCTCAGGTCTCAACGCTTCCCGATGATGCCGACCACGGCGGGGGCCTTCTGCTCCACCACGGAGACCCGGAACCCGGCGCCGGAGAGCGCGGCGGACGTCTTCTGCACCATCGTGGGCACCAGCTCGGAGCGGTTGGCCTCGTAGAACAGGTAGACGGCGCCGCCGGGCAGCACCCGCTCGTGCAGCAGGGCGACCTCGTCGGCGCAGTCGCGCACCCAGAACAGGTTGACGTTGAACGCGAAGACCTTGGTCAGGCGCTTCACGGGGACCCGCAGCGTGGCCAGGTCGATCTGGCGCACGGTGAGCCGCCCGGCGTCGACGTACTTGGCGTTGCGGCGCTTGGTGCGGTCCACCCCGGACTCGGAGCGGTCGATCGCGAACAGCTTGCCGCTCTGCAGGCGACTGCAGATCAGCTCGGCGCCGGCGCCCGGTCCACAGCCGATCTCCAGCACGTGGTCGGCGGGCTGGATGTCCATCATCTCGACCGCCCAGCGGATCCGCGGAGGAATCGTCTGCACCACCATGGGGCACAGCCTGCCAGACGGTCCGACGCCCGGTCATCGGACCTCGCCGCTAGGTTGTCGGGATGACTGTTACCAAGGTGGGTGTGCTGGGGGCGCGCGGCAAGGTCGGTTCGGAGGTCTGCCGGGCCGTCCGGGACGCCGACGACCTCGAGCTGGTCGCCGAGATCGACGCGGGGGACCCGCTCGAGGACCTGACCTCCGCCGGAGTGGAGGCGGTGGTCGACTTCACCCATCCCGATGTCGTGATGGACAACCTGGAGTTCTGCGTCCGGCACGGCATCCACGCGGTCGTCGGCACCACCGGCTTCGACGAGGAGCGGCTCGCGACGCTCCGCGGGTGGCTGGCGGACGCGTCCGGCGTCGGGGTGCTGGTCGCGCCCAACTTCTCGATCGGCGCGATCTTGATGATGCGCTTCGCCGAGATCGCCGCCCCCTTCTACGAGTCGGTCGAGATCGTCGAGCTGCACCATCCGGAGAAGGCGGACGCGCCGTCGGGCACGGCCCGGCGTACCGCCGAGATCGTGGCGGCCGCCCGGCAGAAGGCGGGGTGCGGCCCGGTCCCGGACGCCACCAGCACCGCGCTCGAGGGCGCCCGCGGCGCCGACGTCGCCGGGATCCGCGTGCACGGGCTACGCATCCGCGGCATGGTGGCCCACCAGGAGGTCGTGCTCGGCGGGCTGGGGGAGACCCTGAGGATCCGCCACGACTCGATGGACCGGGCGTCGTTCACGCCGGGAGTGCTGACCGGGCTGCGCGCGATCGCCGACCACCCCGGCCTCACCGTGGGCCTGGAGGGCTTCCTCGACCTGGCCTGAGCCTCGGACCACGGCGCACCCACCCGCGCACCCGCCCGCGGACCCCGGGTGGGCAGAGTTGCAGGTTCCTGCGCTGCACGAACCTGCAGGTGATTGGTGGTTCCCCCGCTCGTTGCTCCCTTGCGAGGATCTGCGGGCTTCGACCGCGCAGGGTGCGAGCCCGGCTGACGGAGCGCGTCAACTTCGGGCACGACGAGAGGAACTCCATGCGTAGGACACTGGGTCTCGCCACCGCCGCGGTGCTCGCGGCCGGCACCTTGGGGCTGCAGGCCGCGGCCAACGGCCAGGTCACCCACCGCCCGGGGGTCGCGGCCGCCGCGATCACGGCGCTCCAGCACCACCCGGCCGCGGCGCGCGCCACGGACGGCCAGGCCTTCCGGGTGATCGACGTCATCACCGACGCCGACGGTGCGACGCACGTGCGCCTGCAGCGCACCGTCGACGGGATCCCGGTTCTGGGTGGCGACCTCGTCGTCCACCGCGGCCCGGGCGCGGCCTGGGAGGGCGTCAGCCAGACCCTGCGGGCGCCGGTCGACGTGAGCACCAGGCCGTCGGTGGCGGCCTCGACCGCGACCGCGCACGCCCTGGCCCCCTCGAAGGTCACGCGGGCGATCAGCGGGCTGCACAGCACCACGGCGCCGCGACTGGTCATCGACGCCACCGGCGCCCACCCGCGGCTCGCGTGGGAGGTCCTCAGCGGCGGCACCCAGCAGGACGGCACGCCGAGCCGGCTCGCGACGTACGTCGACGCGCACAGCGGCCGGGTGCTGCGCACCGAGCAGCAGATCGAGACCGTGGACGGCTCCGGCCAGACGCTCTACAGCGGCACGGTCCCGCTGAGCGTCACCAAGTCCGGCTCGACCTACCAGCTGAAGAACGACGGGGTGCGGGGCAACACCTACACCACCGACATGAAGAACAAGTCCGACTCCTACGCCTGCCAGCTGTTCGGCATCAACTGCGCCACGGGCACGCTGATCACCAGCAGCACGACGACGTTCGGCAACGGCAGCAACAGCAACCGGGCCACGGCCGGCGCCGACGCGCAGTACGGCAGCAACGAGACCTGGGACTTCTACAAGCAGACCTTCGGTCGCGACGGCATCTTCGGCAACGGCCAGGGCTCCTACAACCGGGTCCACTACGGCAACGGCTACGTCAACGCCTTCTGGGACGGCACCAAGATGACCTACGGCGACGGGGACGGCAGCAGCTACGGGCCGCTGGTCTCCCTCGACGTGGCCGGGCACGAGATGTCGCACGGCGTCACCGAGAACACCGCCGGCCTGACCTACTCGGGCGAGTCCGGCGGGCTGAACGAGTCCACCTCGGACATCTTCGGGACCATGGTGGAGTTCTTCGCCAACAACGCCAACGACCCGGGCGACTACCTGATCGGCGAGCAGTTCGACCTCAAGAACCACCTCGGCTTCCGCCGGATGGACGACCCCGCGTCGGACGGCTCCTCGTTCAATTGTTGGAGCTCCACCGCGGGCTCGGCGGACGTGCACTACTCCTCGGGCATCGGCAACCACTTCTTCTACCTGCTCTCGGAGGGCTCGGGTGCCAAGACGCTGAACGGCGTCTCCTACGACAGCCCGACCTGCGACGGCTCGACGGTCACCGGCATCGGTCGCGACGCCGCAGCCGCCATCTGGTACCGCGCGCTGACGGTCTACATGACCTCCAGCACGGACTACTCAGGGGCACGCAGCGCGACGCTGAGCGCAGCGAAGGACCTCTACGGCAGCGGCAGCACGCAGTACGCCGCAGTCGCCGCGGCCTGGAGCGCGGTCAACGTCAGCTGACCGCCCGCCCTTCCCCGCGGGTCGAGTTGGGCCTCGCGCCGGGTTGAGTTGGGCCTCGCGCCGTGTCGAGTTGGGCCTCCCGGGGCGCAATTGCGCGGCCGGGCCCAACTCGACCCGGCGGGTCAGAGGCGGAGCAGGGCCGCGGTGAGGGCCGCGGCGACGACCACCACCAGGAACGGCGCGCGGAGCAGCAGCAGGCCGACCGCGACGACCAGCCCGGCGAGCCGGGCGTCGACCACCAGCTCGTGACCGGTGGAGAGCACCTGCACGGCCACCAGGGCGGCGAGCAGCGCGACCGGGATCAGGTCGGCGACCCGCTCGACCGCGGGGTGGTCGAGTACCCGCGGCGGGACCGCCAGGCCGGCGAGCTTGAGCAGGTAGCAGCCGATCCCCGCGCCCAGCACCGTCACCCAGGCCACGGTGTCGCTCATCGGGGTTCCTCCGGGATCTCCGTGGGGTCCGGGCGCCTGCTCAGCGCACCCACCAGCAGTGCGACGCCGGCCGCGGCGAGGACCGGGACGCCTGCGGGCACCACGGGGACGACGCCCAGCGCGACCGCCGCGGCGGCGACCGCGACCAGCTGGTTGCGGCGGTCGGCCAGCCGCGGCCAGAGCAGCGCGAGGAACGCGGCACCGACCGCGGCGTCCAGTCCGTAGGTGCGCGGGTCGCCGAGCGCGTTGCCGGCCAGCGCCCCCAGGAGCGTGGCGGTGTTCCAGAGCACGAAGACCGACCAGCCCGTCGCGAGGAAACCGACCCGGGCGGCCGCGCTGCTGGTGCGGTTGACCGACATCGCGGTCGACTCGTCGATGACGACGTGCGCCGCCGCCAGCCGGCGGAGGCCCGCCCAGCGCAGCAGCGGCGCGAGCCGCAGCCCGTAGAGCGTGTTGCGGGTGCCGAGCAGCAGCGCGGTGAGCGCGCCCGAGAGCGGCGCCCCGCCGGCGGCCAGCACGCCCACGAGCGCGAACTGGGAGGCGCCGGTGAACATCACCAGCGACAGCGCGCAGGTCTGGGCCACCGAGAGCCCCGTGGCCACCGCCACGGCGCCGAAGGACACGCCGTACGCCCCGGTGGCCAGGCCGACGCCGAGGCTGTCGCGGACGATCGAGGTGCGCTCCGCGGGGGACAACGCGGTCACGGGCGCCCCGTCACGCCAGGGCGGTGTGTAGGCGGACCTGCCGCACGGTCGCGGAGCCGGGGACGGTCGCGTCGAGCTCGCGGTGCGCCCCGTCGGGCGCCCAGCCCGCGCCCTCGAGGAAGGTCCGCAGCTCGTCGGCGGTGGAGCCGACCCACAGCACGGCCCGCTGGAACCGGTCGGCCCGCATGGTGTCGACGGCGGCCTGGAGCAGGCGGGACCCGTGGCCGCGGCGAAGCTCGTCGGGGTCGACGGTGAACTCCATCAGCTCGGCGTCCGACGCCGGGTCGCTGTCGGGGTCCCCGGCGGGGCAGGTGATCGCGAAGCCGACGACCCGGTTGCGCTCGAGGGCGACGAGCACGCGGTTGCGGGCGTCTCCGGGGCGGGCCAGCGACTGCTGCCACGCCGCGGCGGCCGTGTCCGCGGCGGGCAGGGCGTCCGGCGGCAGCACCCCGGCGTACTGCTGGCGCCAGGCCCGCAGCTGCAGGTCGGCGATGGCGGCCGCGTCGTCGGCCCACGCCACCCGCACGGACACGTCGGAGATGGGTCCCGTCATGGACCCATCCAACCAGCGCCCCGCCCAGCGCCCCGACCAGCGCCCCACCAGCGCCATGCGTGCGGGCCCCCAGGGTGCTCCCGGGTACGGCGGGTCCCGGACTTGGTGCGGACCCCTAGGTTCGGGGCATGGAGATCCGCAACCTCGGAGCGAGTGGCCTGAAGATCTCGGCCATCGCGTACGGCAACTGGCTCACCCACGGTTCCCAGGTCGAGGAGGAGGCCGCCACCGCGTGCGTCCGCCAAGCCCTCGACGAGGGGATCACGACGTTCGACACCGCCGACGTGTACGCGAACACGAAGGCGGAGTCGGTGCTCGGCAAGGCGCTGCAGGGGGAGCGCCGCGAAGGCCTGGAGATCTTCACCAAGGTCTACTGGCCCACCGGCCCGGGCAAGCACAACGACCACGGCCTCTCGCGCAAGCACATCATGGAGTCGATCGACGGCTCGCTGGGACGGCTCGGGACCGACTACGTCGACCTCTACCAGGCCCACCGGTACGACTACGAGACCCCGCTCGAGGAGACGATGGAGGCCTTCGCCGACGTCGTGCGCGCGGGCAAGGCGCTCTACATCGGCGTCTCGGAGTGGCGGGCGGAGGAGATCCGCGCCGCGCACGCCCTGGCCCGGGAGCTGCACGTCCCGCTGGTCTCGAACCAGCCGCAGTACAACATGCTGTGGCGGGTCATCGAGACCGAGGTCGTCCCCGCCTGTGAGGAGCTCGGGGTGGGCCAGATCGTCTGGTCGCCGATCGCCCAGGGCGTGCTGACCGGCAAGTACAAGCCGGGGGAGCAGCCGCCGGCGGGTTCGCGGGCCACCGACGACAAGGGTGGCGCGAACATGATCAAGCGGTGGATGGACGACGACGTGCTCGAGCGGGTCCAGCGGCTCGTGCCGATCGCGGAGGAGGCCGGCCTGGGCATGGCCGAGCTGGCCGTCGCCTGGGTGCTGCAGAACGACAACGTCTCGGCCGCCATCATCGGGGCCAGCCGCCCCGAGCAGGTGACCCAGAACGTCAAGGCGGCGGGCGTCAAGCTGGACCCGGCCACCCTCAAGGCGATCGACGAGGTGCTCGACCCGGTCGTGGAGCGCGACCCGGCGAAGACCCAGTCGCCGGCCCGCCGGGACTTCTGAGCGCGGGACCGTCGTACGACGAAGGCCGCCCCGGGGTCCCGGGGCGGCCTTCGTGGTGCTCAGCGGTAGTGCTCGGGCAGCTTCTGCCCGATCTTGACCTTGGACTTGGGCAGCCGCATGAACTTCATCTGCAGGGCCCGGGTGATGGCGTAGTAGGTGAGCCCCTTGGTCGGCTCGTCGGGGAACCGCCGGGCGAGCTCGCGGCCCAGCCGGAAGCGCAGGAACAGCATGTCGCCGGCCACGAGCAGGATCGTGCCCATCAGCACCATGTTGCCGATCGCGGCCAGCCGGGTGCTCCCGGAGTAGCCGAGCACCATCGTCACCACGAGCAGGGGCACCATCAGCTCGATGAGGGAGAAGCGGCTGTCGACGAAGTCGCGGACGAACCGGCGCACCGGGCCCTTGTCGCGCGGCAGGTAGTAACGCTCGTCGCCGGCCTTCATCGCCGCACGGACCTGCTGGCTGGACTCCGCACGGGAGGACCGCTGGGCCCGCGCGAGCTCCTTGCGAGAGGTCGGCGCCTTGGCCCGGGCGCGCGCGGCGGCCTCGGCCTCCCTGCGGGTCGGCGTGGGACGCCCCTTGCCGCCGGGCCGGGCCTGGGCCGGATCGGTGACAGTGGCGTCGGTGGACTCGGTCTTGCTGCGACGGAACAACGCGGGGCCTTCGGGAGTGGTGGTGGTACGGCGGACCCAACCCTACCGAGGTCCTCGCACCGCCTTGGTTTTGCGCCTAGGGTTGACATACACCGAGAACCAGCAGAAGAGGGACCGCACACCCCATGAGCCTCATGAAGCGCATCAGCCTGATCTTCCGGTCCAAGGCCAACAAGGCCCTGGACCGGGCCGAGGACCCCCGCGAGACCCTCGACTACAGCTACCAGCGGCAGCTGGACCTGCTCTCGAAGGTGCGCCGCGGCGTCGCCGACGTCGCGACCAGCCGCAAGCGGGTCGAGCTCCAGGTCAACCAGCTCGAGCAGCAGTCGGCGAAGCTCACCGACCAGGCCCAGAAGGCGATCTCGATGGGCCGCGAGGACCTCGCCCGCGAGGCGCTGACCCGCAAGTCGGGCCTGACGGGCCAGATCAACGACCTCCAGGCCCAGCACGCCCAGCTCCAGGGCGAGGAGGAGAAGCTCACGCTGGCCCAGCAGCGGCTGCAGGCGAAGGTGGAGTCCTTCCGCACCCGCAAGGAGACGATCAAGGCGACCTACACCGCCGCCGAGGCCCAGACCCGGATCAACGAGGCCATGTCCGGCATCGGCGAGGAGATGGGCGACGTCGGCATGGCCATCCAGCGGGCCGAGGACAAGACCGCGCAGATGCAGGCGCGCGCGGGCGCCATCGACGAGCTGATCGCCTCGGGCGCGCTCGAGGACGTCTCGGCGCCCCACGGCGGCGACGACATCGCGCGGGAGCTGGAGTCGATGAGCTCCCAGTCCGACGTCGAGGCCGAGCTCGCCCGGCTCAAGGCCGGTGCCCAGCCGCAGGCCATCGAGCCGGGCCAGGACGGCGCCGACGTGCTGCGCCCCGAGGGCGAGCGCACGACCGGTGAGGGAGGCCGGTCGTGATCGTCAGGATCCTGGGCGAGGGACAGTTCGACGTGCCCCAGGACGCCGTGACCCGGCTCAACGAGCTCGACGCGGCCGTGGAGGCTGCGGTGGAGTCCGGCGACGCCGCGACCTTCACCTCGGCGCTGGCCGCGCTGCTGGACGGCGTGCGTGGCGCCGGTGCGCCCCACCCCGCTGAGGCGCTCGACGAGTCCGACTCGATTCTGCCTCCGGCCGACGCGACCCTCGACGAGGTGCGTGGTCTGCTCACCGACGAGGGACTCATTCCGGGCTGAGGCCGCAACTCGCTCACACAGTTGTCGATCACTGCTTGACTTGACCCATGGCGCACTCGCGGTTCATCAAGGACACCGGGCTCACCGCCCGGATGACGGCGGTGATGTTCATCCTCGGCGCGCTCTTCGTCGTGGTGATCGTCGGTCTGATGGTTGCGGTCCGGTCGCCGGGCCTGTCGCTGCTCATCGGCGTCGCCGGCCTGGGCGTGGCGTGGTTCCAGTGGTACAGCTCCGACAAGGTGGCGATGCGGGCGATGCGCGCCCGCGAGGTCACCCCCCAGCAGGCCCCCGAGCTGCACGGCATGATCGACCGGCTGTGCGCGCTGGCGGACATGCCCAAGCCTCGGGTCGCGGTGGCCGACACGCCCATGCCGAACGCGTTCGCCACCGGCCGGTCTCCGGAGCGGTCCGTGGTGTGCGTGACGACCGGCATCCTGCAGAAGCTCGACGCGGAGGAGATGGAGGCGGTGCTCGCCCACGAGCTCTCCCACGTCGCCCACCGCGACGTGCTCGTCATGACCGTCGCGTCCTCGGCGGGCATCGTCGCCGGCATGCTCACGCGGGGGGCGCAGTACGGCGGCCTCGGCCTCTTCGGCGGCCGTCGCGACAACAACAACAACGGCCTGCCGGTCTGGCTGATCGTGCTGGTCGTCAGCCTGGTCGTCTACGCGATCAGCTTCCTGCTGCTCAAGCTGCTCTCCCGCTACCGCGAGCTGGCCGCCGACCGTTCCGGCGCGTACCTCACGATGAAGCCCGGCGCCCTGGCCTCGGCCCTGCAGAAGATCACCGGTGAGATCAACCTGATCCCGCAGAAGGACCTGCGCGCCTCCAGCGCCATGAACGCCTTCTTCATCGCGCCGGCGGTCCGTGGCGTCTCGCTGAGCACCCTGACCTCCACGCACCCGACGCTCGAGCAGCGTCTCGAGCAGCTCGCCCGGATCCAGGCCGAGCTCGGTCGCCCCGACGCCGGTGGCGCGCTCTGATGGGTCTCTGGGACGTCATCACGGGACGAACGCGCCCCAAGGCCGCGAACCTCGACTCGCTGTTCCTGGTGCCGAGCGCCGCGATCACGCTGCAGACCGCGCTGGGCCTGCGTCCCACGGGGGAGGGGGCGGTCTGCTACCGGGCGGCCGCCGGTGCGGCCTTCCAGCAGACCCAGGACGACTTCGTGGCGCTGCTCAACGACGACCCGGCGGCGCCGGACGTGACCGTGGCCCGCGACGACTTCGGCTTCACCTGGCTGGTCGCGCACCGCGACCCCGACGACACCTCCGGGCTGTGCACCGACCTGCACGCCGTCAACACCAGCCTGGAGGCGCAGGGGTTCGGCTCCGGGCTGCTGTGCTCGCTGGTGCCGTTCGCCGACGCCGCGGGGCGCCGGGTCGGCCTCGTGTACCTCTACAAGCAGGGCACCTTCTACCCGTTCGCGCCGCGCGGTCCGCAGCAGCGCGACAACCTGCTGGAGATCCAGGTGCGCGACCAGCTCGCCGGCGAGCTGCCGGTCGAGCAGGAGCTCAGCCGCTGGCTCGCGCTGTGGGGCGCGCCCGGGCTGTGAGCACGACGTACGAACGCGACGCCGAGCGGGTCGCCCAGCTGGTCGGGTACGGCGTGCTCGAGGAGCCCCCGCGGCGCGACCTGGTCGCCCTGGTCGAGGTCGCCGCCCTGGTGGCGGGGGTGCCGATGGCGACGATCAACCTGATCACCGCCACCGAGCAGCACCAGGTCGCCACGGTCGGGTTCGACGCCTCGGTCTGCCGGCGCGAGGACTCGATGTGCGACCTCACCCTGGCCGCCGGGCACCCGGTGGTCGTGCCGGACGCCCGCACGGACCCACGGTTCCACGACAACCCGTTCGTGACCGGCGTGATCGGGCAGGTGCGGTTCTACGCCAGTCATCCGCTGGTGACCCCGGACGGGATCGCCATCGGCACGCTCTGCGTGTTCGACGAGGAGCCCCGCTCGCTGGACCAGAGCCAGGAGCGGGCCCTGGCCGGGCTGGCCGACCGGGTGGTCGACCTGTTGGAGCTGGAGCTGCGCACCCGGCGGCTGCACGCCTCGATCGCGGCGCTGCGGCGCACCCATCACGAGCTGGCCCGCTCCAACGAGGACCTGGCCGCGTTCGCCGGCCGGCTCAGCCACGACCTGCGCAACCCGCTCGGTGCGGTCTCGATGTCGCTGCGCCTGCTCGACCACCAGATCGACGAGGGCGCGGGCCCCGACCAGCTGCACTGGCTGACCGAGCGGGCGGCCTCCGGTGTGCGGCGGATGGAGGCCATGATCGAGGACCTGCTGGTGTATGCGCGCCTGGGCGGCGAGCTGCGCCGCGAGGACGTCGACCTGGCCGCCCTGCTGGCGGAGGTCCAGGAGGACCTGGCCGACGCCCTGGCCGGCGCCGTGGTCTCGGTCGGGCCGTTGCCGACCGTGACCGGCGACCCGGTGCAGCTGGCCGCGGTGCTGCAGAACCTGCTGGCGAACGCCGCGAAGTTCACCCGGGACGGCCGGCCCGCCCGGATCGAGGTGGGGGCGGACCGCACCGCCGACGGCTGGCGGGTGCTCGTCGTCGACCACGGCCCGGGCATCCCGGAGCAGGACCGCGAGCGGGTCTTCGAGCCGATGGTGCGGGCCCACACCCGGATCCCGGGGCAGGGCATCGGGCTGGCCACGGTGCGCCGGGTGGTCCAGGCGCACGGCGGCCGCGCCGGGCTCGAGGAGACGCCGGGCGGCGGCGCCACGGCCTGGGTGGAGCTGCCCGGCTGACCTGGCGGGGTCAGTCCCGGCTGCTGCGGCCCGGCAGGTCGAGCATCCGCTGCAGGGCCAGCTTCGCCCAGCGCTCGGTCTCGGGGTCGACCTCGATCCGGTTCACCACGGTGCCGGCGACCAGCGACTCCAGCGCCCACACCAGGTGCGGCAGGTCGATGCGGTTCATCGTCGAGCAGTAGCACACGGTCTTGTCGAGGAAGACGATGCGCTTGTCCGGGTGGGCGGCCGCGAGCCGCTTGACCAGGTTCAGCTCGGTGCCGATGGCCCAGCTCGAGCCCGCGGGCGCGGCCTCGATGGTCTTGATGATGAACTCGGTCGACCCGACCAGGTCGGCCCGGGTGACGACCTCGTGCGTGCACTCGGGGTGCACCAGGACCTGGACGCCGGGGATGGTGGCCCGCAGCTCGTCGACCACCTCGGCGGAGAACCGGCCGTGGACCGAGCAGTGGCCCTTCCACAGGATCATCTTCGCGTCCCGCAGCTGCTCGGCCGTCAGCCCGCCGTTCGGCTGCCGGGGGTCCCACACCACGCAGTCGTCCAGGGACAGGCCGAGCTGCAGGACCGCGGTGTTGCGGCCGAGGTGCTGGTCGGGCAGGAAGAGCACCTTCGCGCCGCCCTCGACGTCGGGCAGCTGCTCGTAGGCCCACTCCAGCGCCACCTCGGCGTTGGACGAGGTGCACACGGCGCCGCCGTGGCGGCCGCAGAAGGCCTTGATGTCGGCGGAGGAGTTCATGTAGGTGATCGGCACCACCGCGTCGGCGACGCCCGCCTCGGCCAGCGCCTCCCACGCGTCCTCGACCTGGGCGAGCCGGGCCATGTCGGCCATCGAGCAGCCGGCGGCCAGGTCGGGGAGGACGACCTGCTGTGCGGCGCCGGTGAGGATGTCGGCCGACTCGGCCATGAAGTGCACGCCGCAGAAGACGATGTACTCCGCCTGGGGACGCGCCGCGGCGTCCTTGGCGAGCTTGAAGGAGTCGCCGGTGACGTCGGCGAACTCGATGACCTCGTCGCGCTGGTAGTGGTGGCCGAGCACGAAGACCCGGTCGCCGAGCGCCTCCTTGGCGGCGCGGGCCCGGGCCACCAGGCCCGGATCGGAGGCCGGCGGCAGGTCTCCGGGGCACTCGACCCCCCGCTCGGCGGACAGGTCGCGGCCGGGGCCGAGCGGCAGCAGGGGGAGGTCGACGGTGGTCATGAGCCGATTCTAGTGAGTTTCACAGCAGAGCCCCGTTGTGGAGGTACGGCGTGGGCGGCTTCATCCCCCGCAGCCCCAGGTAGCCCTCCTGGTGCAGCGTGAGACGCGCTGCGAACCCGACGTCGAGCGCCCACTGGTTCGCCCCGGTCACGTGGGTGATGGTGGCCGCAGGCGGCCCCTCGGCGAGCGCTGCCCACAGCAGGCGGGTCGCCGTACGCCGGTTGGAGGCGGCCATCAGCGCCGGCCGGCCGCGCCCGTCGAGGTAGGCGTACCCCGAGCCGGTCGAGCTGTCGGACACGAGCAGGCGCCAGCTGCGCAGCATCAGATCGTGGTCAGGTCCGTGGCCGGCGCCGCGCGCCCCCCGGTCCAGGGAGTCCATCAGCTCGATGTCCGAGGCGCTGCCCTCGCGCACCTTCTCGACCACCGGCACGACGCTGCGGTCGACGGTCCCGGTCAGGTACATCTGCGGATGCAGCTCGAACCCGGCCTGGTGGTAGAGGCGCACCGCGCGCGGGTCCGAGGACGCCGACAGCATGGCGCGGGTGCAGCCCCGGCCGTGGTTCGTCGCCGCGACGAGGAGGGGCTTGCCGATGCCCTGACCCTGCCGGCCGGGGAGCACCGCGTAGGTCGCGAGGCACCACAGCGTCTCGCGCCGGAACGAAGTGCAGATGCCGACCGTGCCGGAGCTGTCCTCGGCGACCCAGCAGCCGCCGGGATCGGTGCGCACGAGATGGCGGGTGCGCTCGATCCAGGCCGCCCGGTGCGCCGCCGAGCGCCGCTCCGGGGCCGGCTGGTCGCGCCGACGGGTGCGATGGTCGAGCTCGAAGAAGCCCTCGTCGCTCACCCGCTCGGCCTCGGGCACGTCGGCCTCGGTCATCGGCCGGATCCGCAGCTCTCCCACGCGCCGACCCTAGCCAGCCGCGGTCTCCCCCCGGCGTGGGGCAGCGGCAGGGACGTGGGGCAGCGACGTGGGACAGGATGGGCGCATGCGGATCCTCGTGGCCCCGGACAAGTTCGCCGGCACCCTGAGCGCGGTCGAGGCCGCGCGGGCCGTGGCGCTCGGGTGGCGGCGCCATGCCCCGGCCGACGAGATCGACCTGGCGCCGATGTCGGACGGCGGGCCCGGCTTCGTCGACGTGCTGCACGCCGCCATCGGCGGCGACCTGCTCGCCGTCACCGTGCGCGGCCCCGCCGGGCAGCAGGTGCCGGCCACGTTCCTGCGGCACGGCCGGGTGGCCTACGTCGAGAGCGCCCAGGCCTGCGGCCTCCACCTCACCGGCGGCGAGGGGGCCGAGGAGGCCACGACGTACGGCGTGGGCCAGCTCGTGGGCGAGGCGGTCGCCTCCGGCGCGTCGACGGTCGTGGTGGGGCTCGGCGGCAGCGGCACCAACGACGGCGGGGCCGGGCTGCTGGCTGCGCTGGGAGCCCAGGCTGACCGCCCCCTGGACCGTGGCGTGAGCGGCCTGGACGGGGTGACCCGGGTGGACCTCGAGGCGGCCCGGGCGCGACTGGCGGACGTCCGGCTGGTGGCCGCCTCGGACGTGGAGAACCCGCTCACCGGCCTGTTCGGGGCCACCAAGGTGTTCGGTCCCCAGAAGGGAGTGGCCGAGGAGCGGCTCCCGGTCCTGGACGCGGTCCTCGAGCAGCTCGCGGCCGCGGTGGACCGGCGTACCGCCCTGGAGAAGGGAGCGGGGGCGGCCGGCGGGCTCGGCTTCGCGCTGTTGGCCCTCGGCGCCGTCCGGGGGCCGGGGATCGGGCTGGTCGCCGGGGCGGTGGGTCTCGCCGAGCGGGCCCGGGCCGCCGACCTGGTCGTGACCGGTGAGGGCGCCTTCGACTACTCCAGCCGGGCCGGCAAGGTGCCGTACGGCGTGGCCCAGGTGGCCTGCGAAGCGGTCCGGCCGTGCGTGGTGCTCGCCGGCCGGGTCGCGGTCGGCGCCCGGGAGATGCGCGCGCTGGGCGTGGAGTCGGCGTACTCGCTGGTCGACGTGGTGGGGGAGGAGCGGTCCTTCGCCGACCCCGCGGGCGCCCTGGCCGAGGTCGCCGAGCGGGTGGCCCGCACCTGGTCGCCCCAACCCTCCTGAGGCCCTCCTGAGGCCGGTCCGGGGCGCCGGACCGTGAGGGAATATCCGGTGGTGTGCGACCATTGAGACAAGCACCAACCACTCAACCGCCTGGGAGCACGCACATGACCGAGCAGGTCGAGACCACCACCGAGCACCGCACCGACCAGATCAACCTGAGCCCGGTCGCCGCAGCCAAGGTGAAGAGCCTCCTCGAGCAGGAGGGCCGCGACGATCTCTCCCTGCGCATCTCCGTGCAGCCGGGCGGCTGCTCGGGCCTGCGCTACCAGTTGTTCTTCGACGAGCGCACGCTCGACGGCGACGCCGTCACCGACTTCGGCGGCGTGAGCGTCGTCGTGGACCGGATGAGCGTCCCCTACCTCAACGGCGCGACGATCGACTTCGTCGACACCATCGAGAAGCAGGGCTTCACGATCGACAACCCGAACGCCACCGGGTCGTGCGCCTGCGGCGACTCGTTCCACTAGTCCGAGGCGGCCGCAGCCACCGCTGCCGCGACCTTCGACAACCAGAGAGCCCCCGGCCGACCGGCCGGGGGCTCTCTGCGTCCTGACGCAGGTCCCGGCTCAGTCCCCGTCCACCTGCAGGTTCATCGCGGCCGCGAGCCGGGCAGCGGCCTCGGAGATCTCGATGTCGCGCTTGGCGACGTCGCGGGGGTAGTCCTCGAAACGGAGGCTGGGGGCCGGGCGGACGGCCGCGCGGGCGGCCCGCCGCAGGTGCAGGTTCGCGCCGGCGGCTCGGCAGTCGGCCGACATCTCCGACGGCGTGGACGCGTCGTCGTAGGCGAGGCGGTCGGCGGGCCCCGGCGAGGGGTGGGCAGCGGTCATGCCTTCGACAGTATTGGTTACCGCGGGATACCGGTAGCGGTACCCGCAGGTAGTGTGGGCTGACATGTCGCTGCTCATCGCCGGATCGATCGCCACCGACCACCTGATGACGTTCTCGGGGAAGTTCGCCGACTCGCTGGTGGTGGAGCAGCTCGACAAGCTCTCGGTCTCGTTCCTCGTCGACGACCTCGAGATCCGCCGCGGGGGAGTGGCCCCCAACATGTGCTTCGGGCTGGGCCAGCTCGGGCTCCGCCCGGTCATGGTGGGCGCCGCGGGTGAGGACTTCGCCGACTACCGCTCGTGGCTGGAGCGGCACGGGGTCGACTGCGACTCGGTGCACATCTCCGAGTCCCGGCACACCGCCCGCTTCGTGTGCACCAGCGACGCGACGATGGCCCAGTTCGCCTCGTTCTACCCCGGCGCGATGAGCGAGGCCCGGCTGATCGAGCTGGCCCCGATCGTGGCGCGGGTGGGGGAGCCGGACTACGTCCTGATCGGCGCCGACGACCCCCAGGGGATGCTGCGGCACACCGACGAGTGCCGGCAGCGCGGCTACCCCTTCATCGCCGACCCGAGCCAGCAGCTCGCGTTCGGCGAGGGGGACCTGATCCGGCAGCTCATCGACGGCGCGGCCATCTTGTTCTCCAACGAGTACGAGTCGCACATGATCGAGTCGAAGACCGGCTGGAGCACCGAGGAGATCCTCGACCGGGTGGGCTTCCAGGTCACCACCCTGGGCGCCGATGGCGTGCGCATCCTCCAGCAGGGCGAGGAGCCCATCGAGCTGTCTGCCGCGAAGAACGTCGCCGCCCTCGAGCCCACCGGCGTCGGGGACGCGTTCCGCGCCGGCTTCCTCGGCGCCCTGACGTGGGGGGTCGGCCTCGAGCGCGCGGCCCAGGTCGGCTGCGTGCTGGCCGCCTACGTCGTGGAGACGGTCGGCACGCAGGAGTACTCGTTCACGGCTGCGGAGTTCACCGCCCGGGTCGAGGAGTCGTACGGCGCGGCCGCGGCGGCCGAGATCGCGCCGCACCTGAAGGCCGTCAGCTGATCCGGCGCACCACGTAACGGGGGGTGCCGTCGGGCGCGGTCTGCTCCCCGACGTACTCCTGGCCACGCATGCGGCACCAGGCGGGCACGTCCACGCGGGCGGCCACGTCGGTCGACACGACCGCGATCGTGCCCCCGACCGGGACGTCGGCCAGGTGCTTGCCCAGCTCGATCACCGGCAGCGGGCACAGCATCCCCCGGCAGTCGAGCTCGAGGTGGGCCCCGTCGCCGCTCACAGGCCGGCCTCCGCGCGGATCCCCGCGACCACCTCCGGCAGCGCGGCCAGGAAGGCGTCGACCTCGCTCGCGGTGGTCCCTCGGGTCAGGGAGACCCGGACGTTGCCGTGGGTGAGCACGCCCATCGCGGCCAGCACGTGGCTCGGCTCGAGGGTCGAGGCCGTGCACGCGGAGCCGCTCGCGACCCCGAACCCTCGTCGGTCGAGCTCGCTCACCAGGGCCTCGCCATCGACGTAGAGGAACGAGAACGTGACCAGGTGTGGGAGCCGGTCGACCGGGTCGCCGACGACCTCGACGTCGGGGACGGCGGCGACCCCCCGGCGGATCCGGTCCACCAGGGCGTGCTGCCGGGCGTTGACCTCGTCCCGTTCGGCCACGACCGCCCGGAGGGCCGCGGCGGCGGCCAGGGCCGCGGGGACGTTCTCGAAGCCGCTGGAGCGGTCGTCGACCCGGTCGTCCTCGGGGAACGGGCTCTCCCAGCGGGTCCCCTTGCGGACCACGAGCACGCCCACGCCGGCCGGTCCGCCCCACAGGTGCGCGGAGCCGGCCAGCGCCGCCCAGCCGCCGGGGAGCGGCAGCCGCCCCATCGAGGCCCGGGCGTCGACGAAGAGCGGGACGCCGTCCGGCAGCTCGAGCTCGCCCACGGGCTGGAGGGTGCCCACCTCGTGGTTCGCGCTCTGCAGCGCCACGACGGCGCAGTCGGGCCCCCCGGCGTGCTCGACCAGGTCGCCGTCGCGGACCCGACCGTCGTCCATGACCCCGACGACGTCGGGCTCGCCGCCCCAGGCGGCCGCGTGGTGGACCGCGGAGTGCTCCACGGCCGAGAGGACGACGCGGGACCCGCGGCGCCGACGGGCCCGGGCCAGGCCGACCAGCCCGCGGTGCACGGCGTCGGTGCCCGAGGAGGTGAAGGTGACCTCGTCGCGGCGCACGCCCAGCGCGTCGGCCACCACCTCGCGCGCGTTGTCCAGCAGCAGCCGCGCCGACCGCGCGGGCAGGTGCAGCCGCCGCGGGTCGGCGTAGCCCTGGTCGAGCGCCGCGAGGAGGACCTCGCGCGCGGCCGGGTGCAGGGGCTCGGAGGACGCGGAGTCGAGGTAGACATAGGGGGCGCCGGGGCCGGTGGCCGGCGGCGCCGGCTCGCCCGAACCGGAGACGGGGGTCACGCCTCGAACCTAGTCGACACTCGGCCCGGACGCGCGGGGGTACCCGCCGGACCACACGAGGGGCGATTCCGATACTGTTCGGGCTATCCGTGATCGTTGAGAGAGAGGCTCGTTCGTGGGTCTGCAACTCCCCAAGCGTGCGGCCGTGAACCTTCGCCGAGTGGGCGTGTCGGCCGCGCTGGGTACCAGCCTGCTGCTGCTGAGCAGCTGCTCATCCGCGACGAGGGGGGAGTGGGAGCGTGGCGCGATGCCCGACCCCGCCTCCACCCAGGGTGAGCACATTCTGAACCTCTGGCAGGGCGCGTGGATCGCGGCACTGATCACCGGCTTCGTGGTGTGGGGCCTGATCTTCTACGCCGTGTTCCGCTTCCGGCGGCGCAGCGAGGACGAGGTCCCGATCCAGACCCGGTACAACCTGCCGCTGGAGATCTTCTACACGATCGCCCCGATCATCATGGTGATCGTGTTCTTCCAGCACACCGTCAATGTGCAGAACACCGTCCTCGACGACAGCCTGCCGGTGGACAACACCGTCGAGGTCACCGGCCAGCAGTGGTCGTGGACCTTCAACTACGGCATCGGTCAGATGGACGCCTCGGCGAACGACGACGCCGCCGACCAGAACTACCCCTACCAGTCCTACGCCTACGAGGCCGGCACCGCGTCGTACATCCCGACGCTGGTGCTCCCCATCGGCGAGACCACCCGCTTCAACCTGCACTCGCCCGACGTGATCCACGACTTCGGCGTCCCCGGCTTCCTCATGAAGATGGACGTCGTCCCGGGCCGCGTGAACCACTACGAGATCACGCCCACCCGCGAGGGCTGGTACAAGGGCAAGTGCTACGAGCTCTGCGGTGTCTACCACTCGCGGATGCTCTTCAAGGTCCATGTGGTCAGCAAGGCCGACTACCAGAAGTACCTCTCCGACCTTCAGGCCGAGGGCCGGACGTCGACGACGCCGCTGATCGGCGCTGAGAACGCACGCACGCAGGCCGGGCTCGCGTCCGGCACGACGGAGTCCAACGGAGGCGCGGAGTGACCGCCACAGCTGCCCACCCGACGACCTTTACCGGTCGCAAGACCCTCGGCCAGCAGGTCGTGCGGGTCCTCACCACGACCGACCACAAGCTGATCGGCAAGCTCTACCTCGGCACGTCGTTCGCCTGGTTCCTCATCGGCGGCATCATGGCGCTGCTGATGCGTTCCGAGCTGGCCTACCCGGGCATGCAGATCGTCAACGACGAGGTCTACAACCAGCTGTTCACGATGCACGGCACGATCATGCTGCTGCTGTTCGCGACACCGCTGTTCTTCGGCTTCGGCAACGTGATCATGCCGCTGCAGATCGGTTCGCCGGACGTCGCGTTCCCGCGGCTGAACATGTTCAGCTACTGGCTGTTCCTGTTCGGTGGCCTGATCGCCGCCTCGGGCTTCCTCACGCCCCAGGGCGCCGCCGACTTCGGCTGGTTCGCCTACACGCCGCTGTCCGACGCGGTGCGCTCGCCCGGTGTGGGTGGCGACCTGTGGATCATGGGCCTGTGGATGGCCGGCCTGGGCACCATCTTGGGTGCGGTCAACTTCATCACCACGATCATCTGCATGCGTGCCCCCGGCATGACGATGTTCCGGATGCCGATCTTCGTGTGGAACACGCTGGTCACCAGCCTGCTGGTGCTGATCGCGTTCCCGGTGCTGGCCGGCGCGCTGCTCTCCCTGGAGGCCGACCGCCAGCTCGGCGCCCACGTCTTCGACGCCGCCCACGGCGGCGCGATCCTGTGGCAGCACCTGTTCTGGTTCTTCGGCCACCCGGAGGTCTACATCATCGCGCTGCCGTTCTTCGGCATCGTGACCGAGATCTTCCCGGTCTTCAGCCGCAAACCGACCTTCGGCTACGTCGGCCTGGTCGGCGCGACGCTCGGCATCGCGATCCTCTCGGTCGCGGTGTGGGCCCACCACATGTTCGTCACCGGCGCGGTCGACCTGCCGTTCTTCTCCGGCATGACCTTCCTGATCGCGGTGCCGACCGGCGTGAAGTTCTTCAACTGGATCGGCACGATGTGGGGGGGATCTCTGTCCTTCGACACACCGATGCTGTGGTCGCTGGGCTTCCTGACGACCTTCCTGTTCGGCGGCCTGACCGGTGTCATCCTGGCGAGCCCGCCGCTGGACTTCCACGTCTCGGACTCCTACTTCGTGGTCGCGCACTTCCACTACGTCGTCTTCGGCACCGTGGTGTTCGCGATGTTCGCGGGCTTCTACTACTGGTGGCCGAAGATGACCGGCCGGATGCTCGACGAGCGCCTCGGCAAGCTGCACTTCTGGCTGCTGTTCATCGGCTTCCACACCACCTTCCTCGTCCAGCACTGGCTGGGTGTCGAGGGCATGCCGCGCCGGTACGCCGACTACCTGCCGCAGGACGGGTTCACGACCCTCAACCAGGTCTCGACCATCGGGTCCTTCATCCTGGCCTCGTCGATGCTGCCGTTCTTCTACAACGTCTACGTCTCGCGTCGTGCCCCGCTGGTGGAGACCGATGACCCGTGGGGCTGGGGCCGGTCGCTGGAGTGGGCGACCTCCTGCCCGCCGCCGCGGCACAACTTCGTGACGATCCCGCGGATCCGCTCGGAGTCGCCGGCCTTTGACCTGCACCACCCCGAGGTGGCGGCCATCGAGCTGGACCAGAACGTCGCCGCGCGTGACGGTGCGCTGGCCGACGCCCCCGACATGCGAGGCCGCGCCGAGCACGTGGCCGGCACCGCCGAGAACGAGCCCCGCAAGCCGGGGGAGGAGAACGCCTGATGAAGTCCGAGGCCTGGATCTTCGCGATCTGCAGCGTGTTCTTCCTGGTGGTCAGCCCGGCGTACTGGCTGATCACGGGGGACTGGACGGGCTCGTCCGCGCTCACCATGACCTTCCTGCTGGCCGCCATGGTCACCATCTACCTCGGCGTGCACGCCTCGAAGATGGACCCGCGCCCCGAGGACCGCAAGGACGCCGAGATCGCCGACGGTGCCGGCGAGCTCGGGTTCTTCCCGCCCTACTCCTGGTGGCCGCTGTGGTGCGCCGCCACGCTGGGCGTGTGCGTCTTCGGCATCGCCTCGGGCGCCTGGTGGCTGTTCATCATCGGCGTCGGGCTCGGCGCGCTGGCGCTGTCGGGCTGGATCTTCGAGTACTACCGGGGCGTCCACGCCCACTGATCGCCCTCGATCCCGGCACAGAGCCCCGCACGGACCCCGCGTGAGTGTTCACACGAACACGCGGGGTCCGTGCTTTTCAGGTGCTGCCGTTACCCTGGGAGGGCCATCTGCTTGTTCTACAGGGGAGTTGTTTGCATGTCCTGGAGTCGTTCCCGCGTACGGTTCAAGACGCCGGCCGCCCGCCGCGTCCTGACCGGAGTGGCGGCCCTCGCCCTGGCGACGCCATTGGCGGCGTGCCAGGGCAGCGACACCGGTCCCGGTGCCGTTGCGCCCGCCGCCGGCAGCGGGACCGGTAGCGCCGCTCCCGCGGCCGCCGTGGACCCGGTGCGCATCCACCTCAACGTCAAGCGCGGTGCCACCGACGTCCCGGTCGACCGGATCCTCGAGGTGTCGGCGACCGGCGGCAGCCTGGACTCGGTGCAGGTCAGCTCGCACGCCGGCGACCTGCCCGGGACGCTGTCCCAGGACGGCTCCTCCTGGACCGCGGGCGCCCGGCTCGAGCCCGGCCGCCGGTACGTCGTCACCTCGGTCGCCCACCGATCCGACGGTCAGCAGGTGACCCGGAAGGCCCACTTCCGCGCCCAGGACCTCACGCTCGACCAGCAGACCTATGCCTCCGTCGCCCCCCTCGAGGGCGAGACGGTGGGCGTGGGGATGCCGGTGATCGTCACCTTCGACGTCCCGGTGACCGACAAGGCGAGCATCGAGAAGCACATGTCGGTCTCCGCGTCGCCGCGGCAGCCGGGCTCCTGGCACTGGATCAGCGACACCGAGGTGCACTGGCGCCCGCGTACCTACTGGAAGGCCGGCTCGGACGTCTCGGTGAACGTCGACGTCAACTCCGTGCCCGCCGGCGCCGGCATCTACGGCCAGGAGGACCGGCACGTCGACTTCCACATCGGCGACGCCCACGTCTACAAGGTCAACCTGCAGACCGACGAGCTGCGCGCGTTCTCCAACGGGAAGCTGCTGCGCACGATCCCGGTCACCGCCGGCAAGGACGGCTTCACCACCCGCTCGGGCACGAAGGTGATCATCGAGAAGTTCAAGTCCAAGCGGATGGACTCCGAGACGATCGGCATCGGCAAGAACAGCCCCGAGTACTACAACCTCGCCGACGTGAAGTACGCGATGCGGCTGACGTACTCCGGGGAGTTCCTGCACGCGGCGCCGTGGTCGGTGGCCTCGCAGGGCTACGACAACGTCTCCCACGGTTGCACCGGCATGAGCACGGAGAACGCCAAGTGGCTCTTCGACCTCTCCCGCCGGGGCGACGTCGTGGAGTACACCGGCACCGACCGGCCGATGACACTGACCAACGGCTACGGCGACTGGAACGAGTCCTACTCCGAGTGGAAGCAGGGCTCGGCCCTCGCCTAGGGCCGGCGACTTCACGTTCCCGCTCGGCGGACCGGCCGACCGCCGGCGTACCGGCCCATGCCGTCGCCGTACCGGCTACCGGCCGACCGTCGCCGTCCCTACACCGGTGGCCGCCGGGGTTGTCAGGGTGTCCTCTCGGTTGGGGGGCGTTGCAACGGCTGACAACCGAGGGAATCCCCGGCTGGCCGGGGATCCCCGCAGCGGCGTCCGGCGTACCGCCCGGTGGCGCGGCCCCCCGCTGAGGGCCGGCCGGCGCCTGCCTCGGCGTCGGCCGGAGCCGCGGGCCCCCGGGCGGGCGCGAGGGTTGTCAGGGTGTCCTCTCGGTTGGGGGGCGTTGCAACGGCTGACAACCGAGGGAATCCCCGGCTGGCCGGGGATCCCTGCAGCGGCGTCCGGCGTACCGCCCGGTGGCGCGGCCCCCCGCTGAGGGCCGGCCGGCGCCTGCCTCGACTTCGGCCGCAGGCGGGGCTCTCCTCGGGCGCGGGGTTGTCAGGGTGTGCCCTCGGTTGGGGGGCGTTGCAACGGCCGACAAGCGAGGGGATCCCCGGCTGGCCGGGGATTCCTGCAGCGGCGTCCGCACCCGCCACCACTGACGAAGGGCCCGCCCGGAGTTGATCCGGACGGGCCCTTCGATGTCTCTCGACGCTCAGTGCGAGCGCAGGTTCTCCTCGTCGACGGTGTGGTGGCCGTCGAACTGGTGGCCGTCGGCCGCGTGGTCGAGGCCGGCCTGGAGCTCGTGCTCGTGGTCGGTGTGGTGGTGCGCCTCCTCGAGCTCCTCACTGGTCGGCTTCTGCACGTTGTCGGCGTACATGAGCGTCGCCAGCTTGCCGCGCAGCTTCTGGCCGGGGGAGTGCGGAGCAGGTACGCCGTTGGCGTCCGGCTCGCCGCCGAGCGACGGGAACTCGTCGCGCGCCCGGGCGGTCAGCGTGTAGGCCTTGTCGACCGGCAGCGGCAGGTGCCGCTCGCTGTAGCCACCCTCGGGGGAGCGCATGATGATGCCCGACTCGTAGCCGTGCAGCAGCGTCTCCTTGTCGTGGCGCTGCAGCGAGATGCACCAGCGGCGGGTGATGAAGAACCCGATCGCCGGCCCGATGAACAGCGCCGCCCGGTTGAAGTAGGTGATCTGGTTGATGCTCGCGTGCAGCTTGATCGCGATGATGTCGTTGCCACCCGCCATCCAGGCCACCCCGTAGAACACCATCAGCGAGACCATCACGGCCGTGCGCGTGGGGGCGTTGCGGGGACGCTCGAGCAGGTGGTGGTCGCGCTTGTCGCCGGTGACCCAGGACTCGATGAACGGCAGCAGCAGCAGGACCGTGAACATCAGGCCCGGCATCAAGATCACCGGGAGGAACACGTTGAACGGGAACGTGTGGCCCCAGAACGTGAACTCCCAGCCCGGCATGATGCGCAGCAGGCCGTCGGGCCAGCCCATGTACCAGTCAGGCTGTGAGCCCGCGGTGACCTTGGTCGGGTCGTAGGGGCCGAACTTCCACACCGGGTTGATCGACAGCAGCCCGCCCATCGTGGCGCAGACACCGAAGACGATGAAGAAGAAGCCACCGGCCTTCGCGGCGTAGACGGGGAGCATCGGGAAGCCGACCACGTTGTCCTCGGTGCGGCCGGGGCCGGGCCACTGCGTGTGCTTGTGGTAGACGAGCAGCAGCATGTGGGCCGCGATCAGGGCCAGCAGCAGGCCGGGGATCAGCAGCACGTGCACGGTGAACAGGCGCGGGATGATCGCGTCGCCGGGGAACTCGCCGCCGAAGATGAAGAACGACAGGTAGCTGCCGACCAGCGGGATCGACTTCATGAAGCCGTCCGCGGCGCGGACGCCGGTGCCGGAGAGCAGGTCGTCGGGGAGCGAGTAGCCGGTGAAGCCCTCCAGGGTGCCGAGCAGCAGCAGCAAGCAGCCGATCACCCAGTTCACCTCACGCGGCTTGCGGAACGCGCCGGTGAAGTAGACGCGCAGCAGGTGGATCATCATCGCGGAGATGAAGATCAGTGCCGCCCAGTGGTGCAGCTGGCGCATCAGCAGGCCGCCGCGCACGTCGAAGGACAGCGTCAGCGCGGAGTTGAAGGCCTCCGAGACGGTCACACCGCGTAGCGGGTCGTAGGACCCCTGGTAGGTGACCTCGCCCATGCTGGGGACGAACCACAGGGTCAGGAACACGCCCGAGAGCAGCAGGACCACGAAGCTCCACAGCGCGATCTCGCCGAGCATGAACGACCAGTGGTCGGGGAACACCTTGCGGATGTTCTTCTTCATGGCCGAGGCGAGGCCGAGGCGGTCGTCCGCCCAGGCGGCCACGGCTCCGGCCTTGCTGGACTTGCCAGGTGTGGCGGCCGTGGTCGCGTTGCTGGACGCGACCTTGCTGGTGTCGATACTCACTGTCAGCCACGCTCCCAGAAACTTGGTCCCACGGGTTCGGTGAAGTCGCTCTGGGCGATCAGGTAGCCCTCGCTGTCCACGGTGAGCGGCAGCTGCGGGAGGGCGTGCCCGGCCGGGCCGAAGATGACCTTGCCGGAGTCGGTCAGGTCGAAGGTCGACTGGTGGCACGGGCAGAGCAGGTGGTGCGTCGTGCGCTCGTTGAGCGAGATCGGGCAGCCGACGTGGGTGCAGATCTTGGAGTAGACGACGATCCCCTCGACCGACCAGTTGCGGGTCTGCTCGGAGATGATGTCGTCGGGCTCCATGCGGTGCACGATCACGGCCGCCTTGACCTTCGCCTGCTGCAGGTCGGTGCCCTCGATCGGCGGGTAGCCGTTGGCCTCGGTGGGGAAGAGCGCCTCGGGCTCGGCGTTGACCAGGTCACCGATCTCGAGGTCGGAGACCTTGATCGGGGTGCCGACGACGTCGCGGACGACGCGCATGCCCTTCTCCCAGATCGTGTGGCTGAGCTTGTCGCCCGGCAGCGGGCCGAGGTCGCGCAGCATCACGATCGCCGGCAGGCCGAGGATGCCGACGGCGCCCAGGAGGCTGTTGCGCACCAGCGGACGCCGGGCGATGCCGGACTCGCTGACGCCGGCGTCGAGCGCGGCCAGCGCGGCCTCCCGGTCGCTCTCCGGGGAGGCGGCCGGGTGGCGGTACTCGACGATCTCGTGGTCGACCATCAGCTTGCGCGCCCACTGGATCGTGCCGCTGCCGATGAACAGCAGGGCGCCGCCCAGGGTCAGTCCCAGCGCGAAGGTCGAGGCGCCGAGGCCGCCGATGGTGTCCCAGTGGTCGCCGACGTGGAAGACGAAGTAGGAGACCAGGAACAGGACCGTGCAGACCAGCGAGAGCCCGTAGAGGGTCGCGACCTGGCGCTCGGCGCGCTTCTCGGCCTTCTCGTCGACGTCGGAGGGCCGCCAGTGGTGCGGGGGCAGGCCCGGGTTCGCGATCGGCTCGTCGGCGAACGTCGCCGGCACGGACCCGTGCGAGTCCTGCTCGGGGACGTTGTCGTGCGTGTCGCTCACGCTTCCACCTTCTTCTTGCTCGAGCGCGTGGTGTGGGCCGCGATCCAGACGGCGAAGCCGACCAGGGCGCCGATGCCGATCAGCCAGCCGGCCAGGCCTTCCGGCACCGGGCCGAGGCCGCCGAGGCCGAAGCCGCCGTAGGCGGGGGCCTCCTTCAGGGAGCCGAGGTAGGCGATCACGTCCCGCTTCTCCTCCGGCGACAGGTTGCCGTTGGAGAAGGTGTCCATGGCCTGAGGACCGGTCAGCATGGCCTCGTAGATGTACTTCGGCGGGACCCCACGGATCCGGGGGGCGTAGCCGCCGCGGGGCATGGCGCCGCCGGAGCCTTCGAAGTTGTGGCACGCGGTGCAGTTGGTGAGGAAGATCTGGCCACCGCGGACGATCGCCTCCTCCTTCTGCGCGTCGCTCAGGCCCGCGGTCGAGTAGTCCTGCGCGGTCGGCACGGCCGGGCCGGGGCCCAGGGAGGCGACGTACGCCGCGAGCTGGGCGATCTCCTCGTCGGTGTAGACCGTCGGCTTGCGAGGCGCCTGCTGCCCGGGCTGGGCCATGGGCATCCGGCCGGTGCCGACCTGGAAGTCGACCGCGGCGGCACCCACGCCGACCAGCGGCGGCGCGAGCTCGTTGCCGTTCTGGGTGCGGATGCCCTCGCCGTTCTGGCCGTGGCAGAAGGCGCAGCCGACGAGGAACAGCTGGCGGCCCTTGGCCGCCTGGTCGGCGTCGCTCTGGGCCTGCTGGGCCTGGGCGGGGGAGAAGGCGGCGTAGAGGCTGCCGACCATCAGCAGCCCGAGCACCAGCACCGCGATGCCGGCGAGTGGTCCGCGACGGTGCCGGGAGAGTCGACCGGCGGAGCGGTTCAGGAGACGCACATCGATTCCTTGCTGGGAGTCCTGGTGGGTTCCGACGTCATCAGTACTTCGGCGTCACTGGATGAGGTAGATGGTGGCGAACAGCCCGATCCACACGACGTCGACGAAGTGCCAGTAGTAGGACACGACGATGGCGCTGACCGCCTGCTCGTGGGTGAACCTGCGGGCCATGAACGTGCGGCCGAGCACGAACAGGAAGGCGATCAGGCCGCCGGTCACGTGGATGCCGTGGAAGCCGGTGGTCAGGTAGAACATCGTGCCGTAGGCGGAGTCCTGGATCGTGGTGCCCTCCTTGATCATGGAGGCGTACTCGCTGGCCTGGCCACCGATGAAGACCGCGCCCATGATGTAGGTCAGGACGAACCACTCGCGCAGGCCCCAGCCCTTGACCTTGAACACCGATCCGGTGCGCCCCACCTGGCCGCGCTCGGCGGCGAACACGCCGAGCTGGCAGGTCAGCGAGGAGAGCACGAGGATCGTGGTGTTCACCGCGGCGTACGGCACGTCGAGGCGCTCGGTGTTCTGGGCCCACAGGTCGGGGCTCACCGCGCGGATCGTGAAGTACGACGCGAAGAGCGCCGCGAAGAACATGAGCTCGCTGGAGAGCCAGATGATCGTCCCGACGCTGACCATGCTCGGCCGGTCGTGGTGCCCGTGCAGTCGGGATGCAGGAATCGCAGTTGCTGTCGCCACGGACGTCATTATGTCCTGACCTCCGGCCCGGGGCACCCCGACCCCCTCCCCTTGTGCCGACTTATCCTTCGTCACATGCTGGGTGCCGCGTCCGTCGCCGTCTGGGAGGCCGTGGCGACCCTGCCGAGGTTCACGATCGGAGGAGTCCTCACCGCCTGGTCGTTCGAGCCGCTGCCCCTGGTCCTGACGGTGTGGGCGGGGGGCCTCTACCTGGTCGGCGTGGCGACGCTCCGCCGCCGTGGCGACCGCTGGCCGGTGGGCCGCACGGTCGCCTTCGTGCCGGTCGGCATGGGCGCGTTCTGGTTCGCGACGGCCTCGGGCCTGGGCACCTACGACCTCACGCTGCTCAGCGTGCACATGGTCCAGCACATGATCCTCGCGATGCTGGTGCCGCTCGCGCTGGCGCTGGGCGCGCCGGTCACGCTGGCGCTGCGTACCCTGCCCGCGCGCCCGCGCGCGTGGCTGCTCGCGCTCCTGCACTCCCGCGTCGCCCGGGTGCTGTCGTTCCCGCCGCTGACCCTCGCGCTCTACGTGGTCTCCCCGTGGGCGCTCTACTTCAGCGGGTGGTACGACGCGTCCCTGCACTCGACCTTCGTGCACGAGATGATGCACGTCCACCTGGTGCTGGTCGGGGCGCTGTTCTTCTGGCCGCTCGTGGGCGTCGACCCGGTGCCGGGTCGGGTGGGCTACCCGGCCCGGATGCTGCTGGTGGTGCTCACCCTGCCCTTCCACGCCTTCCTGGGCGTCACGATCATGGGGCAGGGCACGCTGATCGGCCACGACTGGTATCCGTCGCTGCACGACGGACGGATGGGTGCCTGGTTGCCCGATCCCGCCGCCGACCAGCACCTCGCCGGCGGGATCCTGTGGGGCTCGGGCGACCTCGTCGGCCTGGCCTTCTTCGGCGTGCTCTTCGCCCAGTGGGTGCGCGCCTCGACGAAGGAGGCCGCCCGCGAGGACCGTCGCCTCGACCTGCTGGAGGCGCGGGCGGCCCGGGCGGCCGACCCGCGCGCCACGCGGCGTGCGGCCCGGCCGGACGCGCCGGCCCTCGACGGGTAGCATCGCGGCCGTGACCGACACGACCTCGTCCCGCACCGCGCCGCTGAAGGTGCTCGTCTACAGCGACGACGTGAACACCCGCCAGCAGGTCATCCTGGCCCTCGGCCGCCGCCCCCACCCCGACCTGCCGGAGGTGGAGTACGTCGAGGTCGCGACCGAGCCCGTGGTCCTGCAGAACATGGACGCCGGCCGGATCGACCTGGCGATCCTCGACGGCGAGGCCGTGCCCGCCGGTGGGATGGGCATCGCCAAGCAGCTCAAGGACGAGATCTACCGGTGCCCGCCGCTGGTGGTGCTCACCGGCCGCCCGCAGGACGCCTGGCTGGCCACCTGGTCGCGCGCCGACGCGGCCGTGCCGCACCCGCTCGACCCCGTCCAGCTCGCCGAGACCGTGGTGGCGCTGCTGCGCTCGCGGGTGCCGGCCGGCACCTGAGCGCGGCGATGACGGTGACGACGACCTGGCCGGAGGTGCTCAGCGCCCTGGTCGCGGGGACCGACCTGACCTCCGAGCAGACGGCCTGGGCCATGGGCGAGATCGTGGCCGGCGAGGCCACCCCGGTGCAGGTCGCCGGCTTCGCGGTGGCGCTGCGCGCCAAGGGTGAGACGACCGAGGAGGTCACCGGGCTCACCGAGGCGATGTATGCCGCCTGCCAGCCGCTGAGCGTGCCCGGACGCCTGCTCGACATCGTCGGCACCGGCGCGGACCGCTCCATGTCGGTGAACATCTCGACGATGGCCGCGATCGTCGCCGCGGGCGCCGGCGCCCGGGTGGTCAAGCACGGCAACCGCTCCGCCTCCTCCAAGTCCGGCTCCGCCGACGTGCTGGAGGAGCTCGGGATCCGGCTGGACCTGCCGGTGCACCGCGTGGGGGCGGTGGCCGAGGAGGCCGGCATCACGTTCTGCTTCTCCGCGGTCTTCCACCCGGGCATGCGCCACACGGCGGTGCCGCGGCGCGAGCTGGGCATCGGCACGACCTTCAACTTCCTCGGCCCGCTGGTGAACCCCGCGCGGCCCCAGGCGCAGGCCATCGGCTGCGCGGACCTACGGATGGCGCCGGTCATGGCCGGGGTGTTCGCCCGCCGGGGAGTGGACGCCTGGGTGTTCCGCGGCGACGACGGCCTCGACGAGCTCACCACCACGACCACGTCCTCGGTGTGGACCGTGCGCGCGGGGGAGATCGAGCGCACGACCATCGACCCGCGCGACCACGGCCTGTCGCTGTCCTCCCTGGAGGCGCTGCGGGGCGGTGAGCCGGCCTACAACGCCGAGGTGGTGCGGCGGGTCCTGGCCGGCGAGCGCGGGCCCGTGCGTGACGCGGTGCTGCTCAACGCGGCCGCAGCGCTGGCGGTCCACGACGCGCCGTCCGAGCCGGTCGGCCAGGCGCTCGACGCGGGACTGGCCCGAGCGAACGAGGCGGTGGACTCCGGCGCCGCGCAGGCCACCCTCGAGCGGTGGGTGGCCGCCTCGTCGGCCTCCTGACCGCCGGCCCCGCGCCGGCTCCGCGTGAGCCCCCGCGCCGGGGCTGCGACGGGCGCTAGTCGAGCCCGAGGGAGAACGCGGACTCCAGATCGTGGCGGGAGTAGGCGCGGAACGCGATGTGGGTCTCGGTCGAGGTGACGCCGGGGACCTTGTTGAGCCGGTCGGCGACGACGCCGGCGACGTCGTCGTGGTTGCGCACCCGCACGAGCGCGATCAGGTCGATCTGGCCGGTCACCGAGTAGACCTCGCTGATGCCGTCGAGGGCGGCGATCGCCTCGGCGACCTCGGGGATGCGGGCGACGTCGGCCTTGACGAAGACGATGGCGGTGATCACGACCACAGGCTAGGACATCGGGTCACCGCGCGGGCCGGTGCACGGGGGTCAGCCCGCGCCGATCCTCGAACGGCACCAGGGAGAGCCGCGACTGGTTGACCGCGTCGTGGATCGCCAGGTGCCGGGTGGCGCCGGCGACGGGGCAGGTCCACTCGCCGTCGACCTCGACCAGGCGGATGCCCGGCGACTCCAGCCAGCGCAGGATCTTCTCGGTCTCCTCGGCGCTCGCCGCCGGCACCGGCCCGGGGGCCGCCCGGACCGTCTCGGCGGAGGCGCGCAGCTCCGCGACGTACTGGTGGGCGTCGGCCCCGGGCGGGATGGTGCCGGCCGCGGCGAGCCGGCCGTGCCGCACCACGTGGACCGACCAGCGGCCGTCGTCCTCGCGCCGGGCGGCGACGACCTCGGGGCACCGGGTGAGCGCGGAGAGCCGCTGGGTGCGCGCCGCGGCCCGCACGAACGCCGCCAGCCGGTCGCGGTGCGCACCGGCCTCCTCGAAGCGCTCGTCGGCGGCGAGCGTGGCCATCCGCGCGTTGATGGCCGTCACGACCTCGTCGGGGCGTCGCAGCAGGGAGTCGCGCAGCTGGCGCACGACCGCGGCGTACGTCGTCTCGTCGACGCTGCCGTCGCAGGGGGAGAGGCACCGGCCCATCTCGGCCAGCACGCACGGCGACCGGGAGGGCTCCCGCGACAGCCGCTCGGAGCACTGCCGCACGGGGAAGGTGTCGTGCAGGGCCGCGAGGCACTTCTCCGCGGACTTCTTGGAGGAGAACGGGCCGAGGTAGTCGGCCTGGTCGTCCAGCACGCGCCGGACCAGCGACAGCCGGGGCCACGGCTCGCGGGTCAGCTTGAGGAAGTGCACCTTCTCCGGGTAGCGCGAGCGGCGGTTGTACTTCGGCTTGTGCTCGGCGATGAGGCGCAGCTCGCGGACCTCGGCCTCGAGCGCGGTCGCGCACTCCAGGCCGTCGACCGCCGAGGCCAGGCCGACCATCTCGCCCATCCGCGAGCGGGTCTCCGAGGCGGTGAAGTAGGACCGGACCCGGGTGCGCAGGTCACGGGAGGTGCCGACGTAGAGCACCCGCGACCGGTCGTCGCGGAAGAGGTAGACGCCCGGCGCGTGGGGGAGCCCCTCGGCCAGGTGACGCTTGCGACGCTGCGCGGTGGTGACCCGGGAGGAGAAGGTCTGCAGCTCCTCGAGGGTGTGCACGCCGAGCGCGCCGAGCCGCTCCATCAGCCCGTGCAGGACGTCCACGGTCGCCCTGGCGTCGGAGAGCGCCCGGTGGTTGGGCGTGGTCGAGGCGTTGAAGACCCGGGCGAGCGAGGAGAGCTTGCAGTTGGGCGCGTCGTCGCGGGTGATCACGCGGCGCGCCAGCCGGGCGGTGTCGAGCACCTCGAAGCGCGGCCAGGGGCGTCCCTGCTGCTCGGCGAAGTGCTTGAGGAAGCCCACGTCGAACGGCGCGTTGTGCGCGACCAGCACGCAGCCGGCCGCGAACTCGAGCAGCGCGGGCAGCGCGGTCTCGATCGAGGGTGCGTCGGCCACCATCGTGTTGCTGATGCCGGTGAGCACGGCGATGAAGGCCGGGATCTCGGTGTGCGGGTTCACCAGGGTCTGGAACTCGCCGAGGACCTCGCCGCCCCGCACCTTGACCGCACCGATCTCGGTGATCATCGACCCGGCCTGGGCCGAGCCGCCGGTCGTCTCGAGGTCCACGACGCAGAACGTCGTCTCCCGCAGCGGGCGCCCCAACTCGTCGAAACTGCGTTGCGCCTCCCACTGCGAGGGCGCACCCTGAACGGCGCTGCTCATGCCCGTGACGCTAGAGCCGAGCGCCGACAACCCGGGTGTGCCGCGCGGACTAGGGTGCAAGTGAGAGCACGAACACCCGTGCCGCACCCGACCCATGGAGCCCTCGTGACCGCCGTGTCCCAGCCCCCGCTCGCCCTCGGCGAGCTGCCCGACGCCGTGCGCGTGCGGGTCGTGGCGCTGACGGCCGAGGTGCTGCCCCAGGTCGTCCGGCTCCCGCCGGCGCTGCGCCGGGTGGCGGGCTTCGCGCCGCAGCGCCGGACCCGGCTCGGCGCCACCGCGATCACCGACGCCCTCGACGGCGACGAGGACCTGCGCGAGCGGATCGGCACCCAGGTCGCGGCCCGGTCGTCCCACGAGGCCGCCGCGCTGGTCGCCGGGGACGCCGAGGGCGACCCGGCCGAGGTGGCGGCGCTCGCGTGGCTGGTCCGTCCGGAGGGGTGGGAGCAGCTGGTCGCGGCCCGCACCGAGGAGATCCGCACGCGCCACGAGGCTGCCTCGAGGGACACCGGGGAGGCGGTCCGGCTGCGGGACCGGCTCGCCGAGGCCGAGCAGGCGCTGCGCGACCTGCGCCAGCGCAGCCGGGCCCAGGTCGAGGAGTACAAGGCCGAGAACGCCTCGCTGCGCCGCAAGCTGGGCGAGTCCCGCGCCGCCGAGCGGGCCACGCGGGAGGCCGCCGCCGGCTACGAGCACGAGGCCGAGCAGGCCCGGACCCGGGCCGCCGCCCAGGCGGCCGTGCAGGACAAGGAGCTGCGGCGGCTGCGCGAGCGGATCGACCAGCTCGAGGCCGAGGTCGTCGCCGGCAGGCGCGCCGCGAGGTCCGAGCGCGACGAGGTGACGCTGCGGGCGCGGCTGTTGCTGGACACGGTCATCGACGCCGCCTCGGGGCTGCGGCGCGAGCTCGCGCTGCCGAGCGTCGACGGCGCGCCGGGCGACCGCCTCGAGGCGGGGCTGGCCCGCGCGGCCGGCGAGCGGGCGGGTGGGTCCGTGTCGGCGCCCTCGGCCAACTCCTCCAGGCTGGAGCGGGTCCTGGCGCTCCCGCGGGCCCGCCTGGTCGTCGACGGCTACAACGTGAGCAAGACCGCCTGGCCGACCGCCCCGCTCGAGGCCCAGCGCGGCCGCCTGGTGGCCGGCCTCGCGCCGCTCGTCGCCCGGCTGGGCGTGGAGACCACGGTGGTGTTCGACGCGGCCGCCGCCACGGCACGCACCGCCGCGCCGGCCCCGCGCGGCGTGAAGGTCGTCTTCAGCCCGGAGGGGGTGATCGCCGACGACGTGATCCGTGACCTCGTCGCCGCGGAGCCGGCGGGCCGGGTGGTCGTGGTCGTCAGCAGCGACCAGCAGGTGGCCTCGGACGTGGCCCGGGCCGGGGCCCGGCCCTTCGCGTCGGGCGCGCTGGTCGAGCTGCTCAGCTGAGCCCCGATCCGGGCCGGTCCGGTGCTCGCGACACGCCGTACGGCGCCCTGTCGGCCCCGGGGTGTCGGTGGTCGCTGCGAGGGTCCCGGACATGACGACGAGAATCGACTGCGACAGCTGCGCCGTGCGCGGGCTGGCCTGCCACGACTGCGTGGTGACCGTGCTGCTCGGGCCCCCGCCCGAGCTGACCTTCGACGACGACGAGCGCCGGGCCCTCGACGTGCTGGCCGGCTCCGGGCTCGTGCCGCCGCTGCGGATGGTCCAGCCCCTGGACGGGACCCACATCGAGTCCGCGTGACAGACGTGGTCTGTGTGACCTGTGGGGTCGGAGGTCTCGGAGTGACGGGAAAAGTCCCCGACATGCAGGGGGCGGTTTGTTGCAGGGGTGTCCGGACCACTAATCTGTGGCGCTCAGGTGCCCGTGAACGTGGATCAGACCGGATCCGCGCGGGCGCCGCGCTTAGTCCCGGACCTGCTCGGAGGCCCGGGAGCCGGGGAACCAACCCACCTGGGGTGAATCACCCGCAAGGCGATGGCACGGGGGCCGTCGAGGAGCGGGTGTAGGGCGAGTCGTGCCCGAACCCGTCAGCTCACCCGGTAGGCGTACGACACGCAAGGGAGACCGCCCGCTCACATGAACGGTCGGAAGCGAATCACCGCACGCCCCGTGGGCGCCGCGCTGTCCGGACTGGCCCTCGCCGCGGTCGTGGGGATCATCCCCGCCACCTCTGCCCAGGCGCAGCCCAACAAGCCCAGCATCGACAACGTCCAGGCCCGGGTCGACACCCTCTACCACCAGGCCGAGCAGGCCTCGGAGCGGTACAACGACGCCAAGCTCCAGCTGCAGGACATCCGCAAGGACCTGGCCTCGCTGAAGTCCGACCAGAAGCGCCAGGACGATCGGCTCTCGGCCGTCCAGCAGCAGGTCCAGGACTCCGTCGTACGCCAGTACGAGGGCCAGAGCATCGGCGCGGTCGGCCAGGTCGTCGTCTCCAAGGACCCGAGCCAGTTCCTGGCCCAGCTCTCGACCATGTCGGCGTTCAACGACCTGCAGGGCCAGCTCTTCGAGGACTACTCGACGCAGGTGAGGGCCCTGCAGATCCGCAGCTCCGCGACGCAGAAGCGGGCCGCGCAGCTCGCCGACGTCGAGCACCAGCTCGCCCAGGAGAAGTCGACCGTCGACGAGAAGCTCGCCGAGGCGCGTTCGCTGCTCGGCAAGCTCAAGGCCCAGCAGCGCGAGCGGATGGTCTCCCGCAGCAGCACCGTGCGCACCCCGGTCGCCACGACCTCCGTCCCCGCCTCCGGACGGGCGGGTGCCGCGGTCAGCTTCGCGATGGCGCAGGTCGGTGAGGCCTACGTCTACGGCGCCGCCGGGCCGAGCGCCTGGGACTGCTCGGGCCTGACCATGGTGGCGTGGGCGCAGGCCGGCGTCTCGCTGCCGCACTCCTCCAGCGCCCAGTACAGCTCGGGCCCGCATGTCTCGGAGAGCGAGCTGCAGCCGGGCGACCTGGTCTTCTACTACCAGCCGATCAGCCACGTCGGCATGTACATCGGCAACGGCATGATCGTGAACGCCGAGAACCCCAGCGTCGGTGTGAAGGTGACCAGCCTGCACTCCATGCCGTACGTCGGTGCGGTCCGTCCTGGCTGATCCCGCTCGCGCGAAGGCCGGTCGCCCACGCTGGTGGGTGGCCGGCCTTTCGCTGTCCGTGCTGGTCGTGGTCGGCCTGGTGGCCTGGGCCGTGCTCGACCGGCAGCCCTACGTGGCGCAACCGAGCCGGCACGAGGCGGCCCGGGCGCAGCCGGCGGCCGCCGCGGACGCCCTCCACCGGCTGGAGCGAGCAGTGGACCGCGGGCACCCCGCGGCGGCGCGCGCGCTCGCCCCGACGGGCGACCAGGCCGCCGCCCGGCTGCTGGGCGGCGTCGTCGCCAACGCCCGCCGGCTGCACGTCGAGGACTTCACGCTGCGCTACGTCGACGAGGAGGGCGGCGTCGCCCCGGGCGGCGGCTGGTCGGCCTCGGTGGCGGCCACCTGGCGGTTCGCCGGATTCGATCGCACGCCCGCGCACGCGGAGACCACCGTGCGGTTCGTGGCGCACGGACCGGAGGTGACGATCGCCGGCGTCGGTGGCGGCGACCACCGCACGCCGCTGTGGCTCAGCGGCCCCGTCCAGGTGCGCCGCAGCCCGGCCACCCTCGTGCTCGTGGCCGGTCCCGCCGGCGAGGCCGACGCCTACGCCCGCCGGGCCCGCACCGCGCTCACGGTCGTGCGCCGCGTGCTGCCCCGGTGGCGGTCCGGGCTCGTGGTCGAGGTGCCGGCCTCCGCGCAGGCGCTGGACCGCACGCTCGACGCGGACCCCGGGCAGTACGCCAACATCGCCGCCGTCACCGCCACGGTCGACGGCTCGACCCGGACCGACGCCCCCGTCCACGTCTTCGTGAACCCGGCGGTGTTCGGTGAGCTGCGGCCGCAGGGGGCCCAGGTGGTGATGAGCCACGAGGCCGTGCACGTGGCCACCGGCGCCGCCACCAGCGCCATGCCGCTCTGGCTGGTCGAGGGGTTCGCCGACTACGTCGCGCTGCGCGACGTCGACCTGCCGCTGCGGACCACCGCCGGTGGCATCATCCGCCAGGTGCGCCGCCACGGCCCACCCGAGCACCTCCCGGGCGCCGCCGAGTTCGACACGACCACGACGCACCTGGGCGCGACCTACGAGAGCGCCTGGCTCGCCTGCCGCCTGGTCGCCCGGACCGCGGGGCAGGCGGCGCTGGTCCGGCTCTACGACGACGTCCGGGCGGGCGACCCGCTCGGTCGGGCGCTGCGTGCCGACACCGGCCTGACGACCGCGGACCTCACCCACCGGTGGCGGACCCTGCTGTCAGACTTGGCGTCGTGACCGCCACCGCCACGAGGACCTCGCTGGTCGTCCTCCTCGTAGGAGTGGTGCTGATGGTCGGCCTCGCCGCCTGGCTGGTGCCGTGGCACCCGGTGCCGGGCGGCACCCCGCCGCCGGCGCCCGCCGACTCCGTGTTCAGCGCCGCGCAGGTCCGCGAGGCCGAGGCGTTCTCGCGCTGGGCCCGGGTCTGGAGCTGGAGCTCCCTGGCGGTCGGGCTGCTGGTGGCCTGTTGGCTCGGCTTCAGCCGGTACGGCGCCGCGCTCGTCGCGCGGCTGCCCGGCCCGTGGTGGCTGCAGGCCGTGCTGGCCGTCGCCGCGCTCGCGGTGATCGGCCGGGTGATCACGCTCCCGTTCGCCGTGCTGCTGCGCCGACTGGTCCGCGAGCACGGGCTGAGCCACCAGTCCTGGACCGGCTTCGCGGCCGACATGGCCCGCAGCGAGGCGGTCGCGATCGTCACCACCTCGATCGGCGTGGTGGTCCTGCTCGCCTGTGCCCGGCGTTGGCCCACGGCCTGGCCGGCGGTCGCCGGCGGCCTGCTCGCGGCGCTGGTGCTGCTCGGGTCGTTCGTCTACCCGGTGGTCGTCGAGCCGCTCTTCAACGACTTCACGCCGCTGCCGGTGGGCGAGCTGCGCAGCGAGATCCTGCACCTCGCGGCGGTCGAGCACGTGCGCGTCGACGACGTGCTGGTGGCCGACGCCTCCCGGCGCACGACCACGCTGAACGCCTACGTCTCGGGCTTCGGCAGCACCCGCCGGGTCGTGGTGTACGACAACCTGGTCAACGACCTGCCGCCGCGCGAGGCGCTCTCGGTGGTGGCCCACGAGCTCGCCCACGCCCGCCACCAGGACCCGCTGATCGGCGCGCTGATCGGCGCCGCGGGGTCACTGGCGGCGGTGGGGCTGCTCGGCCTGCTGGTCTCGGCGGGACCGTGGCGCCGCGACGTCGGCGACCCCCGGGTGGTGCCGCTGCTGCTCGCCCTGGTCGCGGTCGGCACGCTGCTCGCCAGCCCGGGGGTGAACCTGGTCAGCCGGAAGATCGAGACCCGGGCCGACGTGGATGCGCTCGAGGCCACGCACGACGCCGGCGCCTTCATCGACATGCAGCGCGAGCTGTCCGTGCGCGCCCTGGCCGACCCCGTGCCGCCGGCGCTGTCGCAGCTGTGGTTCGGCAGTCACCCGACGGCCCTGACCCGGATCGCGATCGCCCGCCAGCTCGAGCGGCGCGGCGACGCGGCGGCCGACCCGCCCTCCGCCGGCGGGTGATCGGCCGGGCGGCCCGCGAGCCGCCCGGTGGTGCGGGTCAGCTGTAGAGGGCCGCGACCTCGTCGCGGAACTCCCGCATCACCACGCTGCGCTTGAGCTTCAGGCTGGGGGTGAGCTGGCCGTCCTCCTCGGTCCAGTCCTCCGAGAGGATCCGGAACTTGCGGATCGACTCCGCCTTGGACACCGCCTTGTTCGCCTCGTCGACCGCCGCCTGGATCTCCTGGCGCAGGTCCGGGTCGTCCACCAGGTCCTTGATCGAGCCGCTCTTGTGGTGGGCCTCCTGCCAGGCGGGCAGGGACTCGGGGTCGAGGGTCACCAGGGCCGCGATGAACGGCTGCCCGTCCCCGACGACCATGCACTGGCTCACCAGCGGGTGCGCCCGGAGCCGGTCCTCGAGGACGGCCGGGGCGACGTTCTTGCCCCCCGCGGTCACGAGGATCTCCTTCTTGCGCCCGGTGATCCGGACGAAGCCCTCCTCGTCGACCTCGCCGACGTCGCCGGTGTGGAACCAGCCGTCCCCGAGGAACGCCTCGGCGGTGGCCTCGTCGTTGTGCCAGTAGCCGTGGAAGACCTGGCCGCCCTGGAACAGCAGCTCCCCGTCCTCCGCCACGCGGACGGTGGTGCCGGGCAACGGCCGGCCCACCGTGCCGATCTTGACCGCGTCGGGGAGGTTGACGGTGAGCGCGGCGGTGGTCTCGGTGAGGCCGTAGCCCTCGAGCACGGTCAGGCCGATGCCACGGTAGAAGTGGCCGAGCCGGTCGCCCAGCGGCGCGCCCCCGGACACGGCGTACTGGCAGTGGCCGCCGAGCGCCTCGCGGAGCCGGCTGTAGACCAGCCGGGAGAAGACCGCGTGGCGCGCCCGGAGCAGCAGCGAGTGGCGGCCCCGGTCCTGCCCGCGGGACCAGGCGATCGCGGTCTCGGCGGCGAGGTCGAAGATGCGCCCGCGGCCGTCGGCGGTCGCCTTCTGCGAGGCGGTGTTGAAGACCTTCTCGAAGACCCTCGGCACGGCCAGGATGAACGTCGGCCGGAAGGCCTGCAGGTCGTCGAGCAGGTTCTTGATGTCCGCGCTGTGCCCGAGACGGGTGCGCGACTTGACCGCGCCGACCTGGATGATCCGGGCGAAGACGTGCGCCAGCGGCAGGAACAGCAGGGTCGAGGCGTCCTCGGTGGTGAACAGCCGCTCCAGCTCGTCCACGGCCACGCCCAGCTCGAACATGAAGTTGCCGTGGGTGAGCATGCAGCCCTTGGGGCGGCCGGTGGTGCCCGAGGTGTAGATCAGCGTGGCCAGGTCCTCCGGGCCGGCGGTGCGCCGCCGCTCCTCGAGCACCTCGTCGCCGATGTCGGCGCCGAGCCGGCTCAGCACGTCGACCGCGTTGTCGGTGATCGACCAGACGTGGTTGAGCTGGTCGAGGTCCCGGCGAGCCTCGACGACCCGGGCCATGTGGTCGGGGGTCTCGGCGACGACCGCGCGGGCCGCCGAGTCACGGAGGATCCACTCGATCTGCTCGGCCGAGGAGGTCTCGTAGACCGGGACGGTCACCGCGCCGGCGAACCAGATGGCGTAGTCGAGCAGCGTCCACTCGTAGCGGGTCCGCGAGATCAGTGCGACCCGGTCGCCGGCCTCGATCCCGGCGGCGAGGAGCCCCTTGGCCACCGCGCTCACCTCGGTCAGGAACGTCGCCGCGGTGACGTCCTCCCAACGGCCGCCACGGCGACGGTTGAACACGACCGCGTCGGGGGCCTCCTGGGCGTTGGTCACCACGTCGTCGGTGAGGTTCGCCGTGCGTGGGACCTCGATCGTCAGGGGCGTGGAGAACTCACGCACGGATGCCTCCTCAAGGCGTGGGTCGACCTCCGTCGCTGGCGACGGTGGGGTGCTGCGCTGGGGGAACGAGGGTCGTCGGGTGAGGTTACCGCCGCGTCACCCACCCCAGGTATCCGGTACTCTCCGGCCCATGGCAGAGCAGACGACGTCCTCGATCGACATCGAGGCCGGTCCCGCCGAGGTCATGGGCGTGATCGCCGACTTCGAGGCCTACCCGCAGTGGGCCAAGGGCGTCACCACCGCCGACATCGTCTCCTCCTACGACTCCGGTGGGGCGGCCGGTCGCGCCCGCGAGGTCTTCTTCGAGCTCGACGTCTCGCCGATCCGCGACGAGTACACCCTGTCCTACGACTGGCAGGGCGACCTCGCGGTCACCTGGACCCTCGTCGAGGGCAAGATGCTGCGCGCGCTGGACGGCGCCTACCTCCTGCGCGAGCGCGACAGCGGCGTCACCGAGGTCACCTACCAGCTGGCCCTCGACGTCTCGATCCCGCTGATCGGGATGCTGAAGCGCAAGGGGGAGAAGATCCTCATCGACACCGCGCTCAGGGGCCTGAAGAAGCGCGTCGAGTCGTTGGCCTGAACCGGCCGCGACCACCCCACCGTGCGCATCCTCCTGTTCACCGGCAAGGGTGGCGTCGGCAAGTCGACGGTGGCCGCCGGGACCGCCGCGCTGGCCGCCTCCCGGGGGCTGCGGACGCTGGTGCTGTCCACCGACCCGGCACATTCCCTGGCCGACGCGTTCGGGGTGCGGGTGGGGCCCGACCCGACCCCCGTGGCCGACCACCTCTTCGTCCAGCAGGTCGACGCCCAGCTCCGCTTCGAGCAGTCCTGGGCCGACGTCCAGCGCTACCTCCTGTCGGTGCTCGACGTCGCGGGCGTCGACCCGGTCGCCGCCGAGGAGCTGACCGTGATCCCCGGCGCGGAGGAGGTGCTCGCGCTGCTGGAGCTGCGGTTGCACGCGCTCTCCGGCGCCTGGGACGTCGTCGTGGTCGACTGCGCGCCCACCGGCGAGACGCTCCGGCTGCTGGCGCTGCCCGAGGCGCTCGGCTGGTACATGCGACGGGTGTTGCCGGTCCAGCGCGGCCTGGTCAAGGCGCTGCGCCCGGTGCTGTCCCGGGCCGCCGGCGTGCCGATGCCCGGGGACAGCGTGTTCGACGCGGTCGAGCGCCTGCACGCCGAGCTCGACGAGGTCCACGCCCTGCTCTCGGGTCCGGACGCCGGCGTACGCCTGGTGCTGACGCCGGAGAGCGTCGTGCTCGCCGAGGCCCGCCGCTCCTACACGACGCTCTCGCTGTTCGGCTACCGGGTGGACGGCGTGGTCGCCAACCGGGTCTTCCCGGCCGGGGGCGAGGACCCGTGGCGCGCGGGCTGGGTCGCGGCCCAGGCCGCGGTGCTGGCCGAGGCGGCCCAGTCGTTCCCGGGTCTGCCGCTGTGGCGGTCGGTCTATCGACCCGGGGAGCCGGTGGGCGTGGGCGCGCTGGCCGACCTGGCCCGCGAGCTGTACGGCGCGGACGACCCCTTCGCGCGTCCCGCCACCGCCGGCCCGTTCCGTGTGACCCGGGGCGCCCGCGGGGTGGTGCTGCGACTGGCGCTGCCGAACATCACGCGCGCCGAGGTCGACCTGGCCCGCCGAGGCGACGACCTGGTCGTGACCGTCGGGTCGTATCGTCGTCTCCTCACCCTGCCCGCCGGGCTGGTGCGCCACCGCGTGGCCGGGGCCCGGATGGAGGAGGGGGAGCTGCAGGTGAGGTTCGAAGAACCCTCGGCGCCGGAACCGACGACACCGGACACGGACAACATGGGGTCAGGAGCGGGATCGTGAGTGAGTCAGGAGGTCCCGGGACGGGCCCGTCGGGCGGCCCTGGGCCGGACGACCGGGTCGGAAGCGTGTCCGAGGAGGCGCTGAAGCTGGTCGGGGCGCTGTCGGACTGGGCCCGCGAGCACGGCTCCGACCTCGGGACCGGGCTGTCCGGGCTGGCGGATCACGCGGCGGGGGCCGCCCACGGCGCGGACGAGCACCTGGCCACCGGGGCTCCGGAGTGCACCTGGTGCCCGGTGTGCCGGGTGGTGCACGTGGTCCGGCAGACGAGCCCCGAGGTGCGGGCCCACCTGGCCGTGGCAGCATCCTCCTTGCTGCAGGCCGCGGCCGGGCTGCTGGCGACGGCGGTGCCGGAGGACGCCGGGAGCAGGACGGCGGGGGTCGAGCACATCGATCTCGAGGACGAGCCCGCCGACGGCGACATCGGCGGGGACACTGACGGGGACATCGGCGGGGACATCGACGGGGACACTGACCGCGGGCACTGGCCCGGGGAGGACGAGGAATGACGCTGGCCTGTGGGATTGACGTCGGCGGCACCAAGATCGCCGGCGGCGTGGTGGACGAGGACGGGAAGGTCCTCGAGGAGATGCGGGTCGAGTCGCCGGCGAGCGACGCCGCGGCCATCGAGGAGGCCATCGCCGGCCTGGTGAGCGAGCTGCGCTCGCGCCACGACATCGAGACCGTCGGGGTCGGCGCCGCGGGCTACGTGGACAAGGCGCGCGCGGTGGTGCTCTTCGCGCCGAACGTCGCCTGGCGCAACGAGGACCTCAAGGGCGAGCTCGAGCAGCGGGTGGGCCTGCCCGTCGTGATCGAGAACGACGCCAACGCGGCTGCGTGGGGCGAGTTCCGCTACGGCGCCGCGCACGACGCCCAGGATCTCCTGCTGGTGACGGTCGGGACCGGGGTCGGCGGCGGGCTGGTGCTCGACGGTGAGGTCTACCGCGGGGCGAACGGTGTCGGTGCGGAGATCGGCCACATGCGCGTGGTGCCCAACGGGATCCTGTGCGGCTGCGGCAAGCACGGCTGTTTCGAGCAGTACGCCTCCGGGTCGGCGCTGGTGCGCGAGGCCCGGGCGCTCGCGCTGAGTGGCGCGATGATCGCCGAGGGGATGCTCGCGCGGGCGGGGGGCGAGCTGAACAGGATCACCGGTCCGCTGATCACCGAGGCGGCGCAGGCCGGCGACGCCGGCGCGCTCCAGCAGCTCGCCGAGCTCGGTCGCTGGCTGGGCGAGGGGATCGCGTCGTTGACCGAGATCCTCGACCCGGAGGTCGTGGTGATCGGCGGCGGCGTGAGCGAGGCCGACGACCTGCTGCTCGAGCCGACCCGGACCGCCTTCGCGGCCCAGCTCGTCGGTCGCGGGTTCCGGCCGATCCCCGAGATCCGGAAGGCGCGGCTGGGCAACCACGCCGGCCTGATCGGCGCGGCCGACCTCTCCCGCCGCTAGGACCGGGGCTCCGGGCGTGGCTCTGTTCATCGGCGTCGACATCGGCGGCACCAAGGTGCTGGCCACCGCGGTCTCGTCCTCGGGGCGGGTGCTGCGCACGGCGCGGCGCACCACGCCGGGCCGGCGGGTGGAGGCCCGGCTGGTCGAGGACGCGCTGACCGAGGCGGTCGAGGAGATCGCGGGCAGCCGCCGGGTCCGCGCCATCGGGATCGCGGCCGCCGGGTTCGTCGACGCGCAGGGCGAACGGGTGCGGTTCGCCCCGCACCTGCCCTGGCGTGACGAGGGCGTGCGCGCCCGGCTCTCCGAGCGCTGGAGCGCGCCGGTGGTGCTCGACAACGACGCCAACTGCGCGGCCCGCGCGGAGCTGACGTACGGCGCGGTCGGTGCCGCGGGGGACGCGCTCGTCGTGACGATGGGCACCGGCATCGGCGGCGCGCTGGTCCTCGAGGGCGCGGTGCACCGCGGCTACAACGGGATGGCGGGGGAGTTCGGGCACATGCAGGTCGTCCCCGACGGCCGCCCCTGCGAGTGCGGGGGCAACGGTTGCTGGGAGCAGTACTCCAGCGGCAACGCCCTGGTCCGCCTGACCCGGGACCGGCTCGGTCGCGAGCCCAGCCTGCTGGACGCCACGGCCGGCGACCCGGAGCGGATCACCGGGCCGATGGTGACCGAGGCGGCCGCCGCCGGCGACCCGGTCGCCCTGGCGGCGTTCGCGTCGGTCGGCGAGTGGCTGGGCATCGGGTTGGCGAACCTGGTCGCGGCGTTCGACCCGGAGATCGTGGTCGTCGGGGGCGGGCTGTCCGGTGCCGGCGACCTGCTGCTCGAGCCGGCGCGGGTGGCGATGCGCGCGTCGCTGGTCGGCGCCGCGCACCGCACGGTGCCGCCGGTGGTCCGGGCCGCGCTCGGTCCGGAGGCGGGCGCCATCGGCGCCGCGGACCTGGCCCGGCAGACCTTCAGGCTCGGCGGTAGTCGGGCACGAGCTCGACTGCGAGCTGCTCGAGGAACAGCCCCACGTCGGTGACGATGCCGCGGGCCTGCGAGGAGCCGCGGTCGGCGAGCTTGGTCACGGTGGCGGGGTTGATGTCCACGCACACCAGCGGGATCGAGGCCGGCAGGATGTTGCCGGTCGCGACCGAGTGCAGCATGGTCGCCACCATCAGGCAGAAGCCGACGTCGGTGAGGTGGCTGCGCATGGCGCGCTGCCCCTCGAGCACGTCGGTGTAGACGTCGGGCAGCGGGCCGTCGTCACGCACCGAGCCGACCAGCACGAACTCCTTGTCGTGGGTCACCAGCGCGTGCATGATCCCGCCGGTGAGGACGCCGTTCTCGACCGCCTTCGCGATCGACCCCTCCTTGCGGATGGTGTTCAACGCGCGGATGTGGTGCTCGTGGCCGTGCTCGACGCCGCTGCCCATCGCCAGGTCGATGCCGAGGCTGGTGCCGTAGAGGGCGGCCTCGATGTCGTGGGTGGCCAGCGCGTTGCCGGCGAACAGCACGTCGACGTACCCCGCGTTGACCATCGCCACCATCGCCGGCGCCGCGCCGGTGTGCACGACGCCGGGCCCGCCGACCCACAGGACCCTCTTCCCGGCGGCCTTCGCCTCACGCATGCCCTCGGCGACCTGGCGCACCAGCACCGCCTGCGGCTTCTCCGAGGAGACCTCGGACTCCATGAAGCCGAAGGTCCCGGCCGCCTTCGCCGGCCGGGGGATGCTGACCTGGACACCCGAGGCGCCGCAGACCACCTGCATGCCGGCGCGGACGTCGGACATGGGCAGCGTGAAGACCCGGTGGGGCGCGCCGTGCTCGTTGCGTTCGAGGACGAGGCCGCAGTCCATCTCGGGGTTGCCGACGTTGAGCCAGCGGCCGTCGATGCGGACCCGGGTGTCGAGGTTGGTGCTGGAGTAGAACCCGTCGGGGAACACCCCGTCCATCGTCGCGGCGGCCACCTCGGCCTCGCCGGGGTCGACCATGTTCACGCCGCGGGTCTGCAGGCGCATGAGCAGCCGCTGCAGGCCCTCCTCGTCCTCGGTGGTCACCGTGATGACCGCGTGGGACGCGTCGTCGGTCTCGCGGCCGACGTCGAAGCGGTCGATGGTGTAGTCACCGCCGTACTCGCGGATGTCGTCCAGGACTCGCGACAGGATGCCCTGGTCCATCAGGTGGCCGGTGATCTCGACGGTCTCGCTCTCACTCACGGGCCCGAGCCTAACGCCGAGTCGGCGCATGTTGACGGGTCCGGGTGTCAACGAACGCCGACTCGGCGTGCCCTGGGTGTCAACGAGCGCCGACTCGGCGTGCTCTGGGTGTCAACGAGCGCCGACTCGGCGGGCCCTGGGGCGTGGCCCGCCCGCGGCCGTTAGAGGCGGGCGCCGTCGTCGCCGGGGTCGCGCGGACCCCGCGGCATCTGGAAGACGAGGTAGACGAAGCCGCCGACGAACCCGATCACCATGGCGGCGCCGAGCCAGGTCGGCAGCGTCACGCGCAGCAGCAGCGCGAGCACCAGCATCACCGGCGCGCCGAGCACGCCGGCCCACGCGGCGTACCGGTCCGGCGTGGTGTGCGGCAGGGGAGGCGGGGTGGGCGGGACGAACCGCTCGTCGTCCTGCGCCGGGGGATCGAGCGTGGAGGCCGTCGCTGCCCACTCGGGGGCGGCCGCCACCTCCTCGGGGGCCAGCTCGACCCGGTCGCCGTAGTTCTCGACGATGGTGCGCCACACCTCGTCCTCGCTGTCGCGCTGCACGGGTCGAGGGTAGGTGGTCCCGGCGGTCGGGACCAGTGTCCGTCCCCCAGATGAGCCTTCTGGGTGAGGAACCGTGACGCGTGGGTCAGGACGCGGTCACCCGGGCGATGAAGTCGGCGCTCTCCTCGAAGATCCTCGGCGCGTCGTTGTCCAAGGTGGCCACGTGGTAGCTGTCGGTCAGGATCCGCTCCTCCTTCTCGCGCGAGCCGACCGCGTCGAGCACGGTGGCGCTGCTGGAGGGGTCGATGACGTGGTCAACGGCCGAACGGAAGTAGAGCAGCGGCTGGGTGACCCTCGACAGCTCCGGGACCAGCACCCGCCACATCTTCACGACCTCGTGCAGCCCGCGCAGGGGGAGCCGGGGGTAGCCGACCTCGTCCTGCCCGGGCTTCTTGATGTCGTTGACGACGCCCTTGGTGGCCGGCACCAGCCGCTTCATCACCGGCAGCGCGACCAGCTCCTTGCGGGTGCTGGACACGAACGGGTTCACCAGCACCAGGCCGGCCACGTCGGCCCCCCGCTGCTCGGCGAGCCGCAGGGCGATCGAGCCGCCCATCGACAGCGCCCCGACCACGACCGCCTCGGTGGTCGCGTGCAGCCGGTCGAGCGCGGCCTCGGCCTCGGCGTACCAGTCGGTCCAGGCGACCGTGTTCAGGTCCTGCCACCGGGTCGCGTGGCCGGGGAGCAGCGGCAGCTCCACCGCGTACCCGCGCTCGTTGAGGTAGCGCGCCCACGGCGCCATCGACGCCGGCGAGCCGCTGAACCCGTGCAGGAGCAGCACGCCCAGCGGCCGGTCACCGGTGAGCTCGGGCCGGGCCGGGAGCGAGAGCGGCGCGGCCGCGGGCGGGGTGCTCATGCGGCGCATTGTGCCGCAGCGGCGACGCGGACGCCGGCGTGTCGGGAAGACCGGGTCCAGGGACTAGGCTTCGCTCGTCGCAGCTGGGTCGGCCGGTGCACCCCGGCCAGCAGGGATCGGGGAGGGTCACGGTGTTCTACTGGTTCCTGAAGTGGATCGCGCTCGGCCCCTGGCTGAAGCTGGTCTTCCGGCCCAAGCTCGAGGGCGAGGAGAACGTCCCCGCGACGGGGCCGGCGATCCTGGCCAGCAACCACCTCTCGTACGCCGACTGGCTGTTCATGCCGCTGCGGCTGCCGCGCCGGGTGACGTTCGTGGCCAAGGCCGAGTACTTCACCGGCAAGGGGGTCAAGGGCTGGCTCCAGCGACTGTTCTTCGGCGGCTCCGGCCAGGTCCCGATCGACCGGACCAGCGGCTCGGCCGCCGAGGGCGCGCTGTCGGCCGCCAAGCGGATCCTCGCCGAGGGCAACCTCTTCGGCATCTATCCCGAGGGCACCCGCTCCCACGACGGCCGGCTCTACCGTGGCAAGACCGGCGTGGCCCGGCTGGCGCTGGAGTCCAAGGTCCCGGTCATCCCGGTCGCCGTGGTCGGCACCGACGTGGTCGCGCCGCCCGGCAAGAAGTTCGGCCAGTTCACCCGGCCGTTGGTCCGGTTCGGCAAGCCGCTGGACTTCTCCCGCTACGAGGGCATGGAGAACGACCGCTACATCCTGCGGTCGATCACCGACGAGATCATGTACGAGATCATGCGCCTCTCCGGGCAGGAGTACGTCGACGTGTACGCCAGCCGGGCGAAGGAGGAGGCCAAGCGGGCCGAGAAGGAGCCCCCCGAGGGCCCCGGCGACCCCGGCGACCCCGTCGACGAACACAGGAAGGCGTCCTGACCCGAGCGTCGGGGCCGGCCGCCCTCGCCGTCGAGGACCGGCTCCTCCGGGCCCTGGCGGTGCTGCGCGCGGTCGTGCTGGCCAACGCGCTGGTCCTCGACGTCCGCCGTCTCGACGACGCGGCGCACCCACGGGGGCTGGCGGGCTGCCTGCTGCTGCTCGTGGCCTGGACCGCCCTCGCCACCTGGGGGTACGCCGTCCCGGGGCGCCGGACGCCGACGCTGCTGGTGGCCGACCTGCTGGTCGCGGCCGGGCTGCTGCTGGTCTCGCCGGTCGTGCTGGGCGGCGAGCTGGACGCCACCGTCCCGGGCTTCTGGGTGATGGCGCCGCTGCTGGCCTGGGCGATCCACTGGAGGTGGAGCGGCGGGCTGGTCGCGGGCGTGGTCCTCTCGGCGTGCGACCTGGCCGTCCGTGACCACTTCACGCAGGCCAACTACGGCAACGTCTTCCTGCTGCTGGTCGGCGGCCCGGTCGTCGGGCTGATGTCGGCGTCCGTGCAGCAGATGGCCGAGCAGCGCGACGTGGCCGAGCGGAACGCCGCCGCGGCCGCGGAGCGCGCACGGCTGGCCCGGGCCGTGCACGACGGCGTGCTGCAGGTGCTGGCGCTGGTGCAGCGCCGCGGCGCCGAGCTGGGCGGCGAGGGCGCCGAGCTGGGTCGGCTCGCCGGTGAGCAGGAGGCGGCGCTGCGCGCGCTGATCCGCCGGCAGGACAGCCTGGGCACCTCGCCGGCCGCAGGTCCGGGCGCCGATCCTGTCGCCGGGCCGGTCGACCTCGCCGAGGACCTGGCCCGGCTCGAGTCCACGCGCCGGGTCACCGTCGCGGTGCCCGGCTCGCCCGTGCCCGTGCCGGTCCGGGTGGCCCGCGAGCTGGTCGCCGTGGTCGAGGCGTGCCTGGACAACGTGGCCCGCCACGTCGGACCGGCCGCCCCCGCGTGGGTGCTGATCGAGGCGCTGCCCGGTGAGGTGACGGTCTCGGTCCGCGACGAGGGGCCGGGCATCCCCGCGGGCCGGCTCGACCGGGCCGAGCGCGAGGGCCGGCTCGGCGTGACGGAGTCGATCCGCGGCCGAGTCGCCGACCTCGGCGGCACGGCGACGCTCAGCACCGGCCCGTGGGGCACCGAGTGGGAGCTGGTCGTGCCGGTCGAGGGGTGAGCGCGGCCCGCCGTACCCTCGCTGCGTGACGATCCACAGCGAGCACCCGTTCCTCGACCCCGATCCCGACCCGGTACGCCGGTTCCGCGGCCGGCTCGGTGGCGCCGTGACGCTGTGGACCGCGGCCGACGCGCGGGGGCGGGCGGGCCTGACCGTCTCCTCCCTGATGGTCGCCGCCGGCGAGCCCGCGCGGGTGCTGGCTCTGCTCGACCCCGACTCCGACCTCGCCGAGACCCTCCAGCGCAGCGAGCGGGCCGTGGTGTCGCTGCTGACGTGGGAGCAGCGCGGGCTCGCCGATGCGTTCGCCGGGGTCGCGCCGGCCCCGGGCGGGGCGTTCCGGATGGCGGAGTTCGAGGACACCGCCTGGGGGCCGCGCCTGGTGACGGACGGCTCGTGGGCCGGGGTCGTGCTCGAGTCGACGACCGAGGTGGGCTGGTCGGCCCTGGTCAGCTGCACGGTCGAGCACGTGGAGATCGGTGCCGACGAAGCGGCACTGGTGCACCGCCGCGGTCGCTACGCTCGCGCCGAGCGATAGCCGGGCCGAGGAAGCACGACGGCAGGCGGGACGGCACGCGGGACGGTGGGAGGGGGAGCGGTGGCCGAGGCGGCCGAACGGATCCGGGTGATGGTCGTCGACGACCACCCGCTGTGGCGCGACGCCGTCGAGCGCGACCTGGCCAGCGCCGGCTACGACGTGGTCGCGGTCGCCGGCACCGGTGAGCAGGCGCTGACCCGCGCCGCGGCGACCCGGCCGGCGCTCGTCGTCCTGGACCTGCAGATCCCACCGCCGTCGGGCGTCCAGGTGACCGCTGAGCTGCTCCGGGGGGACCCCTCGGCGCGGGTGCTCGTGCTCTCGGCCTCGGGCGAGCAGGCCGACGTCCTCGCCGCGGTGAAGGCGGGCGCGACCGGCTACCTGGTGAAGTCCGCGTCGCGGGAGGAGCTGGTCGAGGCCGTACGCCGGGTCGCGGCCGGCGACACCGTGTTCACCCCGGGGCTCGCCGGACTGGTGCTCGGGGAGTTCCGCCGGCTGGCCGCCGGCGGGCCGGAGCCCGTGTCCGGCCAGGACGAGGAGGGGCAGGACGGGGGGCGGCCGCGGCTGACCGAGCGCGAGACCGAGGTGCTGCGGATGGTGGCCAAGGGCTCGTCGTACAAGCAGATCGCCGAGCGGCTCGTGCTGTCGCACCGGACGGTGCAGAACCACGTGCAGAACACGCTGCGCAAGCTCCAGCTGCACAACCGGGTCGAGCTGACCCGCTGGGCGATCGAGCAGGGCATCGACGATGCCGACTGACCCGCCCCGGCGGCCGGCCCCGGAGGGGCGACCGTGACCGACCCGCTGCTGGAGGTGGCCGACGAGCTGTACGGGCTCGCGATGGCCGACTTCACCCCCGCCCGCGACGCCCGCGCCAAGGAGCTGAAGAAGGACGACCCCGAGCTGTCGGCGCGGATCAAGCGGCTGCGCAAGCCCTCGGTGGCGGCCTGGGCGGTCAACCTGCTGGTGCGGCGGGAGGCCGACCAGGTCGGCCAGGTGCTCGAGGTGGGCTCGGCGCTGCGCGACGCGGCGGCCAACCTGGCCGGCGACGAGCTGCGCGCGCTCACCCGGCAGCGGCGCCAGCTCACCGCGGCCGTGACTACCCGGGCCCGCGCCGTCGCGGCCGAGAGCGGCCAGCGGCTCACCCAGGCCGTCGCGGACCAGGTCGAGGCGACGCTGACCGCCGCGATCCTCGACCAGGGGTGCAGCGAGGCGGTGCGCAGCGGCCTGCTGGTCACCGCGCTGGCCGCCACCGGGGTGGACGAGGTCGACCTCGGGTCGGCCGTCGCCGCGCCGGAGGCACTGGGCTTCACCGCCACCCGCCGGGAGGCGGCCCCGGCGCCCCGCCCCGAGCTGCGGGTCGTGCCCGACCCCGACGCCGACGCCAAGGCCCTCGCCGCGGCGCGCGAGGAGCTGGCCGGGGCGGAGGAGGAGCTGGCGGGGGCGAGCGGGGCGCTCGACGACGCCACCGCTCGGGTCCACGACCTCGAGGCGCGCAACCTGCAGGTGCAGGGCGAGATCGACGAGCTGCGCCGCCGGCTGGCCGAGCTGGAGGAGCAGGCCGAGGAGGTCGACGAGGAGCTCGAGGGCGCCGAGGAGGCCCGCGCCGAGGCCGAGGAGCTGGTGCTCGAGGCCCGTCGGACCCGCGACGCGGCCGCCGAGGCGGTCGCCCGGCTGGGGGTCGAGGGCTAGTCGGCCCGCCCGGCCGGTTCGAAGCGGCGGTCCAGGCGCCACGCGTGGCGCAGCTGGTCGGTGGAGGACCACACCCCGGCGCCGAGGCCGGCGAGGAAGGCGGCGCCGAGCGGGGCGGTCTCGAGGACGGTCGGGCGCTCGACCGGGACGCCGACCCGGTCGGCCAGGAGCTGGCAGCGCAGGTCGTCGGCCGCCGCGGCGCCGTCCACCCGCAGCGCGGTGGGCGGCGGGATGGCCGCTAGCAGGTCGCGGACCTCGGACGCGATCGCCTCGGGGGTCATCCCGCAGCCGGGGAGCGCACCCTCGAGCGCGTAGGTCAGCTCGCCGTCGGGGGAGCGCCACCCGGCGGTGGGCAGCAGTCCGCCCCGGGCTCGCGGCAGGGTGGTGCCGACGGTGGTGAGCACGGCCGCCCCGGGGGCGTAGCCGCACCTGGCGTCACCCTCGTCGAAGCAGGCCTGGCCGAACAGCGCCGCCTGCTGATCGCCGGCGAGCCCCGCGATCGGCAGCGACAGGTCGAGGAACGAGCGACGGTCGGTCGTGGTGACCTCGCCCCAGCTCGGCACCAGGTCCGGCAGCGCGTCCCGGGGCACCCCGAACAGCGAGCACAGCTCGTCGGACCAGTCGCCGGACCCCAGGTCGAGCAGCAGGGTCCGGCAGGCGTTCGACACGTCGGTGACGTGGTAGGTGCCGCGGGTCATCCGGGTGACCAGGTAGGAGTCGACGGTGCCGACGGCGTACCGCCCGGACTCCACCAGCGCCCAGGTGTGCGGCTCGTGCTCGGCGATCCAGGCGAGCTTGGTGCCGGAGCAGGACGGGTCGAGCCCCAGGCCGGTCAGCTCGGCGAGGCGGTCCTCGTGGCCCGCGGCGCGCAGGCGGTCGCAGACCTGGGCGGTACGACGGTCCTGCCACCCGATCGCCGGCCGGGGTGACCCGAGGGTCTCCCGGTCCCACAGCAGGATCGTGCCGCGCCGGCCGGTGACGCCGACCGCCTCGAGCGTGGCGCGGTCGACCCGGCCGAGCACCGCCCGGACGGCGCCGAGCGTGGCCTGCCAGAGCTGCTCCGGCGCGTGCTCGACCCAGCCGGAGGCGGGGGAGTGGCGGGCCAGCTCCTGGTGGCCGGTGGCGACGACGCGGCCGTCGCGCTCGACCACGACCGCGGTGACGCCGGTGGTGCCGGCGTCGATCGCCAGGACGCTCACGAGCCCGCCGCGCCACCCCGCACGATCTGCAGGATCTGCCGGTCGACCCAGGAGAGGTCCGGCGCGACCCGCATCTCGTAGTTCTCGGTGCCGACCCAGGCGTGGAAGTCGCGGTGCCCACCGGCGTGGGCGAACTCCTCGAACTCCTGCTCCAGCTCTGGGGTGACCGGGACCTTCTCCTCCTCGGTGGAGGCGGTCAGGTAGAGGTCGTTGAGGTCCAGCAGCCGGCCCAGCTCGGCCACCGGGTCGCCGCCGCACGGGGTGGCGTCGTCCACGCGCAGGTCGACCGCGATGTCGTCGAGCCCGCCGTACCCGGCCCCCTCCTCGACCACCAGCAGGGCTGCCGACTGCCGCCCGCGCCGGTCGCCGCCGGCCGCGTCGCCGGCGGCGAGGGCCGCGAGGAGCCGGCGGGCCAGCGGCGTGTCGGCGCCGGACTCGTGCCAGGCGCGCTCCATCGCGAGCACCACGTCCTCGCCGGTGAGGATGTTGCCCTGGATCGCGAAGCCGTCGCCGGTGATGCTGCCGGCCCAGTCCAGGCACTCGTGCCCGGTGTGCGAGGCGGCGTTGCCGTCCATGTCGACGATGCCGACCTGCCGGTGCTCGCGCCCTGTGTCCTCCTCGAGGAGCCGCTGCAGCGCGACGTCGGCGGTGGCGCCGTCGTCGAGGTGGGCCAGGGCCAGGCCCTTGAAGGCCACGTTGGCGTCGGCCTGCGTGGCGATGGCGCCGACGCCGGCGACCGCGGCGGGCACCGCGGACCCCACGGCCAGGAACTTGGAGGCGACGGCCACGCCCCAGGACTCTCCGTCGGCGGAGCGGGCCACGATCGAGAACGTCATGGCGCGACCCTAGTGGGGGGCCGGTCGCTGCGTGAGACCACTGGCCCGCGCGTGACCGGGACCACTAGAGTCGTCGACTGCCGTTGTGAACGATCCAACCCAGGAGTTGTCATGCGTGTCGGAGTGCTCACCGGAGGCGGGGACTGCCCCGGACTGAACGCCGTGATCCGGGCGGTGGTGCGCAAGGGGGTGCGCCAGCACGGCTTCGAGTTCCTCGGCTACCGCGACGGGTGGCGGGGGCCGCTCGAGGGCGTGACGATGGAGCTCGGCGTCGAGCAGTGCCGCGGGATCCTGCCGCGCGGCGGCACGATCCTGGGGTCCTCGCGCACCAACCCGTTCAAGATCGACGACGGCGTGCAGCGGATCAAGGACAACCTCGCCCGCGACGGCGTCGGGGCGCTGGTGGCCATCGGCGGCGAGGACACCCTCGGCGTGGCGACCAAGCTCGCCGACCTGGGCGTGAACGTGGTCGGGGTGCCGAAGACGATCGACAACGACCTGTCCGGCACCGACTTCACGTTCGGCTTCGACACCGCCGTCAACATCGCCACCGAGGCGATCGACCGGCTGCACACCACCGCCGAGTCCCACCACCGGGTGCTCGTGGTCGAGGTGATGGGCCGGCACGCCGGCTGGATCGCGCTGCACTCGGGCATCGCCGGCGGCGCCAGCGCCGTGCTGATCCCCGAGCAGCCCTTCGACATCAACGCGGTCTGCGAGCTCGTCGAGACCCGCTTCCGCAGCGAGTACGCCCCGATCATCGTGGTCTCCGAGGGCGCGATGCCCGCCGAGGGCGGCGACATGACCCTGCAGTCGGGGCAGAAGGACGAGTTCGGCCACGTCCGCCTCGGCGGCATCGGCGACCGGCTGGCCGGCGAGATCGAGAAGCGCACCGGCAAGGAGGCCCGCGCGGTCGTCCTCGGCCACGTGCAGCGCGGCGGCACGCCCACGGCGTTCGACCGGTGGCTGGCCACCCGGTTCGGGCTGCAGGCGATCGACGCCGTGGCCGACGGGGAGTTCGGCACGATGGTCGCGCTGCGCGGCACGAAGATCATCCGGGTTCCGCTGATCGAGGGCACCGGCGAGCTGAAGGTCGTCAGCCCCGAGGAGTACGCCGAGGCGGAGGTCTTCTTCGGCTAGGTCCTCCCCGGGCGGGTCCGGGCCGGGTGCGTGGCTGCGGCTCAGGGCCAGTGTGGGTCCAGCTGCTCGCGCAGCCCCAGCTCCAGGGCCCGGACCCGGGCCTGCTCACGGTCGCTGACCCCGAGCTTGGCGAAGATGTTCGTGATGTGGTTGCGTACGGTCTTGTCGCTGACCACGAGGTCGCGGGCGATCTGGGGGTTGGTGCGGCCGCGGGCGATCAGGCCGAGGATCTCGGTCTCCCGCTCGCTGAGCCCGCCGACCCGCGGGACCGTCGCGGGACCGGTCAGCATGCCGGCGAGCTGATCGGCGAGCTGCGGGCCGACCACCAGGCCGCCGTGCGCGGCCGCCCGCACCGCCCCGACGATCTCCTCCTGGTCGGCGCCCTTGACCAGGTAGCCGCGGGCGCCGGCCTCGAGCGCGGCCCGCAGCGCCACCTCGTCCTCGTACATCGTGAGGATCACGATCGCCCCGGCCCAGCCGCTGCCGCGCAGCGTGCGGGTGACCTCGACCCCGTTGCCGTCGGGCAGGTTGAGGTCGAGCAGCACCACGTCGGGCTGCGCCCGCGTCACCGCCTCGACGGCGGCGGCGGCGGTGGGAGCGGTGCCGCACAGCTCCACGCCCTCGGCGTCCTCGAGCGTCGCGACCAGGCCGCGCAGGTAGACCGGGTGGTCGTCCACCGCGAGCACCCGCAGCGGCCCGGGGTGGTCAGGCACGGGAGACCTCCGCCGACACCGGCAGCCGTGCGGTGACGGTGGTGCCGCACGCCTCGCTTCGTACGTCGAGGGTGCCGCCGACCGCCTCGGCCCGCTGGCGCATCGAGTCCAGGCCGGTGCCCTCGGGGCGCGGGCCGGCCCCGCCGCGTCCGTCGTCGGCGATCTCGAGCTGCAGGACGTCCCCGTGCACGGCGACGTCGACCCGCGTGGAGGTGGCGCCCGCGTGCCGGGCGACGTTGGTCATCGCCTCGGCGCCGATGTGCCAGGCGGCCACCTCGACCGCGGCCGACAGCGGCGGCAGCTCACCGGCGGTCACGCGGGTCCGGCAGCCGGCGCGGGCGTCGAAGGAGCGGGCCAGCTGCTCGAGCGATCCGACCAGCCCGACCTCGTCGAGCATCGGGGGCCGGAGCCCGTCGACGACCCGGCGGACGTCGGCGACCAGCGCGGTGACGTCGGCGCGGACGTCCGCGAGCAGGGCGGTGGCCCGGACGGGGTCCTGTTCGACCGCGCGGCCGGCCGACTCCACGCCGAGGGCGATGCCCGCCAGGGTGGGGCCGACCCCGTCGTGGATGTCGCGCCGCAGCCGGCGCCGTTCCTCCTCCACCGAGCGCACCAGGGCCTCGCGCGCCGTGCGCAGCTCGGCTGTCAGTGAGGCCGCGTGCAGCACCAGCCCGATCTGGCCGGCGGCCGCGCGCAGCAGCCGACGGTCCCGATGGTCGAAGGCCTGCGCCCGGCGCGCGGCGCGGAGCTCGCCGAGCGGGGTGCCGGCGTGCCGCACCGGGAACGACTCCACCGCTGATGAGGGGTCCCCGACGGCCACCACCGTGTGCTCCCCGGTGCCGGTGTGCAGCACCGCGGCGACGTGGGTCAGGCGCAGGGTCCCGGCCAGCGCCGCCACCAGGGACTCCAGCGCGTGGTCGTCGTCGACGTCCTCGAGGGACCGCGAGAGCCGGGCGGTGGCCGCCGCCGGGTCGTCCCGCTGGCCGTAGAGCAGCCAGTCCACGAACCGGTGCAGCCGGCCACCGACCAGCTCGATGACCAGGACGAGGAGCACGGCCTCGCCGATGATCTGCTCGTGGGTGCCGGAGTACTGCCGCAGCGGGGGCACCACCAGCGTCGCCGCGGCGACGGCGATGATCGCGAACAGCAGCGTGTAGACGACCCGGTGGAGCGACACCTCGAGGAGGCGGCGCACCGACCCGGCGGCCAGGTCCAGCATGGACGTCAGCCTGCCACCTGCGCGGGCCGCGCGGGGCGGTTCGGCTCAGGCCCGGCTGCTGCGGTTCCGGCCGAGCGCCATCACGGCCGCCGCGACGGCGAGCACCGCGAAGACCAGCGCCATGATCAGGAAGCCGAACCAGCCGAAGGCGCTGATGTAGTACCACGCGCCGCTGGTGGCGTGGGCGCCCGGCGCGGACAGGAAGAGCAGGCCGACGGCCACGACGGCGACGACGGACAGGACGCGGAACGGGTGGGTCTTGAGCATGACGGTCCTCCTGGGATCAGGATCCGGCACCGCGCCGGAGGCGTCCAGCGTGGCCGCAGGGCTGTCCCGGGCGCATGGGACAGCCGGTCCCGACCCGGTCCCGTCTCGTGGGGGACCGACGGTTCTGAGCGGCCGGCTGCCCGCGCGTACCCTTAACGGGTGAGCGCCATCCCCGACCTCGAGGCCCTGCACGCCCTCGGCCCGGCCCAGCAGCCGACCTACCCCGACGCGGGTGCGGTCGACGCTGCCGTCGCCCGGCTGCGCACGATGCCGCCGCTGGTCTTCGCCGGTGAGTGCGACGAGCTGAAGGAGAAGATCGCCGCGGTCACCCGCGGCGAGGCGTTCCTGCTCCAGGGCGGCGACTGCGCCGAGACGCTCGCGGGCGTGACGGCCGACAACGTGCGCAACAAGCTGCGGGTGCTGCTGCAGATGGCGGTCGTGCTGACCTACGCCGCCTCGGTCCCGGTCGTGAAGGTGGGCCGCCTGGCCGGCCAGTACGCCAAGCCGCGCTCCTCGGACCTCGAGACCCGCGACGGGGTGACGCTCCCGGCGTACCGCGGCGACGCCGTCAACGGCTTCGACTTCACCGCGGAGTCCCGGGTGCCGGACCCGCAGCGCCTGGTCGACGTCTACAACGCCTCCGCGGCGACGCTGAACCTGGTCCGCGCGTTCGTCACCGGCGGGTACGCCGACCTGCGCCAGGTGCACACCTGGAACACCGACTTCGTGCGCTCCTCCCCGGTGGGCCAGCAGTACGAGGCGATGGCCAACGAGATCGAGCGCGCCCTGACCTTCATGCAGGCCATCGGCGCCGACCCCGACGAGTTCCACCGCGTCGACTTCCACTCCAGCCACGAGGCGCTGGTGCTGGAGTACGAGCACGCGATGACCCGCATCGACTCGCGCACCGAGCAGCCGTACGACGTCTCCGGGCACTTCATGTGGATCGGGGAGCGGACCCGCCAGCTCGACAACGCCCACGTCGAGCTGCTCAGCCACATCCGCAACCCCATCGGGGTGAAGCTCGGGCCCACCACCACCCCCGACGACGCGCTGGCGCTGGCGGCGAAGCTGAACCCGGAGAACGAGCCCGGCCGACTGACGTTCATCACCCGCTTCGGGGCCGGGAAGATCCGTGACGGCCTGCCGCACCTGGTCGAGAAGGTGCAGGCCGCCGGCGTGCAGGTCGCGTGGGTGTGCGACCCGATGCACGGCAACACCTTCGAGGCCAGCTCGGGCTACAAGACCCGCCGGTTCGACGACGTGATCGAGGAGGTGCAGGGCTTCTTCGACGTGCACCGCGCGCTCGGCACCTGGCCGGGCGGGATCCACGTGGAGCTCACCGGCGACGACGTGACCGAGTGCGTCGGCGGCGGCGAGGACCTGACCGACCTCGACCTGGCCCACCGCTACGAGTCGGTCTGCGACCCGCGCCTGAACCGCGTGCAGTCGCTGGAGCTGGCGTTCCTCGTCGCCGAGATGCTCCGCAAGGCCTAGCTGTTCTGTCCGCCTAGCGCGGGCCCAGCTCGACCGGCGGCCGCAGCGCGATCCGCGGCCGCAGCTCGTCGAGCCGGGGCGAGATCGGCAGCACGTGCGGCATCGGCACCGGCGGGGGCGTGGGCGGCACCATCTGCGGCATCGGGACGGGTTGGGGCGGCTCCGGGAGGGGCGCAGGAGGCGGCACCGGCCGGGCGGGTTCGAGCTGCGGCGCCGGGCGGGCGGGCCGCTGGTGCGACGACGCGTGCGCCGCCGGCAGGGCACCGGGCGCCGCGCTGAGCAACGCCCCCACCAGCCCCGCGGCGATCGTGCCCCGGCGCATCCTGCGCATGACTCGATGCTAACGCCGCCGGGGCGTCGTGATAGTCAAGGTCCCGTGATCGACCTGCGCAGCGACACCCTGACCCGCCCGACCGACGAGATGCGCCAGGCGATGGCGCGTGCCGAGGTCGGGGACGACGTGTACGGCGAGGACCCGACCGTCGCCCGGCTCGAGGAGAAGGTCGCGGGGCTGCTCGGTCACGAGGCCGCGCTGTTCACCCCGACCGGGTCGATGGCCAACGTGCTGGCCGTGCGCACGCTGGTGGGGGTGGGCCAGGAGGTGCTGTGCGAGGCGAGCGCCCACATCGCGCGCGCCGAGCTCGGCGCGCACGGCGCCTACACCGGGCTGACCATGCGCACCTGGGTGCACCCGCGCGGCCAGGTCGACCTGGACATGATCCGCTCGATGCACGCCCCCGACATGGGGCCGTTCTTCGTGCGGACCGCGGCGATCTCGGTGGAGAACACCCACAACTTCGCCGGCGGCGCCGTGCTGGCGCTGTCGGACCTGCGCGACCTCCGCGAGCTCGCCACCGGTCTCGGGGTGGCCGTGCACATGGACGGCGCCCGGATCTGGAACGCCCACGTCGCCACCGGCGTCCCGCTCGCGGAGTACGGCGCCGTCGCCGACGTGATGGCCGTCTGCCTCTCCAAGGGCCTCGGCGCCCCGGTCGGCTCGCTCGTGGTCGGCAGCGCGGACGCGATCGCGGAGTCCCGGGTCTGGCGCAAGCGGATGGGCGGCGGCATGCGCCAGGTCGGCGTACTGGCCGCGGCCGGCCTGCACGCGCTCGACCACCACGTCGAGCGGCTCGCGGAGGACCACGCGCACGCCCGGCTGCTGGCGGAGGCGTGCGGCGTCGACCCGGCGTCGGTGGACACCAACATCGTCGTGGCGCCGCGGCCCGACGCCCCCGCGTTCGTGGCGCGCGCCCGCGAGGAGGGCGTCCTGGTCTCCGCCGTCGGTCCGACCACGGTCCGCCTGGTCACCCACCTCGACGTCAGCCGCGACGACGCGGAGAAGGCCGCCGCGGTGCTCGCCCGGCTCGGCTGACGCGCTCGGCTCGGTGGACCGCTCGGCTCGGCTGACACGCTCGGCGCGGGGGACCGCTCGGGGGATCCGGCCGCTCAGCCGGGGGTGCCGAGCAGCGTGACGTCGCTGATCGGCGTGTAGTCGCGGGCGGCCGGGCCGTGCCCGGGCGCGGAGACCTTCACCAGGTGCAGCTGCACGGTGCTGGTCGTGACCGGGTGGTCGAGGTCGACGGTCTGCATGTCCCGGGTGTCGCCGAGGTCCTGGGTGAGCTTGCTGCCGTCGTCGAAGCTCCACTCGACGCTCAGCACCCGGCGGTCGCCGTGGTACCAGTCGAGCTCGTGGCCGGCTCCGTCCGTCGCCGACTTGGCGTAGCCGTTGATCAGCCCGACCGACGTGAGCCGGGTCGGCTGGGCCAGCTTGAAGGTGATCGTCCGCCCGGTGCCGTCGCCGGCCATCCGCCAGCAGGTCGTGGGCACGCCGTCGAGCATGTTGCGGCCCTCGTAGCGGACCATGTTGCCGTCGGTGTCCTGATTCGGAGGCGCGGTGGCGGGCACCTCGACGGTGGCGCCACGGGCCACGTCGGTCGCGTCTGCGGAGCCGGCGCCGGGGTCCGCACCGGCGCTGCCGGGCGCGCCCGTCGCGGTGGCACCGCCCGTGGGAGCCGAGCCCAACGGCCCGGTCGCCAGCCAGTAGCCGAAGACCGCGAGCAGCACCACCACCACGGCGGCCACGCCCCAGAGCAGCCGCCGGGACCTCCCCGGCTCGGTGGGCGTGGGCGCGAGGTGGCTGGGCGGCCTCGGGGAGGCCGGCGCGACCGTGGGCACCTCTCGGGTGGCCGTCGCGGAGGCCTCGTCGGCGAAGAGGGGGAACCGTGGTCCCTGGCCGGCGGCTGCCGGCGGCGCCGGGGGCGGCGGCGAGGAGGGACGCCGGGCCGAAGCCGCTGGCGGTGCCATCGGGGAGGGCGGCGTGGCGGGTGCGGGGGGAACGGGCTGCGTGTCCGTGGCGACGGCGGGACGCTCGGCCGTGCTGGTCCGCCAGTCCTCAGCGGGGGACGTCTCGGCGACCCCGGGTCCGGTCGTCTGCGGGTGGCCGCAACTGGTGCAGAACCGGCCTCCCGTCGACTCCGCACCGCAGCGCTCGCACGTGGTCATCCGGCCTCCTCGGTCGCCTTCACCTTCCCCCCGGTCCGCAGGCCAGCGTAGGGGAACCGGTTCACACCTGGTCGACCACCACGTCCAGCCGGGTGCCCGTGGGGCCGGGGTCACCCAGCTCCACCTTCCAGCCGAGTTCGCGCACCAGGTCGGCCAGGCGACCGGGGGTGCGCGGGGTGCCACCGTGCTCGAGCAGCGCGCGCACCAGCCGCCCCTTGGTGGCCTTGTTGAAGTGGCTGACGACCTTGCGGACGCCGTCCACCTCGTGCAGCACCCGCACCGTCGCCACCTGGGGCGCCAGGTCCGCGGGGGGTCGCCAGAACCCGGCGTACGTGCTCGAGCGCAGGTCCACCAGCAGCCCGCGCCCGGTGCCCAGGACCCCGTCCACCGCCTCGCCCAGCGCCTCCCGCCAGATCGCCGCGACCGGGCCGAGGCCGGGGAGCGTGGTGTCGCCGGAGAGCCGGTACGCCGGGATCCGGTCGCCGGGGCGCACCAGCCCGAACAGCGAGGAGGTGATCGCGACCCGCGAGCTCGCCCGGCGTCGGGCCGCCGGGGAGAGGGACGCGAACCCGAGCGCGTCGTAGAGCACCCCGGAGTAGACCTGGTCCGCGCGCGCCGTCGGCGCCGACGCCAGCGCCGCGTTGCGGGCCACCAGGTCGAGCTGGGTGGTCCCGAGCCCGAGCGCGCCGGCGGTCCGCTCCGGGTCGGTGGCGCAGGCGGCGACGAGCGCGTCGAGCACCCTCGTCCGGGCCGGCGTCAGTTCGGGGAACGCCAGCGCCTCGAGGTCCAACGGCTTGCCACGTGCGGGAGCGGTCTTGCCCTCACTGGGCGGGAGCAGGATCAGCACCGGGACAGCCTAGGAGTCGGCGGCCACCGGGCGGTCCTGGCATGGCGGAGTGCTCAGTTGGGGTGGAGCTCGATGGTGCCGAACGGGGCGACCAGGTAGCTGCGGCGGTGTGGGCCGGACCACTCGAAGGTGCCGTCCGGCAGCCGTCGGTATCGCCAGCGACCCGAGGTCTTGCAGCGGTGGTGTCTTCGACAGAGGGGCGCGAGGTTGTCGGGGTTGGTCTGACCCGGCGGCCCGCCCTCGTCCATGGGGACGTAGCTGCGGATGTGGTCGAGGTCGCAGGCCCTCGCCTCGGCCTGGCACCAGGGGAAGACGCAGTGCCCGTCGCGCAGGATGACCTGCTCGCGCATCGCCTCCGGGGCGTCGTGGCCGTCCACGGCCCACTCCCGGTCCAGGTCGAGGACCGGGGTGATGGTCGACTCGGAGTCGCCGACCCAGGCGCGGATCCGGTCGAGCACGACGTCGCCGAGCCTCTCCACGTCGCCGCAGCTCAGCTGCTGGCCGGGGTGGAGCCCGAGCACGTCGCACAGCGAGGCGTGCAGGTAGAGGTGGGTCCTCGGCCCCCGGAGGCCGCGCCGTCTCCTCGGGGTGGTGTCGGCCGCCTCGGCCGTCCCGGCTCCCTCGGCCACCGAGGGCTCGGTGCCGATCAACGCTCCCTCGGCCACCGAGGGCTCGGTGCCGATCAACGAGAGCAGGTCGGCCTCGGCGCCGTCCACGCCCTGGCGGGCGAGCACGCCGAGCGCCTTGGCCCTGCGGGCACCCAGTGGGTCCTCGTCGCCGGCCTCCGCGAGCTCGGCGGCGATCTGGGTGATCCGGTCGTAGAACGCGGTCAGGTCCAGGCTGTCGCCGGTCGCGGTCAGCCAGCTGGTGCCGGTGAACCGGTCGGGCCGGGGGTGGCCCAGGGTGACGTCCCAGGTGTCCTTGGCCAGGGCGGTCCCGGCCGCGACCAGCTCGGGATGGTGAGTGGCGACGGCATGGGCGACCGCGCGCTCGATCGCGGCGAAGGAGCAGGAGGCGAGCACCGGGGCGAGCGCCGCGTCCACGTCCGCGGCAGCAGCCCTGCTGAGGGGGTGGCTGAGCTCGGCGACCTTCCGGGCCTTCCACGGCTCCACGGCCAGCACCTCGACCCGCTTCCAGATCTGCGGCAGCCGGTGCTGCAGGTCGAGGGCGTCCGCGATCAGCTTCTTCGCCGCGTGGGTGGAGACGCCCAGGGCGGCGCCGAGCGGCTCGGCGGCGAACCCCGCGACCGCCGGAGTGCCCTCGCCGCCGAGGGACTCGTCCTCGGTGAGCACGCCGGGCAGCCCGGAGGGGTCCCAGCAGGCGACGCCGGCGTCCGCGGTCGCGGGGTGCAGCACGCACCACTGGGCGGCCACCCGGAGCTTGTCGCGCTCCACGCCGCGGCCACGGAGCCGGTCGCCCTCGAGCACCGACAGCAGGCCGGCGGCGTCGAGCTCATCGAGCTCGACGGGTTCGCCCCAGGCATCGGTGATCAGCATGGAGCCATCCCAGCACCGACCGCCGACACCACCCCCGTCGTACGGCCCTTGTTGCACAGGAGACCCCGGATCGAAAGTGAAGAAATCGGCGTGCACCCGCGGATCCGTGCCCGGCGCGCCGCTCGGACGTCCTGACGGGACCTCGGCCTCTGCCCGCGGGCCCCGAGCTGCGGAAGCGTCGGGTCGGCAAGGGAGCCACAGAGATGGGAGGACACGACATGTCCGTGACCACCGAATCCGTCGCCACGACCGCCCGGGCCTTCTTCGACGCCTGCGAGACCGGCCGCGGCTGGTCGGAGTGCAGTGCCTTCTGCCGACCGGACGCGACCTTCGCGGCCCAGGCCGAGCCGCTCGCCGAGATGACGACCCTCGCGGAGTACACCGAGTGGATGAAGGACATGTTCACGCCGCTGCCGGACGCGAGCTACAGCGTCAGGTCCTTCGCCTTCGACCCCGAGCGGAACAACGTCTGCGTCTACGCGGTGTTCACGGGCAGCCACACCGGTGACGGTGGTCCGGTGCCGCCGACCGGCCGGAGCACCCGCACCGACTACGTCTACGTGATGGAGCTCGACGACGGCAGGATCAGCCACCTGACGAAGATCTGGAACGCCGGCTGGGCGCTCCGGGAGCTCGGCTGGGGCGAGTGAGCGACCGGAGCGGCGGCCGTCCCTCCCGGGCCGACGACCCGGGGGAGGTCACCTGCGTCCACCCCGCGGACCGCCGCCTGGCTGACCCGACCCCGGGCAAGACCCGCGAGCAGGCGATCGCCGTCGAGGGCCTCTGGTCCGGGCTGGTGCGCACCGAACCCGGGGTGGCGTCCGGCTGGCACCACCACGGCGACCACGACACCTCCGTCTACGTCGTGGAGGGCACCGTCCGCATCGAGTTCGGACCCGGCGGCCTCGAGGCCCGCGAGGCCGGGCCCGGCGACTTCGTCCACATCCCCAAGGGCCTGGTGCACCGGGAGGTCAACGCGGGGCCGACCCGGTCGCGGGAGATCATCAGCCGCTCCGGGACCGGCCCGGTCACCATCAACGTCGACGGGCCACCGGCGGCCTCGTCCTGACGGCGGCGAGGGGGCGGCAGGACGTCGCCGCCGGACACCCGGGCGCACGCCGGATGAGATCGGCCCTGACGGGCGGCGTGGAGATCGTTAGGGTTCCGGACATGCCCGACAACCGAGTGGTGCGAGTCCGCAGGGCCGAGGAGGGCGTGGCCGCGGCGTCGCTGCGCGCGGGGATCGCCCGCATCCAGGCCGAGCTGGAGGTGACGCCGGGCTTCCCGGTCGAGGTCGAGGAGGCCGCGGCGAAGGCGGCCGCCGATCCACGGATGCCGGACCTCGACCGCACCGAGATCCCGTTCGTCACGATCGACCCGCCGGGCTCGATGGACCTCGACCAGGCGCTGCACCTCGAGCGCGACGGCGACGGGTTCGTGGTGCACTACGCGATCGCCGACGTGGCCGCCTTCGTCACGCCGGGCGACCCGGTCGACGTCGAGGCCCACCGGCGCGGGGAGACGCTGTACGGCGCGGACTCGACGGTGCCGCTGCACCCGCCGGTGCTGTCGGAGGACGCCGCCTCGCTGCTGCCCGACCAGATCCGACCCGCGCTGCTGTGGACGATCCGTGTCGACGCCACCGCCGAGGGCACCGACGTGAGCGTCGAACGGGCCCGGGTCCGGTCCACGGCCCGCCTCGACTACGAGACCGCCCAGCGGGCGATCGACGACGGCTCGGCGGCGGAGTCGCTGCGGCTGCTCGCCGAGCTCGGCCCGCTGCGGCTCCAGCGCGAGGCCGCCCGCGGCGGGGTCTCGCTGCCGCTGCCGGACCAGCAGGTCGACGTCTCCGACGACGTGTGGGAGCTCGAGTACCGCTCGCTGCTGCCGGTCGAGGAGTGGAACGCCCAGCTCTCCCTGCTGACCGGGTTCGGTGCGGCCTCGCTGATGGTCTACGCGCGGGTCGGGCTGCTGCGGACCCTGCCGCCGCCGGACCCGCGTGACGTGCGGCGGTTGCACCGCACGGCCCGCGCGCTGCACGTGGACTGGCCGGCCGAGCAGCTCTACCCCGACTTCATCCGCTCGCTGGACCCCCGCCGGCCCAACCACGCCGCGATGGTCAACGCCTGCACCCGGCTGCTGCGCGGCAGCGGGTACGTCGGCTTCGACGGGGCGGTGCCGGCCGAGCCGCAGCACGCGGCGCTGGCCTCGGAGTATGCCCACGTGACCGCGCCGCTGCGCCGCCTCGGGGATCGGTACGCCGGCGAGATCTGCGTCGCCCTGTGCGCCGGCACCGCGGTGCCCGCCTGGGTCCTCGACCAGCTGCCCAGCCTCCCCGGAGTGCTGCAGGGGGCCGCCCAGCGGGCCCACCGCTATGAGTCCGCGATCCTCGACCTGGTCGAGGCCGGGGTGCTGAAGGACCGGGTGGGGGAGCGGTTCTCGGGCGTGGTGGTCGACCTCGACGAGGAGCAGCCCACCCGCGGGGTCGTCACCGTGCAGGACCCGGCCGTCGAAGCGCCGGTCACCGCGACGGGCGATCTGCCGCTGGGCAAGGACGTCGTCGTCGAGCTGGTCCGCGCCGACGTCACGGCCGGTCAGGTGGAGTTCCGGCTGGCCTGACGCGGCGCTGGCCCGCCGACGCTGGGCGGGCGCAGAATCGAGTCCTCCGACGAGAGAGGACCGACCATGAGGATTCCCGTCGCAGTCGTGGCGACCGTCGTACTGGCAGTCGGTGGCGTGGGGACCGCAGCCGTCGTCACCAGTTCCGCGGACGTCGCGGACCGGGCGCACCACGGCCACGCCGTCGACCCGGGCCGGTTCCGGCATCCGGAGCCCAACGCCTACTTCCCGCTCACCCCCGGCACCGTGTTCCGCTACCGGGGCACCGACGAGGGCGCGCACTACCGGGAGCGGTTGAGCGTCACCCACCGCACGAAGCCGATCGAGGGCGTGCGGACCCGGGTGCTGCGCGACGTGCTCCGGCGCGCCGACGGCAGCCTCGCGGAGAAGACCTCGGACTGGTACGCCGCCGACGACGACGGCAACGTCTGGTACTTCGGGGAGCGGACCGCGACCTACGACCGGCACGGGCACGTGGCCAGCCGCGAGGGGTCCTGGCAGGCGGGGGTCGGGGGAGCGGTGCCCGGGATGATCATGCCGGCGCGGCCGCGGCCCACCGACGCCTACCGCCAGGAGCTCGACCGTGGGAACGCCGAGGACCAGGCCTGGGTGGTGCAGCGCGGCTTCTCCGCGCACATCGCCTACGGCCGGGTGCACCACGTGGTCCGCTCCCTGGAGTGGAGCCGGCTGGAGAAGGGCGTGGTCTCGGAGAAGCTCTACGCCCCGCACCTCGGCACGATCTGGGAGCGGGACCTCTCGGGCGGCAGCGAGCGGTTCGAGCTGGTGTCGGTGCACCGCCCCTGATCCGCGGGCCGCGGAGCCGAGGTCAGGCGGCGCCGCCCGTGCCGCCCGTGCCGCGCGTGTCCCGCTGGGCGAGCAGGGCCAGGACGTCGGCGGTGGTGCCGGTCTCGGCCAGGCGCGGGAAGACCCGCTCCACGCTGTTGCGGTGGCGCTCGGGGTCGCCGTCCGCCATCGCGTCGACCGGCAGCGTCACGTGGTAGCCGTGCTCATGGGCGGCCCGGGCGGTCGACTCCACGCCCATCGCGGTCGCGATGCCGGTCACCACGACCTGGGTGACGCCGCGACGTCGCAGGTGCACGTCGAGGTCGGTGCCGTGGAAGGCGCCCCAGTTGCGCTTGGTCACCACGATGTCGTCGGGGTGCTCGCCGGGCCGACCGGCGATCTCCTCGGCGAGCACGTCCCAGCCCGCGGGGCGGGCGGCGGCCGGGCCGGCGTCGGTGCGGCCGGGCGGGGCGTCGGCGCCGTCCGGGGCGAAGCTGACCCGGACCAGCACCACGGGCAGGCCCCGGGCGCGGAACGCCTCGGCGAGCTCGACGGAGCGGGCCAGCACCTCGCGGGTGTCGTAGGGCTGGGTGCTCATGCCGAGCACGCCGTGCTGCAGGTCGACGACGACCAGGGCGGTGTTGGGGTCGAGGGTGGTCAGCGGCATGGGTCCTCCTGGGGTCGGTCGGCAGGGAGCCGGGGGGATCAGGCCTGGGCCGCGGCAACGCGGGCGCGGCCCAGGGAACGGTCGACGAGGCTGGCGAGGAGCAGCAGCACCGAGCACGCCAGCATCACCACGGTCAGGTGGTGCAGGCCGGCGCTGGAGGCCCGGCGCGGGAAGGCGGCCGCCACGGCGGCCGAGGCGGCGATGGCGCCGAGGTACATGAAGGTGCGCAGCAGGCCGGCCGAGGAACCCATCCGGGACGGATCCGCCTGCAGGTAGAGAGCGTTCTGGTTGGCGAGCCCGACCAGGCCCTGGGTGACGCCGCAGAGCACGCCCACGACGACGAGCAGCCCCAGCGGGCTGGCGGCGTCGGCCACCAGCAGCAGCAGGCAGGTCGCGGTGAGGGCCAGCGAGCCGGCCACCAGCTTGCCGCGCAGCTCGGGGTGGCGGCCGGTGAGCAGCGAGACCACCACGGCGGTGCCGAACGTCGGCAGCAGCACCGCGCCGGCCTGCGAGGCACTGTAGCCACGGCTGTCCTCGAGCCACTGCGTGTAGCCGTACATGAACGCGTAGGTGGCGGTGTAGCACAGCGTCTGGCGGGCGTAGGTCCGCAGCAGCGGGGCGTTGCCGACCAGCACCCTGAGGTCCAGGAACGGGTCCGGCACCCGCAGCTCGCGCACGACCAGGCCGACCGCGCAGGCCGTCGCGAGCACCGGCAGGAACCACCGGGCGCCCGAGGGGGCCATCACGAAGAGCAGCAGCGTGGTCAGCATGGCCGCGAACAGCGCCATCCCGGGGACGTCGAGCCCCTCCGCCGTACCTGCGTCCGTATCTGCGTCGGCGGCCGGGGGCGGCATCTCGCGGGGGAGACGCAGCGAGCCGAGGACCAGGCACGCGATCGAGAGCGGCACGTTGACCGCGAAGATCGCCCGCCAGCCCGCGAGACCGACCAGCAGGCCGCCGACCGAGGGGCCGATGACGCCGGTGGTCTGGTTGGCGATGGAGAGCACCGTCAGCACCCCGCCCGGGCTGTGCTGGCCGGTCCGCCGGGCCTCGCTGCGCAGCAGCGACATCGCGGCCGGGTAGCCGGCGCAGGTGCCCAGGCCCAGCAGCACCCGGGCGCCGACCAGCACGCCGAGGGACGGGGCGAGCGCGCCCAGCAGGCCGGCGAGGCCGACGAGGGTGGTGGCCGCCAGGTAGAGGCGGCGGGGGCCGAAGGTGTCGACCAGGCGACCCACCACCGGTTGGCCGACCGCGGTGGCCAGGTAGAGCCCGGAGACCAGCCACACGGTCTCGGAGGGCGGCGCGCCGAAGGCCAGGCCGATCGGGATCAGCGAGACCGCGATCATCGAGCTGTTGACCGGGTTGAGGATCGAGCCGAGCACCAGCGGGGTGGTCAGCCGCCGGTCGAACGCCGGACCGGACACGGTCCCGGCGGCGTTGTCACCGGTGGGGGAGGTCACGAGGTGGTCAGCCGCTCGAGCAGCGCCATCGCGTCGATGACGGTACGCCGCTCCGCGTCGGTGAACCGGTCCTCGAAGGCCCGGCCGAGCCACTCCTGCCCGACCCGGCGACCCCCCTGGAACATCTCCTCACCGGCCGCGGTGAGGGAGACCAGGTGACGCCGACCGTCGCCCGGGTCCCGGTCGCGGCGCACCAGGCCGCGCTCCTCCAGCACCGCCAGGGTCGCCGAGGCCGACTGGGGACGCACCCGCTCGGCGGCGGCCAGCTCGCTGGCGGTCGCGGGGCCGTCCTTGCCCAGCCGGCTGAGCAGCGAGGTCTGGGAAGGGGTGAGCTCGCGGTTGTCGTAGAGCTCGACGAGCCGGCGCCGCAACCGGCCGACCACCACGCGCACGTCGCGGGCGGCGCGCGCGGAGGTGGGGGAGACGGGGGTGTCGGTCACGATCCCCACCGTAGGAAGCACAGCCTGAACTGTCCAGTTCAGACTGTGCTTCTGGAGGCGCATCCGATCCGGGACGTCGGGTACCGCCCCGATCCCCGACGTACGAGAGAGGTGGCACGAATGCGGATGACCCGCCCCGAGTCCAGCATCTGGGTCCAGGTGATGTTCATGGTCGGCGCCCTGGTGGTGCTGGCGATCATGCTGCTGATCGCGAAGGCCGTGCTCGGGAGCTCGTAGCCCGGCGGGCGGCGGTCACGCCTCCTGGTCGCGGAGCCGGGCGAGCATCCGGTTGTAGGCGTCGAGCGCCTCGTCGCTGTCCGCGTCGATCAGGTCCGCGTCCTCGCGGCTGAGCGGCTGGGCGCCGCTCTGCTCCACGTGCTCCACCAGGGTCGCGCGGCGCACGCCCTCCAGCCAGGTCCCGACGACCCGGGACCGGCGGGACGGGGAGGACAGCACGCTGATCCACAGCCCGATGCCGATCGCCATCATCAGCCCGTCGCCGGCCGCCCACATCAGCGCGCCGGCGGTCTGGGTGTCGGTGAGCGGGTCCGGAGCCCAGGCCGGGTGCATCGACATCATCACCGGGAACGGGACGTGGTCGGTCTGGAGCAGCACGATGCCGACCACGGTGTCCGGGATCATCGCCACCACCAGGATCATCACCCGCAGCAGGTACGACGGGTTCGCGCGGATCGGCTCCTCGCCGAGCAGCGGCAGCAGGAAGAGGTAGCCGGCCCCGACGTACAGCACCTGTTCGCCGGTCATCAGCCAGGCGTGCTGGGCCATCTGGTCCATGAACCCGGTCAGGTGCGTGCCGATGATCACCACCGCGTAGAGCAGCAGCCCGGTGGTCTGGTGGGTCAGCACCGAGACCGGCCAGGACCGCAGCGCGGCCCGTACCCGTGGCTGGCGGTCCGCCGGGAACGCCTCGACCAGCACCGTCAGCGGGTGCCCGAGGACGAGCAGCGCGGGCACCACCATGATCAGCGAGAGGTGCAGCACCATGTGCATCCAGAACAGCGACATCGCATAGGTGCCGATCGCGGAGGCGACGCAGACCCAGAGCAGCACGACCCCGAGGCCGAAGGTGACGACCCGCCAGCGGCGCACCGTCGAGCGTGGCCCGGCGGCCACGCGGCCGGCCAGGTAGCCGCCCAGCAGCACCACGGCGACGGCCAACCAGACCGGCTTCAGCTCCCAGGTGCTGAAGAAGGTGCCCCAGTCCAGCGGGGGCAGTGCGCCCGCGCCGTCGCCCATGCCAGCCATGCCGTCCATGCCGTCCACGCCTGCGAAGGTACGCCGCGTGTCCTCGGCGCCGTTACCGGGTGGGCCGTGATGCGACCCAGGTCACCTCGTCGCGCGCGCTGACGGCGAGGACGTGGTGCGGACGGGCTGGCCTGTAGGCCGGGTTCTGTCCCGGGGGCCCTTGCGGGCGTCCCGGGGGCGACCATCCATCTACGGCTGCCGTTGCCGACAGCCTCCAGCGGTCTACCCGTGCACTCGGGCGGGCAGCCCTCGAACGTGCACGCGCACCGCGCCCGGAGGCGCGGAGCTTCTTGACCTTGCTCCAGGTGGGGTTTGCCGAGCCGGCCCGGTCGCCCGGGCCGCTGGTGGTCTCTTGCACCACCGTTTCACCCTTACCGCCCTGCCTCGCCGAGGCTCAGCCGGGAGGCGGTCTGTTTTCTGTGGCACTGTCCCGCGGGTCACCCCGGGTGGGTGTTGCCCACCACCTCGCCCTGTGGAGCCCGGACCTTCCTCGGCGCCTCCCGAGGGAGACGACGCGGTCGCCCGGCCAGCCCATCCGCACCCCAAGGATAGGGCAACCATCCCGGTTGCCCGTCCCCGACTAGTCTGGCCGGGTGCTGCCAGCCGGGTACGAGCTCCGTCCGTTGGCCGGCGACGACGCGCCGGCGCTGGCCGCGGCGTACGCCCGCAACCGCGACCACCTCGCCCCCTGGGACCCGCGGCGCAGCGAGGAGTTCTTCACCGAGGCCGGGCAGCGCCGGGACACCGACGCCAAGCTCGAGTCCGCGCGGCTCGGGCTGCAGGACCCGTGGCTGCTGTGGCACGACCAGGTCGTCGTCGGCCGCGTCAACCTCAACAACATCGTGCGCGGCGTCTTCCAGAGCGCCTCGGTCGGCTACTGGGTGGACCGGCAGTACCTCGGCCGTGGCCTGGCCGGCGCGGCGGTGGGCTTCGCGCTGCGTCGCGCGAGCGAGATGGGGCTGCACCGGGTCGAGGCCGGGACGCTGGTGGGCAACCTGGCGTCCCAGGCGGTGCTGCGCCGCTGCGGCTTCGAGCAGTACGGCGCGGCCGCGCAGTACCTGTTCATCGCGGGCGCCTGGCAGGACCACCTCCTGTTCCAGCGGATCCTGCACGACCGGCCGGCCGGCCCGGCCGCCGCCTGAGGGAGGGCAGACGTGGACGACGAACTGCAGGCACCCCCGCTGATCTTCCCCGGGCGCGGCCCGGAGACGGCCTACCGCACCGCCCATGACCTGCTCGCGCGCCGCGCCCCGCGGGAGGCGCTCGAGGTGCTCGAGCCCGCCCTGGCAGAGGAGCCCGGCAACACCGGCCTGCGCTCGCTGCGGGCGTTGGCCTACCTGTTGCGCGCCCAGCTCGGCCCGGCCGAGGCGGAGCTCGCGGCCCTCGTCGAGGAGCGTCCCGACGACGACTGGGTGCGCCATGCGCTCGGCCGCAGCCTGGAGCGGCAGTCCCGGCTGGCCGAGGCGCTGCCGCACCTGCGGCTCGCCGCCGCGATGAGCGGCGACCCCGAGCACGAGCTCGCGGTGCTGCGGGTCGAGCGGCGGCTCGCCGAGACCGGGGAGCGGTCCTTCGACGACCTGGCGTGAGCTCTGGGATCCCGCCGCCGCAGCACGGCCCGCCCGCACGCCGGCGGTGAGTCAGCCACCGATGCCGAGCCGACACCGGTGGCTCCCACGCCGCCCACCCGGCGGACCCGCCTCGCCGGCCATCTGGTCCAGACCGCTCGTCGAATGTCGGCAGACCGCAGCCTTACCGCCCCGGGATCTGCGGTCTGTCGCCAATCCGCAACCGGACGCCGCCCCCCTGGTCGACCCGACTCGCCGGCCATCTGGTCCAGACCGCTCACCGAATGTCGGCAGACTGCAGCCGGACCGCCCGGAGATCTGCGGTCTGTCGCCAATCCGCAACCGGACGCCGCCCCCCTGGTCGACCCGACTCGCCGGCCATCTGGTCCAGACCGCTCACCGAATGTCGGCAGACTGCAGCCGGACCGCCCGGAGATCTGCGGTCTGTCGCCAATCCGCACCCGGACCGCCTCCAAGGGCCAGCAGGGGGCAACCGGAGGCACCGGCCCGCCTGGCAGCCGAAGGTCGGACGCTCGGTGTCCAGGTCCGGGGGCAGGGGCGGGTGGAGGCTGAGCAACCACCCGGTCAAGGGTCAAGGGTGGGTGAGCACCTCGGCGCCGTCCGGGGTGACCAGCAGGGTGTGCTCGAACTGGGCGCTGCGCTTGCCGTCGCGGGTGACGACGGTCCAGTCGTCGTCCCACATCACCCACTCATGGGTGCCGAGGTTCAGCATCGGCTCGATCGTGAAGGTCATGCCGACCTCGATCAGGTCGTCGTACTCCGGTGTGTCGTAGTGGGGGACGACCAGGCCGCTGTGGAAGGCGGTGCCGATCCCGTGGCCGGTGAACTCACGGACCACGCCGTACCCGAACCGCCGGGCGTAGGACTCGATCACCCGGCCGATCACACTGATCCGCCGGCCGGGCTTGACCGCCCTGATGCCGCGCTCGAGGGCCTCGCGGGTGCGCTCGACGAGCAGCCGGGACTCCTCGTCGACGTCGCCGGCGAGGAAGGTCGCGTTGGTGTCGCCGTGCACCCCGTCGAGGTAGGCGGTGATGTCGATGTTGACGATGTCGCCGTCCTCGATGCGGCGAGTGTCGGGGATGCCGTGGCAGACCACCTCGTTGACGCTGGAGCACAGCGACTTGGGGAAGCCGCGGTAGCCGAGCGTGGAGGGGTAGGCGCCGTGGTCGCAGAGGAACTCGTGACCGATCCGGTCCAGCTCGTCGGTGGTGACGCCCGGGGCGACATGGGAGCCGACGAGCTCGCGGGCCTGCGCGGCCAGCCGACAGGCGGCGCGCATCCGGTCGATGGTCCCGGCGTCCTTGACCTCGCTGCCGGTGAACCGCGCGGGCGCGGGCTGGTCGACGTACTCCGGGTGCGGGATGTGGGCCGGCACCGGCCGGCGGGGAGAGATGGTCGCTGCTGCCACGGGAGTCACGGCGCCACTGTAGTTGTGGCTGTGGTTTGCTCAGGCATGGCCAAGTACTGGTACTGCGTGAAGCACTCCCGGGTCGAGGAGGGCGAGGGCATCTGCCCGCCGATCGACCGGCTGGGGCCCTACGGCTCTCGCGAGGAGGCGGAGCAGGCGCTCCAGAAGGCCGAGCAGCGCAACCAGGACTGGGAGCAGGACCCGGACTGGAAGGACGTCGAGGGCGGTCCCGGCACCGGGGGCGTCAGCTGGACCGGCCAGGGCTGAGCGTGGCGCGACCCGGCCGCGCGCCCCGAGGTCGCGCGGACGTCTCGCCATGGCCGTTCGTCGGCATGGCCGGGATGGCTGCGGCCCTCTTCCTGTACGCCGCGTCGGGGCGGGTCGCGCCCTGGTGGGGCGTGGTGGTGCTGCTCGTGGTCTGGGTGGCGCTGTTCGTGCTGGCCTGCCGCTGGTGGACGCCGCACCCCGGCCGGCTGCCCTGGGTGGCGCTCGGCGCGGTCGTGCTGTGGTTCGCCCTGGTCAGCGCCGGCGGTGCCTGGCTGGGCTGGCGCGCCTGACCCCGCCTCACAACGCCTCCGGCTGTCCCGGTCGAGTGCTCGGTCAGCGGGGACTGACCCTGAGGATGGCGTCCTGTCCGTTGCCGTTGTCGGTGGTGATCAGCAGGTCGTTGTTCGGTGCGACCGTGACCGACCTCAGCCGGCCGTCGTGCTGGAGCGCCGCGGGGGCACGCACCTTGCGGAGATGCCCGGAAGCGTCGAAGGTCAGGAAGATCACCCGGCTCGCCTTGAGCGCGGCGACCGCGAGGGTGCCGTCCAGCGCTCCCCACTTGCTGCCGCGCACGAAGCGACAGCCGCTCGTCGCCAGCGTGGGGGACCCCGAGCGCCATCGGGCCTGCACCTGCTTGCCCGGCAGCGAAGGGTCGGTCATCGGAGCGTTCTCGTTGTACGCCGTCCCGTGGGCGCTGACCGGGTTGAAGCCGTAGTCGCCGCCGTTGACCAGCCGGTTCACCTCGTCGTCGACGTAGGTGCCCTGCTCGACCTGCCACAGGGATCCGTCGCTGCGCTGGGCCAGGCCTTGGATGTTGCGGTGGCCATAGGTCTGGACGTAGCGCTTGTGGCGGTCGCGGGCGTGCACGAACGGGTTGGTGGGCCAGGGCCTGCCGGTGAACCGGTTCAGCCTCAGGGTCTTGCCGCCGAGGGAGGTGAGGTCCTCGGCGTTGGTGCCCACGTAGCCGTCCCCGGTCCCGACCAGCAGGGACCCGTCGCGCACGATCAGCAGCCGGCAGCCGGAGTGGCGGGCCTGCGGGTCGGCGGGGATGCCGCCGAGCAGCTCCCCGACCTCGCGGGCCCGGGTCGCACGGTCGTCGAGGTGCCAGGCGAGCACGTGGATCTGGTGGCCGCCACCGCGGGTGTAGCCGCCCTGGCAGGTGTAGAAGCGGCCGTTGTGCGCGAAGTCCGGATCGACCTCGAGCGACATCAGGCCGGCGCGTCCCTTGACCCACACCTGCCCGCTCGGGAACTTCACGCGGTGGTGGTGGCCGTGGTCCCACACCGAGAGCGTGGCCCGGTCCCGCTGCGTGTAGAGCAGCCGACCTCCGCCGATCGGTTGCACGTCCCAGGGGTGGTCCAGCCCGGTGACGAGGGTGCGGACCCGGAGGGCGGGCACGCCCCTCCTGGCGGAGTGCCCCGGCTGCTCGGCGGCGTTGCGCCCCCGATCCGCTGCCGACGTCGCTGCCGACGTCGCCGGTGGCGAGCCGAGCGCGACCAGGACCAGAGCCAGTGTGGCGCACAATCCCGCCGTGATCCCCCGCATGACGTGACCGTAGGTGGGTCCTCCGGACCGGGCGTCATCAAAATCCGGGCTCTGTGACGCTGGGCCGGCGCTGGGCGGGGCCGCTCAGCGGGGGCTGACGCGCAGGATCGCGTCGCTCCCGTTGCCGTTGTCGGTGGTGACCAGCAGGTCGTGGTTGGGCGCGACGGTCACCGAGCGCAGCCGGCCGTACCGCCGCAGCGCCCGCGGGGCGCGCACCTTCCGCAGGTGCCCCGTGCGGTCGAAGGTGAGGAACAGCAGTCGCTCGTCCTTCAGTACGCCGACCGCGAGCGCCCCGTCGAGCGCGCCCCACGCCTTGCCGCGCACGAACGTGGCGCCGCTGGTGGCCAGCGTGGGATCGCCGGAGCGCCAGCGGGCCCGGATCTGCTTGCCCGGCCGCGACCGGTCGGTCATCGGGACGCTCTCGTTGTAGCCGGGGACCGGGTTGTAGCCGTAGTCCCCGCCGTCCTTGAGCTTGTTGACCTCGTCGTCGCGGTAGGTGCCCTGCTCGACCGACCACAGCGAGCCGTCCCTGCGCTGGGCCAGGCCCTGGACGTTGCGGTGCCCGTAGGTCTGGATGAACCGTTGGTGCCGGTTCTTCGCGTGCACGAACGGGTTGGTCGGCCACGGCTTCCCCGTCTGCGGGTCCAGGCGCAGGGTCTTGCCGCCGAGGGAGTGCAGGCTCTCGGGGTTGGTGCCGATCGCGGCATCTCCGGTGCCGACGAGCATGGAGCCGTCGCGGGCGATGAGCAGCCGGCAGCCGCCGTGCCGGCCGCTGCTGGCCGGGAACCCGCCGATGACCTCCCCGACCCGCGTCGCGCGGGTGGCGGCGTCGTCGAGATGCCACGCGACCACGTGCACCTCGTGCCCGTTCGTCGTGGTGCCGCCCTGGCAGGTGTAGAAGCGGCCGGTGCCGGCGAAGGACGGGTCGATCGCCAGCGACATCAGGCCGGTCTCCCCGGACACCCACACCTTGTCGCTCGGGAACGCGACCCGGTGGCTCCTCCCGTGCTGCCACACCGACAGCGTCGCCCGGTCGCGCTGGGTGTAGAGCAGCCGGCCGTGCCCGATCGGCTGCACGTCCCACGGGTGGTCGAGGCCGGTGATCATCCGGATCACGTGCAGCCGGGGCACCTGCCGGGCGTGGACGGGAGCAGCGTCGGCGGCCACGGCGGCCGACACCGGCACCGTGTACGCCGGGGCCGGCCGGGCGTTCGCCTCCGACGGCGCTGCCGGCGCCAGGACGGCGAGTACGACGGCTGCGGCCAGGGTTGCCGAGAGCGAGCGCATGGGAGGCACCGTACGGCGACGGCCGGGTGCTGGCCAGGGGTGCGCGGTCAGGACGGGCTGCAACTGGCCGCCGACGTGGCGAGCCAGCCCTGGCGGCCGCGGTGGTGCAGCTCGTACCTCGAGGCCGGACGGCCGTCGACGATGGTGAACACGACCGCCGAGGTGTCGGTCCGGTCGCGGACCTCGACCGAGTCGCTGCCCTGACGGTAGTGGTCGATGGCCTCGTGGAGGCTGTCGTAGCCCTGCGAGCTCGAGGCGTAGTCCGCCCTCGACGCGGCGTACTGACAGTCCACGATGCCCCCCGAGCAGCCGCTCATCAGCGCCGAGCCCGACAGCAGTCCTGACACCAGCGACACGACCGTCGTTCCACGCGTGATCCCCCGCATGCCGCGAGCTTCCCCCCCGGCCGGCCACCCGGGGCCCGGCGCGCCATAACGATCCGACAACGTCGGACCGGTCAGGGCTCCTCCCGCGACGTCGGGTCAGGGCTGGCGAGACAGGTCTAGAAGGTGTGCTCCGGGCCGGGGAAGGAGCCGGCGCGGACGTCGTCGGCGTAGGCCCGGGCGGCGTCGAGCAGGACGCCGCGCAGGTCGGCGTACTGCTTGACGAACCGCGGCATCCGGCCGGTGCGCAACCCGAACGCGTCCTGCCAGACCAGCACCTGCCCGTCGCAGTCCACGCCCGCGCCGATGCCGATCGTCGGGATCGAGACCGCCTTGGTGACCTCGGCGGCGACGTCGCCCGGCACCATCTCCATCACGACGGCGAACGCGCCGGCGGCCTCCATCCCGCGGGCCTCCTCGACCACTCGGGCGGCGGCCTCGCCGCGGCCCTGGACCCGGTAGCCGCCGAGGTTGTGCTCGGACTGCGGGGTGAAGCCGATGTGCGCCATCACCGGGATGCCACCCTCGGTGAGCTTGCGGACCTGCGGCACCATCTCCAGGCCGCCCTCGAGCTTGATCGCGTGGGCGTTCGCCTCCTTCATGAACCGCACCGCGGTGAGGTAGGCCTGCTCCGGGGAGGCCTGGTAGGAGCCGAACGGCAGGTCGGCCACCACCAGCGCCCGGCGCACCGACCGGCTCACCGCACGGGCCAGGGGGATCAGCTCGTCGACGGTCACCGGCAGGCTGGTCTCGTTGGCGAACACGTTGTTGCTGGCCGAGTCGCCGACCAGCAGCACGTCGATGCCGGCCTCGTCGAAGGTCTGGGCGGCGTACTGCTCGTAGGCCGTCAGCATGGTGAACTTCTCACCGCGCTGCTTCATCTCCCGCAGGTGGTGGGTGCGCACCCGCTTCACCGGCGGGGCGGAGGCGGCGGCGGCGGGGCCGGTGCCGTACGGCGCCGGCTGCTCGGCGGACTTCACGTCAGTCATGACGGGGCACTCCTCGAAACGTCATCTCGCGGCTCCCTGCTGGAGTCCACGGACCGCCTCACACGCTAGTCGTGCGGCCGCGTGGCGGCCCTGTGTCGATGGTCACCCGGGGGAGCGCGACGGGTCAGCGCCACAGGTCCTGGAAGGAGCCGACCGGGTCGGTGATCAGGTGTGCCCCGCCGACCAGCACGTCGTGCCCGGTCTCGTACGCCGCCTGGCCGGCCGCCACGGCTCCGTCGAGGGCGTGCTCTCCGGCCTCGACCAGGTGGTCCGCGACCGGGTCGGCGTAGTGGTGGTAGGCCTGCTGGGCCTGGTACGCCGCCTCGCGCTCGGCCCAGTTGCGGGCCAGGTCGTTGGCCGGCTCGTGCCGGCCCTCCACCACGGTCGGTTGGTCTCCCGCCACGATCGAGCCGAGGTTGTCCAGCGAGGTGCTCGGATCGTCGAAGTAGGAGGTGTGGTTGCGGATCCCCTGCCCCAGGTCGTCGGCGTGGAACGAGGGGCCGGGGTCCACGGCGAACCGCGTCGCGCCGAAGCCGGCCTGGGCCGGGTCCTGCCCCATCCCGAGCGACCCGTCCCGCCCGAGCCAGGTCACGACGTCGTTGTCGGCCGAGCCGACGTAGACGTGGCCGGCCGGCATGTGCAGCCCGGACACGTCGTGCACGCCACCGCCGGCGCCGGGACTGCCGATCAACGTGAGCGAGTCGGCGTGCAGGCCGTCGTGCGCAGCGTGGGCGGCCGTGGTCGAGCCGTAGCTGTGGCCGATGACGGTGAGGTGGGAACGGCCTCCCTGGTCGGTGACACGCAGCCCGTCGACGAAGTCCGAGAGCCGGTGGCCGCCGTCCTCGGCGAGATCCTCACGCGTCACGCCGCCGACGTCGAGCCCGTCGCCGGGCACGTCGAACAGCCGCTGCGGGTCCCAGCTGGGGGCGTCGTAGCCCATCCAGGCGATCACGGCGGTGGTCTCGTGGTGGTTCGACGCGTTCTGGAACAGGTGCAGCGCGTCCTGGCCCTGGGAGGCGATCGAGGAGAGGTCGTTGGTCAGTCCGGGCACGAGCACCGCGGTGTCGGTCGCCGTGTCGGGGTCGCCGAAGCTGACCGCGCCGGCACCATCGCCCCCGAAGGCGCCGGGCAGGTAGAGCAGGAGCTGGGTGACGACCGGCTTCCCGGTGTTGAGGTCCGTGGCGGTCCGCCCGAGGTCGAGCGCGTCGCGCGTGGCCTGCGCGCGTTCGAGCATCCGGTGCTGGGCATCGGTGAGGGCGATGCCGTCCTCCTGCAGTGCGTGCAGGTGGTCCAGGTCGTGCTGCAGGGAGCCGCGGTTGGCGTCGTCCCGGTCGCCGCACGGGATGCCGTTGGTGTTGCCGACCAGCTCGGGGCTGTGCAGCTTCAGCGCCTCCTGCTCGGCCGGGGAGAGGTGGCTCCACCAGGCGTGGACCGCCCGGGGGTCGTGGCCCAGCGCCTGGAGCTGCCGGACCAGCGCGTCGGGGTCGGGGACGGACGGGTCGTGGGAGCGCTGCTCGGCCTCCCGCTCGGTGTCGACCGACCTGAAGGCCGCGATGAGCCGGTCCTCGGCTTCCTTGACGTGTCGCTGCCAGGCGTCGAGGCGTCGTACGAGGTCCCGGGCCCGGGCCGCAAGCCGATCCGCGTCCGCCTGGAGGCCGGCGGCTTCGGACTCCTCGGCCGACCGGACCGCTCCGGCCAGGTCGTCGATCGACCGGTTGAGCTCGACGCGCTCGGACTCGAGGTGCTCGCGCTCGCTGGTCAGGGCGGTGACCGCGGCGACGTACCGGTCGCAGGCGAGCGTGACGACCTCGAGCGCCGCCACGGCCGCCCGGGTCGCCTCGGCGAAGAGCGTCATCTGGTGCTGGGCGGCCTCGGCCGTGCGGCCGGTCCACTCGGCCGGCGCTCCGCCGCCCTCGATCGCCGAGCCGGCGTCGCTCACGGCGACGCCGGTGGCGCGCAGCGAGTCGGTGACCGCCGCGGCGCCGGGATCGGCCTCCAGCTCCGGGAACGCAGGCACGTGGGGTGGCAGGAGGACGGTGGTCACCAGATGCCTCCCGGGCCGGCGGACCGGGCGGTCCAGGGCAGCAGCTGCTGGAGGCTGCCCACCTGGTCGAGGTCGGTGACCAGGAAGCGGCTGCGGGCCAGCGCGAGCGCAGCCGCGTGGGCGTCGGCCTCGTCGCTCAGCTGCCCCAGCCGCTCGGACCACCGGGTCACGAACTCGTCCGCGGCGGCGGCGACCCGGGGCCCGAGCAGGGAGGTGTCGGCGCTGAGCAGGCTCCTGCGGGCATCGCCGAGCGTCTCGGCCTGGTCGTCCCACACCCGGCCGGCGCTCGCCAGCTCGCCGAACCAGACGTTGATGCTCATCGACGGGCCCCCAGCTCCGGAAGCTGCTCGCGGGCGAGGCGCAGGGGAGCCGAGACGAGCTCGACATCCACGGCGCCGCCGACGACCCGCGCGGAGACCTCGAGGTCGCCCTCGGCCGAGGCGGCGTCCAGGGCCGGCACCGGAGCGGTCGCCGGCCCGGCGGACCAGCCGTGGTCGAGCAGCGCGTCGCCGAGGTCGCGCAGCAGCTGTACGGCGTCGTCCGGGTCGAGGTCGCGGAAGCTCTCGCGCACGACCAGCCGGTGGACGTCGGGCCGGTCCTGCCGCCACCAGAGCTCCACGCGCGCCGACGGCTCGCGCCGCAACCTCTCCTCGACGTGGCTCAGCGCGGACCGCCCTCGCGCGAGGAGGTCCTGCGCCTCGGCGGGCGTGGACGGGTCGACCGCCGCGGGCAGCTCGGGCAGCACCACGACGTCCACGTCGGGATGGCGCCGGCGCAGGCCGCGCAGCACATCGAGCGGGTCAGGTTCTGGTTGCCCCCGAGTCACGAGGGCATCATGCCGCGTCTCGAGCCCCGGGACATCCGCTTGTCCCCAGGCTCAGTCCACCGCGCGGGCCGGGATCCTCAGCCGACCAGGTCGGCGTAGTCGGCCCGGGTCGCCTGCTCGGCGTACCGGTCATCGTGGTCGGAGTAGTTCTCGCACTGGTCGCCCGCCCGGACGAAGTCGATGCGGACCATGGAGAAGTCGACCTTCCGGGACCGCAGCAACCGGGAGACCACGATCCTCACCTGACCGCGGGTGCCCGCGATCCCGGCCTTGCCCGAGGTGACCTCGAAGCCCTGGTCCTCGAGCACCGCCCGGCTGGCCGAAGCGAGGTGGGTCGCGCCGCCCGCAGGGTCGTGCACCTCGCCCTGCGCGACGTAGCGCCACAACCCGGCGACCTGGCACCCGACGAAGTACGCCGGCATGGCGTCGAGGGTGCCGCCCAACGCCTGGACCAGCGGCGGGAGCACGTCCTCGGCGGCCTGGCGGAACTCGGTCTGCAGCCTGCGGGCGTGCCCGTCCGGCGTCGAGCCGAGGGCGTCGTCGGCCGAGCAGGCGCTGGTCGCGACGGCGGCGCACAGGAGGAGGGACACGAGCCTCATGCCGGGCAACCTACCCAATCGCGCGTGCCTGGCCCCGCGGTTCGCGCCTCGGTGCGGCGGCCGCGCTGCTCGCGCTCAGGCGGTGGCGGCGGCGGCCTCCAGCTCGGCGACCACGAGCTTGCGCATGCCGAGCATCGCCCGGGCAGCCGCCTCGGCCCGCGCGGGATCGGGGTCGCCGAGCAGCTCGTAGAGGCGCGCGGGGACGATCTGCCAGGACAGGCCGAACCGGTCCTTGAGCCACCCGCACATGGACTCCTCGCCGCCCGCGACGAGGTTCTCCCAGTAGTAGTCGACCTCGGACTGGTCGGTGCAGGTCACGCTGAACGAGACGGTCTCGGTGAAGCCGGCGTGCATGGGGCCGCCGTTGATGCCGCGGAACGACCGCCCGTCGAGCACCCACTCGCCGGCCATCACCGTCCCCGGCTCGCCCGGCCCCGCCTCGCTGTAGCGGGCCACGCCGGTGATCCGGGAGTCCGGGAAGATGCTGGTGTAGAACTCCATCGCCTCCAGCAGGTCGTCGTCGAACCACAGGCACGGGCTGATCGCGCTCATCGCCGGCTCCTTCGTCCACGGCCGGACCCCGACGGTCGGCTCCTGCAGGGCAGACCCCCCGGGGTCGGCGGATTCATCGGCGCCTCGCGGCGCGGGGCGTCGTACAGTTCGGGGGTGGGGTTCGAGAAGGTCAGCGGCGCCGCGTACGGCCGCTTCATGGGCCGGTTCGCCGAGCGGCTGGCGCCGAAGTTCGCGGATCTCGCCGGCGTACGGGCCGGTCAGCGGGCGCTCGACGTGGGCTGCGGACCGGGCGCGCTGACCGCGGTGCTCGTCGAACGGCTCGGCGCCGACGCGGTGCGAGCGATCGATCCGTCACCGCCCTTCGTCGCGGCCCTCCGGCAGCGGCTGCCGGGCGTCGAGGTCCGCCAGGGCCGGGCCGAGCAGCTGCCCTACGACGACGCCGGACCGGACACCGGGTTCGACGCGGCACTGGCCCAGCTGGTGGTGCACTTCATGACCGACCCGGTCGCCGGGCTGGGGGAGATGCGCCGGGTCACCCGGCCCGGTGGCGTGGTCGCCGCGTGCGTGTGGGACCACGGCAGCGGCCGGGGGCCGCTGACCCCGTTCTGGGGCGTCGTGACCGAGCTGTGGCCGACCGCGGGCGGCCAGGACTTCGACGCCGGGGCCCGCGAGGGCCAGCTGATCCGGCTGGCGCAGCAGGCCGGGCTGCGCGAGGTCGAGCAGTCCGAGCTGACCGTGAGCGTGCCCTACGACTCGTTCGAGGACTGGTGGACGCCGTTCACCGCGGGGGTCGGGCCGGCCGGTGAGTGGCTGGCCGGCCTCGAGCCCGATCGACGCGAGCAGCTTCGTCGCGCCTGTGCCGAGCGGCTTCCGCAGGGGCCGTTCGAGGTCACCGCGACCGCGTGGGCGGTGACCGGCCGGGTCTGACCGGGTTCGAACCGGCCTGCGTGGGAAACTTCCCAGCGTGGACTTCTTCTCCGCCTACGCCCACGGGTTCGCCCGCGTCGCGGCCTGCACGGCGCCGACCGCGCTCGCCGATCCCGCCGCCAACGCGCGCACGGTGATCGAGGAGGTGCGCCGCTGCTCCGAGGACGGCGTCGCGGTGGCGGTCTTCCCCGAGCTGAACCTGGTGGGCTACTCGGTCGAGGACCTGCACCTGCAGGACGTCGTGCTCGACGGCGTCCAGGCGGCGATCGCGGAGATCGCCCGGGCCACGACCGACCTGCTGCCGATCGTGGTCGTCGGCGCCCCGCTGGTGCACGGCAACCGGGTGCTGAACTGCGCGGTCGTCGTCCACCGGGGCCGGGTGCTCGGGGTCTCTCCGAAGTCCTACCTGCCGACCTACCGCGAGTTCTACGAGCGGCGGTGGTTCGCGCCGGGTGACGACCGGCGCGGGGCGACCGTCCGGGTCGGCGACCAGGAGGTGCCGCTCGGCCCGGACCTGATCTTCGCGGCCACCGACGTCCCCGGCCTGCGGCTGCACGTCGAGGTCTGCGAGGACATGTGGGTGCCGATCCCGCCCAGCGCCGAGGCCGCGCTGGCCGGGGCGACGGTGCTGGCGAACATCTCCGGCTCCCCGATCACCGTGGCCCGGGCCGAGGACCGGCGGCTGCTGGTCCGCAGCGCGAGCTCGCGCTGCAGCGCGGCGTACCTCTATGCCGCCGGTGGCCAGGGAGAGTCGACCACCGACCTGTCCTGGGACGGGCAGACGATGGTCTACGAGTGCGGCCAGCTGCTGGCCGAGTGCGACCGCTTCCCCGAGGGGCCGCGCCGCGCGGTCGCCGACGTGGACCTCGACCGGATCCGCCAGGAGCGGCTGCGGCAGGGCACCTTCGACGACAACCGGCGCACCCACGACCAGCGGGTGGCGGAGTTCCGCACGATCGAGCTCGAGCTGCGTCCCCCGGCCGGCGACCTGGGGCTGCGGCGCAAGGTGGACCGGTTCCCGTTCGTGCCCGACGACGCCGACCGGCTCGCCCAGGACTGCTACGAGGCCTACAACATCCAGGTCTCCGGGCTCGAGCAGCGGCTGCGCGCCATGAGCGGTCCGTCCTGGCAGCCCAAGGTGGTCATCGGTGTCAGCGGCGGCCTGGACTCCACCCATGCGCTGATCGTCGCGGCCAAGGCGATGGACCGCCTCGAGCGGCCGCGCAGCGAGATCCTCGGCATCACCATGCCCGGCTTCGCCACCGGGGAGACTACGAAGTCCTATGCCTACCGGCTCGGCAAGTCCCTCGGCATCACCTTCGAGGAGCTCGACATCACCGGCGCCGCCCGCCAGATGCTCGCCGACCTCGACCACCCGTTCAGCCGGGGCGAGGAGGTCTACGACGTCACCTTCGAGAACGTCCAGGCCGGGCTGCGCACCGACTACCTCTTCCGGCTGGCCAACCACCGCGGCGGCATCGTGCTCGGCACCGGCGACCTCTCCGAGCTCGCGCTGGGCTGGTGCACGTACGGCGTCGGCGACCAGATGTCGCACTACAACGTCAACGCCGGCGTCCCCAAGACGCTCATCCAGCACCTGATCCGGTGGGTGGCCGAGACCGGCCAGTTCGACGACGAGACCAGCGAGGTCCTGACCGAGATCGTCGAGCAGGAGATCACGCCCGAGCTGGTGCCGCAGAAGGACAGCGACAAGCCGCAGTCGACCGAGGAGTCGGTGGGGCCGTACGCGCTGCAGGACCTCACGCTCTACTACGTGCTGCGCCAGGGGTTCCGGCCCAGCAAGATCGCCTTCCTGGCCTGGCACGCCTGGCACGACGCCGACGCGGGGGAGTGGCCGCCGAACTTCCCTCACGACCGCCGGGTCGCCTACGACCTCGCGACGATCCGCCGGTGGCTGCTGGTCTTCGTCCGCCGGTTCTTCGCCAGCCAGTTCAAGCGCTCCGCGCTGCCGAACGGGCCCAAGGTCAGCGCCGGCGGCACGATGTCGCCCCGCGGTGACTGGCGGATGCCCTCCGACGCCGCGGCCGATGCGTGGGTCGCCGAGATCGAGGAGCTCGTCCCGGCCGGCGACTGACCACCGGTGCCGGCGGGACCGTTGACCCTGCCCCGGCGTACGACCCGGGCGCATCGCCCGGCGCCGGCGCCCGTGGCGGGCTCGCGCCGGGGGACCGGCGGGATCGCCCCGGGGGACCGGCGATGCAACCGGAACCCCGGCTGCGGCGTACACCTCTCGACATCGGGGGGACGCGTCGTCCAGGGTGGGCGGGGCCGCCCGGTGGGAACCGGAGAACCGCCATGACCACCACCATCGCGCGGCGCCTCGCCGCCACCCTCGTGGGCCTCGCGGGCCTCGCGTCGGTCGCCACGGCGACCTACGCCGCCGCGCCCGCCGACGGGTCCTCGCCCGCCACCACGACCGCGGCCGCCGAGCGGCCCGGTCACCGCACCGCCCTGACGCTGGAGATGCCCGGCTGCGGCGGCTGCGTCGTGCAGCTGCTCCAGGGCACGGGCGCCGGCACCGACCACCCCGGCGCCTGGGAGTCCCGGAGGAAGACCGTCGAGGGTGGGACGGTGACCTGGCGCGTGCCGAGCCGGCGCACCTGGGGCATGTCGATCATCGTCCGCGCGCCCTGGGAGGGACGTACCGGCTACCTCACCGCGGTGGCGATGCGGTACGGCGGCGAGCTGGTCGGCGACCACGTGTCCTTCCGCGAGGCGCGGAGCAAGCACCGGGCCGCGGCTTGCTGGGAGGGCACCCGCAGCGATGCGGTGACCCTGCCGGTCGTCGTGCGCAAGGTCCGGGTGCAGGGCCAGATCCACCGGGTGCCCGGCAGCATCGCCTACCTGCCGACCACGACCTCGTGGCTGGCGCCGATGTTCCCGGCCCGGCACGGGGTCCTCGGCACCCAGGAGGTGCCGACCTGTCGGTGACGCGGACAGGGGCCCGGCGCAACAAAGCACGACCCGGGGGCGTCTCCCCACCCGACGGACCGGACGGGCGCTCATCGGGGGCGCCGGCCGTCCCGAGAGAAGGAGATCGACATGACCCGCATCGGCCCGCTCCGCCGGGGACTCCTGCTGGCCACCGGCCTGCTGGTCGCGGCCGGTGGCTCGCTGACCGCCGCCACCGCCGCCACCGCCACGGCCGACGCCGCCGGCACCCCGGCCGCCCCGCACGCAGCCGCGACGGCCCCCGCGGCCGCGACGGCGGCGAGCGGGCAGCGGACCACCGTGGCCTTCCTCGTGGACGGCTGCAACCGCTGCCACGTGCGGCTCTACCAGGCGGTCCGCGGACGCCAGCACGTGTGGGAGTCCAGGGCGCACCGGGTGCGCGAAGGACGGGTCAGCTTCGACATCGCCACCCGGCACACCCACGGCCTCAGCGCCTCGGTGACCGCGCCGTGGGAGGGCAACACCGGAGCGGTCACCCAGATCGCCTTCCGCTACGCACACGAGCCGGTCGACGCCCAGGTGACCAACCGCGAGGCGAGCCACAAGCACCGGGCGTCGGGCTGCTGGGCCGGCACGACCCGCACCGCCGCGCTGCTGGACCTCACCGTCCGCAGGGTCAGGGTCCCCGGCGTGGACGGCTCGCCCACGACGGCCGCACGCGCCTGGATCGCCACGACCGTGCCGTGGTGGAAGCCGATGCTCCACGCCTACAGGGGCATCCTCGGGGCGCAGGACGTGATCTTCTGCGAGCGTCCGTGAGGCGCGCCGGCGCCTCGTAGGCCAGGCAGGTCGGTCCGCGTCGGCGGGCTGTCCGCGGCGGCTACCCGACAGCTCAGGCCCGGTCGAGGGTGACGGGCTCGGCGACTCGTTCAATTGCTCGAGCTTTGGGGGGTTACCGGTCGGTAGGCCGGCCTGAGTCCAAACAATTGAACGAAACCTCGGCACCGGACGCGCCGGGCGAAGCTCCAGCGGCGCGGGGCCACGGCACAGAGGTGGCCCCCCGACCCCGGAACCGACCCCGGGAACCGACCCTTGAACCGGCCGGTGCTGCGTCCGGGTGCTGAACCCCGCAGACCCTGGCGTGGCCGGTGCCACCGATGCGCCATAGTTGGCCCATGGGCAAGCAGGAAGACTTCGTTCTCCGCGCTCTCGAGGAGCGTGACGTCCGGTTCGTCCGGCTCTGGTTCACCGACGTGCTCGGGTTCTTGAAGTCGGTGGCGGTGGCGCCGGCCGAGCTCGAGGGCGCGTTCGCCGAGGGGATCGGGTTCGACGGCTCGGCGATCGAGGGGTTCGCCCGGGTCTACGAGGCCGACATGCTCGCCAAGCCCGATCCGTCGACGTTCCAGATCCTGCCGTGGCGGGGCGAGGGGCCCTCGACCGCGCGGATGTTCTGCGACATCGTCATGCCCGACGACTCCCCGTCGTACGCCGACCCGCGCTACGTGCTCAAGCGGACGCTCAGCCGCGCCGCGGAGCAGGGGTTCACGTTCTACACGCACCCCGAGATCGAGTTCTACCTGTTCAAGAACACCCCGGCGGCCGGCGACGAGCCGGTGCCGGTGGACCGCAGCGGCTACTTCGACCACACCGCCCAGTCGATGGGCGCGGACTTCCGCCGCGAGGCGATCACGATGCTGGAGTCGATGGGGATCTCGGTGGAGTTCAGCCACCACGAGGCCGGGCCCGGCCAGCAGGAGATCGACCTGCGGTACGCCGACGCGCTGTCGACCGCCGACAACATCATGACGTTCCGGACCGTGATCCGGGAGGTGGCGCTCAGCCAGGGCATCTGGGCGACGTTCATGCCGAAGCCGTTCACCACCCACCCCGGCTCGGGCATGCACACCCACGTGTCGCTGTTCGAGGGCGACACCAACGCGTTCTTCGAGGCCGGCGCGGAGTACCAGCTGTCCAAGGTGGGCCGGCAGTTCATCGCCGGGGTGCTGCGGCACGCCAGCGAGATCAGCTGCGTCACCAACCAGTGGGTCAACAGCTACAAGCGGATGATGTTCGGCGGCGAGGCCCCGTCGTACATCTGCTGGGGCCACAACAACCGCTCCGCGATGGTGCGGGTGCCGATGTACAAGCCCAACAAGGGCCAGTCCACCCGCATCGAGCTACGCACGATCGACGCCGCCTGCAACCCCTACCTCGCCTTCGCCGTGGTGCTCGCGGCCGGGATGAAGGGGATCGAGCAGGGCTACGAGCTGCCGCGGGAGGCCGAGGACGACGTCTGGTCCCTCTCCGAGCGCGAGCGCAAGGCGCTCGGCATCGACCCGCTGCCGCGCAACCTGCACGACGCGATCGGCATCGCCGAGGAGTCCGAGCTGCTGGCCGAGACGCTGGGCGAGCACGTCTTCGACTTCTTCCTGCGCAACAAGCGCCAGGAGTGGGAGGAGTATCGCGGCCAGGTCTCGGCCTTCGAGCGCGACCGCATGCTCCCCGTCCTGTGACGGCCCTCCTGTGATGGCCCGTTCGGACCGGTCCCCGACCGGGAAGGCGCAGCGCGAGCCGTACGTGCCCGAGCGGGCGCGCCAGCTGCTGATGACCTTGTGGGTGGTGGTCGCCCTCGGCGGGTGGCTCCTGGTCTGGGGGGTATGGCTGCTGTTCGCCGGTGCCGCCGTCGGGCTGGTGGTCATGCTGGTGCTGCTGCCGGCCATCGCGATGCTGACGCTCGCCGGCTGGAGCCGCGGGGTCCTGCACGAGGGCGACGCGTCGGCCCGGGTGGCGGTGCCGGTCACGGCCACCGTCACCACCGTGGCTGGGCTGCTGCTGAGCAGCCGGGTAACAGGGGTCCTGCTCCTGCTCGTCGGCATCCTGCTGCTGCTCCTGGCCCTGCTCCCCGGGCGGGACGACGACCACGCCCCACCCGCGGGCCGGTAGGTTGCGGGCGTGAGCGAAGCGACCGTGCTCGTGGTCCAGCACGAGGACATGTGCCCGCCGGCCCTGATCGGGCGCTGGCTGGTCGACGCCGGCTGCACCGTCGAGGTGTGCCGGCCCTACGCCGGCGACGAGCTGCCCGACCCGGCGGCGTACGACGGGCTGGTGGTGCTGGGCGGCTCGATGGGCGCGAACGACGACGCGGAGCACCGCTGGCTCGGCCCGGTCAAGGACCGGGTCCGGGCCGCCGCCACCGCCGAGGTGCCGACCCTGGGCGTCTGCCTGGGCCACCAGCTCGCGGCCGTGGCGCTGGGCGGCACCGTCGGGGTCAACCCCCGCGGCCAGCAGCTCGGCCTGCTCGACGTCGGCTGGCACGAGCGCGCGGCCGATGACCCGCTCTTCGCCCCGGTGGCCACCCCGCGCCGCGGCGTGCACTGGAACAACGACGTGGTCCTCACGCCCCCGCCGGGCGCGGTGGTGCTGGCCCGCTCCGGGGGTGACGTGCAGGTCGCCCGGCACGCGGCGACCGTCTGGGGCGTGCAGCTGCACCCCGAGGCCGACCTGGAGGTGGTGCGGCCCTGGGCGGCCTCCGACGAGGGCTCGCACCGGGCCCGGGGCATCGACCAGGAGGCGCTGCTGCGCGACATCGACGTCGCGCGCACCGAGCTCGACGAGGCGTGGCGGCCGTTGGCGGCCTCGTTCGCCGCGCTCGCCCGGGCCCGGGCCCGGGCCTCGGTGCCGGCCACGGACCGCTGAGCCCGCGGTGAGCCGGCCGACCACCACCACCAAGGGGTCCCTGCTGCGGCTGGGGTTCCGCGATCCCGAGGCGTCGCTGGCGGCCCTGGGAGGGCTGGGGTCGGCCGCGGAGCCGCTGCTGGCGCTGCTGGCCCGCAGCGCGGACCCCGACCTGGCGGTGGCGACGCTGCGCCGGCTGTCCGAGCGGCTCGACGACGCGGAGGCGATGCTGGCCGAGGTCGCCGACGACGAGGGCACCGCGATGCGGCTGCTGTCGGTGCTCGGCGCCAGCGAGGCGCTCGGCGACCACCTGGTCCGGCACCCCGAGCAGTGGCGGGAGCTCACCGACCCGCTGCTAGGGGCCACCCGGCCCCCGGCGTACGCCCTGCGCGCCGACCTGCTGCGCGCCGTCGGCGCGGACCCCGGGGACCCGAGGCCGGTCGCGACGCTGCCGGACACCGAGGCCGTGGACACGCTGCGCGTGGAGTACCGTCGCGCGCTGCTCCGGCTGGCCGCCCGCGACCTGGCCCACGACCTCGGGGTCGACGACACCGCCGCCGAGCTCTCCGACCTCGCCGCCGGGACCCTGGAGGCGGCGCTGGCGATCGCCCGGGCCCGGGTGGGCGAGGACGCCGGCCTGGCCCGGCTCGCGGTGGTCGCGATGGGCAAGTGCGGCGGGCACGAGCTGAACTACGTCTCCGACGTCGACGTCATCTTCGTCTTCGAGCCCGCGGAGGGCTGTGACGAGAACGCCGCGGCTCGGGTCGCGAGCCAGCTGGCCGGCCACCTGATGCGGATCTGCTCCGAGCACACCGGCGAGGGCACCATCTGGCCGGTCGATGCGGCGCTGCGCCCGGAGGGCAAGGCCGGGCCCCTGGTCCGGACGCTGGCCAGCCACCGCGGCTACTACGAGCGCTGGGCGAAGACCTGGGAGTTCCAGGCGCTGCTCAAGGCCCGGCCGGTGGCCGGCGACCCGGCGCTCGGGAGCGACTACCTCGAGATCGTCACGCCGCTGGTGTGGACCGCCGCCGAGCGGGAGGGGTTCGTGGCCGACACCCAGGCGATGCGGCGCCGGGTCATCGAGAACATCCCGCCTCGGGAGGCCGACCGGCAGCTCAAGCTCGGCGCCGGCGGGCTGCGCGACGTGGAGTTCGCCGTCCAGCTGCTGCAGCTCGTGCACGGTCGCGCCGACGAGCGGATCCGGCCGCCCACCACGCTCAGCGCGCTGGCCGAGCTGACCCACGGAGGGTACGTCGGCCGCGAGGACGGGGAGGCCCTGCACGAGGCCTACGTCTTCCTGCGCACCCTCGAGCACCGCCTGCAGCTCTACGGCCTGCGCCGCACCCACGTGGTGCCCGAGGACGAGGACTCCCTGCGGCGGCTGGGCCGGAGCATGGGGATGGCCCGGGAGCCGGCCGCCTCGCTGGAGAAGACCTGGCAGCACCACCGGCGCGAGGTCCGCCGGCTCCACGAGAAGCTCTTCTACCGACCGCTGCTGGCGGCGGTCGCCAGGATCCCCGGCACCGAGGCGCGGCTCTCGCTGGAGGCCGCCGGCGAGCGGCTGGCGGCGCTGGGCTACCTCGACCCGAAGGCCGCGCTGCGCCACCTCGAGGCGCTCACCAGCGGGGTCACCCGCAGCGCGAACATCCAGCGCACGCTGCTGCCCGCGATGCTCGAGTGGTTCGCCGACGCGCCCGATCCGGACGCGGGGCTGTTCGGCTTCCGCCGGATCAGCGAGTCGCTGGGCGACTCGCCGTGGTACCTCAAGACGCTGCGCGACGAGGGCCAGGTGGCCGAGCGGCTCGCGCGGATGCTCGCCACCTCCCGCTACGCTTCCGGCCTGCTCGAGCGCGAGCCGCAGGGGGTGCGGATGCTGGGGGAGGACCTCCAGCCGCTCTCGGCCGAGGCGCTCACCGAGGAGATGCTCGCCTCCGGGCGCCGGCAGGTGGACCACGAGAAGGCGACCCGGGCGGTCCGGGCGATCCGCCGTCGCGAGCTGCTCCGGATCGCCGCCGGCGACCTGCTGGGGCTCGTCGACGTCGCCGAGGTCGGCGCCGGGCTGTCCCGGCTCACCGACGCCACGCTCGAGGCCACGCTGGAGATCGCCGGCCGGGCGGTCCGCGAGCAGCGCGGCATCGACGATGCGCCCACCCGGATGGCGGTGGTCGCTATGGGCAGGTACGGCGGGTTCGAGCTCTCCTACGGCTCGGACGCGGACGTGCTGTTCGTGCACGACCCGGAGCCGGGCGCCGACCCGCAGCAGGCCTCGTCGTACGCCCAGGGGGTGGCGAACGAGCTGCGCCGGCTGCTCTCGCTGCCCGGCCCCGACCCCGCGCTGGAGGTCGACGCCGACCTGCGGCCCGAGGGCAAGCAGGGGCCGCTGGTGCGGACCCTGGACTCCTACGCCGCCTACTACGGCAAGTGGTCGAAGGTGTGGGAGGCCCAGGCCCTGCTGCGCGCCGACGCGGTCGTCGGCGATCCCGAGCTGCGGCGGCGGTTCGTCGAGCTGGTCGACCCGTTGCGGTTCCCGGCGGAGGGGATCTCCGAGGACGACGTGCTGGAGATCCGCCGGATCAAGGCCCGGGTCGACCAGGAGCGGCTCCCGCGCGGCGCGGACCCGCAGACCCACCTCAAGCTCGGTCGCGGCGGCCTGGCCGACATCGAGTGGACGATCCAGCTGCTGCAGATGAGGTACGCCGGCCAGGTGCCCGGGCTGCGCACCTCGCGGACCCTGGAGGCGCTCACCGCCGCCCGCGAGGTCGGCCTGCTCGAGGCCGAGGACGCCGACGAGCTCGTGCACGCCTGGCGCACGGTCAGCCGGGTGCGCAACGCGGTCACCCTGGTGCGCGGCAAGCCGGGGGACCACCTGCCCCGCGACCCGCGCGAGAAGGCCGCCGTCGCCAGCGTCCTCGGCTACCCGCTCGGGGCCTCGGACAGCATGGTCAACGACTACCTGCGCGTCACCCGGCGGGCCCGCGCCGTGGTCGACAAGGTGTTCTGGGGCTGACCCGCCCCCCATGTTGAGTTGGGCCCCCTGCCGGGTTGAGTTGGGCCCGCTCCCGAGTTGAGTTGGGCCCGCTGCCGGGTTGAGTCGGGTCGTCGACCTTCAGCCGGCGAGGTCCTTGCGGAGGTGTACGTCGGCCTGGCCCGCGACCGGGACGCCCTCGGTGCGCGCGAACTCGGCGTACCCGTGCCGCTCGTAGAACCCCGGCGCCTGGAAGGTGAACGAGGACACCACGACCTGCGTGCAGCCGCGGGCGCGGGCCTCCTCCTCGGCGGTGGCCAGCAGCCGCCCGCCCCAACCGTCGCGGCGGCTGTCCTCGCGCACCCAGACCATGCCGATGCCGGCGCACGTCGCCCAGGTCCAGCCGCTGAGCCCGGCGACCAGCTGGCCGTCGGAGTCCTCGACCTTCACGGTCAGCTCGCGCAGGTCGTCGCGTCCGGTGGCGGCGAAGTTGTGGGCGTCCAAGCCGGCGGACAGCTGCCGGTCGAGCTCGGGGTCGGCGCCACCGGTGCGGAGGACGAGGGGAGTCTCTTGGCGGTCGTCGGTCACGGCGCAGGACCCTAGCCTGGCCATGCCGGGCGCCCGGGACCTCCTGCTCGGTGCCGGGGCGCGGTCTCCCTGGGCCCGGTCAGAACCCTCGCCCGCTCCTCGGCCGAGAGGTCCTGCTGTCGTGCCCGAGATCCCAGAGGAGACTTTGAGCCGCTGGGTGGCTCAACCTCTCCTCCGGGCTGAGGCCGGTGGCGGTCCGGGCGGCGCGCGAGGGTGCCGGGCCACCTTCTGGGCCCGCACGATCGGCCGCGGGCCCGCGCCCCGCGAGGGGCCGCTGAAACCAACGGGGACAGCGGTGTGCGTCACCGTTTCGCCGGTGCTCGCAACGGGCAAGCAGTGTGGGACACGAACCCCAGACCAGAGGGCGGACCATGGCATCCCTGAACGACCCGGACTCCACGCCTTCGGAGCCGGCACCCGCGCAGGTGACGGCCGGGGGCTCTCCCCCCGACAACGCCCCGCGGCTGGACCTGTCGGTGAACCTGCCCCGCGAGAGCGTGAGCGTGCCCGTGGTGCGGCGGCTCGCCGCCCAGGCCCTGCGGGCCTTCGGGGTGCTCGACGACCAGATCAGCGACGTGGAGCTGGCGATCACCGAGGCCTGCGCCAACGTGATCCACCACGCGACCGACACCGACACCTACGAGGTGCAGGTCGCGCTGGCGGCCGACCGGTGTGCGATCACGGTGCTCGACCACGGCGGGGGCTACGACGGCGCGGCGGTCGAGCGCGGCGAGGACGACGAGACCGGGCGGGGACTGCAGCTGATGCGGGCCCTGGTCGACCGGCTGGCGTTCCGTCACGAGCCCCAGGAGGGGACCGTGGTGCACATGGTCAAGAACCTGGACTACGACGACGACCACCCGCTCTGGCAGCGGCTGCGCGCGGACTCCTAGCGAGCAGGGACGCTGGGCGGGGCCGGCCGGTCAGAGGTCGGTCAGAGCCCGCCCAGGAACTCCAGCAGGCCGCGCATGTAGGTCTCCTGGTCGTCCACGAGCGCGAGGTGGCTGCCCTCGGGGCTGTGGTGGTAGCGGCCGGCCGGCAGCTGCTCGGCCATCCACCGCATGTGCGCCGGGTCCATGGTGTCGTGCTCGGCGCCCATCACCAGCGCCGGCACCGTGATCCGGTGCAGGTCGCCGGTGCGGTCCCAATCGACGAGCTTGCCGCTGGCGCCGAGCTCACTGGGCCCCTGCAGCGGCACGTAGATGTCCTGGTTGATGTGCGCGAACCCGCGCACCACCGGCTCGGGCCACTCCTCGGCGGGCATCCGGCAGACGTGGTGCACGTAGTGGTGCTCGAGCAGCAGCGCCTCGTACGACGGGTCGCCGGTCGCGCCGGTCGCCTCGAGCCGCATGATCTCGGCCAGCGCCGCGGGGTCCATCCGCGGCATCAGCACCCGCTCGGCGTACTCGTTGTAGGCGGGGATGCTGGCCATCATGTTGGACACCACCAGGCCCTTGAGGTGCTCCTGGTGGGCCAAGGCGTACTCCAGCGCGAGCAGGCCGCCCCAGGACTGGCCGTAGAGGACGAAGTTGTCACTGGAGAGGCCCAGGGCGACCCGGACCTGCTCGACCTCGTCGACGAACCGGTCGATCTCCCACAGCGAGGGGTCCTCGGGGTGGTCGCTGCGCAGCGACCCGAGCTGGTCGTAGTGGTAGTACTCGACACCGGCGCCCGGCAGCCAGGAGTCGAACGGCTCGAGGTACTCCGAGGTGGCCCCGGGCCCGCCGTGCAGCAGCAGCACCTTCAGGCGCGGGTTGTTGCCGAACCGCCTGGTCCACACCCGGAACTCGCCCGCGGGCGTGTCGACCGGCACCATCCGGACCCCGCCGGAGAGGCGGTCGGGGCGGCCGGTGTCGTCGAGATAGCTGGCGAGGTCGATGTCCACGAGCGGTACTGTGCCACCGCCGACGCTAGATTCGCTGCATGGCCGACCCCGCGTCCCGATCCGTGACCCTCACCCCGACCGCCCGGAGGGGCGCCGAGCTGCTGCGCCTGCACCGTGATCCGGCGCTGCTGAGGGTCGTCAACGTCTGGGACGTCGTCAGCGCCACCACGGTCGCGGCGGTGGAGGGCACCCGCGCGCTGGCGACCGCGAGCCACTCGATCGCCGCCACGCTCGGCTACGAGGACGGCGAGCACATCCCGGTGGACCTGATGCTCGACATGGTGGGCCGCATCGTGCGGGCCACCGAGCTGCCGGTCACCGCCGACCTCGAGGGCGGGTACGGCGACCCGGCCGAGACCGTGCGGCGCGCCATCGGCCTGGGCGTGGTCGGTGCCAACATCGAGGACCAGCTCCGGCCGGTGGCCGAGGCCGCCGCCAACGTCGAGCGGATCATGCGGATGGCCGAGCAGGAGGGGGTCGACTTCGTGCTCAACGCCCGCACCGACGCCTTCTCCCTCGGGCGGAACCGCGAGCCGGCGGTGAACCTCGCGGACGCCGTCGAGCGCGGCCGCGCCTACCTCGACGCCGGTGCCCCGGTCGTCTTCGTCCCCGCGCGGCTGGACGAGGAGCAGGTCGGGGCGCTGGTCGACGCGTTCGGCCCGCAGCGGTTGACGATGATCGCCATCCCCGGCGTGCCGCCCCTGGCCAGGCTGGAGGAGCTCGGGGTGGCGCGGGTGTCCTACGGCCCGATGAGCCAGAACGTCGCGCTCACCGCCCTGCAGCACCTGGTCGAGGACGTGCACCGGGGTGGGGGCGTGCCGGAGACGATGCGCATCCTCAACTGACGTCGGGGGAGGCGCGGCCTCACAGCCGGGGCACGCGTACGACGAAGGTCGCGCCCGGACCGTCGTCCTCGGCCAGCTCGACGTCCCCGCCGATGCTGCGCGCCACCCGCCGGGCGATCCCGAGCCCGAGGCCGGTGCCGCCGCCGGGCCCGACCGTGCCGGGGGCGAACAATTGCTCGCGAACCGAGTCGTCCACGCCGGGGCCGTCGTCGTGCACGTGCAGCTCCACTGCGGAGGCGGACGCGACCGCGCGCAGCGAGATCGCCGACCGCGCGTGCCGGACGGCGTTCTCGATGACGGGGGAGAGGGCCCGGACCACGAGGTCACGCGGAGCGGCCAGCCGGACCGCCGGGTCCGGGACTGCCTCGGACCACCCGGTGCCCCCAACGCCCCCGTCCCCGGTGCCCCCAACGACCCCGCCCCCGGCGCCCCCGGCGCCCTCGGGGCCGGCGGGCACCAGCGGGCGCACGGCCTCCACGACGTCGCCGAGCCGGCAGGTGGCGGTGGGCTCGTCGCCGGCGCGCCGGGCCAGGTCGAGCAGCGTCGAGATGGTCTCGGCCATGACGCGCGAGGAGGCGGCGACCTGCTCGAGGTCGGCGCGGACCTCCTCGCTCAGCCCTCCGCGCAGCAGCGCGAGGTCCGCCGACCCCTGGATCGCGGCCAGGGGGGTGCGCAGCTCGTGGGCCAGCTCGGCGGTGAGCCGCTGCTCGGCGCGGATCGTCATCGCCACCCGCTCCAGCAGCCGGTCGAGCGTGGCCCCGAGCGAGGAGATCTCGTTGATGGGCGGGCCGAGGCCGAAGCGCCGGCCGAGGTCGTGCTCGCTCCAGTCGGTGGCCCGCTCGGCCATCTGCGCGACCGGCGCCAGCGCCCGGGCGGTGGCCCAGCGGGCGATCACGCCGACCGTCACGACCACCAGGGCGCCGACCACCAGGCTGGTCAGCAGGATGTAGAGCTCGGTCTCCTCGTAGGGGTGCCGGGACTCGCTGACCACCACGACCCCGTGCCGGCCGGACGAGGTGGTGAAGGGGCGGGCGTAGAGGCGGTACTGCTCCCCGATGTCCAGGCTGCGCGGCGAGGTGGCGTGCGACAGCTCGGCCATCTCGGCCGCGACCCGCCGCCACTCCGCCCCCGCGACCGGCCGGCCGTCCGCGTCGTACACCCGCGAGCCGGGGTCGAGGACCTCCTCGGGCACCACGAGCTGGGACCCGGAGGCGGCGTCGGCGCCGGCGATGACCGCGTCCGCGCGCTCGTGCAGCACCCGGTCGAGGTTGCCCTGGATCACCCGGTGCATGATCAGCTGCAGGCCCAGGGTCACCACCAGCATGCCCAGGGCGGTCAGCACCATGGTGGTCAGCACCATCTGGGACCGGAAGCTGGTGGCCAGCCAGCGGGGCGTCCTCACCGCAGCTGGAACCCGACACCGCGGACGGTGCGCAGCGTCACGGGCGCGTCGATCTCGCGCAGCTTGACCCGGATCCGGCGGATGTAGGAGTCGACGGTGTTCTCGCTGACCCGGGCGCCGTCCGGCCAGGCGGCGGAGACCACGGCCTGGCGGCGCACCACCTCACCGGGGCGGGAGGTGATGGCGGCGAGCATCCGGAACTCCGTGGGGCTGAGCAGCACCTCGGCGTCCGCGTGCCGCAGCGAGTGCCGGCCAGGGTCGAGCGTCAGCCCGGCGACCGGAGCCGGCGCGGGCCGCCCGCGGCGGGCGAGCGCCTCGACCCGGGCGAGCAGCTCCTTGACGTCGAACGGCTTGGGCAGGTAGTCGTCGGCGCCGGCGCTGAAGCCGGAGAGCCGGTCGTGGACGGCGCCGAGCGCGGTCAGGAACAGCACCGGCGCCGACTGGCCGGCCGACCGCAGCGCCTGGCAGACGTCACGGCCGTCCGCGTCGGGGAGGCCGATGTCCAGCACGATGGCGTCGAGGACAGCGTCGTTCCCGAACCGGCGCAGCGCCTCGGCGCCGGTGTGGGCGGTGACCACCGAGTGGCCGGTCAGCTCGAGGGCCTGCGTGACGACGCGCCGGATCGCCGGGTCGTCCTCGCAGAGCCCTACGGTCGCCACTGCTCTCCTCGTCGTGACCGCGCCGGGGCGCGGAGCCGGTCAGTCGCTGTCGCCGGACCCGCTGCTCGAGGCCTGGACCTGGCTGCCCCAGGCGGCGCGCGCGCCGCTGTCACCCACACGGTAGACCTGCACGCTGGTCGCCAGCGCCGCCACCACGGCGAGCACCGCGACGACCTTCAGCGCGGTGGCGGAGCTGCCGGCGGCCGAGCTGCCGGCGACCGAGGTGCCGGTGGCGGTGCCGGTGGCGGTGGCGATGGCGGCGCGGCGGTCCATCCAGACCAGGGCGGCCGCCAGCACGACCAGCGGGATCACGAACCAGATCAGCTGGTCGCCGAGCTCGGCGTGCTCGCCGGGATTGCCCACCCGCTTCTCGAGGGCCTCTCCGCTGCTGGTGGCAATCGGGATGAAGATCACCGACAGCACGCCGAGCCCGACCACGACCGGGCCGTAGTGGTGACGCCACCGAGGTCGTACGGCGAGGGCGATGGTGCCGAGCGCGGTGAGCGGCACGAGCACCACGACCGCGTGGACCACGAGCGTGTGGACGGGCAGACCGTTGATCAGGTCGAACACAGGGATCTCCTCCAAAGGGGGCAGTGCGACCATCGTTCCCGGCGCAACCTGCAAGCAACCTGACCGCGCTCCCGTCCCACGGGGGCATATCGCGTTGCGTGCACCACACCTGCACCGCGAGGGTGTCCCGGTGACCCACGAAGACCAGAACGGTCGGGCCGGCGATGCGGCCGCCCCGGACCCCGTTCCCGCCGCCACCCCCGCCACCAACCCCGCCACCGAGCCCGCCACCGACCCCGAGCCCGCCCCCGACCTCACGGAGCGGCTGCGTGCCGCGTCGCGCGCCTGCACGGTGATGGTGCCGTGGCACCGCCGGACCACGCCCGCGGAGATGCTCGCCTCGTGGGCCGCCGGCGCCGAGGAGCTCGGCCTCGACGAGTGGGACATGTACGCCGACGGCGGTGCCGTCACCCGGCTCGAGGAGCAGGTCGCGGAGCTGCTCGGCAAGCCCGCGGCCGTGTTCTTCGTCAGCGGCACCATGGCCCAGCAGGCGATGCTGCGGGTCTGGTGCGAGCGGCGGGGGTCGCACCGGGTCGCGCTCCCGGACCTCTCCCACCTGCTGCACCACGAGGCGGACGGCCCCCGGCTGCTGCACGACCTGCGCTTCGAGTGGCTCACCGAGGGCCGCCGCACCGCCACCGCGGCCGACCTGCGGGCGTTGCCCGCCGGGCTCGGGTCGGCGCTGGTGGAGCTGCCGCTGCGCGATGCCGGCTGCCTGCTCCCGGCCTGGGAGGAGCTCACCGAGCTGGGGCAGGCGGCCCGGGAGCTCGGCGTCCCGCTGCACGTCGACGGCGCCCGGGTCTGGGAGTCCCAGCCGTTCTACGGCCGCCCGCTGGCCGAGATCGCTGCGGTCTGCGACAGCATGTACGTCTCGTTCTACAAGGGGCTCGGTGGCCCCGCCGGCGCCGCGGTCGTGGGCGAGCAGGACGCGATGGACGAGCTGCGCGCCTGGCGGCAGCGGATGGGCGGTCGGCTGCACAAGATGACGCCGTACGCCGTGCCGGCGTTGCTCGGCCTGCGGGACCGGCTGCCGCGGATGGGGGAGTACGTCGCGTGGGCGCGCGCGTTCGCGGCCGAGCTGGTGGCCGCCGGGCTCCGGGTCAACCCCGAGCCGCCGCACACGAACACCTTCCAGGTCTTCGCCGAGGCCCCCCGCACCGCGGTCGAGGAGCGGTTGGCGGCGTTCATGGAGCGTGAGCGGATCCAGCCGTGCGGGTCCTGGGTCGACGCCGCGGTGCCCGGGGTGTCCACCTGCGAGTTCGCGGCGTACGACGCGGCGCTGGAGCACGACCCGAAGGTGGTGGCGCGCTGGTACGCCGAGCTCGCCGGGGTGTAGGCGGCCGAAGGCTTGCGCAATCCTTGAGCCGACGCCGCGGCGGACCTGAGGTGCGGGGCCCATCATGACCCCATGACCGCGGTGGTGACCTTCGATGAGGCTGCCCTCCGACGCATCTCCGACGAGGTCGACGACCGCCACTTCGTGTGGCTGTTCGCCCGCCGCTACCGCCAGCTGCTCATCGGCCGGGTGTCTCGGATCACCGCCGCGCTGCAGCGGCAGGACGAGGACGCCGCGCTGGACGCGGTGCTGAGCCTGAAGGTGACCTCGGCAACCGTCGGCGCCGGTGAGCTCGCCGCGCTGGCGGCCGGGCTGGAGGACGACGTACGCCGCAGCGACCTCGCCGCGGCCCGGCTCCGCGCCGGCCGGCTGTGGCCGGCGGCGCAGCGTGCGGACCGCGCGCTGGAGACCTACCTGGCCGGTTGACCGGGCGCCCGGATCAGTCGGCGGTCTCCATCCGGTAGCCGACGCCGCGCACGGTCCGGATCAGCCGGGGCGTGCCCGGGCCCTCGCCCAGCTTGCGGCGCAGGTTGCCGACGTGGACCTCGACCAGGTGGGTGTCGGTGGTCCACTCGGTGTCCCACACCGAGCGGAGCAGGGCCTCGCGGGTCCACACCCGGGCGGGCGTGCGCATCAGCTCGGTGAGCAGGTCGAACTCCGTGCGGGTCAGCGAGAGCTCCGCGTCGTCGAGGAAGGCGCGCCGCCCGTCCACGTCGACCCGGATCCGGCCGTGCTCGAGCACCTCGTGGCCGTTGTCGGCCGCCCCCTGCGCCGGGGACGGGCGCCGGGGCCGGCGGAACATCGCGTTGACGCGGGCGTTGAGCTCCCGCGGGCTGAACGGCTTGGCGAGGTAGTCGTCGGCGCCGGTCTCCAGCCCGATCAGCTTCTCCACCTCGTCGTCACGGGCGGTGATCATCACGACGTAGGCGTCGCTGATCTCGCGGATCCGGCGGCAGGCCTCGATCCCGTCGATGCCGGGCAGCCCGAGGTCGAGGGTGACCAGGTCGGGATCGTGCTCGCGGACCGCGTCGACGCCGGCGATGCCGGTGCCGACGCTGATCACGTCGAACCCCTGGGTGCTCAGGGTGAACTCGATCAGGGAACGCATGTCCTCGTCGTCCTCGACGACGAGCGCCATCCTGTCGTTCCCCGAGCCCACCCGCATGTGCCGAATGATGCCAGAGGAACGGGCACTTGCCCGGCGGTTGACCAACCGCGGCGCGCGCGATCCGGGGCGGGCTGGACCGCTGCCGGCCGGCGCCACCGCGGCCCGCTGTCGCGTCCGTGACCGGATGCGACATCCTGGAGGCATGGGCTCGGTGGGTCTCGTGCTGGGGGCCGGCGGCGTCGTCGGACAGGCCTACCACGCCGGCGTGCTCGCCGCGCTCGAGCACGACACCGGCTGGGACCCCCGCACCGCGGACGTCGTGGTGGGCACCTCGGCCGGGTCGATCACCGGCACCCTGCTCCGGGTCGGGGTCCCCGCCTCCGAGCTGGCTGCCTGGATCGTGCAGGCGCCGCTGTCCACGGAGGGGACCGTGCTCGAGCAGATGCTCGGCACCGAGATCCCCGTGTTCGAGCCGTTCCGGCTGCTGCCGCTGCTGCGCCGCCTGCCCGATCCGCCCGGCCGCGCGATGGTGCAGCGCGCGCTGATCCGGCCCTGGAGCTTCCGCCCGTTGACGGCGGCGATGGCGCTGCTGGCGCCGGGCCGGCTCGACATCGCCGAGCGGCTCTCGATGCTCCGCGAGGTGGAGGGGCACGAGTGGCCCGAGGAGGACCTGTGGATCTGTGCGGTGCGCCGCCGCGACGGCCGCCGCGTGGTCTTCGGCCGGGTGGGCAGCCCGAAGGTGCCCCTGCACCTGGCCATCGCCGCGTCCTGCGCGGTGCCCGGCTACTTCGCGCCGGTGCGCATCCGCGAGCACACCTATGTCGACGGCGGTGCGCACTCGCCGACCAACGCCGCGATCCTGCGGGAACGCCAGCTCGACCTGGTGATCGTGGTCTCGCCGATGTCCGGGCCCGCGGGGGTCCTCACCGACCTGTACGGCGTGTCCCGCGGCCACGCCGCCCGGGTGGCTCGCCGCGAGGTGCGGGCGTTGCGCGAGGCGGGCAGTCAGGTCGTGGTGTTCCGGCCCGGGCGGGCCGAGCTCGCGGCGATGGGCAACGACTTCATGGCCCGCGACCGGGTCGCGGAGATCGTCCGGGAGTCCTTCCTCGGCGCCGGCGCCTACGCGGCGGGTCCGGAGGTGCGCGAGATCCTCCAGTCGTCGGGGCTGCGGCGACCTCGGTGACCTCGAGGGCCTGATGACTTCGGGAACCGCTGTGACCGGAACGACCACCCGGTCCGGAGTCAGTCCGTCGAGGCCGGCGGCTCGGTGAGCACCCGCAGCGCCAGGTCGGTGGTGGGGCCGACCCCGAGGAAGTCCACGACCCGGGTGACCCGGTCACGGTCGAGAGGGAGCAGTCCCGGCGAGCCCGGGACGTCCGGCGTCAGGCCCAGGTCGAGGTCGGTCCGGCCCGACATCAGCGCGTGGTTGAACAGGTAGCGCTCGCGGGCGCCCGGCGCGACCAGGCTCCGGCGCACCCGGGCGCCCAGGCGGCGTACGCCGGTCTCCTCGCACCACGAGTCGAGCGCCGCCACGAGCGTGGCGCCGTCGCAGTGCTCGATGTCGGCCCAGACGGCCTGCATCGAGCCCATCTGCGCGAGCAGGACCGCCGCGGTCTTCTCGCCGATCCCGCTGACGCCGGGGAGGTTGTCGCTGGGGTCCCCGCGCAGCGCCGCGAACTCCAGGTAGTTCTCCGCAGCGACCCCGTAGAGCGTCTGGAGCCGGCCGGGGTCGAGCACGGGGGAGCCGCCGATGCCGCCGTCGATGACGCGGAGCACCCGGGTGTGGTCGCTGATGTGGGCGAACGAGTCGCGGTCGGAGGTCACGATCACGCAGTCCCATCCGGACCGGACCGCCCAGGCCGCGGCCGAGGCGTTGACGTCGTCGGCTTCGAGCCCGTCCGGGGTCACGGTGCGGAAGCCCAACGCCTCGAGCAGGGTGGCGGCACGCTCCAGCTGGTCGACCAGCGTGGGGTCCTTGGGGGCGCGCCCCGCCTTGTAGGCGGGGTAGTCCCGCTCCCGCACCGAGGCCACGCGGTCGTCCAGCCCGAAGACCAGGGCGTCGGGGGCGAACCGGTCGACGGCCTCGAGGATCTGGCGCAGCATCCCGTGCAGCGCCCAGGCCGGCCGGCCGTGCCGGTCGCGCAGGTCGGTCGCGGCCCGCGCGTGGTGGTTGCGGTGCAGCAGTGAGGGCGCGTCCACCGCCAGCAGCAGCCGGCGCTCGGCAGCCTCGGCGGTGGGCTGGGCAGCCGGGCGAGCGGCGGGACGAACGGTGGGGTGCGCGGTGGGTTGCGCGGCGGTGTTCGACATGGCGGAGCCCCACCCTAGTGGCCGTCGCCCGGGGCCGCCTCGGACCGCCGGGGCCCCTTCGTCCGGATATCGACGATGGTTGGCGCAGATCCGACTCCCGGGCCCGTCGTGGCAGAAATACGATGAGCGTCGTGATTCAGCCATCCACGACCCCCTCGCTCGGCCGGGCCCGCGGCGTCGCCCTCTATCTCGCCTCACTGCTCGGTGCCGGGCTGCTCGTGATGCCCGCGCTGACCTACCGCGCCGCCGGCCCCGCGTCGCTGCTGGCATGGGTGCTGCTGCTCGCGCTCTCCCCGCTGGTGGCGTTCACCTTCGCCGAGCTCGGCGCCCGGCGGGCCGACTCGGGAGGGGTGGCCACCTACGTCGGTGACGCGTTCGGCGATCGCGGTGCGGCCACCGTCGGGTTCTGGTTCGTGCTCGCGCTCCCGCTCGGGGCGCCGGCGACCGCCGTGGTGGGCGGTGGCTACGTCGCCGAGGCGCTCGGGCTCGGCCCCGGTGGCCGGTACGCCGCCGCGGCGGTGCTGCTGCTCGCGGCGATCGGGTCGGCGCTGGCCGGGGTGCGGGTGGCCGGGGGCGTGCAGCTCGCCCTGGTGGCGGCCCTCGCGCTGGTCCTGGTCATCGCCTCGGTCGGTGCCCTGCCCCAGGCGCACCCGGCCAACCTGACGCCGTTCTCCGTGCACGGCGTCGGCGGGATCGCTGCGGCGGTCGGGGTCCTCTTCTTCTCCTTCGCCGGGTGGGAGGCGGTGGCGCCGCTGACCCAGGAGTTCGGCGACCCGCGACGGGACGTCCGGCTCGTCACGATCGCGACGCTGGCGATCGTGACGGTGCTGTACCTGCTGGTCGCGGTCACCAGCGTGCTGGTGCTCGGGCCGGGCCTGGCCGGGAGCACGACCCCGGTGCAGCAGTTGCTGGCCCTGCGGTTCGGCGCGGGCTCGTCGGCGGTCACGGCGGCCCTGGCGGCCGCGCTGACCTACGGCGCGATGACGTCGTACCTGACCGGTGCGTCGCGGATGGCCGCCGCGCTGGCCCGGGACGGCTGGCTGCCCGCGGGCCTGAGCCGGGGCCACGAGCGTGGCGGCACGCCTCGTCGGGCCGCGGCCGTGATCGGGGTCGCCTGCGTCGTGGTGCTGACCGCGGTGTCCGGGCTCGGTATGCCGCTGCGCGAGCTGATGGCGCTGCCGTCGGCCATGTTCATCACGGTGACCGCGGCCGGGCTCTGGGCCGGCGCACGGCTGCTCACCGGCGGGGGACGGCTGCTCGCCACGGCGGCCGCGGTGGTGCTGTCCCTGGTGCTGCTGGGCTGCGGTGCGGCGGCGCTCTACCCGCTGGCGGTCGCGGTCCTGCCGGCGCTGTCCCGGCGGCGGGTCGGGTCGCGCCGGGCGGTCGAGGTCGCCCCGGAGCCGGTCGGGTGCGGGCCGGCGGGCGAGGCCACCGTCGGGGTCTGAGCCGGCGTCCGGCCGCCGCTCCGGGGGACGCATTCGCAGCCCGGGAGCGCTCGGCGGGGAGCGAGTGCCCGAGGTCACAGGGGCGCGTCGGGCGGAAGCGTCACCGGCACCTGCCCGTGAGCCGGATAATCGGGTCATCGCCCGAGCACGTACGAGTCGGCGCCCAGCACCACCTGGTGTCGACGACGAGGACACGCCCGGCACTCGGCCCCTCCTGCGTAGAAAGACCCACGCCCGTGTCCCCGCTCGTGCTCCTCGGGAGCCTCGGAACGCTGCTGTCCACCGTCGCGATCGTCCCCCATCTCCTCCTTGCGGTGCGGATGAGGAAGCCGTCGGGCTCCCCCTTCGCCTGGTCGCTGGGAGCGGTCTGTTCGGCGGTGTGGTTCGCCTACGGCCTGGTGGACGGGGACTTCCTGGTCGCCGCGCCCGGCCTGGTGACGATCCCGGTCGGGCTGCTGCTGGCGGCGTGGTCCCACCGGGAGCAGGAGGCGCCCGCCGCGCTCCCCGCGATGGTGGTGCTGCCCCCGTGGGAGCCGCCGCTGGACGTGGTCCGCGCCGGCGACACGATCGAGATGCCGCGCGTCGTCGCCTGAGCGCGGACCTCCCTGCGCCCGCACCCTGCCTCGGCTCGGACTCTGCCTCGGCGCCGGCTGGGTGCGCCGCGAAACGGCAAGGCTGAGGCGCCGGTCACGGTCCGTCCGCCGAGGCATCGAGCGGCGCCGGAGCGGGAACGACTCAGGTCGTGGAGCGCATCAGTCCGCCCCGAGGGGGCGTCCGGCCGGTCGTCGACGTGCTCGTCCTGCTCGACGTGCTGGCGGAGGACGGCTCCGAGCCGCCGGTGCAGCCGGCGACCCTGGCCGGCCTGCTCGACGACCGGTTCCCCGCCGGCCGGTGGGCGGTGCACGTCGGGCACGTCGCCGCCGGGCAGCAGGACCGGGAGCCGCGGTCCCAGCGTGCCTCGGAGGCGATGGCGGGGGCCCGGCGAGCGCTGTTGCGCGCGGACGCGGACGTCGTCCTGCTGGTCACCGATCGTCCGCTGACCCTGCACGGGCGGGAGGTGCGCGCACACACCAGCCCGGTCCAGCGGTGCGCGGTCCTCTCGGTGGCGCCGCCCCGGCCGTCGGCGCCGGGTCCGGGCGCGGGACCCGCGCGCGAGCTGGTCTCGCTGGTCGGCGAGCTGCTCGACCTGGACGGTGACGAGGGGGACCGGCCGGTGCTGGAGTCGCTGGCCGAGGACGACGTACCCCAGCAGGCCGGCGCCGCCGACGACGGCAACGGGCGCGGGGAGGGCGGCCGTCGTGGGCCCAACCTCCTGAGCGAGACCCGGCAGCTGCTCGGCCAGGTCGCCGCGAGCCGGCCATGGCTGATGACGCTGCACCTCTCGCGGAGCCTGGTGGGGGCGTCCGCGGCCGCGTTCCTGGCGATCGTGACCCCGGACTTCTGGATGCTGGCGGACCGGTTGAGCGCCACCAGGCTGGTCCTGATCCCGGCGCTGGTCCTGGTGGTCGGCGTGGCGGTGCTGGTGGTCGGTGGCGATCTCCGCGAGCGCCCCGGCCCCGGGCGATCCCGGCGCAGCGTGCGGCAGCACAACGCGGCGGTCTGGCTGGGTGTCGGGCTCGGGGTGCTGACGCTGTTCGCGGTGCTGGTGCTGGCCAGCCTCGCGATCACGCTGGTGGTGCTGCCCGGGTCGCTCGTCTCGGGGGCGATCGGCCACCATGCGGGGTGGGCGACGATGACCAGGATCGGCGTCGTGACCGCGATCGTGTCGCTGGTGGGCTCGGTCTTCGGCGCCGGGCTCGAGGACGACGAGGACGTCCAGGAGGCGACCTTCACCGGCTCCGACGACGTCCGGTTCGCCGAGGACCAGCCGGAGCCGGCCGTGCCCGGGGCGCCCCTCCCACGGCGCGCCCCGCGAGCCCCCTGACCCGCGGGCTCCGAGAGCGCCACGACCCGTGGTGGCGGCCCGAGCCGTGGTCGGGGGTCAGTGCCTCAGGACGGTCAGGACGGGCCGGGCCGCCGGTCCGCGGCCGCGAGCAGGGACTCGACCTCCGCCACGGTCCGCGCGGGCCGGTCCGGCCCGGTCGGACCGGAGGTCAACAGCTCGATCAGCGAGCCGGCCAGGTCGTGGACCCTGCGGTTGGTGTGGTTGGAGATCGCCCGCAGCACCGTGAAGGCCTCCTCGGGATCGAGACCGTAGCGCGCCATCAGGCAGCCCTTGGCCTGGTCGATGACGCCGCGGGTCGCCGTCGCCCCTTCGACGGCCGCGGCGGTGGCCTGCCGGGTGTCGTGCGCCAGCTGCCGGGTCACGTCGGCCACCGTGCCGCGGACCGAGCGCACCTCGCCAGAGGGGTCGTGCTGGGGGAAGCCGAACGCGACCACGGTGCGCTGGTGCTGCTGGGCGTCGATGATGCGGTGGCGGCAGACGAAGGCCCGGCCCTCGCGGAGCGCGGCGCCGAAGACGGTCCGCACCGAGGCCACGTCGTCGGGGTGCTTGTGGCGCAGGAGCAGGTCGGTGGTGGGCATGATCTCGCCGGGCTCGAAGCCGTGCAGCCGGAACATGGCGTCAGACCAGTCCCACCGGTCCTCGCGGGCCCAGTAGACGTAGGACGCGGTGGGCATGCGCGTGTGCTCGTCCACAGGTGGCGGGGCAGGCGTGGCGAGCTGCCCTCGAGGCTGTCGCGTGGTTATGGCACCGGGCGCCTACCCGCCTCCGACGGCCGGGAAACGCCGGAGCAGACCGGCGAAGGTCCCCTCTTGCCGAGACCTTCGGGGGATGAGCGGCCGACGGCCGGCCGAGCGCGGCCCGGGCGGATCCGACCTGCTCCGGGTGCCCGCGCCCCCGGCCGCCGACCGCGTGCTCTACATTCCCCTCGTGAGTGCGCAGGCCCCTTCCGCCGTCATCCTGATCCGGGCGGAACGATTCATCCCCAACCCCGCCACGGCCGCCGACAACGCCTTCCAGCGGGACGTCCCGACCGGTCAGTCGGAGGAGGCGACCTCGGCCAATGCGGTGGCCGAGATGGACGCCGTCGCGCAGGCGCTGCGGGACGCCGGCGTCCGGGTCCACGTCTTCGACGACGAGGACCACACCCGGCCCGACAGCGTGTTCCCGAACAACTGGATCTCCACCCATGCCGGCGGCATGGTGGCCGTCTACCCGATGTACGCCTCCAACCGGCGCCACGAGCGCCGCTCGGACGTGTTGGAGATGCTGAAGTCGCAGTACCGCGTGCAGACGATCGTCGACTACTCCGGGCTCGAGCCCGACGGCATCTTCCTCGAGGGCACCGGCGCGATGGTGCTCGACCACGTGTCGCGGGTCGCCTACACCGCGGTCAGCCACCGCGCGGACACCCACGTCCTGGAGCGGTTCTGCGCCGACTTCAACTACGAGCCGATGGCCTTCGAAGCCGTGGACTCCGCGGGCGTGCCGGTCTACCACACCAACGTCCTGGCCTGCGTCGGCACCGATGTCGCGCTGATCGCGCTCGAGATGATCCCGGACGAGGTACGGCGCGAGCAGGTCCGCGAGCGGCTCACGGTCAACGGCCGCACGGTCGTGGAGCTCACCGAGCAGCAGGTCCGCGAGTTCGCCGGCAACGCCGTGGAGCTCTGTGGCCGCACGCCCGAGGGTCGGCGTCGCTACCTGATGGCGATGTCCGCCCGGGCGCGGCGCAGCCTGCGGCCCGAGCAGGTCGCGGCGATCGAGGAGTCCTGCGAGATCATCTCCGTGGACATCCCCACCATCGAGCTGGCCGGCGGATCGGTGCGGTGCATGATCGCCGGCGTCCACCTCGACCGGCGCCGCGGCGTCGAGCTGGAGCCCACCCCGGCGGTCGAGGCGATCGACGAGGACCCGCACACGCGCGACGGGCAGGACCTCGCGATGGCCGAGGCCACCGACTGACCCCCGGGCCCACGGCGGGACCCTGCACCCGTCGCGCGTGGGCGCGGCGCCGGCGCGGACGGGAAGCCCCCGCCTGTACGCCGGCTCAGCTGCCGAGGAAGTCCTCGATCGCCCGCCAGTAGGCGGGGTCCTCCGCCAGGTCGGCGTGGCCCGCCCCGGGCAGCACGACGACCCGCGGATCGCCGGGAAGGGCGCGGAGCAGCCGCTCGGTCCGGGCCGGGCGCACGAGCTGGTCGCGCCCCGCGCGGACCACGAGGAGGTCCGACCGCAGCCGGCCGGCCACCGCGGCCGAATCCCACCGGTCCCGGATGAGTCGGTGGACGGGCAGCCGCGGGAACAGGTCCGCCGCGGTCGCGGCCAGGCTGTCGAACGGCGTCACCAGGACCACGCGTCCGACGGGCCGCCGGACGGCGACCTGCACGGCGACCCCGCTGCCGAGGCTGCGGCCGATGACGTCGACCGGCGCGTCGCGGTGCCGGCGCCCGACGTGGTCCACCAGCGCGAGCGCATCGTCGGTCAGGGCGCGCTGGCTGGGCCGGCCGCCGCTCGCGCCGTACCCCCGATAGGCGATCAGGTAGCTCGTGTGCCCGGGGAACCGCCGTTCCAGCTCGGGTCGCAGGTGGTCCAGCGGCTCGCCGTTCCCGCCGAAGTAGACCAACGACCGCTCCCGGCCCGGGTTGACCACCCAGCCGCGCAGCTGCGCGCCGTCGGCCGCGAGGGCGTACGACGTGGACGCGACGGGGACCCGCGTCCCCTTCGCGGGGTAGATCAGGCGGCGGGTCACGGGAGCGAGCAGCGCGGCGAGCACGCCCTGCACCCTAGGAGACCACGCCGACGAGCCCGGGGTGCCCCTGTGTCCGACGGACCGCGGCACGCCGGGCCTATGCTCCCGGTGTGGATGTGGGTCGAGGCCACCGAGCCCTCTCGGCCATCGCCCGGGCGATGGAGGCCGCGGAGGCTGTCTCGCCGGTCGAGGCCGTCGAGGCGGTCACCCGCGAGATCGGCCTGGCCTTGGACGCGACCCGCGTGTCCTTCCTCGTCGCGGACCTCTCCGGCCGGGCGCTGGTCCGGCTGGCCCACGTCCGGCTGGACACCGCCGACGGAACGACCGGGCCGCCGCTGGGACCGGCAGAGCGGCGCGCCGTCGAGGAGTCGGCGACCGTGCTTCCGTTCGACGGGGGGCCCGCCGAGCAGGCGATCCGTTCGCAGCAGGTGAAGGTGCTCCCTCCCGACGCCCGGCACGGGCGGTCCGACGGCGCCGGGCAGTGGCGGCTGCTGGCCCCGGTGACCCAGCGCGGCGAGGCCATCGGCCTGCTCGAGTTCCTCCTTCCCGAGGAGCCGGACCACGACACGGTGGAGGAGATCGCCCGGCTCGCCCACTTCCTGGCCTTCGTGATCATCGCCAACCGGCGGCACACCGACCTCTACGAGTGGGGGCAGCGCACCCGACCGCTGAACCTGTCGGCGGAGATCCAGCACCGGCTGCTCCCCGGGCCGCAGACCTGCGAGGCCGGCGCCTTCACGCTCGCGGGATGGCTGGAGCCGGCCGCCGGGATCGCGGGGGACACGTTCGACTTCAGCGTCGCGCGCGACACCCTCCACCTGTCGCTGACCGACGCCATGGGCCACGGGGTGGGCGCCGCCCTGGCCGCCACCTTGTGCGTGGGCAGCCTGCGCAACGCGCGCAGCGAGGGTGCCTCCCTGCTCGAGCAGGTCGGCTCGACGAACCGGGCGTTGTTCGAGCACGCCGCCGACTACGGGCTCGAGGACTTCGTCACCGGCCTGATCGGGCGTATCGACCTGCGCACCGGCTCGATGGATCTCGTCAACGCCGCCCACGTGGCGCCGTACCTGGCTCGCGGCGACGATGTCAGCACGCTCAGCCTGCCCGTGGACCTCCCCATCGGCCTGTTCGCCGACACCACCTATCGCGCCAGTCGGGCCACCCTGCTGCCGGGGGACCGGATCGTGTTCGTGACCGACGGCATGCTCGAGCGCAATGCCGACGACGTCGACCTCCCGACCGAGATCCTGGCCACCCGGTCCCTGCACCCGAGGGAGGCCGTGCGGAGCCTGGCCGACCGCGTGCTGGAGGCCACCGCGCACGCGCTCAGCGACGACGCGACCGTGCTGTGCCTGGACTGGCACGGTCGTCACGGGCGCGACCGCGGGAGCGTCCACGGGGCGGAGCCGCTCCGGGTGAGCCGACCGCTGGGGTGACCGTGGCGAGCGCTCGCCGCTGCGCCCGGGGCGGCTCGCCCGCGGGTAGGGTCCTCCCGTGAGCGACGACTGGCGGGCCGGGACCGTGGAGAGGCTGCGCGCCCTGATCCTCGCCGCCGAGCCCGAGATGGTGGAGGAGGTCAAGTGGCGCAAGGCGTCCAACCCCGACGGGGTGCCGACGTTCTCCTGCGCCGGGCTGGTCTGCACCCTGGAGACCTACCAGGACAAGGTGAAGGCCACCTTCGCCCGGGGCGCCTCCCTGGCGGATCCGTCCGGGCTGTTCAACGCCAGCCTCGGGGCCGGCACGCGGCGGGCCATCGACGTGCACGAGCACGACCTGCCCGACGAGGACGCGTTCGTCGCCCTGGTCCGTGAGGCGGTCGCCCGCAACCGGTCCTGAGGCGCAGCCCCCCATGCGGCTCAGTCGAAGAGCGCCCGGACGTCCTCGGCGCTCAGGTCGGCCGCCATCGCCCCGTCGCCGTCCAGGACCCGGGCGAAGAGCTCGGCCTTGCGCTGCTGCAGCGCCAGCACCTTCTCCTCGATGGTGTCGGTGGCGACCATCCGGTAGACCATGACGTGCTTGTCCTGGCCGATGCGGTGGGTGCGGTCGACCGCCTGCGCCTCGACGGCCGGGTTCCACCACGGGTCGAGCACGTAGACGTAGTCGGCCTCGGTCAGGGTGAGCCCGACGCCGCCGGCCTTGATGCTGATGAGGAACACCGACGCCTCCCCGGAGGTGAAGCGGGAGATCGCCTCGGCACGCTTGCGGGTGCGCCCGTCGAGGTAGGCGAGGCTGAGCCCGTCGTGCTCGAGCCGGTCGCGCACCCGGGACAGGAAGCTGGTGAACTGGCTGAAGACCAGCGCCTGGTGACCCTCGGCGACCACCTCGGCGAGCTGCTCGGCCAGCAGGTCGATCTTCGCGGAGCCGACCCGATCGTGCGCGGGGTCGACCAGCGCCGGATCGAGGCTGAGCTGGCGCAGCTTGGTGAGCGCCCGGAAGATCGCGATGCGGTTGCGGGCGAAGTCGTCGACCAGGCCCAGCACGGTCTGGCGCTCGCGCTGCAGGTGGGTGTCGTAGATCCTGCGGTGCCGGGCGCTGAGCTCGACGTCCAGCACGAGCTCCTGCTTCGGCGGCAGGTCGTCGGCCACCCGCTCCTTGGTGCGGCGCAGCAGGAACGGCCGGATCCGGCGCCGGAACCGCGCGAGGGCCTCCTCGTCGGCCTGCTGCTCCACCGGTTTCGCCACGCGCTCCCGGAAGCGGGTCGGCGAGGCGTAGAGCCCGGGGGCGACGATCGAGAGCAGCGACCACAGCTCCATCAGCCGGTTCTCGAACGGCGTGCCGGTCAGCGCGAGCCGGAACGGCACCGGCAGCCGCCGGATGGCGTGGTAGGTCTTGCCCTGGTGGTTCTTGACGTGCTGCGCCTCGTCGAGGACCAGCCCGCCCCAGGCCAGCCCGGCGTACTGCTCGGCCTCGAGCCGATAGAGCGTGTAGGTCGTCACGACGATGTCGGCGCCGTCGTGGAGCTCCTCCAGGGTGGCCTCGCGGCGCGCTGCGGACGCGCCGACGGCTCGTACGACGAGGCCGCTCGTGTGCGTGGCCGCCTGCCCGACCCAGGCCGTGACGACGCTGGTCGGCGCGACGACCAGGAAGGGTGCGGCGCCCTTCTCCCGGGCGTGCGTGATCAGGGCCAGCGCCTGGAGGGTCTTGCCCAGCCCCATGTCGTCGGCGAGGACGCCGCCCAGGCCGGCCTCCCAGAGGAAGGCCAGCCAGTTGAGCCCGCTCTGCTGGTAGGGGCGAAGCGTGGGCACGAGGCCGCCGGGGTGGACGTCGGGCAGCTCCTCGAAGTCGGCGAGCGCCCGAGCCGCCCGTAGCCACTCCTCGGCCTGGGCGTCGACGATCCCGAGCGCCTCGAGGTCGGCCCACAGCGCCAGGTCGGTGCGCCCGACCCGTACGCCCTGGTCGGGCTGGTCGGTCAGCTCGGCGGCGGCGGCGACCAACTGGGCCAGCTGGGTGAAGGCCTCGTGGCTGGTCGGCACGTGGCGCCCGGAGGCGGTGAAGATCAGGTCGTCGCCGCGGGTCAGCGCCGCGAGCGCCTCGGACAGCGGGACCGCCTCGTCCTCCACGGTGAGGGAGACCGTGAGGTCGAGCCAGTCGGTGCTGGCCGCGTCGGCGAGCTCGAAGCTGATCTCGGGGGCGGTGGTGGCCGGCCGGTAGTCCCGTTGCCGTCCGGTCTCGCGCAGCGTGAGGTCGCCTGCCTGCGCCGCGGCCCGCAGGCCCGGCAGGACGTCCTCGACGAAGGACACCAGGTCGATCCCGGTCCAGGTCCGGTGCGGGTGGAGCGTCCCGGCCTCGTCCCGCAGCCCGGGCTCCGTGAGCGCCAGCCCGGCCAGCACGGCCTGCTCGCTCGCCGGCTCCCGCACCCGGGCCAGCCCGTCGGTCGAACCTAGCCCGAACTGCTCGGCGCCGTAGCGCCACGACCACCCGGTCTCCACCCGGTGGGTCTCGCCCCAGGTGATCAGCAGCTCCAGCCGCGGGGGTTCCACCTCGGGCACCGTCACGCTGCCGTCGCGGGAGCCGACGACCAGCTGCCGCCGCAGCCGCGGGAGGTAGGCCTCCTCGAACCGCTGGCGCTGGCTCGCGGGCACCACGACGGGGGAGTCGAGCAGCCGGTGGGTGGTCGCCGCCACCGGACGGTCCAGCGGCGCGAGCCGCACGCTGAAGTGGGGGGAGCGGCGCTTGCCCGGCGGCGGCACCGCGCGCAGCAGCGCGGCACCGTGCGCGGGTCGGCCCATGAGCGCCAGCGCATGGTCCGCGGAGGGCCACCAGGCCCCGTCGTGGCGCACGCCCGCCCGCAGGCGTACGCCGTCGGCCGCCTCCGCGGCGAGGTCGACCTCGACGGTCACCGGGTCGATCACCTCGATCGAGGTCAGTCCGTTGCCGGCCACGAGCGGGATGCCCGCCTCCTCGGCCTCGCGCAGCAGCGGCCACAGCAGGGGGCCGAGTGCGAGCAGGTTGGGGTTCTGGTTCGTGTACAGCTGCGAGAACGCCTGCGCCATCTCGACCAGCACGGCGACCTGGGCCGGGTCGTGGTCGTGGTCGTGGCGGTAGTGGAGGTGGTGCTGCACGTCGTACCAGGACACGCCGTTCTTGATCCACTTCTCCCGGGTGCCGCCGCGCACCGGCCGCAGCGCGAGGGTCCGGGTCGTCGCGTCCGCCCACCCCGTCGTGACCTGGGCGTGCTCGACCAGCAGCCCGAGCGGGACGTGGTCCGCGCCGGGGGCGCGCAGCTCCTCCAGACCCGTCAGCACCTGGTCGAGGTGGTCCTCCCAGGCCGGCCTCGCGGGGCCCGACGGCTCCGCGAGGCTGAGCAGCAGGGCTGCGGCGTGCTTGCAGTCGAAGCCCACGGGACAGCTGCACTCGGAGTCGATCAGCCACCCTCGTCCCGTGCTGTGCACGGCGACGTCGACGGAGTACGGCGTGGGCGCGGTCCCGGCGACCGTGCCCGTCACCCAGGTGTCCCCGGCTCGGGATTGGACCTTGCTGGCAAGCACTGCGCCGGAGGCCGCGATGGGCACCGCCCGGCGCAGGGTCGGGAGGCCGAAGACCTGGCTGAGCGCGCTGCGGGGGAGGTCCAGGGAGCGCACGCCGCACACGATAGTGGGGCGCGCCGACCACCGGAGTGCCGCCGGGCCGCCGGCGGGGGGCCGCCGGCGTGGGGTCGCCTGCCGCACCGGTCTGGCCCGTTCGGGCCACACGCGGCCGCCGCCGAAGATGGCCGGTGCGGGCGACGCGCGGGCGCCTGCGGCGGCGGCATCGTGGTCGGCACGCGCTCACCCGGAGCGCTCCGATCGAAGGGAACCATCATGCCGCTCATCCAGGTCAAGGTCATCGAGAACGTCTTCACCGGCGAGCAGAAGCAGGAGATCGTGCGCCGGCTAACCGACGCCATGGTCGGGATCGAGGGCGAGAGCATGCGCCCGGTGACGTGGTGCGTGGTCGAGGAGGTGCACAGCGGCGACTGGGGCATCGCCGGGAACCCGCTGACGACCGCGGACGTCAAGGCGCTGGCGGCGGGCGTCAGCGCCTGATCGCCGCCCGGTCCCGCCCGCCCCGCCCAGTCCCGCCCGGTCCGCGAACGGACCGGACGGCTGGTGGCTTACCAGCAGGCCCCGCCGGCGCGACAATGAGGACGATGTCATCGCTGGAGACCGCTCAGGAGGCGCTGGCCGCCGGCTCGTGGAGCCGCGCGGACAGCGCCTTCCGGGCGGCCATCGAGGAGGACGCCGACCCCCGGGCCTACGAGGGCCTCGCCCAGGCCGGCTGGTGGCTCGACGACGCCCCGACATGCCTGGGGGCACGGGAGAGCGCCTATCGCCGGTATCGCGAGCTCGGGGACCCGGTCGGCGCGGGCCGGGTGGCCACCGCGCTGGCCTGGGACTGCCTGCTGTTCGGCCTCGGGGAGTCGGTGGCGCTGGGCTGGCTCGGCCGCGCCCGGGACCTGCTCGAGGGGGTCGAGGAGCGGCCCGAGCACGGCTGGTGCTGGGTCCGCGAGGCCGAGCTCGCGCTCTCGGTGCGCAAGGACCCCGCTCGCGCCCTGGAGTGCGCGGTCCGGGCGACCGGGGTGGGCCGGCACACCGGCGACGACGACCTCACGGTCGTGGGGCTCGCGCTGCAGGGACTGGCGCTTACGCGCCGGGGTGAGGTCGAGGCGGGGATGTCCCGTCTCGACTCCGCCGCGGCGGCGGTCACCGCCGGCGACGTCGCCGACCTGATGTGGATGGGCAAGGTGCTGTGCTGGCTGATCGCCGCCTGCCACGAGGCCCAGGACGTCACGCGGGCGGGGGAGTGGTGCCGCCGGGTCGAGGCCATCTGCCGGGACCGCGACCTGGTCCCCCTGCTGCACGTGTGCCGGATCACCTACGCCTCGGTGCAGGTGGCCGGCGGGACCTGGGTCGAGGCCGAGAGGGAGCTCACCCGGACGGTGAGCAGTCTCGGCGCCTCGTCCCGGGCGTCCCGCGTGGAGGCCGTCGTCCAGCTCGGTGAGCTGCGCCGACGCCAGGGCCGCCTCGCGGAGGCCGAGGCCTTGTTCGCGCAGGCGGAGTTCCACCCGGTGGCGGTGGTCGGCCGGGCCCTGGTCAAGTTCGCGACCGGGGACGCCGCCGGGGCCTGGTCGAGTCTGCAGCGGCTGCTCCGGGCCCTGCCGCCCGAGAACCGCCTCGCCCGGGCCGACGTCCTGCTCCCCGCGGTCCGGGTCGCCCACGCGCTCGGCGAGGGGGAGGCGGCGCGCGTCGCGGCCGACGAGCTCCGGCAGACGGCCGCGGCGGTGCGGACCGACGCCCTGGTGGCGATGTCCGCGACCGCGGACGCGGTGCTGGCCGGCCCCGAGGAGGCGCCGGTGCTGCTCCACGAGGCGGTGCGCCGCTATCACCGGGCCGGACTGCGGCACGACGAGGCCGCGGCCCGGCTGGCGCTCGCCGCGTCGCTCCACGCGACCGGGGACGAGGCCGGCGCTCAGGAGCAGCTCGACACGGCCACCGCCTGTCTGGCCGAGCTCGCGGACGAGGTCGGACTGGCCGAGGCCCGACGGATCGCGGGCTCACTGCACCCACGCTCGGCCCACCCGCTCACCCCGCGCGAGGTGGAGGTGCTCGGGCTGGTCGCCCGCGGCCTGAGCAACGACGAGATCGCCACGGCCCTCACCCTCAGCAGCCACACCGTGCACCGCCACGTGGCCAACATCTTGACGAAGCTCGACCAGCCCACCCGGACCGGCGCGGTCTCGCACGCGTTGGGTGCCGGACTCCTCTGAGCGGCCGCCTCGGCCCTGGCCACGAGCGCTATTGCTGGGAGCTTGTTCATTCGTTGCTACTGGCGGCTGACGAGGCGCTCCCGCCCCTGTAACTGCGAGTTCCCTCGCCGTGCCTACGTTCGTCGCGCGCCCTGCGGCCAAGTTGCGGTGGTGCGGCCGCCAGCGCCGTAGCGTTCGGGACATGGCTCATCGGACCGTGAAGCTCGCCGGCACGGCGGCGGGGGCGCTCGCACTCGTCGGGGCCGTGCTGGCCCTGTCGGCGGGGGGTGGTGACGAGGGGCTCGACCCGGCTGCCGCGACGGTCGCTGACCTACCGACCGTCACAGACTTCTCGATCCATTTCGAAGGTGACGGCTGTGTGTTCGACCAGGACCGCGGCGGCTTGGTGTACGACGATCTGACGGTCGGGTCGAAGGCGACCGGCGTGCTCGAGCTCTCCTTCTACGTGCAGCGTGAGAGTCTCGACGACATCCTGCCGGGCTATGTCTCGACCGTGCTCACGTTCGACGAGGGCTCCCGCAGTCACACCTTCGACCTCGTCGTTCCTGTGACTCGGGATGACTACGAAGCGGGCTACGACGACTGCCAGTGGAGCACCGGCGGGGGATGACTCCGGCCCCGCGCCACGAGAGGGCACCGACCCGTCCGCTCATCGGCTAGGCGAAACTCGCCGGCCTGACGGTGGCGTCGTGACGTCCGTGGGCAACGCGCCCGGGTGTCAGCCGATCTGCTCGAACAGGGACACGATGATCCCTTCGGGCCCGCGCACGTAGGCCATCCGCACGCTGTTCTCGTACTCTCCGATGCCGCCGACGAGCCCGTACCCGTCCGCGGCCACCGCAGCGAGGGCCGCCTGGAGGTCGCCGACCTCGAAGGACACGTTGCGCAGGCCGAGCTCGTTGGCCATCGCCGTCGGTGATCCCGGCACGTGCTCGGGCGTGACGAAGCTGGAGAGCTCGAGTCGGGACCCTCCGTCGGGTGGCCGCAGCATCGCGATCTCACAGTGCGCGCCGGGGATGCCGCAGACGGTCTCCACGAACTCGCCCTCGACGGATCCGGTCCCCTCGACCTCGAGACCGAGGCGGACGAAGAACGCCGTCACCGAGTCGAGGTCAGCGACGGTGATGCCGATGTGGTCGAAACGTCGTACGTGTGCCACGGAATCCATCCTCCGGTTGTTGCCTTGCCGATTCGATGGAGCGCTGGACCGCATCAGCCGCGCGCGCTCGGGGCCACCTCGCGCACCATGACGCAGTTGCCCAATCCCTAGGGGCGGTCGTAGGTGAAGCCCTCGCGCTCGTACATCGCGCGGGTGCCGTTGTAGAGGAACGACGAGTTCTTCTTCCGGATCCCGCCGGTGTCGTGCGGATAGCCTTCGACGAGGCCGCCGCCGGCCTGGGCGATCAGTTCCACGGCTCCGCGGAGGGCGATCGCCGCTAGACCGTGACCGCGAAGGCCGCGCTCGACCAGGATGCAGGTGACCCGGTAGTCGGGCAGTCGCTCGGCAGTGGCGACGTACTCCTTGCGGTGCTGGATGCTGGGCAGCTCCTCGGGGATCCGTACTCGGCCCAGGCGACGGCCCGGTCCCCGTCGTAGACCAGCGCCGCGTGCGCGAGGCCCGTCGGCCACCAGACGTTGCTTGAGCGACCGGTTCCCCTCGGCGCTCTGGCCCTTCTCCGCACAGTCGGGATGGAACTTCGTGCACCAGCAACTGGCGAACATGCCCTTGTTCCGCTCAACGAGCGCTGCGAAGTCGTCGAACGTCTCCGGCGTGAGCGCCTTGATCGTGAACTCGGACATGCCGGCAACGTACCCCTGATTGCGGACGTTCAGCGTCCGTAACGCAGCCGCCGGGGCGGCGTACGCGCCGTCGCCGTCGAGGAGCGCGGCCGGCGTGCGGGTCCCGTTCCCTGGGCCGAGTAGACGTCCTCGGCGGCGAACAGACGCAACTTCAAGAACGCCCGCACCGCGGCTAGATCCGGACGTTCTTGTCACTTGTGGGGTAGTTTGCGGCGGGCGGGGGCCGGCTCGACAACGCGTATCTACGGTGCATGGTTGTGACCACTCTCGGAGGTTGTGATGGACTCTGAACGGCTGGATGTCGCCCGACCGGTGAGCATGTCACTGTGTGAAGCCGCGCTTTCCGAGAGCAGCGAACGCTACGCCTCCTTTTTCATGCACCACCCGCACGCGACGTACTCAGTGGATCGGGACGGCTACTACACGGACGCGAACCCCATATCGCTGGCGATGACCGGGTTGAGCCTGGAACAGATGAGGGAGATCCACTTCTCGGAAGTCGTGCACCCCGACGACCTGCACATCATCCAGAACTGTTTCGAGCGCGCCCTGGCGGGCGACCCCCAGTTGGTTGAAGCCCGGGTGTTGCGTACCGACGGACAGATCGTCGAGATTCGATGCACCATGATTCCGGTGGTCATTGACGAAGAGGTCGTGGGCGTACACGGGGTCTCCGAGGACATCACCGAACCCAAGCAGGTGCTCCGTCAGCTAGCGGAGGCCAACGCCGCCAAGAGCCTGTTCCTGGCCAACGTCAGCCACGAGGTCCGGACACCTCTGGCCTCGGTCATCGGCGCGACCGAAATGTTGATGGACGGCCAGCTTGCACCCGAGCAGCGCCATTTCGTGAACATCGTGCACCGCAACGGCCAACGGTTGCAGCGCTTGTTGGACGACATCTTGGACTTCTCCCGCCTCGAAGCCCGCCAGGTGTTGTTGCGCCCCCGGCCGTTCGGTGTCTCCACCGTTCTTGAAGGCATCGCAGATTGGGCGGTCCCCTTGGCGGAGGGTCGCAACCTGACAATCTCCTTCGTCGTCGACAGGTCAGTCCCGAGTTCGGTCGTTGGAGACGGTCTGCGGGTCGCTCAGGTGGTGACCAACCTGGTGCAGAACGCGATCAAGTTCACCGAGCGTGGCGGCGTCAACGTGCGAGTCAGCGCGCGCACCGCTGCACCGAACCAAGACGAGGGCACCCAGGGGCCCGACATCTGGGTCGAGTTCGCGGTCACCGACACCGGCATCGGTATCGCAGAAGACCAGCTGCAGGCCCTGTTCGAGCCGTTCACCCAGGTTGACCCCACCGCCACCCGGGGCTATGACGGTGTCGGCCTCGGTCTGGCAATCTGTCGTGACCTGGTCGATCTGATGGGCGGGCAGCTCCAGACCGTCTCCACGCTCGGGGAGGGAAGCACGTTCACCTTCGGCGTTCCACTGCGGCCCGTCAGCGAAGGCGACGTCGACCAGGACCAGTAGCCGTCGGTGGCGGTGCGGGACCTCGCCGAGCAGGCTGCCGCGACCGAGCGGTGTCTGCTGGCGCTCGCCGACCGACTCAGGGCCGACAGCGGCTTCGTCACCCTCGACGTGGTCCGGGCCATGACCTCCAGCAGTCCCTGGGAGCTCGCCGTTGGGCAGCCGCCCACCTGGTGAGCGTGCCGCGATAGGGAGCAAGGACGCGCTCGCGATAGGCGTCGGCTGCCACCTGAGGGTCGAGGTCGAGCACGTCGAGCCGTGGCACCGCGACCACAGGCACCGGCCGCTGTTCGCCGGTGGCGGCCCCGAGGACGTCGCGGAGGTTGGAGGCCGGGTCGGTGCTGACCAGGAGGACGCGGTGCCCGGTGTCGGCGAGGTGAACGGCGACCGCCGCGGCGATCGTGGTCTTGCCGACGCCGCCCTTGCCGGTGAAGAACAGGTAGGGGGTGTCCCAGTCGTCCCAGTTCAGCGAGGGGAGCGACGTGGTTGGCTCCATGAGCAGACCTGGCTCAGCGCGGTGGTTGGGCAGGAGCCGGCCCGCGGTCGAAGTCACGGCCGAGCTGGTGGGCGTGGGCGAGGTACGCGGCGATGCGCTCCGGCGTTCCCGAGGTCGCCGCGTAGAAGTACACGTGCTCGACGTCGGGGATGCCGGGGTAGCGGAACCCCCACTCGTCGACGACCTTACTGATGGCGGAGCGGAGGCCGTCGTCGTAGGCGGCCTGGTCGAAGATCGTCGAGGTCATGAGAAGCGCACGCTGATGGTGTAGGAGCGGCACGCGGCCGTTGACGTCGCCGTGCCAGCCTTCTGGGGTGAGGCCGAACGCGAAGTCGTAGCACCAGACCCGGTCGATCCAGCCCTTGAGGATGGCGGGGAAGCTGCAGAAGTAGATGGGCGCGATGAAGGCCAGTCCGTCGGCCCATCGGATCTTCTCGTGCATGGCCAGCACGTCCTTGGGCATGCGGGACCGCAGCATCCCGGCGACCTCGGAGTGTGACTTCCCACGGATCGCCCGACGGATCAGCCACCGCTGCAGCGGGTTGCGGGTCGAGCGCAGCACGTTGCCCCGGATGTCGTGGAGCTCGGCGATGTCCTCGGGCATGGTGTCGTTGATCCAGCTCGGCTGGTCGCGTTGGCGCAGCACCGGATCGAAGTCGATGCCGTACAGGTCGACCACCTGGCTGGTGTGGCCGGCGTCCTGCAGCCCGGCGGTGAACCGCTCGAGGACGCTGTGGCAGAACGAGTGCGGGTCCGGGTGTGCGTACACGGTCAGGACCTTCATGACGACCTCCGCGGCTCGGGCCGCGGGAGGCTCGGCCCGCGACTGCCTTTCCTTGACGGTGGTCGGTGGGTACGGACGCGCGACAGGGGCCAACGGCCCCGGCTCGCGGCCATCGCCTGGCTGGCAGCTCGCGCGATGAACGACCGGGGTCAGAGCCGGTCGACGATGTCGCCGGCGGTGGCGCGAGCCGACTCGGCGACGCCGGCCAGGGTGACGGACGCGGGGCCGACCCAGTCGCCGTACCCCACCATGTAGACCCGCGGGTCGCGGGCGGAGCGGGTGCCGGAGGGTCCGCCGACTGCGACCCGTCCTTGGTGCTCGTGGAGGTGGAGCGGCGCGAGGTGGTGCAGGGCGGGGCGGAAGCCGGTGCACCAGATCACGGCGTAAGCGGGCTGGTGCGTGCCGTCGGCCCAGGCGATCCCGTCGTGGGTGTGGAGGGTGAACATGGGGTGGGCCTTGAGGACGCCGCGGTCGCGCGCCCCGCGCACGCTGGTCACCATGGCGATGTCGCCGAGTCCCGCGATGTCGGTGTCGTCGCGGCCCTCGCGCAGGGCCGTGTGATCGGCGCGCAGTCGAGCACCGGGTGGCGTGGGTTCCGCACGGCGGCCCCCGTCGGGGAAATCCGGGGGATTCCTCCGTGGGGGCCGCGCGTTCGTGCAGGTCAGGCCCGCAAGGGGGCCTGAGGATCAGATGTCGTAGTAGAGCGGTGGCCCGGGTTGTCTACGCTGTTGACCTGCGGTAACGCTTCGGCGCTACCAATGTCGGCGCACCGTGGGCGCACACGAGCCGCTCTCTGCGTGGCTGAGAGGGCTGTGAGATGGGTTCGAATCAGGTGTCTGGTCGTGCGAGATCTGCGGGCAGACCGCAGTGCGGCTGCTTGGAATGGCAGCCGGCGTCAAGCTCGACGACGGCGGGGTTCAGGTGAGAGCCGTTGTCCGTGGCTTCTGCGCCGCGCACCGCGAGGATGTCGCGCCAGCTTTCCGCGAGGAGCTCGAGGCGGCCGGGGAAGTGGCGTGGTTCGGCGACCCGGTTGATGAACTGCGCCCACGTCATGCACGTGACTGGCTGCGGTGGGTCGATGGCACCGTGATTGCGCCGCACGCGGATGGGCGTGGACTCGTTGAGTCCCTCGACGGCACGTGCCCGCACTGCAGGCGAGAGGTCCGGTGGAGCGCCGGACCCCACATTAAAGATGCCCAGGCCCGCGGCGGAACCCCATGGGAGTGTGACTGCGGTGCCGCGGGCGTCGCGTACTTGCTGCCGTAACCGAGGGGCGGGTGGGGTTCTCGGGTGCGCAGAGGCTCCGCGCAGCGCGAAGCGGCGGGTGGAGGGGCGTAACCACCCGCCCCACAGTGCGGCGCTGTGGATGAACCGATGCCGGCGGCCCTCGAGTTCGGTAGCCTGCGGCAGTGCTTGAGCCTCTATCCGTCACTCGGACGACCTACACCGTCATCGACTTCCTCGAGTGGCAGCGCCAAGGGTCGTTGGAGCTGCAGCCCTACTACCAGCGTCGAGCTGTCTGGAACCCTCGGGTAAAGAGTCTTCTGATCGACTCGCTGCTGCGAGGATTTCCACTGCCGCTGATCTTCCTGCACAGCCGGCTGGATGTAGTGACGTCGAAGACCATGCGTCATGTCGTCGACGGTCAGCAAAGGCTGCGCACCATCCTTAGCTACGTAGATATCGACTGCTTGGCTGAGAGGGATGAATGGGACGACTTCACGGTCCTCCGCTCGCATAACCGGGAGTTCGCGGGTCTCGCCTTCACGCAGCTCCCGGACGAGACGCAGCGACACATCCTGCAGACCCCGCTGTCGGTCAACGTTCTTCCAGCAGACGTTGACGATGTCACGGTCCTAACGATCTTCCAGCGCATGAATTCAACTGGCTACAAGCTGAACGACCAGGAGATTCGGAACGCGACCTACTTCGGCGAGTTTAAGGACACCGCCTATCAGCTGGCGTACGAGCAGTATCAGCGGTGGCTGAAGTGGCAGGTATTCGGCGTTCAGGAGATTGCTCAGATGCGCGAGGTCGAACTGACGTCCGACTTGATGGGCTTCCTGATGCGCGGGATCCAGGCACGTACCAAGGCGTCGTTGGACGGGCTCTACAAGTCGAACGACGAAGCCTTCCCTGAGCGACCTCGGGTCGAGGATGAATTTCGGGCCGCCTTCGACTACCTCGATGCGATCTACTCCCCGAGCGCGAGCCGTTCTGGGCTCAAGCGCTTCAGGTCGTCTGCGTGGTTCTACACGATTTTTGCCGTCGCTGCTGGCGCTGTGAGAGGACAGGTCGACGCAACGCCCGCCGCCCTCGTTGAACGACTCGAGGGGGCGGAGCTTGAACTTCGAAAGCCGCAAGACCTCGATGAGGATGTGGCGAAGGTGCTTCGGGGAGCAACGGCGGATCGACGAAGTCGTGAGATTCGGCTGGAATACCTCCTGAGCTTCTAACGATGTCGTATCTGGACGACGCGAAGAAGCGTCTAACGGACGGGATCGACGCGCTCAAGAATGTGGTACTTGACGCTCAGCGCGCCAAGATCGAAGCCGAGACGCTTGACGGAGTTGTCGAGCTGGTCGCACTTCGTGCCTTTTCCCTGCTCGAGACGTACCTCGAAGAACTCTTCTATCTCTGCATGTTGCTGCAGCACGGCGCCGCGTGCATTGCTCCGGTGCTGCCCGTTTCCTCCCGCGCCGAGGTTGAGCTCCTCATCTACTCGGATGGCAGACGTCGAGAGAGCTTCCTGACGTGGCTGCCGTACGACGCCAGCCTTGACCGGGCCGACGCATACCTCGTGCGAGGGGAGCCGTACTCCTGGCTTCGAAATCGGCCGGTTGAAGTGGCCGCCCTGAAGGAGCTCACGGTCGTTCGGAACGCGGTCGCCCATCCGAGTGCTCACGCAGCCACGTTCCTGTCGGATCTCGCGAAGGACAAGGGTTACCAGGTCACGCGCCCAGCGGATTACCTGAAGAGCTTGCGAACTGGGTCGTGGGAGGTGTTGCTGATGCTTACTCAGGTTTCTGTCATCGCGACAGCACTAGCTGAGACGTCCGAATTGGGCGCCGATGCGATCCTTCAGCCTGAGGCGTCGTTTCAGGCCGGCCAGAAGGCCCCGGCTGGCACCTTCGCGTGCACGCATTGCGGAGAAGAGAAGACGATCGAGGTTCGGGCCAAGCTTGGGACCTGCCCGAGTTGCGGCGTGACCGAGCGTTGCGCCGAGTGCGGTCACACCAAGGCTTCGTCGACGACCTGGGCTCGGCGGCTCGTCTGAGGGTGCGCGATCTGTAACACAGCACCCTCAAACTGCAAAGAGCGCTGTCGCAAACGCCATTGAGCGAAGGAAGGCTCTACGGTTGCCGAGTGACAGCTCGGTACCGCACGCGTCCGCAGGTGCACTTCGAAGCCTTCCGGACGCTCGAACAGAGACGGATCGACGCCGGGAACGCGATCTGGGCCATCTTGGCGGGTTCGAAGATCGCCTCGAACACGTTGAACCTCACCGAGGGATCCACTCGGACCCTGGCCGAGATGTTCCCAACCGTCGAGCACATTGAGCGCTTCAATCTGCGGTCCGACATCGCCCGGTCGCTGCTCGGAGATGCTGAGGCCGATCTGTGCACGATGGGGATGTCCTACGCGATCGCGCTGCACGAGGACTTCGTCAAGACGTGCTTGGGATGGCTTCTTCCCCTGGGATTGGTTACGCGCTCGCAGCTTCGGGATGCGAAGACGTTCAACGTTCACGAGAAGATCGAAGCTGCCTCCGGCGTCGCTATGGATGTAGACGCGCTGGCGCTCTTCCACCTAACCAGACTGATGCGTAACTGCCATATTCACGCGGGCGGGCTAGGTAGCAAGGAGCTGGAACGCTATACGACTGGGATGACCCCAACGCAGATTGCGGGCTGGGAGGAATTGACCAAGAGGCCGTTCCAAGTGCTGGTTGAGGGCACTCCTGTGGAAGTGGGCGTCGGCGAGCTCATCGCGACGCTTGCGATCGGAAAACGGCTCTCCTACGACGTCAACCTCGCGCTGCAGTCCGCTATCCCGCGCGACGAGTGGGCGAACATGGCGGCCAAGGAGTACTTCGCGCTGGGCGCCAAGAGCCCGAGCCACAACTCGGCGCTGCGGTCGCTTGTGGGCTACACGAGGGGGACGTACTCGGCACTCGCACTGACGGCAGATGAACTAAGTGCCGCCATCGAACGCCTGAGATAAGAAAAGTGGGATGCTCTTCCATTGAGCTACGGCACGGCCGTCAGGAATCGAACCTGAGTCTCCCAGTTCTGTGAAGCACCCCAGTTGCGAACTGGCAGGCCGTACGCCTGTGCTTCGTGACCTCAAGATACCACCCCGCTGCTGCGGCGTTGTCGACGAGCGCTGTCGGTGACAGTCGCTAGCGTGGGACTGTGAGCGACTTCCGATCGGACCCGATGCCCTCGCCCGAGGGGCGCGGGCTGGCTCGCGCGGCTTGGGATGCCTACGTCGGCGCAACCAAGAAGTACGTGAATCCCGCCATCGAGAAGACGCCATTGGGTGACGCGATCACCAGCATCTCGGCGAACAAGGTGTCGGACCTGGTTGGGTTCTGGCTGCTGTGGCATCTGTACGGCGGCTTCGAGGGTCTTGAGGCGCTTGGCATGAGCAGGTCGTCGATCTACCGGAAGGTGGCGACGTTCCGGAAGCTGTTCGGTTCGCACCCCGACGAGTACAGCTTCCCTGGCATCTCCATCGACGTCGACGCGTACCTCGGGGGGAGTGGCGCGCAGCGCGACACGCACGGCAGCTAGTCGCAAATGTTGGACTAGAGCGGCTTTTTTATCTACAGTCCCAAATGTGGGACTGGTTGACGCTGGTGAGCTCGTTGAGCTCGCGTCTGGCGTGGACTCGTTCTATCTCTCCGGGCGCGGGTCGATGTCGGAAGCGCTGCTGGAGGATCTGGACGAAGCACGGACCTCGGCGCGTGAGACCCGGACGCGGTCGCAGTTCGATGTAGGCGGTGATCGATTCTGGGTCGCCGGGGGAGCGCTCAACCGGTATCCCTACCGCCTCGAGCACGCCCACGGTTTGATCGGGCTGACAACCAGTGCGTCGTTGACGACGGTGCACGTGCAGCCCTCGGCCGCGTTCATCCACGCCGTGGGGATCGTTCAGGCGCTCCAGTGGTTCATGGACGTCGCGGAGCTCCTGCTCGGTCGCGCTTCCTGGAAGGCATCCAGCATCGATGTCTTTATGGACTCGCATGGCTGGGGGATCGACTCGGCGGACCGCGGGAACTTCGTCTGTCGTGCCAAACAGCGGGTGACCTATGAGGACGAGGACACCCTTCGCACCCTGGTGTTCGGCACGCGGAGGGCGGGCGTGATGGCCCGCATCTACGACGAGTCGGAGAAGTCGCGGAAGAAGGGCACGGACTGGTGGCCTTCCGTCTGGGGCGACGCCTACACGCCCGGTGAACGGGGTGATCCGTGTCGAGTTTCAGGTGGGCCGACCTGTGCTGCGGCAGTCGCGGATCGACTCGCCGGCAGATGCTCTCGAGCGATTGCCTGAACTCTGGGGCTACCTCACGGACCGTTGGCTGTCACTTCGTCAGGAGTCGGACGACCAGACGCGCTCTCCCTGGCCGGTGGCTCCGGAGTGGCGTCAGATCCAGTCGGCGTCTCTCAGAGGGAACGCAGCGGGATTGACGAGGATCGCCGCCGGAGCGTCGAGTGGCGAGCTGCGGCGGATCATGCCGGCACTGCGGGGCTGCCTCGCCCGCGCCGGGGCGCTGCTGGACGCTGAGACTCTCGAGGAGACGCTGCATCGCGTCGGTCGGCACCTTGCGCTCGATGAGCTCGAAACTGGTCGGTCGTTTGCCGGTCTTCTCGCCGAGCGTCGGATGGCGGTGAGCGCATGAGTCCGCGGAGATCGCCGACGATGCCGGAGCGACTGTGGACGCTCGAAGAGAGACCGCTGACTTCCTAGCGATCCCGGTCTCGACCCGCTACAAGCTGAATCACAAGCGGACCGGCCCGCGGTTCTTCCGAGTCGGTCGTCGCTGTCGCTACGACCCGCGAGACGTTTTTGCTTGGTTGCAGGGACCGCACTGTCAGCCCGGCTGACTTCCGAAGGAGGAGCGCATGGCGTCGATTGCCGATCGATGGCACACCACAGAACGCGGATCGGGACGGCGGGTGCGCTCGTCTCTGTATGGCAGCGGCAAGCGCTGGCAGGTTCGCTACCGCGATCCCGACGGCCAATCACGGAACCGCTCGTTCGATCCGGAGGTCGACGCCGTGCGATTTCTTGCCGATCTTCAGCACAGACTGAACCGCGGGTCGTATGTGGACGAGCGCGCGGGCCGCGTCTCGTTCGCTGACTTCGCAGGCGAGTGGCTCGACCGCCAAGTCATGCAGCCGACGAGCCGCACTGCTCTCGAGACCCGGTTGCGGGTTCACATACTCCCGGAGTGGGGAACGTGGCCTCTGGTGCGGATCACCTCTGCGGCGGTTCAGCGCTGGCTGCGGGCAGTGTCGGTCGACTTGTCCGCCGGCTACGTGCGGCTGTTGCTGGGGTCAAGTCCCGTGGCGTGGTGTACGAAGTTGATCCTTCGTTCGGGCGTGTCGGTCAGGCGGTGAGTGCCTCCTTGTCGGTGGTGTTGTCGGTGGTGGCTTCGCCGGTCACCAGAGTCATGCGGGAGCGGGCCAGGACGTCGAGGCCGAGGTAGCGCCGACCCTCGGCCCATTCGTCGTGCTGCTCGGCCAGGACCGCGCCGACCAGGCGGATGATCGCGTCGCGGTTGGGGAAGATGCCGACGACGTCGGTGCGGCGGCGGATCTCGCGGTTGAGCCGCTCGTTGGGGTTGTTGGACCAGATCTGGCGCCACACCTCCCGGGGGAACGCGGTGAAGGCGAGGATGTCGGCGCGGGCGCCGTCGAGGTGGTCATGAACCTTCGGCAGTGTCTGGGCGACGGTGTCGAGGAGCTTGTCGAACTGGGCATGGACGGCTTCGGCGTCGGGCTGGTCGTAGACGCTGTGCAGCATCGCCTTCACACCCGGCCAGGCCGACTTCGGGCAGGCGGCCATCAGGTTGGCCGCGTAGTGGGTGCGGCAGCGCTGCCACGACGCGCCGGGCAGGGCTGCGGCGATCGCCTCGACGAGGCCGGCGTGGGCATCGCTGGTGACCAGCGCGACCCCGGCCAGCCCCCGGGCGACCAGGTCGCGGAAGAAGGTCAGCCAGCCGGCGTGGGTCTCCCCGGTGGCCACCTGGATCCCGAGGACCTCGCGATGTCCGTCGGCGTTGACGCCGGTGGCGACCATGACCGACACATTGAGCACCCGGCCGCCCTCGCGGACCTTCATGGTCAGCGCGTCGGTGGCCACGAACGTGTACGGACCGGCGTCTAGTGGCCGGCTGCGGAAGTCGGCGACGTGGGCATCGAGATCGCGGGCCATCACGCTGACCTGGGACTTGGACAGGCCCGTGATGCCCAGGGACTGCACCAGCTTGTCCATCCGCCGCGTCGAGACCCCCAGCAGGTAGCAGGTCGCCACCACCGAGGTCAGCGCGGACTCCGCGCGGCGGCGTCGCTCGAGCAGCCACTCGGGAAAGTAGGTCCCCGAACGCAGCTTGGGGATCGCCACGTCCACGGTGCCCATCCGAGTGTCCAGGTCGCGGTGCCGGTACCCGTTGCGGGAGTTGACCCGCTCGGTCGACCGGCTGTTGTAGGCCGCCCCGCACACCGCGTCGGCCTCGGCGCCGAGCAGCGCGTTGACGAAGGTGGACAACAGCTCGCGCATCAGGTCCGGGGAGGCCTGCGCGAGCTGCTCGTGCAAGAACTCACCCGGGTCCAACGTCGTGGTCAGAGCAGGGTCGATACTGGGTCCAGCGGTCATCGTGGTGTCCTTCTTCGAGTCGGTTTTCGCAGATCACTCGAAGGATCCACCCGGTGGCCGCGCCTACGTCGCAGGCACGCGCTCACTCAGGTCCGTCGTACACCACTCTGCTGGACTCCACTGTTGCTGGGGAACTTTGGAGCCATCCTGAACGCTGCCGTCGAAGAGGGCTTGCTGACCCAAAACCCGGCGCGGTCAGCCAGCGTACGCGCGCCCGCTCAACCGGTCCCGAAAGGTGCGACCGTGGTCCGCGGAGCGAGTCTTCGCGGTCGTGGACGAGATGCCCGAGGCATCCAGAGCGCTGGTCGTCGTTGCTGCCGGATGTGGCTTGCGCCAGGGCGAAGCCTTCGGCGTCCGAGTCCAGGACGTTGACTTCCTGCGTCATGAGCTGCACGTGCGACAACAGATCCGGCTCGAGGGCGGACGGCCTGTGCCGGCTCTTCCGAAGTACGGCCGGGTCCGGTCGGTGCCGATGCCGGAATGGGTCGGGTTCGAGCTCGCGCAGCACCTCGAACGGATGGCGCCGCTGAGTGGCGAGCGGCTCGAGGCTCCGGCTGCTGGTGGGCTGATCTTCTACAGCCGGGAGCGCAAGCCGCTGAACCGGAACTACTTCAACCAGGCGGTCTGGCGGCTGGCCCTCCGTGCGGTCGGGATTCCGAACGAACGCGACAACGGGATGCACGCGCTCCGCCACACCTGCGCACCGCTCTGGCTCGAGCACGGGGTCAGCATGAAGCTGTGTCTGAGTACCTCGGGCACGCCGATCCGGGGTTCACCCTCAGGGTCTACACGCACGTGATGCCGAGCTCGGGCGACAAGGCGCGCAAAGCGATGGACACGGCGCTCGGAAGGGGCGGAGCCCCGACGCGCGCCGGGGTCGACGCTGGCGCACCGTGGGCGCACGAGGCGGTGACCGAGAGTGGACAATGATGGAAAACAACGAACGGCGTTTCCGCAGGTCAGATGGCCTACGGAAACGCCGTCGCTGGTCAGCGAACCGCGCTGATCAGATGTCGTAGTACAGCTCGAACTCGTGCGGGTGCGGACGCAGCTGCACGGGCAGGATCTCGTTGGTGCGCTTGTAGTCGATCCAGGTCTCGATCAGGTCGGGGGTGAACACGTTGCCCTGGGTGAGGAAGTCGTGGTCGCGCTCGAGGTTGTCGAGCACGGCGTTCAGCGACGTCGGGACCTGGTCGATGTCGGCCATCTCGTCCGGCGGCAGCTCGTAGATGTCCTTGTCGACCGGGGCGGCCGGCTCGATCTTGTTCTTGATGCCGTCCAGGCCGGCCAGCAGCAGCGCCGAGAAGGCCAGGTAGGGGTTCGCCGACGGGTCCGGGCAGCGGAACTCGATGCGCTTGGCCTTGGGGTTCGAGCCGGTGATCGGGATCCGGACGCACGCCGAGCGGTTGCGCTGGGAGTAGACCAGCGAGATCGGGGCCTCGAAGCCGGGCACCAGGCGGTGGTAGGAGTTCACCGTCGGGTTGGTGAAGGCCAGCAGCGACGGGGCGTGCTTGAGCAGGCCGCCGATGTAGTAGCGGGCGATGTCGGAGAGCCCGCCGTACCCGGTCTCGTCGTAGAACAGCGGCTCACCGCCGTTCCAGATCGACTGGTGGCAGTGCATGCCGGAGCCGTTGTCGCCGAAGATCGGCTTGGGCATGAACGTCGCGGTCTTGCCGTTGCGCCAGGCGACGTTCTTGATGATGTACTTGAACTTCATCACGTCGTCGGCGGCCTTGAGCAGCTCGTCGAAGCGGTAGTTGATCTCTGCCTGGCCGGCCGTGCCGACCTCGTGGTGGGCGCGCTCGACCTGCAGGCCGGAGCGCTCGAGCTCCACGACCATCTCGTCGCGCAGCTCGCCGAAGTGGTCGGTGGGGGCGACGGGGAAGTAGCCGCCCTTGTACTTCACCTTGTAGCCGCGGTTGTTGGACTCGAAGCTCGCGCCGGTGTTCCAGGCGCCCGCCTCGGAGTCGATCTCGTAGTAGCCGGCGTTGGCCTTGGTCTCGAAGCGCACGTTGTCGAAGACGTAGAACTCCGCCTCCGGGGCGAAGAACGCCTTGTCGCCGACCCCGGTGCTGGCCAGGTAGGCCATCGCCTTGCGGGCGATGTTGCGCGGGTCGCGGGAGTACGCCTCGCCGGTGAGCGGGTCGTGGATGAAGAAGTTCACGACCAGGGTCTTCTTCGACCGGAACGGGTCGAGGTAGGCCGTGGTCGGGTCCGGGAACAGCGACATGTCGGACTCGTGGATGGCCTGGAAGCCGCGGATCGACGACCCGTCGAAGCCGAGGCCGTCGTCGAAGACGGACTGGTCGAACGACGAGACCGGGACGGTGAAGTGCTGCATGACACCCGGCAGGTCGCAGAAACGGACGTCGACCATCTCGACGCCCTCGTCCTTGATGTATGCGAGCAGCTCGTCGCTGTTCTGGAACATTCGTCCTCCTTGGCTGCCTCGGGGAGGCAACCGGCAAAGTCGTGCGAAACGAGGGGACCGGGGCGACGCTGCCTCGGACCTGCCCGCCAACGTAGGCAAGGCCAGTTTCTTGACCGTATCCGGTTTGTTTCAGCGGTGTAACAGGTGGCCCGCCCCGTGGGCGGTCGCCGGCGGCTGTCTACGCTGGCGGGGTGAGTGAGCCCGCCCGCCCCCGGGAGACCGCGTCCTGGGGGCGCCGCATCCTGGCCCTCTTCGTGGACTGGATCGCCTGCACGCTGACGGTCTCGCTGTTCACCCCGGTGTACGGCGTGCAGAACCAGGCCGGCCAGTGGTGGGTGGTGCTGCTGTTCGTCGTCGAGAGCGCCCTGCTGACGGCGCTGTCCGGTGGCTCGTTCGGCCAGCTCGCCACCCGGCTGCGCGTGGTCCGCCACGACGGCAGCGGCCGTCCCGTGGGCCTCCTGCCGGCACTCGCGCGCCAGATCCTGGTCGCGGTGGTGATCCCGCCGCTGGTCTTCCGTCCGGACGGCCGCGGCCTGCACGACATGATGGCCGGCACGGAGACGGTCACCCTCGAGACGGCCAAGGGCGTCCCGGCCCGTCCCTGAGCAGCGGACCCGACCCGGCGGTGTCTCGGTCCCGCGCCGTCTCGGTCCAGCGCGGGGGATCGGCCGCTCAGCGGCCCCGCATGTTCTGGCGCATGCCCTTCATGCTGGTCGGGACCGGGCCCTTGGGCAGCGGCACGTTCGGACGGTTGGCGTCCAGCGCCCGCAGCCGGCCGAGGATGTCGGTCATCTCGCCGGGCTTGACCTGGCGCTTGAGCTTGCTGACGTGCTTGACCAGGCGGGGGAGCGGGACCTCGCCGTCGCCGTTGCCGCAGATGACCTCGTGCACGGGGACGTCGGAGACCACGCGCTCGTGCTTGCGGCGCTCGTTCGCCAGCAGCTGGCGGACCCGACCCTGGTTGCCCTCGCCGACCAGCACGATGCCGGGCGGGCCGACCACCCGGTGCACCACGTCCTGCTGCCTGGTGAACGCCACCACCGGGTCGGTCTGCCAGCCCCGGCGCAGCATGCGCAGCGCCGCGGCGGCGGCCCCCGGCTGGCCCTCCATCTGGCCGTACGCCGCCTTCTGGGCACGGCGGCCGAACACGATCATGGCGGCCAGCGCACCGAACAGCAGCGCGCCGACGATCGCGGCGACCACGCCCAGCACGCCCCGGCCGGGCAGCAGCCAGAACAGCACGAAGCCGATGACCGCGCCGAGCAGGAACGAGCCGCCGACCCAGGCGCCGAGCGCGGGGTCGCTGCGCTTGGCCATCCGGTAGGTCTCGACGAACTGCTTGCGCCGGCTCGTCTTCGCGGGGTCCGGGATCTGGGGGGCCTTGGCCATGGCGGTCTGCTGCCTTCTGGGGTCTGTCGCGGGTCGGTGTCGGAACGCGGTGTTGCGTGCGGTCAGGCGGGGGTGGTCTCCCGCGCCTCCATGGCCTGACGGTACAACCGGCCGGCCCGGTAGGACGAACGCACCAGCGGACCCGACATCACGCCGGAGAAGCCGATCTGCTCGGCCTCCGCGCTGAGCTCGACGAACTCCTCGGGCTTGACCCAGCGCTCCACCGGGTGGTGCCGCAGCGAGGGGCGGAGGTACTGGGTGATCGTGATCAGCTCACAGCCGGCCTCGTGCAGGTCGCGCAGCGCCTGGCTGACCTCCTCGCGGGTCTCGCCCATGCCGAGGATCAGGTTGGACTTGGTGACCAGGCCGAAGTCGCGGGCCTGGGTGATCACGTCCAGCGAGCGCTCGTAGCGGAAGCCCGGACGGATCCGCTTGAAGATCCGCGGCACGGTCTCGACGTTGTGGGCCAGCACCTCGGGGCGCGACTCGAACACCTCGCGCAGCAGGTCGGGCTTGCCGTTGAAGTCCGGGATCAGGTTCTCGACCCCGGTGTCGGGGTTCAGCTCGTGGATCGCGCGCACGGTCTCGGCGTACAGCCAGGCGCCGCCGTCCTCGAGGTCGTCGCGGGCCACCCCGGTGATGGTGGCGTAGCGCAGCTCCATCGACCGGACCGACTCGGCCACCCGGCGCGGCTCGTCGCGGTCCAGCGGCTGCGGCTTGCCGGTGTCGATCTGGCAGAAGTCGCAGCGCCGCGTGCACTGGTCGCCGCCGATGAGGAACGTCGCCTCCCGGTCCTCCCAACACTCGAAGATGTTGGGACAGCCGGCCTCCTGGCACACCGTGTGCAGCCCCTCGGACTTCACCAGGTTCTGCAGGTGCTTGTACTCCGGCCCCATCTTCGCCCGGGTCTTGATCCACTCGGGCTTGCGCTCGATCGGGGTCTCGCTGTTGCGGACCTCGAGGCGGAGGAGCTTGCGTCCTTCTGGGGCGGCAGGGGCGGTCGTCACGTCGCCCAACTGTACGCCGGGGCCGGGGGCCGCCCAATTCGGTCCGGACGACCGCGAGATACCTTTCACCCACCATGAAGACGACTCGTGCGCCGCGGCTGCTCGCCGCCTCCTCGCTGCTCCTCGTCGGCGTCCTCCTCGCCGGCTGCGACGACGGCTCCTCCTCGGACTCCAACGACGCGGCCGGCTCCGGCGACGCCACCGGCAACCCCACGAGCATGGCGGTGCCCTCCGGCGCCGCGAACCCGTTCTCGGCGACGTTCACCGGTCCCGAGCACGGCAAGCCCGGCCAGACGCTCACCGAGACGCTGACCAACACCGGCCGGCTCCCGGACTTCTACCAGGTGCTGATCGCCCCCGCCGACGCCGCGACCGTGAAGAACCCCGACCTCCACCTCTCGCCCGGGGAGAGCGCCAAGGTGCGCATCCAGGTGCGCAGCACGCCGTTCGACGTGCAGCTCAAGAGCGTCGGTGGCGGCAACCCCGAGGTCGTCGCCATGACGGTGCACTGACCGGGCCACCCACCCCGGTCGAACCCGGGTCGCCGGCTCAGCCGACGTCCCGGCGGCGGAACGAGATCGTCGAGGCGCCCACCGCGAGCAGCAGCGCGACCCCGTAGTAGCCGACCCCGGCCCGGGCCGGCAGCGCCACCTCCGGGTCGCAGCGCGAGCCCTCGACCGTCGCGCGGTCCTCCTGGACGCCCGTGAAGCAGGAGTCGGGCACGGGCCGGTAGTAGGTCGTCCCGTTCTTGACGATCGCGGCGACGTTCTTCTGCGGCTGCCAGTGCTCGCTGATGCCCAGCATCGCCACGAACAGGCCGCCGGCCACCGAGACCGCGAACAACACGCCGATCGTCGCCACCGTGCTGCGGAAGAGCGTGGTCAGCGCGAACCCGCCCAGCGCGGCGGCGGCCGCGAAGCCCGCGCCGCGCAGCCCGAAGGCGAGGGAGTCGACCAGCGCGCCGTCCTGCACGGGCAGCCCGCGCCCGGCCATCACGCCCCACACGCCCAGCCAGTACGCCGTGCTCACGACGGCCGCCGTCACCAGGGCCACCGCCGTGACCGCGACCGCCTTGGCCGCCCACACCCGGCCGCGACGTGGCTCGAAGAGCAGCTGGTTGCTCATCGAGCCGGTGTTCCAGTCGTGGCCGGCGAACGTGGTGCCCATCAGCAGCAGGAGCGCGGTGAGGACCGCGACCACGCCGACCCCGGTCCCGTTGGTGCGGTCCCCGGCCAGCGTCAGCTTGTCGCGGTGCAGCTGCCAGCCGACGATGGTGCGCTCACAGGCGCGCGCGGAGTGCTGGCGCGGCACGCCGTACCGGCGGGGGTGCGCCCGGCACTCGGCGATCTGGCCGGCGGCGTCGGTGCGGATCTGGGCGATGTCGGCCTGGGACAGCGGCCGGGTCGTCCACGCCCGGGCGGCGAAGATGACGGCCGGGACGGCGACGGCCAGCAGCAGCAGGAGCACCGCGGCCCGGCGCCAGCGGAGCCGGGTCAGCTCGACCCGCAGCAGGCGCGTCATCGGGTCCCCACCTCCGCCGGGGCCGCGGCCGTGCCGAGCCGGTCCTGCGCGGTCAGGTCGAGGAAGAACGCCTCGAGGTCGGCCCGGACCGGGCTCAGCTCGGAGAGCCAGATGCCGGCCTCGGCCAGCGCCCGTGTGATCGACTCGGGGCGATCGGTCTCCACCCGGAGCTGGCCGTCGCCCTCGGCCGTGGTCGAGAGCCCCGCGGCCGCGAGCACCCCGGCGGCCCGGGCCGGGTCGTCGGGCACCCGGACCCGGAACGCGGCGTCGCCGGCGAGCAGGTCGGCCACCGTGCCCGAGGCCAGCAGCCGTCCGTTGCCGATGATCGTGGCCGAGGTGCACACCTGTTGCACCTCGGCGAGGATGTGGGAGCTGAGTAGCACCGTGACCCCGCGCTCGCCGAGCGTGCGGATGGTGTCGCGGATCTCGCGGATCCCGGCGGGGTCCAGCCCGTTGGTGGGTTCGTCCAGGATCAGCAGGTCGGGGTCCTTGAGGAGCGTCGCCGCGATCGCCAGCCGCTGCTTCATGCCCAGGGAGAAGGACTTGTACCGGTCCCGCTCCCGACCGGTCAGGCCGACGGTCTCGACCGCGGCGTCGACCTGGTCGTCGCCGGCGCCGATCGTGCGGGCGAGCAGCAGCAGGTTCCGGCGGGCGGTGAGGTTGGGGGAGAACTTCGGGCTCTCGACGACCGCCCCGACCCGGCCGATCACCACCGGCAGCCGCCGGGGGACGGGTTCGCCGAACAGCCGCATCGAACCGCGGGTCGGCCGGGCCAGGCCGAGCAGCATCCGGATCGTGGTGGTCTTGCCCGACCCGTTGGGGCCCAGGAACCCGTGCACACCGCCCCGGGGCACCGCCAGGTCCAGGTCGGCCACGGCGACCCGCCGCGCGCCTCGCCTGGTGCGGAACTCCTTGCGGAGCCCCTCGGTCTCGATGACCAGCTCGCTCATCGGCGCGCCCTCCCCGTCGCGGGGCGGCCTCGGCGGCCGCCCCGGACCGCCGATCCTGACAGGTCCGGGGCCGGGCCGGAGGCGGGACGCGCCGTCGGGCGGCGGGTCGGGTGCTGGGGTCAGAGGTTGGGCTTGAGCAGCTCGATGCGCGGCGCGCGCCCGGGCTCGGGGCGCGGCTCGTAGTCCGGCGTCGCGGTGTAGGGACCCCAGGCGAGGTAGGTGTCGAGGTGCCGCTCCACGCTCGGCAGCACCTCCGCGACGGTGACGTCGCGGTCGAGCTCGCGGGTCAGCGAGGTCACGCCGGCATCGGAGATGCCGCACGGCACGAACCGGTCGTACCAGCCCAGGTCGACGTCGCAGTTGAGCGCGAAGCCGTGCATGGTGACCCCCCGGCTGACCCGGATGCCGAGCGCGGCGATCTTGCGTTCCGGGCCGCGCTCGTCGGCCTGCAACCAGACGCCGCTGCGACCGGGGACCCGCGCGGTGGTGACGCCGAGGTCGCGGCACACGGCGATCAGGGCCTCCTCGACCCGGCGTACGTAGTCGACGACCTTGACGTGGTCGGGGAGGACGACGATCGGGTAGCCGACCAGCTGGCCGGGACCGTGGAAGGTGATCTTCCCGCCGCGGTCGACGTCGATGACCTGGGCGCCGCCGGGGTCGGCGGGTCGCTCGTGGGGGTCGGTGCGCTTGCCGGCGGTGAAGACGGGCGGGTGCTCGAGCAGCAGCACGGTGTCGGGGTGCTGACCGTCGGCGACCGCGGCGTGCACGTCGCGCTGCAGGTCCCACGCGGCGAGGTAGTCGACCGCCTCGTCGCCGAGGCCCACGGTGCGGAAGGTCAGGTCGCTCACGGCGTCGACCCTACTCCCGCGCCTGTGGAGGACCGACGGCGGCGGAGCGCGGATCGGGGTAGGCAGGGACCATGGAGTCCACCGTGCGCCCGCCCCGGCTGCTGGTCGCGCTGCTCGCGGCCAGCGTCCTGGTGACGAGCGTCGTGCTCACGGTGGGCCTGGTCCGCGCCGGCGGCTCGCGGCCGGTGGCCGGGACCGTCGGGGGCAGGGCGGCGCCCCGGCCCGCCGGCTCGCTCCGGGACGCGGCGGTGGGCCCGGCGGTGGGCCCGGCGGCGGGCCCCGTGGCCGGCGGCGAGGCGGTGCCGGCCACGGCGGCGCTGCACGCGTGGGACCGGCGGCGGGCCCGGGCCTGGGCGCGGGGGGACGTCGCCGGGCTGCGCGCGCTCTACGTCGCGGGGTCGCGGGCGGGGGCGCACGACGCGGCGATGCTGCGGGCGTGGGTACGCCGGGGGCTGCGGGTGCGCGGGATGGAGACCCAGCTGCTGCGGGTGCGCGTGCGGGGGCACGCCGCCGACCGGCTGGCGCTCATGGTGACCGACCGGCTGACCGGCGCGGTCGCCGTCGGGGGCGGCCGGGGCGGGGCCTCGCCGTCACGCGGAGGGCCCGGGCCCCCACCGGCGCCGATGCCCCTGCCCGTCGACGCACCCTCGACCCGGAGGGTGGTGCTGGTGCGGCAGGCGGGGGCGTGGCGGGTGGCGTCGGTGCGGCCGTGGGGTCAGCCGGCCAGGTGACCCCAGCGGCCGACGAGGTCGGACCAATGGCCCGAGGCGGCGACCCGGCCCTCCACCAGCACCACCACCCGGTCGGCCTGGGCCAGCGCGGCGCGCTTGGAGGTCGCCCCGACCACGGTGACCCCCTGCGCGCGGAGCGCCGACCAGAGCTCGATCTCGGTGGCCGCGTCCAGCGCGGAGGACACGTCGTCGGCGAGCAGCAGCTCGGCCTGGCAGGCCAGGCCCCGGGCCAGGGCGAGGCGCTGCACCTGGCCTCCGGACAGGCGCACGCCGCGGTGCCCCACCAGCGCGTCGTGGCCGCCGGCCGACTCCACGTCGGGCGACATCCGGGCGGTCTCCAGGGCCGGGCCGATCGGCCGGTCGCCGTGGTCGAGCAGCACGTTGTCGGCGAACGTCCCCGACAGCACCCGCGGCACCTGGGCGACGTGGGCCACCCGTCCCGGACGCAGCTCGGCCTGCGGGTCCTGCACCGGCCGGTCGTTCCAACGGATCTCGCCGGTGGACGCGACCAGGCCCGCCAGCGCCGAGAGCAGGCTGGACTTGCCCGAGCCCACCTGCCCGAGCAGCAGCACCAGCTCCCGCGCCCCGATGGTCAGGTCGACGTCGCTGACCCCCACGGTCCCGTCGTCGTGGACGGCGGAGAGACCGACCAGCTCCAGGCTGTGCAGCGGGTCGCGCTCGGCCGGGCTCGGGAGGGGCGCCGTGCCGTGCACCAGGTCGACGTCGGCGGGCAGGTGCATCAGGTCCCCACCGCCGGCCAGCCGGCTGGTCGCCTGCATCCAGTGCCGGGTGCCGGGGGCCTCGGTGATGACCGAGCCGGCGACCCGGCCGAACCAGTCGAAGCCGTTGACCGCGCCGGCCACCAGCAGGGCCGTGGCCAGGCCCCAGCCGCCGGTGAGCAGCACCGCCCAGGCCGCGACCACCCCGCACTGCACCATCACGATCGGCACGCCGTCGAGCAGCGCCTGCACGCGGTGCTCGCGCACGGCGGCGTCGACCCGTCCGCCGTCCACCGCGCGCAGGTGCGCGTGGACGCTCGGCGTCGAGGCCGCCAGCTTGACCGTGCGCACCGAGTCCAGCGCGGAGACCAGGGAGCGGCCGAACCGCGCCCGCGCGGCCGCGGACGCCGCCGCGGAGCGGCCGGCGACCCGGCGGCCGAGGGACGAGGCCAGCGAGGAGGTCACCATGACGGCCAGCAGCACGCCGCCGGCGAGCAGGCTGTGGGCGACCAGCGCGGTCACCGCCACGATGGCCAGGCCGTTGAGGAAGTCGACCCAGCGGTCGGCGTACCTCGCCAGTCGGTCGGCGTCCATCGTGCGGGCGACCACCTCGCCGGGTGGCGTGCGGTCGAGCCGGTGCTGTGCGGTCTGGCCGGCGAGCACGCTGGTGCGGACCCGGAGCATGACCGAGATCCACCAGCGCGGGTAGCGACGGAACGCCTCGGCCACCAGCAGCGGCGAGACCATCAGCGAGACCACCAGGGCGGCGGTCAGCTCGACCGGGGTGCGGCCCGCCTGCAGCTCGGTGACCAGGTGGCCCCAGATCCAGCCGGTCACGGCCCCGAACGCGCCCGAGAGCGCCGCGGCGAGGAACAGCCCGATGCTGACCAGGCCCCAGCGCGGCTCGACGAGCAGGGCCGAGGTGGTGGCGCGGGCGAGGCCGGGCAGCGGCCGCAGCGGTGCCGCCGCCGGCGGCCGGCCGGTGCGACGCACGGTGCCGAGGTGGCTGCCGGCGGGCGGCGCCTCCGCCGCAGAGCCGGCGGGCGTCGCGGCCGGGGCGGCCACCGGCGTCGGGGCCGGCGGCGGGCTCGCCGCCGCTGCGGGCAGCGCCTGGTCCTCGGCGGCGGCCGTCAGCAGCTCGCGGAACGGACCGGGCTGCCGGGCGAGGCGGGAGCGCGGGCCGTGCTGGACGACCCGGCCGCCCTCGAGGACCGCGACCTGCTCGGCACGCTGGGTGGTCGACAACCGGTGGGCGACCAGCAGGCCGGTGCGTCCGGCGAGCAGGCGCTCCGCCGCGCGGACGACGTTCGCCTCGGTCACCGGGTCCATCCGCGCGGTCGCCTCGTCGAGGACCACGACCCGCACGTCCCGCACGAGCAGCCGGGCGAACGCGACCAGCTGCTCCTCGCCGGAGGACAGGCTGGTGCCCCCGGGGCCGAGGAGCGTGTCGAGGCCCTGGGGCAGACCGGCGACCCAGCCCTGCAGGCCGAGCTCGGCGACGGCGTCCTCGACCTGGGCGCGGGGCACCGGGCGGAACAGCGTGATGTTCTCGGCGAGCGTGCCCGCGAGGATCTCGGTGCGCTGGGTCACCACGCCGACGGCGGAACGGAGCAGCTGCAGGTCGAGGTCGAGGACGTCGACACCGCCGAGCAGCACCGTCCCGGGCTCCGGCTCCACGGCGCGGGAGACCAGCGAGGCCAGGGTCGACTTGCCCGACCCGGTCCGGCCCACCAGCGCGCAGGTGGTGCCGGCCGGCACGTGCAGGTCGACGTGCTGCAGGGCGAACCGGCCCTCCTCGTAGGCGAAGTGCAGGTCCTGGAACGAGACGTCGAGGGCGCCCGTCGGCAGCTCGCCGCCGCCGAGCGGCTCGCGCTCGGTGGCCAGCAGCGCGCGCAGCCGGATCACGGCCCCCAGGCCGGCCTGCAAGTCCGGCAGCTGGCGGGCGAGCTGGTCGACGCGGCCGACGAACATGGTCGTGACCAGGAACAGGGTGACCAGCGCGGAGGTGTCGAGACGGCCGTCGACCACCAGCACCACGCCGACCAGGGCGGTGGCGGCCAGCACGCCGTGCAGCATGGTGCCGGTGCGGCGGCCGATCCGGCTCTCCAGGCCGAGCACGATCGCGAAACGCTCGTGCACGGTGGCGGCGAGCTCGGTGCAGCGCCGGATCACGTGGGCCTGGCCGAGGCTGACGCGCAGGTCGTCGCGCGCCGCGACGCCCTCCTCCATGGCCGCGGCGTGGTCGGTCCAGGCCATCTCCTCCTCGACCTTGCGGGCCGACACCTGCGGCAGCAGCGGTCGGACGACGGCGAGCGCGCCGACGCCGGCGAGGGGGAACAGCACGAAGGCCGGCCACCAGGTCAGCCCGGCGACGATCCAGAGCGGACCCGAGCCCAGCACCGTGCGGATCGCCTGCCAGGCGCTCTGGCGCAGCAGGGTGCCCACCTCGTGGGTGTCGTCGTCGACCCGGTCGAGCACCTCGCCGACGGCCTGGTCGGTCAGCGTCGAGAGGGGCTGGTGCAGGGCGGCGTCGAGCAGGTCGGCCCGGAGCCGGCCCTCGGCCCGGTCGACGACGACGGCCCACAGCGTGCGGGCCGCGGTGTCGAGCACCGCGGCGCCGACGACCGCCGCCGCCAGCAGCCAGACCAGCGTGGCGGTCGCGTGCTCGGCGAGGCGACCGGCGACCACGGAGCCCAGCGCGGTGCCGACGGCGGCGACCGCGCAGGCCACCAGCGCCCAGAAGGCGACCGGACGACGCAACCGCCTCCAGTCGACGGTGTCGTCGAGCGGGGCGGCCGGGGGCAGGTCCCGCACGGGGCGCTGGGTGTCGAGCTGGGTCATCGTCATGGCCGACCCACGCTATGTCGGACCACCGACACTCGTCGCGCGATTTACCGCAGGCGCTGCCCGGCGCTGCCCGCCGCGGCGGTGGACTATCGGGCGGTGGACATTCCGGTGGCCAACCCCGTGGCCAGGATCGCCTCGACGTCGGGGTCCTGGAAGGCGAAGCCGCTCTCCTGCAGGGCCGCCGGACGGGCGTTGACCGAGTTCAGCAGCTCCGGGGCCATCCGGCCGGCGCCCAGGCGCAGCGCCGCCTTCGGCACGCCGGGCAACGAGATCCGGTGCACCGCACGGGCCAGCGCCCGGGAGAACTCGGCGTTGGTCGGCGGCTCCGGGCAGCACAGATTGAACGGCCCCTCGGCCCGGTCGTGCTCGGCGAGGTGCGCGACCGCGCCGACCCAGTCGCGCAGCGAGATCATCGGCATGTACTGGCCGCCGTCACCCAGTCGTGCGCCCAGGCCGGCCCGGAACAGCAGCCGCAGCGACCGCAGCGGCTCGCTGCGCCGGTCCATCACGGGGGAGGTGCGCAGTACGCAGACCCGGGCCCCCGCCTCGACCGCGGGAGTCGTCGCGGCCTGCCACTCGCGGGTCACCTCGGTGAGCAGCCCGTGGCCACGGCTGTCGGAGGCCTCGGTCAGCGGCCGGTCGCCGTGGTCGCCGTACCAGCTGATGCCGTTGCCGGCCAGGAACGCCGGCTCGCCCCCCGTCTCGGCGATCGTCCGGGCCAGCAGCTCGGTGGTGCGGACGCGGCTCTCCCGCAGCTCACGCGCCCACTTCTGCGAGTGCGGATTGCCGGCGGTGGGGGAGCCGGCGAGGTTGACCACCACGTCCGCGCCCGCCACCAGGTCGCGGTCGAGGGTGCCGGCGTACGGGTCCCACGTCGACTCGTCCTCGGCGGACGTCTCCCGCCGCACCAGCCGGGTGACCTGGTGGCCGCGGTTGCGCAGCTCGTCGGTGAGGTTGCTGCCCAGGAAGCCGGAGGCACCGGCGATCACGATCCGCATGCCGCCAGCCTGCCAGCCCGTTCAACGCCGCCCCCGCCGAGTCGGCGCTCGTTGACACGCAGGGGTGCGTCGAGTCGGCGCTGGTTGACACGCAGGCGTACGCCGAGTCGGCGCTCGTTGACGCGCAGGGGTGCGTCGAGTCGGCGCTGGTTGACGCGCAGGGGTACGCCGAGTCGGCGCTGGTTGACGCGCAGGGTGTCAACGAGCGCCGACTCGGCGTGTTTTCTTGGGCCTTCTCGCGCCGGACAGCAGTCGGCCCCCCACGAGCGAGCTCGTGGGGGGCCGACCGGCTGGTGCTCAGACCTCGAACTGGCCGGACTCCAGGCGCTGCTTGACGTCCTTGAGGAAGCGGCCCGCGTCCGCTCCGTCGACCAGCTGGTGGTCGTAGGACAGCGAGAGGTAGACCATGTAGCGCACCGCGATCGTCTCGCCGAGGTTCGGGTCGTCGATGACCACCGGACGCTTGACCACGGCACCGGGGCCGAGGATCGCGACCTGCGGCTTGTTGATGATCGGGGTGTCGAACAGGGCCCCGAAGCTGCCGAGGTTGGTGATCGTGAACGTGGCGCCGGACAGCTCGTCGGGACCGATCTTGTTGCTGCGGGTGCGTCCGGCGACGTCCGCGATCTTCTTCGCGAGCCCGGCGACGGACAGGTCACCGGCGTCCTTGATGACCGGGGTGAGCAGGCCCTTCTCGGTGTCCACCGCGATCGCGAGGTGCTCGCGGTCGAAGTAGGTGACCTCGCCGGCCTCGGTGTCGATGGTCGCGTTGAGCGCCGGGTGCACCTTGAGCGCGTCGATCGCCGCCTTGGCGAAGAACGGCAGGTAGGTCAGCTTCACGCCCTCGCGAGCCAGGAACTCCGCCTTCGCCGCATCACGCAGCCGCGCGATGTTGGTGACGTCGACCTCCATGACCTGGGTCAGCTGGGCCGAGGTCTGCAGCGACTCGACCATCCGGCTCGCGATGATCTTGCGCAGCCGCGACATCTTCTCGGTCTTGCCGCGCAGCGGCGAGGGCGCCGAGGACGGGGCGGAGGCGGCCGGGGCGGAGGCCGCCGGTGCGGCAGCCGGGGCCGCGGGTGCCGGGGCCTGGTTGGCCTTGGCCGCGTCGAGCACGTCCTGCTTGCGGATCCGGCCGCCGACACCGGTGCCGGTCACCGACGACAGGTCCACGTCGTGCTGCGAGGCGAGCTTGCGCACCAGCGGCGTGACGTACGTCGACGCGTCGCCCCGGTCGGTCTCCTGCGCGGCCGGCTGCTGGGCCGGCTGCTGGGGGGACTCCTGCTGGGCGGGGGTCTCGCGCGACGGCTCGGGCGCCTGCTCGGCGGCCGGAGCTGCCTGCTCGGGCTCCGCCGCCTTCGGGGCGGGCTCCGGCTCGGGCTCGGGCTCGGGCTCCGGCTCGGGCTCGGGCTGCTTCTCCTCGGCCGGGGCCGGGGCGGCGGAGGCGTCACCGATGATCGCCAGCTCGGCGCCCACCTCGACGGTCTCGTCCTCCTCGGCCTTGATCTCCAGCAGGGTGCCGGCGACCGGCGAGGGGATCTCGGTGTCGACCTTGTCGGTGGAGACCTCCAGCAGCGGCTCGTCGACGGCGACCTCGTCGCCGACCGACTTCAGCCAGCGGGTCACGGTGCCCTCGGTGACGGACTCGCCCAGCGCCGGGAGGGTGACCGAGGTGCCGGAGCCGCCCGAGGGCTTCGTGTCGGCGGAAGGCTTCTCGGCCTCCTCGGCGGCCGGTGCCGGGGCCTCGGCGGCCGCGGGCTCCTCTGCCTCGGCGACGTCCTCGGGCTCCTCCTGCTCGGCCTGCGGCGCCTCGTCGGCGGAGCCGTCCTGGTCACCGGAGCCGCCCGACTCGCCCTCGTCGCCGACCAGGGCCAGGACCGCGCCCACCTCGACGGTGTCGTCCTCCTTGGCCTTGATCTCCAGGAGGGTGCCGGCGATCGGCGAGGGGATCTCGGTGTCGACCTTGTCGGTCGACACCTCCAGCAGCGGCTCGTCCACCGCGACCGTGTCCCCGACCTCCTTCAACCAGCGGGTGACAGTGCCTTCGGTGACGGACTCTCCGAGTGCCGGCAGGTTGACTTCGGTGGCCATGGGCTTCCTTCGCTCGCGTCTTTTCGTGTGGAGTCGTGCAGAGTTCGTGCAGTTCGATCAGGAGTGGGCGTGCAGCGCCTTGCCGGCGAGGGCCAGGTGGGCCTCGCCGAGTGCTTCGTTCTGGGTCGGATGGGCGTGGACGAGCGGCGCCACGTCCTCGGCGTGGCCCTCCCAGTTGTAGATCAGCTGCGCCTCGCCGATGAGCTCACCGACGCGGTCGCCGACCAGGTGCACGCCCACGACCGGCCCGTCCTTGGCCCGGACCAGCTTGACGAAGCCCTGGGTCTTCAGGATCTGGCTCTTGCCGTTGCCGCCGAGGTCGTAGGTGACGGTCTCGATGCCGTCGGCGCCGTACTTCTCGGCGGCGGCGGCCTCGTCGAGCCCGACCGAGGCGATCTCGGGGGAGGAGTAGGTGACCCGCGGGATGCCCGTCTCGTCGATGGGCCGGGGGTCGAGGCCGGCGATGTCCTCGGCCACGAAGATGCCCTGCTGGAAGCCGCGGTGGGCGAGCTGCAGCCCCGGCACGATGTCGCCGACGGCGTACACGCCCTCGAGATTCGTGCGGCACCGCTCGTCGGTGAGGACGAACCCGCGCTCCATCGCGACGCCCTGCTCGTCGTAGCCGAGACCGTCGGTGCTCGGGCCGCGCCCGACCGCCACCAGCAGCAGGTCGGCCTCGAGCACGCTCTGCTCACCGCGGGCGTCTTCGACGGTGACGGCGACGCCGGTGTCGGTGACCTTCACGCTCTGGAACGGCGTGCCGGTGCGGAAGTCGATCTTGCGCTTGCGGAACGCACGCTCGAGCGCCTTCGAGGAGGCCTCGTCCTCGGCGGCGACCAGGCGGGGGAGCGCCTCGACGATCGTCACCTCGGCGCCGAAGCTCTTCCAGACGCTGGCGAACTCGCAGCCGATCACGCCACCGCCGAGCACGATCACCGACGAGGGCACGCGGTCCAGGCGCAGCGCGTGCTCGGAGGTGATCACCCGCTCGCCGTCCACCTCCAGGCCGGGCAGGCTCTTGGCGTAGGAGCCGGAGGCCAGCACCACGTGCTGCCCGGTGTACGTCGTGTCGCCGACGGTGACCTGCCTCGGGCCGGTCAGCCGCCCCTCGCCCTCGATCACCGTGATGCCGCGGCCCTTGACGAGGCCGGTGAGTCCCTTGAAGAGCCGGGAGACCACGCCGTCCTTGTAGGCGTTGACCCCCTCCATGTCGATGCCCTCGAGCGAGGCGCGCACGCCGAACTGCTCCGACTCGCGGGCGGAGTCCGCGACCTCGGCCGCATGCAGCAGCGCCTTGGTGGGGATGCACCCGACGTGCAGGCAGGTGCCGCCGAGGTTGCCCTTCTCGACCAGGCCGACCGTCAGGCCCAGCTGGGCCGCCCGTAGCGCGCAGGCGTAGCCGCCGGATCCCGCACCGAGGATGAGTACGTCGAAGTCGGCGTCGGCCACGCTGGTCCTTCCGAGGAGTCTGGTCTCGAGGTCGGTCGCCGGGTCGCGGCGGCTCGGTCGGGGCCATCTTTGCACTAACGACAACCGTGTCGACACCGGCCTCGACCGACTGGGCAGTAGCAGCAGGCACAATCGGAGGCATGGGATTGTTCGACCGCTTCCGCCTTGGCAGCCGTACCCGGATGAGCCGACCCGCCCGCGAAGCAGCCCGCACCGGCTCCACCCGGGTGCGGGCCGCCGACCGCGCCGACGAGCAGCACCTCCACGAATGGGTCACCGCCCGACGTGGGGTGGAAGGGTTCGTCGAACCCCGCACCGCGGTCAGCGACGTGACCCTGCTGCTCGTCGCCCATGACGGCGAGTGGACCCGCCGCCGGGTCCCCTCGGTGGACTGGGCGCACCGGTTCTGCAACAGCCACCAGGTGCCGTCGTACGACGCCGCGGTGGTGGGCATCCCGCAGCGGATGCGGGACTACAACCGCCGCAAGAAGCTCGGGCTCGACTGAACATCGTCCGCGGGGCGTCAACCTGCGCCGACTCGGCGTCGGCGGGGCGTCAACCTGCGCCGACTCGGCGGGTCAGCCGGCCAGTGTGCGGGCGTAGTCGACCAGGGTGGCGACCGCCGAGCCGGTGCCGCCGGGGGTGGTGTGGCCCCAGGCGCCGCCGCTGTTGAACGCCGGTCCGGCGATGTCGAGGTGCGCCCACGGCAGCCCGGCGGTGAACTCGCGCAGGAACGCCGCGGCGAACAGGCCGCCGCCCCAGCGGACCCAGTCGTGCTGGGCGACGTCGGCGATCTTGCTGCTCTTGATCCGCTCCTGCATCGACTCGGGGATCGGCATCGGCCACATCTCCTCGCCGGCGGTCTCGGCCGCGGCGAGCACGTCGTCAACGACCTCCTGCGAGCCCAGCACGCCGGCGACCCGGTCGCCGAGCGCGACGACCATGGCGCCGGTCAGCGTGGCGACGTCGATGATCACGTCGGGCTTCTGCTCGGTGGCGCGGACGATCGCGTCGGCGAGGACCAGGCGACCCTCGGCGTCGGTGTTGAGCACCTCGACGGTCTTGCCGCCGTACATCTTGAGCACGTCACCGGGCCGGGTCGCGGAGCCCGAGACCATGTTCTCGGCCATGGGGGCGTAGCAGGTGACCTTGACCGGCAGGCCGAGCTCGGCGATCGCGAACGTCGCCTGCACCACGGCCGCCGCGCCCGCCATGTCGCACTTCATCGTGTCCATGCTCTGCGCGGGCTTGATCGTCAGGCCGCCGGAGTCGAAGGTGATGCCCTTGCCGACGAGCGCGAGGTGCTTGGTCGCGCCCTTGGGCGCGTAGGTGAGCTCGACCAGCCGCGGCGGCGCGTCGGAGCCGGCGCCGACGCCCAGGATGCCGCCGCAGCCGAGCTCGGCGAGCTCGGCCTCCTCGATCACGCGGATGCCGACCTTGGGGGCGCCGCGGCCCTTGGTGAGCTCCTTGGTGGCCGCGGCGACGGCGTCCGCGAACTTCGGCGGGGTGAGGTCACCGGGCGGGGTGTTGACCCAGTCGCGGGTGCCGGCGACGGCCTTCGCCACGACCTGGGCCTGCTCGAAGGCGGTGACGACCGCGGACTTGCGCGCCTGGCCGGTCAGCAGCAGCACCTCGCCGGGCGCGTCGTCGTTCGCGTCGTTCTTGTACGACGTGTAGCGGTAGCCGCCCAGGATCCAGCCCTCGGTCACGGCGCGCACCGCCTCCGGGCCCTCGGCCGGGAGCGCGATCGCGGCGGTGGCGGCGTTGGTGACGGCCCGCGCGGCCGCGCCCGCCGCCCGGCGCACCGCCGGGTGGCTGGCCTCCTTGCCCAGGCCGACCAGCACCAGCAGCGGCGAGGTGAGCGTGTCGCCGGTGGGCACCTTGACGACCTCGCCGGCCTTGCCGGTCACGCCCAGCGTGGACAGCAGCGGGCGGAGCTTGCGGCCGTAGGCCTTGGCCACCTCCTCCCCACCCGGCGCCAGCGTGGCGCCCTTCGGGTCCTGGAGGACACCGACGACGACGACGTCGGCGCGGGTCTTGGCGGGGCTGGCATTGCGGAGGCTGTACGACGTCACCGGGGCAGGATAGCCACGCCGGGGAACCGGATGGCGGCTGCGGTAGGTTCCGGTGCATGTCCGACCAGCCGGCCACCACCGACCTGATCGCCTCGCCGCTGCACGAGCGGCACCTCGAGCTCGGCGCCAAGATGGCGCCCTTCGGGGGGTGGTCGATGCCCCTGGAGTACCCGACGGGCGTGGTCAAGGAGCACACGGCGGTCCGCGAGTCGGTCGGGATCTTCGACGTCAGCCACCTCGGCAAGGCCCTGGTCAGCGGGCCCGGCGCCGCGGCGTACGTCAACGCCACGCTGACCAACGACCTCGGCCGGATCGGTCCGGGCAAGGCCCAGTACACGCTGTGCTGCGACGACGCGACCGGCGGCATCGTCGACGACCTGATCGTCTACCTGCACGACGACGAGCGGGTGCTGCTGGTGCCCAACGCCGCCAACACCGCCGAGGTGGTGCGCCGGCTCGCCGCCCAGGCGCCCGAGGGCGTCACCGTCACCGACCAGCACCGCGACCACGCGGTCCTCGCGGTGCAGGGCACCCGGTCCGACGAGGTGCTGGCCGCGGTCGGGCTCCCGAGCGGGCACGAGTACATGTCGTTCGTGGAGGCGACCCTGCCCGACTGGGGCGGCGGCGCGACGGTCGTGGTGTGCCGGACCGGCTACACCGGCGAGCGCGGCTACGAGCTGGTCGCGCCGGCGGAGGTCGCCGTACCCCTGTGGGACGCGCTGCTCGCCGCCGGCGAGGACTTCGGGATGCTGCCCTGCGGCCTGGGCGCCCGCGACACGCTGCGCACCGAGATGGGCTACCCGCTGCACGGCCAGGACATCTCCCTCGACGTCACGCCCAGCCAGGGCCGGCTCGGCTGGGCCGTGGGCTGGGGCAAGGAGGCGTTCTGGGGCCGCGAGGTGCTCAAGGCGGAGAGGGAGCGCGGCCCCGAGCGGGTGCTGCGCGGACTCCTCGCCGTCGGTCGCGGCATCCCGCGGCCCGGCATGAGCGTGTCGCTGAGTCCCGACGTGCCGCTCTGCGAGGTCACCTCCGGCACCTTCTCGCCGACGCTGCGCAAGGGCATCGGCCTGGCGCTGGTGCCGTCGTTCGTGAACCCCGAGGCCGAGGTGGGCGTGGACGTCCGCGGCCGCCGCGAGATCTTCCGGCTCGTCAAGCCACCCTTCGTGGACCCGTCCGTTCGAGAGGCGTGACCTGTGGTGAACCTGCCCGACCAGCCCCCGACCTTCCGCTCTCCGGTGGTCTCCGACCGTCCGTGGTGGTGGCGCCTCGAGGACGCCGCCGGCACCGAGGTGGAGGTGCCCGAGGAGTACGCCGGCGAACGCTTCGCCAACCAGGCCGACGCCGAGTCGTGGGTGGGGGAGTACTGGTCCGACCTCGCCGCCGAGGGCGTCGACGCGGTGACGCTCTTCGAGCACGATCGCCAGGTCTACGGCCCCATGTCCCTCCACGCCTGACCGGATTCGACGCCTGACGGGCCCCCACGCCTGACGGGTCCCGCGTGTCCCGGGGGCATCCGGTTCCGGCCCGGCTACGAATGACCCCAGGGGACCGGCACGACGGGACGGGAACGGCGGGGCCATCAGCACTGGTCGTCCCCCGCCCGGACGGCGAAGGGTGGACGGATGCGGGAGGACGCGGACTTCACGGACTACGTGGAGGCACGCTGGCCGACCCTCGTGCGCACGCTGGTGCTGCTGGGTCGCACGCCCGCCGGGGCCTGCCGAGTCGCCGAGCGGTCCCTGGCCTCCTGCCAGCTGCGCTGGCGCACGATCCGCACCGCCGACGACATCGACGTGCGGGTCTACGGCGAGGCGTACGCCGAGCTGCTGGCCGCGCGACGCCGACCGGCTGCCGACATCGACGGGGCCGACGAGGCCGACGCCTCCGGTCCCCCCGAGGCCGCGGCCGCCGCACCGGCGGACGCCGTACTCGTGCTGGAGTCGCTGCTGGCGGCCCTGGACCGGTTGGCCGAGCCCGACCGCGTCGCCGTGGTGCTGCAGCACGGGGCCGGACTGGGCGCCGTGCAGGTGGCCGAGCTGCTCGAGGTCGACCCGTTCGAGGTCGAGCAGCGCGTCGACTCCGCGGTGACGGCCCTCGACGTCGAGGGCGTCCGGGGCGCGCCGAGGACCGTGTTGTCGTGGCGCCCCGGGCCCCAGGAGGCCGTCGACGAGGTGTTCGCGGTGGCGGGGAGCGCGATCGAGGTGCCGGTGCCTCCGCTCGCAGCCATCGAGGCGCGGGCCGGGGCGCACCGCCGGCGGCGTCGCCGCCGGGCGGCCGCGGCGGTGGCCGCGGTGCTGCTCGTGGCCGGCCTGGGGACGTACGTCGGCGCCCGTCCCGTCCCGGGGACGACGCCGACGCCGCCACGGGTCCTCGACCTGGACAACCCCGCGCCGGCCGCGTGGTGGGCCAACGGCGTGCTGCACCTGGCCGGCGTCTCGGTGCTGCTGCCGCGGGTCGAGGAGCTGGTGGACCTCGGCGGCGGCGCCGTCATCGGCGAGGAGGACGGCGCGGTCGTGCTGGTCTCGGCCACCGGCGAGCTGACCACGATCGGGCGCAAGATCCCCGGGGCGCCCCTCGCGGCGACCGCCGAGCACGGGCTGGTGGCCTGGGTGGACCCGGGCGACCAGCGGCCCCGGCTGGTGCTCTACGACATCGACCAGAAGCGGGTGCGCGCGGAGAAGGACCTGCAGTACCGCGGGCCCCGGTGGGGCGAGCTGGACGAGGGCAGCTACCCGATCGCCATCGATGGCGAGACCGTCTACTACGCCGACCAGTTCGGCGACTGGCGCTGGCGGCCGCCCTACCAGTCCGCCGACCCGGTCGACCACCGAGGACTCGTCGACGTGTCCTCGGCCGTGGTGCTGCGGCAGCTCGACCAGCGGACCCTCGACGTCGTGCAGCCGTTCTTCAGCGTCGACCACCAGCTGGAAGGTGCCGCCGGGGCCCAGCTGTCCCCGGGCGGGGAGTACGTGCTGACCCGGGTGCCCGGCGGCCCCGCGTTCGGTCCGGTGCGCATCTACGACGCCAGGTCGGGCGAGCGGCTGTGGACCGGGCTGCGGCCCGGGGACCAGGTGCTCGACGCGAGCCTCGGGCCGGAGGACGTGGTCACCTACGTCACCGCCCACCGGGCCGACCAGCCGGAAGCCGGCGAGTTCGTGCGGATGTCGTTCACCGGGCCCTACGAGCTGCGCGTCTGCCGGATCGGCGAGCGCACCTGCTTCCGCGTCACCCGGTTCCCGCACACCGGCGCCCTGCCCGTGCTGGCCCGCTGACCCGCTGACCGGCTGACCGGCTGACCCCGGAGCGGGGCGCCCCGCTAGCGTTGCCCGGCATGCGCCGCTTCAGCCAGGTCGACGTGTTCTCCGCCGAGCCGATGCTCGGCAACCCGGTCGCGGTCGTGCACGGCGCCGACGGCCTCAGCACGGAGGAGATGGCGCGCTTCGCCCGCTGGACCAACCTGTCCGAGACCACGTTCCTGCTGCCGCCGACCCGGCCGGGCGCCGACTACCGGCTGCGGATCTTCACCCCCGGTGGCGAGCTGCCGTTCGCGGGTCACCCGACGATCGGGAGCGCCCATGCCTGGCTGGAGGCCGGCGGGGTGCCGGCCTCCGAGGACGCGGTGGTGCAGGAGTGCGGGGCCGGGCTGGTGCAGCTGCGGCGGGAGGCCGCGGCCGGCGGTCGGCTGGCGTTCGCGGCGCCGCCGCTCGTGCGCTCCGGACCGGTCTCCGACGACCACCGCCGAGCCATCTGCCGGGCGCTGCGCCTCACCGACGCCGAGATCGTCGACACGGCCTGGGTCGACAACGGGCCGGGCTGGGTGGCGGTGCTGCTCGAGGACGCCGACGCGGTGCTGGCGGTGCGGCCGGACTACGCCGCGTTCGGTGATCTCGAGATCGGGTTGGTGGCCCCGTACCGCAAGGTCGGGGGGGTGGGGAGGTCCGAGGCGTCGGCCGCCGCCGATGTCGAGGTGCGTGCGTTCGTGCCGACGATGGGGATCGGTGAGGACCCGGTGACCGGCAGCTTCAACGCCGGCGTCGCCCAGTGGCTCGCCGGCGACCGGCTGCCCACGTCGTACGTCGCGGCGCAGGGCACCGTCCTCGGTCGCCGCGGCCGGGTGCACGTGTCGGTCGAGGACGGCGTCGTGTGGGTCGGCGGCGACGCGCGTACGACGGTCTCCGGCGAGGTCGACCTGTAGGCGTCGCTACCCGGCGTCCGGGGGCCAGCGCAGGCAGAAGGCCTCGTGGTGCACCGGCACCGTGGTCGAGCCGGCCTCCTCGCAGGCGCGGCGCACGACCGCGGCCGCCCGGTCGAGGGGCTGGTGGCGCTCGGCCGTGTCCAAGCGGGTCACGGCGGAACTGGTCGCCAGGTTCCCGGCGTACTGCTCGGGGGTGAGGTGCCAATTCCACGGGAACCCGGCCGTCTCGGTGAGGCCGGTCCTTCGTTCAATTGTTTGGAGATCGGCCGGCCTACTGGCCAGTAACCCCGGAAGTCCGAGCAATTGAACGGACACCCCGCGAACGACCGAGTTGCCTCGGTCCGGGCCCCGGACGGATGTCGGACCCCATGACCACCAGCGACCTGCCCGTCGGCATCGACTTCGGCGGCATCGAGGGGGTCCGCCCCGGCATCGAGGCCGATTGGCGAGCGGCCTTGCGCCGTACCGGTCCGCCGGTCAGAGCCCGGCACGTCCGCGCACGGCGGTAGGGTCGGCACCGTGCAGGCCTACCTCGACCTCCTCCGCCGCGTCCTCGACGAGGGAGTGAAGAAGAGCGACCGCACCGGGACGGGCACGCGCAGCGTCTTCGGTCACCAGATGCGCTTCGACCTCACCGAGGGCTTCCCGCTGGTCACGACCAAGAAGATCCACACCCGCTCGGTGTTCGCCGAGCTGCTGTGGTTCCTGCGCGGCGACACCAACGTGAAGTGGCTCCAGGAGCGCGGCGTCACGATCTGGGACGAGTGGGCCGACGCCGACGGGGAGCTCGGACCGGTCTACGGCTACCAGTGGCGCAGCTGGCCCACGCCGGACGGTCGCCAGGTCGACCAGATCGCGCAGGTCGTCGAGCAGATCCGTGGCAACCCCGACTCGCGCCGTCACATCGTCAGCGCCTGGAACGTCGCGGACATCCCGCAGATGGCGCTGGCGCCGTGCCACGCGCTCTTCCAGTTCTACGTCGCCCCGCAGACCGACGGTCCCGGGCGGCTGAGCTGCCAGCTCTACCAGCGCTCCGGCGACGTGTTCCTCGGCGTGCCGTTCAACATCGCCTCCTACGCCCTGCTCACTCACATGGTCGCCCAGGTCACCGGTCTCGAGGTCGGCGACTTCGTGCACACGCTCGGGGACGCCCACCTCTACCTCAACCACCTCGACCAGGCGCGGCTCCAGCTCACCCGCGACCCCCGCCCGCTGCCCACGCTGCGGCTCGACCCGGCGGTCACCGCGCTCGACGCGTTCGACCTCGAGCACATCACCGTCGAGGGCTACGACCCGCACCCCGGCATCAAGGCCCCCATTGCCGTCTGAGCAGCAGGTCACCAGCAAGAGGGTGGTGCTCGTCGCCGCGGTGGCCGAGAACGGCGTGATCGGCAACGGGCCTGACATCCCGTGGCGGATCCCCGGCGAGCAGGCGGAGTTCAAGGCGCTGACCCTCGGACACACCCTGGTCATGGGCCGCACGACGTACGAGTCGATCGGGCGCCCGCTGCCGGGACGGACCACGATCGTGCTCACCCGCGACCCCGCCTGGCGGGCCGAGGGGGTGCTGGTGGCCCACGACGTCGCCGACGCGCTCCGCCTCGCCGCCGAGCTCCCCGGCGAGGTGATGGTGGCCGGCGGGGCCGAGGTCTACGCCGCGGCGCTGCCGCACGCCGACGAGCAGGTGCTGACCGAGGTCCACCTGCGACCCGAGGGCGACGTCCGCTACCCCGACTTCGACCGCGGCGAGTGGGTCGAGACCCGCCGGGAGCCCGGCGAGGCCTACGACCGGGTGTGGCTGCGCCGACGCTGAAGGCCGACGCTGAGGGGCCGACGCTGAGGGCCGCCGGTGAGCGGCCGCCGGTGAGGGGCCGCCGGTGAGGGGCCGCTGGCGCGTCGGTGGCAGGGTGGCCCCATGGAGCTGCGCATCTTCACCGAGCCTCAGCAGGGCGCGACGTACGACGACCTCTTGGCGGTGGCGCTGACCGCCGAGGAGTGCGGGTTCGGTGCGTTCTTCCGCTCCGACCACTACCTGGCCATGGGCGCCGACGGGCTGCCCGGACCGAGCGACGCCTGGGTGACGCTGGCCGGCCTGGCCCGCGACACCAGCACGATCCGGCTCGGCACGCTGATGACCAGCGCCACCTTCCGCCACCCAGGTCCGCTGGCGATCGCGGTCGCGAACGTCGACCAGATGAGCGGCGGCCGGGTCGAGCTCGGCCTCGGCGCGGGGTGGTACGAGCAGGAGCACACGGCGTACGGCATCCCGTTCCCCGACACCGCCGAGCGCTTCGACCGGTTCGAGGAGCAGCTCGCCGTGATCACGGGGCTGTGGGAGACACCGGCGGGGGAGACCTTCTCCTTCGACGGCCAGCACTACCGGCTCGAGGAGTCACCGGCGCTGCCCGCACCGGTGCAGCGGCCCCGCCCGCCCGTGCTCATCGGCGGCCGTGGGCGGAGGCGCACCCCGGCGCTGGCCGCGCGCTACGCCGACGAGTTCAACATGCCGTTCGTGGGCGAGGACGAGACCGCGACCCAGTTCGCCCGGGTCCGCCGGGCGTGCGAGGAGGCCGGCCGCGACCCCGGGGAGCTGGTCTGGTCCAACGCGCTCGTGCTCTGCGTCGGCAGGGACGAGGCGGAGCTGGACCGGCGCGCCGGGGCGATCGGCCGCGACAAGGCCGAGCTGCGCGAGAACGGCCTGGCGGGCACGCCCGCGGAGGTCGTGGAGAAGCTCGGCCGGTACGCCGCGCTCGGTGCCCAGCGCGCCTACCTGCAGGTCCTCGACCTCTCAGACCTCGACCACGTGCGGCTGGTCGCCGAGGAGGTCATGCCCCACCTCTGACGGCTGCACCAGCGCGCCGTCCGGGCTCTCCGGCCCGGATGCCGGCTCGGATGCCGCCCGAGGGGAGGCCTGGCCCGCTGCCGCTGCCGCCTCGCGGCGCAGGAACGCGCCCAGGTCGCCGATCGTGCTCATCAGCGGCGCCGGGAAGACCACCGTGGTGTTCTTGTCGACCCCGATCTCCATCAGCGACTGCAGGTTGCGCAGCTGCAGCGCCAGCGGGTGCGCCATCATCACGTCCGAGGCGTCGCCGAGGGCCGCGGCCGCGGCCGCCTCGCCCTCGGCGGCGATGATCTTCGCCCGCTTCTCGCGCTCGGCCTCGGCCTCCTTGGCCATCGCCCGCTTCATCGTCTCGGGCAGCTGGATGTCCTTGAGCTCCACGAGCGTGACCACCACGCCCCACTCGGTCGTGGTCGCGTCGAGGATCTCGCGGATGCTCACGTTGATGTTGGCGGTCTCGGCGAGCGCCTGGTCCAGCGAGTGCTGGCCCACGACGTTGCGCAACGTCGTCTGGGCGAACTGGTTGATCGCCGCGGCGACGTTCTCGATGGCCACCACCGACTTCACGGCGTCCACGACGCGGTAGTAGGCCACGCCCGCCACGTCGATGCTGACGTTGTCGCGGGTGATGATGCCCTGGCTCTGGATCGGCATGGTGACGATCCGCAGCGAGACGCGGTGCATCCGGTCGACCAGCGGGATGATGAACCGCAGCCCCGGGTCCCGGACCCCGATCACCCGGCCGAGCCGGAAGACGACGCCGCGTTCGTACTGCTTGACGACCCGCACCGACAGCGCGACCAGGCCGAGCACGACCAGGACGGCCGCGCCGACCACCAGCCAGGTCCACATCTCAGGCTCCCTGGCTACGGTCGGCGGTGCCCTGCAGCCGGTCGGCGATCCCCCGCGCCCAGGCGTCGATCTCCTCCCAGTCGCGGAAGTCTCCTGCCGGCAGCCACCTCCGGCCCGACGGCAGCCGCCGGATCAGCCGGTCCAGCGGGCGGAGCCGGCCCGGCTCGAGCGCACCGTAGAAGACGCGCAGGTCCTGCGGGGCGAGGGTGTCGCGGAGCTCGACGAACTCCGCGGGACGGGTGAGCTCGAGCAGGTCCCGGCCGCGGTCGTCGCGCCGTGCGTGGCCCAGGGGCCCGCTGCTGAACAGCCACACCGGCCGCTCGGCGAGCAGGTCCGCGTGCCGCCGCACGAACTCCACCGGACCCCGCAGCCAGGAGCCGCGGTAGGCCGCGCTGCCGACGACGAACGCGTCGTAGGGCCGGGCGTCCAGCCGTGCCGTCGCCTCGCGGACGTCGGCGTCCAGGCCGGCTGCCCGCAGCGTCTCCCCGAGGCGCTCGGCGATGGCGCGGGTGGCGCCGTACCTGCTGCCGTAGGCGACCAGGACCGTCATGGGAACCTCCTCGGCTGCCACCCTGCGCGAGGCGGCACCCGGGCGGCAGGGCAGAAAGACCCGGGCCGGCTGGTCCGAGGACGGTCCCACGAGCGATAGCCTGTGGGGCATGACGAACCCGCCCGAGGCGCCCTTCGGCCGCGTGCTGACCGCGATGGCGACGGCCTTCCACGACGACGGCTCCGTCGACCTGGACGGCACCGCCCGGATCGCCGCCCACCTCGTCGAGCACGGCCACGACGGCGTGGTCGTCTCCGGCACCACCGGGGAGTCCCCGACCACCACCGTCGCCGAGGACGGCCAGATCCTCGCGGTGGTCAAGGACGCGGTCGGCGGCCGGGCCAAGGTCGTCGCCGGGGTCGGCACCAACGCCACCGCGCACTCGATCGAGCTGGCACGCCAGGCCGAGAAGGTCGGGGCCGACGGCCTGCTGCTGGTCACCCCCTACTACAGCAAGCCCGGCCAGGCCGGGGTGCTGCACCACTTCCGCTCCGTGGTCGAGGCCACCGACGTGCCGGTGATGCTGTACGACGTGCCCGGCCGGACCGCGACCGAGATCTCGCTCGGCGTCTACGAGCAGATGATCGCCATGGCGCCGGTCGTCGCCGTCAAGGATGCGGTGGGCAACTACGCCCGCGGGGTCCGGATCATGCAGCTGGGCTACGCCCTCTACTCCGGCGACGACGCCAACAACCTCGGCTGGCTGGCCCACGGCGCCGCCGGGGTGGTCTCGGTGGTCGGCCACGCGGCCGGCGACCAGACCCGGGCCATGGTCGACGCCTTCCTCGCCGGCGACACCGCCGGCGCCCTGGAGATCTTCACGCGGCTGCTCCCCGCGATCGACGCCGTGATGGGCGTCGCCAACTACGGAGCGACCACCGCGAAGGCTGCCCTGCAGCTGCTCGGGGTCCTCGACAACCGCAACGTCCGCGCGCCGCTCGTGCCGCTGGACGACGACGAACTGGCCGGGCTGCGAGCAGGGCTCGCGGCGTCCGGCCTGCTAGGGACCTAGATGTCACACCCTCATCCCGAGCTCTCCACGCCGGCCCCGCTGCCGAACGGAGCGCTGCGGGTCATCCCGCTCGGGGGCCTGGGCGAGATCGGTCGCAACATGACCGTCTTCGAGTACGACGGCCGCCTGCTGATCGTCGACTGCGGCGTGCTGTTCCCCGAGGACAACCACCCGGGCGTCGACCTGATCCTGCCGGACTTCGAGGCGATCCGGGACCGCCTCGACCGGGTCGAGGCGCTGGTGCTCACCCACGGCCACGAGGACCACATCGGCGCCACGCCGTACCTCCTGCGCGAGCGCGGCGACATCCCGCTGGTCGGCTCGAAGCTCACCTTGGCGCTGCTCGACAGCAAGCTGCGCGAGCACCGGCTCCGGGAGACCGTGCACCACGTGGTCAAGGAGGGGGACCGGATCACCCTGGGCCCGTTCGACCTGGAGTTCGTGGCGGTCAACCACTCCATCCCCGACGCGCTGGCCGTCGCCATCCGGACCGGTGCCGGCACCGTCCTGCACACCGGTGACTTCAAGATGGACCAGCTGCCGCTGGACGGCCGGATCACCGACCTGCGCTCGTTCGCGCGGCTGGGGGAGGAGGGCGTCGACCTCTTCCTGGTCGACTCCACGAACGCGGAGACCCCGGGGTTCACCCCGTCGGAGCGGGGCATCACCCCGGTCATCGACCAGGTCTTCCGCGACTCCGAGCAGCGGGTCATCGTGGCCTGCTTCGCCTCCCACGTGCACCGGGTGCAGCAGGTGCTCGACGCGGCGTACGCCCACGAGCGGCAGGTCGCCTACGTCGGCCGCTCGATGGTGCGCAACATGGGCATCGCGCGCGACCTGGGCTTCCTCAAGGTGCCGCCGAACACGCTGGTCGACGCCAAGGAGCTCGCCGAGCTGCCGCCCCAGCACCAGGTGCTGATCTCCACCGGGTCGCAGGGCGAGCCGATGAGCGCGCTGAGCCGGATCGCCCAGCGCAACCACAACTTCGTGCACATCGAGGAGGGCGACACCGTCCTGCTCGCCTCGAGCCTGATCCCCGGCAACGAGAACGCGGTCTTCCGCGTGATCAACGGCCTGGCCCGGTGGGGCGCCCGCGTGGTCCACAAGGGCAACGCGATGGTGCACGTGAGCGGCCACGCCAGCGCCGGCGAGCTGCTCTACTGCTACAACATCGTCAAGCCGCGCAACGTGCTCCCGGTGCACGGGGAGATGCGGCACATGATCGCCAACGCCGAGCTGGCCCGCGCGACCGGCGTGCCCAACGTCGTGGTCGCCGAGGACGGCGTGGTCGTCGACCTGGTCGACGGCGTGGCCTCGGTCACCGGCAAGGTCGACTGCGGCTACGTCTTCGTCGACGGCTCCTCGGTCGGCGACGTCACCGAGTCCGACCTCAAGGACCGCCGCATCCTCGGCGAGGAGGGGTTCATCTCGGTGATCGTGGTCGTCGACTCCGTCACCGGCAAGGTGTGCGGGGGCCCGGAGATCCACGCCCGCGGCAACGCCCTGGACGACTCGGTCTTCGACGAGATCAAGCAGCCGATCATCGACGCCCTCGACCGCGCTGTGGCCGAAGGCAACACGGACTCCTACCAATTGCAGCAGACTGTGCGTCGCGTCATCGGTCGCTGGGTCAACCAGACCCACCGGCGACGCCCGATGATCATCCCGGTGGTCGTCGAGGCCTGAGGTCTGTTCTGGGGGACTCCGATGGGCGCAGCGGACACCGCGCACGCCGAGGGGGTGCGCCGGCTGTACGACCTGATGCGCCGGGTCAACTCGCCGAGCGACCTGGGCGAGGTGCTGGAGGAGGCGGCCAACGCCGTGGTCGAGGGTCTCGGCTACGGGGTGGCGGCCATCTCCCGGCTCGAGGGTGACACGCTGGTGATGACCGCCGTCGCTGCCCCCGAGGACGTGCGGCGCCAGATCCTCGGTCGCCGCACCCCGGTCGCCGAGACCTTCGCCGAGTTCATGCAGGCCGACCGGTGGGGGATCCTGCGCTACGTCCCGTACGGTCGGGTCTCCACCGACTTCTACAAGAACATGTGGGTGCCCGACATCGTGCCGGGCGACGCCCCCGACAGCTGGCACCCGCTCGACGCCCTCTACGCACCCCTCGACTCCGCGGACGGCGCCCTGCTGGGCAACATGGCGGTCGACCTGCCGCCGGGCAACCGGGTGCCCGACCAGCAGCAGCGCGAGCTGCTCGAGATGTTCGTGGTGCAGGCCGGGCTGGCCATCTCCAACGCCCAACAGCGCGAGCGACTGGCCGAGCAGGTGCGCCTGGGCCAGGCGGTCAAGGAGGTGGTCCTCACCGCGGTCTCCGGTGACCTGGACGAGGTGCTGGCCACCGCGGCGGCGGCCGTTCACCGGGGCATGCCGGCCGCCCAGGTGTCCCTGCGCTGCTTCCCGGACCCGCTCGACAACCGGCGTGAGCAGGTCGCCGGCTTCCCCGGCGAGAATCCCGCCAGCGGGCCGCTGCCCGCGTTGCGGGCCGACCTGGTGGCCCACGTGGCCGCCCACGGCGCCCGCCCGATCGTGATGCACGCGGACGGCCGGGGTTGCGAGGCCCTGCCGGGCAGCCGGGACGCCCTGGCCGCGCACATCCGACGCCACGACTGGAGCCGGATGGTCGTCTCCCCGGTCGGTGCCGGCACCGAGGTGCTCGGCTACCTCGGCGTGATGCGCGGTCAGGACCAGCCGGAGTTCAATGAGGCCGAGCTCGACGCCATCCACGAGGCCAGCAGGGAGCTGGGCCGTGTGGTGCTCGAGGCGCGGGTGCGCGAGACCCAGCGTCGGCTGATGGCCGAGCTGCAGGAGGTGGACCGCTACAAGGGGGAGCTGATCGCCACGATCTCCCACGAGCTGCGCACGCCGCTGACCTCGATCGTCGGCCACGCCGAGCTGCTCGAGGACAGCCATGTGCACGTGCCGTCGGTCTCGGCGATCAGCCGGAACGCGGCCCGCCTGCAGCGGCTGGTCGGAAGCCTGCTGGACTACGCCCGCATCCAGGACAAGCGCGAGCACGTCCGGATCCCGGTCGACCTCGGCGAGACGTGCCGCGCCAGTCTGGACATGCTCGCCATCCAGGCCGAGTCGGCTGGCGTGGCCCTGTGCCTGGTGGTGCCCGAGCACGAGGTCGTCGTCGCCGGCGACCCCGACGAGCTGGCCCGCGCGATCGACAACATCTGTGGCAACGCGGTGAAGTACACCCGCCCCGGCGGCTCGGTCGACGTCGTGGTGCGCGCGGTCGAGGGCCATGGCGAGGTCGCGGTCACCGACACCGGCCTCGGCATCGCGCCGGCCGACCAGGCCCGGCTGTTCTCGGCCTTCCACCGGACGACCAACCCCGAGGCGCTGACGATCCCCGGCACCGGGCTCGGGCTGGCGATCGCGCGGCGCATCGCCGACGTCCACGGCGGCACCATCGAGGTGGACTCCGCCCTCGACCGGGGCAGCACCTTCACCCTGCGCGTGCCCATGGCCGGCCGCCCCACTGCCCCCTGACCCGCTCCGGCGTCGAGCTGCTCAGCTCAGGTGGTCGCGACGAGGACGCCGGCCGTGACCAGCCCCTGCCCCAGGTGGTAGGTGACCATCACCAGCAGGTGGGCGTGGGGGAGTGGCCGCACGAACCGGTCGACGGACAGGACGGCGTCGCTGACCACGAAGACGGCGGCGCCCACGGCCACGAGCGGCTCGCCGGTCCACCACGCGCCGAGCAGCATCGCGGCGATGACCAGCATGTAGGCGGCCACCGGCACCGCCAGAGCCGGGCCGTCCAGCCGGAGCGTGGCGGGCAGCACCCGGCGGGTCGCCGCGAGCACCCCCACGAGGACCAGCACGCCCAGCCAGGACCAGCTCGCCCCGGGGAGCCCGAGCCGCGCGAAGCAGACCAGGTAGGCCAGGTGGCCGAGCAGGAAGGCGCCGAGGCCGGCCCGGAAGCGGCCCAGCGTGCCGCCGAGCAGGAACACGTCGCCGGCGAGGCCGAACGCCAGCGCGACGAGCAGCCAGCGCCCGGGGACGGACCCGGTGCCGCCGAGCGCGGCGGCGGTCCCGAGCAGCGCGAGCAGGGTGGCCGGCTTCGCCCAGGTCTCGGTACGCCGGGCCCCGGTGGCCACCGCCCACCAGTCGACCCCGGCGAGCACGGCCGGCACGACCCACACGACCCCGGTGCGCACGCGCGCAGCATGGCAGCGCCCGTGGCGACCCGGGAAGGGTCGCGCGCCCCGCCGTACCGTGCCCGGTGCCGGACGGCACCCCGACACGCTCCCTGTGGTCCCTGTGACAGGTGGGACCATCGATTACGTTGATGACCATGGCGACCCGTACGTCTTCCCCGCCGGGGTCGCGGAGCAAGAGCACGTCCACCACCGGCACGCGCAGCACCGGTAAGGGCGGCTCGAGCACCCGATCACGGAGTAGCGGAAGCACCTCCCGGAGCAGGTCCGGCTCGAGCAGCACGTCCCGCAGCCGGGCGTCCTCCACCAAGAGCCGGTCCTCCAGCGCGCGGCGCCCGGCGCCGCGCGCTGTGCGTAGTGGGCCGGGGCCGGTCGCCGGCGCGTTCACCGCGCTCGGCCACGGGCTGACCGCGCTCTGGCTGGGCATCGCCCACGCCCTCGGGGCGCTGGCCCGCAGCATCGGCCACTCCGCGCGTGAGCTCGAGCCGGAGCTCCGCCGCGACGGCGCCGGCCTGCTGCTGGTCGGCCTCGCGATCATCTCGGCCGCGGCCGTGTGGTGGCAGCTGCCGGGCTCGGTGATGGGCGGCGTCCGCACGATCGTCGAGGGCTCGGTCGGCAAGGTCGGCTTCCTGGTGCCGCTGGCCCTGGTCTGGGTCGGCTGGCGCAACATGCGCGACCCCGAGCACAACGGTCCGGCGGGTCGCCAGGCCGTCGGCTGGACGGCGCTGTGCTTCGGCGTCCTCGGGATCGTGCAGATCGCCAACGACAACCCGCAGCCGGTGCTGGGCGACGCCAGCGACCTGCGCGATGCCGGCGGCGCGGTCGGGTACGTCGTGGCCAGCCTGCTGCTCGACCTGCTGCGCACGGCGTACGTCGTGGTGCCGCTGCTGGTCCTGCTGGCCTTCTTCGGCGTGCTGGTCATCACCGCCACGCCGCTCTACCAGGTGCCCGCCAAGCTCGCCCTGACCCGCGACAGCCTGCTGGGCCGCCATCCGGACGAGGACGAGGAGCGCGACGCTCCCAAGCCGTCGGCCCGGAGCCGCAGGTCCCGGCCCCAGGACGACCTCGACCTCCCGATGGGCGACCCGGCGTACGACAGCCCGGTGCTGGAGGACCGCGAGGTGAAGAAGCGCCGCGGGCGCCGGACCCCCGACGCCGTCGACGTCGCGCTCGCCGAGACCGACCCGGTGGGCATCGACGCCGTGCCCGAGGCAGCGGAGAAGGTCGAGCTGGCCCCGCCGCCGCACACGCCGCTGCCCCCGCGCGTCGAGCAGCTCGCGCTCTCCGGCGACATCGCCTACACGCTGCCCGGGAACGAGGTGCTCAAGCCGGGGTCGCCGCACAAGCCCCGGTCCAAGGCCAGCGACGCCGTGGTCGACCGGCTCACCCAGGTGCTGGAGGAGTTCTCGATCGACGCCCAGGTCACCGGCTACACCCGGGGGCCGACGGTCACCCGCTACGAGGTCGAGCTCGGCCCCGGCGTCAAGGTCGAGAAGATCACGAACATCCAGCGGAACATCGCCTACGCGGTGGCCTCGGCCGACGTGCGGATCCTCAGCCCGATCCCCGGCAAGTCCGCGGTCGGCGTGGAGATCCCCAACGTCGACAAGGAGATCGTCTCGCTCGGCGACGTGCTGCGCTCCAACACCGCGCGGTCCGACCACCACCCGATGGTCGCCGGCCTCGGCAAGGACGTCGAGGGCGGCTTCGTGGTCGCGAACCTCGCGAAGATGCCGCACCTACTCGTCGCCGGCGCCACCGGCTCGGGAAAGTCGAGCTTCATCAACTCGATGATCACCTCGATCCTGATGCGCTCCACGCCCGACGAGGTGCGGATGATCATGGTCGACCCCAAGCGGGTCGAGCTGAACGCCTACGAGGGCGTCCCGCACCTGATCACGCCGATCATCACCAACCCCAAGAAGGCGGCCGAGGCGCTGGCCTGGGTCGTGCGCGAGATGGACCTGCGCTACGACGACCTCGCGAACTTCGGGTTCCGGCACATCGACGACTTCAACAAGGCCGTCCGGGCCGGCAAGGTCGAGCTGCCGCCGGACAGTGAGCGCGAGCTGACGCCGTACCCCTACCTGCTGGTGATCGTCGACGAGCTCGCCGACCTGATGATGGTCGCCCCGCGCGACGTCGAGGACGCGGTCGTGCGCATCACCCAGCTGGCCCGGGCCGCGGGCATCCACCTGGTGCTCGCCACCCAGCGACCCAGCGTCGACGTCGTCACCGGCCTGATCAAGGCCAACGTGCCCTCCCGGCTGGCGTTCGCCACCTCCAGCCTGGCCGACAGCCGGGTCATCCTGGACCAGCCGGGCGCCGAGAAGCTCGTCGGCCAGGGCGACGGCCTGTTCCTGCCCATGGGTGCCTCCAAGCCGGTGCGCGTCCAGGGGTCGTGGGTGACCGAGCTGGAGATCGCCCAGGTGGTCAAGCACTGCCGGGGCCAGCTCGAGCCGACGTACCGCGAGGACGTCACGGCGCCGGCGCAGAGCAAGCGCGAGCTCGACGACGACATCGGCGACGACCTCGACCTGGTGATCCAGGCGATCGAGCTCGTGGTGTCGACGCAGTTCGGGTCGACCTCGATGCTGCAGCGCAAGCTGCGCGTCGGCTTCGCCAAGGCGGGTCGACTGATGGACATCCTCGAGAGCCGGGGCGTGGTCGGACCCAGTGAGGGGTCCAAGGCACGCGACGTGCTCGTGAAGCCAGACGAGATCGACGGCGTCATCGCCACGCTCCAAGGAGAGATGTGATGGAGGCACGTGCCCTGACCGACGAGACCCTGGACCAGCCGGGGTCCTACGACGACACGCCGGCGGAGCCCCTCGGGCTCGCGCCGCACCCGGTGGAGATCCGCCGGAACGGCGGCCTGGCCGCGCTGCTCGGTGGGCTGGCCTCCGCCGTGGCCATCGCCTACCTGGCCCGGGCCACCGGCACCGGCTCGTGGCTGGACTGGGCGCTGGTCGTGGTGATGGGTGTGCTCGGAATCGCGCACCTGCGCGCCTTCGTCGACGCCCGCACCCCGCTGCTGGTCGCCGACACGCAGGGCGTCCGGATCCGGCTGGGGCGCACCTGGCGCGGGATGCCGTGGGGCGCGCTGGCCCGGGTCGAGCACCGGCCCCGGCGCGGCGTGCTCCGCGACGGCCGGGTGGTCCTGGTCGCCCGCAACACCGACCGGGTGCTCGAGGAACTCGACGGCAGCGGCCGACGCCAGTCGCGGGTCGCCGAGCGGATGTACGGCGCCCCGTTCGCCGTCCCGCTCGCGCTGTCCACCCGGGTGAGCGGCGCCGGCGACGACCTGACCGCGGCGCTGGTCCGCCTGGCCGGTGGCGCCAGCGACATCGTCGAGGTCGGGCCGGTCCCGACGGCGGCCGACGAGGTGGCGCCCGCGCCGGAGCCCGAGGCCCCCGCGGTGGGGCGTGCCCGCCTCGGCCGGGCCCTTCGGGATCCTGACGAGGCAGTGGACGAGCAGGACGTCGCCGGGGAGCCCCGGCGCTGGCCCGACCCGCGTCCGGTGATCGCCCGCGGCATCGGCGTCGTGTCGGCGCTGCTGCCCGGGCGCCGCATCCTCGTCGACGAGGAGGCGGACCCGGCGCCCGCGTCGGAGGCAGGGCCGCTCGCCGCCCCCGCCGCGGCGCACAGCGAGGACCCGGACATGGTGGCGAGCGCCACCCCGGTGCCGCTGCGCGAGCCCGTGACCGCCGTCCGCGCCGAGTTCCGCAGCGACCTGGCACTGGACGTCACGCCGGGGGCAGCCGCCCTGGCGCCGGACCGGGACGACGCGGAGCGCCGGGGGCTGTCCGAGGCCCGCGAGCTGCGCCGGCCCGGCCGGGTCAACCTGGTCGAGGAGACCGTGGTGTGGAGCGACCGGGTCCGCCCGATCGCCCGGGCCGGCTCACCGGTCGAGCCGCTGGTGATCGACGACTTCGCCGTCGAGCCCGCCGAGGACCCGGTGGTCGGGCCCGAGCTGGTCGCGGCGCGCACCCGTCTGGGTCTCTCGGTCGACCAGCTGGCCGAGCGCACCCGGATCCGCCCGCACGTGATCGAGTCGATCGAGGTCGACGACTTCGCCCCCTGCGGCGGGGACTTCTACGCCCGCGGCCACCTGCGCACGCTGGCCCGGGTGCTGGGCGTGGACGTGACGCCTCTGCTCACCGCCTACGACGAGCGGTACGCCGACGCCCCCATCAACCCGCGCCGCGTCTTCGAGGCCGAGCTGGCCACGGGGGCGGGCGGCTCTATCCGCGGGACCCGGGGCGGGGCGAACTGGTCGGTGCTGGTCGCCGCGGTGATGACGCTGGTCCTGGCCTGGTCCGTGGCCCGGCTGGTCATGGACAGCCCGGTCGAGCTCACCCCGCCGGCGCCGCGCCTCAACGGCTCGGCCGGGCCGAACAGCAACGTGCGGCTGGGCGACCCGGTCCCGGTGGTCCTGTCGACCGCCAAGGGCGGCGCCCACGTGGTCGTGAGGGACGGGTCGGGCAGCGTCGCGTGGAGCGGCGACCTCTCGCTCGGTGAGCGGCACGTGCTGAAATCGGTCGTCCCGCCGGTGCGCGTGCAGTCCTCGGACGGCTCGCTGCGGATCAAGGTCGACGGTCACGACCGCGGAGCCCTCGGCGCCGACGGCCAGCCGGCCCAGGACACCTTCACGGTGCGCTGAGGGTCCACGGAACCGGCGATCCGGGGACGGGGGCGGTGAGCACGGTCACCGCCCCCGCGGCACGATGTGTGTCGGGTCGCGCGGAGCGGGCATACTCGTGACGATCATGACGACGCTGAGCACTACCGGCATCCCCGGCACACCAGGCACCACCGACACCGCCGCCACGGGAGACGACTCCCCGAGGTCCGCGCCGATGTCGGTCGCCCTGGTCACCCTGGGCTGCGCCCGCAACGAGGTCGACTCCGAGGAGCTGGCCGGCCGCCTGGAGGCCGACGGCTTCCGGCTGGTCGGCGACCCGGCCGACGCGGAGACGGTGGTGGTCAACACCTGCGGCTTCGTCGAGGCCGCCAAGAAGGACTCGGTGGACACGCTGCTCCAGGCCGCGGACCTCAAGCAGAGCGGCCGCACCCAGGCCGTCGTGGCGGTGGGCTGCCTGGCCGAGCGCTACGGCAAGGACCTCGCGGACTCCCTGCCCGAGGCCGACGCGGTGCTCGGCTTCGACGACTACCCCGACATCGCGGCCCGGCTGCGCTCGATCGTCGCCGGCGAGACCCACCAGGCCCACACGCCCCAGGACCGCAGGCGGCTGCTGCCGATCTCGCCGGTGGAGCGCGCGGCCAGCACCGCCGCGGTCCCCGGGCACGCCTCGGTCCAGCCCGCCCCGACCGCGGACCTCGGCGTCGGTGGCCCGGCGACCGGCCCCCGCGCCGTACGCCGCCGCCTCGACGGCGGTCCGGTGGCCCCGCTGAAGCTGGCCAGCGGCTGTGACCGCCGCTGCTCGTTCTGTGCGATCCCCAGCTTCCGCGGCTCGTTCGTCAGTCGTCGGCCCTCCGACGTGCTCGCCGAGGCCCGCTGGCTGGGCGAGCAGGGGGTGCGCGAGCTGTTCCTGGTGAGCGAGAACTCCACCTCCTACGGCAAGGACCTCGGCGACCTGCGCCTGCTGGAGACCCTGCTGCCCGAGCTCGCGGCGGTCGACGGCGTGCAGCGGGTGCGGGTGTCCTACCTGCAGCCGGCGGAGACCCGGCCGGGGCTGATCGAGACGATCGCCGCCACGCCGGGCGTGGTGCCGTACTTCGACCTGTCCTTCCAGCACGCCAGCGCCGCGGTGCTGCGCCGGATGCGGCGGTTCGGCGACCCGGAGAGCTTCCTGGGGCTGCTCGAGCGGATCCGCGCGCTGGCCCCCGAGGCCGGGGTGCGCTCCAATGTGATCGTCGGGTTCCCCGGGGAGACCGAGGACGACCTGCAGACCCTGTGCGACTTCCTCGTCGCCGCGCGGATGGACGTGACCGGCGTGTTCGGCTACTCCGACGAGGACGGCACCGAGGCGGCGACCTACGACGGCAAGCTGGACGACGACGAGGTGCGCGCGCGTGCCGAGCACGTCACCGCCCTGGTCGAGGAGCTCAACGCCCAGCGGGCCGAGGAGCGGATCGGTGAGCAGGTGACCGTGCTGGTGGAGTCATTGGGCGACTCACTGGCTGACTCACTGGCTGACTCACTGGGCGGCGACCGGGCGGCCGAGGGCCGCGCCGACCACCAGGGGCCGGAGGTCGACGGCACCACCTCGCTGGAGAGCGTGCCGGCCGGCACGGTCGTCGGCGACCTGGTGCCCGCGCTGGTCGTCGCCTCCGAGGGCGTGGACCTCGTGGCCCGACCGATCGCGGAGGGCCCGTGACCACTCCCGAGCGACAGGTCAGCAACCTGAACCTGCCCAACCTCCTGACCACGCTGCGCATCGTGATGGTGCCGTTCTTCGGCTGGGCGCTGCTGATCGACGGCGGGGACTCCGTGCTCTGGCGCACGGTCGCGTGGGCGCTGTTCGCGGTGGCGATGGTGACCGACAAGATCGACGGCGACATCGCCCGGGCCCGGGGCCTGGTGACGAACTTCGGCAAGATCGCCGACCCGATCGCAGACAAGGCGATCACCGGCATGGCCTTCGTCGGGCTCTCGGTGGTCGGTGACGTGTGGTGGTGGGTCACGATCGTGGTGCTGGTGCGGGAGTGGAGCGTCACGCTGCTGAGGCTCTCGTTGCTCAAGGACGTCGTCATCCCCGCCGCCCACAGCGGGAAGGTCAAGACCACACTGCAGGCCCTGGCGCTGGGCCTGTTGTGCCTGCCCCTGCGGCAGGTCGACGGGGCCCTGGACACGCCCGGCGAGATCGTCTTCTACCTCGCCCAGGTGCTGCTGGCGGCCGCGGTCGCGATGACGCTGTGGTCCGGCTACGAGTTCTTCAGGGACGTGCGGCGCCAGCGTCGCGCAACGGCAGCTGATCACGAACTGTTGACCTGACGTTCGGCTCTCCTTGCGCTCAAGTGGGCGTAGGCGAGGGTTAGGGTGAGCCGTCTCACACCACATCAGTGGTCTCTCGGCACACGCACCTCGGAAGGCTCACCTATGCCCTCACCACGCAAGATCACGGCCGTCCTGGGCGGCTTCGCGCTGGTCAGCAGCGGGGTGGCCCTGGCCGCCACCGCTCCGGCCGTCGCCAGCACCGACGGCACCGGCCTCGTCATCAGCGAGGCGTACGGCGGTGGTGGCAACTCCGGCGCCACCCTGAAGAACGACTTCGTCGAGCTCTACAACCCCACGTCGGCGCCGATCAGCGTCGAGGGCCTGTCGATCCAGTACCGCAGCAGCGGCAGCGCGAACCCGGCCAGCGGTGTCACCGAGCTGCACGGCAGCGTGCCGGCCGGCGGGCACTACCTGGTCGAGGAAGCGGCGGGGGCCGGCGGGACCACCGACCTCCCCACCCCGGACGCCACCGGCACCACGGCCATGTCCGGCAGCGCGTTCACCGTGTGGCTCGCCGAAGGCACGGCCGCGCTGAACCCGCCGACCGGGGACGCTGCGGGCACCACCGGGGTCGTCGACCTCGTCGGGGTCAACAGCAACACCTTCGAGGGCGCGAAGACCGGCGGGGTCTCCAGCACCGCGTCCGCACAGCGGGCCGCCGCCGGCACCGACACCGACGTCAATTCGGCCGACTTCACGATCACCGCGCCGACGCCGGAGTCCTCGAACGGCGACGGCGGCGCTGGTGGCGGCGGCGGTGGCGACACCGGCACCCCGGTGGACGCGACCATCGCCGAGATCCAGGGGACGGGCAGCAGCTCGCCGCTGGCCGGGAAGGACGTCACCACGGTGGGCGTCGTCACGGCGGCGTACCCCTCGGGTGGTTTCTACGGCTACGTGATCCAGACCCAGGGCACGGGTGGCGCGGACGACGCGACGCCGGGCGCGTCCGACGGGGTCTACGTCTACCAGCCCTCGGGTGCCGTGACGGTGCAGCCGGGCGACTACGTGCAGGTCACCGGCTCGGTCAGCGAGTACGGCGGCCTCACCGAGCTGACCGTGCCGGCCACCGGCGTCACCGAGCTGAGCGCCGCTCACCAGGAGGTCACGGCCCTCAAGGGCGATCTCCCGACGACGGACGCCGGCCGGGAGGCCCACGAGAGCGAGCTGCTCGACCTCTCGGGGCAGCACTTCACGGTCACGGACAACTACACCACCAACCAGTACGCCGAGATCGGGCTGGCCACCGGCGACACGCCGCTGATCACCCCGACGGAGATGGCCGACGCCCAGGACGCCGCCGCGGTCGCCGCGGTCGAGGCCGACAACGCCGCCCGTGCGATCACGCTGGACGATGGGTCGAGCACCAACTTCCTGCCGTACGGCGGCGGCGACAACCAGGACATCCCGCTGCCCTGGCTCGGCACCGACAACCCGGTGCGGGTGTCCTCGGCCGCGACCTTCCACCAGCCGGTGGTGCTGGACTACCGCAACAAGACCTGGAAGCTCCAGCCGACCCACCAGGTCACCGACGAGGGCAAGGACGTCGTCACCTTCAGCGACACCCGCTCGGAGAACGCCGCTCCGCAGGACGTCGGCGGCGACCTGAAGCTGGCCACCTTCAACGTGCTGAACTACTTCCCGACCACGGGTGAGGAGTACGTCGCGGCCGGTGGCTCCTGCACGTACTACGAGGACCGCGACGGCGACCCCGTCACCGACAGGGACTGTGGTGAGAGCGGTCCGCGCGGCGCGGCCCAGGCCGAGGACCTCAAGCGCCAGCAGGACAAGATCGTGGCCGCGATCAACACCATGGACGCCGACATCGTGTCCCTGGAGGAGATCGAGAACTCGGTGAAGTTCGGCAAGGACCGGGACTACGCGCTGTCGACGCTGGTCGATGCGCTCAACCAGGCGGCCGGCACCACCCGATGGGCCTACGTGCCGTCGCCGGCCGCGAGCGACCTTCCCCCGCTCGACGAGCAGGACGTGATCCGCACCGCGTTCATCTACAACCCCGCGACCGTCCAGCCGGTGGGTGACTCCGAGGTGCTCGTCGGCTCGGCTGCGTTCTACGACGCCCGGGAGCCGCTGGCCCAGGCCTTCAGGCCGGCGGGCGCGAACGACGACACCACCTTCGGAGTGATCGTCAACCACTTCAAGTCCAAGGGCTCGGGGACCGATGACCACACCGGCCAGGGCAACGCCAACCCGGACCGCGTCGCGCAGGCCCACGACCTGCTGACCTTCGCCGACAAGTTCGAGGCCGACCGCGGCATCGACACGCTGTTCATGACCGGTGACTACAACGCCTACTCCATGGAGGACCCGGTCCAGGTCCTCGAGGACGGCGGCTTCACCAACCTTCAGTCCGACCAGGCCGACGAGTGGACCTACGACTTCGGGGGGATGGTCGGGTCGCTGGACCACGTGTTCGCCAACGCCGCGGCGTTCGCGGACGTCACGGGGGTGGACATCTGGAACATCAACGCCGACGAGGCGGTCGCGTTCGAGTACAGCCGCGACAACTACAACGCGACCGACTTCTACCAGGCGAACCAGTTCCGGGCCTCGGACCACGACCCGGAGATCGTCGGGATCGACATCCCTGGCTTCCCGGCCGAGGGGACCCTCCACGCCAAGGCGACGCCTCGCACGGTGACGGCGGGACGCACCCGGGTGAAGGTCCACGTCGACGTCCGGTCGGCCTCGGGCGCGACGCCCACCGGGACCGTGCAGGTCGTCGCGGACGGCAAGACCTACACCGTCGAGCTGGACCACGCGGGCCGGGCCCGGGTCCGGCTGGACCCGTTCGCCTCAGCCGGTACGCAGACGGTCGAGGTCTCCTACCTCGGTGACTCCGAGACCGGGCCCTCGAGCACCTCGGTGCAGGTCGAGGTGCTTAGCCAGCCGGGCCACGGTCACGGGGCCGGCCACGGCCACCACGGAGGCAGGCACGGCCACCACGGCGGCAGCCACGGGCACCACGGCGGTCACGGGCGCTGAGCAGCCCTCGTCAGTCCCGCACAGGGGGTCGGCCTTCGGGTCGGCCCCCTGTGCCGTTGCGCGGCCGGCCCGGTTCGGACAGTGCGGTCGGGCCGCCCTGGTGTCGGGCGACCCACACCGCGGCGGCCACGAGCAGCCCGCCGGTGACGATCAGGGTCAGCGCTGCCGAGAGCCGGCCAGGGAACCACGCCACGGCGGCGCGGGGCGTCGACTGCAGGACCGCCACGGCCGCCACGCCCAGCCAGGGCAGGCTGCGCTCGTAGAGGGCGAGGACCACCAGCGCCACCGCGGTGCCCAAGGCGAGCGCGATGCCCAGATCGTTGTCGATCGAGAGCCCACCGAAGGTGGCGACCAGGCCGCCGAGGGGCACGCCCGTCACGCGCGGTCGGAGCCAACCGGCCCACGCCGCCGCGGCCCAGACGGTCGCGGCGATCCAGACCATGCCGCCCGGCCAGGAGCTGTCGGTTCCGCCGATCTGGAAGCCGACGCCGATGGCGGTGAGCACCACGGGCACCAGCAGCGCCAGCTGCTGCAGCCAGGTCGGGCGCCGCCACCACAGCACCGCCGCGACGGCGGCGGTGCACGGCCCGACCACCAGCAACGACGACTCGTCCTGGCGATCGAGCACGTCGCTGGTGAAGACCACCATGAACGCGCCGGTCGCCGCCACGGCGAGCGCCCACAACACCGAGCGCAGCCGGGCCGCGGCGTCTCCCAGCCGCTCGGGCACCGCAACGCCGGCCGCGACCAGCGCGCACGCGGCCAGGGCGATGAGGAGCAGCCGCACGCCCGTCGGCAGGTCCGCCCAGAACAGGCTCCCCAGCAGGAGGGCGCCGACGAGCATGATGATCCCGCCGAGGTAGCCGAGCGCCTCGACGACGAGCGAGCCCTCTGCCGGCGGCCCGGGGACCGGACCGCCCGGGGCCGGACCGCCCGGGGCGGTGGCTCGCCGGGCCTCGTGCTCACCGACGGCGCGTGCCTGATCCGGGGAGATCAGCCCGGCGGTCACCCACTCGGCGAGGAGGTCGGGCAACGGGGGCGCGGGCGTCGGGCGATCGTGCTCGGTCCTGGTTCTCACGGACCCACGGTCGTGTTCGCACGGGTGCGGCCGGTAGGGCCGATGAGCCGGGGTGCCGGGGGCCGACGGACCACCCGTGCCCGGTGCCGGTGCACGGGTGGAGCCGTCAGCGCCCGGCCAGGTCGAAGGCGGCCTGCACCAGCGCCAGGTGGCTGAACGCCTGGGGGAAGTTGCCGACCATCCGTCCGTTCGCGGCGTCGTACTCCTCGGAGAGCAGGCCCACGTCGTTGACCAGGCCCACCAGCCGGTCGAAGAGGGCGTGCGCCTGGTCGCGGCGACCCGCCAGCGCGTAGGCGGACACCAGCCAGAACGAGCAGGCGAGGAACGGGTGCTCGTCACCGGACAGGCCGTCGACGCCGGACTGGGTGCGGTAGCGCAGCACCAGCCCGTCACGGATCAGGTCCTCCTCGATCGCCTTGATCGTGCCGAGGATCCGCGGGTCGTCACCGGGCAGGAACCCGATCTGGGGCAGCACGAGCAGCGAGGCGTCGACCTCGGTGGTGTCGTAGTGCTGGGTGAAGGTGCCGCGCTCGTGGTCGAAGCCGTGCGCCAGGATCTCCTCGTGCACGGCGTCGCGGATCTGCCGCCACCGCTCCACGGGGCCCTCCAGGCCGGACTTCTCCACCGCTCGCACGGCCCGGTCGAACGCGGCCCAGACCATCGCCCGGGAGTGCGTGAAGTGCTGCGGCTTGCCGCGGATCTCCCAGAGCCCGTTGTCGGGCTCCTGCCACTTCTCGGCGAGGTTCTCCACCAGCGCCACCTGGAGGGCCCAGGCGTTGCTGTCGGAGTCCGCGCCGGCATCGCGGGCGTGCTCCAGGGCGACCATCACCTCGCCCAGGACGTCGGACTGGTGCTGGTCGACCGCGGCGTTGCCGATCCGCACCGGCCGGGACTGCTCGTAGCCGGTCAGGTGGTCCAGGGTGCGCTCCGGGAGCCGACGGGCTCCGTCGACGGCGTACATGATCTGCAGGTCCTCGGGGTCGCCCGCAACGCTGCGCAGCAGCCAGCTCCGCCACAGCGTCGCCTCGTCGACGTAGCCCGCACGGACCAGCGAGGTCAGGGTCAGCGCGGCGTCGCGCAGCCAGCAGAAGCGGTAGTCCCAGTTGCGCTCGCCGCCGAAGTCCTCGGGCAGTGAGGTGGTCGGCGCGGCGACGATGCCGCCGGTCACCTCGTGGGTGAGCAGGCGCAGCGTGAGCAGGGAGCGCAGCACCACGTCGGCGTGCGGCAGGTCGTCGGGACAGCGGCCGGCCCAGGCCTCGTCGGCCTCGACGGTCGCGCGGATCCGGTCGCGCAGGTCGCCGAGGTCGTGCGGCTCGACGTGGGAGGGGAGCCAGGTGGTGGAGAAGACCAGCTCCTCGCCCTCGGTGACGTCGAAGGTGTCCTCGTGACGGTGGTCGGTGGCCCGGGGCAGCCGCGGACCCCGCAGCAGCAGCTGGTCGGGCCCGGCGATCGCGCTGATCACCTGCTCGCCCCCGATGGTCTGGCGGCGGACCCAGGGGCGGACCTTGCCGTAGTCGAACCGGATCACCCAGCGGTGGTGCATCCGGACGGTCCCGCGCACGCCGGTCACGCTTCGCACGACGTCGGCGCGCTGGTCGCCTCGCGGCATCAGGTCGGTCAGCGTCACCACGCCGGTGGCGGTCGTGAAGGTCGTCTCGAGCACCGCCGAGCCGCCCAGGTAGCGGCGGCTGGTCTCGTAGTCCCCCTCCGGGTGCAGCTGCCAGTGACCGTTCTCGTCGGAGCCGACGAGACCCGCCAGACAGGCGGGGGAGTCGAACCGCGGCAGACAGAGCCAGTCGATCGATCCGTTGCGGCCGACCAGCGCCGCGGTGCGCAGGTCGCCGATGAGTGCGTAGTCCTCGATAGGCAGTGCCATGCCGGCGAGACTACTGCCCGGGCTAGCATCGCGCGCATGACCGATCTCGACACCCGGGTGCACCTCCTGCTGCGCGCGGCGGCCCACACGGTGGCGACCGCGGAGTCGTTGACCGGTGGGCGGTTGGCGGTGCACTTCACGACCGTCCCGGGGTCGTCGGAGACCTATCTCGGCGGGGTCGTGACCTACGCCACCGAGGTGAAGGCCGCCATGCTCGACGTCCCCGGCGAGCTGATCGAGGAGCACGGCGTGGTCTCGGCCGAGTGCGCCAAGGCGATGGCCACCGGAGTCCGGGTGCTGACCGGCGCGTCGTTCGGCGTGAGCACCACCGGGGTGGCCGGACCGACCGAGCAGGAGGGCAAGGAGCCGGGGACGGTGTTCGTCGGCATCTCCGGCCCGGGCATCCTGGAGGCGGTCGACCTCCACCTGGAGGGCGGCCGGGAGGAGATCCAGGACCAGACCTGCGACCGGGCCCTGGAGGCTCTCGCCGCGATCCTCGCGGCGGAAGAAACCCCGCTCGGGTAGCGTTGACCCATCGACTCGTCACGGTCTGTCCGCGACGGGTGCAGGAGACCTCAGGGAGAGGAGACCCGCATGGTGCTGTTCCGTCGACTGCTCGGCGACGTCCTCCGCGGCCGCCGGATGCAGCGCGGGATGACCCTGCGCGAGGTCTCGGCCGAGGCGCGGGTCAGCCTGGGCTACATCTCGGAGATCGAGCGGGGCCAGAAGGAGGCGTCCTCCGAGCTGCTCGCGTCGCTGTGCCTAGCGCTGGACGCCCCGCTCTCCGACGTGCTCCGCGAGGTCTCCGACGCCGTGGCGATGGAGGAGTCGATGCTGGCGGCCACCCCGCTCACGGTGGCGCCGCAGGTGCGCGGCGACGAGGTCGTCGCCTCAGCCGCCTGAGCCGACCCCCGCTCCGGCGGTCGGCGTCGGCGGGGTCAGCCGGCCGTGGGCTGGCAGGCCGGGCACCAGTACGTCGCGCGCTCCCGGCCCTCCGGTCCGGTCATGTCCACCTCGACGGGGGTGCCGCACCGCCGGCAGGGGCGCTTGTCGCGGCGGTAGACCCACATCCGTTCGCGGTCGCGCAGGTCGCCGGTGGTCGACTGCACCGCGCGCTGCTTGTTCAGCTCCAACATCTGCTTGGCCCGCAGGACGAGGCGGCGCAGGTCGGGGACCTCGCCGACCGGGGTGCGGGGGTGCACGCCGCCGGTGAAGCAGAGCTCGGCCATGTACATGTTGCCGATCCCGGCCAGCCGGGTCTGGTCGAGCAGCACCTCGTTCAGCGGCCGGGCCGGGTCCTCGAGCAGCCGGCGCAGCGCTTCCTGCTCGTCCCAGTCCGGGCCGAGGAGATCGGGGCCGAGGTGGCCGACAACCTCGTGCTCCTGGGCCCGGGGCAGCAGCTCGACCACGCCGAGGGAGAAGCCCACGGCCTCGGCGCCCGCGGTGCGCAGGACGACCCGGGCCTGGTGGGCCGGCCGTCGCCAGCGCTCCCCGGGGGCATGGACCCGCCAGGCGCCCTCCATCTTCAGGTGGGTGTGCAGCGTCCACGCCTTCTGCGCGGTGTCGATGCGGGTGAGCAGGTGCTTGCCGCGGGAGACGGTCTCGAGCACGGTCGCGCCGGCGAGGTCGATCGTCGCGAGCTGCGGCACCCGGAAGTCGGTGGCGAGCAGGACGTGACCGGACAGCCGCCTGTCCAGCAGCCGGGCCGCCCGGTAGACGGTGTCGCCCTCAGGCACCGCTCGCCGTCCTCAGCCGCAGCCCCTTGGGGGTCGAGACGAAGCCGGCGGCCTGCAGCGCCTCGCGCAACGGCGTCGAGCCCGAGCCGAGCAGCTGCGCCCCGTCCGCCTTCTCGACCGTCATCCGGCCCAGGGTCCCGCGGTGCGCGGCAGCGGCCAGCGCGGCGGTTGCCGGCCCGAGCCGGTCCGGGTCCTCGCTCCAGGTGAGCAGGGTGCGCCCGCCACGCTCGACGTACAGCACGAGGCCGCCGTCCACCAGCACCGCCAGCGCTCCGGCCTTCCGGCCCGGACGGTGGCCGCTGCGCTCGTTCTCGGGCCAGGGCAGCGCCGCGCCGAACGGGTTCGCGGGGTCGGTGGCGGCCAGGGCGAGGGCCGTCGGCTCCCCGTCGTCGCGCCCGCGGGAGCCGGTCTCGGAGAACGTGCGCAGCCGGTCGATCGCGCCGGCCGTGCCGAACTGGGCGGCGCCGAGCCCGTCGACGAAGTAGCCCCGGCGGCAGCGGCCGGACTCCTCGAAGGCCGACAGCACCTTGTAGACCGCGGCGAAGCCGCCCGGCACCCGCTCGCTCACGGCGGCGCCGCGGATCACGACGCCGTGCCGGTCGAGGAGCCGCTCGGCGGTGGCGTGCGCCCGGCGGGTGGGGTCCTGGTCGAGGTCCGGCAGCACCGCCCAGCGGCCGGCGGTCTCGGGGGGCCCGCTGCGCGCGGGCATCCGGCCGCGGGTCGTGGAGGACATCCGCACCCGCGGGGGTGGACGGCGACTGCGGTGGCTGGGGGTGCCGCTGCGGGTCAGCGCGCGCAGCGGGGCGAGCGTGTCGTTGCTGATCCGTCCGGCCCAGACCAGGTCCCACAGGGCTGCGGACAGCGCACGGTCGTCTGCGGCGCCGACGCCGGCGGCGAGCTGGCGGAAGAACCACGCGCCGCCCGGCGCCAGCGCCTGCAGCACCGCCTCGTGCAGCTCGGAGAGCTCGAGCGGCTGGGGCTCGGGCAGGGTCAGGGGCGCGGAGTCGGCGAGGTGCAGCGACACCCAGCCGTCGGCGCCCGGAAGGCTGGCGTGGCCGGCCCAGACGACCTCGCCGGAGGTGGTGAGCTCGTCGAGGTAGGACGGCTCGTAGTCGCGCACGCGGCAGGCGAGCACCAGCGGCTCGAGCGCCGAGGCCGGCACCGGGCAGCCCGCGAGCTGGTCGACGACCGCCAGCACCCCGTCGACGCCGCGCAGCCCCTTGCCGGCCGAGCCCGCCGGGGCCACGTGCTGCCAGGCCGCCAGGAAGCGGGCGAGCGCGGCCGGCTCCACCGGCTCGACCTCCTTGCGCAGCCGCGCGAGCGAACGACGGCGCAGCCGACGCAGCACCTCGGCGTCGCACCACTCGGTGCCCGACCCGGCGGGCCGGAACTCGCCGTCGAGCACCCGTCCGTGGGCGGCCAGCCGCTGGAGGGTGTGGCGGACGACCGCCGCCCCCAGGCCGAAGCGCTCGGCCACCTGCTCGGTGGTGAACGGGCCGTGGGTGCGGGCGTAGCGCGAGACCAGGTCGCCCAGCGGGTCCTCGACCGGCTCGGTGAACGCCTCGGGGGTGCCGGGCGGCACCGGGACCCCGAGGCCGTCGCGCAGCCTCGGCACGTCCTCGACCTGGGCCCACCGCTCCTCGCCCGCGACGCGCACCAGGACGGCCCGGCGCTGGTCGGCCAGGCTCCCCAGCCACGCCCCGGGATCGCCGTCGTCGGTGCAGCGCTGCGCGACCTCCGCCCCGCTGAGCGGGCCGAGCACGCGCAGCAGGTCGGCGACGCCCTCGGCGTCCCGGGCGCGGCGGTCGGCGGCGAGCCGCTGGAGCTCGGCCTCGGTCTCGGCGAGCACCTCGGGATCCAGCAGCTCGCGCAGCTCGGCACGGCCGAGCAGCTCGGCGAGCAGGCCCTGGTCCAGCGAGAGCGCGGCGGCCCGGCGCTCGGCGATCGGGGAGTCACCCTCGTACATGAACTGCGCGACATAGCCGAAGAGCAGGCTGCGCGCGAACGGCGAGGGTGCCGGGGTGGAGACGTCGACCACCTGCAGCTCGCGGCGCTCCACCCGCTGCATGAGCGCGACCAGCGAGGGCAGGTCGTAGACGTCCTGCAGGCACTCGCGCACGGCCTCGAGCACGATCGGGAAGGACGGGTACTGGGCGGCCACCTCGAGCAGCGCCGCCGAGCGCTGCCGCTGCTGCCACAGCGGGGACCGGCGACCCGGATCGCGGCGGGGGAGCAGCAGCGCCCGGGCCGCGCACTCCCGGAACCGGGCGGCGAACAGCGCCGAGCCGCCGACCTCGTGGGTGACGAGGTCCTCGATCTCGGCGGCCTCGAAGACGATCACGTCGCCGGCCGGAGGCTCGGCGTCGCTGTCGGGGATGCGGATCACGATCCCGTCGTCGGAGGCGACCGCCTGGCCGTCCACGCCGTACCGCTCCCGCAGCCGGGCGTTGATCGCGAGTGCCCAGGGAGCGTGCACCGGCGTGCCGAAGGGGGAGTGCACCACCAGTCGCCAGTCGCCGAGCTCGTCGCGGAAACGCTCGACCACCAGGGTGCGGTCGCTGGGCAGCGCGTTGGTCGCCTCGGCCTGCTCGTGCAGGTAGGTGACCAGGTTGCCGGCCGCCCACTCGTCCAGGCCGCCGTCGCGCGCCCGGCGGGTCGCCTGGTCGCGGGGGAGCGCCGCGAGCTCCCGGGTGAAGGCGCCGATCGCCTCGCCCAGCTCGGCCGGCCGGCCGAGCGCGTCCCCCTTCCAGAACGGCAGCCGACCGGGGACGCCCGGGGCGGGAGTGACGAGGACCCGGTCGTGGGTGATGTCCTCGATCCGCCAGCTGGTGGCACCCAGCGCGAAGATGTCGCCCACCCGCGACTCGTAGACCATCTCCTCGTCGAGCTCGCCGACCCGGCGGCCGGGGCCCTCCCCTCCGACCAGGAAGACCCCGAAGAGGCCGCGATCGGGGATCGTGCCGCCACTGGTGACGGCCAGCCGCTGGGCGCCCGGACGCCCGGTGAGCACGCCGGTGACCCGGTCCCAGACGATGCGCGGCCGCAGCTCGGCGAAGTCGTCGGAGGGGTAGCGGCCCGAGAGCAGGTCGAGGGTCGCGTCGTAGGCCGACCGGGGCAGCGAGGTGAACGGCGCGCTGCGGCGCACGAGGTCGAACAGGTCGTCGGCCGTCCAGGCCTCCAGCGCCGTGGTCGCGACCACCTGTTGGGCGAGCACGTCGAGCGGGTTGGCCGGGACGCGCAGTGACTCGATGTCGCCCGAGCGCATCCGCTGCACGGCCACGGCGGTCTGGGCGAGGTCGCCGCGGTGCTTGGGGAACAGCACGCCCCGGGAGACCTCGCCGACCTGGTGACCGGCGCGGCCGACGCGCTGCAGGGCGCTCGCGACGCTGGGCGGCGACTCGATCTGGACGACCAGGTCGACCGCGCCCATGTCGATGCCGAGCTCGAGGCTGCTGGTCGCGACCACGCACGGCAGCCGGCCGCGCTTGAGGTCGTCCTCGATGACCGCGCGCTGCTCCTTCGACACCGAGCCGTGGTGGGCCTTGGCGATCACGACCTCGGCGCCACCGCCGGAGCCGGACTGCGCCATCAGCTGGGCCGGGCTGGCGTCCGGCTCGGGCAGGGCCGCCCCGGCGCGGGCGGTGGCGATCTCGTTGAGGCGTGCGGTGAGCCGCTCGGACAGGCGCCGGGAGTTGGCGAACACGATCGTGGAGCGGTGCTGCTCGATCAGGTCGACGACCCGCTCCTCGACGTGCGGCCAGATCGACTGGCTGCGCTGTGGGTCCTCGCTGTCCTCGTCGTACTCGTCGGGGGCGGTCATGTCCTCGACCGGGACGACGACCTCGAGGTCCCACCGCTTCTCCGACGGCGGGGCGACGATCTCGACCGGAGCGGTGCCGCCCAGGAACCTGGCGACCTCCTCCAGCGGGCGCACCGTCGCCGACAGCCCGATGCGCTGCGCGGGTTTCTCGAGGAGCGCGTCGAGCCGCTCCAGGGAGACCGCGAGGTGGGCGCCGCGCTTGCTGCCCGCGACCGCGTGCACCTCGTCGAGGATCACCGTCTCCACGCCACGCAGGGACTCCCGCGCCTGCGAGGTCAGCATCAAGAAGAGCGACTCCGGGGTGGTGATGAGGATGTCGGGCGGCGTGCTCGAGAGCCGGCGGCGGTCCGCGGCGGTGGTGTCGCCCGAGCGCAGGCCCACGGTCACCTCGGGCACCTTCGCGCCCAGCCGGTCGGCGGTGTGCCGGATGCCGGTCAGCGGCGCGCGCAGGTTGCGCTCGACGTCCACCGCCAGCGCCTTGAGCGGGGAGACGTAGAGCACCCGACAGCGCTTGCTGCGGTCCTCCGGCGGCGGTTCGGCCATCAGCCGGTCCAGGGACCACAGGAACGCCGACAGCGTCTTGCCCGAGCCCGTCGGCGCCACCACCAGGGCGTGGCGCCCGGCTCCGATCGCCTCCCACGCCCCGGTCTGCGCCGGGGTCGGCTCGGCGAACGCCGCGCCGAACCAGGTGCGGGTGGGCTCGCTGAAGCGCTCGAGGACGTCGGTCACCTCCTCATCCTTACCCATGGCACCGACACCGGGCCCGTCGTGAGGCGCGGCGCCCGGACGCGCGTGGCCGCGCCCGCTCTTCGGCCCCGACCGGAGCGACTAGTGTCGAAAGTCGGATGTGACTGTCGGTGGAGTTGTCTAGGGTTCTGCCACGTGGACGAATCGATGATCCTGGCGCGCGGCCTGCGCAAGTCCTTCGGTGACTTCGAGGCGGTGCGTGGCATCGACGTCGACGTGCGTCGGGGAGAGGCGTTCGGCTTCCTCGGGCCCAACGGTGCCGGCAAGTCCTCCACGATGCGGATGGTGGCCGCGGTCTCGCCCGTCAGCGGAGGCGAGCTGCGGATCCTCGGGCTCGACCCGGCGGTCGACGGTCCGTCGATCCGGGCGCGGATCGGGGTCTGTCCGCAGGAGGACACCCTGGACACCGAGCTCACGGTGCGCGACAACCTCTACGTCTACGGGCGCTACTTCGGCCTGCCCCGCAAGGAGGTCCGGGAGCGCGTCGAGGAGCTGCTGGAGTTCGTCCAGCTGACCGAGAAGTCCGGCGCCATGGTCGAGGACCTCTCCGGCGGCATGAAGCGACGGCTCACCATCGCGCGGTCGCTGATCAACCGGCCCGACGTGCTGCTGCTCGACGAGCCCACCACCGGCCTCGACCCGCAGGCGCGACACGTGGTGTGGGACCGGCTGTTCCGGCTCAAGCAGCAGGGGGTGACCCTGGTGCTCACCACCCACTACATGGATGAGGCCGAGCAGCTGTGCGACCGCCTGGTGGTGATGGACAAGGGCCTCATCGTCGCCGAGGGGTCCCCGCTGGAGCTGATCGGGGCCCACTCCACCCGCGAGGTGGCCGAGCTCCGGTTCGGGGTGGGGGAGCACGAGGCGCTCGCGGAGAAGGTGGCCGACCTCGGCGACCGGGTCGAGGTGCTGCCCGACCGGCTGCTCGTCTACAGCGACGACGGCGAGGAGGTCATCGCCCGGGTGCACGAGCGGGGCCTGCAGCCGGTCGCGGTGCTGGTGCGCCGGTCGACCCTGGAGGACGTCTTCCTGCGCCTCACCGGCCGGACGCTGGTCGACTGATGGCTCTCGATCACCTCGACCAGGTCGACCACCGGGAGAGCTCCGCGCCGCGCGGCCTCCTCGACGGCGCGGGCCGGCTGCTCGACTACTGGACCATCGTCTACAAGCGCACCTGGAAGGGCAGCGTCATCTCGTCCTTCGTGACGCCGCTGCTCTACGTCCTGGCGATGGGGGTGCTGCTGGGCGGCTTCATCAAGGGCGACCCCGCCAAGCTCGACGGCGCCACGTCGTACCTCGCCTTCGTCGCGCCCGGCATGGTCGCCGCCCAGGCGATGACCACGGCCTTCGGCGAGGTGACCTACCCGGTCATGGGCATGGTGAAATGGCACAAGACCTACTTCGGCATGATCGCCAGCCCGCTGAGCGTCTCCGAGGTGATCCTGGCCCACCTCGGCTTCGTCACCTTCCGCGTCGCGACCACCTGCGCGGTGTTCCTGGCCGTGATGGCGCCGTTCGGCGTCTTCGCCTCGGTGGCCGGCGTCGTCGGCGCCTTCTTCGTGCAGCTGCTGCTCGGCCTCGCGTTCGCCACGCCGATCTATGCCTTCTCGGCGGGGCTGAAGGACGAGAGCGCGTTCGCCCTCGTCTTCCGGCTCGGGATGATCCCGCTGTTCCTGTTCTCCGGGGCGTTCTTCCCCATCTCCAACCTCGACGCGTGGATGGAGGCGCTCGCGCGGATCACCCCGCTGTGGCACGGCGTCGACCTCACGCGGATGCTCACGCTCGGGCACCTCGACTGGCCGATGGCCCTGGTGCACGTGGCCTATCTGGCCGCGCTGGCCGTCGCCGGCTGGTTCTGGGCCGTGCGCCGGCTCACCCGAAGGATGGTGTCGTAGCCATGGCCATGCTGACGACGAGCGTCGGGCGCGCCGCGGCCTCCCCGGTGTCCGCGGGCGAGGCGACCGGCCTGCTGCTCTACCGCAACTACCTGGCGTACCGCCGGGCCTGGTACATCTTCATCAGCGGCTTCCTCGAGCCGGTCTTCTACCTGTTCTCGATCGGCGTCGGCGTCGGCCAGCTGGTCACCGGCTTCCAGTTCAACGGGCAGACCATCCCGTACGCCGAGTTCGTGGCGCCGGGCATGCTGGCGGCCTCCGCGATGAACGGCTCGCTGCTGGACTCGACGTTCAACTTCTTCTTCAAGCTGAAGTACAACAAGCTCTTCGACCAGATGCTGGCGACGCCGTTGACCACCATGGACATCGCCCGCGGCGAGCTGAGCTGGTCGCTGCTGCGTGGCGGCATCTACTCCGCGGCGTTCCTGGGGGTGATGCTCGCGATGGGGCTGGTGAGCTCCTGGTGGGCCGTGCTGGTGGTGCCCGCCGCGCTGCTGATCGGCCTGGCGTTCGGCGGCGTGTGCATGGCGCTGACCACCTGGATGCGCAGCTGGCAGGACTTCGAGTTCGTCACGCTGGCGACACTGCCGATGTTCCTGTTCTCGGCCACGTTCTTCCCGGTCACCGCGTTCCCGCCGGTGGTCCGCTGGATCGTGGAGTGCACCCCGCTCTACCGCGGCGTGGTGCTGTGCCGCGAGCTCGCCACGGGTGCGCTGTCGTGGGGCTCGGCGGTCTCGGTCGTCTACCTGGTGACGATGGGGCTCGTCGGGCTCGTCGTGGTGGGACGCCGGCTCGACAAGCTGCTGCTCACCTGAGGGTCCCTGGGTCGAGGCCGCCCCGGTGGTCCGGCGGCCGGCGTCGGTCGACAGCCCCCTCGCCGGGGACCGGCCGCCGTTGAGAGGATGTCGGCCTGCCACGACGAGGAGGGAAGCATGAGGCACACGGAGTTCTGGGCGCGGATGGACGCGGCGCTCGGTCCGGCGTACTCCCGGACGTGGGCCGACCAGTTCGTCATGGCCGAGCTCGGCGGTCGCACGGCCGCGCAGGCGCTGGCGGACGGCGTGTCGACCAAGCAGGTCTGGGCGGCGGTCTGGCAGGCCCTGGGGCTGCCGGCGTCCGAGCGATGAGCGACGCCCCGCCGCATCCGTCGCGTCCGCTGCTGGACGCGGGCGAGGCACAGCGGCGCACCGTGCGCACGCTGGTGGCGGCGCAGGCGGTCGGAGCCATGGGGATCACCATCGGCATCACCACCGCCTCCCTGCTGGCCCGCGACCTCTCGGGGTCGGAGAGCCAGGCGGGCCTGGCACAGACCTTCCAGGTGCTCGGCGCCGCGGTGGCGTCCTACCTGCTGGCCCGGCTGATGTCCCGGCGCGGGCGCCGGGTGGGGCTGGTGACCGGCTACCTGCTGGGCGCGTGCGGCGCGCTCACCGCGGTGCTGGCCGGCGTGGTGGGGTCGATGGCGCTGCTGCTGGCCGGGGCGATCCTGCTCGGCGCGACCACGGCGGCGAACAGCGGTGCCCGCTACGCCGCGACGGACCTCGCCCCGGCCGCCCACCGCGGCCGCGCGCTGTCGCTTGTGGTCTGGGCGTCGACGATCGGAGCCGTGGCCGGGCCCAATCTCACCGGGCCCGCCGGCGCTCTGGCCCGGACGATCGGCATCCCGGTGCTGACCGGTCCGTTCGCGATCGGCAGCCTCGGCATGCTGGCGGCCGCCGCGGTCGTCTGGGCGCTGCTGCGGCCCGACCCGCTGCTGCTGTCCCGGGAGCTGGAGGGGACGCCCGCGACGGGTGTCCGCCCCGGCACGTCGTGGGCCCGGGTGCTGGACGCGGTGCGGCAGCGGCCGGTCCTGGCGTACGCCGTCACCGGCCTTGCCGCGGCGCACGCGGTGATGGTCGCGGTGATGGTGATGACGCCGCTGCACATGGCGCACGGCGGCGCCGAGCTGCGGGTCATCGGGATCGTGATCAGCGTCCACGTGCTCGGCATGTTCGCCTTCTCGCCGCTGGTCGGGGTCGCCGCCGACCGGTTCGGTCGCGCCCTGACCATGGGCACCGGCGCGGTGGTGCTCTGGGTGTCGCTGGTGCTCTGCGCCGAGTCGCCCGAGGGCAGCTCGTGGCAGATCCTCGCGGGACTGTTCCTGCTGGGCCTGGGCTGGTCGTTCGCGACCGTGTCCGCCTCCACGCTGATCGCCGACCATGCGCCGCTGGACGTCCGTCCCGACGTGCAGGGCGCCGCGGACCTGGTCATGGGCGTCACCGCCGCGGCCGCCGGGGGCGTCGCGGGCTGGGTCGTCGGCGGCTGGGGCTACGTGATGCTGGCCTGGTTCGCGGCGGCGCTGGTCATCGCGGTCGGCGTGGGCGCCCTGGGCGCCGGCCGGTCGGCCACGCTGCTGGCAGAGTGACCCCATGACCGCGACGCCCCCCGACAGCCTCGTCCACGCGCCGGTCGGCGTCGCCGTCATCGGCGGCACCGGCTTCTACTCGTTCCTCGACGAGCCGCAGCACGTCACCGTCGACACGCCGTACGGCGCTCCCTCGGCGGCCATCGCGGTCGGCAGCGTCGCCGGGCGCCGGGTGGCGTTCCTGCCCCGGCACGGGGTCCACCACGAGCACCCGCCGCACCGGATCAACTACCGGGCGAACCTCTGGGCGTTGCGCTCGCTCGGCGTCCGGCATGTGCTGGCACCGTGCGCCGTCGGGGGACTGCGTCCGGAGGTGGCGCCCGGCGACGTCGTCGTGCCCGACCAGCTCGTCGACCGCACCAGCGGGCGGATCCAGACCTACGTGGAGACCGGGGCGGTGCACCTGCCCTTCGCCGACCCCTACTGCCCGCGGCTCTCCGGCACCGTCGCGGCCGCCGACCCCCGGGTGCGCAGGGGCGGCACGATGGTCGTGGTCGAGGGGCCGCGGTTCTCCACGCGCGCGGAGTCGCGGCACTACGCCGACCAGGGCTGGACGCTGGTCAACATGACCGGCCACCCCGAGGCGGTGCTGGCCCGGGAGATGCGGCAGTGCTACACCGCGATCGCGCTGGTCACCGACATGGACGCGGGTGCCGACACCGGTTCGGGCGTGGGCCAGGAGGAGGTGTTCGCGCTGTTCCGCGCGAACCTCGAACGGCTCAAGGACCTGCTCACCGCCACGATCAAGGACCTGCCCGAGCCCGACGGGTGCACCTGCACGACGTGGGCGCAGGGCCTCGAGCTCACCTACGAGATCCCGGGCGGGGATCGCTGAGCGCGTTCGTGACGACACGCCGGGCCCGCTCCGTGAGTCGAACACGTGTTCGGGCTACATTGGCCGCACAGGTGACGCGAGGGTCGACGTCGTCCCCAGCTCGCCGGTCTCCCGACCGGCACTGTCGGCGGTCCCGTCTAGCGTCTGGCAGACGATGACAACACAAGGACGAACCCGACCACGACGCGGGGCCGCGACGCCCCCGAAGGAGAAGAACGACATGGCTGGAGACCGCGACAAGGCGCTCGACGCCGCGCTCGCCAACATCGAGCGCCAGTTCGGCAAGGGCTCGGTGATGCGGCTCGGCGACGAGACCCGCGCCCCGCTCGAAGTGATCCCCACCGGTTCGATCGCGCTCGACGTGGCGCTGGGCCTCGGCGGCCTGCCGCGCGGCCGGGTCGTCGAGATCTACGGCCCCGAGTCCTCCGGCAAGACGACGGTCGCCCTGCACGCGGTGGCCAGCGCGCAGCGCGCCGGTGGCATCGTCGCGTTCATCGACGCCGAGCACGCGCTGGACCCGGACTACGCGAAGAACCTCGGCGTCGACACCGACGCACTGCTGGTCTCCCAGCCCGACTCCGGTGAGCAGGCCCTGGAGATCGCCGACATGCTGATCCGCTCCGGCGCGCTGGACCTGATCGTGATCGACTCCGTGGCGGCGCTGGTGCCGCGCGCCGAGATCGAGGGCGAGATGGGCGACAGCCACGTGGGTCTGCAGGCCCGGCTGATGAGCCAGGCGCTGCGCAAGATGACCGGTGCCCTGAACAACTCGAAGACCACCGCGATCTTCATCAACCAGCTGCGCGAGAAGATCGGCGTGATGTTCGGCTCGCCGGAGACCACGACCGGTGGTCGCGCGCTGAAGTTCTACGCGTCGGTCCGTCTCGACGTGCGCCGCATCGAGACGCTCAAGGACGGCACCGACATGGTCGGCAACCGCACCCGCGTCAAGGTCGTGAAGAACAAGGTCGCCCCGCCGTTCAAGCAGGCCGAGTTCGACATCATGTACGGCAAGGGGATCAGCCGCGAGGGCGGCCTGATCGACGTGGGGGTCGAGGCGGGCCTGGTCCGCAAGGCCGGCGCTTGGTACACCTACGAGGGCGACCAGCTCGGCCAGGGCAAGGAGAACGCCCGCAACTTCCTGCGGGACAACCCCGACCTGGCCGACGAGCTCGAGAAGAAGATCCTCGAGAAGCTCGGCGTCGGGCCGCAGGTCGACGCCGAGGCGCCGGCGGACCCGCTGGGCGTCGATGCGTTCTGAGTCGGATCCCGACGGGTTCGGGGACGACCGGCCGCCCCCCGGGTGGCTCGGTGACGTCGCCGCCGGGGTGGACGCCTGGACGCAGCGCGCGTCCGGCCCCACCCCGGCGGTCCCGGACGAGGGGCCGCAGCCACGAGGTCGGCGGGGGAGGCCCGGAGCCGCGTCGAAGACGCGGCGGCGGGAGCCGGCGCCCGAGGACCCGGCCGCGCGCGGCCCCGAGGCCGACCCCGAGTCGGTGGCGCGCAAGATCCTGCTCGACCAGCTGACCGGGCAGGCCCGTAGCCGTCAGCAGCTGGCCGACAAGCTGGCGGCCAAGGACGTGCCGGCCGACCTGGCGAACCGGTTGCTGGACCGGTTCGAGGAGGTCGGCCTGATCGACGACGAGGCGTTCGCCCGGGCGTGGATCGCCTCCCGGCAGCCGGGCAAGGGCCTGGCCCGCCGGGCGCTGGCCCAAGAGCTGCGTCGCAAGGGGGTCGACGACGAGGTCGCACGCACCGCGCTCGACGAGATCGACCCCGCGGACGAGGAGCAGGCGGCCCGCGCGCTGGTGCGCAAGAAGCTCCGGTCGCTGACCCGGGTCGACGACACGACCGCCACCCGTCGGCTGGTGGGGCTGCTGGCCCGCAAGGGCTACGCCTCGGGCCTGGCGTTCTCGGTGGTGCGGCAGGAGCTGTCGGCCGCCGGCCGGGACGAGCCCGCCGGCGATTGACAGCCCGGCCAGAATGTCGGCGTGGCTGACGAGCGCGAGGTCCTGACCTATGAGCTGTTCGGGAACGCGGTGCAGGACCTGGCCCGCCAGGTCGTGGACTCCGGCTACGAGCCCGACCTGATCCTCTCGATCGCGCGCGGCGGCCTCGGGCTCGGGATGGGCCTGGGCTACGCCCTGGACGTCAAGAACCTCTCCGCGGTCAACGTGGAGTTCTACACCGGGGTCGACGAGCGCCTCGAGGTCCCGATCATGCTGCCGCCCACGCCGGCGGCGGTCGACCTGGCCGGGCTGCGGGTGCTGGTCGCCGACGACGTCGCCGACACCGGCAAGACCCTCGAGATCGTCCGCGACTTCTGTGCCGCCCACGTCGCCGAGGCCCGGATGGCCGTGATCTACGAGAAGCCGTGGACGGTGGTGCATCCCGACTACGTGTGGCGGCGCACCGAGCGATGGATCGACTTCCCCTGGTCGTCCGCCCCGCCGTTGGTGGACCGCCGCGGTGGTCTCGCGCACTGACCGGCGCGGCCGGCTGACCGGCTCGCCGCGCGCACGAGGTGCGGCGTTTGGCCGGCTGACATGATGGCGGCCATGACCTCGCACCCGCTGCGCCTGCCCCCCGGTCGCGTCGACCTCACCGAGATCGACCCCGGCAGCACCGCACTCTTCGACGGAGGCAAGAAGGACGCCAAGGCGGCGCTGTTCGCCATGGGCGAGGAGCTCTCGGATCTCCAGGAGCGGCTGTTCGCCCAGGGGAGGTCCGGTGCCACCCGCCGGCTGCTGCTGGTGCTGCAGGGCATGGACACCTCGGGCAAGGGCGGGGTGCTCAAGCACACCGTCGGCCTCGTGGACCCGCAGGGGGTGCGGATCACGTCGTTCAAGGCCCCCACCGAGGAGGAGCGCCACCACGACTTCCTCTGGAGGATCCGCCGGGCGCTCCCCGAGGCGGGCTACCTCGGGGTCTTCGACCGCTCGCACTACGAGGACGTGCTGATCGGCCGGGTCCGCGAGCTGGCCGATCCGGAGGAGATCGAGCGCCGCTACACGGCGATCAACGACTTCGAGCGGGAGCTGGTCGACGACGGCACCACCGTGGTCAAGTGCATGCTCCACATCTCGCCGGACCAGCAGCGTGAGCGGCTGCTGCGCCGGTTGGACAAGCCGAGCAAGCACTGGAAGTACAACCCGGGCGACATCGACGAGCGCGGCCAATGGCCGCGCTACCGCGAGGCCTACGAGGTGGCGCTGGAGCGGACCAACACCGAGCACGCCCCGTGGTTCGTGATCCCCAGCGACCACAAGTGGTACCGCAACCTGATGGTCGGCCGGCTGCTGCTCGACGTGCTTCGCGGCCTGCAGCTGGAGTGGCCGGAGGCCGACTTCGACGTCGAGGTCGAGCGCAAGCGGCTGCTCGACGAGTCCCCGATCGCATGATCGAGCGCGTCGCCGTCACCCGCTACGCCACGCCGTTGCGCGAGGGCGGCTCGCTGCCCGGATTGGTCGAGGCCGAGGACCTGGGCACCTACGTCTGCAAGTTCCGGGGCGCCGGGCAGGGCCTGCGGGTGCTGGTGGCCGAGGTCGTGGTCGGTGAGCTCGCGCGCCGGATCGGGCTGCGCACCCCGCGGCTGGTCGGGCTGGACCTCGACGTCGAGATCGCCCGCTACGAGGCCGACGAGGAGGTGCAGGACCTGTTGACCGCGAGCGTCGGCCTGAACCTCGGGGTGGACTTCCTGCCCGGGGCGTTCGGCTTCGACGGTTCGCTGCCCGCCGCCGACACGGTGGAGCCCGACGTCGGCGCCACGATCCTCTGGCTGGACGCCTTCACCGCCAACGTGGACCGCAGCTGGCGCAACCCCAACCTGCTGGTCTGGCACGGGCAGGTGTGGGTCATCGACCACGGGGCCGCGCTGTACTTCCACCACGGCTGGTCCGGCGGGGTGGGGGACCCGGCGCGCTTCGCCGCCCAGCCCTGGGACGCCGGCGACCACGTGCTCGGCGCGCACGTGAAGGGCCTGGCCGCCGCGGACGAGCGGATCCGGGCGGGGCTGGACCGCTCGGTGTTCGCCGAGGTGCTCGACGAGGTCCCCGACGAGTGGCTCGAACCTGTCCCGGGCACCGAGACGCCCGCGGCCGTGCGGGCGGCGTACGTCGACTTCCTGACCGCCCGGCTGGGCACCCGGCAGTGGCTTCCGGTGGAGGGTCCGGCATGAGCGCCCGGCTCGCCTACCAGTACGTCGTGGTCCGGTGCGTGCCCCGCGTCGACCGCGAGGAGTTCCTCAACGTCGGGGTGGTGCTCTACTGCCAGGCGGCCGACTACCTCCAGGGCGCCTGGGAGGTCGACCGTGACCGGCTGGCCGCCCTCGACCCCGGGATCGACTGCGACCAGGTCTGCGAGGGGCTGGCGTTCATCGAGGGCGTGTGTGCGGGGGACGCGCGGGGCGCGGCGGCCGCCGGGGTGCCCCTCGGCCAGCGGTTCGGGTTCCTCAAGGCGCCGCGCAGCACGGTCCTGCAGCCGGGCCCGGTCCACGGCGGCCTCACCTCCGACCCGGCCCGTCAGCTCGACCACCTGCTCTCCACCCTCGTCCGCTAGGCGGAGCCGGCGCGATGCGCGCCGGGGGTGGAGGGCCTGTCGGCTGCCGGGCTCGGCAGCCGACGTCACGGTCGCAGCGGCTGGCCGCTCCGGCTCGAGTCGACGACGTTGAGGATGGCCTGGGCGGTGTCGACGGCGTACTGCCTCTCGTCCAGCAGTCCTTGGTGGCTGGCGCCGGGGATCACCCGGTGCACGCTGTTCGCGGACAGCGTGGTGGTCCTGTTCTGCGCGGTCATCCAGGACGCGGGGTGCCCCCCGGCGGTGATCACGACCAGCGGCTTGTCGCCGAAGTCGCGTAGCGAGGCAGCTTCCTGGCACGAGTCGCCGGCTCGCAAGTACTCCTCGGCGGTGCTGCGGACGGTGGCCGCCTGCGCGGCGTCGAACCGCAGCTGCTCTTCGGAGCGGGCCGGGAGGCTGCCGCCGGCGAGCTCGCCGTACAGACGCGTCAGTCCGACGCGAGCGGTGAGGGAGGCCAGGACGGAGACCCTACCCACGGCGTCGTAGGAGCCTTCGCCTCCCGTCGAGGGGATGACGGACTCGGCCGGTTCGCTCGATGCGGTGGAATCGATGAGCACCAGCCCGGCGACCTCGTGGGGGTAGTGCGCGGCGAAGATCCGCACGTAGAGGCCCCCGAAGGAGTGCCCGGCCAACACGTAGGGCCCCGAGACTCCCGCCCGGTGCAGCAACGTGTGCAGGTCGGTGGCGATTCGTGCGCCGTCCTGGGGGCGGTCGGCGGCCTGGCTCCCGCCTCGGCCGGCCCGATCGTAGACGCAGACCCGGGTCTGGGCCGCCACGGCGGGGGCGATCCACCCCATGCTGGCCGACGTCCCGCCGGCGCCGGGCTCCAGGACGACCGTCGGGCTCCCGGAGCCGGCGCAGGCCAGCCGCAGTTGATAGCCGCCGACGTCGATCAGACGACCGGAGCCCAGATAGGGGTTCGGGTCGGCGGCTTCGCGCACCGTTTGCCAGCCGCCTCCGACCGCGCACAGCGCCAGGATGGTGAACACGAGATAGAGCTGCACCCGCCCGCCGCGGCTGCCCATGTCCCGGCGCACCCGGACCACCATCCAGACCACCAGGGCCAGGAGCAGCGGCGGCCACACCCAGCTGAGCACCTCACGCATCGCCGAGCCGAAGGCCAGCAGCAGTAGTCCGCCCAGCCCCATGACCAGCGCGGGGACCGCGGCCCACCGCTGGGGTTGGTCGGTGAAGCGCTGCGAGAGCAGGAGCAGCACCGTCCAGCCCAGCGCGAAGCCGCACAGGACCGCGCCGGTGATCGCACTCTCCTCGACCGGGATGAACGGGACGGCGACCAGCAGCAGCGCGGCCACCGATCCCGTCACCAACGAGACCGCGACGAGCCGACCCAGAGGCCCCCTCGGCCGGGGCGGAGATCCACCCGCGACGTCCTGGCCGTCGAGCCCGGGGACGGACGCGGCAGCGGCGGGCTGGGGCCGCGGCCGGGGGAGGAAGGCCATCGGCGTCAGACCATCAGGACGATCCGCCCCGACGCTGACCCGGCTTGCAGGGTCGCGACGGCGTCGGCCGCCTTCACCAGGGGATAGCTCGGTCCCAGCACCGGGCGCACCTGGCCGGCCGTGACGAGCTCGTTGAGCTGGTGCAAGGTGTCGGCGTTCTCCTTCGCCACGAAGACGCGGAGGGACTGGCGCACGAACGGCGAGAGCACCATCGCCCCGAGCTGGCGCTGGAGGCCGCCGATCCACCGGTCCGCTTCGCCGCCGACGATCACCAGCCGGCCCCGCGGGGCCAAGGCGCGGCGTAGCCGACGGATCGGCGTGCGGCCGAACACGTCGAGGATGACGTCGTAGTGGCGGCTGCCGTCGGTGAAGTCCTCGCGGGTGTAGTCGATGACGACGTCCGCGCCCATCTCGGCGGCGAGCCGCTGCCCCCGGGGGCCGCACACGGCGGTGACCTCGGCACCCGCTGCCTCGGCGACCTGCACCGCGATGCTGCCGACCGCCCCCGAGGCGCCCACGACGAGGACACGCTCGCCGGGCCGCACCCGGCCGTGGTCCCGGACGGCCTGGAGGGCCGCGAACGCCGCGTAGGGCAGCACCGCGGCCTCCTCGAAGCTGAGCTCGGCGGGCTTGGGAGCGACCTTGCCCTGCGGGGTGGCGACGTACTCGGCGTAGGCGCCGCGGCCCGCGCCGTACACCTCCTCGCCCACGACGATGCCGGCCACGTGGGGACCGACCGCCGCCACCCGGCCCGCGAAGCTGACGCCGGGCACCCTCACCTTCGGGACCCGCAGCCCCGTGCCCAACCGCATCAGGTAGGGCCGCCCGGTCATGAAGTGCAGGGCGCCACGATCGACCCCGGCGGCCACCACCTGCACCAGCACGTCGTCGTCGCCGACCGCGGGGCGAGCGACGTCCTGGGCGGTGAGCGTCGACGCGCCGCCGTACTGGTCCTGCACGATGGCCTTCATCTCGAGCGTCCTTCCGAAGGAGCAGCCTTACCGCCGACCCTGCTGCTCATGCCGACCGTGGGCCAGCGGCCTCCTGCCCCCGACCCGGAGTCGAACGACCCTCCCGGCGCGCGAGGCGACGTGCTCACGACAGGTAGGTTCCGCGGGTGGACATCACGCGGATCGGACCCGCCGACTGGGAGAGCTTCCGGGCCGTGCGACTAGCGTCGTTGTCCGATGCTCCAGCGGCCTTCGGGTCGCGATATGCCGACTGGGTCGATGCCCCCGCCGAGCGCTGGCAGGCCCGCCTGAGCCAGGTCCCGCTGACCCTCCTCGCGCACGAAGCGACGACGGTGGTCGGCGTCGCCAGCGGACAGCCTGACGGAGAGGGATGGGTCGAGCTGATCTCGATGTGGGTGGCTCCGGCCGCCCGAGGCACGGGGGTGGCCGGTCGACTCATCGGCGCGGTGGTGGAGTGGGCCGCCGGCCAGGACAGGAATACCTACCTGATGGTTCGCAGCGACAACACCCGCGCGCGAAAGTCGTATGAACGCGCTGGGTTCGTCGACACAGGGATCCCCCAGGACTGGCCGGCCGACGAGGCCCCGGAGCATCGGATGGAGCTGCGCACCTGACACCGCCGCCCGATCCCACCGCGCGGTGTCGGGGCTCGGAGAGAGCCTGCGGAGTTCAGGCCCGAGCTTGGACATGCCGACGAACGGCGGCGGTCAGGAGCGGCAGCGCCTGCCCCAGGTAGGCGATGGCCAGGACCGCGGCGCGGCCGCTGTCGAGAGCGGCGAGCCCGAAGATCACCGCGCCCATCAGGGCCAGGACGACCACGAGGCCGCGAGCCACGCGGCTGCGCCGCGTGTAGACCAGCCGCAACAGGACAACGCCGATCGCCAACCAGAACACGGCCGCAGGCCCCGCGTCGGCGCCGTAGTCGGTGCAGGCGACCTGCAGCAGCAGGAAGGCTCCCGACGCCAGCAGCCACCGGCGCACGGCCGAGGCATCGGCCCCGGGAGCGCCGGCGGCGCTACGTCCCGAGTCGGCGCGCGTGCGTGCCGATCCGCTCACCGTGCCCTCGATCGGCGCCATGGAGGCCATTGTGCCGCTCGACGGTCGCCGAGTTCGGCAAACAGGTGGGATAGCGGCGCCTGTTGCCGAAGTTGCACTTCAGCAAGGAGCCTCGATGGCACACTCCAACCCGTGAACTCGGACACGACGCCCGGCCCCCAGGCGCCGGACGGGACAGGACCGGCGCGGAAGACCCGTCGTCGCACGCTGAGGGTGACGTCGGCAGCGGCTGGCGTGGTGTTGCTCGCAGGACTGGCGGCGGCGGGATGGTGGTGGCGGCATCCGGCGGCGTTCACAGAAGCTGGTGGCTGGGGCGTCGGCAACAAAGACTTCCCCCTGGGGGTCCCGCTCTATGTCGGCATGAGCTACGAGGAGCGCGGCGCCAGCGGCGCAGCCACCATCCACGCCGTCCGAACCCACGTCGTGTCGGACTCGGCCGGGGCGCGCATCGAGTTCTTCGTCTGCACCATCGACAAGTCGGCCGGCGTGGGTGCCATCGGCACGTACCGCGGATCGACGATCCACCATGACTGCTCATCGTTGCTGCCCGCCGAGGGCGCCACGCTGAGGTTGAACGCCGACCCTCGCCAGCAGCTCGTGATGGCCGTCAGCCTGACGCACGCTGGGCGGGTCCAGATCCAAGGCGTCGACCTGGACTACAACTACGGCTGGCAGCACGGGACTCAGCGCATCGGCGGCGACGTCGACGTACGGCATCGCAACCACTGACCACGGCCCACTCGCCCGAAGCCCGGACCGGCCCCGCTCCCCGGGCGACCTCGCAACAGGCGTCGTCCAGCCAAGCTGTTCGCCGAACCTGCAGCAGTCTGCCGAACTCGACCCTGCCGGCGGAACCTAGACCGGCACGAGCTCGACGGCCCCGACGGCGTACCTGGCCAGGATGATGCGGGCCAGCTCGGGGTGCGCGCCGAGGGGGTCGGAGACCGCGATGGCGCCGGCCTCGAGCGCCAGCTCGGCGGCCCGGTCGGGCAGGAACCCGGGTGCCAGGAAGAGCGAGGCCACCGCGATGTGGCGCCGGCCCTCGGCGCGGAAGGCGCGCACGGCCTCGCCGGCGGCCGGGGGAGCGGCCGAGGCGAACGCCGCGGACACCGGCAGCTTGTGGCGCTGCCCCCACACCCGGGCCAGGCGGGCCACGGTCTGGTTGGCCAGCGCGTCGCTGGAGCCGGCGGCGGCCAGCACCAGCGCGTCGAGCTCGCGGACCCGGGCTGCCCGCAGCGCGTCGCGCATGCGCACGTCGAGCACCTCGAGGAAGCAGGCCTCCAACCCGAGGATCGAGGTGGTGCGGATCCTCAGGCCCTCGTGCCGGGCGGTCGCCTCGGCCACGGCTCGGGGCACGTCGACCTTCGCGTGGTAGGCCTCGGTCAGCAGCAGGGGCACCACGACGATCTCGTCGTACCCGGCCTTGACCAGCCGGTCCACGACCGTCTGGAACGACGGCTTGGCCAGCTCGAGGAACGCCTTCTCGATCCGGAGGTCCGGACGCATCGCGCGGACCTCGTCGACCAGGGCGGTGATCGTCGCGGCGGACCGGGGGTCACGGCTTCCGTGAGCCAGGGCCACCAGGGCAGGAGCAGCCATCAGCTCGGCCTCCTCTGTGTTGCCGGTGCATCCGGGGTGGTGGGGTGACGACGACCGACGGCGCTGTCGGCCAGGGTGCGGGGGGTCATGAGTGGATCCCGCACTCGGTCTTGGTGGTGCCGGCCCAGCGGCCGCTGCGCGGGTCCTCGCCGGGGGCGACGCGACGTGTGCAGGGCCAGCAACCGATGGAGGGGTACCCGTCGTGGACGAGCGGATTCACCAGCACGCCGTTCTCGGCGACGTAGCGGTCCACCTGCTCGTCGCTCCAGCGGGCGAGGGGGGAGACCTTGACCTTGCCCTTGCGGGGGTCCCAGCCGACGACCGGCGCGATCACGCGGTTGTGGGTCTCGGCGCGGCGCAGGCCGGTCGCCCACGCGTCGTACCCCTCCAGGGACTCGGCGAGCGGCCGGACCTTGCGCAGCTGGCAGCACAGGTCGGGATCGGTCCGGTAGAGGTCCTTGCCGTACGCCGCGTCCTGCTCGGCCACCGTCTGCCGGGGCGAGATCGTGAGCAGGTTGACGTCCAGCGTGGCCTCGACCGCGTCGCGGGTGCCGAGGGTCTCGACGAAGTGGTAGCCGGTGTCGAGGAAGACCACGTCGACGCCCGGCGCTACCGACGCCGCGAGGTGGGCCAGGACGGCGTCGGCCATCGAGGCGGTCACGCAGAACCGTTCGCCGAAGGTCGCCACCGCCCACTCGATGATGTGCTCGGCGGGCGCGAGCTCCAGTTCGGCCCCGACGTGGGAGACGAGGTCGCGCAGCTCCTCGGGCGAGCGCCCCTCGGTGTGGGTGCCGCGGAAGTTGCGGGCCGAGGCGGTCGCGGCGGTGGTCATGACGCACCTCCCGGGGTGGGCGAGGGCCGCAGCTGGCCGAGCATCTTCACGGTGAAGGCGCGCAGGCAGGACCGGCACTCCCAGCCGCCGTGGGCGGCCTCGTGCGGCCACAGGTCGGTGTCGCCGCAGTAGGGGCAGTGGAAGGGGACGGCGCGCTCGGACATCAGACCGCCTCCAGCGAGCGCTCGCCGCGCAGCGAGGCCTCGTCGGCCCGCGCCACCCAGGCGGCGAAGCTCTCGCCCTCCTCGCGCTCGGCGAGGTAGGCGCTCACCACGTCGGTCACGTAGTCGTCGAGCCCGGCGCTGGTGACCTTGTGGGCGCGCAGCTTGGCGCCGAAGCCGTTGGTCAGCCCGATGCCGCCGCCGAGGTGCACCTGGAAGCCCTCGACCTGGGAGCCGTCCTCGTCGAGCACCAGCTGACCCTTGAGGCCGATGTCGGCGACCTGGGTGCGCGCGCAGGCGTTCGGGCAGCCGTTGACGTTGATGCTGATCGGGGTGTCGAGGTCGGGGAACCGGCGCTCGAGCTCGGCGATCAGGTCGTGCGCCCGCTGCTTGGTGTCGACGATCGCCAGCTTGCAGAACTCGATGCCGGTGCAGGCCATCGTGCTGCGCCGCCAGTTCGACGGGCGCGCCGAGAGGCCGATCCGGTCCAGCTCCTCGATGAGCGGTTCGACGCGGTCGGCCTCGACGCCGATCACCACCAGCTTCTGGTACGCCGTGAGCCGGGCGCCGGCCGCGCCGTACTGCTCGACCAGGTCGCCGAGCGCGACCAGCGTGTCGCCGTCGATGCGGCCCACGGTCGGCGCGACCCCGATGTAGAACCGGCCGTCGCGCTGCTCATGGACGCCGATGTGATCCCCGCTGTGCGCGGCCAGTCCGGGGGACTCGGCGCGGGGCAGGCGCCGGTGGAGGTACTCGTTCTCGAGGACGTCGCGGAACTTCTCCACGCCCCAGTCCGCGACCAGGAACTTCAGCCGCGCGCGGGAGCGGAGCCGGCGGTAGCCGTAGTCGCGGAAGACCCCGATCACGCCCTCCCAGACGTCCGGCACGTCGTCGAGGGCGATCCAGACCCCGAGCTTCTGGGCGAGCATCGGGTTGGTGGACAGCCCACCGCCGACCCACAGGTCGAAGCCGGGGCCGTGCTCGGGATGGTCGATGCCGACGAAGGACACGTCGTTGATCTCGGGGGCTCCGTCGAGCGAGGGGTGGCCCGAGATCGAGGTCTTGAACTTGCGCGGCAGGTTGGAGTACTCGGGGTCGCCGATGTAGCGGCGCTTGATCTCGGCCAGCGCGGGGGAGCCGTCGAGGATCTCGTCCTTGGCGACGCCGGCGACAGGGGAGCCCAGGAAGCCGCGGGGGGAGTCGCCGCAGGCCTCCTGCGTGCTCAGGCCGACCTCGGCGAGCCGCGACCAGATCTCCGGGACGCTCTCGATCTCGACCCAGTGGTACTGGATGTTCTGCCGGTCGGTGATGTCGGCGGTGCCGCGGGCGAAGTCCCGGGAGATGCCGCCCAGGGTGCGCAGCTGCGCGGGGCCGAGCAGCGCGCCGTCGCTGCGCACGCGCATCATGAAGTAGCGGTCGTCGAGCTCGTGGGGCTCCAGGGTGGCGGTCTTGCCGCCGTCGAAGCCCGGCGCGCGCTGGGTGTAGAGGCCCATCCAGCGGAACCGGCCGCGCAGGTCCGCGGGGTCGATGGAGTCGAAGCCGCGCTTGCTGTAGATCGTGCGGATCCGGTCCTCGACGTTCAGCGGGTTGTCGTCCTTCTTCTGCTGCTCGTTGGCGTTCAGGGGCTCGGAGTAGCCCAGCGCCCACTGACCCTCGCCCTTGTTGCGGCGCGGCCGGGTGGCGCCCGGGCGGGTGGGGGAGTTGGTGGCGGCGGGGTGCGCGGCGTTCATGCGAGGCGTTTCCTTGACGTGAGAAGACGCAGGGGCATCGTCAGGGTCCCGACCTCGTCGTCGGGGTCGGCCTGCCGGACCGTGCGCCCGTGGACTGGAGGTCTGGGGCGAGGAGCCGCCGGAAGAACGCCCGGCGGGCGTTCGGACCGAGGCGGCGGTCAGGAGGGCCAACACATCATGCTGCGGGTGCGCCCGAGGTCCACGTGGCGTCGAACCACGAGGTACGCGTGCGTCGCAGCGATGTTCATGTCAAGCAGTCTCAGGGATCGGACGAGCCGATCACAAATCCAAATCTCGCATACTGAGAAGTAACGCCACATAGTGAGATGGATGAGCGGATCCGGGCCGGCGTCCCGTCCGCTCCGGCCGGCGGACCATCCCCGGACGCGGGATGGGCCCGTGGGCGCCTCGTCACTAGGCTGGGGCCCATGACGGACTCCGACGCCCTTGACCGGCTCACCAGCAGCGCCTACCAGCAGGCCCTCGAGGTCATCGCCTCGGTCGAGCCCCGGATCGCCGACGCGACCCGCCAGGAGCTCGCCGACCAGCGGTCGTCGCTGAAGCTGATCGCCAGCGAGAACTACGCCTCGCCCGCGGTGCTCATGACGATGGGCACCTGGTTCAGCGACAAGTACGCCGAGGGCACGATCGGGCACCGCTTCTACGCCGGCTGCCAGAACGTCGACACCGTCGAGTCGATCGCCGCCGAGCACGCCCGCGAGCTGTTCGGCGCGCCGTACGCCTATGTCCAGCCGCACTCGGGCATCGACGCCAACCTGGTCGCGTTCTGGTCGATCCTGGCCCATCGCGTCGAGACCCCGGCGCTGGAGAAGCTCGGCGCCAAGAACGTCAACGAGCTCAGCGAGGCGGACTGGGAGACGCTGCGCCACGAGCTGGGCAACCAGCGGCTGCTCGGCATGTCGCTGGACGCCGGCGGCCACCTCACCCACGGCTTCCGTCCGAACATCAGCGGCAAGATGTTCCACCAGCAGCAGTACGGCACCGACCCGGAGACCGGGCTGCTCGACTACGACGTGGTCGCGGCCAAGGCGCGCGAGTTCAAGCCGCTGGTGATGATCGCCGGCTACTCCGCCTACCCGCGGCGGGTGAACTTCGCCAAGATGCGCGAGATCGCCGACGAGGTCGGCGCGACGCTGATGGTCGACATGGCGCACTTCGCCGGCCTGGTGGCGGGCGGGGTGTTCGCCGGCGAGGAGAACCCGGTGCCCTACGCCCACCTGACGACCACCACCACCCACAAGTCGCTGCGCGGCCCGCGCGGCGGCCTGGTGCTCGCCCAGGAGGAGTACGCCGGGGACGTCGACCGCGGCTGCCCGATGGTGCTCGGCGGCCCGCTCTCCCACGTGATGGCCGCGAAGGCGGTCGCCCTCGCCGAGGCCCGCCAGCCCTCGTTCCAGACCTATGCGCAGCGGGTGGCCGACAACGCGCAGTCGCTGGCCGCCGGCTTCCTCTCGCGCGGCGCGAGGCTCGTCACCGGCGGCACGGACAACCACCTCGTGCTCCTCGACGTCACGTCGTTCGGCCTCACCGGGCGCCAGGCCGAGTCGGCGCTGCTCGACGCCGGCGTGGTCACCAACCGCAACTCGATCCCGGCCGACCCGAACGGCGCGTGGTACACCTCCGGCATCCGGCTGGGCACCCCCGCGCTGACCACCCGCGGCTTCGGGCACGACGAGTTCGACCGGGTCGCGGAGCTGATCGTCGAGGTGCTGTCCGGCACCGAGGCCGGCACCACCAAGGCCGGCGGCCCCTCCAAGGCGTCCTACCTCACCGCTGACGGTGTGGCCGCCAAGGTCAAGGACGCCGCCGCCGAGCTGCTCGACAAGCACCCGCTCTACCCGGGCCTCGAGCTCTGATTCGTTGAGTTGGGCCCCCCGCCGGGCTGAGTTGGGCCCGCCGCCGGGTTGAGTTGGGCGTCCCGCCGGGTTGAGTTGGGCTCGCCGCCGGCGGGAGGCCCAACTCGCACCGGTGCGGGGCCCAACTCAACGTGACGCCCGCCAGAGGTACTCCACCTCGGGGCGGCCGCTGCCGCCGTAGCGCTGGCGCCGGGCGGCCAGCCCGGTGTCGGCGAGGTGCTCGAGGTAGCGCCGGGCGGTGACCCGCGAAGTGCCGACCAGTTCGGCCACCTCGCTGGCCGACCGCCCTGCACCGGCCTCGCGGAGGGCGTCGGTGACCCCGCGCAGGGTCTCCACGCTCATGCCCTTGGGCAGCTCGCTGCCGGGCGCCGCACCGCGCAGCGAGCCGAACAGCCGGTCCACCTCGTCCTGCACCACCTCGGCCGGTGCGGCGGCGAGCTGCTCGCGGTAGCCGGCGTACTGCTCGAGCTTGCTGCGGAAGCCCGCGAACGTGAACGGCTTGAGCAGATAGAGCACCACCCCCTGGGCGACCGCGTGCCGCACCACGTCGGCGTCGCGGGCCGAGGTGACCGCGATGACGTCGCAGAGATGGCCGGCGGCGCGCAACCGCTGGAGCAGCCCCAGCCCGTGGCCGTCGGGCAGGTGCATGTCGAGCAGGATCAGGTCCACTCGCCGGTCGGCGGCGAGGAACCGCATCGCCTCGGCGGCGGAGCGGACCACGCCGGCGACCTCGAAGCCCTCGACCCGGGCCGTGTAGGTGGCGTGCGCCTCCGCGGCGAGCGCCTCGTCCTCGACGACCAGCACCCGGACCGTCATGCCTGGATCCCGCCGACGCCGACCTCCGAGCCCGAGACCGTGGGCGACCCGGTGCGCGACCCGGTGCGCGACCCGGGGCGGGGCAGCAGGACGATGAACTCGGCGCCGCCCAGGGGTGAGCTGCCGACACTCACCTCGCCACCGTGGCGCCGGGCGACCTGGCCGACCAGGGCCAGCCCGACGCCGCGGCCGCCGTTCTCGGCGCCCTCGACCTTGGTGGTCCAACCGCGGTCGAACGCACGCGCCGCCTGCTGCTCGGTCAGCCCGGGGCCGCTGTCGCCGACGGTCACCCGGACACCGTCCGGACCGCCGGCCAGGTCGACCGAGACCCGGGCGTGGGGGAGACCGGAGACCGCGTCCAGGGCGTTGTCCACGAGGTTGCCCACAACCGTGACCAGGTCGCGCGAGGCGACGCCGAGGTCGGCGGCGGGCAGCTCGCCCTCGACCTCCAGGTCCACCCCGCGCTCCGCGCCCTCGGCGCTCTTGCCCAGCAGCAGCGCGGCGAGCACCGGGTCGCCGACCGCGCCGACCACCTGGTCGGTGAGCCGCTGCGCCAGCCGCAGCTCCTCGGTGGCGAAGGCCACCGCCTCCTCGGGCCGTCCCATCTCCACCAGCGAGACCACGGTGTGCAGCCGGTTCGCCGACTCGTGGGTCTGGGCGCGCAGGCTGTCGGTGAGACGGCGTACGACGTCGAGCTCGCCGGTCACCGACCGCAGCTCGGTGTGGTCCCGCAGGCTGACCACGGCGCCCACCTCGTGGCCCTGCCACGAGGCCGGCGCGGTGCTGACGACCAGCACGTGGTCGCCGGTGACATAGATGTCGTCGGACTCGGGGGTGCTGCCGAGCACCGCGGCGACGAGCGCGGGCGGCAGGTCGAGGTCGCCCAGTGGCCGCCCCACCACGTCGTCGGGGAGGTCCAGGAGCCGGCGCGCCTCGTCGTTGACCAGCTGGACCCGCTCGCGGTCGTCGATGAGCAGCAGACCCTCGCGGACGGCGTGCAGCACCGCGCTGTAGTACTCGTACATCCGGGTGATCTCGCGCTCCCCGAGGCCGTGGGTCTGGCGGCGCAGCCGGCGACTGATCAACCAGACGCCGAGGGCGCCCACCCCGGCGACGAGCAGCCCGACGAGCAGGATCAGCGCCAGGTCCCGGCGTACCTGCTGGTCGATGTGGGTGATGGTGATGCCGACCGAGACCAGCGCCACCACCCGGCCGGTGTCGTCGAAGACCGGCACGACCGAGCGCATCGACGGCCCGAGCGTGCCGGTGTACTCCTGGGTGAAAACGTGGCCACGCGGAGCCTCGCCCAGGTCACCGACGAACGGCTCCCCGATCCTGCTCGGGTTGGGATGCGTGTAGCGGGTGCGGTCGGGCTTCATGACCACCACGAAGTCGACGCCGGTGTCGTGGCGGATCCGCTCGGCCAGCGGCTGCAGCGTCTTGGAGGGGTCGGCGTCGTCGAGCGCGTCCAGCACCGTGGGTGAGTCGGCCACCGACTCCGCCACCGCCACCGCCCGGGCCGTCGCGGAGCTCCGGGCGTTCTGCCGCGCGTCGTAGAGCGCCAGCGCGGTGGCGACGACGACGAGCACCACCACGACGAGCACCTGCAGCCACAGGAACTGACGGGCCACCGACGGCTCGTCACTGCTGCCAGGCCTGCCCATGACAGGGATTGTGCCGCACCGCGCGGGCCGTGAACTCAACGACCAGAACGGTGACCGCCGTCACAGTGGCGCCCACGATGGTCGACGACCGCCCGAACCCCGGACCGGCAAAGCGATGCACGGAGGAACCGATGAGCGTCACCGTCCCCCCACCGCGGAAGCCCGCCGCGGCACCCCCGCGGAACCGCACCCACTACCTGTATCTGGCCGTCATCGTCGCGGTGGGCCTCGGCGTCCTGGTGGGCCTGCTGGTCCCTGACACCGCGGTGCAGCTCAAGCCGATCGGCACCGGGTTCGTCGCGCTGATCCGCATGATGATCCAGCCAGTCATCTTCTGCACGATCGTGCTCGGCGTCGGGCGGGTCGCCAGCGCGGCGAAGGTCGGCAAGGTCGGCCTGCTGGCGCTCGTGTACTTCCTGGTGATGTCCACCTTCGCGCTGGCGATCGGCCTGGTCGTCGGCAACGTGCTGCACCCGGGCTCGGGCCTGCACCTGGACGGCACCGCCGCGGCCGCCGGCCAGAGCGCCGCCGCCGACGGCGCCGGCAGCACGACCGACTTCCTGCTGGGCATCATCCCGGACTCGATGTTCTCCTCGCTGACCTCAGGTGAGGTGCTGCAGACGCTGCTGGTCGCGCTGCTGATGGGCTTCGCGCTGCAGGGCATGGGTACGGCGGGGGCGCCGATCCTCACCGCGGTCGAGTACGTCCAGAAGCTGGTGTTCCGCGTGCTGGCGATGATCATGTGGGCCGCCCCGATCGGCGCCTTCGGCGCAATCTCGGCCGTGGTCGGCGCCACCGGCATCGACGCGCTCAAGAGCCTCGCCGTCTTGATGCTGGGCTTCTACATCACCTGCCTGATCTTCGTCTTCGGCATCCTCGGGACCGTGCTCAAGGTCGTCACCGGCGTGAACGTGTTCTCGCTGTTCCGCTACCTGGCCCGCGAGTTCCTGCTGATCCTGTCGACCTCGTCCTCGGAGTCGGCCCTGCCGCGGCTGATCGCGAAGATGGAGCACGCCGGGGTGGAGCGCACGACCGTCGGCATCGTGGTGCCCACCGGCTACTCCTTCAACCTCGACGGCACCGCGATCTACCTGACCATGGCCACGCTGTTCGTCGCCGACGCGCTCGGGCAGCCGATGGGCATCGGGTCGCAGATCTCGCTGCTGGTCTTCATGGTCATCGCCTCCAAGGGCGCGGCCGGCGTCACCGGCGCCGGCCTGGCCACCCTGGCCGGCGGGCTGGCCTCCCACAAGCCGGCGCTGGTCGACGGGGTCGGCCTGATCGTGGGCATCGACCGGTTCATGTCCGAGGCGCGGGCGCTGACGAACTTCGCCGGCAACTCCATCGCCACCGTCCTGGTCGGCAGCTGGACCGGCGGCCTGGACCGGGCCCGGCTCGACCGGGTGCTGGCCGGGGAGCTGCCCTTCGACGAGAGCACCATGCTCGACGACCAGCCCATCCACCAGCCCACCCACCAGCCCGACCCCGGCGTGGTCGCGGGCCAGCACGGAGCCCCCACGGCGGCCCAGCCCGCCTGACCCGTCGAGTTGGGCCTCCCACCGTGATGAGTTGGGCCTCGCGCCGGTGCCAGACCGGTGCGAGGCCCAACTCGGTGCGGCACGGGGCCCAACTCAACGAGGGGTCAGAGGGCGGTGCGAGGCCCAACTCGGTGCGGCACGGGGCCCAACTCAACGAGGGGTCAGAGGGCGGGTACGGCGCGGTCGACGATCGTGCGCAGGTCGCCGGAGGCGAGGGCGAGGGCGCCGAACGTGCCGTCGTAGGACGTGCCGAGGCGCGAGGCGCAGAACGCGTCGGCGACCTCGGCCGGGGCGAAGCGGACCAGTAGCGCCCCCTGCAGGCAGGCGGCCATCCGACCGGCCAGCCGGCGGGCCGAGCCCTCCAACGCGGCGGAGTCGCCGAGCAGGGCGAGGGTGTCGTCGACGGCCCGGTCCAGCCGCGGGTCCCCGCCGCGGGCCAGGCCGACCTCGGTGATCCAGGCGTCCAGCACCTCCGGCTCCCGGGCCAGCGCCCGCAGCACGTCGAGCGCGTTGACGTTGCCCGACCCCTCCCACACCGAGTTCAGCGGCGCCTCGCGGTAGAGCAGCGGCAACCCGGACTCCTCGACGTAGCCGTTCCCGCCCAGGCACTCCAGGGCCTCGGCCACCATCGCCGGGGTCCGCTTGCAGACCCAGAACTTCGCCAGCGGCAGCGCGATCCGGCGCAGCGCCGCCTCGTGCGGGTCGTCGGCCCGGTCCACCGCCGCGGCCAGCCGCATCGCCAGCACGGTCGCCGCCTCGGTCTCCACCGCCAGGTCGGCCAGCACGTTCTGCATCAGCGGCTTGTCGACCAGCAGCGACCCGAACGCCGAGCGGTGCGAGGCGTGCCAGCCGGCCTCGTTCAGCGCCCGCCGCATCAGCGACGTCGAGCCGAGCACGCAGTCGAGCCGGGTGGCCGCCACCATCTCGATGATCGTGCGCACCCCGCGCCCCTCCTCGCCCAGGCGGCGCGCCCAGGTGCCGCGGAACTCCAGCTCGGAGGAGGCGTTCGAGCGGTTGCCCAGCTTGTCCTTGAGGCGTACGACGTCGAGCCGGTTGCGGTCGCCGTCCGGCAGCACCCGGGGCACCACGAAGCAGGTCACGCCGGCTGCGGCCTGGGCCAGCACCAGGAACACGTCGTTCATCGGTGCGGAGGTGAACCACTTGTGCCCGTACAGGGTGAACTCGCCGTCCACCGACGTGGGCTCGGCCCGGGTGACGTTGGCGCGGACGTCGGAGCCGCCCTGCTTCTCGGTCATGCCCATCCCGGCCAGCGCACCGCGCTTGTCGGAGACCGGTCGCAGGCCCGGGTCGTAGCTGGTCGAGGCGAGCAGCGGCGTCCACTCCTCGGCCAGCGACCGATCGGCCCGCAGCGCCGGCACCGCGGCGTAGGTCATCGAGACCGGACAGCCGTGGCCGGGCTCGGTGTGCGACCAGGCCATGAACCCCGCGGCCCGGCGTACGTGCGCGTGCGGCGCCCCGGCCTCCTGCAGCTCCCAGGGCCGGGCGGCCAGGCCGTGGCCGACCGCGCGCTGCATCAGCCAGTGCCACGAGGGGTGGAAGCGCACCGCGTCCACCCGGCGGCCGTAGCGGTCGTACGGCGCGAGCTCGGGATGGTGCTCGTTCGCGAGCATCCCGTGCTCGCGGGCCTCGGCGGTGCCGGCCTCCGCGCCCAGCTCGAGGAGGTCGTCGAGCACCTCAGGCGAGCCGTGCCGAAGGACCGCCTCGACCAGCGGGCGGTCCGTCGTCACCACGTTGTGGCCGACGAGCGGCGGAGCCTGGTTCGTGACCTGCCGGATGTCGTCCGGGGTGAGCGGCGTCATGTGGTTACCGTAGGCCCATGGCGCATCCGGGGACCCGCCCGTCCGGGGCGGCTCCGGACCGGACCGCACGGGTTTCCGCATGGGCGAGCCGCGCCCGCGAGGTGATCTGGCGGCTGGTCGTGACGACCGTGAGCTCCTGCCTGCGGCACCGGGTCACCGGCCTGGCGGCCGAGGCGGCGTTCTTCGCGGTGGTCTCCGTGCCGCCGCTTGTCTTCGCGATGGCCGGGGCGATCGGCTACGTCACCGAGCGGTTCAGCCCGGCCCAGGTGGCCGACGTGCGGCAGGCGGTGATCGACCTCTCCGGACGCGCGCTCACCGAGAGCGCGGTGGACCGGATCATCGTGCCCACCATCGACGACGTGCTCAAGGGCGGCCGCTTCGACGTCATCTCGCTGGGCTTCGTGCTCGCGCTGTGGTCGGGCTCGCGCGCGCTCAACGTCTTCGTCGACACCATCACGATCATGCACGGCCTGGGGGGCCGGCGGGGCATCGTGCGGACCCGGGCGCTGTCCTTCGCGCTCTACGTCCTCGCGATGATCACCGGGGTGCTGACGATCCCGCTGGTGGTGGCCGGCCCGAACCTGGTGGGACGGTGGTTGCCGCCGAGCGCCGAGGTGCTCATGCACTTCTACTGGCCGTTCGTGGTCGTGCTGTGCATCTGCTTCCTGGCGACGCTGTACCACGTGTCGGTGCCGGTGCGGACCAACTGGAGCTTCAACCTGCCCGGGGCGACCTTCTCGCTGGCCGCCTGGATCGTCGGCTCTTACCTGCTGCGCTGGGTGCTGACGGTGACCGCGGCGGACTCCCGGTCGATCTACGGCCCGCTGGCGGCGCCGATCGCGGTGCTGATCTGGCTCTACCTGGTCGCGATCGCCGTGTTGATCGGGGCCGCGGTCAATGCCGCGTTCGACACGGTGTTCCCGCAGAAGAACACCCAGCGCGCCCGCCTGGAGCTGATGCAACGGCTGCGCGCCATGGCCGTCCGCGACCGGTCGTCATGATCGTCCACTAGGGTCCTCGCGTGTCCGACCCGTTCCGTGCCCCGACCTCGGGCTCCACCCGAGGCAAGGTCTCCCTGCCCGAGCGGGTCCGCTCGCCGTGGTGGGAGCTGTCCCGGCGGCTGGTGCTCGCGATGGTGATCCTCTTCGGCACGGTGCTCATCGTCTACCTCGACCGCGGCGGCTACCACGACACCAACGACCCCACCGGCCGCGTGAACCTGCTGGACTCGCTCTACTACACGACGGTCACGCTGAGCACGACCGGGTACGGCGACATCGCGCCGGTCTCCGAGCGCGCCAGGCTGGTCAACGCATTCGTCATCACCCCCGCCCGCATCGCCTTCCTGGTGCTGCTGATCGGGACCACCCTGGAGGTGCTCGCCTCGCAGGGCCGCGAGATGTTCCGGGTCGCCCGGTGGAGGAAGAGCATGGGAGAGCACGTCGTCGTCGTGGGCTACGGCACCAAGGGGCGCAGTGCGGTCGAGACGCTCGTGAACAACGGCCAGGACCGCGAGTCGATCGTGGTGGTCGACCCGAGCTCGACCGCGCTGCAGGACGCGCACGCCGACCGTCTCGCCGTCGTCACCGGGGACGCCACCCGGCGCGAGGTGCTGCGCCGGGCGGGGGTCGCCGAGGCCAGCCACGTCATCATCACCACCAACCGCGACGACTCCAACGTGCTGGCCACCCTGACCGTGCGGCAGCTCAACCCGGAGGCGTGGATCGTGGCGGCGGTCCGCGAGCAGGAGAACGTCGCGCTGATGCGCCAGTCCGGCGCCAACTCGGTGATCACCTCCTCCGACGCGGTCGGGCGGCTGCTCGGCCTCTCGTCGCTGTCCCCGACGCTGGGCTCGGTGATGGAGGACCTGCTGACCTACGGCGAGGGCCTGGAGGTGGCCGAGCGGGACCTGCTCGTCTCCGAGGTCGGCCGGCAGCCGCAGAGCCTGCCCGACCAGGTGATCGCGGTGGTCCGCGACGAGAAGGTCTACCGCTACTTCGACCCGGTCGTCACCCAGCTCGCCCGCGGCGACCGGCTGATCGTCGTACGCCCGGCCCGCGAGCTGCCCTGGGCCCCCCGGCCCGGCACCCACGGCGAGGACTTCGCCACCGACGACTGAGCCGGGGCCACCGACCCAGTTCCGGAATGGTCCGCCCGCGGTCGGCGCGGACGGCTAGCCTCGTCCTGAGGTCGGGGGTCCGGGATAGGGGAAGACGATGGCGGGGACGCGACAGCCCCGCGTGTGGTCGACGCCGGCGGCGGTGTTCGGCTTCACGCTGCTCTACGGGGTGCTGGGGATAGCGGGTCGGCTGACGGTCCACACCGGCAGCCTGTTCGCGCCGCTGTGGCCGGCCGCCGGCGTGGCGGTGATCTGGTTCCTGGCTCGCGGGGCCGGCGTGCGGAGCGTGGACACGGTTGCCCTGGCCGCGGCCGCCTTCGCCGTGAACGCGCTCACGGGCGCGCCGGCCGACATCGCGATGCTGTTCGCCCTGACCAACCTGCTGCAGACGCTGCTGACCGCCGGCCTGCTGCGGCGCTGGACGCCGGAGCTGTGGGGCTGCGGCGGCGACCGGCCGCTCGACTCGCCGCGCGTGCTGAGCAGGTTCGTGGCCGCGGCGATGCTCGGCGCCGCCGCCACCGCGCTCGTGGGCGGCGCCGGTACGTCGCTGCTGACGGCGACGGGCGACCTCCTCGGTGGGCTCACCGACTCGCTGGTGTGGTTCGGCCGTGACCTGGGCGGCGTGCTCGGCATCGCGTCGTTCGGCCTGCTGCTCGGCCAGCGCCTGGACACGCCGCGCGCGCGCCGCCCGAGCCTGCGCACCACCAGCACCACGGAGCTGGTGGCGCTGGTGCTGTTCAGCGTCACCGTCTACGTCCTGGCCTTCGCCGTGGACGACGCACCCCTGGGGTTCCCGCTGCTGACTGCCTCGGTGTGGGTCGGGCTGCGGTTCCGCACGCTCATCGTCGCAGCCCACTACGTCGCCGTCGGCGCGGTGGCGATCCGGTTGACCCTGGCCGGCATCGGCCCCTTCGCCTCCGTCGACGCCCCGACGGTCTCGGCGCTGGTCGTGCAGCTCTACGTGGTCACGATCGTGCTGACCTCGCTGACCCTGGCCACCGGCCGCGACGAGCGCGAGCAGCTGCAGCGGGCGCTGCGGCACTCCGAGGCCGAGACCGACTTCGAGATGCGGGTGCGTGAGGCCGCCATCGGCTCGATGACCTCCGGCCTGCTCGTCGTCGACGAGATCGGCGACGTGCTCCTGCACAACGCTGCGGCCCGCGAGCTGTTCGCTCCGGCGGGGGAGGAGGTGAGCCGATCCTCCCTCGCCGACGTCCGGCTCACCCGCCCCGACGGCTCCGAGGTTGCCTTCGGGGAGCGGCCCACGCAGCGTGCGCTGGCGGGGGAGGCCGTGCCGGAGACGGAGCTGCTGATCGCGGTGGACGGTCGTCCGGAGCGGGTGCTCGCCGTCTCGGCGGTGCCGTTGCCGCGCGACGACCTGGGCGGCCGGGCCCGGGCACTGCTGCTCTGCCGGGACTCCACCACCGACCACGCCAGCCGGGAGGAGCTGTCGGCGTTCGCCCGGGTGGTGGCCCACGACCTGCGCAACCCGCTGGCGGCCATCGACGGCTGGACCGAGCTGGTCGCCGACGAGATCGCCGCCGGTCAGCCGCCGCTGGAGCTCACCGCGCAGCTCATCGGCCGGGTGCGCTCCTCGACCGCGCGGATGCGCGAGCTGATCGGCGACCTGCTGACTCATGCCACCAGCGGCCGGGGCGAGCTGGAGCTGGTGAGCGTCGACGTCCGGGCCCTGGTCCTCGACGTGGCCCGCACCCGCCACGCGGAGCGCGAGGTCGACTGCGGCGACCTGCCGCCGGTCGCCGGCGACCCCGTCCTGCTGCGCCAGGTCTTCGACAACCTGGTGGGCAATGCGCTGAAGTACGTCGCCCCCGGCGAGCGGCCACGTGTGACCGTGCGGGGTCACCGCACCGGCGACCTGGTCGCGGTCGAGGTGGCCGACGAGGGCGTCGGGCTGCCCGGGGGCGAGCACGATCGGGTCTTCGAGGAGTTCCACCGGGCGCACCGCGGCGACTACGAGGGCAGCGGCCTGGGGCTGGCGATCTGCCGGCGCATCGTCAGCCGGCATCGCGGCACGATCGTGGCCCGGGACAATCCGCTGGGGCATGGCACGGTCTTCGAGGTGACGCTGCCCGCCGCCGCGCCCGCGGACCAGGTCGGGGAGCGGTGCGGTGGCTGCCCGGTGGATCCAATGGACCCGGTGGACCCGGCGGTTTCGGTCGGCCCAGTGGGCCCGGGTGGGAGCACCGGGGCGGCTCGCGGGACGGCTCGCGGGGCGGGCGCCGACGACGGGTCCGCGGGCGAACCCGCCGTACCCGTGGGGTGATGCTCACCCCTTCGGGTGTGTTGTCGCCCTGCCGGAGCAGCGAGTCTGGGGGCGCCCGCGGCGACGCGGCTCACCGTCCCCGTGGCACGGGGGTCCGGGGACGGTGAGGTTGCCGCTCAGCTGGCGACGGCGGCCTTCGGCGGGTCGGAGAGCAGTGAGCTCAGGCCGGTCAGCAGGCACAGTCGCAGCACGACCGGGCTGAAGGACACGATCTCCATCGTGCCGGCGCAGCTGCGCATCAGGTCCCGGGCGCGGGCCAGCACGCCGAGCGCCGAGGCGTCGACGAACGTCACCTCGCTGGTGTCGAGCAGCGCCCGACGACAGCCGGACCACAGGGCGCGGTCCACCTCGCGGCTGACCTGGTCGGCGGTGAAGATGTCGAGCTCGCCCGAGAGCTCGAGGGTGACGTCCGGGGGAGTGACGGTGGACTGGAGTGAGAACTGCATGTTGCCGGCATTTCCGAAGCCGCGGCGGCGGATTCAACTTGATCGTGAGGCCGGGAACGGAGACGCCTGGGCCGGCGGAACGCGAGTGACTCTCGGCTGCTCTCGACTGTACGCCTCTTTACCTCCGTGCGCTCGTGCCTCATCCCTGGGGGTGAGGGGCCCCGGCGGGACGATCTTGAGTGAATCTTGAACCAAGGGCGTGGTGCGACGGCCCGGCCCCGGCTATTGTTGTCCTCAGAACCGCCGGTGACCCGAGACACCGGCGGTTCTCTTATTTCCGGGAGCGCCAGCGGTCTGGGCCCAGCGAGGTCTGCAGGAGTCCCCGGCCAGCCGGGGATTCCCTCGGTTGGGGGGCGTTGCAACGCCCCCCAACCGCAGGAACGGGCCCCCCAGTGGGGCGGGTGGGGGACAGGTGTCGTGCCGGTCCGGCGGATGCGGAGGCTGCGTCCGCGCTGCCGAGAACTCCTGAGGCCGTAGGGTCCCTGAGACTTGTGGTCCCTGAAGCCCGTCGTCCCCGAAGGAGGAGCCGGTGCTCGACTCGGCGCTGATCGACGTCCGTGTGCTGCCCTGGCGTCCTCGCGCGCGCGTCATGCGGGCCGACACGCTGCGGGACAACGCCGACCCGTTCACGGCGTTCGACGACCTCCAGGGTGTCGTGGTCGGGCTGGTGCTGTGGCTCGTCATCCTCATCGCCGCCCCACTGCTGGTGCTGGTGCTGGCAGTGGGGCTGCTGTCGATCGAGGTGCCTGTCGTCATCGGCCTGGGCCTGCTCCTGCTGCTGATCCGGTTCGCCGGGCTGGTGCCGTGGCAGGTCCTCGTCATCGACGGGCTGACCGGCGAGGAGCGACACGAGAGGCACCGCAGCCTGCTGCGCGCTGCCAGGCGGGTCCGAGCGGTGAACGGCGACCGCCGGGTGCGGGTCCGCTGGGCCTGGTGCTAGCGGCCGCGGGAGAGGGTGGCGGTTCCTCGGCCAGCTTGCAGGCCCCACTCGCAGGCCCCCCGTGCCCAAGGGAGACGAGACCGAGGCCGGCAGCCGCAGCGGCGTCGACGTGAGCTCCTCGAGGAGCGTGACCGCGCTACGGCGACGCAGTGAGGGGCAGGTATGCGGTCCCGGGGACGATCCGCGCGAGCGAGCGGCCGGCGCGCTGACCGAGCGCCCCGCTCCGCGCCGGGTCAGGAGTAGCGGTGGCTCTTGGCTGCATGCCCCTGTTCGCGCGTGCAGGTGCGGCCGCTGATGGCCCGGTGACCGCAGAGCGCGGCCTCCAAGGCCTCGGAGCCGTCCGCGGCCGGTGCGGACGCGACGGGCGTGGACTCGACGCGCGCGGGCCGCTGCCGCTTCGGGGGCGTGGCGACCGGCTTGGCGGCGCGTGCGGTCATCTGCTCGTAGCGAGCCTCGCGCATGGCGCGCAGGTCATCCATCTTGCTCATCGGCGGTTCACCCGCCCGAGCATACGGCCGGCGCCGGGTGCCGCCGCGGACGCACCGCCGTACGACGGGGCCCGGTGACGCGCGACCAATCGAGAGCCGGGAGTGGACTCAGAGCTTCGCAAGCTTCGCGAAGGGGCTCGTGAGGCGCAGCACCTGGTTGCGGAAGTCGACGGTCACGGCGCTGGCCTCGACCCCGACGACGCGACCGACGCCGTGTGCGTCGTGGGAGACCAGCTCACCGAGCTCGAACACTGGGATGACCGGCTCAGGGTCGGCCTTGAAGGGGCTGCTGGCAAGGTGTCGACGCCGTACGGCTGAAGTTGTCATCACCTCCATTATGCGCCCTCGACCACAAGGCTGTGAACCCCGAGCCGATCATCGGCGGGGCCGGCCCGTCAGCGGCAGCCGATCCGGGGCGCAGGGGAGGGGGTCACCAGGCGTCACCGGGTCGGTCCTCGCAGGTCACCCGCGTGGCCAGGTCCGGGACGACGGACGGGTCCACGCGCAGGATCATCAGGCCACCGTGCTCGCCGTCGGGCACCACACCCGCGGCGGTGCGGGTGTACGACGGGCCGCGCCAACGCTCCCAGCCGAGCCGCTCGTAGAAGCCCGTCGCCCGCCCGGTGGAGAGGAGCGCCACCGGCCAACGGGAGCGGATCTCCTCCTGGAGCCTCGTCATCGTTCGCCGGCCGACGCCCTGGCCCTGGCACGCGGGGTCGGTGGCCACGGCCTCGACGTAGCCGACGGTGAGCCAGGGTCGGTCACCGAACCCGATGCGCCGAGGAACGGCGCTGGCGTGCCCGACGATGCGGCCGCCGTCGCGAGCCAGCACGTGCACCCCGCCGTAGGCGTGATCCGCATCGTCGTCGCTGAACCGCTCGCCGAAGGCCCGGTCCCACAGCGCCCGCAGCGCCAGCCGGGTCGCCCTATCGACGTGGCAGCTGTCGACGACGATGATGTCCACGCGCGTCAAACTACGGCGTGAGTCGGGCAGGTGTCGGGACGCCGATGGATACTTCCGGGGTGGCGAGATTCGAGAACCAGGATCTGACCGATGCCGAGTTCCGCGAGTGCGACCTGACCCGCTCCCGGCTGGTCGGTGTGGTCATGCAGGACGCGGTGATCGACGGGCTGGTCAGCAATCTGGTGGTCAACGGGGTGGAGGTGACGGCGTACGTCGAGGCCGAGCTGGACCGGCGGCATCCGGTGCGGCTGCTGATCCGATCGGGCGACCCGGCCGATCTCCGGGAGGCCCATCGGCAGCTGCAGGCCAACTGGGCAAAGACGGTCGAGCGGGTTCGCCGGATGCCTCAGGGCTCGGAGCACCAGCGCATGGATGGTGAGTGGTCGGCGGTGGAGACTCTTCGGCACCTGGTGTTCGTGCATGACTCGTGGTTCCGTCGCTGCTGCCTGGGATCGCCCCAGGCGTTCACCGGGATCGGGTTGGCGTCTGGCTTCGTCCCTGACCAGGAGGAGCAGGGACTCGATCCAGCGGCGGCCCCGGGCCTCGACGAGGTATTGGCTGTGCGCGACGAGCAGGCCGCCGAGCTGGAGCGTTGGTTGGCGACCGTGACAGCAGACGAGCTGTCGGCGACTGCGCCGGTGCCCGCGGGACCAGGCTGGCCGCCGTACGCCCGCGGGAGGTCGGTGCTCGAGTGCCTGCACGTAGTGCTGAATGAGGAGTGGGCGCACCACGGCTTCTGCGTGCGCGACCTCGACCTGCTCGACGCATAGCTGCCACCGATCCGCCCAGTCGCGCAAGACGTTGAGGATCGAGGTCGAGCCGGTCGAGCGCTTCATCGATCCCGGGCCGGTTGGCCACTGGCGATGAGGCGGCGCCACGTCAGGGGAGGTGACCTGTGGCTGTTTCTTGTTCCCCGGATGTTCCCGGGATCGCAGAGCGGCCCCAGAAAGGGCCTCTGAGCTGTCGTTATCTGGTGGGCGATACTGGGTTTGAAGTGTTGAGAAGCGGGTTACCACGACCGCTCCACCGACGTCCAGTTTCACGGTAAACTCCCAGGTCAGAGGGCATTTTGGTCCGGGACATGTCAAGACGCATCAGGACAGACATGGACCGCGCTATTCCTCGTATGTTCCACGAAAGGCGATACTGGGAGGACACAAGATGGCTCGGGCCCACCAGCGGGCACGGCGCAGTTTCGGCCGGGTCGAGCGGCTGCCGTCGGGCAACTACCGGGCCGGCTACACCGGTCCGGACGGCCAGCTCTACCGAGCCTCCACGACCTTCGACGCCAAGGACGACGCCATCGCCTGGCTGTCCGCTCGTCGTGCCGAGATCCAGATGGAGGTCTGGGCGCCGGACGTCGCGAGCCGTGGTGCGAGGCGACGCGAGTCGCCGACCTTCCGGGCCTACGCCGACCTCTGGCTGGAGAACCGCAAGACCAAGGGCCGCGAGCTGCGGCCCACGACCCGTCGGCAGTACCGCATGCTGCTCGACAAGTTCATCCTCCCGACCCTCGGCGATCAACGAATAGACCGGATCAACAACGATGACGTCAACGCCTGGTACGACGATCTCGCGCCCGGTCGGGAGACGATCCGGGCGCAGTCCTACAGCCTTCTCCGGACGATCTTTGCCTGCGCGGCCTCGGAGCGGCCTGCTCCATTCATCCCGTACAACCCTGCGCACATCCGGGGTGCTGGCAGCACCAAGCGCGCGCACCAGGTGCAGCCAGCGACGCTGGCGGAGTTGGAGATGATCGTCGCCGAGCTGCCCGACCGCTACCAGCTGATGGCATTGCTCGCCGCCTGGTGCGCGATGCGCTTCGGCGAGTTGGCCGAGTTGCGCCGCGGCGACATCGACCTTGGGACCAACCGGGTGAAGATCCGCAGGGGAGTGGTGCGCGTCGACGGCGAGTTCATTGTCGGCCCGCCGAAGTCCGATGCGGGCAGTCGTGACGTTGCGATCCCGCCGCATCTGCTGCCGATGGTCAAAGAGCACCTGGCCAAGCACACCGGCCCGGGTAAGGACGCCCTGCTCTTCCCGGCGGCCGCCGACGGCAACCATCACATGGCGCCGTCCACTTTGTACAAGGTCTACTACCCGGCCCGGAAGGCCGCCGGACGCGAGGACCTGCGCTGGCACGATCTCCGCCACACGGGCGCCGTTCTCGCCGCCCAGACCGGCGCGACCCTCGCCGAACTCATGGGCCGGCTCGGCCACTCAACTCCTGGCGCTGCCATGCGCTACCAGCACGCCGCCGCGGACCGGGACGCCGAGATCGCAAAGCGACTCTCTGCGCTTGTCGGTGCACAACGCGAGGATGAACCGCGATGAGCCCAGACCCACGCGATCGCCGAAAGCAAAGACGGCCACGGCCGAAGGTGCCTGCGGTGCGCACCGGGCCGTCGCCAGATGACGAACACCAGATCGTCTTCTTCAGGCGTCACAAGGACGACGACCCGAAGCAGCCGACCCCGGGCCGTGAAGCGCTCGACGGCTATCCGACGACGGTGCGAGCGAAGATGCGCGCCGCGCTCGTCGCTGTCGCCACCGCACCGCCCAAGCGGTTCTCTGGTGGCGGCTACTGGGAGGCGATGAAGGGCGAGATGAGCGCATGGTTCGAGCTGCGCATCGATGGCCCTCGCCGTCATCACTACCGGCTCTTCTGTCTGCTCGACTACGACGCCAAGGGCGAGGGCAAGCCCTTGCTGGTTGTGATCGATGGTCGCGACAAGCCGTTCCGGACGACGCTCTCGGACGCCGACTACGCGGCCGTCCGCAGCCTCGGGGATGAGTTCCGCGGGCGAAACCCACGCTCGCTCGCGTGAGGTCAGGCGGGCACCTTCGGTTTCCGGGTCCGCATCGCGTCGAGGTGTTTGGCCAACTTCTTCGGGTCTGCGACGCGTCCTTCGAGGAGGGGGCCGGTGACTTGTGCTCTCTCGTCCTTGCCCAGCGGCTCGACCGTGATGCGCAGCCCGAGTGCAGCGGCGACTTCGGCGAGCGTGCCGAGCGTTGGATTCATCTTGTCGGACGAGAAGAGCCGTCGGATGGTCGCCGGCTCAGCCTGAATGGCTCGGGCCAGCTCTGCCTTCGACAGCCCCGCCGCCTCTCGGGCGGCATCGAGAGCATTGACGATCGCGTCGATGGTCGCGATGCGCATCGACTCGGCGACGTACTCCCGCAGGAACTCAGGGTCCTCAAGGTCGCGGGCCAAGTCGTCCCAAAAGGCGGTGTGCTTCGTCATTTCCATCAACTCCCGTCGCGCCAGAGCGTATCACATATGTTACGCTTGGGAGACGAGTCGGAGGTAAGAGACGTCAGCCCTGGGTGCTGATTCCATCAGCGTGTCCGGGGCCTTCTTCCTCGCACCGGAGCCCTGGGGACGGCGTTCCCCAGAGTAGCCCTTCGCTGTCGTACATCGCGTCGAACTTCCACGCCACTCCGCCGATCAGGTGCACTCAGCGGCCGGGGCGGTTGGATGGGCGGGCTCAACTGCTGGGGCGGTCCTCGTGCTCGTCTTTCCCGAGCCGCAGATGACGGGCTCGCTCGCTGGGTCGGAGTCGGATGAGCGCACCTGGTGGGCGTTCGCTACCGGCCCCGGTCGCTCGCGGGCGGCGGCGCGTGGGCAGGGTCTTGTGGATGAGCGGCTGCCAGGCACGGCGGATGGGGTCGGGCAGGTCGAGCTCTCTCCAGATGTCGACGAGCAGCGCGCCGTCGATGTGGTCGAGCAGGTCGCGCGGGCTGCCCTCCCGGAGGATCAGCTCGTAGGCGCGGGCCCGGTCGGTGCGGTCACGGAGGTAGTACGGCCGCCGCGGTGCCGGCCAGTGGTGGTCGGGCCCTGGAAGCAGGACCGTGCTGAAGGCGCGTTCGGGATCGAGTCGCCACAGCTGGTTGGCGAGCCAGAACGGGTGAAGACCGTGCTGGCCGGGAACCTCCACGAACTCCAGGTTCGGCACGACCTCGAGCCGGTGACCTGCTGCTTCGATGATCCGCTCGGCGACGGCCAGCGAGGGCGACTTCGTGCCGCGCTCGTATGCCGACAGGGTGGGCTGCGACGTGCCGGCGAGGCGGGCGAGGGCGTCCTGGGTCAGCCCGGCCGCGTGGCGGGCGTACGCGAGCAGGGAGCCCCCGGACACGCTCCGAGGATATCGGATCGGATCTGCTCGGCCAGATCGTTCGTTTTGGCGCCTCACCTGGGCAGATGCGACAGCGGACGGACAGTCGCGGCCAGGTCGTACGGGGTGTCTATGCCAAATCCGGACATGCCTTGCACACCTACCTCTTGACAGGGGTCTGCCCTGGCACGGAAAGGGGTGATCACCATGAGCGTCGCGACGTGTCTCGGCCTCGACGACGTCGACGGTCCGGCGATGGCGGCCGCGGGCGAGGCGTGGCAGCGCTGGTGTCATCAGGAGCCGGAACTGGCGGTCGTTGACGACCTGCTCGACCTACCCGACTGGACGCGTCGCGTTTCGACCGCGACCAAGGACGGTCTGCTTGCCCGTCTGTCCCAGTTGGCTCAGAACGACGCCGAGGCGGCAGTGGTTCTGGCGTGGCTGCTGCTGCCGGGCGTGACGCGCCTGGCCGACAGCCTGCGGGACCTCTCGCCGGACATCGACGCGCTGACGGCCGGCGAGCTCTGGCTGCAGATCCGGACCGTGCCGTCGCAGCGATGCGTGGCCGCGAACATCCTCCGCGCCGTACGACGGTCCCTGCTCGCCGAGCTCGGGCGCACCGAGGCCGCGCAGCGACGTTATCGCACCTGGGCAAGCACCACGCTGTGTGACAACGCCGCGGACCTCGACCTCCTCGCCGGGCTCCCCGAACTCCCCGCGGACGCGGTGTTCGAGTCCAGCCATCTCGTCCAGCACGCCCTGCTGGGCGGGGTGCTGAGCCTGCCGGACGCCTCGCTGTTGCAGCAGCTCGCCGTGGCGGCAGCCGAGCACTCCGCCCCGGCACGGAGGGGGCGTGCTGGGCTCACCTCGCCGGCCGTCGTCGAGTTCGTCACTCGCTACAGCCCCCAGTCGGCGCGTTCGGTACGACGCCGCGCGTCAACGCTCATGGACCGGCTCGGTCGATACGCGAACGAAGAACGACTCGTCGACGACCTGCGACACTTCGTCGCCGCGCACGACCTGCCGCCGATGAGCCTCGACGAAGTCCTCGAGGAGTACCTGTGGCAGCACATCGAGGTCTACGTCAACGCCCGCGACCGGGAGATCGACGAGTCCGCGTGATCGAGCACGTTGTTGTGAGGGGATCTGCCGCCGACGGGCGGATGCCGAGACAGGGTCTGTCACGTGTCAGGCTGGCGCGTATGAACGCAGAGCAGCAGGTGATTGCGGCTGCCGAAGATCGGGCTTCGGCCCTCGCGGCGGGCGATGCCGAGCGACTCGCGGGGCTCCTGCATAAGTGCTTCAGGTGGACGTCACATACGGGGGAGTCCTACAGCCGGTCCGAGTACGTCCGTCGGAACACCAAGGGGCACACGGTCTGGCGTTCGCAGCGGCTGAGTGGCGTCGAAGTCGTCGTTGTCAACGACACCGCCGTTCTCCACGCCGAGGTGACCGATGAGGTGGTGGGAGAGGGCGATGAACTCGAGACCTTCCGGATGCCGATGACGCAGGTCTGGGTCCGCCAGGAAGGCGACTGGATGTGCCTTGCGGGCCACGCGGGACCACGCCGTTCCTGACGTCCCACCATGCCGCTGCCGGGGCGTTCAGGCGCAGGTCGTCGATCCGATCTGGAGTAGCCGATGGACCTCAGGACCGAAAGGCGCAACCGTTCAGCGCCGCATCGGCCTCGGACGGCCGATGCGGCGCTCACATCCCGATGCCCCGCGCCTGGTGTGAAGGCGCCTGGCGGTGGTGGTCGACACCGGGGACCTCGTGGCGTGGCCGCTTGGCCGCGAGCTGCTTGCGGATCCGATACGCCAGCGCCGCGGTCGGGTGCTCGGACGGCAACGGTCGGATATTCGCCCTCATCAGCAAAGGCTCTGGGTCTCGGCCCTGTCGCTTGAGTCGGTCGAGCTCGCGCGCCAGTGTGAGGGTGTGCTCGTCGGCGCGGCCGACGTAGGCAACAACCCGGCGTTCCCACAGGTGGACGGCGTCGTCGTAGCGGCTGTTGACGGTGCGGATGAGGCTGCGGCGGTACGCTGCGGCGCGGTCGTCGTCGGACGCGGGACCGGCGATCGTGCGTTCGTCTGGTGGGATGCCCTGGGCGGCCCGCCAGACCGCGATGTCGGCGCGCAGCTCTGGGGTGAGGACGTCGGCGTAGTCGTCGAGCCAGGGAGGGAGAGTCGCGTCTGTGCGGTCTCGGACCTGAGCCGCGAGGGTGCTCACGAGGCGTGTCCTCGCCGCCAGGTACGGACCCCACCGCGGGTGCTCGGCAACATCTGTCGGGATGTCGGGCAGCCAGGGGAGCGGGCCTGGTGCAACCGGTTCGTCGTCACCGACGAGGACCTTCTGGGTCGCGACCGCGAGGGCGTCGGCGTACCTCGTTGCTGCGTCGTGGAGACGAGTCTCTGGTGTGGCGGCCCGTTCGCGGGTGGAAGTCGCCGAGATGGCAGCGCCGTCGCGGGCGAGCACCCGCTCGAGGGTTTCGGTGGCGGTGAGCTGTGAGGTGATGCCGGGCAGCTCGAAGTCGCGCTCACTGCTGAGGTCGTCGGTGATGACGTGGACGTGGTTCTCGGTGCGGCCGCGGGTCAGCATTGTGTAGAGCAGTTGCCGGGTCTCCTCGCCGGTGATGATGCCGTGCATGACGTCGGCGGTCAGGCCCTGAGCGGTGTGGACGGTGGAGGCGTAGCCGAGCTCGACATGGGCGGCGACGTACTCCGCGGGCAGCGCGGTGGTGAGTCCGGAGTCGCGGTGTCGGACTATCAGGGTGCCGTTCTGGATGCTGGTGACGGTCCAGCGGTTGCCGTTCTTGACCCAGTCGGTGCTGCTCACACCGAGCCGACGGTCGTTGAGTCGGGTCAGTACGGCGTCGCCGACCGACGCGTGGGTGCCATCGCGCAGCCGCACCTCGTCGCCAACGGTGGTGTCCCTGAGCCGGGCGAATCGAGCTCGCTCGTTGAGCTGCCGCACGAGTTCGCGGGTCGGCGCCAGCATCAAGCAGTCGCGGCCCGCGTCCTGCTCACGTTGCCACGCGTCGAAGACCTCGTCGACGACGGTCTGTTCATCGCCGGCGTGGATGCGCTCGTGGTCGAGGTAGTAGCCGAGGGCCGCTCTGTCGCCCTCTCGCAGCGCCATGGATGCCTCGGCCTCGACCGGCTCGACGAACCGGACGACCTCGTCCAGGCGTACGACGCCCTGCGCGCGGGCGATGTCGCGGAGGACACCCCCTGCGCCGATGGCGGCGAGCTGCTGGTCGTCGCCGATCAGCCGGACGGTGGCACCGTGCTCGACCGCGAAGCCGATGACCCGGTCGAGGGTGATGGTGTCCGCCATGCCGGCCTCATCGACGACGAGCAGAGTCCGGGGACCGACAGAAGCGGCCAGGTCGGAATCGTGCTGGGTGTCGAGGTCGTGGACGAGCTTGGCGAGCGTCTCGCACGGCATGCCGGTGGCGTCGCGGAGTGCGGCCGCGGCGGCCGCCGAGGGTGCGAGGCCGAGTACGTCGGCTCCCGCCTCGGTCCACACCCCTGCGAGCACCCGCATCGCGGTCGTCTTCCCGGCCCCCGCTGGTGCGAGAGCGAGCTGCACACGTCGACCGCTGGTGGCCATCGCGCGGACCAGCTGCTCCTGGCCGGCGTTGAGCTCGGTGCCGTCGAGGCGCGCGGCCAGGATGGCCAGCTCGACGTCCTCGATGGACCATGCCGCCGCGTTGGTGCTCGCGGCGGCTGCGACGATGTGAAGCGCCCCGGGTTTCGTGGAGGCTCGTTTAGTTGGAACCGACCTCGATCGGGACCGGGATTGCAGGGTAGTTCTCGTTCTTGACCGATGCCCAGTGGGTGGTCTCGAACTCTGCTGGTGGGACGAGGCCGATCTCGCCGTGCAGGCGTCGGTGGTTGAACCAGTCGACGTATTCGGCGACCGCGATCTCGACGTCGCTCACGTTGTTCCAGCCGCCCTTGGGCCGCATGACCGGGTTGCGGATGCACTCGGCCTTGAAGAGCGAGTTGAGCGCCTCGGCCATCGCGTTGATGCTCCTATAGATCGTCAAGTCGTTCAGGCCGCGATTTCGAGCTCTCTGCCGACTGGACTGGCGACGGCGTCCGGTGCTGGCAGAAGCCGGAAGAGCTCGCGAGCCAGGTAGCGCTTCAGGCACCGGATGATCTCTCGCTTCGACATGCCCTCGGCTGTGCGGCGGGCTACGTAGTCGATCGTCGGCTGGTGCCATCTCATGCGAACGATGACAACGCGATACAGCGCTGCGTTGGCCTGGCGGTTCCCACCGCGGTACAGGCGGTGTCGGTTGTTGGTCTTGCCTGATCCGGCTGGGATCGGGCACGCACCGCACATCTTGGCGAATGCCGCCTCGGACTTGATCCGGTTGGCGTTGTCGCCGGCGGTGATCAGCATCTGCGCGGCGGTGTCGTAGCCGACGCCGACGGCCTCGACGAGCTGGGGCGCCGCGGCTGCCGTGAGGGCCTTCAGCGATGCGGCGTGTGCCTTGGCCTCCTCGTGCAACGCGAGCCAACGCTTCGCCATCGATGAGAGCACGTGCCGCATCGCAGCGTCGGGGTCGCCAGGCACGACCACAGCGGGCGCTCCACGCCGGACGGGCGGCAGAGGAGCCGGGCCTTCCAGTGCCGCGCACGCGGTGATCAGCTTGTGGTCGGTGAGCTTCTCCAGCTCGGCACGAAGTGCTTCGCTCCCGGTCGCGAGGGTCGCCTTGAGCGTGATCATCGCGGTGGTGCGCGCCTGAACGGCACCGTCGTAGGCGATCTTGACCAGCCTGATCATCTCGACCGCGCCGTCGGCGGTCTTGGGTGTCGACAGCCCGTGTCCAGCGAGGAGTTGGCGTGCGGCGTGCTCGGCGTCGATGGTGTCGTTCTTGCCTGCGAGTCGGCGTTCCACCGCGCGTGCGGGCCGGGCGATCTCGTGGACGTCGTGGCCGTGGTTGCGCAGGTAGCGAGCCAGACCGACTCCGTAGGAGCCGGTGCCCTCGATGCCGAACCCGATCAGGCGACCGGCGGGCCCGACGAATGCCAGGCAGAAGGCGAGGAGCTCCTCGAAGCCGGCGATGGTGGTGGGCACGATGATGTCGCCGAGTCGACCGCCAAGGCCGTCGATCGCGACGGCGACGTGGTTGTCCTTGTGGGTGTCGACGCCGACGATGACATCGTCGCGGCGAAGCTGCATGCTGGGCATCGGGCTGTGGATCCTCTCTCGCATTTTCCGGGCGGGCTGTCCATGGCTCAGCTGGCCGGAGTGGGCGGACAGGACTGCGATGAGACCCTGGTCGAGTCAGGCTCCTATCAGGTCACTGCCCACCCGGCCAGCAGCCTGGTGAACGCCACCACCCGAGGCCGACACGTCAACGCGAGGGCACCCGCAGGGCCGGTCATAAGCAAGGGTCAGACCCCAGGGGGTGGCGCAGACAGGATGCTCGCAGTCATACGAATCGCCACGCGACCCGACGGACGCGACGGCCTCGACTTCGGCGAGCCGCTCGGTGTAGCGAATCGCTCGATACTGGACTCCGCGGTCGCTGGGTCAGTGCAGAGCATGTGGCGCTGGCGGCCTGGGCAGACGCCATCCTCATCGCGCCGTGCACCGCCAACACACTCTCCAGCGTGGCGCACGGGCGTTGCGACAACCTTCTGACAGCCACCGTCACGTGCGCCGAGCTCCCGGTGGTCCTCGTGCCCAACATGAACAGTCGAATGTGGTCCAATCCGGCCGTGCACCGCTGCGTCGAGACGGTTCGCTCGGACGGTCACATCGTTGTCGACATGGAGGACAGCCTCGCCTACGAGTTCGGGACGCGCGAGACGCATCTTGACCTCGCCATGGCAGGACCTGAAGTGGTTGTTGATCATGTTCGCCGCGCCGTGACGAGCCGCCGCGTCAGCGCGAGTTGAGGCCTGGCCAGCCTTCGCGGGGCAGCTCCCGGTGTCGTATGCACTTGTAGTGACGACCCGTCTGGACCCAAGGTCACGCGCCGGCGCCACAACGTCCCAGTCAGAACTTGGCGGTTATTCGCCCGACCCTGCGCGTCGAGACGTGTAGGGCAGCGCCCGATCTCTCAGCCGCGACAAGGGCACGATGCGCACGTTAACTCGTGAGCGGCGGTTCGACGCAGCTCGCATGCGACCCGGTGGTCAGCGGCTCAGTCGACGTCGGGCGGCGCTACCCGTCCCACAGGACGAACGGCTTGCGGTACATCGCACGGCGCTGGGGCCCGGAACTGCAGCGGACGGCATTGGGGCGATGGCGAAGCCTTCGCCCCCCCACGTGTCTGGGCGGCTGAACCAGACGGTAGGCGGTGGGGGTGTTTGTGTGGCCGGAGTAGTTGGCCACTCGGCTCACGAGTGGGCGGCGGTCTGTTCACCCCGCCACACCCAGACCGTCAGCGTAGTGAGGAGGGCCATGACCGCGACGGTCAAGGAGCCGGTGCTCGGCGGCCGTAGCAGGACCGCCCAGGCCAGGGGGGCGCTTCTCTCGTCCAGCCCGTAGAGCCAGGTCGCCCCGGTGACGAGCACCGGCGCAATCCACGACGTCTGAACGCCGAAGAGGGTGGCGGAACCCGCGGCGAGCGCGACCGACAACGCCGTGTTGCGCAGACCGGCGTCGACGGGCCGATCGATCAGCGCGCACGCGACCGTGGCAACGACGATCGCGGTCAGCGCGATCACCACCGCGGTCGCCGCCCGCAGCTGCCACGGCCGGCGCGGCAGAGCGGCGGCGAGCGCCGCACCCGGACTGCTCAGCGCCGCCGGCAGTGCCGCCCCGAGGAGGGCCAGCACAGCTGGCCACGCCTCCCCGCGGACGCCCCCTCGGAGGGGCACGTCGATCGGGTCGGCTGGCAAGAGCACCGCGCCTGCGACGACCAGGACGGCCCCGAGACCGAGATGCCACCAGCGGTGACTCCGGGCGAGCGCGACTGGGACCGTGATCATGGTCGACAATCGATCTCGTCGAGCGCAGCCTTGGCCGCCGAGCGGGTGACTGGCTTCTGGTCCGGCGACACCTGACCGCCGGCGCCGTAGGAGAGGTACGCGACGACCGTATCGATCTTCCCGAACGGCGGGGGGTTCCAATCCCGCGAGCAGGGGAGGGAGGACTCCAGGACCTTGAAAGCAAGCGCGGGCAGCTGATGGTCCAGCCCGAAGTAGCCTCCCTCGGGCCGGTCCGCGCCGACGATCTGTCGGAACTCGCTCGGCACGTGGGGGAGGCCGAGCGCGGTGAGCTCGTCGGCGTACCCCGAGACTCGAGGCGCGAAGTAGTTGAGCTCGTCCTCGTACTCACGAGTCACGCAGACGCTCGGCGTGTCGCCCGCGCACACCCAGGTCACGCTGGCCTCCTCGAACCGAGTGTCGCCGCTGCTCCCGAGCCAGAGGGTGGCGCCCGCCATCGCCGTCCACAGCGCGACGCCAGCGAGCAGTCGGGAGGAGGCGCGCCACCCGTACACGCTCACCGCGATGAGCAGCACGCCGAGGAGCCCCAACCAGACCGCCTGGGCGGTGACGACCTCCATCCGCTGCCGGAGTCCGATCAGCAGAAGACTTGCGCCACCGAAGTCGCTGAAGAGGCGGCTCGCCACCTGGCGCTCGAGCACCTCGTAGCCGTACACCACCAACATCGCCAGAGGAGCCGCTAGCAACGAGCCGCTCCCCAGCCGGGACAGCAGGGCTCCGAAGCCGCTGGCCGCCACGAACGCCGCCAGGACGACGACGGTCGGTGCGGGGTTCGGCGCTCCCGGAACCCCGCGCGACAGGTCGACGACAATCACGCCGGCGAGGAATGCTAGGTGGACGATCGAGAAGACGCCGGCGTTCGCCAGCACCGGACCAGCCAGCGCCCGCAACCCCCCGTCGGGCAGGGGTCGGATCATTTCCTGCTGCCGGATCACCGAGGAGTACCCGGCCGCGGCCACCCCGGCTGCGAGTGGTGCCAACAGGACGTAAACGCCATTGACCACGTCGAGCGTGGTGGTCCATTGGATCCCCACAAGCCTGGGCCGGCGGTGGTTCGCGTACTCCACCGCGAGGATCAGCGGGATGGTCCAAAGACAAGCGAAAGGGATCAGTTGTCGCGTCCGGCTCCGGACCAGCCTCAGCATTGGCCCGAGATCCCTTCGTTGATCGTGCGCAGGAAGCCCTGCTCAATCGCACGCGAGCCGCCGACGTCGTCCCAGGAACGCTCGCCCAACTCGGCCGGCGAGCCGTCAAAGGCGATCCGCCCGGCGTGAAGCACCAGCACGGTCGACGCGACGTCGGCCACGTCCTCGAGCAGGTGGGTGCTTAGGAGCACGCAGCGGCTCTCGGCGAACTCGGCTAAGACCCGGCGGAAGTGGTGCCGCTGTTCTGGATCCAGTCCGACAGTCGGCTCATCGAGGATGAGCAAGGCGGGCTCGTGAACGATGGCCGAGGCGAGCATCGCTCGCTGGCGTTCTCCGCCGGAGAGGGTCGACAGCCGGCGGCCCGCCATCCGGGTGGTGTCAGTCCGCTCCAGTGCCCGCTTCACCGCACCTTGGCGTGTGCGTCGCGGTAGCCGGCGCAGCCAGGCGAAGTACTCGACGAACTCGGCAACGTTGAGGGAACCCGTCCAGCTAGCTTCCTGTGGCAGGTAGCCGAGGGACGATCGGATCGTCCTCAGTGCAGTCGTCGATGCGGCGTCGCGTCCAAGCACCTCAACAGTTCCGGCTGCGGGCTGCGTCACGGTCGCCAGCAGGTTCAGGACCGTGGTCTTCCCGGACCCGTTCACCCCCAGTAGGGCGGTCACTCCTACCGACGGGACGGTGAGGTCGATGCCGGTCAGGACAGGCCGGTCGCGGTATGCGAACGAGACGGCGCCGAGCCGCGCAGCGGTCGACGCCGTCTCGCCGGAGTGGTGGTGTGTCACGGCTCCAGGTATCCGGCGCTGTCACACGCATCGGGCTCGTTGTTCTGGTCCTCGCACACCTTGGCGTTCACCCGCCAACGAGACACGTTGGCGTCGGACTCGCGCAGGTAGCTGGTGCGCCAGCCGTAGGCCGTGCCGTACCGGTCAGTCTGGTCCTCGTTGGTCCACGCCCAGGTGTAATAGGTGCAGCACCGGGGCGCGGTGATCTTGTCCCAGGCCTGCTGGACGGCCACTCCGTAGGCGCCGTCACCGTCGGCGCGGACATCGCGGAAGCGAATGTTCTCGGTGATCGTCCTGCCGTTGCCGGTGCCTTCGTAGTAGATGGAGCCGCCGCTGGATTCCGCGACTTCCTGGCTGCCCTCGTAGGCGTGCAATGAGCCGAAGTAGGCCGTGGCATGCGCGGCAGGAGCCGTTGCCACCGCTGCCGCCCCGAGGGCTGCCAGTGTGATGCCGACCTTCTTGAAGCGGTGAGCAGGTGTACTTGTCATGATTCCCCCGTTCAGTTGGTCGCCGCAGCGTACGTCGGTCGTGACGCCGAAACAGTCAATGGCTGTCTCATATTCATGCAGTGCACGAAAGAGAGGTCGCCGTCGACTGAAGCCTCCTGATCGTTTGTGCCACGTCGCCTATCACGGGGTCGTCCGCAGTCTCGCCGGGCTTCGTTCTCGCTCATCTCGGGCTCTCAAGACGTTCCGCCAGCCGAACGTCGTATGGCTCGCCGCTACGGCCCAGTGCCGGCCACGGCGCGCGTTCGCCATTCGCCGCAGGGGATCCCCAATCGGTGACGCACGCGACCGAAGCGGGTGTCGCCGTTGGACGGGGTCTGACCGGGGCCAAGAAGCGATCGGAACATCGCGGCAGCCTTGGCCACTCGCGGCCTCTCGGCGGCCTTGGGGGATGAGGGCGGTCAAACGGGCCGCCACCGTCCCAGGAGAAGACCATGGCTGCCACCATCACCCGCAAGCTCGTGTCGCTGACCGACGCGGCCGACATCCTCGCGGTCTCGACGAAGACCGTGCGCCGCTACATCGCCGACGGGCACCTCGAGGCCGTACGGCTCGGGCGCAAGACGTTGCGGATCAAGCTCGACTCGATCGAGAGGTTCATCGACGCTCGACCGGTCGGCGGGTGGCGCCGGGCTGGGTGAGTGTCCGAACGTGCCCAGAAGGGCCCGCTGGCTGTTCCTCGTATGTTCCTCGAAATCAAGTCGAGGCCCTCGAAAGGGCCTCTGACCTGCGGTTTCTCTGTGGGCGATACTGGGTTTGAACCAGTGACCTCTTCCGTGTCAAGGAAGCGCGCTACCACTGCGCCAATCGCCCTAGAGCAACAAGGGTCCCACATGTGGGACCGATGGTGTTCGAGGTGGAGACGGGATTTGAACCCGTGTAGACGGATTTGCAGTCCGTTGCCTCGCCTCTCGGCCACTCCACCGTGGAGGCCAAACCGTGAGAGAGACCTCTCCGAGCGGACGACGAGGCTCGAACTCGCGACCTCAACCTTGGCAAGGTTGCGCTCTACCAACTGAGCTACGTCCGCTTGTCTCTCCGCTTCCCGGTGGCCCGGGCCGCGGCGACGTGAGAACAGTAGCCGATGCCCCCGGACGTGCAAAATCGGGTCCTGGGGGCGGCGTTTCGTGCCGGAAACACCCGCATGGAGCCCTTCTAGAGTGGCTTCATGCGCGCCTGGATGAACGGTGAACTGCTGCCCGATGCGACCTCTCCGGCGCTTCGGGTCTCCGACCACGGCTTCACCGTGGGCGACGGGGTCTTCGAGACGGTGAAGGTCGTCGAGGGCCGGCCGTTCGCCCTCAGGCTGCACCTCGAGCGCCTGGCGCGCTCGGCGGCCGGGCTCGGCCTGCCCGAGCTCGACCAGGACGCCGTACGCCGGGGCGTGGCCGCCGTCCTCGACGGTCCCGGGCTGGTCCTGGGCCGGCTGCGGATCACCTACACCGGCGGCCCGGCCCCACTCGGCTCCGCACGAGGGGACCAGCCGCCGACCTTGGTGGTGGTGGGCGACGCGATGTCGCCGACGCCGGCGACGACCCGGGTCGCCACCGTGCCGTGGCCGCGCAACGAGCGGGGCGCGCTGACCGGCCTCAAGACCACGTCGTACGCCGAGAACGTCGTGGCGCTCGCCGAGGCGGCGCGCCGGGGAGCGAGTGAGGCGGTCTTCGCGAACCTGGCCGGGCAGCTGTGTGAGGGCACCGGCTCCAACGTCTTCTACGTCGTCGACGGCGAGGTCCGCACACCGACGCTCGCGAGCGGTTGCCTCGCGGGCGTGACGAGGGCGCTGGTCCTCGACTGGTGCGGTGGCGTCGAGGTCGACGAGCCGCTGGCGGAGGTCGCCCGCGCCACCGAGATCTTCCTGACCTCGACCACGCGTGACGTGCAGGGCGTGGCGGCCTGGGACGAGCGCGAGCTGCCCGCCCCGGGGCCGGTCACCCGTGAGTTCGCCGAGACCTGGCGCCGGCGCGAGCCGGAGCTGCTCGGCATCGACCTCCGCTAGTCCGACCGGGAGCCGAGCAGCCCGGTGAGCATCGCGTCGACGTCCAGCTGGTCGGACTCGGTGCCCAGCGGGACGACCGCGAGCGTGCGGGTCAGGAACCGGTAGACCTCGTGCGTGTGCGCCTGGGCCACCAGCCGGCCGGCGGGGGAGCGGAACTCCAGCACCACGACCGCCCGGCCCTCGTGGTCGATGCTCGGCCACATCTCGAGGTCACCCGCGCCGGCGGGGTCGGTGAGCCCCTTGAGCAGCGTCTGGCGGCACATGGCCCACCGGATGTCGCCCTGGGCCGAGGGGAAGGTGATCCAGACGGCGAACGGGTCCTCGGGGTCGTAGCCGAAGGAGGCCACGAGCTCGACGCCGCGCCCCTTGGCGTCGATGCACTGCAGCGTCAGCTCCTGCGAGAGTGCCTTCAGACCCGGCTTGTGGCTCACGTGCGGTTCCCCGTCCTGCCCTGACCGCCCCCCTGGTCGGTCTGCTGAGTCGACGGTGCCCCCTGGCGATGGTGGCGCGACAGGGACCTTGGGCCCGGAATGTGAGTCCGACAGCGCCATGCGCTAAAGTCCGTGACCGCACCGCGGGCCCCGCCCGCGGCCCGCGACCGGGGCGATTGGCGCAGTGGTAGCGCGCTTCGTTCACACCGAAGAGGTCACTGGTTCGAACCCAGTATCGCCCACCGAACTACCGCAGGTCAGAGCCATGATCGGCCGACCTGGCCCCGTGTCCGGAAGCCCCTTGGCGCCGCCCGGTCCGTGGCACATCCGCACCGCCGAGCCCGCCGGGGACTTCTCCTCCCGGGAGGATCAGCCGGATTGCGCTGCGACGCCCGCGCTGGCCCGTGGTCGCGGACTCGTGCGGCGAACCGGACAACAAGTGCGGGTCGACAGGCGTCTTCACCTCCGGGGACACCCCGATCAGCAGACTGCCTAGAGGACCGGTCGTGGGACGCATCTCGTGCGCCATGCTCGCGCTGTTCGTGCTCGTTGCTTCGATGAGCCTCGAGGCCTGTGGCTCCGACGGGGCCGCTGAGCCGGCGTCCGCCGCGCCCACCACGCGGGCTCCGCTCTCGCCTTCCTCGACTACGCAGCGGACCGGCGACACCTTGCCGCCGTCGTCCGGCACGTCAGCGGCCGAAGCATTCACGAGGTTCGCCGGAGGCGGCCGCCCAGCCGTCCCGTGGGCGGCTGCAGTCGTCTATCGCATCAGCGGCGAGCAGGTGGCACGGTTTGGTCCCGACGTCGCCGATCGCCCTGAGACCTGGGACGGCTGCCCGGAACGGACGACGACGTACGAAGGACGAGACTGCCCCGTGTCGCCGCTCGGCACAATTGCGAGCTTGAGCCAAGACGGCGGTCATGTCGTCTACTCGACCGAGACCCCGACCGCTGTCGGCTGCAACAGCTACCGGCCGCCGGCCGCCGACGCCGGAACGACGGTCTGGATCCGACCCCAAGAGGAGCGCCGCGACTGCTTCTCCGACTTCGCGGTGGCGGTGGCGCTCGACGGATCCGGCAGGGTCGTGTCGGTCGACCTCGCGCTGAGCGGCCCCTGATCGCGATCCGGTGGCCGGGGGAGAACCGCCCGCGCCTGCCGCGCGGACAGCGCGCGCTGCGGCCGTCTGGATCCGGCAGCCGTGATCCGGGCGGTCAGGCTCAGGGGTACTGCCCGGCCGGCTCGGCCGGGCTGCCCGGTGGGCCCTGCTCGGAGCCGAGGACGACCGCGGTCGCCACGTGCCGCCAGGCCACCACCAGCGTCGTCGTCTCCTCCGAGCCGGGGTCGACCACCTGGACGTGCGTGGTCTCGTCGCGACCCACCCGGTCGATCTCCTCCTTGACCTCGGCCACGGCGCCATCGGCGATGCGCCAGCGCTGGGTCCAACCGACGCCGTAGAGCATCAGGTACGCCATCGCATCCTCCTTGACCTCGGGCTTGTCGTCGGGCTTGTCGTCGGGCTCAGCTCGAGGGGTGCTCGTCGTCCCATCTCGCCAGGTCCGCCTCATCGTCACGCTCGAGCTCGAGCCCACCCGCGGCGTGGACGCGCCGCGCGGCCTCGACCGGGTCGGTGTCGCTGGGGACGACGACCAGCCTGAGGCGACGCCCGGACGCCACGCTGAGCACCATCAGGTGGGTGTCGTCGCTCGCGAACGAGCCCGCCTGCACCCACCCGCGCCGGGCGCGGATCCGCGACACGCCCCGACCGCCGACCGTCGGGCTGTCCCAGTCCGGCCGGGAGAACAGGAGGCGATCGACCTGGCCCGCCTCGGGCGGGAAGTTGTCGACCAGGTCCGCGGCCTCGGCCTGGAGATCGCGGGACTGCGGCCACCAGGCGCCGTCGACGTGCTCGGCGCCGGTCGGGTTGCGGAGCCGGAGTCGCAACGGCTCTCGCACGGGAAGCGTGCCGGAGTGCGCTGTCGGTGACGTCGCCATGACGCCCGCCCTTCATTCCTGCCCCGCAACTCCGCGAGCTGGCCGGCAGGTCGGTTGATCCCGAGCCTACCCGCAGGGTGCTCGGTGGCAGCGGCCGTCGAGGGCCGTCGAGGGGGCGGGAGGCCGTCCGCGACCGACGACGGAATGATCGGACCGGCGCCGCCGTTCTGCCTTCCATGACAACCATCGGACTGATCGGAAGCGGACACATCGGCAGCACCGTCGCGCGCCTCGCGGTGAATGCGGGACACGACGTGGTGCTCAGCAACAGTCGCGGCCCCGAGACGCTGGCGGACCTGGTGGACGAGCTGGGCGAGCACGCCCGCGCGGCCACCGCCGCGGAGGCGGCCGAGGCCGGCGAGATCGTCGTGGTGACGATCCCGCTGAAGAACTACCGGCAGGTGCCGGTCGAGCCGTTGCGCGGCAAGGTGGTGATCGACACCAACAACTACTACCCGCAGCGCGACGGCCACATCGCCGAGCTCGACGAGGAGTCGACGACCACCGCCGAGATGCTGCAGGCCCACCTGCCGGACTCGCACGTGGTGAAGGCCTTCAACAACATCTACTTCGGTCACCTGCTCGAGCTCGCCCGTCCCGCCGACAGCCCGGAGCGCAGCGTGCTCGCCATCGCCGGTGACGACGACGACGCGAAGCAGACCGTGACCGGCTTCCTCGACAGCATCGGCTACGACGCGTACGACGTGGGCCCGCTCGCCGAGGGCTGGCGCTACCAGCGCGACACCGCGGCGTACGCCACCCTCTACGACGGCGGCGACGGCAGCACCTGGCCGCCCACCCAGCCGCGCCAGGTGACCGCGGACTTCCTCCAGGAGAAGCTGGCGGAGGCGAAGCGGTACCGCGACATGTGAGCGCCGCACGACCAAGGGGCGCTCCGGGCGGAAACCCGAGCGCGTCGGGAACGGACCGGTCGATACGATCGACCGGTCCGTTCCGCATCAGCGGAGCTACCACTGCAAGGAGCACTCCTGTGTCCGACATCAAGGTCGTCCTCGCCCACGCCGACGCGCGCGAGGAGAAGACCGTGACGACGGGCACCAAGGCGTGGGAGCTCTTCGCGGGCGACGACTCGGTCATCGCCGCGCGGGTCGGTGGCGTGCTGAAGGACCTGGCGTACGAGGTCGGCGACGGCGACGAGGTCGAGGGTGTCGCCATCGACAGCGCCGACGGCCGCGACATCCTGCGGCACTCGACCGCCCACGTGATGGCCCAGGCCGTGCAGCAGCTCTGGCCCGAGGCGCGGCTCGGCATCGGCCCGCCGATCGAGAACGGCTTCTACTACGACTTCGACGTCGAGACGCCCTTCGTGCCCGAGGACCTCGCGAAGATCGAGACCGCGATGCGCAAGATCATCAAGGAGAATCAGCGGTTCTCCCGCCGACCGGTCTCCGACCACGACGCGATCGCGGAGCTCAAGGACGAGCCCTACAAGGTCGAGCTGATCGGCCTGAAGGGCTCCGGCAAGGGCGAGGACGCCGCTGAGGGCGCCTCGGTCGAGGTCGGCGCCGGTGAGCTGACCATCTACGACAACATCCGCCGCAACGGCGACGTCGCGTGGAGCGACCTCTGCCGCGGGCCGCACCTGCCCACCACCAAGCGGATCCCGGCGTTCAAGCTGATGCGCAGCGCCGCGGCGTACTGGCGCGGCGACGAGAAGAACAAGCAGCTCCAGCGCATCTACGGCACCGCCTGGGAGACCAAGGAGGCGCTCGAGGAGCACCTGCACCGCATCGAGGAGGCCGAGCGCCGCGACCACCGCAAGCTCGGGCGCGAGCTCGACCTGTTCAGCTTCCCGGACGAGATCGGCTCGGGGCTGCCGGTCTTCCACCCCAAGGGGGGCGTGATCAAGCGCGTCATGGAGGACTACGTCCGCCAGCGCCACATCGAGGAGGGCTTCGAGTATGTCGGCACCCCCCACATCGCCAAGGAGGGGCTCTTCTACACCTCCGGGCACCTGCCCTACTACGGCGAGGGCATGTTCCCGGCCCTCGACGTCGACGGCATGGACTACCGCCTCAAGGCGATGAACTGCCCGATGCACAACCTCATCTTCCGTTCGCGGCAGCGCTCCTACCGCGAGCTGCCGCTGCGGCTCTTCGAGTTCGGGTCCGTCTACCGCCACGAGAAGTCCGGCGTGGTCCACGGCCTGACCCGCGTGCGCGGCTTCGCCCAGGACGACTCGCACTCCTACGTCACCCCGGAGCAGGCGCCCGCGGAGATCCAGCACCTGCTCGACTTCTGCCTCGGCCTGTTCCGCGACTTCGGGCTCGACGACTTCTACCTCGAGCTGTCCACCCGCGACGACTCCAAGCCCGACAAGTTCATCGGCTCCGACGAGGACTGGGAGCTGGCCACGTCGGTGCTGGCCAAGGTCGCCACCGACTCCGGTCTCGAGCTCGTGCCCGACCCGGGCGGGGCCGCCTACTACGGCCCGAAGATCTCGGTGCAGGCGCGGGACGCCATCGGTCGCACCTGGCAGATGTCGACCATCCAGTACGACTTCAACCAGCCGTCGGCCGACCGGTTCGACCTCGAGTACGTCGCCCAGGACGGCTCGCGCCAGCAGCCGGTGATGATCCACTCGGCCAAGTTCGGCTCCATCGAGCGGTTCATCGGTGTCCTCGTGGAGCACTACGCCGGGGCCTTCCCGCCCTGGTTGGCGCCGGTCCAGGTCCAGGGGATCCCCGTCGCCGAGCGGCACAACGACTACCTCTACGACCTCGCGCGGCAGATGAAGGCGCGTGGGCTGCGGGTGGAGGTCGACGACTCCGACGACCGGATGCAGAAGAAGATCCGCAACGCCCAGCTGCAGAAGGTGCCGTTCATGATCATCGCCGGCGACGACGACGTCGAGGCCGGTGCGGTCTCGTTCCGCTACCGCGACGGACACCAGGAGAACGGCGTCCCGGTCGCGGAGGCCATCGCCCGGGTGGTGGCGGCCGTGGAGTCCCGCGAGCAGGTCTGAGCCCCGAAGTCGCGGGAGGTCAGCGCAGCCGCTTGGTGTAGCGCCGGCACGGCGAGACGAAGGTCTCGCCGTGCGCGGTGACCTCGTAGGGCAGGTCGCCCTCGTCGGCCCAGCCACGCCGCTCGTAGAACCGCCGCGCCCGGGCGTTGCCCCCGACCACGGCCAGCCAGGCCACGTCGTACCCCGTCGCCGCGACCTGCCTCTCGGCCTCGTCGAGCAGCGCCGCGGCCAGCCCGCCGCCACGGTGCGCCCGGTCGACGAAGACCTGCTCGACCTCGTCGCCGACCACCATCACGAAGCCGGCGACCCGGTGGTCGACCACGGCCACCGTGGTGACTTCGACGGCGGCCGCGGCGCGGTCCCGGAAGGCCGCCAGCGTCCGAGCGGCGGTCAGGCCGTCGGGCACGTGGCCCGCGTGGCCGTCGTGCCAGCCGCGGTGCCAGACCTCGGCGACCTCGGCGGCGTCCTCGGGGGTCCCGGGGCGGAGCAGGGCGGTGTCCATGGGACCCACCGTAGTGAGCCTAGGATCGGCAGCCATGGAGGGCTACGAGGACGTCGACGAAGGCACGGTGCGCCAGGACGGGATCGGCGGACCCGACGGGCTCGACCGGCTGTGGACGCCGCACCGGATGGCCTACATCCGGGGTGAGAACAAGCCCGCGGACGACACCGCGGGGGAGTGCCCGTTCTGCCGGATCCCGCGGCTCGAGGACGCCGATGGGCTGGTCGTGCACCGAGGCGAGCTGGCGTACGCCGTGCTGAACCTCTACCCCTACGCCCCGGGGCACCTGCTGGTCTGCCCGTACCGGCACATCGCGGACTACACCGAGACGACCGACGCCGAGGCCGCGGAGATCAGCGACCTCACCCGCGAGGCGATGCGGGTGGTGCGGGCGGTCTCGGGGGCCAAGGGCTTCAACATCGGCATGAACCAGGGCTACATCGCCGGCGCCGGCATCGCCGCCCACCTGCACCAGCACGTGGTGCCCCGCTGGCCCGGCGACCAGAACTTCATGCCGATCATCGGCCGCACCAAGACCCTGCCCGAGCTGCTGGCCGACACCCGGGAACTGCTCGCGAAGGCGTGGGGGAGTGCCGGATGACCGGCTCGCTGCCGTCGTTGGCCGCGGATGCGGCGCTCGCCGGCGAGCTGGTCCGCGAGGCCGGCCGGCTCGCGGCCCGGATGCGCCGGGGCGGGCTCGAAGCCGAGCAGAAGACCTCGGTGTCGGACCTGGTCACCGACGCGGACCACGCGGCCGAGCGCCTCGTCGTGGAGCGCCTCGGCCGCGAACGGCCGGAGGACGGGATCCTGGGCGAGGAGGGCACCGACCGCACGAGCACCAGTGGCCGCTCCTGGGTGATCGACCCGGTCGACGGCACCTACAACTTCCACCGGGGCCTGAGCTGGTGGTGCTCGGCGATCGCCTTGGTGGACGGCGAGGACGTGCTCCTCGGGGCGATCTACCACCCTCACGACGACGTGCTGTTCGTCGGCGGCCCCCAGCTGCCGTCCACGCGCAACGGCGCCCCGATGGCCGCGCTGGTCGACGTCAGCCTGGGGGAGACGTGCGCGAGCACCTACCTGCACCCGCCGTACGACGACCACCCGCGGGTGGCGGCGTTCTCGCGGGTGGCGTCGAGGGTCGCCACCCTCCGGATGCTCGGCTCCGCCAGCATGGACGCCACCGCGATCGCGCAGGGCCAGCTGGGCGTGAGCTTCCAGCACGGGGTCGCCGACTGGGACCGGCTGCCCGGGGCGGCCATCATCCGCGGCGTCGGCGGGGTGGCCCGCCAGGTCGAGGCGGGCGGCGTGACCTGGTCGGTCGCCGGGGCGGCCACGGCCGTGGCCGAGGCGTGCGAGGCGCTGGCCGGACGCGGCTGACCGGGTGTGTCGGGTCGCGCACCCCGGTGCGCCCGCTCGTGGCTACCCTGCCGGCATGCTGGTCCGGCCCTACGAGCGCTCCGACCGGGCCCTCGTGGTGGCTCTGGGCGTGCACACCGAGGTGCGTTCGGTGGCGGAACTCCGTCTGGTCGACGGGCGGCTCGGGTGGTCCGAGTCGACACTCCCGACGCCCCGGACGAAGAGTCACGACCTGGCGGGGTATCTCGACGAGGCTCCGCCTCCGTGGAACGACGCGTTCGTCGCGGTCCGCGCTGGGCGCGTCATGGGCTTCACGGCGACCGCCCTCAGCGGGTGGAACCGGCGCCTGGTGCTGTTGCACATGTACGTCGACGCGGCGGCTCGGGGGCAGGGTGTCGGAACGGCGCTCCTCGGCGCGGCGATCGACAGCCACCGAGCCGCAGCCGCTCGACATGTCTGGCTCGAGACCCAGACGGACAACGTCCCGGCGATCCGGGCCTACGAGCGGATGGGCTTCCGCCTGGTCGGCCTCGACCAGACCATGTACGGCGACCACCCGGGCGCGGACACCGCGGTCTTCATGAGCCGGCCGATCGTCCGCCGCTCGACACGGTGACCGGACTGGTCCGACTTGGTGATTGCCGCAAGCCCAGGGCCGGACGCATCGTGGTGGGAGCGGCGGCGCCGCAGGGGTGTCGCCCCCGGTCCGAGGAGATCCCATGTTCGTTCGCTCCACGACCATCGACGGCGACCCGGCCGCCATCGACGCCGGCATCACGCACGTGCGCGACTCGATCCTCCCCACCGTCACCGCGATGGACGGCTGCCTCGGCATGGCGCTGGTCGTCGACCGCGAGTCCGGCCGCGGCATCGCCACCACCGCCTGGGACAGCGAGCAGTCCATGCTGGCCACGGCGGCGTCGGTCATGCCGATGCGCAACCGGGCCACCGAGATCTTCGGCGGGCCAGCCACCGTGGAGGAGTGGGAGGTCGCGGTGATGCACCGTGACCACACGAGCACGCCGGGCGCCTGCTGTCGCATCACCTGGACCAGCGCCACCGACATGGACGGTGTCGGCGACATGTGGCGCTCGACGGTGCTGCCGCGGGTGGAGACGATGGAGGGGTTCTGCAGCGCGAGCTTCCTCATCGACCGAGGCCGTGGACGCACCTGCGGCACGGTCGTCTTCGACTCCCGCGAGGCGCTCGAGGGCAGCCGCGAGGCCGCGGCCTCGATCCGGGAGCAGGCGGCGAGGGAGGCCGACGTCCAGTTCCTCGACGTGGCCGAGTTCGAGCTGGCGCTGGCGCACCTGAGGTTGCCCGAACTGGTCTGATGCGCGAGGTGGTCGCTCCGGACCGGTAGCCTGCGGCCACCATGCTCGAACGCTTCCGTGCCTTCTGGACCAGGTTCTTCTCGCCGATCGCCCGCCTGCTCATCCGACTGGGCGTGAGTGCCGACGCCGTCACGCTCGTCGGCACCATCGGCGTGAGTGCCGGGGCGCTGGTGTTCTTCCCGCAGGGGATGCTGCTCACCGGCGTCCTGGTGATCACGCTGTTCGTCTTCAGCGACCTCATCGACGGCCACATGGCCCGGCTGACCGGCAAGAGCAGCCCGTTCGGGGCCTTCCTCGACTCCACCCTCGACCGGATCGGCGACGGCGCGATCTTCGCCGGCCTCGCGCTCTACTTCGCCGGCGACGGCGACAGCCGGCTCTACCTCGTGCTCAGCCTGGTCTGCCTGGTCATGGGCGCGGTGACCTCCTACGCCCGTGCGCGGGCCGAGGGGCTCGGCTTCCAGGCCAAGGTCGGCATCGCCGAGCGTGCGGACCGGTTGGTGGCGATCCTGGTGATGACCGGGCTCTCGGCCATCTTCGACCTGCCGGTGCTGATGTACGTCACCCTGTGGGCGCTCGCCGCGGCCAGCACCATCACGGTCGTGCAACGGATCTGGGTCGTGCGCCAGCAGGCCCTGGCACTGCCGCCGGTGGAACCGACGGCCTGAGAACCAGGTCGGGGACCGCACCGGGACCGTGTCCACACGCGCTCCCCGAATGGGTCCGGCCCGGCGTGTCGCCGTACGATAGACGTCATGGTCGACACCCCCGAGAACACCCCCAGCACCCCCCTCGAGACCCCCGAGAACGGCACCGGCACCACGCGTGTGAAGCGTGGGATGGCCGAGATGCTCAAGGGTGGGGTGATCATGGATGTGGTCACCCCCGAGCAGGCCAGGATCGCCGAGGACGCCGGGGCGGTGGCGGTGATGGCGCTGGAGCGGGTGCCGGCCGACATCCGGGCCCAGGGCGGTGTCTCGCGGATGAGCGACCCGGACATGATCGACGGCATCATCGAGGCGGTCTCGATCCCGGTGATGGCCAAGGCCCGGATCGGCCACTTCGCCGAGGCCCAGGTGCTGCAGAGCCTGGGGGTGGACTACATCGACGAGTCCGAGGTGTTGACCCCGGCCGACTATGAGAACCACATCGACAAGTGGGCGTTCCCGGTGCCGTTCGTGTGTGGGGCGACCAACCTGGGCGAGGCGCTGCGCCGGCTCACCGAGGGCGCGGCGATGATCCGCTCCAAGGGCGAGGCCGGCACCGGTGACGTGTCCAACGCGGTCACCCACATGCGCACGATCCGCAAGCAGATCCGCGGTCTCGCCGCGCTCTCGCCCGACGAGCTGTTCGTCGCGGCCAAGGAGCTGCAGGCGCCCTACGAGCTGGTCAAGGAGGTCGCCGAGCACGGCAAGCTGCCCGTGGTGCTGTTCACCGCCGGTGGCATCGCCACCCCGGCGGACGCGGCGATGATGATGCAGCTGGGCGCCGAGGGCGTGTTCGTGGGCTCGGGCATCTTCAAGTCCGGCAACCCCGCGCAGCGCGCCGAGGCGATCGTGAAGGCCACGACCTTCTTCGACGACCCCGACGTGGTCGCCAAGGTCTCCCGCGGCCTGGGCGAGGCGATGGTCGGCCTCAACGTCGAGGAGATCCCCCAGCCGCACCGGCTCGCCGAGCGCGGCTGGTGACCGCACCCACCATCGGCGTCCTCGCGCTCCAGGGCGACGTCCGCGAGCACCTGCGGGTCCTCCGCGAGCTCGGGGTCGAGCCGGTCACGGTCCGCCGGGTCGCCGAGCTCGACGCCTGCGACGGCCTGGTGATCCCCGGCGGCGAGTCCACCACGATGGCGAAGCTGGCCCGGACGTTCGAGATCTTCGAGCCGCTGCGTGACCGGATCAAGCAGGGCCTGCCGGTCTTCGGCACCTGCGCGGGCATGATCCTCCTGGCCGACCGGGTCCTCGACGGGGCAGCCGGCCAGGAGACCTTCGGCGGACTCGACGTCACGGTCCGGCGCAACGCGTTCGGGCGGCAGGTCGACTCCTCAGAGCGGGACCTCGAGCTCGCCGGCCTGGCCGCTCCCGTGCACGCGGTGCTGATCCGCGCGCCATGGGTGGAGGAGGTGGGCGACGGCGTGGAGGTCCTCGCCCGGGTGGCCGACGGTCCCGCCGCGGGTAGGATCGTCGCGGTCCGGCAGGGCCCGCTGCTGGCGACGTCGTTCCACCCCGAGGTGGGGGGCGACTCCCGGGTGCACGAGATGTTCGTGGACCTGGTGCGAGAGGCCTCGGCGTGACGATGCGCGAACGGAAGACGAAGAGGGACTGATGTCTGGGCACTCCAAGTGGGCGACGACCAAGCACAAGAAGGCCGTCATCGACGCCAAGCGCGGCAAGATGTTCGCCAAGCTGATCAAGAACGTCGAGGTGGCGGCGCGGATGGGCGGCGGCGACCCCTCCGGCAACCCCACGCTCTACGACGCCATCCAGAAGGCCAAGAAGTCCTCGGTCCCCAACGACAACATCGACCGCGCGGTCAAGCGCGGCTCCGGTGCGGAGACCGGCGGGGCCGACTACCAGACGATCATGTACGAGGGCTACGGGCCCTCGGGCGTCGCGATGCTGATCGAGTGCCTCACCGACAACAAGAACCGCGCCGCCATGGAGGTCCGCACCGCCATGACCCGCAACGGCGGCTCGCTGGCCGACCCGGGTTCGGTGTCGTTCCTCTTCAACCGCAAGGGTGTCGTGGTCGTGCCCGCCGAGCAGGACGGCCGGATGGTCAGCGAGGACGACGTGCTCGAGGCCACCCTCGAAGCCGGTGCCGACGCGGTCAACGAGCTGGGTGACTCCTTCGAGGTCATCTCCGAGTCCGGCGACCTGGTCGCCGTGCGCCAGGCGCTCCAGGCCGCCGGCATCGACTACGACTCGGCCGAGGCGGAGTTCCGCCCCGACATGCAGGTCGAGCTCGACCAGGACGCGGCGGCCAAGATGTTCCGGCTCGTCGACGTGCTCGAGGACCTCGACGACGTGCAGAACATCTTCGCCAACTACGACGTCCCCGACGAGGTCATGGCGGCGCTCGAGGAGGAGTGACGACGCGGGGCGACGCGTCCCCGCACCGGCCGCGGTCTTCGTCCGAGCCGTGCCAGCGTGTCCTGCGGAGTCCTGTCCGCGCTCCCCGTTAGCGTTGCTCCGAACACACGTTCGGACGGAAGGCTGACGCATGCGCGTGCTCGGGATCGATCCCGGCCTGACCCGCTGCGGCATGGGCGTGGTCGAGGGCCAGGTGGGCCGCCCCCTGCACCTGGTCGACGTCAACGTGATCCGCACCTCGGCCGACCTACCGGTCGCCGAGCGGCTGGTGACGATCGAGAAGGGCATCGACGCCTGGCTCGACGAGTACGCCCCGGACGCGGTCGCGGTCGAGCGCGTCTTCGCCCGCTCCGACGTCAGCACGGTGATGGGCACGGCCCAGGCCAGTGGCATCGCCATGGTCGCCGCGGCACGCCGTGGGCTCCCGGTCGCGCTGCACACGCCGAGTGAGGTCAAGGCCGCGGTGTCGGGGAGCGGCCGCGCGGGCAAGGCCCAGGTCGGAGCGATGGTGACCCGGATCCTGCGGCTGGACGCGCCCCCGCGACCGGCCGACGCCGCCGACGCCCTGGCGCTGGCCATCACCCACATCTGGCGCGGCGGCGCGCAGGCGCGCATCGACGCCGCCGTGGCGGCCGCCGGCGCCGCCCGGCGTACCACTCCGCCTACCGCCCCGCGTACCACCCCGCCCGCCCGGCCGGCGCGCGCGGAAGGACCCACGAGGAGCAGCAGATGATCGCGTTCGTCCGCGGCCAGGTGGCCGCCGTGACCCTGTCCAGCGCCGTGGTCGAGGTGGGCGGTGTGGGGCTGGAGCTGCTGTGCACGCCGGGCACCCTGGCCACGCTGCGCCCCGGCCAGTCGGCGACGCTGCCCACGAGCATGGTGGTCCGGGAGGACTCGCTGACGCTCTTCGGCTTCCTCGACGAGGACGAGAAGACCGTGTTCGAGCTGGTGCAGACCGCCTCCGGCGTCGGGCCGAAGCTCGCCCAGGCGATGCTGGCCGTGCTCGGCCCGGACGAGCTGCGCCGCGCGGTCGCCGGTGACGACGTGAAGACCCTGACGAGGGTGCCCGGGATCGGCCAGAAGGGCGCGCAGCGGATCATCCTCGAGCTGAAGGACCGCATCGGCGCGCCGGTCGGGGCGCGTACGACGGCGCCGGGCACGTCCGCCGCCGCCCCGTGGCGTGACCAGGTCCACCAGGGGCTGGTCGGCCTCGGCTGGCCGGCCCGCGACGCCGAGAAGGCCGTCGAGGCGGTGGCCCCGCAGGCCGGTGACGCCCCTGACGTGGCGACGCTGCTGCGTGCCGCCCTGCGCACGCTGAGCAGGGCCTGAGCGCATGCACGACGAGGAGCTCGCGGCCGCCGAGGAGACCCACCTCCGGTCGTTGACCGCGGCCGAGGCGGAGGGCGACGAGCGGGCCGTCGAGGCGGCGCTGCGCCCCCGCACCCTGGACGAGGTGGTCGGCCAGTCCCGGGTCCGGGCCCAGCTCGGACTGGTCCTGGAGGCCGCCCGGCGCCGTGGCCGCGCGCCCGACCACGTCCTGCTCTCGGGGCCGCCCGGGCTCGGCAAGACCACGCTGGCGATGATCATCGCCGGCGAGATGGGCTCGCCGCTGCGGCTGACCAGCGGCCCCGCCATCACCCACGCCGGCGACCTCGCGGCGATCCTGTCGGGCATGAACGAGGGCGACGTCCTCTTCGTCGACGAGATCCACCGGATGTCTCGCCCGGCCGAGGAGATGCTCTACATGGCCATGGAGGACTTCCGGGTCGACGTGGTGATCGGCAAGGGCCCCGGGGCCACGGCGATCCCGCTGGACATCCCGCCGTTCACGCTGGTGGGGGCGACCACCCGGGCCGGCCTGCTGCCCGGGCCGCTGCGCGACCGCTTCGGCTTCACCGGGCACCTGGAGTTCTACGAGCCTCACGAGCTCGACCGGATCGTGCACCGCTCCGCGGGCCTGCTCGGTGTGGAGCTGACCGGGGAGGGGGCGGCCGAGATCGCCTCCCGCTCGCGCGGCACGCCACGGATCGCCAACCGGCTGCTGCGCCGGGTCCGCGACTATGCCCAGGTCAAGGCCGACGGCGTCGTGACCCGACCGGTCTCCCAGGCGGCGCTCGACCTCTACGAGGTCGACGAGCTCGGGCTCGACCGGCTGGACCGCGCCGTCATCGACGTGCTGTGCCGCCGGTTCGGCGGTGGACCGGTGGGCGTGTCCACGCTGGCCGTGGCGGTGGGGGAGGAGCGGGAGACCGTGGAGGAGGTCGCGGAGCCCTTCCTCGTGCGCAACGGGTTCCTCGCGCGCACCCCGCGGGGACGCATCGCGACGCCGGCCGCCTGGGAGCACCTCGGCCTCGCCGCCCCGGTCGTGGCGGCGCCGAGCGTGGACGCGCCGCTCTTCGAGGGCTGACGGCCGCCTGTCCGACGCCTCGTCCGGTGGCCGGTCGGGCTCCGGTCGGGCTCGGGTCGCGCACTGGCCGCCGCCCTGGCGGGGGAGGTCCGACGCGCCCGTGCGGCCGATAGCGGCCTGCGTCACAGTCGCAGTTACACTTTCCCGTCGGTCGGCACGGCTCGACCCTGCACACCCACCATTTCTCCCTGCTCGAGAGGTTCTCGCGTGTCCCAGCTCGTCTCGCTCCTGCCCCTGGTGGCGATCGCGCTGCTGTTCTGGCTGCTGCTGATCCGCCCGCAACAGCGGCGGGCGAAGGAACTCGGGCGCATGCAGGCCTCGTTGAAGGTGGGTGACGAGGTGATGCTCACCTCGGGCATCTTCGGAATCCTGCGGGACACCGGCGAGGACCAGGTCCACGTCGAGATCGCCGAGGGCGTGACCGTCAAGGTCGTCCGCGGTGCCGTGGGGCAGGTGGCACAGCCAGGGACCGCCGAGCGCGGTCCGGAGGAGAACTGACATGGCACGCAGGACCGCTCGCCCGGGTCGCACCCTGGTGGTGTTCTTCCTGGCGGTGGTGATCGCCTACGGGCTGGTGGCGCTCGGCGGCACCTGGAAGCCGGTGCTCGGCCTCGACCTCCAGGGCGGCACGCGCATCCAGCTCCAGGCCAAGGGCAGCCCCACCGCCCAGAGCCTCAACGAGGCGCGCGGGATCATCGACCAGCGGGTGAACGGCTCCGGCATCACCGAGGCCGAGGTCACGACCCAGGGCGGCAACCTGATCGTGGTCGAGATCCCGGGCAAGACCCGCCGCGACCTCGTCGACACCGTCAAGCGCCAGGCCCAGCTGCGGTTCCGCACCGTGGCGTGCACCGAGAGCCCGAGCGGCTCCACCGGCCCCTGCTCGCCCGCGGGCAGCGGCGCCCCGTCCGGCGCGGCCACCCTGCCGGGCGCGGGCAGCTCGCCGTCGACCGCGGGCGGGGGCTCGTCCTCCGGCCCGGCCAGCAAGGGCTCGGCCGGCAAGGGCTCCGGCGGCAAGAGCTCCGACGAGGGTGCGACGAGCTCCAGCAAGAACCGGCCGCCCTTCCTGATGGCCGACAAGCACAGCAAGAACGCCAAGACGAGCCCGAGCGCCTCGTCCAGCCCGAGCGCCTCGTCGAGCCCCTCGGCCAGCGACTCCGCCGGCGCCTCGTCCTCGCCGGCCCCCTCGGCCGGCGACTCCCCGGCCCAGGCGGCGCTGGCGTTCATGAAGAGCCCCGGCCAGGCCGCGATCAAGGCCTTCAACGCCTACAGCTGTCCGGCGAAGCAGCCGGTCAAGGACGACCCCACCCAGCCGTTGGTCACCTGCGGCACCGGTGACGACGCGCACACCAAGTACCTCCTCTCCCCGGCCGCCATCGAGGGCACCGACCTGAAGAGCGCCAGCGCCGGCATCCCGGCACAGTCCGTGAGCTGGCAGGTCAACCTCACCCTGGGCGGCGAGGGCAAGCAGGTCTTCGCCGACCTCTCGCGGGCCATGGCCGGCAGCCCCCAGCAGTTCGCCGTGGTGCTCGACGGCCGCGTCATCTCGGCCCCGACGTTCAACGGCGTGATCCCGGACGGCTCGGCCCAGATCAGCGGCAACTTCACCGAGGCCAGCGCCAACAGCCTCGCGACCAGCCTGAAGTACGGCGCGCTCCCGATCGCGTTCGACCAGGGCGCGACCCAGGTCGTGACCGTGGGTCCCTCGCTCGCGGGTGACCAGCTCTCCGCAGGCATCACGGCCGGCATCATCGGCCTGGTGCTGGTGATGATCTACTGCCTGCTCTACTACCGCGGTCTGGGCCTGGTCGTCGTCACGTCGCTGATCGTCGCCGGCATCGTGACCTACGCGATGGTGCTGCTGCTGAGCAAGGGCGCCGGCTTCACGCTCTCGCTGCCCGGCATCGCCGGTCTGATCGTCGCGGTCGGCATCACCGCCGACTCGTTCATCGTCTACTTCGAGCGCATCCGGGACGAGATGCGCGACGGCCGGTCGATGCGGGTCGCCGTGCAGGCCGGCTGGCGCCGGGCACGGAACACCTGCCTGGCCGCCGACGCGGTCTCGCTGCTCGCCGCGGTCGTCCTCTACATCTTCGCCGCCGGCGTCGTGAAGGGCTTCGCGTTCGCGCTCGGCCTCTCCACGATCATCGACCTGGCGATCTTCTTCTGGTTCACCCACCCGATGGTCACCTTGCTGTCCCGGTTCCGGTTCTTCAACCGCGGGCACAAGCTCTCCGGCCTCGACGCGGGCAATCTCGGCATCGACCGCATCACCGTGGAGGGGCGCGCCTGATGGGCAAGTTCTCACGAATCGGCAACGACCTCTACACCGGTCGCAAGTCGATCGACTTCGTCGGTCGCAAGTGGCTCTGGTACGCCCTCTCCGGCCTGATCGTGATCCTGGCGGTCGGCGGCCTGTGGGCCAAGGGCCTCAACATGGGCATCGAGTTCACCGGCGGTGCGCAGTACCAGGTCTCCCTGTCGTCGAGCCAGGTGAACCAGGCGGAGGCCGACAACCTGCGCAACGCGGTCGCGGCCAGCGGCGTGGACGCCGCCGCCTCACCGGTCGTGACGACCTCGGGCCCGAACTCGATCATCGTCCAGACCGAGCCGGTCAACGACGCGGAGAGCGCGAAGATCGTCGACGCGATCGTCAAGGAGACCGGCGTCGACCCCGAGAAGGCGATCTCGCAGGACGAGATCGGCGCGAGCTGGGGCAAGGAGGTCGCCAAGCGCTCGATCATCGGCCTGGGCGTCTTCCTGGTCCTGGTCGTCCTCTTCATCTGGGCCTACTTCCGCGAGTGGAAGATGTCGGTCGCGGGCATCGTGGCGCTCGCCCACGACGTGCTGATCACCGTCGGCGTCTATGCGCTGTCCGGGTTCGAGGTCACCCCGGCGACCGTGACCGGCGTGCTGACGATCCTCGGCTTCTCGCTCTATGACACGGTCGTGGTCTTCGACAAGGTCCGTGAGAACACCAAGGGGCTGCGCGAGCGGCGCACGACGTACGCCGCCGAGGCCAACCTCGCGGTGAACCAGACGCTGGTCCGCTCGATCAACACCTCGATCGTGGCGCTGATCCCGGTCGGCGCGATCCTCTACGTCGGTGCGGTCCAGCTCGGCAGCGGCTCGCTGAAGGACCTGGCGCTGGCGCTGTTCGTCGGCATGGCGGCCGGTGCCTACTCCTCGATCTTCATCGCGACCCCGCTGCTGGTGCAGCTGAAGTCCGGTGAGGACTCGGTCAAGCTGGCCGAGAAGCGCGCGAAGGCGCGGGAGCGGCACCAGGCCGACCGCTACGCCTCGGTGCCCGCGTTCACCGAGGACCTGCCGGCGGGGAGCGAGCGCCGGGAGGCGGCGGACCCCTACGACGAGGACGCCGAGGAGGCGCCGGTCGCCGGTGCCCCCGCCACCCCGCGCGCCCCGGAGGCGAGCGGCCGCGGACGGGTCGCCCCGCCCGCGCGCGGACCGGTACGACCCAGCGGCGCGGCCGGCCGGGCTCAGCCCTCCCGCCAGTCGCGCTCCAAGCGGGGCAAGAAGTGAACGATGACCTCGTCGGCGCGGCCCGCGAGGCGCTGGCCAAGCTGGTCGTCGACGTGCCGGACTTCCCCGAGCCGGGCATCCTCTTCAAGGACATCACGCCGTTGCTGGCCGACCACTCCGGCTTCGCCGCGGTCGTGGCCGCCCTGGCCGCGGCGGGCTGCGACGCCGACGGCACGCCGGTGGTCGACAAGGTGGTCGGCATGGAGGCCCGCGGCTTCATCCTCGCCGCGCCGGTCGCGCTGGCCCTGGGCACCGGGTTCGTGCCGGTGCGCAAGGCCGGCAAGCTGCCCCGCCACACCCACGCCGTCTCCTACGCCCTGGAGTACGGCGAGGCCACCCTGGAGCTCCACCAGGACTCGGTCGAGCCGGGCGACCGGGTGCTCCTGGTCGACGACGTGCTCGCGACCGGCGGCACCGCCCGCGCGACCCGCGAGCTGATCGAGGCCTGCGGTGGCACCGCCCACGGGCTCACCGTGCTGATGGAGCTGGGCTTCCTGGCCGGACGCGACGCGGTCGGGGACCTGGCCGTCTCGACCCTGATGACGGTCTGATCGCCCTCGTGGGCACCCCTAGACTGTGGGGGTGACCGAGGAGCGCGCCGCCCAGCCCATGCGGGAGCGCCCGGAGAGCCCGGGCTCCACCCGCAGCATGCGGGCGCGCCTGGCCCGGATGGGCCGCAGCGGCCAGTCGCAGAACCCGGTGCTCGAGCCGCTGTTCCGCGCGGTCCGCGCCAACCACCCCAAGGCCGACCTCGCCCTGCTGGAGCGGGCCTACAAGACGGCCGAGCTGCAGCACGGGTCCCAGATGCGCAAGAGCGGGGACCCCTACATCACCCACCCCCTCGCGGTCACCACGATCCTGGCCGGCATCGGCATGACCGAGCCGACCCTCGTGGCGTCGCTGCTGCACGACACGGTCGAGGACACGCCGTACACGCTCGACCAGCTGCGCGAGGACTTCGGTGACGAGGTGGCCCGACTCGTCGACGGCGTGACCAAGCTCGACAAGGTCAAGTACGGCGACTCGGCGCAGGCCGAGACGATCCGCAAGATGATCGTCGCGATGTCGCGCGACATCCGGGTGCTGGTCATCAAGCTGGCCGACCGGCTGCACAACATGCGCACGCTGCGCTACGTCCCCCAGGCCAGCCAGGAGCGCACCGCCCGGGAGACCCTCGACATCTACGCCCCGCTGGCGCACCGGCTGGGCATGAACACCATCAAGTGGGAGCTGGAGGACCTCGCGTTCGCCACCCTGCACCCCAAGATCTACGACGAGATCGTGCGGATGGTGGCCGAACGCGCCCCCTCGCGGGACCAGTTCCTCGCCGAGGTCATCGCCCAGGTCGAGGCCGACCTGCGCGAGGGCAAGATCAAGGCGACCGTGACCGGACGCCCGAAGCACTACTACTCGATCTACCAGAAGATGATCGTCGGGGGCCGCGACTTCTCCGACATCTACGACCTGGTCGGCATCCGGATCCTGGTCGAGGACGACCGAGACTGCTACTCCGTCCTCGGCGTGCTGCACTCGCGCTGGAACCCGGTCCTGGGCCGGTTCAAGGACTACGTAGCGATGCCGAAGTTCAACATGTACCAGTCGCTGCACACGACGGTCATCGGCCCGCACGGCAAGCCGGTCGAGATGCAGATCCGGACCTTCTCCATGCACCGCCGCGCGGAGTACGGCGTCGCCGCGCACTGGAAGTACAAGGAGGACGGCCGCAACGGCGTCGACACCGAGCGCCGCGCCGACCTCGACGACATGACCTGGGTGCGCCAGCTGCTGGACTGGCAGAGCGAGGTCGAGGACCCGGGGGAGTTCCTGGAGTCCCTGCGCTTCGAGATCAACCGGGCCGAGGTCTACGTGTTCACGCCGCGCGGTGACGTGATCGCGCTGCCGACCGGGTCGACGCCGGTCGACTTCGCCTATGCGGTGCACACCGAGGTCGGGCACCGCACCATCGGCGCCCGGGTGAACGGGCGGCTGGTGCCGCTGGAGTCGACGCTCGAGAACGGCGACGTCGTCGAGGTCTTCACCTCCAAGGCCCCCACGGCGGCCCCCTCGCGCGACTGGCTGAACTTCGCCAAGTCCCAGCGCGCGCGGTCCAAGATCCGCCAGTGGTTCACCAAGGAGCGCCGCGAGGAGGCCATCGAGCGCGGCAAGGACCAGATCGCGCGGCTGATGCGCAAGGAGGGCCTGCCCCTCAAGCGGCTGCTGTCCCACGAGTCGCTGATGCTGGCGGCCGACCACTTCAAGCTGGCCGACGTCTCGGCGCTCTACGCGGCGGTCGGCGAGGGCAACCTGTCCGCCCAGGCCGTCGTACGCCGCGTGATCGACCTGCACGGCGGGGCCGAGGGAGCCCAGGAGGACCTCGCCGAGGGCGTCACGATCACCGGCCGCCGCGGCCGGTCCAAGGTGCCGACCGGTGGCGATGCCGGGGTGGTCGTCAAGGGCGCCCCCGACGTGTGGGTGAAGCTGGCCAAGTGCTGCACGCCGGTCCCACCCGACGCGATCCTCGGCTTCGTCACCAAGGGCGGCGGTGTCTCGGTGCACCGCACGGACTGCACCAACGCCAAGAGCCTGCAGGCCCACCCCGAGCGGCTGCTCGACGTCGAGTGGGCGGTCACCGGCCAGTCGACGTTCCTGGTGAACATCCAGGTCGAGGCGCTCGACCGGAACCGGCTGCTCTCGGACATCACGATGGTGCTCTCCGACGCCCACGTGAACATCCTGTCCGCGAGCCTGAGCACCAGCCGCGACCGGGTCGCCAAGAGCCGGTTCACCTTCGAGATGGCCGAGGCCAAGCACCTCGACACCGTGCTGAAGGCGGTCCGCTCGGTCCCCGGCGTCTTCGACGCTTACCGCGTCACCCAGTAGCGCGAGACGGCACTCGGGGGCACTCTCAGGCCGCCGAGGCGGCACTTGCCGGCACCCTCAGCGCGCCGACACGGCACTTGGGGCGCGTGAGGACCGTGCCCTCGTTTGACGGATCGCCCGCTCACGCGATTGATGGTGCCCCGAAGTGCCGTCTCGCGCTCCCGAGAGTGCCCCGAAGTGCCGTCTCGCGCTCCCGAGAGTGCCCCGAAGTGCCGTCTCGCGCTCCCGAGAGTGCCCCGAAGTGCCGTCTCGCGCGTCAGGCGGAGAAGTCGGCGGAGGCCTGGCGGGCCATCTCCAGGAAGGACCTGCGGGAGGCGAGGTTCTCCTCGAGGTCCCGGACCTTGCGCTCGTCGCCGGCCGCGCGGGCGCGCTCGAGATCGGCCTCGACGCCGGCGATCGCGGACTGGAGCTGGGTGACCATGTCGGAGGCCCGGGCGGACTTCTCGGGGTCGGAACGACGCCACTGCTCGTCCTCGACACCCCGGATGGCCTGCTCGACGCGGCGCATCCGGCCCTCGAGGTCCTTCATCCGGTCGCGCGGGACCTTGCCCGCGGCGTCCCAGCGCTCGGCGAGGTCGCGGAACGCCTTTCGGGCGGCCTCCACGTCGGTGACCGGGAGCAGCGCCTCGGCCTCGACCAGCAGTCCCTCCTTGACCTCGGCGTTGCCGGCGAACTCGCGGTCCTGCTCGGCGTTGGCGGCGTCGCGGGCGCCGAAGAAGGTGTCCTGGGCGGCGCGGAACCGGCGCCACAGCGCCTCGTCGACCTCCCGGGGCGCCGGGCCGGCGGCCTTCCACTGCTGCATCAGGTCGCGGTAGCGGCCGGCGGTCGGGCCCCAGTCGGTGGAGCCCGAGAGGGCCTCGGCCTCGTCAGCGAGCCGCTCCTTGACCGTCCGGGCGCCCTCGCGCTGCTCGTGCACCTCGGCGAAGTGCGCCTTGCGCCGCCGGGTGTAGGCGGTGCGGGCGGTGGAGAAGCGGCGCCAGAGCGCGTCGTCGGAGGCGCGGTCGATGCGGGGGAGCGCCTTCCACTGGTCGAGCAGCTCGCGCAGCCGGTTCGCGCCGTTGCGCCAGTCGCTGCCCTCGGCCAGCCGCTCGGCCTCGGTGACGATCTTCTCCTTCTCGACCTTCGAGGCGGCGCTGCGCTGGGCGCGCTCGGCCTTGCGAGCCTCCCGCTGGCTCTCGATCACCGGGGTGAGGGCGTCCAGCCGGGCGAGGAGCGAGGCCAGGTCACCGACCGCGTGCGCGCCGTCGACCTGCTCGCGGACCGTCCGGACCGAGCCGGCCGCCTCGTCGGGGGACAGCACGCCGGACTTGATCCGCTGCTCGAGCAGGTCCACCTCGAACGCGAGCGCGGCGTACCGCTCGGTGAAGAAGCGCATCGCCTCCTCGGGGCTGCCCTCGGGATACTGACCGACCGGGCGCTCCCCGTCGGCGGTCCTCACGTAGACGGTGCCGTCGTCGTCGACCCGACCCCACTGCTGACTGGTCACTGCCTGTTCCCCGATCGATACGTGTGCTGAGAACCCCATGCTAGTCAGGGCCCCGGCGGCCTCCCTCGGTGTGGGCGGCACCAGTGAGGCGTGGTGGCGCAGACCGGGATAGTGTTCCGGGGTGCTGATCGCCGGTTTCCCTGCGGGTCCCTGGGGCACGAACTGCTATGTCGCGGCCACCGCCGCCGGCAGCGAGTGCGTCGTCATCGACCCCGGCAAGGACTCCGCCGCCGGAGTCGCCGAGGTCGTCCGCGAGCACCGGCTCAAGCCGGTCGCCGTGCTGGTCACCCACGGTCACGTGGACCACATGTGGTGCGTGGCCCCGGTCGCGGGGACCTACGACGCCACCGCGTGGATCCATCCGCGTGACCGGCACCTGCTGACCGACCCGATGGCCGGCATGTCGCCGGAGACCAGCCGGATGCTGCTCGGTGGCGGCTACGAGTGGGCCGAGCCCGACGACGTCCGGGAGCTCGCCGACCACCAGGTCCTCGAGCTGGCCGGGCTGCAGTTCCTGGTCGACCACACCCCGGGGCATACCGAGGGGTCGGTCACCTTCCGCGCGCCGTACGACGCCGCGGACGTCTCGGAGGTCATGTTCTCCGGCGACCTGCTCTTCGCGGGCTCGATCGGTCGCACGGACCTGCCGGGCGGTGACCACGCCACGATGCTGCGCAGCCTCACCGAGAAGGTGCTGCCGCTCGCCGACGACATCGTGGTCCTCCCCGGTCACGGCGAGCAGACGTCCATCGGTCGCGAGCGTGCGACCAACCCCTTCCTGCGCGACCTCCTCGAGGACGGCGACGCAGGACGAGTCACCCGAGGTCTGTGATCACCCATGAGCACCAAGCCGACCCCGCTGAGCGGGTTCCCTGAGCTGCTGCCCGAGCAGCGCTTCGTCGAGCAGCAGGTCGTCGACACCCTGCGCCGCACCTTCGAGCTGCACGGTTTCGCCGGCATCGAGACCCGCGCCGTCGAGCCGATGGACCAGCTGCTGCGCAAGGGGGAGACCTCCAAGGAGGTCTACGTGCTGCGCCGCCTGCAGGAGGCCGACGCCGGGTCCGACTCCGGGATCGGGCTGCACTTCGACCTCACCGTGCCGTTCGCGCGCTACGTCCTGGAGAACGCCGGCAAGCTCGAGTTCCCCTTCCGCCGCTACCAGATCCAGAAGGCCTGGCGGGGGGAGCGGCCCCAGGAGGGCCGGTACCGCGAGTTCACCCAGGCCGACATCGACGTGGTGATGAAGGACGAGCTCCCCTTCCACTTCGACGTCGAGGTGGCCCGGGTCATGGCCGAGGCGCTCTCGGGGCTGCCGCTGCCGCCGCTGCGGCTGCGGGTGAACAACCGCAAGCTGATCGAGGGCTTCTACCGCGGCATCGGCGCGGCGGACCCGGCTCGGGTGATCACGATCATCGACAAGCTGGACAAGATGCCGGCCGAGGAGGTCGGCGCGCTGCTGGTCTCCGACGCCGGGCTCAGCGAGAAGCAGGCCGAGCAGTGCCTGCAGCTGGCCACGATCAGCACCACCGACACCTCCTTCGTCGACCGGGTGCGGGCGCTCGGTGTCGAGCACGAGCTGCTCGAGACCGGCCTCGACGAGCTGGCCGCGGTCGTCGACGGCTGCGCGGCGGTGCGCAGCGACCGGTTCGAGGTGGAGGCGAGCCTCAGCCTCGCCCGCGGGCTGGACTACTACACCGGCACGGTGTTCGAGATCCACATGGTCGGCTTCGAGTTCCTCAAGTCGGTCGGTGGCGGTGGCCGGTACGACGCGCTGGCCTCCGACGGCCGCAGCACCTACCCCGGCGTGGGCATCTCGTTCGGCATCTCGCGCACGCTGGTGCCGCTGATGAGCCGGGGGCTGCTGAGCAGCGACCGGAAGGTCCCCAGCGCGGTGTTGGTGGCCCTCGTCGACGAGCAGAGCCGCGGGGCGAGCGACGCGGTGGCGCAGGCGCTGCGCGCCAGCGGCGTGCCCTGCGAGGTGGCCGCGACCGCCCAGAAGTTCGGCAAGCAGATCCGGTACGCCGAGCGGCGGGGCATCCCGTACGTGTGGTTCCCCTCGACCGAGGGCGAGCACCAGGTGAAGGACATCCGCACGGGGGACCAGGTGGTGGCCGATCCGGCGACCTGGACCCCGCCCACCGAGGACCTGCGTCCTCGGGTGAGGACGAGCAACGAGGAGAAGAACCAGTGATCCGCACCCATGACGCCGGCGCCCTGCGCGCCGAGCACGTCGGCCAGACCGTCACCCTCGCCGGGTGGGTCGCGCGCCGGCGCGATCACGGGGGCGTCGCGTTCCTCGACCTGCGCGAGGCCAGCGGCGTGGTCCAGGTCGTCGTTCACGACGCCGACCTCGCCCACCACCTGCGCAGCGAGTACTGCGTCAAGGTCACCGGCGAGGTGAGCCGACGCCCCGAGGGCAACGCGAACCCGCACCTCCCCAGCGGGGAGATCGAGGTGATCGCCAAGGACATGGAGGTGCTCAGCGCCGCGGCGCCGCTGCCGTTCCCCATCGACGAGCACGTCGAGGTGGGGGAGGAGGCGCGCCTCAAGCACCGCTACCTCGACCTGCGCCGGCCGGCGCCGAACGCCGCGCTGCGGCTGCGCAGCAAGGTGAACAAGGCCGCGCGGGACGTCCTCGACGGCCACGACTTCGTGGAGATCGAGACCCCGACGCTGACCCGGTCCACCCCCGAGGGAGCCCGCGACTTCCTGGTGCCCGCGCGCCTGCAGCCCGGCAGCTGGTACGCCCTGCCGCAGAGCCCGCAGCTGTTCAAGCAGCTGCTGATGGTCGCCGGGATGGAGCGCTACTTCCAGATCGCGCGCTGCTACCGCGACGAGGACTTCCGGGCCGACCGCCAGCCGGAGTTCACCCAGCTCGACCTGGAGATGAGCTTCGTCGACCAGGACGACGTCATCGCGGTCTCCGAGGAGATCCTCGCCGCCCTGTGGCGCCTGATCGGCCACGAGGTCACCACGCCGATCCCGCGGATGACCTACGCCGAGGCGATGGCCCGCTACGGGTCGGACAAGCCCGACCTGCGGATGGGCCAGGAGCTCGTCGAGTGCACCGAGTACTTCAAGGACACCACGTTCCGCGTCTTCCAGGCCGAGTACGTCGGGGCCGTCGTGATGCCGGGGGGCGCCGGCCAGCCGCGCAAGCAGCTCGACGCGTGGCAGGAGTGGGCCAAGCAGCGGGGCGCCAAGGGCCTGGCCTACGTGCTGGTCGGCGAGGACGGCGAGCTGGGCGGCCCGGTGGCCAAGAACCTCACCCACGAGGAGAGGGCCGGCCTGGCCGCGCACGCGGGCGCGCAGCCCGGGGACTGCATCTTCTTCGCCGCCGGTCCGACCAAGGCCAGCCGCGCACTGCTGGGCGCGGCCCGGCTGGAGATCGGGCGGCGCTGCGGCCTGATCGACGAGGACGCGTGGAGCTTCCTGTGGGTCGTCGACGCGCCGCTGTTCGAGCCGACCGCCGAGGCCACGGCCTCGGGTGACGTCGCGCTGGGCTACAGCGCCTGGACCGCCGTGCACCACGCCTTCACCTCGCCGCAGGACCTCGAGCGTTTCGACGAGGACCCGGGCTCCGCGCTGGCGTGGGCCTACGACATCGTGTGCAACGGCAACGAGATCGGCGGCGGCTCGATCCGTATCCACCGAGAGGACGTCCAGAAGCGCGTCTTCGCGATCATGGGCATCGACGAGGCCGAGGCGCAGGAGAAGTTCGGGTTCCTCCTGGAGGCCTTCAAGTTCGGCGCGCCGCCGCACGGTGGCATCGCGTTCGGGTGGGACCGGATCGTCGCGCTGCTCTCGGGCAGTGACTCGATCCGCGACGTGATCGCCTTCCCGAAGTCGGGCGGCGGCTACGACCCGCTGACGGCCGCCCCGGCGCCGATCACGCCGGAGCAGCGCAAGGAGGCGGGTGTGGACGCCCGTCCGCCGAAGGATGTCAGCGCGGCGCAGTGAACGACGGGCGCTTCGTCGCCCGGACCGATGCGCCACGACAGATCGTGCGCCGCGGGTCGAGACCAGATCGTTACGCGAGGGTGATCGCAGGTGCGGTCTCTGTCACATAGAGTCTCGCTTCGGCGTGCAGGACGCAGACCGGGATGATCCTCGGTCTCTACCGATGATGGGAAGAGCATGTCGGCACAGACAGCTGGGCCAGAGACCCTGGGCGACCTGAGCGAGGAGCCTTCGCAGCCCGACCCCGGGAGCAAGAAGGCGGAGGTGATCGCCGGGAAGTCCCCGATGCGGATCGCCCTGGGGCGGCTCGCCAAGGACAAGATCGCGGTGGTCTGCGCCGCGACCGTCCTGTTCTTCCTCCTGGTGGCGGTCTTCGCCGGGCAGATCTGCGCGATCTTCGGCGTCAGCACCGCGACGGTGCTGCCCAGCCAGTACCTCGACTCGCTCGGCGGCGGTCTGCCGCTGCCGCAGTACGGTCCGCCCAACGGCGGCTTCACGATGGACCACCCCTTCGGCATCGCGCCGCTCTCGGCCACCGACAACCTGGCCTTCTGGGTCTACGGGGCCCGGACCTCGCTGGAGATCTCCGCGACCGCCACGCTGTTCGGAGCCACCGTCGGCATCGTGCTGGGCCTGGTCGGCGGCTACCTGGGCGGTCTCGCCGACAAGGTGATCTCCTTCTTCACCGACCTCTTCCTGACGATCCCCTTCCTGCTGGCCGCCCTGGTGATCGCGCCGATCATCAACCAGCGGTTCAACGACAGCAGCAACTACCCGCGGATCCAGTTCTGGGCCCTGATCGTGGTGCTGGCCGGCTTCGGCTGGATGCCCATGGCCCGCCTGATCCGCGGCGAGACGCTCTCGCTCCGGGAGCGCGAGTTCGTGCAGGCCGCGAAGGTCATCGGCATGCCGACCCGTCGGATCCTGGTCCGGGAGCTGCTGCCGAACCTCGCGGCACCGATCGTCGTCGCCACCTCGCTGATGCTGCCGGCCTTCGTGGCCGCCGAGGCCGGGTTGGCCTATCTCGGCATCGGCGTGACGTCGGGCATCTCGTGGGGCCAGACGATCAACCACGCCACGCCGTTCTTCGAGACCTACTCGCTCTACTTGTGGGAGCCCATGATCGGCATCGTCGCGCTGGTCCTGGCCCTCAACCTCCTCGGCGATGCGATCCGGGACGCGCTCGACCCGAAGACCCGTCGCTAGGCGGGGCACAGAACGTCGTTCCCGACTCTCCACGGGGGCACGATCAAGAAACAGAAAGGCTGGACAATGAGACGGACCAAGCCACTGGCGGTAGTCGCCGGTGCTGCGCTGTTCGCCCTAGCCGCATGTGGCGGCTCGGGCGGCAGCGGCGAGAAGAACCCTTCGTCCACGCGGACGTTCACCAAGGAGGGTGAGGTCACCAAGGACGCCACCCGCCAGGGTCCGGCCCCGGACATCTCGGGCGCCTCCTCCGGTGGCACGATCACGGTGTACCTGCCCGGCGACCCCGGTCCGGACTCCATGGACCCGACCGGCGGCTGGTCCGTGACCGGCAACTCGATCCAGCAGGCGCTGACGAGCCGTTCGCTCACGCAGTACTCGCGTGACCCGAAGACCGGACAGATGGTGCTGGTCCCGGACCTCGCCACCGACCTGGGCAGCCACAACGACGACTTCACCGAGTGGTCGTTCACGATCCGCGACGACGCCACGTGGGAGGACGGCTCGCCCGTCACCCCGGAGCAGGTCGCCTGGGGCATCCAGCGCTCGATGGACTCCGACACCTTCCCGGCCGGCGCCGGCACCGAGTACTCCCAGACCTACTTCGAGGGCGCGGGCGAGTACAAGGGCCCCTACACCGAGCCCAAGGCGAAGTGGAACGGCGTCACGGTCGACGGCCAGAAGATCACCATCCACATGGCCAAGACGTTCCCCGACATGGACTACTGGGGCGCGTTCATGGCGATGGGCCCGGCCCCGCTGGGCAAGGCCAGCCAGCCGCCGGACTACGGCAAGCACATCATGTCCAACGGCCCCTACAAGGTGGAGTCCTTCCGCCCGAACGAGGAGCTGACGCTGGTCAAGAACGACCAGTGGGACCCGGCTTCCGACCCGGCCCGGCACCAGTACGCCGACAAGTGGGTCTTCAAGTTCAACCAGGACCAGTCCAAGGTTGACCAGATCATGCTGAGCGACAACACCGAGTCGCAGACCTCGCTGTCGACCTCGCTGGGCTCGAACAACTACGAGAAGGCCAACACCCAGATGGGTGACCGCCTCGTGCAGCAGTCGGACCAGTGCGTGAGCTACCTCTCGCCCGACTACACCAAGATCACCGACATCAACGTCCGCAAGGCCCTGGCGTACGCCTACCCGTACCAGGACATGTGGCTGGCGACCGGTGAGGTCCCGGGCGTGACCCGCGTCCCGGCGAACTCGATCATGCCTCCCGGCATGGCGGGCAAGCACGAGTACTTCGTCGACGGTGAGCAGTTCACCTACAGCCCCGACAAGGCGAAGGCGCTGCTGGCCAAGGCCGGCTACGCCAACAAGCCGTACCCGATCACCATGGTCTACTACGAGCCCGACCCGCTGGCCGTCGCCGGCCAGAAGGTCTTCGAGAAGGGCATGGCCGAGGCCGGCTTCAAGGTCAAGGGCATCCCGGTCCAGACCTCGCCGTACAACGTCTGGCTGAACCCCGACGACAAGACGAACAAGCAGCTCAACCTGCGTGGCGTCAACTGGTGCTCCGACTGGCCGTCGGCGCTGACCATGCTTCCGCCGCTGCTGCGCACCGGTGCTGCCTACAACACCGCGCAGTTCTCCGAGAAGTCCGTCGACGACCGCATGAACGCGATCCCGTCGCTGCCGCTCGACCAGCAGGCCGACGCCTGGGGTTCGCTTGACGAGGAGATCGAGACGAAGTACTTCCCGATCATCCCGACCGCGTTCCGCAACGACCTGTTCGTGTTCGGTTCCAAGATCGGCAACCCGGCCGGTGACGGCCAGATCGGCGCGCCGAACTACAAGGACCTCTACGTCCAGCAGTGATCGACTCCCCATGAGTTGATCTGAGGTACAACTAGCGGTGGGGGCTCCCAGAGTCTGGGGGCCCCCACCTGCAAGCCCCCCCGGTTTTTCGACCGAAGAGAGTCCCCCCGATGTTTGCCTATGTCGTCAAGCGTGTGCTCAGCGGCTTCGTGGTCATCGCCCTCGTCTCGATGGCGATCTTCCTGCTGTTCTGGTACGGCCCCTCGAGCCCGGCGCAGCCCCTGTGCGACCGGGAGACGAGCAACCGCTGCACCCCCGAGCGCCTGGTCCGCTACGAGCACCAGCTCGGTTACGACAACCCCGTCTACGAGGAGTACGGGAAGTTCGTCAAGGGCGTCTTCGTGGGCCGTGAGATCACGATCGGCCCCACGACCTACCCGTGCAAGGCGCCCTGCTTCGGCTACTCCTACCGCACCAAGGTCCCGGTCTGGCAGGAGATGAAGACGCGGCTCCCCGCGACCTTCTCCGTGGCCATCGGCGGCGCGGTCATCTTCTTGTCGCTGGGGGTTCCCATCGGCGTGGCAGCCGCCCGAAGACGCGGCACGCTCGCGGACAAGGCACTGGTCTCGAGCTTCCTGGTGATCAGCTCGATCCCGTACTACCTCTTCGCGCTGCTCGCCTGGCTCTACCTCACCGTGATCTTCCAGGTGCCGTTCTTCAGCGACACCGGCTACCACCCGATCCTGCAGAACCCTGCGAAGTGGTTCTCCGGCCTGTTGCTGGCGTGGATCGCGCTGGGCATCTTCTACTGCACCGCCTACACCCGATACTCTCGTGGGTCGATGGTGGAGGTGCTCTCCGAGGACTACATCCGCACCGCGAAGGCCAAGGGACTCCCCCCACGGAAGATCGTCTACCGGCACGGCCTACGAGCCGCGCTGGTGCCGATCGTGACCATCTTCGGCATCGACTTCGGCGTCCTGCTCGCCGGCACGATCTTCACGGAGAGCATCTTCGACATCCAGGGCATCGGCTTCTGGAGCCTGCAGGCGGTCCAGTCCCGCGACCTGCCGGTCGTCCAGGCCACGGCCCTGTTCGCGGCCGCCATGCTCATCATCAGCAACATCTTGGTCGACATCGTGTACAGCATCTTGGATCCGAGGGTGAGGCTTTCGTGACCCAGCAGACCAGCACCGCCACTGCTCCGCAGCGCACCGGTGCCGATCCGAACGAGCCGTTCCTCGTGGTCGAGGACCTGACGGTCACGTTCCCGACCCAGGACGGGCCGCTCACCGCGGTCACCGACCTCAGCTACTCCGTCGAGATGGGCAAGACCCTCGGCATCGTGGGCGAGTCGGGGTCCGGCAAGTCCGTGTCCAGCATGGCCGTCCTCGGACTGCACGACGCGAAGTCGAGCAAGATCACCGGCTCGATCCGGGTCGGCGGCACCGAGGTCGTCGGGCTCTCGGAGCCGCGGATGCGCAAGCTCCGGGGCAACCAGGTCGCGATGATCTTCCAGGACGCCCTCGCCGCCCTGCACCCCTTCTACAAGGTGGGCGGCCAGCTGGCCGAGGCGTACCTCGTGCACCATCCGAGCGCGTCCAAGCGCGACGCCCGCCGCAAGGCCGTGGAGATGCTGGACCGGGTGGGCATCCCGCAGCCCGACCGTCGGGTCGACGACTTCCCGCACCAGTTCTCCGGCGGTATGCGCCAGCGCGCGATGATCGCGATGGGCCTGATCAACGACCCGTCCCTGCTGATCGCCGACGAGCCCACCACGGCGCTCGACGTCACCGTGCAGGCGCAGATCCTCGACCTGCTGCAGGACCTGCAGCGCGAGTTCAACTCCGCGGTCATCATCATCACCCACGACCTCGGCGTGATCGCGGAGATGGCCGACGACGTGCTCGTGATGTACGCCGGCCGCGCGGTGGAGTACGGCCCGGGTCGCGAGATCCTGACGCACCCGGAGATGCCCTACACCTGGGGCCTGCTCTCCAGCGTCCCGGACGTCACCGCCGACACCGACGCGCGGCTGATCCCGATCCCGGGCAACCCGCCGAGCCTGCTCAACCTGCCCACCGGCTGCGCTTTCCACCCGCGTTGCGTCCACACCAGCAAGGTGCCCGGCGACCTGTGCTCGACGGAGCTGCCGCTCCTCCTGCCCGGCAGCCACGGCAACAAGCACGTGAAGCGCTGCCACCTGGCCGACCCCGACGCCGTCTACCAGTCCGAGGTGCTCCCCGAGATCGCGCCCGAGCTGGCCGAGGAGAACTGATGTCCGACCTGAACGTCGAGAAGAGCGACGAACGCCCCGACGCGGGTGCGGTCGACGCCGAGACCCCGTCGGCGTCGGCGCCGGCGGCCCGCGACGGCGAGCGCCCCCTCGCCGCCATGGGGCACGCGGCCAGCAGGCTCGACCCGAACGCCGAGCCGGTGCTCTCGGTCGAGAACCTCAAGATGTACTTCCCGGTGAAGTCCTCGGGCGTGCTGCGGCGCACCGTCGGCCACGTGCAGGCGGTCGACGGGATCTCCTTCCAGGTGCCGAAGGGCGGCTCGCTGGGCCTGGTGGGGGAGTCGGGCTGTGGCAAGTCCACGACCGGCCGACTGATCACCCGGCTGTACTCGCCGACCGGCGGCTCGATGAAGTTCGGCCACGACCAGGTCGACATCGCCAAGATGTCGAACCGGCAGCTCAAGCCGCTGCGCCGCAACGTGCAGATGATCTTCCAGGACCCCTACACCTCGCTGAACCCCCGGCACACGGTGGGCTCGATCGTGGGTGCGCCGCTGGCTGTGCACGGCGTGGTGCCGAAGGACAAGATCCTGCCGCGGGTCCAGGAGCTGCTGGAGGTCGTCGGCCTCAACCCCGAGCACTACAACCGCTACCCCAACGAGTTCTCCGGGGGCCAGCGCCAGCGCATCGGCATCGCCCGGGCGCTCACGCTGAACCCGAAGCTGCTCGTGGCCGACGAGCCGGTCTCGGCGCTGGACGTGTCGATCCAGGCGCAGGTGATCAACCTGCTCCAGGACATCCAGCACGAGTTCGACGTCGCGTTCCTCTTCATCGCCCACGACCTCGCCGTGGTGCGGCACTTCTGCCCCGAGGTCGCGGTGATGTACCTGGGCAAGATCGTCGAGATCGCCGACCGCGAGACCATCTACGGGTCGTCGTACCACCCGTACACGCAGGCGCTGCTGTCGGCGGTCCCGGACGTCAAGCAGGCCGCGATCGGCGGCCGGCGTGAGCGGATCATGCTCGAGGGTGACGTGCCGAGCCCGATCAACCCGCCGTCGGGCTGCCGGTTCCGCACCCGGTGCCCGCTCGCGCAGGAGATCTGCGCGAAGGTCGAGCCGCCGCTGCTGCAGATCGGGGCGCGCCACAAGGTCGCCTGCCACTTCCCGGGCGAGCTGGGCAAGCACCCGACCGAGCCGGTGACCACCGGCCTGCTCGGCGTGGACGCGCAGGGCAGCCCGTCCTCGACGGGCGACCAGCCGATCGAGCCTCCGGAGGCGGGGCCGGGCTTCGCCGACCGCTGGTTCGACGTCAAGAGCAAGACCATGGTCTCGGCCTGACCGAGGCCGCAGAGCACCGCCGTCCGGCCCGCGGGCCGGACGGCACGGGGACCTCCACGAACAGGCCGTCCCACGGGCACCGTACGGTGATCCCGTGGACGGCCTGTTCGACGTTCCCGGGACCACCGGTGGCGGCTCTCTCAACGCGAACACCCATGCCTCGGCACCGCTGGCGGTCCGGATGCGGCCGCGGACCCTCGAGGAGCTGGTCGGGCAGGAGCAGCTGCGGGCGCCCGGCGCGCCGCTGCGGCGCCTGATCGAGGGCGACCAGTCGATGTCGCTGCTGCTGTGGGGCCCGCCGGGCACCGGCAAGACCACGATCGCCTCGATCGTCAGCCAGCAGACCGACCGTCGCTTCGTCGAGGTCTCCGCGGTCTCGGCCGGGGTGAAGGAGGTGCGGGCCGCGATCGACGCCGCACGCGGCGAGCTGGTGCGCGGTGGTCGCGAGACCGTGCTCTTCGTCGACGAGGTGCACCGCTTCAGCAAGGCCCAGCAGGACGCGCTGCTGCCGGGCGTGGAGAACCGCTGGGTCACCCTGGTCGCCGCCACCACCGAGAACCCCTTCTTCTCGGTGATCTCCCCGCTGCTCTCGCGCAGCCTGCTGCTCCGGCTGGAGTCGCTGACCGACGACGACGTCCGGGCGGTGCTGGCGCAGGCCCTGGAGGACGAGCGTGGGCTCGGCGGCCGCACCAGCATCGACGACGACGCACTGGACCACCTGGTGCGGCTGGCGGGCGGCGACGCCCGCCGCTCGCTGACCTACCTGGAGGCGGCGGCCGGCGCGGCCGCCTCACGCGGCCTCGACGCGATCGACCTGGAGACCGCCGAGACCGCCGTCGACCAGGCGGCGGTGCGCTACGACCGGCAGGGCGACCAGCACTACGACATCACCAGCGCCTTCATCAAGTCGGTGCGCGGGTCGGACGCCGACGCCGCGCTGCACTACCTGGCCCGGATGATCGAGGCCGGTGAGGACCCGCGGTTCATCGCCCGCCGACTGATGATCCTCGCCAGCGAGGACGTCGGCCTGGCCGACTCCACCGCCCTGCAGACCGCCGTCGCGGCCGCGCAGATCGTCCAGCTGATCGGCATGCCGGAGGCCCAGCTGACCCTTGCCCACGCCACCATCGCGCTGGCCGTGGCCCCCAAGTCCAACGCGGTCACCACGGCGATCGGGGCCGCGCTCGCCGACGTGCGGGCCGGCAAGATCGGACCGGTGCCGGCGCACCTGCGCGACGCCCACTACGCCGGTGCCAAGAAGCTCGGCCACGGCTCGACGTACAAGTACAGCCACGACGAGCCGTACGGCATCGCCGAGCAGCAGTACGCCCCCGACGCGGTGCTCGATGCGGAGTACTACCGGCCCACGTCGCTGGGCGCCGAGGCCGCGGTCCGCGAGCGCTGGGAGCGGATCCGCCGGATGATCCGCGGAGCCGGGCCGGAGCGCGGGACGCGCCGCCGCCCGCGATAGGGTCGGGCACCATGCAGCAATGGATCGCGACCGGGGTGATGGCCGTCCTCACGCTGGTCCTGCTCGTGCTGCTGGTCCGCGAGCGCGCGCGCACCGGACGCGAGCTGAGCGCGGCCCACGCCGAGGCCGCGTCGCTGCGCGCCCAGGTCGACGAGATCGAACGCCGGCTGGCGACCCCGCCCGCTCCGGCGTCCCCACACCGGCCACAGACCGAGTTCGTCATCACCCACCTCGGCGACCGGCCCGAGCCGGTCGCCGACGACGCGCCGGCCCCGCTGGACCGGGCGCTCTTCGCCGACCTCGTGCTGCGCGAGAGCGTCGTCAAGGCCGGCTCGCTCGCCCACGGGCTGCGCCGCGCGCTGGCCCCCGAGACCCGCCACCGGATCCGCTCCGAGGTGCGGCGGCAGACCCGGGCGGCGCGCAAGCAGCGCCGCCGCGAGCTGCGCGACCTCGCGCGGCGCCGGCGCTCGGCCGACCCGACCGCGGACGCCGCATGAGCCGGGGCATCTGGTTCGTCGCCGGCGCCGGCGCCGGCGTCTACGCGATGGTGCGCGGCCGCCGGATGGCCGAGGCGCTCACCGCCGAGGGGCTGCGCGACCGGTGGCACGGGCTGGAGGCGGGCGCCCGGCTGTTCCGCGACGAGGTGGCCCAGGGCTACGCCGAGAAGGAAACCGAGTTGCGGCAGCGCTACGGGCTGGTGCCTGATGGACGGCCACAGCTCGCCGCCGGCCGGCACCGCGCCGCACCGGACCCGCTCGGCGCCCCCGTCGCAGCTGGCCAGCACCCCGAAGGCCCCGGGCAGCACCCCGACCTCAGCACCACCGACATCCAGGAAGGCAGCCACTGATGGACACCGCGGAGATTCGCCGGAGGTTCGTCGCTCACTTCGAGCGCAACGGCCACCAGGCGGTGCCGTCCGCCTCGCTGCTGCTCGACGACCCGAACCTGCTGTTCGTCAACGCCGGCATGGTGCCGTTCAAGCCCTACTTCCTCGGCCAGGAGACCCCGCCCTACCGGCGGGCCACCAGCGTGCAGAAGTGCGTGCGGACCCCCGACATCGAGGACGTCGGCAAGACCACCCGGCACGGCACGTTCTTCGAGATGTGCGGCAACTTCTCCTTCGGCGACTACTTCAAGCAGGGGGCCATCGAGCTGGCCTGGGAGCTGGTCACGCGCTCGCGTGAGGACGGCGGCTGGGGGCTGGAGGAGAGCCGGCTCTACCCGAGCGTCTACGACGACGACCCCGAGGCGCTCGAGCTGTGGAAGAAGATCACCGGACTGCCCGAGGAGCGGATCCTGCGCCTGGGCAAGAAGGAGAACTACTGGTCGATGGGCGTACCGGGCCCCGGCGGCCCGTGCTCGGAGATCCTCTACGACCGTGGCCCGGCGTACGGCCCCGACTTCGACGCCGCCCGGCTCGGACCCGACATGCCCTTCGCGCTCGAGGACCGGCTGCTGGAGATCTGGAACCTGGTCTTCATGCAGGACGAGCTCAGCGCGGTGCGCTCGAAGTCCGACTTCGACATCGCCGGGAGCCTGCCGAAGAAGAACATCGACACCGGCATGGGCCTCGAGCGCGTCGCCTTCCTGCTCCAGGGCAGGGAGAACATGTACGAGATCGACGTGATGTTCCCGGTCATCGAGAAGGCCATGGAGCTCACCGGCCGCCGGTACGGCGCCGGAGGCCAGCAGGGCCACGAGGACGACGTCCGGTTCCGGGTGGTCGCCGACCACGTCCGCTCCTCGATGATGCTGATCGCCGACGGTGTGGTCCCCGGCAACGAGGCCCGCGGCTACGTGCTGCGCCGGCTGCTCCGTCGCGCGGTCCGCTCGATGCGGCTGCTCGGCTTCGAGGACCGCGCGCTGCCGGAGCTGATGCCGGTCAGCCGCGACAAGATGGGCGAGACCTACGGCGAGCTGCACCGCGACTGGGAGCGGATCTCGACCGTCGCCTACGCGGAGGAGGACGCGTTCCGCCAGACCCTGCGCGCCGGCACCGCGATCTTCGACCTGGCCACCACCGAGCTCAGGTCCGGGGGCGGCTCCCAGCTCTCCGGTGACAAGGCGTTCGCGCTCCACGACACCTACGGCTTCCCCATCGACCTCACCCTCGAGATGGCCTCCGAGCAGGGGCTCAGCGTCGACGAGGCGGGCTTCCGACGGCTGATGACCGAGCAGCGCGAGCGGGCCAAGGCCGACGCCAAGGCGAAGAAGGGCCAGCACCGCGACGCGCGGGCCTACCGCGAGGTCGCGGACTCCCTGGGGCGGGCGGTCGAGTTCACCGGCTACACCGACGTGGTGACCGAGGGAGCCGTGCGCGGCCTGGTCACCGCCGGTGGCGTGGTCGCCTCGGCGCGTGAGGGCGACGAGGTCGAGCTCGTGCTGGACCGCACACCCTTCTACGCCGAGGGCGGCGGACAGCTCGCCGACCAGGGCGTCATCGAGCTCGAGAACGGCGCGCTGCTGCAGGTCCGCGACGTGCAGTCGCCGATCACCGGCCTGGTCGTGCACAAGGCCCTGGTGCTCTCCGGCGAGGTGACCCCCGGCCTGGCCGCCCAGGGCCGGGTCGACATCGAGCGCCGGCGCTCGATCTCCCGGTCGCACACCGCGACCCACATGGTGCACAAGGCCTTCCGCGAGGCGCTGGGGGAGACCGCCACCCAGGCGGGCTCGGAGAACTCCCCGGGCCGGTTCCGGTTCGACTTCTCCGCCACCGGCTCGGTCCCGACCTCGGTCATGCAGGACGTCGAGGAACGGGTCAACGACCTGGTGCTCGCCGACCTCGCCGTGCACGCGGAGCTGATGAGCCAGGAGGACGCCGTGAAGTCCGGCGCCATGGCGCTGTTCGGGGAGAAGTACGGCGACCAGGTGCGGGTGATCTCGGTCGGCGACTGGGCCCGCGAGCTCTGCGGCGGCACGCACGCGCACCGGTCCGGCCAGCTCGGCGTGGTCAAGCTGCTCGGGGAGTCCTCGATCGGCTCCGGCGTACGCCGGGTCGAGGCGCTGGTCGGCGGCGACGCGTACCGCTTCCTCGCGCGCGAGCACGTGCTGGTCGCCCAGCTCTCCGAGGCGCTGAAGGTGCGCCCCGAGATGCTGCCCGAGCGCGTTCACGACATCGTGGAGAAGCTGCGCACGGCCGAGAAGGAGATCGAGAAGGTCCGCCTCGCCCAGCTGCTCGCGAACGGTGCCCAGCTGGCGGCGGACGCGGTCGACGTCAACGGCGTCAAGGTCGTGGCCCACCGCGCCGACGGCGCCGGTGGCGGCGACGTCCGCACGCTCGCGCTCGACGTCCGCGGCCGGCTGGCCGCGGGCGAGCCCGGCGTGGTCGTGATCATCGGGTCGACCGGGTCCGGGGCCGACACCAAGGTGGCGGTGGTCGCGGCGGTCAACGACCAGGCGCGCAGCCGCGGGGTCAGCGCCAACGAGCTGGTCCGGGCGGTGGGCCCGCTGGTGGGCGGCCGCGGCGGCGGCAAGGACGACGTGGCCCAGGGCGGCGGCGGCGACGCCTCCCGGCTCGACGAGGCGATCGCGCTGGTCGGCACCGAGGTCGCCCGCGCCACCGGTCAGCCCGGGGCCTGAGGTGCGGTCCGGCGTCCGGCTCGGGATCGACCCGGGCGACGCCCGCATCGGCGTCGCCCGCAGCGACCCGAGCGGGATGCTGGCCACCCCGGTCGAGACGGTCAGGGCCGGCAAGGGCGACCTCGCCCGCCTAGCCCGCCTGCTGGCGGAGGAGGAGGCGGTCGAGGTGGTGGTCGGGCTGCCCCGGTCGCTCTCGGGCAGTGAGGGCCCGGCGGCGGCGAAGGTGCGCGAGTTCGCCGGCCGGCTGGCCCGCCGGGTGGCTCCGGTCCCGGTGCGGCTGGTCGACGAGCGGCTGACGACGGTGTCGGCGGAGGCTATGCTGCGCGACCGTGGCCGCAAGGGCGGCCGACGACGGGCCGTGGTCGACCAGGCAGCGGCCGTCTTGATCCTGCAGCACGCACTGGACACCGAGCGCGCAACGGGGGCGGCGCCGGGCGAGATCGTCGAGGAGACGGACGAGTGACCCATCACGACGAGGCCCAGCCCCATCCCTCCGGGAGCACCACACCCCGCGACGAGGAGGCGCTCGAGGCGCCGGCGCCGCGAGCGCCGTACGACGACCAGGTCCCGGCGGCCGACGAGGACGACCTCGTTCCGATGCACCCCGGGCGCGGCGGTCGCCGGCGCAAGCGAAAGGGCGTCAAGAGCTGCCTGGCCGTGCTGGTGGCGCTGGCGATCGTGGTCGCGGTGTTCTACGTCGGCGTGACCCGCGGCGTCGGGTTCCTGCGCGACCAGTTCAGCTCGCCGGAGGACTACGCCGGCCCCGGGCACGGGAAGGTCACCTTCCAGGTCCACGACGGGGACTCGGTCGCCGAGATCGGGCGCAACCTGAAGGCGGCCGGGGTCGTCGCCTCGGTCGAGGCGTTCACCGGCGCCGCGAGCGCCAACCCCGACTCCACCGGCATCCAGGTCGGCTTCTACCCGCTGAAGAAGGAGATGCCGGCCGCCGACGCGCTGGAGGTCCTCGTCGACCCCGGGAACCTGATGAAGAACTCCGTGACGATCCCCGAGGGCCTGCGCGTGACCGATGTGGTCGGCCTGCTGGCCGATGCCACCGACTTCTCGCGCGGCCAGTTCACGAAGGTGCTCGCCAAGCCGGCGAAGCTGGGGCTCCCGCCCTACGCGCACGGGAACGCCGAGGGCTACCTCTTCCCGGCGACCTACGACTTCGGGCCGAAGGCGACCCCGACCTCGATCCTGCGCGACATGGTCACCCGCTGGAAGCAGGCGGCCGCCGACGCCGACCTGAAGGGTGCGGCGAAGCGGCTGGGCTACAGCCCCGGTGACCTGATGATCGTCGCCAGCCTGGTCCAGGCCGAGGGTCGCGGCAGCTACATGCCGAAGATCGCGCGGGTGATCTACAACCGGCTCGAGGGCAGTGAGACCGGCCACCTGTTGCAGATCGACGCCACGGTGGACTACGCCGCGGACAACAAGCTCACGGCCGTGCCCACGACCGACGACCTGAAGATCGACTCGCCGTACAACACCTACCAGAACCCGGGCCTGCCCCCGACGCCGATCGAGGCGCCCGGCGACGACGCCCTGCGGGCGGCGACCCATCCCGCGGACGGCGACTGGTACTACTACGTCACGGTCAACCTGAAGACCGGCGAGACGAAGTTCGCCAGCAGCTACGACGAGTTCCTGAAGTACAAGGACGAGCTGCGCCAGTACTGCGCGACCGAGTCGGCCGGCGCCTGCTGAGCGAGGGACGGGACCGGGCGGGGACGATGAAGTGCGCCGTGCTGGGCGACCCGATCGCCCACTCGCTGTCGCCGGTGCTGCACCGGGCCGGCTACGCGGCGGCGGGCCTCGAGGGCTGGAGCTACGGCTCGGCCCGGGTCGGTGAGGACGACCTGGCCGGCTTCCTCGCGGGCCTCGACGAGGGGTGGCGCGGCCTGTCGCTGACGATGCCGCTCAAGCGGGTGGCGTTGCGGCTGGCAGCGCGCTGCACCGACCGGGCGCTGCTCGCGGGGGCGGCCAACACGCTCGTGCTCGAGGGCGGCGTGCCGGTCCTGGCGGACAACAGCGACCTGCCCGGGGCGGTCGCGGCGGTCCGGGAGCGGTACGACGGGCCGGTCACCGCGGCCACGGTGCTGGGCGGAGGGGCGACGGCCGCGTCGACCGGCCTGGCCCTGTGCGAGCTCGGTGCGCGCACGGTCACGCTGCTCGTGCGCGCCCCGGAGCGGGCGGCGGAGGCGGTCGAGGCCATCGCGCGACACCCGGCCGGCGTCCACGTCGAGGTCGCAGCGCTGGCCGACGGTCCGGTCCGGGGCGAGGTCGTGGTCTCGACGATCCCGGCGGTGGCCCAGGAGCCGCGGCTGGTGGCTCGCTGCGCGGACGCCCCCGTGATCTTCGAGGTGCTCTACGACCCCTGGCCCACGCCGCTGGCCACCGCGAGCTCGGGGGTCCTGGTCACCGGGCTGGACCTGCTGGCGCACCAGGCGGCGCTGCAGTTCGAGCTGTTCACCGGGGTGGCCGCGCCGCTGGAGGCGATGCGCGGGGCGGGTGCCGAGGCGCTGGCCCGGCGCCAGGCCTCGTTGTGAGTGCCGTCCCCACGGCCGCGCTCGTCGCGGCCCCGGTGTGCGGCCTGGTGTGCGGCCTGGCCGGGCTCGGCGTACCGACCCTGATCCGCCGGCTCCCCGCACCGTCGTCGGGCGCGGCGCCGGATCCGCCCGGTCCGCCGCCCGATGCGGAACCCGGTCCGCCGCCGGCTCCGACGCCGGCGTTCTCGGCGGTCGCCGCGCGCGCCGGCCTGCGGTGGCGCACCGCTGGCCTGTCGGCGGCCGCGGCCGTGGTGGTCGTGGCCAGCGTGGGCTGGTCCTGGCCGCTGCTGTTCCTGCTCCCGACGGTGCCCGTCGCGGTGCTGCTGGGGTATGTCGACCTGCGCACCCGGCTGTTGCCGAAGGTCGTCGTGCTGCCGATGACCTGGCTGGCGATCGCGCTCGTCGGTGCGTGCGCGGCGGTCACCGGGGACGGTCACGCGCTGGTGCGGGCGCTGGTCGGGATGGTGGCCGCCCGGTCCGTCTTCTGGGTGCTGTGGTGGGTCGACTCGGCCGGGCTCGGCTTCGGCGACGTCCGGCTCGCCGCGCTGCTGGGCCTGGAGCTGGCGTGGTTCGGGTGGGCCGAGCTCGCCGTCGGGACCTACGCCGCGTTCCTGGTCTTCGGGGTCCCCGGCCTGCTGGTGGCGCTGTGGCGCCGGGACCGCCGGCTGTTGCGCACCGCGCTCCCGTTCGGTCCGGCGATGCTGCTGGGCGCCCTGGTCGGGCTCGCCGCCGGGGCCGGCCTGTGGTCCCATCTCGCCGGTGGGGCGGCCTGAATCCGCGGCGATGCGCTCGTGAAACACTGACGCCATGCTGCGCTGGCTCACCGCGGGGGAGTCCCACGGACCGTCCCTGGTCGCGATCCTCGAGGGTCTCCCCGCCCACGTGACGGTCACGACCTCCGACATCGCCGACTCGCTGGCGCGCCGCCGCCTGGGCTACGGGCGCGGGGCCCGGATGAAGTTCGAGCAGGACGAGGTCACGATCGTCGGCGGCGTCCGCCACGGCCGCACCCTCGGCGGCCCGGTCGCGATCGAGGTCGGCAACACCGAGTGGCCCAAGTGGGACAAGGTGATGTCGGCCGACCCCGTCGACCCGGTGGAGCTTGAGGCGCTGGCGCGCAACGCCCCGCTGACCCGGCCGCGGCCCGGACACGCCGACCTCGTCGGCATGCAGAAGTACGACTTCGACGAGGCCAGGCCGGTCCTCGAGCGGGCCTCGGCCCGCGAGACCGCCGCCCGGGTCGCGCTGGGCCGGGTCGCGTCGAACTTCCTCGAGCAGAGCGTGGGCGCGCACGTGGTCTCCCACGTGGTGGAGCTCGGCGGCGTGCGGGCGCCGGCCGGCAGCATCCCGGGCCCGGGCGACGTGGCCCGGCTCGATGCCGACCCGGTGCGCTGCCTGGACCCCGAGGCGAGCGCCGCGATGACGGCCCGCATCGACGAGGCCCACAAGGACGGCGACACCCTCGGCGGCGTGGTCGAGGTGATCGTGGAGGGCCTGCCCCCGGGGCTGGGGTCCCACGTCCACTGGGACCGGCGCCTGGACTCGCGGCTGGCCGGCGCCCTGATGGGCATCCAGGCCATCAAGGGCGTCGAGATCGGGGACGGCTTCGCGCTGGCCGCGACCCCGGGCTCCCTGGCCCACGACGAGATGGTCCCCACCAGCGAGGGCATCCGGCGCACCGGCGGGCGCTCGGGTGGCACCGAGGGCGGCATGACCACCGGCGACCTGCTGCGGGTCCGCGCGGCGATGAAGCCGATCGCGACCGTGCCGCGCGCGCTGCGCACGGTCGACCTGGCCACCGGCGAGGAGGCCGTGGCCCACCACCAGCGCTCCGACGTGTGCGCCGTCCCGGCGGCCGGCATCGTCGCCGAGGCGATGGTCGCACTGGTGGTCGCCGACGCGGTGCTGGAGAAGTTCGGTGGCGACTCGGTGCGCGAGACCCGCCGCAACGCGCAGTCCTACCTCGACACCCTGCGCTTCCGGTGAGCCGGCCGATGAGCCCGCGCGTGGTGCTGGTCGGTCCCATGGGCGCCGGCAAGACGACGGTCGCGCGGCTGCTCGCCGACGCCTGGGGGGTCACCGCCCGGGACACCGACGCTGACATCGAGGCGGCCGTGGGCCGCAGCATCCCCGACCTGTTCATCGAGTCGGGCGAGGCGGAGTTCCGGCGCCTCGAGAAGAGCGCCGTCGCTGCGGCGCTGAGCGAGCACGACGGGGTGCTGGCCCTGGGCGGCGGCGCCGTCCTCGACCCCGAGACCCGCGAGCGTCTGGCCGGGCACCGCGTGGTGTTCCTCCGGGTCGGGCTCGCCGACGCGGTCAAGCGGGTGGGCCTGGGCTCCTCGCGGCCGCTGTTGCTCGGCAACGTGCGCGGCCGGATCAAGGCGCTGCTCGACGAGCGCACCCCGATCTATGAGTCCGTGGCCGGCCTCGTCGTCGAGACCGACGGGCGCACGCCCGAGGACGTGGCCCGGGAGGTCCTCGCCGCCCTGGCGGACGGCCCGGCGTCCGGCGAGCCGCACGCCGCGGACACCGTGCTGCCGGTGCGCGGGGCCGCGCCGTACGACGTCGTGGTCGGCACCGACCTGGCCGGCCGGCTGCCCGAGCTCCTCGGCTCGGGCGTGCAGCGGGTGGCCGTGGTGCTGCCCGAGACCCTCGAGCAGCTGGCGGAGCCCGTGCTGCGCACGCTCGCGGCGTCGTACGACGTGCTCCGGCTGCCGGTCCCGGACGGCGAGTCGGCCAAGACCCCGGCCGTCGCGGCGGCCTGCTGGGAGGCGCTCGGCGAGGCGGGGTTCACCCGGTCCGACGCGGTCGTCACCGTCGGCGGCGGCGCGACCACCGACCTGGGCGGGTTCGTCGCGGCGACCTGGCTGCGCGGCGTGCGGGTCGTGCACGTGCCCACGACGCTGCTCGCGATGGTGGACGCGGCCGTGGGCGGCAAGACCGGGGTGAACACCGGCTCCGGCAAGAACCTGGTCGGCTCCTTCCACGAGCCCGCCGGCGTGCTGTGCGACCTCGGACTGCTGCGCTCGCTGCCGCGGGCGGAGCTGGTCGCCGGCCTGGGGGAGGTCGTCAAGTGCGGCTTCATCGCCGACCCGGCGATCCTGGACCTGGTCGAGGGCGTGGCCCCCGAGGAGATCACCGCGGACTCACCGGTGCTGCGCGAGCTGGTCGAGCGCGCCATCGGGGTCAAGATCGCCGTGGTGGTCACCGACCTGAAGGAGACCGGCGGCGTGGACGGCCACCCGGGCCGCGAGGCGCTGAACTACGGGCACACCCTCGGTCATGCGATCGAGCGCGCCGAGGGCTACCGCATCCGGCACGGCGAGGCCGTGGCGCTCGGCTGCGTCTTCGTCGCCGAGCTGGCCCGCCGCACCGGCGTCCTGTCCGCCGACGTCGCCGCCCGGCACCGCAGCGTGCTGGCGCGGGTCGGCCTGCCGACGACGTACGCCGGCGCCGGCTTCGAGGAGCTGCTCGCCGCGATGAGGGTGGACAAGAAGGCGCGCGGCTCGCAGCTGCGGTTCGTCGTGCTCCGCGACCTCGGCCGGCCCACGGTGCTGGCCGGGCCGTCGGAGGAGGACCTGCGCGGCGCCTTCGCGGCGCTGTCACGAGGGGGAGAGGGGCAGGCATGAAGGTGCTGGTGCTGAACGGACCCAACCTGGGGCGCCTGGGCCGGCGACAGCCCGAGATCTACGGCACCACCACGCACGCCGAGCTCGCGCACCGCTGCGTGGAGTGGGGGCGCGACCTGGGCCTGGACGTCGAGGTCCGGCAGACCAACCACGAGGGCGTCCTGCTGGACTGGCTCAACGCGGCCGCGGACGACCGGACCGCGGTGGTCCTCAACGCGGCCGCCTGGACCCACTACTCCTACGCGATCTACGACGCCTGCGCCCAGCTCGAGGCGCCGCTGGTCGAGGTCCACATCTCCGACCCGTCCCAGCGCCCGGAGGAGTTCCGGCACACCTCGGTGGTCTCGCCGCACGCGGTGGACGTGGTCGCCGGGCACGGGATCGACGGCTACCGGATCGCGCTGGAACGGCTCGCCGCCGGCGCCTAGCGGTGATGACCACGAGGGTGGTGCCATCCCAAGACCGGGCAGCCGCACCGCTGCACCGAGACACTCCCACGCGTCGTGGCCGTCTCCGGCGAGGCACACGCCTGCCCGGAGTGCCAGGCCACGCTTGAGCCGTGGAAGGGCCGGCCGGCGCCCCGGCGCGACCTACCGCAGCACCGCAGCCGCGGTCCGCGAGCGTGCGGGGCGGGGAGCTCTTCAAGCAGCCTGGTACCTCCTCAGCCACGCCGCTTGCCGCGCAGCGTGCTGGAGAACCCGGCCGACCCCCCCCTCAACGGCGCGCCTGCGCTCCGCACAGCTCGCGGTGGAGCAGTGGGATGGCTACCGCGCCACGCCGCGAAACGCAACGGCTGGGTTCACCACGACCGCTGGACCAGCCTCATCCGCGACCACCTCGCCGCCCGCCGCGGTCACCCATCAGAGCAGCGCCGCCACACCGACCGGCGCAGCGCGCCGTCCCTGCGCTGAGTGGAGTCCAGCAGAGTGGTGTACGACGGACCTGAGTGAGCGCGTGCCTGCGACGTAGGCGCGGCCACCGGGTGGATCCTTCGAGTGATCTGCGAAAACCGACTCGAAGAAGGACACCACGATGACCGCTGGACCCAGTATCGACCCTGCTCTGACCACGATGTTGGACCCGGGGGAGTTCTTGCACGAGCAGCTCGCGCAGGCCTTCCCGGACCTGATGCGCGAGTTGTTGTCCACCTTCGTCAACGCGCTGCTCGGCGCCGAGGCCGACGCGGTGTGCGGGGCGGCCTACAACAGCCGGTCGACCGAGCGGGTCAACTCCCGCAACGGCTACCGGCACCGCGACCTGGACACTCGGATGGGCACCGTGGACGTGGCGATCCCCAAGCTGCGTTCGGGGACCTACTTTCCCGAGTGGCTGCTCGAGCGACGCCGCCGCGCGGAGTCCGCGCTGACCTCGGTGGTGGCGACCTGCTACCTGCTGGGGGTCTCGACGCGGCGGATGGACAAGCTGGTGCAGTCCCTGGGCATCACGGGCCTGTCCAAGTCCCAGGTCAGCGTGATGGCCCGCGATCTCGATGCCCACGTCGCCGACTTCCGCAGCCGGCCACTAGACGCCGGTCCGTACACATTCGTGGCCACCGACGCGCTGACCATGAAGGTCCGCGAGGGCGGCCGGGTGCTCAATGTGTCGGTCATGGTCGCCACCGGCGTCAACGCCGACGGACATCGCGAGGTCCTCGGGATCCAGGTGGCCACCGGGGAGACCCACGCCGGCTGGCTGACCTTCTTCCGCGACCTGGTCGCCCGGGGGCTGACCGGGTCGCGCTGGTCACCAGCGACGCCCACGCCGGCCTCGTGGAGGCGATCGCCGCCGCGTTGCCCGGCGCGTCGTGGCAGCGCTGCCGCACCCACTACGCGGCCAACCTGATGGCCGCCACCCCCAAGGCGGCCTGGGCAGGGGTTAAGGCGATGCTGCACAGCGTCTACGACCAGCCCGACGCCGAAGCCGTGCACGCCCAGTTCGACAAGGCTCCTCGACGCCGTCGCCGAGACCTGCCGAAGGTTCATGACCACCTCGACGGCGCCGGCGCCGACATCCTCGCCTTCACCTGCTTCCCCGTGGGGTGTGGCGCCAGATCTGGTCCAACAACCCCAACGAGCGGCTCAACCGCGAGATCCGCCGCCGCACCGACGTCGTCGGCATCTTCCCCAACCGCGACGCGATCATCCGCCTGGTCGGCGCGGTCCTGGCCGAGCAGCACGACGAATGGGCCGAGGGTCGGCGCTACCTCGGCCTCGACGTCCTGGCCCGCTCCCGCATGACTCTGGTGACCGGCGAAGCCACCACCGACAACACCACCGACAAGGAGGCACTCACCGCCTGACCGACACGCCCGAACGAAGGATCAACTTCGTACACCACGCCACGGGACTTGACCCTGCGCTGAGCGGGTTCGGGCTACTGCTTGGCAGATCTTCGCACGCGTGCCATCGCCACTGCCACGATCGCCAGGATTACCACCGCTACCCCAGCTACAAGCATCGGAGGCATTCCTTCGTACCACAGGGCGAACAGGAACTCTGCCAGGAACGCAGCACCCGTCAGCAGCGCCAAGGCCGCAACGAAGCCCACGACCCATCGGGCACGTTTGCTTCGGGGCACGCGGTCGCTCATGCCGCTGATCGTGCCGTCCAGGCCATCCCGACGCAATCAACCGGATGGTGGCGCCGCTCGAGCGTCGAATATCCACGCTGAGCGACACAGGAACCGTTATCGTTTCGTGATCTGGGGCTGTGGGTAACCCGTCCGGAGGGGCGCTGACCGTCGGTGGTCGCTGGTTGAGTCGTGGCATGGAGCAGCCGCCGACCCTCGCACCGACCAGCCCCGCGGGCGTGGTCGCGGCGGCCAACGCCCTGGTCGGGGATGTCGATGGCGTGCTGTGGGCGGCCCGGTCGGGCGAGGAGCTGGTGGCGGCGAACGAGCAGATCGAGGTGCTGCGCTCTCACCTGGCCGCGGTGCAGGCCTCGGTCGTGGCCGAGGTCGAGGCCCGTGGGGTCGCGAAGCGGGAGTTGGCGTGGGGGTCGACCGGGGACTGGTTCACCCACACCGCGGGCCGGCACCGCCGGTCGGGGCGGCGAGTGGTGCGGCAGGCGCCGGTGCTCGTGGGCGAGCGGACCGCGACCCACGTCGCGCTGACCCGTGGGGAGGTGTCGCCGGAGCAGGCGGCGGTGATCGTCGACGCCGTCGACGCGCTGCCCCACGACGAGGCCCTGCGCTGCCGCGCCGAGCAGGTGCTGCTGGCCGAGGCCACCCGGCTGGATGCCACCGCGCTGGCGGTGGTGGGCAAGAAGATCGCCGCGGTGGTCGACCCAGACGGCGAGGAACGCCGCCAGCAGCAGAAGCTCGACCGCGAGGAACGTGCCGCCCACCTGCACCGGTTCCTCTCGATCACCGACGACGGTGCGGGTGGGGCGTGGTTGAAGGGCCGCGGGACCGTGGAGGACGCCGCGATCCTCAAGGCCGCCCTGCTGCCGCTGACCAAGCCCGCCCCCGCCCTCGACCCCGACCACCCCGACGAGCAGGTGCAGACCGACCCGCGTGACCACGGCACCCGGATGTGGGACGCCCTGGTCCAGGTCGCCCAGCACGCGCTGGGCACCGATCTGCCGCCCGAGTGCCACGGCGCCCGGCCCCGGCTCGCGGTCACCACCGACCTGGACTCGCTCCGCACCCAGCTCAGATCACGGAGCCCCGGCGGGACAGATGGCGGGGTCACCGAGGATGGTGGGCACCTCTCACCCGCCGCGGTCCGGCGGCTGGCCTGCGACGCCGACGTGATCCCCGTCGTGCTCGGCACCCTGGGCCAGGTGTTGGACGTGGGCCGGGCCAACCGGCTGGTCACCGCCGCGCTGTGGACCGCGCTCGTCTGCCGCGACGCGCATTGTGCGTTCCCCGGCTGCACCCGGCCACCGGTGATGTGCCAGGCCCACCACATCCACCACTGGGCCGACGGCGGCCCCACGTCCCTGCCGAACCTGGTGCTGCTGTGTGGCCACCACCACCGGGTCCTCCACCACACCCCATGGCAGGTCCGCCTCGACCCCACCGACGGACGCCCGGAGTTCCGACCCCCACCCAGACACGGCGTCGAACAGGCGTGGATCAGGTGGCGACCCCGACGAGAATGAGCGGCGTCTGCTCGTGGGTCCGGCCCTGGAAAGGTCTTTGACGGGCTCTTGCGCTCCATGAGTGGATGTCGGCGTGACGGACGATCTGGTCGCTAGGTGGGACTGCGTCAGCGCCACCTGGACGCCCCATCAGCGCCTTCACCCGGGCAACGTCGCCTGGTCGCACAGCCGTGGCGACGGCAGCCCGGCCCCGGATGCGACGTTCGCCTGGGGCGAGCCGCTCACTGGGTTCGCAGACGTCTGGAAGGACGCATCGCCCAACGGCTCGGTGGAGGTGTCGCTGCACGTCTCTCCCCGAGCGGCTTCCGAGCAACGGTCACGGATCGTGCGGGAACTGATCGATGCCTTTCCCGCGATGACGGTGGAGGTGTCTCGGCAGGACGCGTCACTGGTGGAGGTCTTGACAAATGCTGGGTTCCGAGCAGAACAGGGGCCCTGGTTCGCGCAATTGTGGAGAGAGCTCGGTGACACCTCTGACCTCGAGCAACACGGCTCTCCCGCGGGCTACCGGATCCGAAGTGTGGACACCGCCGACCCCGAGGACGTGCTGGCTCGTGTCGAGGTCCACCGACGGGCCTAGGCGCCGGCGCGTATCAAGGGGCTTCTTGGCCTGCGAGTCACGGGCGACGAGCCCGGATCGAGCTACTCGATCGACAAGCACCGCGCCGTCAGCGAGACCCCCGGGTATCGCCCCGAGCTCGATCTGGTCGCCGTAGGCGCCGACGGCGACCTCGCTGCTTACGCGTTGGGGTGGCTGGACGAACGTAGCCAGTCGTTGTTGTTCGAGCCCGTGGGCACCGACCCCGCGCACTCCGGCCGTGGACTCGCGCGAGCCCTCTGCGCACAGATGCTCCATGTCGCACGTGACCTCGGTGCCCACACCGCCGTCGTGGGCCCTCGCGGCGACGCCGGGTACCCGCTCCCACGGCGGGTGTACGAGGGGCTGGGCATGCGCGAGGTCGCCCAGTTCGTGCCCATGACCAACTGCCAGGACTGACGCCCGCTCGGCCTCGCACGCACTCGCCGGCGACGGCACAGACGGTGTCTCCCGGCAACCGCCGAACTGCCCGGGAACCACCTCTCCACGGCCGCCGTCCAACCGCTGACGACCACGAGCGGGAGGACATGGACATGGGCCGGACGGTGACGGTGAGCGTGCGGGGGCTGCTCACGACGGCGGTGGTGCTGCTGGGACTGCTGAGCGCCTATCTGTGGGGAGCGGCGGGCGGGCACGGGGCACCCGCGCGAGCCGAGACCCCGGCGCTCGTCAGCGCCGGCGAGAAGCCGCGGACGCTGACGATGGGCGGCTCGGGGGAGGCCACGGCCGTCCCCGACCAGCTCTCCTTCGACCTCGAGGTCACCCTGCTGCGCCCTGACCTGGCGACCGCGCTGGACGAGGCCAACGCCAAGATGGACCGGGTGCTCTCGACCATCGGCGGGCTGGGCGTGCGCCGCAGCGACGTGCAGACCACCGGCCTGTCGATGTACCCGGTCTACGACTACCACTCCTCCGGGCCGCCGACGCTGCGCGGCTACCGCGTGAGCCAGCGCGCCGCGGTGCTGGTCCGTGAGCTCCGGGCCGGGGGCAAGGTCGTGAGCGCGGCGGTGGCCACCGGCGGCAACGACGTACGGGTCAGCGACATCCGGCTGAAGGTCGGCGACGTCGACGCCGTGCTCGCCAAGGCGCGGGCCGCGGCGGTCGCGGACGCCCGCGACAAGGCGCAGCAGTACGCCGGGGCGGCCGGGCTCGAGCTCGGCGACGTGCGCACGTTGCACGAGGTCGGCCCCAGGCAGCGCTTGGCCCTTGCGCACGGCTACGCCGTCGCGGACGCGGCCCGGGCCCCCGCGGCCGGCCTCGCCGCGCTGCCGATCCGCGCGGGCAAGGACACCACCCGGGTGCGGGTCCAGGTGGTCTGGGAGCTGCGCTGAGGAGCGCGGGACTGCGGGTTGGGTGGTCGAGGTCACCGGTCTGTAGACTCGGGCGCTGCTGCCGCTAGCGGCGCCCTCGGGCGTCCGGCACGGTGGCCCACCCACTTCGGACCGATCGACCAGAAGGCTGACACGCGCGCATGGCAACCACGAACGACCTGAAGAACGGCATGGTGCTCAACCTGGACGGCCAGCTCTGGTCGGTCATCTGGTTCCAGCACCACAAGCCCGGCAAGGGCGGCGCGGTCGTGCGCACCAAGCTGAAGAACGTCGAGTCCGGCAAGGTGGTCGACAAGACCTTCAACGCCGACATCAAGGTCGACGTGGCCAACGTCGACAAGCGCACCATGCAGTACCTCTACAACGACGGCACCAACTACGTCTTCATGGACACCGGGACCTACGAGCAGCTCGAGGTCACCCCGGAGATCGTCGGTGCCGCCAAGGACTTCATGCTCGAGAACCAGGAGGCCATCGTCGCCACGAACGACGGCCGGGTCCTCTACATCGAGCTGCCGGCCTCGGTCGAGCTCGAGGTGACCTACACCGAGCCCGGCCTGCAGGGCGACCGCTCCACCGGCGGCACCAAGCCCGCCACCGTGGAGACCGGGGCGACCGTGCAGGTGCCGCTGTTCATCACCACCGGCGAGAAGATCAAGGTCGACACCCGCGACTCCTCCTACCTGGGGCGCGTCACCAGCTGATGGCCGCGCGTTCCAAGGCTCGCAAGCGGGCCCTCGACCTCCTGTACGCCTCCGAGCTGCGGGGTGAGTCGGCGACCGAGGCGCTCGAGCGGGTGACCACCGAGGGCGAGGCGCCCACCAACGCCTACACCGTCACCCTGGTCCGCGGCGTGGTCGAGCACCAGGAGCGGATCGACCAGCTGCTGCGCGACTACTCCGAGGGCTGGACCCTGGAGCGGATGCCGGCAGTGGACCGCAACGTGCTGCGCCTAGGCGTCTTCGAGCTGCTCTACGCCGAGGACGTCCCTGACGCGGTCGCCGTGACCGAGGCCATGGCGCTGGTCCGCGACCTGTCCACCGACGAGTCGCCGGCCTTCGTCAACGGCGTCCTGGGCACGATCGTGCGCAACAAGGAGTCGCTGGCCTGAGCGCCGGAGCGGGACTGTCCCGGCTTGGCCGGTCCCGCCATGCTGGGGCCATGAGCGAGCAGAGCGAGCCCCAGGACCGCACCGTCGACCTTGTCGTGATCGGCGCGGGACCGGGCGGCGAGGCCCTGGCCACCGGGGCGGCCCGGGCGGGGCTCGACGTCGTCGTCGTGGACCGGCACCTGGTGGGCGGCGAGTGCCCGTACTACGGGTGCATCCCGTCGAAGATGATGCTCCGCGCTGCGGACTCGCTGGCCGAGGCACGGCGGGTCGGGGTGCTGGCCGGCGACGCGCTGGTCACGCCGTCGTGGACGCCGGTGGCCACCCGGCTCGACCAGGAGGCCACCAGCGGCTGGGACGACACGATCGCGGTCGAGCGGCTGCAGGACGCCGGGGCCACGGTGCACCACGGCGTGGGCCGGCTCGACGGAGCCGCCCGGGTGCGGGTGGAGCTCACCGACGGCTCGTCGGTCACCTACGAGGCACGCCGCGGCGTGGTGCTCAACCCCGGCACCAGGCCGGCCGCGCTGCCGATCGCGGGGCTGGAGGGCACGCCGTACTGGACCAACCGGGACGCCGTCCGGGTGACCGAGCTGCCCGGCTCGCTGGTCGTCATCGGCGGCGGCCCGATCGGCTGCGAGATGGCCCAGGTGTTCGCCCGGTTCGGCGTCCGCGTGAGCGTGCTCGAGGCCGGTCCGCGGCTCCTCGGGCCGGACGAGCCCGAAGCGGCGGCGATCCTCGAGGACGTCTTCGTCTCCGAGGGGATGCGGGTGATGACCGGAGTCGAGATCGCGGCGGTGTCGTACGACGACGGCGCGTTCACCGTCGCCCTCGGCGACGGCGAGCGGCTGGTCGCCGACAAGCTGCTGGTCGCCGCCGGCCGGACGCCCAACCTCGACGACCTCGGCCTGGAGAGCGTCGGCCTCGACCCGACCGCCCGGTCCGTCGAGGTCGACGAGCGGATGCGCGCCGGCGACCGGTTGTGGACCATCGGCGACGTCACCGGCAAGGGCGCCTTCACCCACGTCTCGATGTACCAGTCCGCCATCGCCCTGCGCGACATCCTCGGCGAGGACGGCCCCCCGGCCCGCTACCACGCGGTGCCGCACACGACGTTCACCGATCCGGAGGTCGGCGGCGTCGGGATGACCGAGCGGCAGGCGCGTGACTCCGGGCTCGACATCCGGGTCGGCACCGCGCCGCTCGAGCAGTCCTCGCGCGGGTTCGTCCACGGGCCCGGTGCGCGTGGCTTGGTCAAGGTGGTCGAGGACGCCGCGCGCGGGGTGCTCGTCGGAGCCACCGCGATGGGTCCTGCGGGGGGCGAGATCCTCGGCTTCCTGGCGGTCGCCGTGCACGCCGAGGTGCCGACCGCCACGCTGCGCTCGATGATCTACGCCTATCCGACCTTCCACCGCACGATCGAGACCGCGCTGGCCGACCTGTCCTGAGCGGCGAGGTTCGACACGCCCGGGCGTGGGTATAGACCGCGCATGGGTGACATGGCGCAGTCGGCGCAGGCGATGGGGAGACGGGCCAACGGCGAGGAGTGGCTCGACCGGGCGATCAGGTTCGGGTTCGTCGTCTACGGGGTCGTGCACCTCGTGGTGGCGTGGCTGGCGCTGGAGCTGGCGTTCGGCGACCACTCGGGCTCGGCGAGCAGCACCGGCGCCCTGAACAAGATGGCGCACACGACGTTCGGTGGCGTGCTCGTGTGGCTGGTGGCGCTCGGCATGCTCGCGCTGGTGGTCTGGCGGCTGCTCGACGCGGCGTTCGGCCACAAGGAGGAGAGCGACGGGGGCAAGCGGGCCCGCAAGCGCCTGGTCGCCCTCGGCAAGGCGGTGATCTACGGCGCCATCGCACTCAGCGCGTTCCGCATCGCGACCAGCCCGGCCCACCAGTCCAAGAAGGGCGGTGGCACCGACGACACCACCGCCACGATCATGCACTGGCCGGGCGGCCCGTTCATCGTCGGGCTCCTCGGCCTGGCGGTCATCGCCTACGGGCTGAACCTCGCCCGCCGGGCGTGGACCGAGAAGTTCCGTGAGCACCTCGACGCCGAGGGCCAGAGCGGCGAGGCGGGACGGGCCTACATCAAGTTCGGCAAGGCCGGCTACACCGCGAAGGGCGTGGCGTTCGTGATCGTCGGCGGCCTGTTCTGCTACGCCGCGCTCACCCACAACGCGAAGAAGTCCGGCGGGCTCGACGTCGCCCTGCACAAGGTGCTGCAGCAGCCGTTCGGTCAGTGGCTGCTGGCCCTGATCGCCCTGGGCATCGGCTGCTACGGCCTGTTCTGCTTCGCCCGGGCGCGGCACCTCTCGCGCTGACCGGCACCGCGCGGCGCCCCTGCGCGTGAAGCCGGTCCGAGCTGGGTAGGAGGACGACCGGCAACGTGTCCTCCCACAGGACCGTCCACCCGTAACGGAGGAACCGATGACGCAGTCACCGCAGGGCCCGGAGCGGCGGCCGGTCGACCACGACCTGTCCGACACCAGCGACCGCCTCTACACGCCCGAGGAGCTCGGCGCCTACGCGTCGGGGTGGGAGCGGCAGCGGGCCACGGGGCCGGCCGCGCCGCCGCAGCGCACGGTGTACGGCGACCCCCTGAGCGATCCCTTGGGCGACCCGCTGGGTGATCCCCTGGGTGACCCGCTGACCGGTCCGGCGCCCGGGCAGGCCGCGAGCCGAGCCTCGACCCAGTCACCGGTGCCGCCTCGCGCGCCGGTGCAGGCGCAGGCGCAGAGCCCGGATCCGGCCAGGGCTGGCGCCCGGACCGGCCCGGAGATCGGCCCGGCGCCCGTCGACGGCGCGGCGGCTGCCGAGCCGGGCACCGAACCTCGCCGTTTCATGACCGCGACGGACTTCCTGGACCGCCGCGCGGAGGGCCAGGACCACGGGCCGGCGACCTGGGGCTGGCGCGGCGCCGTACGCCGCTGGAGCGGCGGCCTGGTCAACCCGCGCATGGGCGCCGCCGAGCTCGCCTTCGAGCAGGACCGCGCCACGATCCAGCGCGACTTCGACGGTCCCCGCACGATCGCGTTCATCAACCCCAAGGGCGGCGCCGCCAAGACCACCGGGGTGCTGGCGGCCGGCTGCACCTTCGGCACCGTGCGGGGCGGCGGCGTGGTCGCGTGGGACAACAACGAGACCCGCGGCACGCTCGGCATCCGCGGGACCCGGAGCACCCATCGCAACACCACCCGCGAGCTGCTGGAGGACCTCGAGCGGTTCAGTGACGTCTACCAGTCGCGGATCGGCGACCTCGGGGCCTTCGTCCGGTCCCAGGGCGACGCGCACTTCGACGTACTGGCCTCCGACGAGCGGCCCGACGTGACCGGCACGATCCGGGCCTCGGACTTCGAGTCGGTGCACAGGCTGCTGGAGCGGTTCTACCGGATCATCCTGGTCGACACCGGCAACAACATGCGCGCCGAGAACTGGCTGGCCGCCGCGGAGGCCGCCGACCTGCTGGTGGTGACCAGCACGGTCCGGGAGGACACCGGCTACAGCGGACTGTGGATGCTCGACGCGCTCCAGGACGCTGGCTACGCCGACCTCAAGCACAAGACCGTGACGGTGCTCTCCGACCCGTCGGCGCAGGTGGACCGCAAGCTCGTCGCCGACCTGACCGACGTCTACGAGCAACGGACCCGCGGGGTCTACCGGGTGCCCTACGACCCGGCCCTGGTCGCCGGCTCGGTGGTGCCCTACGCCCAGCTCTCGCAGGGCACCCGGATGTCCTGGCTCAAGGCGTGCGCGGGGATGGCCGCCGCCCTCTGACCCCCGGCCGGGGGAACCGGGGGCCGCTCAGTGGCTCGCGGCGCCCCAGCCGTGCCAGCGCTCCACCCGCATCCAGGCGCTGACCCGCGGGCTGTCCCGGGTCGGGTAGGGCTCGCCGTTGTAGTGGGTGCTCAGCGCGTCGATGTCCGCGAGCCGCTCGTCGTCGTACAGCTCCTCGGCCCGGCCGATCAGCGAGACATGGGTGTACCAGCTGGCCTCGTCGAGCACGGTGAGGGTGAGCCGCGGGTCGCGCCGCAGGTGCTGGAGGCGGACGCGGGAGTGGTCCATGTTCAGCAGCACCCGGTCGTCCTCGCCCAGGAGGTACCACGTGGCCACCGACACCGGCTGACCGTCGGAGCGCAGCGTGCTCACCACCGACGGGTTCGGCTTGCGGAGCAGGTCGCGCACGTGGTCGGGGAACGGCAGGTCGGGCATGGATCCTCCTCGGAGTGGGTTACTACGACTCCAGGACTTCTACCCAGAAAGGCCGACGCATGCGCGCAGTGGTGTACCGCGAGACCGGACCGTCCTCGGTGCTGCAGGTGGTGGAGCGGGAGCTCCCCGACCCCGGACCCGGGGAGGTGCGGGTCCGGCTCGCCCGGGCGGGCGTGAACCCCACCGACTGGAAGTTCCGTGCCAACGCGATGAACGGGGACTGGTCGGAGGTGGTGCCCGGCCAGGACGGTGCGGGGGTCGTGGACGCGGTCGGCCCCGGTGTCGAGGGGCTGAAGCAGGGGGAGCGGGTGTGGACCGTGCTCGCCCAGTACCAGCGTCCCGGAGGCACGGCGGCCGAGTTCACCGTGCAGCCGGCCGAGCGGGTGGTGCCGCTCCCGGTCGGCGCGTCCTGGGACCTCGGCGCCGCACTCGGCGTCCCCGCGGTGACCGCGCACCGGGCGCTGACCGCCGGCGAGGACGTCACCCGGCTCGCCCCCGGCTCGATGTCCGGCATGCGCGTGCTGGTCGCCGGGGGAGCCGGCGCGGTCGGCAACGCCGGCATCCAGCTGGCCCGGTGGGCCGGTGCGACGGTGGTCTCGACGGTCAGCAGCGACGAGAAGGCCGCGCTGGCCGTGGCCGCCGGCGCCCACCACACCGTCAACTACAAGGTCGGTGACCCCGCCGCGGAGATCCAGGCGCTCTGCCCGGAGGGCGTCGACCTGGTGGTCGAGGTCGCCTTCGCCCAGAACATCGGCTTGGACGTCCAGGTGCTGCGCAACCGCGGGACCATCGCCTACTACGCCGACAACGGGGGAGCGGAGGCGTCGGTGCCGGTGCGCGGCACCTTCGCCAAGAACCTGCGGCTGCAAGGCGTGCTGCTCTACACCCTCGGCGCCGACCTGGTCGAGGCCGCGACCGCGGACGTCAACGCGGCCGTGTCGGCGGGTGCGTTCCGGGTCGGCGAGGACGCCGGCCTGCCGCTCCACCACTACCCGTTGGAGGAGCTCGCCGCCGCCCACGACGCGGTGCAAGGTGGCGCCGTCGGCAAGGTGCTGGTGGACGTCTCCGACGACCTCGGGTGAGCCCCCGGGGACCCGCCGGCCGTCGCGCACGCAGTGCGTCGGCCGGCGGGTCCGCTGGTAGGGTCGAGGCGATCGACATCCTTTAACGAGCCGTCCCGTGAGGCGGAGAAGGAGGTCCGGCACCCGATGTCCGTGCCCACCCCTGCAAGCAGTCCGGCCGGCGACGCCCCCGTCGACACTCCCGTCGGCCTCGCCCCCGACGCAGCCGGCGCCTCCGACGCAACCGGCGTCCCGGGTCGCACCGTCCTCGACGCCCGCGACATCTCGCGGGCGCTGACCCGCATCTCGCACGAGATCCTGGAGCGCAACAAGGGCGCCTCGGACCTGGTGCTGCTGGGCATCCCCAGCCGCGGGGTCCCGCTCGCGGAGCGGATCGCGGAGCGGATCGCGGCGGTCGAGGGGTACGACGTGCCCGTCGGCTCGCTCGACGTGACGATGTACCGCGACGACCTGCGGCTCAAGCCGGCCCGCGCGCTGCTGCCGACCTCGATCCCGCCGGGCGGCGTGGACGGCCGCACCGTCGTGCTGGTCGACGACGTGCTGTTCTCCGGCCGCACCATCCGCGCCGCGCTCGACGCGCTGGGCGACATCGGCCGACCGCGGGCCGTGCGCCTCGCGGTCCTGGTCGACCGCGGGCACCGCGAGCTGCCGATCCGGGCCGACTTCGTCGGGAAGAACCTCCCCACATCGCTGGTCGAGCGGGTCCGGGTGTCCCTGGCGGGCGTCGACGACGTGGACGCCGTGACCATCCTCGGCTCCCCCGCGGAGGTCCGGTCGTGAAGCGCCACCTGCTGAGCGCCGCCGACCTCGACCGCGACGACGCGGAGCTGGTCCTGAGCACCGCCGCCGAGCTGCGCTCGCTGGCCGACCGGCCGATCAAGAAGCTGCCCGCGCTGCGCGGCCGCACCGTGGTCAACCTCTTCTTCGAGGACTCCACCCGCACCCGCATCTCCTTCGAGGCCGCCGCCAAGCGGCTCTCCGCCGACGTCATCAACTTCGCCGCCAAGGGCTCCTCGCTGTCCAAGGGCGAGAGCCTGAAGGACACCGCGCTGACGCTCGAGGCGATGGGCGCCGACGCGGTCGTCGTACGCCACTCCGCCAGCGGCGCCCCGCACCGGCTGGCCAACTCCGGCTGGGTGCGCTCCAGCGTCGTGAACGCCGGCGACGGCACCCACGAGCACCCCACCCAGGCGCTGCTGGACGCGTTCACGATGTGGCGCCATCTCGGGCAGTCGAAGCCGGGCGGGCTCGACGGACGCCGGGTCGCGATCGTGGGCGACGTGCTGCACAGCCGGGTGGCCCGGTCCAACGCGCTGCTGCTCAACACGCTGGGCGTGGAGGTCACCCTGATCGCGCCGCCGACGCTGCTGCCGGTGGGCATCGAGGGCTGGCCGGTGGAGACCTCCTACGACCTCGACGCGGTGCTGCCGAAGGTCGACGCGGTGATGATGCTGCGGGTCCAGCGCGAGCGCATGCACGGCGGCTTCTTCCCGACCGCGCGGGAGTACTCCCGCCGCTACGGGCTCGACGGCCGCCGGATGGCGACCCTGCAGGACCACACGATCGTCATGCACCCCGGGCCGATGGTCCGCGGCATGGAGATCACCGCCGCCGTGGCCGACTCCGACCGCTCCGTGATCGTGGAGCAGGTCACCAACGGCGTGGCCGTGCGGATGGCCGTCCTCTACCTGCTCCTGGGCGGCTCCGCCCCCGCCGTCTCGACCGAAGGGGTCCCCGAGTGACCAGCGTGACCAGCTACCTGATCAAGAACGCCTCGCTGCTCGGCGGGGAGCCGACCGACCTGCTGCTCGCCGACGGCGTGGTCCGCGAGGTCGCCAGGTCGATCCACTTCGAGTCGTCGGGCCCGGTCGAGACCATCGACGCGACCGGACTCGTGGCGCTGCCCGGCCTCGTCGACCTGCACACCCACCTGCGCGAGCCCGGTCGCGAGGACGCCGAGACGGTGGAGTCCGGCACCCGCGCCGCGGCCATGGGCGGCTTCACCGCCGTGCACGCGATGGCCAACACCGAGCCGGTCGCCGACACCGCCGGCGTCGTGGAGCAGGTCTGGCGGCTGGGCCGGGAGGCCGGCTACTGCGACGTCTACCCGGTCGGGGCCGTCACCGTCGGGCTGCGCGGTGAGCAGCTGGCGGAGCTCGGCGCGATGGCCGACTCGGCCGCCGGCGTCCGGGTGTTCTCCGACGACGGCAGGTGCGTCAGTGACGCGGTGCTGATGCGCCGCGCCCTGGAGTACGTCAAGGCCTTCGACGGCGTGGTCGCCCAGCACGCCCAGGAGCCGCGGCTCACCGAGGGCGCGCAGATGAACGAGGGCGAGCTCTCCGGCCGGCTCGGGCTCGCCGGCTGGCCGGCCGTCGCCGAGGAGGCGATCATCGCCCGCGACGTGCTGCTCGCCGAGCACGTGGGCTCGCGACTGCACGTCTGCCACGTTTCCACGGCCGGGTCCGTGGACATCGTGCGCTGGGCCAAGGCCAAGGGGGTCGACGTCACCGCCGAGGTGTGCCCGCACCACCTGCTGCTCACCGACGAGCTCGCCGCGACCTACGACCCGATCTACAAGGTCAACCCGCCGCTGCGCTCGGCCGCCGACGTCGAGGCGCTGCGCGCCGGGCTGGCCGACGGGACGATCGACATCGTCGCGACCGACCACGCCCCGCACCCGCTGGAGGACAAGGACTGCGAGTGGGCGGCGGCCGCCTTCGGCATGCTCGGTCTGGAGACCGCGCTGTCGATCGTGCAGGAGACCATGGTCGACCCCGGCCTGCTCGACTGGGCCGGTGTGGCCGAGCGGATGTCCTACGCGCCCGCGCGGATCGGCCGGGTCACCGACCACGGTCGCCCGCTCGAGGTGGGTGCGCCCGCCCACGTCGTGCTCTACGACCCGGCCGTGCGCCGCACCGTCGAGCCCGCCGAGTCGGCCTCGCTGTCGCGGAACACGCCGTACGCCGGGATGGAGCTGCCGGGCCGGGTCGTGGCGACGTTCCTGCGGGGCCGCGCCACGGTGCTGGACGGCAAGCTGGCCTGAGCGCCCGCCGCACGGCCCCCCGAGCGGTCCCCGCGGGACGCCCCACCCGACGGCACGCGGGTGCAGAATGGGGAGGGGCAGGCGAGGGAGGACCCATGTCACGGGTGGTGCACTTCGAGATCCAGGCCGAGGACGTCGAGCGGGCGAAGTCGTTCTACGGCGCGGTGTTCGGCTGGACGTTCCAGAACTGGAGCGAGGTCGCCGGCTCGGCGTACTGGGGGATCCTCACCGGCCCCGACGACCAGCTGGGCATCAACGGCGGGCTGCTCCAGCGCCCCGCCCCCGCCCCGGCCCCCGAGCAGGGCACCAACGCGTTCGTCTGCACGATCGGCGTGGGGGACTACGACGAGACCGAGCGGCGCATCCTGGAGGCCGGCGGACGCGTCGCGCTGCCCAAGAGGGCGCTCACCGGGATGGCCTGGCAGGGCTACTACCTCGACCTCGAGGGCAACACCTTCGGGATCCACCAGCCCGACCCCGACGCGAGGTAGCCGCCCGGGTTGGACCGGCGGTCCTGAGGAGCGGGACAGCGTGCCGGCCCGGCCGCGCGCGCTGGTAGGGTCGGCCTCGCTCGACATCCTTTAACGATCCGTCCCGTGAGGCGGAGAAGGAGGTACGGCGTGCCCCTGCATGCCCCAGCACACCCCGACCGGCCCGACCGGTCGGCTCCCCGCCCCGCGATCCTGGTCCTCGAGGACGGTCGCACCTTCCACGGCGAGGCCTACGGCGCCGAGGGCGAGACCTTCGGCGAGGCCGTCTTCAACACCGGCATGACCGGCTACCAGGAGACGCTGACCGACCCGTCCTACCACCGCCAGGTCGTGGTCATGACCGCCCCGCACGTCGGCAACACCGGCATCAACGACGAGGACGCCGAGTCCGGCCGGATCTGGGTCGCCGGCTACGTCGTCCGCGACCCCGCACGCGTCCCGTCGAGCTGGCGCTCGCGCCGCACCCTCGACGACGAGCTGCGCGCGCAGGGCGTCGTCGGCATCTCCGGCATCGACACCCGGGCGCTGACCCGCCACCTGCGCGAGCGCGGCGCCATGCGCGTGGGCATCTCCTCGACCGGCGCCGACGCGACGGCGGTGCTGGCCCGGGTCCGCGAGTCCGCCGAGATGACCGGCTCCGAGCTGGACGGCGAGGTCTCGACGGGGGAGGCGTACGTCGTCCCCGCGCTCCCCGGTCCGTGGGGGAGCGAGAAGCGCTTCACCGTCGCCGCCCTCGACCTCGGGATCAAGGCGATGACCCCCCACCGGATGGCCGAGCGCGGCATCGAGGTGCACGTGCTGCCCGCCACCGCGGCGCTCGACGAGATCGAGGCGGTCGCACCGGACGGGTTGTTCTTCTCCAACGGCCCGGGGGACCCGGCCGCGACCACCCACCAGGTCGAGCTGCTCCGGGGCGCGCTCGCCGCCGGGCTTCCCTACTTCGGCATCTGCTTCGGCAACCAGCTCTTCGGCCGGGCCCTCGGGTTCGACACCTACAAGCTCACGTACGGCCACCGGGGCATCAACCAGCCGGTGATGGACCGCACGACGACCAAGGTCGAGGTCACCGCCCACAACCACGGCTTCGCCGTCCGGTGGCCCGAGGGAGTGCCGCTCGCCGAATCCGTCCCGACACCGTACGGCCGGGCGAGTGTGAGCCACGTCTGCCTCAACGACGACGTGGTCGAGGGGCTCGAGCTCCGCGACGACCGGGGCCGGCTGAAGGCATTCTCGGTGCAGTACCACCCCGAGGCCGCGGCCGGGCCGCACGACGCGGGCTACCTGTTCGACCGGTTCTGTCAGCTCATGTCCGAGCAGAAGGAGGCCTGAGATGCCGAAGCGTGAGGACATCCGGTCGGTGCTGGTGATCGGCTCCGGGCCGATCATCATCGGCCAGGCCTGCGAGTTCGACTACTCCGGCACCCAGGCCTGCAGGGTGCTCAAGGCGGAGGGCCTGCGGGTCATCCTGGTCAACTCCAACCCGGCCACGATCATGACCGACCCGGAGTTCGCGGACGCGACGTACGTCGAGCCGATCACCCCGGAGTTCGTCGAGAAGGTCATCGCCAAGGAGCGCCCCGACGCGCTGCTGCCCACGCTGGGCGGCCAGACCGCGCTCAACGCGGCCACCGCGCTGCACGAGAACGGCGTGCTGGAGAAGTACGGCGTGGAGATGATCGGCGCCAGCTTCGAGGCCATCCACCGCGGCGAGAACCGCGAGCAGTTCAACGCGATCGTGGACAAGGTCGGCGGCGAGGTGGCCCGCAGCTTCGTGTGCCACTCGCTCGACGACTGCGAGAAGGCCGTCGCCGAGCTCGGCTACCCGGTCGTGGTCCGGCCCTCGTTCACGATGGGCGGCACCGGCTCCGGCATCGCCTACGACGAGGGCGACCTCGCGCGGATCGCCGGCGCCGGCCTCGCCGCCAGCCCGACCACCGAGGTGCTGATCGAGGAGTCGATCATCGGCTGGAAGGAGTACGAGCTGGAGGTGATGCGGGACAGGGCGGACAACGTCGTCATCGTCTGCTCCATCGAGAACCTCGACCCGATGGGCGTGCACACCGGCGACTCGATCACGGTCGCCCCGGCGATGACGCTGACCGACCGGGAGTACCAGCACCTGCGCGACCTGGCGATCCGGATCATCCGCGAGGTCGGGGTCGACACCGGCGGCTGCAACATCCAGTACGCCGTGAACCCCGCTGACGGCCGGGTGATCGTCATCGAGATGAACCCGCGCGTCTCGCGGTCCAGCGCGCTCGCCTCCAAGGCGACCGGCTTCCCGATCGCGAAGATCGCCGCGAAGGTCGCCATCGGCTACACCCTCGACGAGATCCCGAACGACATCACCGTCCGCCCCGACGGCCAGAGCACCCCCGCGGCCTTCGAGCCCACCCTGGACTACGTGGTGGTCAAGGTGCCACGGTTCGCCTTCGAGAAGTTCCCCGGCGCCGACCCGAGGCTCACCACGCACATGAAGTCGGTGGGCGAGGCGATGGCGATCGGCCGCAACTTCACCGAGGCCCTGCAGAAGGCGCTGCGCTCCCTCGAGAGCAAGGACGCCGTCTTCGACTGGAGCCACGAGTGGGTCGACCTGGACAAGGCCGCCCTGCTCGAGGAGGTCGCCACCCCGCACGACGGGCGGCTGAAGAAGGTCATGGACGCGATCCGGGCCGGAGCCACGCCGCAGGAGGTGTTCGAGGCCACCGCGATCGACCCGTGGTACGTCGACCAGCTGGCGCTGATCAACGAGGTCGCCGGCGAGATCGCGGCGGCCGCCGAGCTGACCCCCGCGGTGCTGCGCCGGGCCAAGCGGCACGGCTTCTCCGACGCCCAGATCGGGAAGATCCGCGGCATGAGCGCCGACGTCGTGCGCGGGGTCCGCCACGCGCTGGGCATCCGGCCGGTGTTCAAGACCGTGGACACCTGCGCCGCCGAGTTCGCCGCGGCCACGCCGTACTACTACTCGTCGTACGACGAGGAGAGCGAGGTGCGCCCGCGCGAGAAGGAGGCGGTGATCATCCTCGGCTCGGGCCCGAACCGGATCGGGCAGGGCATCGAGTTCGACTACTCGTGCGTGCACGCCAGCCTCGCGCTCGCGGACGCCGGCTACGAGACGATCATGGTGAACTGCAACCCCGAGACCGTCTCGACCGACTACGACACCTCCGACCGGCTCTACTTCGAGCCGCTGACGCTGGAGGACGTGCTCGAGATCGTGCACGTCGAGCGGCAGGCCGGCCCGCTCGCCGGGGTCATCTGTCAGCTCGGTGGCCAGACCCCGCTGGGCCTGGCCCAGGCGCTGAAGGACAACGGCGTGCCGATCCTCGGCACCTCCCCGGAGGCGATCCACCTCGCCGAGGAGCGCGGCGCGTTCGGCCGGGTGCTCGCCGAGGCCGGCCTGCCCGCCCCCAAGCACGGCATGGCCACCTCGTTCGCCGACGCGCGCTCGATCGCGGCGGAGATCGGCTACCCGGTGCTGGTGCGGCCGTCGTACGTCCTGGGCGGTCGCGGCATGGAGATCGTCTACGACGACGACGCGCTCGAGGGCTACATCCAGCGGGCGACCGAGATCAGCCCGGAGCACCCGGTGCTGGTCGACCGGTTCATCGACGACGCGGTGGAGATCGACGTGGACGCGATCTTCGACGGCGAGGAGCTCTTCCTCGGCGGCGTCATGGAGCACATCGAGGAGGCCGGCATCCACTCCGGTGACTCCTCCTGCGCGCTGCCGCCGATCACGCTCGGCGAGGCCGAGATCGACCGGATCCGGGAGGCGACCGCCGCGATCGCCCGCGGCGTCGGGGTCCGTGGGCTGCTCAACATCCAGTACGCCCTCGGCTCCGACGTGCTCTACGTGCTCGAGGCCAACCCCCGGGCCAGCCGGACCGTGCCGTTCGTCTCCAAGGCGACCGCCACGCCGCTGGCCAAGGCCGCCGCCCGGGTGATGCTCGGGGAGTCGGTGGCGTCCCTGCGCGCCGCCGGGGTGCTGCCCGCGAGCGGGGACGGCGGGTCGCTGCCCGGCGACCAGCCGATCGCGGTCAAGGAGGCCGTGATGCCGTTCAACCGGTTCCGGACCCCCGACGGCCAGCAGGTCGACACGGTGCTCGGCCCGGAGATGAAGTCGACCGGCGAGGTGATGGGCCTCGACGCCGACTTCGGCACCGCGTTCGCGAAGGCGCAGACCGCGGCGTTCGGCTCCCTGCCCTCGCAGGGCCGGGTGTTCGTCAGCATGGCCAACCGCGACAAGCGGCACATGATCTTCCCGATCAAGGTGCTCGCCGACCACGGGTTCGAGATCCTCGCGACCCAGGGCACCGCGGAGGTGCTGCGCCGCAACGGCGTGCGCGCCGGGGTGGTCCGCAAGCACCACGAGGGCACCGGCCCGAACGGCGAGAAGACCACCGTGCAGATGATCCTGGCCGGCGAGATCGACCTGGTGATCAACACCCCGCACGGCTCGGCCAGCGGCGGCGGCCGGGGTGCCTCGGCGCGCATCGACGGCTACGAGATCCGCACCGCCGCGATCATGGCCAACATCCCGTGCATCACCACCGTCCAGGGCCTGGGCGCGGCGGTGCAGGGCATCGAGGCCCGGGAGCGCGGCGACATCGGCGTGCGCAGCCTGCAGGACTGGGCGCTGCGCGGTGCGCGGTGAGGCCCCGGCCGGTGCCGGTGCCGGCGCGGCCGGGGTGGCGCCGACGGGCCCGGGACCGAAGCTGATGGGCCGCCCCTACCGGCTGCTCTTCGACCGGGTCCTGACCCGGACCGATCCCGAGCGGGCGCACCACGCGGCGTTCCGGGCCCTCCGGGCCGCCGGCCCGGTGATCTCCGCGAGTCGGCGCAGCTTGACGCGCCCGGGCCGCCCGGGCCAGGCGGCCGGGCCGGGCCACGCGGCCGGGCCGGTCCGGGCGATGGGCCTGGCCTTCCCCAACCGGCTCGGGCTGGCGGCGGGGTTCGACAAGAACGCCGTCGGCATCGACGCGCTGGCCGCGCTCGGCTTCGGTCACGTCGAGGTCGGCACCGTGACCGGCGAGGCCCAACCCGGCAACCCCCGGCCCCGGCTGTTCCGGCTGCCCGAGGACCGGGCGGTCGTGAACCGGATGGGGTTCAACAACGACGGGGCCGAGGTGGTCGCGCGGCGGCTGGCGCAGCGCGAGGCCCGGCTGGCCCGGACCCCGGGACGGGACCGCCCGGTGCTGGGGGTCAACATCGGCAAGACCAAGGTCGTGCCCGAGGACGACGAGGCCGCGGTGCTGGCCGACTACGCCAAGAGCGCGCGGCTGCTCACGCCGTACGCCGACTACCTCGTGGTCAACGTCAGCTCCCCGAACACCCCGGGGCTGCGCAACCTCCAGGCCGTGGAGCGGCTCGAGCCGCTGCTCCGGCACGTGCGCCGCACCGCCGACGAGACCACGGAGTCGAGCGGACGGCGGGTGCCCCTGCTGGTCAAGATCGCCCCCGACCTCTCCGACGAGGACGTGCTCGCGGTGGCGGACCTGGCCCGCGGGACCGGGCTGGACGGCATCATCGCCACCAACACGACGACCTCCCGGGCCGGCCTGCGCTCGGACCCGGCCGAGGTCGAACGCGTCGGCGCCGGTGGGCTCTCGGGGCGACCGCTGGCCGCCCGCGCGCTGGAGGTCATCGGGCTGCTGCGCGGCCGGGTGGGTCCCGACCTGACGCTGGTCGGTGTCGGCGGCCTCACCACGGTGGAGGACGCGCGGGCCCGGCTCGAGGCGGGTGCGACCCTGCTGCAGGGGTACTCCGCGTTCATCTACGAGGGGCCGCTCTGGCCGCGCCGGATCGTGGCGGGGACGACCGGGTGAGCCCCGGCCCGGGCCCCGGCGCGGACCCCGCCGTCCAGCACGCCGGCCCCGTCCACGTCACCGCCGAGCTGCTGGCGACCAAGCGGATCGGCGCCCACCACCACCTGACCCTGGTGGCGCCGGGGGTGCCCGAGCGGTTCCGGCCCGGGACGTTCATCGCGGTCTCGGTGGGCGAGTCGCACCTGGCCCGGCGCGCGCTGTGGATCCACCGGGTGCGCCCGGTCGGCGGCTACGGTGCCGCGGTCGAGGTCGTGGTCGAGCCGCGCGGCGTCGGCGGCAGCTGGCTGACCCGGCTCGCGCCGGGGGCCCGGCTCGAGGTCACCGGCCCGCTCGGCCGGCCGTTCGCGCTGCCCAAGGAGCCGGTGTCCTGCCTGCTGGTGGGGGAGGGGTACGCCGCGGCGCCGCTGTTCCCGCTGGCCGAGCGGCTCCGCGAGCGGGACTGCCCCGTCACCCTGCTGCTGGCCGCCGAGGACGAGGCCCACCTGCTCTCGGCGCTCGAGGCCCGCCGCTCGGCCCGCGCCGTCACCGTGGTCACCGGCGACGGCTCGGTCGGTCGCCGGGGCAGCGTCCCGGCCGTGATCGACGACGTGCTGGCCCAAGCGGGCGCCGACGTCGTCTACGCCGCCGGCCCGCTGCCGACCCTGCACGCGGTGGCCGCGGCCGCCGAGGCCCACGGCGCGTGGAGCCAGACGGCGCTGGAGGTGCCGCTCACCTGCGCCACCGGCCTGTGCCACGGCTGTGCCGTCCCCGTCGTCGGCGAGACCGGCGTCGCGCGCACGGCCCGCGTCTGCCACGAGGGACCCGTGCTCCGGGGCGACCGGGTCCGCTGGGCCGAGCTGCTGGCCGGACCGGCGACCGCGCCGGCGACCGGACCGGTGGTGACCCCGTGACTGTCGAGCTGGCCGGCCTCACGCTGCCTTCGCCGGTGCTGGTGGCCTCCGGCTGCGGGGGCACCGGCCGCGAGCTCGCGGCGTACGCCCCCCTCGCCGACCTGGGTGGCTTCGTCACCCGCTCGCTCACCCTCAACGCCCGGCTCGGCGGCCCGCAGCCGCGGATCGTGGAGACCCCCTCGGGGCTGGTGCACGCCGTCGGCCTGCCCAACCCGGGGCTCGAGCCGTTCCTCGCCACCGAGCTGCCCTGGCTGGTCCAGCACGGCGCGCGGGTGGTCGTCTCGATCGCCGGCAGCTCGCTGGGGGAGTACGCCGAGCTGGCGCGGCGGCTGGGAAGTGCTCCCGGCGTCTCCGCGATCGAGGTCAACCTGTCCTCGCCCGACGCGTCGGCCGCCGGCGTCTTCGACGTCCGCGAGCCGTTCCACGCCGCCTCGGTCGTCTCCGCGGTCCAGCGGGACCTGCCCCGCGGGGTGCCGGTCCTGGCCAAGCTGCGCAGCGACCCGGTCCGGGTCGTGGAGAGCGCCCGCACGGTCCTCGAGGCGGGCGCCGCCGCCGTCGTCGTGGGCAACGCGCTCCCGGCCGCGATGCCCGACGGGCGCGCTGCGGGCTTGAGCGGCCCGGCGATCCGCCCCCTGGCGCTGCGGTGCGTGGCCGACGTGTGCGCGGCGCTGCCCGGTGCCCAGGTGGTGGGGGTCGGTGGCATCCTCGGCGTCGATGACGCGCGCAGCTTCCTGGCCGCCGGCGCCACCGCCGTCCAGGTCGGCACCGCGCTGCTGCACGATCCGACCGCGGCGGCCCGCCTCGCCGCCGCCCTGCACCACGACTCCGAGGAGACCGCCTCATGACACCGCAGCCCACGGGACCGCGCCCGGACGCCGCGCCGCGCGAGCCGGAGGCGACGTCGCCGGGAGCCCGCACCCCCTTCGGCACCCGCCTGCACGCCGCGCTCGCCGCGCGCGGCCCGCTGTGCGCCGGCATCGACCCGCACGCCGGCCTGCTGCACGAGTGGGGCCTGGCCGACGACGTGGCCGGGCTCGAGCGGTTCGCGCTGACCGCGGTCGAGGCCCTCGCCCCGGTGGTCTCGGTGGTCAAGCCCCAGTCCGCGTTCTACGAGCGGTTCGGCAGCAGGGGGGTGGCCGTGCTCGAGCGGGTGGTGGCGGCGTCGCGGGCCGCGGGGGCGCTGGTGCTGCTGGACGTCAAGCGCGGCGACATCGGCTCGACCTCGCAGGCGTACGCCGACGCCTACCTCGACCCCGCCTCGCCGCTCGCCTGCGACGCGATCACCGCGAGCCCGTACCTCGGCTTCGGCTCCCTCGACCCGATGTTCGACACCGCCCGGCGCCACGACGCCGGGGTGATCGTGCTGGCGCTGACCTCCAACAAGGAGGGGCCGGAGGTGCAGCACGCCCGCCTCGAGGGCGGCGGCACCGTGGCCGGGCGGGTCCTGGACCATCTGCGCGAGCTGAACGCCGGCGCCGAGCCGCTGGGCTCCTTCGGCGCGGTGGTGGGCGCCACCATCGGGGAGACCTCCGAGCGGCTCGACGTCAACGGACCCCTCCTCGCGCCGGGCTACGGCGCCCAGGGCGGCACGGTCGAGGACCTGCGACGGATCTTCGGCGTCGCCTCGGGTGCGGTGCTCGCGAGCAGCTCCCGCGGCCTGCTGCGGGCCGGGCCGGACCCGCGCGCGCTGGCCGACGCCGCCCGCCGGGCCAACGACGAGCTCGCGGCGCTGCGCCCGTGACTGGGCCCGTGACTGGGCCCGTGACTGGGCCCGTGACCGCGCCCGGGACGCCGGCGACCAGGCGCCTGCGGCCGGTGGCCGCCGTCGTCGCGCTGGTGCTGCTGCCGCTGGCCGGCTGCGGCGACCAGCAGGACCAGTACTGCTCGGCGGTCAGCGACCACCAGCGCGAGCTCACCGACCTCACCACCGGGGGCGACAGCGACGCGCTGATCCGCGCCCTGCCCATCTTCGAGGACCTGCAGAGCAAGGCGCCCGGCGACATCACCGACGACTGGCAGCAGCTCGTGAGCCGCGTCAAGGCCCTCGACGCCGCCCTGCGCGCCGCCGGCGTAGACCCGGCCGACTACGACCGCGCCCACCCGCCGGCAGGACTGGACGCCGAGGAGAGGACGCGCATCGACGCCGCCGCCCGCGAGCTGGGCAGCGGAACGACCGTCGCGGCCCTGCAGGCGCTGGACCAGGAGGCCCGCGACGTCTGCCACACGCCACTGACCATGTGACCCGCCGACCACGGGACGGATCGACGGGGCGCCGGTGGGGGCCGATTGCAGCGCTTCGCGGCTTCTGACTACATTGAGCCAGCACCGACCGCCTCACCCGATCGATCCCGTGCCCCACGTCCGGGACTCGGGCCCGACCGCGACCGAAGGACCGACGCCCGTGGCCTTGCCTCCGCTCACCCCCGAACAGCGCCAGGCAGCGCTCGACAAGGCCGCCGCCTCCCGCAGGGAACGAGCCGAGGTGAAGAACCGCCTCAAGAACTCCGGTGCCTCGATCGCGGAGGTCCTCAAGGAGGGCCAGGAGAACGAGGTGATCGGCAAGATGCGGGTCGTCGACCTGCTGCAGTCGATGCCGGGGCTGGGCAAGGTCCGGGCCCGCCAGATGATGGAGCGGATCGGGATCGCCGAGAGCCGCCGAGTGCGGGGGCTGGGCACCAAGCAGGTGGCCGCGCTCGAGCGCGAGTTCGCAGCGCGTGACTGAGCCCGTCCCGGGCCCCGACCGGCGCGTCGACGCCGGAGCGCGACGCTCGCGGCTCGTCGTGCTCGCCGGACCCACCGCGGTCGGCAAGGGCACCGTCGCCGCGGAGGTCCGGGCCACCCACCCCGAGGTGTGGATCTCGGTGTCCGCGACCACCCGCCGGGCCCGGCCCGGCGAGGTGCACGGCGTGCACTACTGGTTCGTCTCCGACGAGGAGTTCGACCGGATGGTCGACGGCGGCGAGCTGCTGGAATGGGCGATCGTGCACAAGGCCGCGCGGTACGGCACTCCGCGGGGCCCCGTGGAGGCGGCCCTCGCCGCCGGGCGGCCGGCGATGCTGGAGATCGACCTCCAGGGCGCACGCCAGGTGCGCGAGACGATGCCCGAGGCGATGTTCGTCTTCCTCAAGCCCCCGTCGTGGGAGGAGCTGGTGCGTCGCCTGGTCGGGCGCGGCACCGAGACCGAGGAGGAGCGGGCCCGGCGGCTGGAGACCGCCCGCGACGAGCTGGCGGCGGAGCCGGAGTTCGACGTGACGATCGTCAACCACGAAGTTCACGCTGCCGCCGAGCAGTTGGTAGCCTTGATGATGGTCGGTGACGAGCGTCCCGCCGACGGCAGCAGCTGACGGCTGCGGCCGAGGGGCGCCGAGCCCCGACCGCACGGTCCGACCAGCCCCTACTCCACCAGCGAGGCTTCACGCGTGTCTGCCCCCAACATCGCCGCCGAGGGTGTCACCAACCCCCCGATCGACGACCTGCTCACCAAGACCGACAGCAAGTACAAGCTGGTCCTCTACAGCGCCAAGCGCGCCCGCCAGATCAACGCCTACTACTCCCAGCTCGGCGAGGGCCTGCTGGAGTACGTCGGCCCGCTGGTCGACACCCACGTCCAGGAGAAGCCGCTCTCGATCGCGCTGCGCGAGATCAACGAGGACCTGCTGACCTGTGAGGACGTCGACCCCGCCGAGCTCGCCGCCGAGAAGGCGGCGGCTCAGGCCGCCTCGGTCGACGTCTCCTACAGCGACAGCGAGTGATCCGCTGAGCACCAGCACCGTCGACGAGGCCGCTTCCCCTGAGGGGAGGCGGCCTCGTGTCGTCCTCGGCGTGGCCGGCGGGATCGCGGCGTACAAGGCCTGCGAGCTGCTGCGCCGGTTCACCGAGTCCGGCCACGACGTGACCGTGGTGCCGACCGCCGCGGCGCTGGAGTTCGTCGGCGCCCCCACCTGGGCGGCGCTGTCCGGCAAGCCGGTCGCGACCGACGTGTGGAGCGGGGTCCATCAGGTCCCGCACGTGCGGATCGGTCAGCAGGCCGACCTGGTCGTGGTGGCCCCGGCCACCGCCGACCTGCTGGCGAAGGCCGCCCACGGGCTGGCCGACGACCTGCTCACCAACACGCTGCTGACCGCGCGCTGCCCGGTCGTGTTCGCGCCCGCCATGCACACCGAGATGTGGGAGCACGCCGCGACCCGCGCGAACGTCGCGACCCTGCGCGAGCGCGGCTGCGTCGTCATCGAGCCCGCCGAGGGCCGCCTGACCGGCAAGGACACCGGCAAGGGCCGGCTGCCCGAGCCCGGCGAGATCTTCGAGCTCTGCGGCCAGGTGCTGGCCCGGGGGTCCGGAGCCCTCGACCTGGCGGGTCGCCACGTGCTGGTGTCGGCCGGCGGCACCCGCGAGCGGCTCGACCCGGTCCGCTTCCTCGGCAACCGGTCCTCCGGACTGCAGGGCTACGCGCTCGCGCGGGCCGCGGCCGCGCGCGGCGCCGAGGTGACGCTGGTCAGCGCCAACGTCGCGCTCCCCGACCCCGCCGGCGTGAAGGTCGTGCGCATCGAGACCACCGGCGAGCTGCTCGACGCGGTCACCGCCGAGACGGGCTCCGTCGACGCGGTGGTGATGGCCGCCGCGCCCGCCGACTTCCGGCCGGCCCGGGTCAGCGAGGCCAAGATCAAGAAGGCCGCCGACGGGTCCGCACCGGCCATCGAGCTGGTCCAGAACCCCGACGTACTCGCCAAGATCAGCCAGGACCGGGCCAGAGCCGACCAGGTCATCGTCGGCTTCGCGGCGGAGACCGGGGACGACACCGGGAGCGTGCTCGAGCTCGGCCGGGCCAAGCTCGCCCGCAAGGGTTGCGACCTGCTGGTGGTCAACGACGTGAGCGGAGGCGCGGTCTTCGGCAGCGCCGACAACGAGGCCGTCATCCTCGGGGCCGACGGTGCCGCGGTCGAGGTGGCCCGGGGCAGCAAGTCCGCGCTCGCCCACGTCATCTGGGACGAGGTCGTGCGCCGCCTGGCCCCGTGAGCGGCCATCCTCATTTTGATGAGTTCTCAGTACGGACCGCCGTCCCACTTCGCGGGACGACGGATAGTGTTGAGTCATTCGCCAACGAACGGGAGTGGGTAGCACTGTGGCTGGACGTCTCTTCACCTCGGAGTCTGTGACCGAGGGGCACCCGGACAAGATCGCTGACCAGATCAGCGACTCCGTCCTCGATGCCATGCTCGCCCAGGACCCGGGCAGCCGGGTCGCGGTCGAGACCCTGCTGACCACCGGTCTGGTGGTCGTGGCCGGCGAGGTGGACACGACCGGCTACGTCGACATCAAGAAGATCGTCCGCGACCGGATCCTCGAGATCGGCTACGACTCCTCCAGCAAGGGCTTCGACGGCGCCTCGTGCGGCGTGATGGTGGCCATCGGCGGCCAGTCCGGCGACATCGCCCAGGGCGTGGACACCGGCCACGAGAGCCGCACCGGCTCGGTCGACGCGATGGACAAGCAGGGCGCCGGCGACCAGGGCCTGATGTTCGGCTACGCCTGCAACGACACCGACGTGCTGATGCCGCTGCCGATCGTGATCGCCCAGCGGCTCGCCGAGCGGCTCTCCACCGTCCGCAAGGACGGCAGCCTCGGCTACCTGCGCCCCGACGGCAAGACCCAGGTCACCATCGAGTACGACGCCGCGAACCGCCCGGTCCGCATCGACACCGTGGTGCTCTCCACCCAGCACACCGAGGAGACCGAGCTCGGCAGCCTCGAGGACGACGTCAAGAAGCACGTCATCGACCCGGTGCTCGAGACCTTCGACCTGCCCTCGGAGAGCTACCGGCTCCTGGTCAACCCCACGGGGCGCTTCGTCGTCGGCGGCCCGATGGGTGACGCCGGCCTGACCGGGCGCAAGATCATCGTCGACACCTACGGCGGCATGGCCCGCCACGGGGGCGGCGCGTTCTCGGGCAAGGACCCCTCGAAGGTGGACCGGTCCGCGGCGTACGCCATGCGCTGGGTCGCCAAGAACGTCGTCGCCGCCGGCCTCGCCGACCGCTGCGAGGCGCAGGTCGCCTACGCCATCGGCAAGGCCCAGCCGGTCGGTGTCTTCATCGAGACCTTCGGCACCGGCAACGTGCCCGACGAGCAGATCCAGCGGGCCGTGCTCGAGGCCTTCGACCTGCGCCCGGCCGCGATCATCCGCGACCTGGACCTGCTGCGCCCGATCTACGCCCAGACCGCGGCGTACGGCCACTTCGGGCGTGAGCTGGACGACTTCACCTGGGAGCGCACCGACCGCGCCGCCGCCCTCCAGGCCGCCGTCCGCGGCTGACGCCCCCGCCCCCGGAGGGGGTCGGGCGGCGGCAATCCGGCTGAGGGAATCCCCGGCTGGCCGGGGATTCCCTCGGTTGGGGGCCGTTGCAACGCCCCCCAACCGCAAGCACACCCTGACAACCCCGCGGGCCGAGCCGCGCCCGGGGCCGGCCGCACGGCACCCCGGCCAGCCCACACGGCACCCGGCCGGGGCGTCACCGCCCCGGCCGCGCCGTCGGCAGCCGCTGGTAGAACTGCGCCCATGACCGACCCCGAGGACCATCCCGAGTTGCTGCCCGGGCTGGTGCGCGCCTCGGTGCAGGCCTCCCGGGCCAAGGCTCGGGCGACCCGGCAGCGCAAGGCCGCGGAGCAGGCGATCGCGGAGGTCGACCCGGTGGCCCGCGTGCTCGTGGACGTCCCGCTCGCCCACCTCGACCGGCCCTTCGACTACGCGGTCCCGGAGGCGGTGGCGGCGGTCGCGCAGCCCGGGGTCCGGGTCAAGGTGCGCTTCGCCGGCCAGGACGTCGACGGCTACGTCCTGGCCCGGGCCGCGGCCAGCGAGCACCCGGGGCGGCTCGCCCCGTTGCGCCGCGTGGTCAGTGCGGAGCCGGTCCTCTCGGCCGAGGTGGCCGCGCTCACCGCGGACCTCGCCGAGCGGTACGCCGGGACCAGGTCCGACGTCCTGCGCCTGGCCGTGCCGCCGCGGCACGCCACGACCGAGAAGGAGCCCACGCCCGCGAGCCCGCCGCGGCAGCCGTGGCGCGTCGCCGACGCGGAGCCGGCCTGGGCCGGTCACGAGCACGCCGCCGCGTTCCTCGCCCGGCTCGCCGACGGCGGCGCCCCTCGGGCGGTGTGGTCGGTCGCGCCGGCGAGCGACTGGCCGCTGGCGCTGGCGCACGCCGCGGCCGCGACGTACGCCTCGGGCCGGGGGGCGCTGCTCTGCGTGCCCGACGGCAGGGACGCGGCCCGCGTCGACCGGGCTCTGGCGACGGTGCTGGGGGAGGGCCACCACGTGCTGCTCTCGGCCGAGGCCGGGCCGGCGCAGCGCTACCGCGACTTCCTGGCCGTACGCCGCGGGGCGCGTCGCGTCGTGGTCGGCACCCGCGCCGCGGCGTTCGCGCCGGTCCACGACCTCGGCCTGGTCGCGGTCTGGGACGACGGCGACGACCTGCACGCCGAGCCCCGGGCGCCCTACCCGCACACCCGCGAGACGCTGCTGGTCCGGGCCGAGCGCGAGGACGCCGGCGCGCTGGTCGGCGGCTTCGCGCGCACGGTCGAGGGCGAGTACCTCCTGCGGACCGGCTGGGCCCACGAGCTCGCCCCGGCCCGCGGCGTGCTGCGCGAGCGGGTCACGGTCTCGGTCGCGGGTGCCTCCGACCGCGACCTCGAGCGCGACCCGCTGGCCCGGGCCTCTCGGGTGCCGCGCCAGGCCTTCGACGCGATCCGTCGCGGCCTGGAGGAGGGGCCGGTGCTGGTGCAGACCCCCCGCACCGGGTACGCCGCCGCCCTGGCCTGCGAGCGCTGCCGCGCCCCGGCGCGCTGCACCACCTGCCAGGGGCCGCTGGTCCTGACCGGGGCCACCACGCCGCCCGCCTGCCGCTGGTGCGCGGCCCCGGCGCCCGCCTGGGCCTGCCCGGAATGCGGCCACCGGGGACTGCGCGCCCCCGTGCTCGGCGACGCCCGGACCGCCGAGGAGCTCGGCCGCACCTTCCCCCGGACGAGGGTGCGCACCTCCAGCGGCGACCGGGTGCTGGCCGAGGTGGACGAGGAACCGGCCATCGTGGTGGCCACCCCCGGTGGCGAACCCGTGGCCCGGGGTGGGTACGCAGCGGTCCTGCTGCTCGACACCTGGCTGCTGCTGGCCCGCACCGACCTCCGCGCCGGTGAGGAGGCGTTGCGCCGTTGGCTCGGCGCCGCCGGGCTGGTCCGCCCGGGGGGAGCCGTGGTGGCCGTCGGCGACCCCGGCCATCCCGGGCTCCAGGCCCTGGTGCGCTGGGACCCGGCCGGCTTCGCGGCCCGGGAGATGCAGGAGCGGCAGGAGGCGCACCTGCCGCCGGCCAGCCGGCTGGCGACGATCACCGGCGAGCCGGGGGCGGTCGACGACGCGCTCACGCTGTTCGACCCGCCGCCGGACGCCGAGGTGCTCGGGCCCGTCGAGCTGGGGGAGGGGGAGTGCCGGGTGGTGATCCGGGTGCCCCGGGCACGGGGCCGGGACCTGTCGCTCGCGCTCGGCGCCCTCCAGCGCCTCCGGTCGAGCCGCAAGCTCGACGCGGTCCGCGTGCAGGTGGACCCGCTGACCCTGTGAACCCGGGCTCTCTAGACTGTGCCCCGCACCCCGATCGCTAGGAGTTCCGTGGCCGTCCAGCCGATCCGCCTCTTCGGCGACCCCGTCCTGCGCAAGCCCGCCGTCGAGGTGGTCGACTTCGACAAGGAGCTGCGGCGGCTGGTCGCCGACCTGACCGACACGATGCTCGCCGCGCCCGGGGCGGGGCTCGCGGCGCCGCAGATCGGAGTCGGGCTGCGCGCCTTCACCTGGAACGTCGACGGCGAGGTCGGCCACCTCATCAACCCCCGGCTCGAGCTCTCGCAGGAGCTGCAGGACGGCCCCGAGGGGTGCCTGTCGATCCCCGAGCTCACCTTCGACTGCCGGCGCGCGCTCTCGGTGGTCGCCCACGGCTTCGACATGCACGGCGAGCCGGTGACGCTCACCGGGTCGGACTACCTTGCCCGGGCGATCCAGCACGAGACCGACCACCTCGACGGTGTGCTGTTCGTCGACCGGCTCGATCCCGAGGCCCGCAAGGCCGCGATGAAGGCGATCCGGGAGTCGGAGTGGTTCGGGCTGGAGCGGCCCACCGTGAAGGTCTCGCCGCACGTCACCCGCGGACTGGGCTTCTGAGCCGGATGAGGATCGTCTTCGCCGGCACCCCCGAGGCCGCCGTACCCTCCCTCGACGCCCTCGCGGCCTCCGACCACGAGCTGGTCGGGGTCGTCACCCGCCCCGACGCCCCCGCGGGCCGGGGGCGCCGCCTCACGGCCAGCCCGGTCGCCGACCGCGCCGAGCAGCTCGGCCTCCCGGTGCTCAAGCCGGAGCACCCCCGCGACCCGGAGTTCCAGCAGGCGCTGCGCGACCTGGCGCCCGAGTGCTGCCCGGTGGTCGCCTACGGCGCGCTGCTCCCGCAGTCGGCCCTGGACATCCCCCACCATGGCTGGGTGAACCTGCACTTCTCGGTGCTGCCGTCCTGGCGCGGTGCGGCCCCGGTCCAGCACGCGCTCTGGGCCGGTGACGAGGTGACGGGCGCGACGACGTTCCGCATCGTCAAGGCGCTCGACGCCGGCCCGATCTTCGGGGTGATGACCGAGCGGATCCGGTCGGACGACACCGCGGGCGACCTGCTGGCGCGCCTCGCCGAGGGCGGTGCCGGCCTGCTGGTGGCCACCCTCGACGGCCTCGAGGACGGCTCGATCGAGGCCCGCCCGCAACAGGCCGAGGGCGTGAGCCTGGCCCCGAAGATCACCGTCGACGACGCCCGCGTCGACTGGCGCGAGCCGGCGGTGGCGGTGGATCGGAGGGTGCGGGCCTGCACGCCGGCCCCCGGCGCGTGGACGACCTTCGAGGAGCAGCGGATCAAGCTCGGTCCGGTGGTGCCGGTGCCCGGCGCCGCCCCCGTCGCGCCGGGCGTGCTCGCGGTGGCGCGGAACGAGGTCCTGGTCGGCACCGGCGCCGGGCCGGTCCGCCTGGGCGAGGTCAAGGCCTTCGGCAAGAAGCAGATGCCGGCCGCCGACTGGGCGCGCGGCGTGCGGCTCGAGACGGGAGCGGAGTTCCGGTGAACGCGACCACGACCGGCGTCACGGTCGGGCTGTTGAGCCGACCGGCGACCGCTGAGAAGTACGTCGACCTCCTGGCCCTCCGCACCGGCCCTGCCGAGCTGATCACCGGCCCCCGGCCGGCGCGAGCCTCGCGGCCCCTGGCGAGGTCGTTCCTCGATGGCTGAGCCGTCCGCCGGCCGGGGCCGCAGCGGGGGCACTGGGCCGGCCCCGACCCGCGCCGCCTCCGGGCGTGCGGCCGCGGACCCCGCCCGCCTGGCGGCCCTCGACGTGCTCAAGGCGGTGCGCGTCGACCAGGCCTACACCAACCTCGTGCTGCCCACCGTGCTCCGCCAGCACCAGCTGAGCGGCCGCGACGCGGCGTTCGTCACCGAGCTGGTCTCGGGGACGATCCGCCGGCGCGGCACCTACGACGCGATCCTGGCCGCGTGCGTGGACCGGCCGCTCAGCAAGGTCGAGGCGAAGGTCCTCGACGCGCTGCGGCTCGGCACCCACCAGCTGCTGTCCATGCGGGTGCCGGCGCACGCCGCGATCAGCACCACCGTGGACCTGGTGCGCGCGAAGGTCAGCTCGGGCGCCGCGGGCTTCGCCAACGCGGTGCTCCGCCGGGTCTCCGAGCAGGACCTCGAGGCCTGGATCGGCCGGGTCGCGCCGGACCCGAAGGTGGCCCCCGTGCGCTACGCGGCGATCGCGTACAGCCACCCGCAGTGGGTGGTCGAGGAGCTGCGCAACGCGGTCGGCTGGACCGAGCTGCACGAGCTGCTCGAGGCCGACAACGCAGCCCCGAGCGTGACGCTGGTGGCCCGCCCGGGGCGGGCCACCCGCGAGGAGCTGCCGGGCGAGCCCACGCCCTGGTCGCCGTACGGCGTGGTCCTCGACGGCGGCGAGCCCGGTGCGGTGCCTGCGGTGGCCGAGGGACGGGCCGGGGTGCAGGACGAGGGCTCCCAGCTGGTGGCGATGGCGCTGGCCGCGGCCCCGATCCACGGTCCGGACCGGACCTGGCTGGACCTGTGCGCGGGCCCGGGGGGCAAGGCGGCGCTGCTGGCGGCGCTCGCGGCCCGGCGGGGCGCCGGCGTCGTCGCGGGGGAGCGCCAGCCCCACCGGGCGCGCCTGGTCGCGCGCGCCCTGGACGGCGCCGAGGGCGTGCTCGGGGTCGTGACCGCCGACGGCACCGCGCCGCCGTGGCGCGCCGGCACGTTCGACCGGGTCCTGGTCGACGCGCCGTGCACCGGGCTGGGGGCGCTGCGGCGCCGTCCCGAGGCGCGCTGGCGGCGCAAGGCCGACGACCTGCTCGCGCTGGTGCTGCTGCAGCGGTCGCTGGTGGCCGCCGCGCTCGACCTGGTCCGCCCCGGTGGGGTGGTGCTCTACGCCACCTGCTCCCCGGTGCTCGCCGAGACCGAGGGCGTGGTGGCCTCGGTGCTGCAGTCCCGGAGCGACGTCCGGCTGGAGGACGCGACCACGCTGCTGCCCGGCGTGCCGAACTGTGCCGGTCCCATGCCTGGCACGGTCCAGCTGTGGCCGCACCGGCACGGCACCGACGCGATGTTCATGGCGCTGTTGCGCCGGGAGTGAAGAGCGCTGCTGCGCCGGGAGTGAAGAGCGCTGCTGCGCCGGGAGTGAGCCGCCCCGCGGCCGCCCCACCGGTGGCCGGTCGGAGTCGAGGTCCGCACCGCGGGCCCACCCACCCCCTAGATTGACCTCATGCCCTCGAAGTCGCCGTCGGTCGAGATCGAGGTGGACGACCGGGTGGTGCGGGTCAGCAACCCCGACCGGGTCTACTTCCCCGAGACCGGGGCGACCAAGCTCGACCTGGTCGAGTACTACCTCGCGGTCGGTCCGGGGATCGTGAACGCGCTGTTCGAGCGACCGTGCATGCTGCACCGCTTCCCGAAAGGGCTGGCCGGTGAGAAGGTCCACCAGAAGCGACTCCCCGCGGGTGCGCCGCCCTGGGTGGAGACGGTCCGGGTGCACTTCCCCCGCTGGAACCGGACCGCCGACGAGCTCTGCGTCACCGAGCTGGGCAGCGTCATCTGGGCGGTGCAGATGTCCACGGTCGAGTTCCACCCGTGGAACAGCCGCCGCGAAGACACCGAGAAGCCCGACGAGTGGCGCATCGACCTCGACCCGGGGCCGCTGTGCGACTACGCCACGGTCCGCCGGGTCGGCCACGTGGTGCACGAGGTGCTCGACGAGCTCGGCGCGGTGGGCTACCCCAAGACCAGCGGCAGCAAGGGGCTGCACGTCTACGTGCGGATCGCGCCCGACCACGGCTTCCCGGACGTACGCCGGGCCGCGCTGGCCTTCGCGCGCGAGGTCGAGCGCCGGGCTCCCGACGACGTCACCACGGCGTGGTGGACCAAGGACCGCGATCCCCACCAGCTGTTCGTGGACTACAACCAGAACACCCGGGACCACACCATCGCCGCGGCGTACTCCGTGCGCGGCCTCCCCGACGCCCGCGTGTCGACACCGGTCCGCTGGGACGAGGTCGACGAGGCCGACCCCCGGGACTTCACGATCGCCACTGTTCCGGCCAGATTCGCCGAGCTCGGCGACCTGCACGCCGACCTCGACGACCACGTCTTCGACCTGGCCCCGCTCCTGGAGTGGGCGGCGCGCGACGAACGAGCCGGGGAGCCGACCCCGGACGGACCCGAGGGGGACACCGATGCCTGACCAGTTCGCCACACCCGTCGACGAGCTCACCGAGGTGCACGTGGCCGGGCGCGTGCTCGAGTGCCTGGTGTGCGCCGGCCGGACCTTCGCCCGCCGCGAGATCAAGCTGAACACCACCGGCATGTCGTTCATCGGCCTGGACTGGGCGAACCGGTCCGGGCAGGGCGTCATCTGCCGCACCTGCGGCTTCGTCCACACCTTCCTCGGCGGGGCGCTGGAGTGGCGGCGCCCGGACGCGGTGGCGCGCGAGCCGTGACGGGCGGGTCCCGGCGGCGCGCGCCCGGCCCCTAGGATCGTGGCCCGTGGGCATCCAGATCACGCCGAGCATCCTGAACGCCGACTTCGCGAACCTCGGGGCGGAGGTCGCCCGGATCGGCAGCGCCGACTGGGTGCACGTGGACGTGATGGACAACCACTTCGTCCCGAACCTGACGTTCGGGCCGGCCATGGTGGAGGCGCTGGCGCGCAGCACGGACACGCCCCTCGACGCGCACCTGATGATCGAGGACCCCGACCGCAACGCGCTGGCGTACGTCGAGGCCGGGTGCGGCTCGGTCACCTTCCACGTCGAGGCCGCCAGGGCGCCGGTCCGGCTCGCCCGCGAGATCCGCGCGCACGGCGCCCGGGCCAGCATGGCGCTCAAGCCCGCGACGCCGGTCGAACCCTACGAGGACCTGCTGCCCGAGCTGGACATGCTGCTGCTCATGACCGTCGAGCCGGGCTTCGGCGGGCAGAAGTTCCTCGACCTGTGCCTGCCCAAGATCCGCCGGGCCCGGGAGCTGATGGCCAAGCACGGCGTGCAGACCTGGCTGCAGGTCGACGGCGGGGTCTCGTTGGAGACCATCGAGCGGTGTGCCGAGGCCGGCGCCGACGTCTTCGTCGCCGGGTCGGCGGTCTACTCCGCAGAGGACCCCGACCGGATGGTGGCCGAGCTGCGGGCCCGCGCGGAAGCGGCCGGGGCCCGCCGAGTCGGCGCTCGTTGACAGGCCGGAGCCCGCCGAGTCGGCGCTCGTTGACAGGCCGGAGCCCGCCGAGTCGGCGCTCGTTGACAGGGTCCGCGCGACCCGACCCAGCGGTCTCTGTGGGCGACCTCACCCGGCGGTGTCGACCGGCCCTGTGGCAGACTCGTCGCGACGAGTTCTAGAAACTCGCGTGCTCTGGGGTCGGTGCAATTCCGAGCCGGCGGTGACTGAGCGGAGGCCCTCTTCGCCCGGAAGTCCGCGACCCGGCCGCAGCCAGCGGCCGGTTGACCAGGTGGAACTCCTGGACCGACGGTCAAAGTCCGGATGGGAAGACGCACGCAGGTGAGGACCGCCGTCGGCCCTGCGGCCGTCGCGCCCCCTCCGCACCGTCGCCCCGGAGTCCGCGACCGGACATGAGGGGCGAGATGGGATCCACCGCAGCCGAGGAGCGGGCGATGCGTCGCGCGCTCGAGCTCGCCGCGGCCCCCGGCGTACCGCTCGGGCCGAACCCCCGGGTCGGCTGCGTGCTGCTCGCTCCCGACGGAAGCACCGTCGCCGAGGGCTTCCACCGCGGCGCCGGCACCCCGCACGCGGAGGCCGATGCGCTGGCCCGGGCCGGGGAGCGGGCCCGGGGCACGACCGCCGTGGTCACCCTCGAGCCGTGCAACCACACCGGCCGGACCGGCCCGTGCGCCCAGGCGCTGGCGGCCGCGGGGGTACGACGGGTCGTGTTCGCGCAGCCCGACCCGAACCCGGTGGCCGCCGGCGGCCGGGAGACGCTCCGCGCCGCCGGCGTCGACGTGGAGCACGGCCTCCTCGAGGAGGCGGCTCGCGAGGTCAACCGGGTCTGGTCGATCGCGGTCGGGCGGGGCCGGCCGTTCGTCACCTGGAAGCTCGCGGTGAGCCTCGACGGGCGCAGTGCGGCCGCGGACGGCACCAGCCGCTGGATCTCCTCGACCGCCGCCCGCCGGGACACCCACTGGCTGCGGGCGCTCGCCGACACCATGCTCGTCGGCACCCACACCGTCGAGGTGGACGACCCCCTGCTCACCGTCCGGGACGAGCACGACCGGCCGCGGGAGCGGCAGCCGCTGCGCGTGGTGATGGGGGAGCGGGACCTCGATCCCGGGCGACGGGTGTTCAACGGCGATGCCGAGACCCTGCACCTGCGCACCCGCGACCCGCACGCCGCACTGGCCGAGCTGCACGCGCGGGAGCGTCGCCACGTCTTCCTCGAGGGCGGCCCGACCCTGGCCGCGGCGTTCCTGCGGGCGGGCCTGGTCGACGAGGTCGTGGCCTACGTCGCGCCGATGCTGCTCGGCGACGGCCCGCAGGCGGTGGCCGGGCTCGGCATCCGCACGATCGGCGACGCCCTGCGCCCCACGGTCACGGACGTGACCGTGCTGGACGGCGTGCCCGGCGAGGCCCCGAACGTGCGCCTCACGATGACCCCCCACCCCGAAGGAGCCTGATGTTCACCGGAATCGTCGAGGAGCTCGGCACGGTCGAGTCCATCGAGGAGCAGGGCGATGCCATCCGCCTGACCCTGCGCGGCGCGACCGTCCTCGAGGGCACCGGGCTGGGCGACTCGATCGCCGTCAACGGCTGCTGCCTGACGGTCGTCGCCACCGGCTCCTCGGCCGACGGCGACGCGGTCGACCTGTGGACGGCCGACGTCATGCAGGAGACCCTCGACAAGACCAGCCTCCGTGGCGTCGCCCCGGGCGACCGGGTCAACCTCGAGCGCGCGGTCACCGTCGAGAAGCGCCTGGGCGGCCATCTCGTCCAGGGCCACGTGGACGGCGTCGGCACGGTCGTGAGCCGCACCCCCAGCGAGCACTGGGAGGTCGTCGAGATCGCGCTCCCGGTGCCCGACGAGCGGGGCGGCCTGGCCCGCTACCTGGTCGACAAGGGGTCGATCACCGTCGACGGCGTCAGCCTCACCGTGGTCGAGGCCCGCGACGACAGCTTCACCGTCAGCCTCATCCCCGAGACGCTGGCGCGCACCACCCTCGGGTTCCGCGGTCCCGGTGACCGGGTGAACCTCGAGGCCGACGTCATCGCCAAGCACGTCGAGCGACTGCTCGCCGGCGGCTACCTCACCCAGAAGGACTCCTGATGCTCGACTGGCTCCTCCACGGCACCATCCCCGTCGGCGACACCGGACTGTCGGTGCGCGAGGTGGTCGGCAACCTCTTCGGCCTGGCCAGCGCCCTGCTCGGCATGCGCCGCGTCGTGTGGGCCTGGCCGGTGGGCCTGGTGGGCAACGCGCTGCTGTTCACGGTGTTCGTGACCGGCGAGCTCAGCAACCACACCGGCGGCGAGCCGTTGTGGGGGCAGGCGGGCCGGCAGATCATGTTCGCGGTCGCCAGCCTCTACGGCTGGTGGCGCTGGTCCCGCGTCCGGGACACCGCCGACGGCGGGGCGATCAGCCCGCGGTGGGCCACCGGCCGGGAGCGGGCGCTGCTGCTGGTCCTGGCGGCGGTGGGGTACGCCGCGGCGTACCAGCTGCTGCAGTGGATCGGGTCGTGGAACCCGACCACCGAGGCCTGGATCCTGGCCGGGTCGCTGCTCGCGACCTACGGCATGGCCCGGGGCTGGGTGGAGTTCTGGCTGGTCTGGGTGGCCGTCGACGTCGTGGGCGTGACCACGCTGATCCAGGCCGGCTACTACCCGACCGCCGCGATGTACCTGTTCTACGGCGGCTTCTGCCTCGTCGGCTTCGCCGCGTGGTGGCGGGTCGAGCGACGCGGCCGCAGCACCGCGCCGGTCGCCGAGGAAGGGGTGCTCGCATGACCGGCACCGACGACAGGGTGCGGCTCGACCCGGTCGAGCAGGCGATCGAGGACATCGCGGCCGGCCGGGCCGTGGTGGTGGTCGACGACGAGGACCGGGAGAACGAGGGCGACATCATCTTCGCCGCCAGCAAGGCGACCCCGGAGCTGATGGCGTTCACGATCCGCTACAGCAGCGGCGTCATCTGCGTCCCGATGCCGGCCGACATGCTCGACCGGCTCGAGATCCCGCTGATGACCCCGCACAACAAGGACAAGCTGCGCACGGCGTACACGATCTCGGTGGACGCGCGCGACGGCGTCAGCACCGGCATCAGCGCCGCCGACCGCGCCCACACCGTGCGGGTGCTGGCCGACTCGGCCACCGAGCCCTGGGAGATCACCCGCCCCGGACACGTCTTCCCGCTGCGCTACCGCGAGGGCGGCGTGCTGGTCCGGCGCGGGCACACCGAGGCGGCCGTCGACCTCGCGACGCTGGCCGGGCTGACCCCGGCCGGGGTGCTGGTCGAGGTGGTCAACGACGACGGCACCATGAAGCGCGCGCCGGAGCTGCGCGCGTTCGCCGACGAGCACGGCTTGTCGATGATCTCCATCGACGAGCTGGTCCGCTACCGGCGTCGGCACGAGACCCTCGTCGAGCGGGTGGCCGAGACCCGGCTGCCGACCCGGCACGGCGACTTCACGGCGTTCGGCTACCGGATCACCGTGGACGACTCCGAGCACATCGCGCTCGTGCACGGCGACGTGAGCGGCCCGGAGCCGGTGCTCACGCGGGTGCACTCGGAGTGCCTGACCGGTGACGTGTTCGGCAGCCACCGGTGTGACTGCGGGCCGCAGCTCGACGAGGCGCTGGCGCGCATCGTGGCCGAGGGCCGCGGCGTCGTCGTCTACCTGCGCGGCCACGAGGGCCGGGGGATCGGGCTGGTGGCCAAGCTGCAGGCCTACCAGCTGCAGGACGGCGGGCGCGACACCGTGGACGCCAACCTCGACCTCGGGCTGCCCGCGGACGCCCGGCACTACGGGACCGCCACCCAGGTGCTGCGCGACCTCGGCGTCGAGAAGGTGCGGCTGCTGACCAACAACCCCGACAAGGTGAGCAGCCTCGAGGACTTCGGCGTCGCGGTCGCCGAACGGGTGCCGCTGACCCCGCACCCCAACGACCACAACCTCGCCTACCTGCTGACCAAGCGCGACCGGATGGGGCATGACCTGCCCCACCTGCCCCTCGAGGAAGGAACCCGACGATGAGCGGAGCCGGAGCTCCCGACCACAAGCCCCTCGACTGCCACGACCTGCGGATCGCGGTGGTGGCCGCCAGCTGGCACGAGCAGGTCATGGACGGCCTGATCGCGGGCGCCCGCCGGGCCTGCGAGGACTTCAAGGTCGAGGCCCCCACCGTCGTGCGGGTGCCCGGCACCTTCGAGCTGCCGGTGGTCGCCGCGGCGCTCGCCGGCCAGGGGTACGACGCGGTGGTCGCGCTCGGCGTGGTGGTCCGCGGCGGCACCCCCCACTTCGAGTACGTCTGCTCCGCGGCCACCGAGGGGCTGACCCGGGTGGCCCTCGACCACCAGACGGCCGTCGGCTTCGGCGTGCTCACCTGCGACGACGACGCCCAGGCCCTCGACCGCGCCGGGCTCGAGGGCTCGAAGGAGGACAAGGGCTACGAGGCCACCGCCGCGGCCCTGCACACCGCCCACACCCTGCGCACCATCAAGCGGGGGTACGGCGGCTGAGCGCGCCACCGACGGGAATCCCCGGCCGGCCGGCGGGGCTCGCCGCACTCCGCATGTGACGCACGTGACCGCCGCGCAGCCGGCGGGGTGGACACCCGACCGGCCGGGACCGGCGTACGCCGTAGGCTGGGCGACCGTGAAGACGTTCGACGAGCTGTGGGCCGAGCTGAGCGAGAAGGCCCGCGAGCGCCCCGAGGGATCCGGCACCGTGGCCCAGCTGGACGCCGGCGTGCACGCGATCGGCAAGAAGCTGGTCGAGGAGGCCGCCGAGTCGTGGATGGCCGCCGAGCACGAGGGTGCCGAGCGCACCGCCGAGGAGATCAGTCAGCTGCTCTACCACGCCCAGGTGCTGATGCTCGCCAGCGGCATCTCCCTCGCCGACGTCTACTCCCACCTGTGAGGACCGGACTGTGATGAGTGACAGGGTCACCACCCCGACGACCAGCGGCCTCCTGCGGGTCGCGGTCCCCAACAAGGGCGCGCTGTCCCAGGCGGCCTCCGAGATGTTGCGCGAGTCCGGCTACCGCCAGCGCAGCGACTCCAAGGAGCTCACGCTCGTCGACGTCGACAACGGCGTCGAGTTCTTCTACCTCCGCCCCCGGGACATCGCGCTGTACGTCGGGGAGGGCACCCTCGACGTGGGCATCACCGGGCGCGACCTGCTCCTGGACTCCGGCGCCAAGGCCGACGAGGTGCTCGAGCTCGGCTTCGGGCGCAGCCGCTTCCACTTCGCCGGGCCGGCGGGCCGCTACTCCGACCTCAGCCAGCTCGCCGGCGCGCGGATCGCCACGTCGTACGTCGGGGTGGTCCGCTCGTTCCTGGAGGAGCGCGGGATCGAGGCAAGCGTCACCCGGCTGGACGGCGCGGTGGAGACCAGCATCCAGCTCGGCGTCGCGGACGTGATCGCCGACGTGGTCGAGACCGGCAGCACGCTGCGCCAGGCGGGCCTGGAGACCTTCGGCGAGGTCATCTTGGAGTCCGGAGCGGTGCTGATCACCCGGTCCAGCGCGGTGCCCCCGGGGTTCGAGGTGTTCCGGCGCCGCCTGGAGGGTGTGCTGGTCGCCCGCAGCTACGTGATGATGGACTACGACATCGAGAGCGCGCACGTCGCCCGCGCCTGCGCCCTGACCCCCGGCATCGAGAGCCCCACCGTCTCGCCGCTGCAGCGGGAGGGCTGGGTCGCGGTGCGCGCGATGGTGCCCCGCGATGGCGCGCACCGGCTCATGGACGAGCTGTACGAGGTCGGCGCTCGCGGCATCCTGCTCACCGACATCCATGCCTGCCGGCTCTGAGGGCGGGCCCGGCGTGCCCGCGGTGACCCTCCCGCACACCTGGCGTCCCTTCGGCGCCCGCATCGCGGGAATCGTGTTCGGTGTCGCGCTGCTGGTCGTGTGCGTCTTCGCCTGGTTCTCCTTCGACGCCGAGACCCGGGCGAAGTTCACGTTCTTCCAGCGCAGCACGCTCGTCTTCCTCGGGCTGCTGGGCTTCGCCGCCTGGTACGCCCTGGTGCGCTCCCGGGTCGTCGCGACCGACCGGTGCCTGGTCGTCGTCAACGGCTACCGGCGCCGGGAGTACGACTGGGCCGAGGTGGTGGCCGTGCACCTGCCGCCCGGGGCCCCGTGGGTGACCCTGGACCTCAGCGACGGCACCACCGCGTCCGCCCTCGGCATCCAGGGCTCGGACGGCGAGCGCGCGCACACCGCGGTGCGCCAGCTGCGGGTCCTGCTCGACCACTGAGCGTGCCGCCCGGGGGCGGCGCCGCAGGCGCTCAGTCCAGGGCGCGGATGCCCCAGGAGGCCGAGTGCTCGTCGCCGGTCTCGCCGGCGGGGGCGAGCGTGAGGAGGTCCTGCCCGGACCGGAACGCGTTCGCGGGCGCGGTCATCGGCTCCACGGCCAGGGACCGGCGGGCGGTCGCGGGCGCGTCGTCGGCGGTGTAGACCTGCAGCCACCGGTGCTGCCGGTCGGCCCAGAGGGCCACCCCCTCGCCGCTCGCCGGATCACGCAGCACGACGGTGGCGACGCCCTGCTCGTCGCGTTCGAGGTCGGTGAAGCCGTCGTCGAAGTGGGTCTGCCGGATCGGCCGCGCCATCCGGAAGTCGTACGCCGTGTCCTCCACCGGCTCGCTGCCCACCGGGATCAGCCGGTCGTCGACCAGCGCCCGGGTGGCCGCCGGCACGGTCAGCTCCAGCCGGTCGACCGGGCCCGCGCCGACCCGGAGGTAGGGGTGGGCGCCACTGGCGTACGGCGCCGCCGCGGCGGACATGTTGGTCGCGGTCTGCGTCACGGTCAGGCCGTCGGCGGAGAGGTCGTAGAGCACGTGGAGGTCGAGCGTCCACGGATAGCCCGTCTGCGCCATCAGCCGGTAGACCAGCGAGACCGAGTGCGGCGTGTGCTCCTCGAGGGTCCAGGCGGTCCAGCGCACGAGGCCGTGGGAGGCGTTGCTCCGCTTCGGCTCGCTGAGCGCCAGCTGCAGGTCGCGGCCGCCGAAGGAGTACGCGCCGTCGCGGAGCCGGTTCGGCCAGGGCATCAGCAGCTGGCCGCGGCCGCCCCAGGCGGCCGCGTCCGCGTCGTACCCGTCGAGCAGCGGCCGGCCCTGGTGCTCGAGCACCCGCAGGCCACCCCCGCACTCCGTGACGACGGCGCGGTAACCGCCGCCGCCGATCTCGAACTGGTCGCCGCTGGGAGAGAGCATGGGGGACACCCTAAGGTCGACCACCCCCGTTGCCGGCCTCCCCTCCACGCGAGTCGGCGATCGTCGACCGGCATGCGGCCGGCCTCAGGTGATCGGGCCTCAGGAGCCGTCGACGACGACGTCGGCCCGGGCCGCGGTCCGCTCGCGGGCCAGGTGCTCGGCCTCGTCGCGCATCCACCGCTCCCACTGGGGCGCCATCGACGCCCCGTCGCGCTCCAGCCCGCGACGCAACCGCAGCTCCGGCGGGGCCGTGACCCAGACCAGCAGCGTGATCAGCCGGGCGATGCTCCGGGCGCCGGCCCCGACGCCCTCGAGGACCAGCAGCGGGGCGGGCCGCACGGTGACGGTCTCGGCGTAGCTCCCGGCGTGCCAGTCGTAGCGCCGGTAGCGTCCCGGCTCGCCGCGGGTGAGCGGCGCGAGCAGCGCGGCCAGCTGGCCGGGGAGCCGGGGGAGGCCCTGCCAGCCGTCGTAGAGGTCGTCCATGTGCACGACCGGCGTGTCGGTCCGGCCGGCGGCCACCGCCGCGGCGAGCGTGGTCTTCCCGGAGCCCGCCGGCCCGTCGATGCAGAGCAGCCGGCCGGCGCCCAGGCTCGCGGGGCGGGCCTCGGCCCGTGCCAGCAGCAGGGCGGCGGTGTCCTCCACCGACGGCGCCGGCCGGGGACGGGGATGGGGCTGGGGACGCGGACCGGGCCGGGGATCGGGAGCGGCCACGCTCAGAACGCCAGGCCCAGGCCGCGGTAGGTCGGCACGGAGTCGACGATCCGGTCGCCCTGCAGCAGGTGGACGGTCCCGGTGTGCTCGAACGGCTCGCCGGACTTCGCGTGCCGGAACCACACCAGGTCGCCGATGGACAGCAGCCCGGTCGCGTGACCGGTCAGCGGCGTCTGCACCTCGCCGGCGCCCTCGAGCGACGTGAGCTGCAGCCCGGCCGGCGCCCACGGCACCGGCAGCCGGTCGGGGCCGGCCGCGCCGGAGGCGACCAGGCCGCCGCCGTGCACGGTGACGACCTGCGGCGAGGGGCGCCGGGTGACCGGCAGGGCGAAGTACGACGCCTGCCGCGGCTCGAAGCTGCGGTAGTGGTCGAAGAGCGTCGGCACCAGCAGCCCGGAGCCCGCGCTGACCTCGGTGACCACGGGGTCGGTGGCGGACTCCGCGACCGAACCCGAGCCGCCCGCGTTCCACAGCTCGAGGTCCGCGACCCCGGCGAGCGCGTCCGCGACCTGCCCGCGACGCGTCGCCAGCTGGGTCAGCGAGGCGCCCTTGAGCCGCCGCACGAGCGCCGACCGGGTCCGCTGGTCGGGCACGTCGTCGGGCACCCCGGCGACCTGGCCCTCGTAGGTCATCGCGCCCACGAGCCGGAAGCCGTCCCGGGCCACCACCTCCCGGGCCAGGGCGACCACCTCGTCGGCCTCGTGCAGGGGCGAGCGCTTCGGTCCGATGTGCCGGCCGCCGACCCACAGGCCGGCGTCCACGTCGATGGCCACCCTCACCGGCACGGCGTGGGAGGCGCGGACGGAGTCGATCATGTCGAGGTGGGCGACGTCGTCGATCATCAGCGTGATCTGCGCGGCGGCCGAGGGCGAGACCACCAGCCGGGTGAGCGCGGCCCGGTCGACGGTGGGGTAGGCGACCAGGATGTCGTCGCACACGTCGTGCTCGTGCAGCCACCACGCCTCGGCCAGGGTGTAGGCGAGCACGCCGCGGAACCCCGGGTGCCGCAGCGCCCGCTGCAGCAGCGCAGGCACCCGCAGGGACTTCGAGGCCACGCGGACCGGCTTGCTCCCGGCCCGGCGTGCCAGGTCGTCCGCGTTCGCGTCGAAGGCGTCGAGGTCGACCAGCATCAAGGGGGTCGGCAACGGCTCGCCGTGCGCGGCGACGGCCTCGTTGAGGCGCGCCCACAACCGGTTGCGCGCGATCCCGGCGTGCGCGGGCTGGGTGCTCGTCATCGGCGGGCGGCGACCCGGGTGCGGTCCTCAGCGGCGGGCATCAGGAGATCCCGCGCTTGCGCAGGAGGGCCTCGATCTCGGCCATGTCGTCGTCCGCGGCCGGTGCCCGGCCGTGCTGCGGCGCCTCGGGGAGCGTGCTCCTGCCCCGACCGGAGCCGACCTTCGCGGGCGCCCGCTTCCGCAGGAACCCCGAGACCACGAACAGCACGACCGAGATCCCGGCGACCACCACGCCGGACCACACCATCGGGTTGAAGACGAGGCTGGTCGCCCAGTCGGCGACGGCCTGGCCGATCCTGGTGAACATCCGCAGCGTGCGGGTGAGGTAGGCCGCCAGCGGCAGCAGCGTGAACGCCAGCGCGCGGAGGCCCGAGGCCAGGCCCCGGTGCCGGAAGGTGTGCCAGGTCCAGATCCCACCGAGCACGGTGAGGCTCAGCGTCAGGGCTGCCCAGCTCACGTCGTCCACACCCCCAGCGTGTCACATGTGGTGCCCCCGACAAGGCGTCCTCTGACCCAGCGGCGAGGATGGTGTCGTGACCCAGCCCGGACCCGACGGCCGCTCGCCCCGGCAACCCCAGCAGCCGCCCCCGCACCAGCAGCCGCTGCGCCGGATCCCCGACCCGGGCTTCGACGGCGACACCGGCGAGGTGGAGGCCGAGCTGGCCTCCGCGCTCGCGTCGTACGCCGCGGACGCGGGCGCGGGGTGGCCCTCGGTGCTCGCGGCGCTGCGGGGGTCGCGGCTGCTCGTCCCGGTGGTGGCCGTGCTCGGCGAGGTCGAGCACGACGAGGCCGGCCTGGCGCACGACAAGTCCAGCGACATGGCGTCGGTGCTGCTCCGCGGCGCCGACGGGCGCCTCGGGCTGCTGGCGTTCTCCGGGAGCCGCCCGTTGCAGGCCTGGAACCCCGAGGCCCGCCCGGTGCCGGTCCCCGCCCGGGTGGCGGCGCAGTCCGCGCTCCAGGACGGGGCCGCCGCGCTGGTGGTCGACGTGGCCGGGCCCGTGACCGTGGTGGTCGAGGGGGAGGACCTGCAGGGGCTGGCGTTGGGTTGGCGGGTGGCCCGGGTCGGCGATCGTGTGGCCTGGATTCGGCCCGGACCGGAATGATCGGCTAGCATCACGTGTTGACCGATCAGTTCCCTCGTCCGCCTCGGCGGCTGGGGGAGCCGATCCGACAAGCGGAGACCAGGCACCACATGATCTCCCACCCGCATCGACCGCCGCCCCGGCCCGCCGGAGCACAGGTCGTCGGGTCCGGTCCGGCGAGAGCACTCGCCCGGCGCGCGAGCACCGGGCGGTTCCCCCGCTGAGTGCCCCGGGAGGGCGCGTTCGACTGGCTTCCGCTTGCTGACAAGCGGAAGCCTTCGTCATTTCCGGGCGCGAGTCCCGGGAGCGACGAGGACCTCCGGCCAGAACGCCACCAGGAGGACACATCAGCACCGAGCTTCGTATCAACGACCGGATCCGGGTTTCCGAGGTCCGTCTCGTTGGACCCAATGGCGAGACCGTCGGCATCGTGCCGACGGCTGACGCGCTGCGCCTGGCGCAGGAGGCCGACCTCGACCTGGTCGAGGTCGCCCCGACGGCGCGGCCCCCGGTCTGCAAGCTCATGGACTACGGGAAGTTCAAGTACGAGAACGCCCAGAAGGCCCGTGAGGCCCGTCGCAACCAGACGAACGTGATCATCAAGGAGATGAAGCTTCGTCCGAAGATCGACGCCCACGACTACGAGACCAAGAAGGGTCACGTCGTGCGGTTCCTCCGGGCCGGGGACAAGGTCAAGATCACGATCATGTTCCGCGGTCGTGAGCAGCACCGCCCCGAGCTGGGCTTCCGCCTGCTGCAGCGGCTCGCCGAGGACGTCACCGACCTCGGCTTCGTGGAGTCCGCGCCGAAGCAGGACGGCCGCAACATGACCATGGTGCTCGGCCCGCACAAGAAGAAGGCCGACGCCAAGGTCGAGATGCAGGCCGAGAAGGAGACCCGGATGGCCGAGCGGGCCGCCGAGGAGGCGGAGGAGCGCGCCGAGCGCACCGCGGCCAACGCCGGGCGCCCCGCGGCCCCGAAGAAGGAGCGCGGTCGCTCCGAGAACCTCGACCCCGAGATCGAGGCCTGACGCGGCCCTGCCGCGTCCCCACGCCGACGACACGATCGGCTGCCCCCGGGCGGCCCGACCACAGAGATAGAGAGCGAAGACATGCCGAAGAACAAGCCCCACTCCGGTGCCAGCAAGCGGTTCCGGGTGACCGGTTCGGGCAAGATCCTGCGCGAGAAGGCCGGCAAGCGCCACAACCTCGAGAAGAAGCCCTCGAAGGTCACGCGTCGGATGACGGGCACCACCGAGATCGCCAAGTCCGACGTCAAGCGTGTCAACAAGCTGCTGGGTCGCTGACCGACCCGTCCCCGTACCTCCGCCGGCCGACCTGGTCGTGACCGGCGTCCCCGAACCAAGCAACAAGGAGTAACAACGTGGCACGCGTCAAGCGGGCAGTGAACGCCCAGAAGAAGCGCAGGGTCGTCCTCGAGCGGGCCAGCGGCTACCGCGGCCAGCGCTCGCGCCTCTACCGCAAGGCCAAGGAGCAGGTCACCCACTCGCTGGTCTACAGCTACAACGACCGGCGCAAGAACAAGGGCAACTTCCGCAAGCTGTGGATCCAGCGCATCAACGCTGCGGCCCGCGCCCAGGGCATGACCTACAACCGGTTCATCCAGGGCCTGAGCCTGGCCGGCGTCGAGGTCGACCGGAAGATCCTCGCCGAGCTGGCCGTCAACGACCTCCCCGCGTTCAACGCGCTGGTCGAGGCCGCGAAGGCCGCGCTGCCGGAGGACGTCAACGCCCCCAAGGCCGAGGCGACCGTCTGACGATGCGACCCCCGACCTCTGCTGTCCCGCTGACCGCGGGCAACGGCCGGGTCAAGGAAGCGCGGAAGCTCAGCCGCCGCTCGGTTCGCGCCGAGCGGCGGCTTTTCCTTGCCGACGGCCCCAAGGCCGTCGAGGGTGCCCTCGGGGCCGACGGCTGCGTGGTGGAGGTCTTCGCCACCCCCACGGCCACCGGGCAGTACGCCGGGCTCGCGTCCGCCGACGTCCCCTGGACGCTGGTCGACGACAAGGCGCTGGCCGGCCTCAGCGACAGCGTCAGCCCGGCCGGGGTCGTGGCACTGTGCCGGTTCCTCGACCGGCCGCTGGCGGACCTCCTGGGCTCACAGGAGCGCCGGCTGCTGGCGATCTGCGCCGACATCCGCGACCCGGGCAACGCCGGCACCGTGATCCGCTGCGCGGACGCGGCGGGGGCCGACGCGGTCGTGTTCGCGGGTCACTCGGTCGACGCCTACAACCCCAAGACCGTGCGCGCGAGCGTGGGCTCGCTGTTCCACCTGCCGCTCGCGGTCGAGCCCGACCCGGCGGACGCCGTACGCGCCGCCCAGGCGGCCGGCCTGGTGGTCCTGGCCGCCGACGGTGCCGGCGAGGTCGATCTCGAGCGGGCCGGCGAGCTGCTCGCGCGGCCCACCGCCTGGCTGTTCGGCAACGAGGCCTGGGGCCTGCCGGCCGAGCTCGCCGCGCTCGCCGACCACCGGGTGCGGATCCCGATCCACGGCCGCGCCGAGAGCCTGAACCTCTCCACCGCCGCCGCGCTGTGCCTCTACGCCTCGGCGCGCGAGCAGCGCCGCTGAGGCGTCGCGCCCCGGGCCCGACCGCCTAGGGTGAACGGGTGAGCGCCGACCACCCCGACGACCCTGCCGGCCCCGACGGCCCCGACGACCTGGACCTGCTGGCCGACGGCGTGGTGGTCGCGAACGCCGAGGGCTGCGTCACCCGGGTCAACGCCGCGGCGGCGCAGATGCTGGGCCTCGACGCCCGGGCCGCCGTCGGTCGGCCCCTGCACGAGGCGTTGGCGCTGCAGGACCAGGAGGGGCGCGACTGGTGCTCCACCAACTGCCCCTACCGGGGGCTCGCCACCCGCACGGCGGTCCCCGAGCAGGCCTGGGTGCTGCCGGACGGCAACGAGGTGCTGGTCGTCGCACGCCTGCACCGGCCCTCGCTGCGCGAGCCCGTGGACCGGGTGGTGGTGAGCCTGCGCTCCGGTCGGGGCCGGGCGCGACTGGACCGGGAGCGCTCCGACCTGGTGGCGACCGTCGCGCACGAGCTGCGCTCGCCGTTGACGGGCGTCAAGGGCTTCGTCCAGGCGCTGCTCAACCGCTGGGACAAGCTCTCCGACGACCAGAAGAAGCTGATGCTGACCACGGTCAGCGCCGACTCCGACCGGCTCAGCCGCCTGATCGCGGAGCTGCTCGACGTGGCCCGCATCGACACCGGGCGGCTGCAGCTCTACCCGCGCCCGAGCGACCCGACCGTGCTGGTGGAGCGCGCCGTGGAGTCGGTGCGCACCAGCACCAGCCGCCCGATCCTGCTCGAGATGGAGCCCGCGCTGCCGGAGATCAGCGTGGATCCGGACAAGTTCACCCAGGTCGTCACCAACCTCGTCGAGAACGGCGTGCGGCACGGCGACGGCGACGTCCGGGTGGTCCTGGAGACCACCGGCGAGGGCGAGGCCGGGAGCGAGACCGGGGAGCGCGCCGTACGCCTGGTGGTCGAGGACCAGGGCGCGGGCATCCCGCCGGAGCTGCGGCGCCGGGTGTTCACGAAGTTCTGGAAGGGCGGCGCCCGCGGAGGTTCCGGCCTCGGCCTCTACATCGTCAACGGGCTGGTCCGCGCCCACGGCGGCAGCGTGGCGATCGAGGACGCCGAGGGTGGCGGCGCGCGGATCGTGCTCACCTGGCCGTGCGAGGACCGCCGGCCGTAGCCGGGCGCCGCCGGGCGAGCCCGCCCCGGCGGGGCCGAGGGACCCGGTGTGTCCGCCGCGGACAACCCGGTCGCGTGCGGTGCGGGCGGGTTCCTAGACTTGGCGCACGTCAGCCCCGCGCACCCGGTGCAGCACCAGCCCGAAAGGCAGTCCATGTCGGGACCGAACTCCCAGTACGACCCCGTCGAGGTCACCCCGCTGAAGCCCGAGGAGGTCGAGGCGGCCCGCGACGCGGCCCTGGCCGCGATCGCCGGCGCCGGTGACCTCGAGGAGCTCAAGCGGGTGCGCCTGGAGCACGCCGGGGACCGGTCGCCGCTGGCGCTGGCGAACCGCGAGATCGGCGCGCTGCCGCCGCAGGCCCGCAAGGAGGCCGGCCAGCGGGTCGGGCAGGCGCGGGGCGCGGTGAACCAGGCGCTCGCCGCGCGACAGGCGGTGCTGGAGCGGGAGCACGAGGAGCGGATGCTCGTCGAGGAGACCGTCGACGTGACGCTGCCGGTGGCCCGCAGCCCGCGTGGCGCGCGGCACCCGCTGACCACGGGGGCGGAGATGATCGCCGACATCTTCGTCTCGATGGGCTGGGAGGTCGCCGAGGGACCGGTCGTCGAGGCCGAGTGGCTGAACTTCGACGCGCTCAACCTCGGCCCGGACCACCCGGCGCGCACCATGCAGGACACGTTCTGGGTGGAGCCGGCCGAGGACCACATCGTGCTGCGCACCCAGACCTCGCCGGTGCAGGCGCGCACCATGCTGACCCGCAAGCCGCCGATCTACGTCGTCTGCCCGGGCCGCGTCTTCCGCACCGACGAGTACGACGCCACGCACTCCCCGATGTTCCACCAGGTCGAGGGCATCGTCATCGACGAGGGCATCACCCTGGCTCACCTGAAGGGCACGCTCGACCACTTCGCGGAGGCCATGTTCGGGGAGGGGATCGTGACCCGCTTCCGGCCGTCGTACTTCCCCTTCACCGAGCCGTCGGCCGAGGTCGACATGCGCTGCTTCGTCTGCCGTGGCGCCGAGGGCGCGGTCGAGTCCTGCCGCACCTGCAGGGGCGAGGGCTGGATCGAGTGGGGCGGCTGCGGCGTGGTGAACCCGCGGGTGCTGGTGGCCTGCGGCGTGGACCCCGAGCGCTACACCGGCTTCGCCTTCGGCATGGGCATCGACCGGAGCCTGATGTTCCGCACCGGTGCCACCGACCTGCGCGACTTCTTCGAGGGCGACGTGCGCTTCTCGTCCTCGTTCGGAACGGAGATCTGAATCGTGAAGGCCCCTGTCTCGTGGATTCGCGAGTACGTCGACCTGCCTGCGGAGCTGTCCGTGGAGGACCTGGCGCACGCCCTGACCGCCCTCGGCCTCAAGCTCGAGGCGCTGGAGAAGCCGGGGGAGGACATGCGGGGCCCGCTGGTCGTGGGCCGGGTGCTCACGATGGAGCCGGAGCCGCAGAAGAACGGCAAGACCATCAACTGGTGCACCGTCGACGTCGGGGACGCCAACGGCACCGGTGAGCCCCAGGGCATCGTCTGCGGCGCGCACAACTTCGCCCCCGGGGACCTCGTGGTCGTGGTGCTGCCCGGCGGGCTGCTGCCCGGCGACTTCGAGATCTCGGCCCGCAAGACCTACGGCCACGTCTCGGCCGGGATGATCTGCTCCGCGCGCGAGCTCGGCCTCGGCGACGACCACGACGGCATCATCGTGCTGCCCGAGGACGCCGGGAAGCCCGGCGACGACGCCTTCGGGCTGCTGCACCTGCGCGACGAGGTCATCGAGTTCGAGATCAACCCCGACCGCGCCTACGCCCTGTCGCTGCGTGGTGTCGCGCGCGAGGCGGCCCTGGAGTACGCCGCGGCGTACCGCGACCCGGCGCTGCGCGACACCCCCGCGCCGAACGGCGAGGGCTACCCGGTCGTGGTCGACGACCCCGCCGGCTGCCCGGTCTTCGTGACCCGGACCGTCACCGGCTTCGACCCCTCCGCGCCCACCCCGGCGTGGCTGGCGCGACGGGTCCAGCTCGCCGGCATGCGGCCGATCTCGCTGGCCGTCGACGTCACCAACTACGTGATGCTCGAGCTCGGGCAGCCGATCCACGGCTACGACGGCGACAAGCTCTCCGGCCCGATCCGGGTGCGGCGGGCCGGCGCGGGCGAACGGCTGCGCACCCTCGACGGCGTCGACCGGGAGCTCTCGGTCGAGGACCTGTTGATCACCGACGACTCCGGCCCGATCGGACTGGCGGGGGTGATGGGCGGCGAGACCACCGAGCTGTCGTCGACGACCAGCCACGTGGTCATCGAGGCCGCGCACTTCGACCCGGTGTCGATCTTCCGCACCGAGCGCCGCCACAAGCTGCCGTCGGAGGCGTCGAAGCGCTTCGAGCGCGGCGTCGACCCGACGCTGCCCGAGGCGGCCGCGGACCGGGTCGCGGAGCTGCTGGTCCGGTTCGGTGGCGGCCGGATCGAGGCCGGCGTCACCAAGGTCGGCGAGGCACCGGCCCCGCGCACGATCACCATCGGCTACGACCTGCCGGCGCGCGTGACCGGCATGGACATCCCCGCCGACGCCGTGGTCCGGCACCTGGAGTCGGTCGGCTGCGGGGTCCGTCGCGACGACACCACGCTCACCGCGGCCGTCCCGCCGTGGCGCTCCGACCTCAGCGACCCCTTCGACCTGGTCGAGGAGGTGGCGCGGATCGTGGGCTACGCCAACGTGCCGTCGGTGCTGCCGCCCGCGCCCTCCGGCGGCGGCCTGACCCGCACCCAGCGGCTGCGGCGCCGGGTGGGTCGGGCCCTGGCCGGCGCCGGTTGGGTCGAGGTGGTCAGCTTCCCGTTCGTGGGGCAGGCCGAGCTGGACGCCCTGGGCCTCGCGGCCGACGACGACCGGCGGCGGACCCTGCGGCTGGCCAACCCGCTCTCCTCCGAGCGTCCGCTGATGACCACGACGCTGCTCCCCGGCCTGCTCGAGGCGGTGGCGCGCAACGCCGGCCGCGGCACCAGCGACGTCGCCCTCTTCGAAGCGGCGACCGTCACGCTGCCGCGCGGCGGTCAGGGTGCGGCGATCCTGCCGGTCGACCGGCGCCCGTCCGAGGGGGAGTACGCCGACCTGCTCAAGGCGCTGCCCGAGCAGCCGTGGCACCTGGCCGTGGTCGGCTCCGGCGAGCGACTGCCCTCCGGTTGGTGGGGCAAGGGCCGGCACGTCGACTGGTCCGACGCCGTCGCCGCGGTGCAGGAGGTGGCCGCCGCGCTCGGTGTCCGCGTCGAGGTCTCGGCAGACTCGGTCGCCCCCTGGCACCCCGGCCGCTGTGCCCGGTTGTCGGTGGGCGAGGTCGTGCTCGGCCACGCCGGCGAGCTGCACCCCCGGGTCTGCGCCGCCTACGGCGTCCCGGCCCGCACGGTCGCAGCCGAGATCGACCTCGACCGGCTGATGGAACTGGCCCCCGAGGCGGTCCTCGCCCCGTCGTACTCCTCCTTCCCGGTGGCCAAGGAGGACGTGGCGCTCGTCGTCGACGCCTCGGTGCCGGCCGCCGAGGTCGAGGCTGCGCTCCGCGACGGCGCCGGTGAGCTCCTGGAGTCGATCCGGCTCTTCGACGTCTACACCGGCGAGCAGGTCGCCGAGGGCCACAAGTCACTCGCGTTCGCGCTGCGCTTCCGGGCGCCGGACCGCACCCTCACCGAGGAGGAGACCGCCGCGGCCCGGGACGCCGCCGTCGCCGAGGCGGCTCGGCGCTGCGGCGCCGTGCAGCGGGCCTGACCGCCGCCGGCCGACCCGGGTCTGCTTCGACGTCCCGGGGGAGGAGCCGGCTCGTGCGTCCAGGCTGCGGAATGGCGACAATCCGCAGCTTTCCGGGCCGAGATCGTGCGGTCTGTCGCCATTCGTTGGCGGGGTGTGGCTGGGGCCGGGAGACGGACGCAGCCGCTCAGGTCGCGGCGACCGGTCTGCGGAATGGTGACAGTCCGCAGACCTGTGCCCACCGAGTTGCGGACTGGCGACAATCCGCAACTTTCCGGGCCGAGATCATGCGGTTTGTCGCCATTCGTTGCCGGGGCGTGGCTGGGGACCGGGAGCCGGACGCAGCCGCTGGGTCAGTGGCGACCGGATTGCGGAATGGTGACAGTCCGCAGACCTGGGCCCCCCGAGCTGCGGAATGGCGACAGTCCGCAACGAGCCCACCCGAGGCCGCGCGGCCGCCCTCAGCCGCCCTCAGCTGACCCGAGCCGGCCTCAGGTGATCGGGTGGTTGACCGCCAGCCGGAAGTGGTCGTAGACCGCCTTGTCGCCGGTCACGTGGATCTCGCTGTCGTCGCCGCGGCGCCACAGCCAGGCGTCGACGGCGCCGGCGGGTCCGCTCACGCACGCGTCCGGCTCGACACCGGGGTCGGCGACCACATGGATGTCGTCCTCGTCGTGGTGCACGTCGTCCTCGGGGTTGGTGCCGGTGAACCGCCCGATCTGCACCCACAACGACTCGCCGACGTCGCGGAGGTCCAGGCGCACGTGGTGGGGGAGCCCGTGGAACTCGCCCCACGGCGGGCACCCGCCGAACATCACCTCGAGGCACTCCAGCACGCCGTCGGCGGCCAGCAGCGGGTCGAACGGCGTGACCGAGCCGGCCGCCTGCTCGGCGTCGAGGCGGTGGATCAGCGCCTCGTGCGCCTGCCGCCGGTGGATGAACCCGACGGTCTGGTCCTCGGCCCAGGTCCACGCCTTCTCGGAGGGGTCGGCGGACCCCAGGTGCGTCGCCAGCTCGCCCGACCAGTCGTCGAAGGCGGCCAGCAGCCCGTCGTACGACGTGGGCCGCGACGGCCCCTCGTCGTCCTTGCCGGGCGCGTCGGGGCGGGTCCGGACCGTCTTCGCCCAGAACCACTGCACCTCCGCGAGGTGCCAGAGCAGGTCGGAGGCATTCCAACCGGGACATCCGGGTATACGTGCCCCAGGAGGGCAGGAGGCGAGCACGTCCCGGAAGCGCCGGGACTCCGTGCGGAGGTGGCGGACGTAGTCAGCGGTGTCGAGGTGGACCATGACGGCACGCTAGTCGCCGCTCCCGACACCCGACAGGGTTCGAAGGTCCCCCGGTTGCACATGGACATACGGTCTCCTGTATGGTCATACACATGACGAGGAAACGCGTCGCCGTCGCCGGCGCCAGCGGGTACGCCGGGGGCGAGCTGCTCCGGCACCTGCTCGCCCATCCCGAGGTGGAGATCGGGGCGCTCACGGGCGCCTCCAACGCCGGGCAGGCCCTCGGGTCGCTCCAGCCGCACCTGCTGCCGCTGGCCGACCGGGTGCTGGAACCGACGAACCTCGACACCCTCGCCGGCCACGACGTGGTCTTCCTGGCACTGCCGCACGGCCAGTCCGGGGCGATCGCCGCCGAGCTGGGCGACGACGTCGTCGTGGTCGACTGCGGCGCCGACTTCCGGCTCGCCGACCCGGCCGCCTGGGAGCGGTTCTACGGCGGTGACCACGCCGGCACCTGGCCCTACGGCCTCCCCGAGCTGCCCGGCCAGCGCGACCGGCTGCGCGGCGCGACCCGCGTCGCGGTGCCCGGCTGCTACCCCACGGTCTCCACGCTCACCCTCGCCCCCGCGGTCGCGGCCGGCATCGTCGAGCCCGACGTCGTGGTCGTGGCCGCCTCCGGCACCAGCGGCGCCGGCAAGGCCGCCAAGGCGCACCTGCTCGGCAGCGAGGTGATGGGCAACGCCAGTGCCTACGGCGTCGGCGGGACCCACCGGCACACTCCGGAGATCACCCAGAACCTCTCCTCGCTCGTCGGCGGCACCGTGGCGGTGAGCTTCACGCCGGTGCTGGTCCCCATGCCCCGCGGCATCCTGGCGACCTGCTCGGCCCCGCTCGCCCGCGACCTCGCCGGCGGCCTGACCGCCGAGGAGGCCCACGAGCTCTACGCCAAGGCGTACGCCGACGAGCCGTTCGTGCACGTCCTGCCCCCGGACCAGTGGCCGCAGACCAAGTCGGTCATCGGCTCCAACGCCGTGCACGTCCAGGTCACCGTGGACGAGGCGGCCGGCCGGCTGGTGGCCGTGGGCGCCGTGGACAACCTGGCCAAGGGCACGGCGGGCGCCGCCGTGCAGTGCATGAACCTCGCCCTGGGCCTCGACGAGGGCCTGGGCCTGACCACCGTAGGGATCGCCCCGTGAAGCTGAGCCGCTACCCCGAGACCCTGGCCGTCGTCCGACTCGGCCCCGGCTCGGAGGTCCCGGGCTGGGCGGAGTCCTCCTCGATCTTCTCGGTCACCGCCACCGCCACCGAGACCTCGGTCGTCTGCGCCGCCCGCAGCGTCCCGACCAAGGCCGCGGCCCGGCGCCCGCTCACCGCCTTCGAGGTCGAGGGGCCGCGCGACCTCGCGCTGACCGGCGTGCTGGCCGGGCTGCTCGCCCCGCTCGCCGAGGCGGAGATCAGCGTCTTCGCGCTCTCGACGTACGACACCGAGTGGCTGCTCGTCCCGGGCGCCGACGCCGAGCGCGCCACCGAGGCGTGGCGCGACGCCGGCCACGAGGTCGTCGCTGCCGTGCCGGTCTCCCCGGCTGGCGCCACCGGCGGCAAGTCCAGCCACCCGCGCAGCGGAAAGGGTTCGAAGAAGTGAGCGTGACCAGTCCCCAGGGCTTCCGGGCCGCCGGTGTGTCCGCCGGCCTGAAGTCCACCGGCGCGAAGGACCTCGCGCTGGTCGTGAACGACGGCCCGGCCTACGACTCGGCGAGCGTGTTCACCAGCAACCGGTGCAAGGCCAACCCGATCCTGTGGAGCCAGGAGGTGGTGAAGGACGGCACCGTCCGCGCGATCGTCCTGAACTCCGGCGGCGCCAACTGCTACACCGGGGCCGAGGGCTTCCAGACCACCCACGCGGTGGCCGAGCAGGTCGCCGCGCGTGTCGGCATCGGAGCGGGCGACGTCGTCGTCTGCTCCACCGGCCTGATCGGGCTGGCCAATCCGCGGCAGAACCTGCTCGACGGCGTCGACGCCGCGCACGCGGCCCTGGACGGATCCGGCGGCGCGGCCGCGGCCGAGGCGATCATGACCACTGACAGCGTGAGCAAGCAGGTGGTGGTCGAGGGCGCCGGCTGGTCGATCGGCGGCATGGCCAAGGGCGCCGGCATGCTGGCACCGCAGCTGGCCACGATGCTGGTCGTGCTCACCACCGATGCGCTCGTGCCCCACGAGGACCTCGATGCCGCACTGCGCGCGGCGACCCGGGTGAGCTTCGACCGGCTCGACTCCGACGGCTGCATGTCCACCAACGACACCGTCACGGTCATGGCCAGCGGCGCCAGCGGGATCACCCCCAGCCTCGACGACTTCACCGCGGCGCTCACCCAGGCCTGCACCGACCTGGCGATGCAGCTGCTCAAGGACGCCGAGGGCGCCGACCACGAGATCGCGATCACCGTGCTGAACGCGGCGAGCGAGGACGACGCGGTCACCGTCGGCCGCAGCGTGGCCCGCAGCAACCTGTTCAAGGCCGCGGTCTTCGGCAAGGACCCCAACTGGGGACGGGTGCTCGCGAGCATCGGCACCACCGACGCGGTCTTCGACCCCGCCGACCTCGACGTCGCGATGAACGGGGTGTGGGTGTGCCGGCAGTCCACCCCGCACGACGATCCCGCCACGGTCGACCTCGAGCCCCGGGAGGTCAGCGTGACCATCGACCTGAAGTCCGGCACCGAGCGCGCCACGGTCTGGACCAACGACCTCACCCACGCCTACGTCCACGAGAACAGCGCGTACTCCTCATGAGCCATCCTGCGACCGATCCCGCCAACATGGTCTTCAGCGAGGTCCCGCCCGCGGACCCGGACAAGGCCTCGGTGCTGGCCGGGGCGCTGCCCTGGCTGAAGCGCTACCACGGCAAGGTCGTGGTGGTGAAGTACGGCGGCAACGCGATGACCGACGACACCCTCAAGCGGGCGTTCGCCGAGGACATCGCGTTCCTCCGCTTCGCCGGCTTCAAGCCGGTGGTCGTGCACGGCGGCGGCCCGCAGATCTCCACGATGCTCGACAAGCTGGGGATCGAGTCGGAGTTCCGCGGCGGCCTGCGCGTCACCACCCCCGAGGCGATGGACGTCGTCCGGATGGTCCTCGTCGGCCAGGTCCAGCGTGAGCTTGTCGGGCTGATCAACGAGCACGGGCCGCTCGCGGTCGGCATGTCCGGCGAGGACGCCGGTCTGTTCACCGCGGAGCCCACGAACACGATCATCGACGGCGAGGAGGTGGACCTCGGCCTGGTCGGCGAGGTCGCCAAGGTCCGGCCGGAAGCGGTGCTCGACATCATCGAGGCCGGCCGCATCCCCGTGGTCTCCTCGGTCGCCCCGGACGTGCAGGGCGCCGTCCACAACGTCAACGCCGACACCGCCGCGGCGGCGCTCGCCGTGGCCCTCGGCGCCGAGAAGCTGCTGGTCCTCACCGACGTCGAGGGCCTCTACCGCGACTGGCCCGACAGCGACGACGTGATCTACGAGATCAGCCCCGAGACCCTCGGCGAGCTGCTTCCGGCGCTGGCCAGCGGGATGGTCCCGAAGATGGAGGCGTGCCGCAAGGCCGTGGCCGAGGGGGTGCCGCGGGCGACCGTCGTCGACGGTCGCGAGCCCCACGCGGTGCTGCTCGAGCTGTTCACCGACGAGGGCGTCGGCACGCAGGTGCTCCCCGGCGTCGACACCAAGATCCGCAAGGCCCGGCAGAAAGCGGTGGTCAAGTGAGCCCGACCGATGCGAGCAGCTCCGACATCCAGGAGCGCTACGCCGCGTCCCTGATGAACACCTTCGGCCCCCCGAAGCTGGCCCTGGTCCGGGGCAAGGGCGCCCACGTCTGGGACGCCGACGGGCGGGAGTACGTCGACCTGCTCGGCGGCATCGCCGTGAACGCGCTCGGGCACGCCCACCCGGCCCTGGTCCAGGCGGTGTGCGAGCAGCTCGGCACGCTGGGCCACGTCTCGAACTTCTTCACCACCGAGCAGCAGGTCGGGCTCGCCGAGAAGCTCCTGCAGGTCCTCGACGCCGGGCCCGGCAAGGTGTTCTTCACCAACTCCGGCACCGAGGCCAACGAGGCCGCGTTCAAGCTGACCCGCCGCACCGGCCGCACCCACGTGGTGGCCGCCCAGGGCGGGTTCCACGGTCGCACGATGGGCGCGCTCGCGCTCACCTCCAAGGAGGCCTACCGCACGCCGTTCGAGCCGCTGCCCGGCGAGGTCACCTTCGTGCCGTACGGCGACGCCGACGCGCTCGCCGCCGCCGTGACCGACCGGACGGCCGCCGTCCTGCTCGAGCCGATCCAGGGTGAGGCGGGCGTGGTCGTCCCGCCGGCCGGGTACCTGGCCGCGGCCCGCGAGGTCGCGAACGCGCACGGTGCCCTGCTGTGGATCGACGAGGTGCAGACCGGCATCGGCCGCACCGGCCGGTGGTTCGCGTTCCAGGAGGCCGGGATCACCCCCGACGTCGTGACCGTCGCCAAGGGCCTGGCCGGCGGCTACCCGATCGGTGCCTGCCTCGCGCTCGGCGCGGCCGCGGACCTGCTGCAGCCCGGCAACCACGGCACCACCTTCGGCGGCAACCCGGTCGCCTGCGCGGCGGCGCTGGCGGTCATCGACGTGATCGAGGCCGAGGGCCTGCTCGAGCAGGTCACGGACCTCGGCGCGCACCTGCGCGCCGGCCTGGCCGCCGACCCGCGCGTCACCGAGGTGCGCGGCGCCGGGCTGCTGATCGGGCTCGACCTGACCGCCGAGAGGTCCGCGGAGGTCACCGCTGCGGCGCTCGAGCACGGCTTCATCATCAACAACCCCACGCCGGGGCGGATCCGGCTCGCGCCGCCCCTGGTGCTCACCCGTGAGGACGCCGACGCGTTCCTGGCCGCCTGGCCGGCGATCCTCGACCAAGGCCTGGGGGAGACCACGTGATCCGGCACCTGCTCCGCGACGACGACCTGTCCCCGGATGAGCAGCGGCAGGTGCTCGACCTCGCGGTGCGGCTCAAGGCCGCGCCGTACGACGCTCGCGCGCTCGCGGGCCCCCGCACCGTCGCGATGATCTTCGACAAGCCGACCCTGCGCACCCAGGCGTCGTTCGCCGCGGGCATCGCCGAGCTGGGCGGCCACCCGATGCTGGTCGACGGCAGCCTGGCCGGCATCGGCGTCCGCGAGTCCGTCGAGGACGTGGCCCGCATCCTCGGCCGCCAGGCCTCGGTCGTGGTCTGGCGGACCTTCGCGCAGGCCGACCTGGAGACCATGGCGGCGTACGCCGGGGTCCCGGTGGTCAACGCCCTGACCGACGAGTTCCACCCCTGCCAGCTGCTCGCCGACCTGCTCACCGTGCGCGAGCACAAGGGTGACCTGGCCGGACGGACCGTCGCGTTCGTCGGTGACGGCGCCTGCAACATGGGCAACTCCTGGTTGCTCGCCGCCGCCACGGCCGGCATGCATGTGCGGGTGAGCGCCCCGGAGGGCTACCTCCCCGACGCCTCGGTGGCCGAGCGGGCCTGCGGCATCGCCGCGGACACCGGGGGCTCCGTGGAGCTCACGGCCGACCCCCGGGACGCGGTGGCCGGCGCCGACGTCGTGGTCACCGACACCTGGGTCTCGATGGGCAAGGAGGCCGAGGCCGCCGAGCGGGCCGAGGTGTTCGGGGCCTGGCGGGTCACCGGGGAGCTGATGTCCGCCGCCGCCCCCGACGCGATCGTCATGCACTGCCTGCCGGCCTACCGCGGCCGGGAGATCGACGCCGACGTGCTCGAGGGCCCGCAGAGCGTCGTGTGGGACGAGGCCGAGAACCGGCGGCACGCGCAGAAGGCGCTGCTGGCGTTCCTGCTCGAGCAGTCCGCGGGGCAGCGGCGATGAGCGACGCCTCGCTGCGCCCCACCACCAAGAACGCCCGGCACCGCCGGATCGTCGAGCTGGTGACCCAGCACGAGGTCCGGTCCCAGACCGAGCTCGCCGAGCTGCTGGCCGAGGGCGGCGTCCGGGTCACCCAGGCGACCCTGTCCCGCGACCTGCTCGAGCTCGACGCGGTGAAGATCCGCACCCAGTCCGGAGCGTTGGTCTACGCGGTGCCCGCCGAGGGCGGGGACCGCCGGCCGGTCGCTCCCAGCGAGAGCGCGGCCGCCACCCACCGCCTGGGCCGGATGTGCAGCGAGCTGCTCGTGAGTGCGGAGGCCAGCGCCAACATGGTCGTGCTGCGCACGCCGCCCGGCGCCGCCCAGTTCCTCGCCTCGTCGTTCGACCGGGCCGAGCTGCCCGACCTGCTCGGCACCGTCGCCGGCGACGACACCGTGCTGCTGATCAGCCGGCACCCCACCGGCGGCGACGCGCTGGCCCGACGAATCCTGGCGCTGGCCGACGCCCACGTCCCGCCGCCGCCCTGATCCCCGAGCGAACCAACCCCTGACCCGGTGGCCGGGCCCGCCCCGCCACCACCCCCCGAACGCGGAGGAAGTTGTTGTGAGCAAGGTCCTGACCTCCCTGCCCAAGGGTGAGCGCGTCGGCATCGCGTTCTCCGGCGGGCTCGACACCTCGGTGGCCGTCGCGTGGATGCGCGACAAGGGCGCCGTCCCGTGCACCTACACCGCCGACATCGGCCAGTACGACGAGCCGGACGTCTCGGGCGTGCCCGAGCGCGCCCTGCAGTACGGCGCCGAGCTCGCGCGCGCCGTCGACTGCCGGCGCCCGCTCGTGGAGGAGGGCCTGGCCGCGCTGGCCTGCGGCGCGTTCCACATCCGCTCCGGCGGCCGGGCCTACTTCAACACCACCCCGCTCGGACGCGCGGTGACCGGCACCATGCTGGTGCGCGCCATGCACGAGGACCACGTCGACATCTGGGGCGACGGGTCGACGTTCAAGGGCAACGACATCGAGCGGTTCTACCGCTACGGGCTGCTCGCCAACCCCGAGCTGCGCATCTACAAGCCCTGGCTGGACGCGGACTTCGTCGCTGAGCTCGGCGGCCGTGCGGAGATGAGCCAGTGGCTCACCGAGCACGGCCTGCCGTACCGCGACAGCTCGGAGAAGGCGTACTCCACCGACGCCAACATCTGGGGCGCCACCCACGAGGCCAAGACCCTCGAGCACCTCGACGTCTCGCTGGAGACCGTCGAGCCGATCATGGGCGTGAAGTTCTGGGACCCGGCGGTGGACATCGCCACCGAGGACGTCACGATCCGCTTCGAGGCGGGCCGTCCGGTCGCGATCAACGGCACCGACTACGCCGACCCGGTGGCGCTGGTCCACGAGGCCAACGTGATCGGCGGCCGCCACGGGCTGGGCATGTCCGACCAGATCGAGAACCGGATCATCGAGGCCAAGTCGCGCGGCATCTACGAGGCGCCGGCGATGGGGCTGCTCTGGATCGCCTACGAGCGGCTGCTCAACGCGGTCCACAACGAGGACACGATCGCGAACTACCACGCCGAGGGCCGGCGCCTCGGCGTGCTCCTCTACCAGGGCCGCTGGCTCGACCCGCAGGCGCTGATGCTGCGCGAGTCGATCCAGCGCTGGATCGCCTCGCTGGTGACCGGTGAGGTGACGCTCCGGCTGCGCCGCGGGGAGGACTACACGATCCTGCGCACGTCCGGCCAGCACTTCTCCTACCACCCGGACAAGCTGTCGATGGAGCGCACCGACAACGCCGCGTTCGGCCCGACCGACCGGATCGGTCAGCTCACCATGCGCAACCTCGACATCGCCGACTCGCGCGACAAGCTCGAGGCGTACGCCGCGCAGCCGCTGGACCAGGGCCAGGTCCTCGTCGAGCACGGGACCCTGTACGGCGAGCTCGAGCCCGGCGGCGCGGACCGGATCACCAGCAACCCGGCGGCCGCGGGCGAGCCCAGCGAGGAGGCGCTCGACCACGCCGCCATGGAGGCCGGCACCGACTGATGACCCCCGTCGAGCGCGTCACCGCCCGGGTGCTCCCGGTCGACCCGGGCGGCGAGGTCCTGCTGCTGCAGGCGCAGGACCCCGCCCGGCCCGGCGACCTGCACTGGGTCTCGGTGGGCGGGGCGCTGGACCCGGGGGAGACCCACGTCGACGCGGCGCTGCGGGAGCTGCGCGAGGAGACCGGCGTGGTCGCGGCGGCGGAGGCGTTGACCGGGCCCGTGCACGTCGGCTCGCACGCCTTCTCCTGGGACGGGGTCGCCTACCTCAACCGCTCGACGTTCTTCGCGCTGCCGCTGCCGCGCGACACCGCGGTGAGCCTGGACCACCTGGAGCCGGCCGAGGTCGGTAACGTCCTCGGTGCCCGCTGGTGGACCCCCGAGGCGCTCGCGGCCGAGGGGAACGCCGCCTCCCCGGACCTCCCCGACATCATGATCGCCGCGATCGCCGCGGTGAGAGGAGAAGCTTTCGCGTGAGCACCACCAGCAGGGGCACCAACACCGGCAAGCTGTGGGGCGGCCGCTTCGCCGGCGGTCCGTCGCCGGAGCTCGAGGCGTTGTCGCGCTCGACGCACTTCGACTGGCGGCTGACGCCCTACGACCTCGCCGGGTCGCACGCCCACGCCAACGTGCTGCACGGCGCCGGGCTGCTCAGCGACGACGAGCTCGCCGAGCTGCACCGTGGCCTGGCGGCGCTGGGGGAGCGGTACGCCGCCGGCACGCTGCTCCCGGACCCCACGGACGAGGACGTCCACGGCGCCCTCGAGCGGCTGCTGCTCGAGGAGGTCGGCCCGGAGGTGGGTGGCCGGCTGCGCGCCGGGCGCAGCCGCAACGACCAGGTGGCGACCCTGTTCAAGTCGTTCCTGCGCGACCATGCCGACACCATCGGGGGCCTGGTGCTCGACCTCGTCGACGCCCTCGCCGCCCAGGCGGCGGCGCACCTCGCGCCCGGCCGGACGAGCATCATGCCCGGCCGCACCCACCTGCAGCACGCCCAGCCGGTGCTGCTGGCCCACCACCTGCTCGCGCACGCCTGGCCGCTGTTGCGCGACGTCGACCGGTTGCACGACTGGGACGCCCGGGTCGCCGCGGACTCGCCGTACGGCGCGGGGGCGCTGGCCGGCTCCAGCCTGGGGCTGGACCCGGAGGCGGTCGCCGCCGAGCTGGGCTTCACGGGCTCGACGCCGAACTCGATCGACGGCACGGCCGCGCGCGACTTCGTCGCGGAGTTCGCGTTCGTGACCGCGATGATCGGAGTCGACGTCAGCCGGCTCGCCGAGGAGGTCATCCTCTGGTCGACCCGGGAGTTCGGCTTCGTGACGCTGCACGACTCCTGGTCCACGGGGTCGAGCATCATGCCGCAGAAGAAGAACCCGGACATCCCGGAGCTCGCCCGCGGCAAGGCCGGCCGGCTGATCGGCAACCTCGCCGGGTTGCTGGCGACCCTGAAGGCGCTGCCGCTGGCCTACAACCGGGACCTGCAGGAGGACAAGGAGCCGGTCTTCGACTCGGTGGACACGCTGGAAGTGCTGCTGCCCGCGTTCACCGGCCTGGTCGCGACGCTGACCTTCCACGCCGACCGGATGGCCGAGCTCGCGCCCCAGGGCTTCTCGCTGGCCACCGACGTCGCCGAGTGGCTGGTCCGCGAGGGCACGCCGTTCCGGGTCGCCCACGAGGTGGCCGGTGCGTGCGTGCGGCGCTGCGAGGAGCTGGGCATCGAGCTGGACCAGCTCACCGACGAGCAGTTCCGCGAGATCTCGCCGGCGCTGACCCCCGGCGTGCGTGAGGTCCTCACCGCGGAGGGCTCGGTCGCCTCGCGCAACGGTCGCGGTGGCACCGCTCCGGACCGCGTGCGCGAGCAGCTCGACGAGCTGCGGGCCCGGGCCGCCGACGTCCGCCGGCGGCTGACGGGAGCCGACGGTGGCGCGCACCACTGAGCTGCGCGACGTCCTCGCCGGGCCGGTCCTGGACGTCGCGCCGCGGCTGCTCGGCGCGGTGCTGCGGCACGGTGAGGTGGCGGTGCGGCTGACCGAGGTGGAGGCGTACGACGGGGAGAACGACCCCGGCTCCCACGCCTTCCGCGGCCCGACCCGCCGCAACGCGACGATGTTCGGACCGCCCGGGCACCTCTACTGCTACTTCACCTACGGCATGCACGTGTGCTGCAACGTGGTCTGCGGCGCCGAGGGCCGCGCCGGCGCCGTGCTGGTGCGCGCCGGCGAGGTCGTCGAGGGGATCGAGCTGGCGCGGGCCCGCCGGGCGGGCGCCTCCGACCGGGACCTGGCCCGCGGCCCGGCCCGGCTGTGCCGGGCCCTCGGCCTCGACCTCGGCCACGACGGCGTCGACCTGACCGCCGGTGCGGTGCGCCTGACCCTGGGGGAGCCGCTCGCCGAGGTCTCGACCGGGCCGCGGGTGGGCCTGCGGGGCGCGCCCGACCGGCCCTGGCGGTTCTGGGCGACGGGGGAGCGCAGCGTCTCGGCCTACCGCCCCGCCAAGCGGCTGCCCGGCCGGGACTGAGACCTCCCCACTCCCCGCAGACGGCCCCGCGATCGGCCCCCCGAGCGGCCCCGGCAACCGATTTTGGACATGCGGCGGGCCGCTGCTACTGTTCTTCTCGTCGCGGCAAGCGGCTCCCACAGACAGCCGAGAGGCAAAGATCGGTGGGTGTTGCGTGCCCCGGCCAGAGACCTCCTCAGGAGGATCCGGACCCCGCAGCTGCCAAGTTGACGGACACAGATCCTCCCGGTAAGTTTCTGCAGGTTGCCCCGCCGCCAGGCCCGACAGGGTCCGGGACGGTGTGCGTCTGATTCTTGAGAACTCAACAGTGTGTCATAGTCGACGAATTAGTTTGTTATGCCCCGTGTTCTGTGGTCTTTTGGTCATGGGATTCGGATTTCTTTGGTGAGACGATAATTCTGACATTGTCAGTTTTGTTCTCTTGTCAGGCATCTCTTTTTCTCATCACTGGCTTGGTTGTTGGTGGTGGGTGTTGTTTTTCAACGGAGAGTTTGATCCTGGCTCAGGACGAACGCTGGCGGCGTGCTTAACACATGCAAGTCGAGCGGAAAGGCCTCTTCGGGGGTACTCGAGCGGCGAACGGGTGAGTAACACGTGAG